>JBFWVA010000002.1:0-497724 GCA_050246995.1 Rhodospirillaceae bacterium | reverse complement strand
TATACCTGTCCAGGGTCATATGCGAAAATTGGGACCACAACATGGCCCATAACGGTGGCCCTGTTGTGTAAAAATACTAGAGGCGCGGTGGGTTAGGACGCAGGTGTGGTTCCCTTCACCCGCTCCATTTCCTGAAACGCCCCCGGAGGGATGGTGCCGCCCGTTCCATCTATCCTCCAACTTTTGTCGCGAGCTTCGGCCTGGCAGGCTCCATTCCGCGCGCGGGATGTTGATTTAGTAAGGCGGCACGACCACCCATGACGGGTCGAGACTCCAAGGCTGATGCGGCCGGCGCTTCCCAGGAAGGCGCCCTGCGGAATACCCATTTCGATTTCCAGGCCAAGGTATTCCAGGCGCCGGGCGCGTGCTTCATCCTGAAGGGCAAGGACAAGGTTCCGATGTTCGCCGTCGAGATGGGCGCCGGCCTCGGCTACATCTCACTGAAGGACTTGCGTAAGACCTTCCACATCGCCGACGGCAGTCACGACGACAAGCTTATCGAGCAGGCGGCCGCCGGGTTGCGGCATGTACCCGATATCCGCCCGGGCGACGAGATCCCCAACGAGATCCTGAACGGTACGGCATCGTGGACCGTCGCGCGCAAGCACAAGCAGGTCGCTCGTGACCGGATCCAGGTTCAGCTCCTCTCCTGGATGGGCGGCAAGCCCATCACCTATACCACCCAAGAAGAGCTGAAAGGGATCGTCGGCAACGACGAGAATAAGAAGGCGCTGAAGGACGCATTTATCAAGGCTGCCGCCGCGCTCGGTTACGGGCCGGGCGAGACCGAGAAAGTGCTCGACCTCATCGAAACTTTGGCGCGCGAGATTTGCTACATCGAAGCGCTGCGGGAACGCTCGCGCGAGCTCAAGAAGATCCAAAGCAATGTCGAGAGTTTGAAAAAAGCCTACAATGACATACGCGGCTCCGCCGATATCAGCCGCGTCAAACTTCTCATGGTTCGCGGCCTCAATGAGTTGGACAATATCCTCAACAATGTGGACGCCGAGACGGCGGACATCATGAATGCGCTGATGTCGCTTGATTACGTGGTGAAGGCTGTTCGCCACGCGCGCGACACGTTGCACTTCCTGTTGATGGAATGGGATCCCGTGATCGCCAAGTGGGAGAATCTCGCGCTTGTACGGAGTCAGGAGGTCGACCGGGCGCTCCTCGCGACCTATCAGTTCCTTGCCTCTCGGTTCGATACCGGTAAGAGTTTGATGAGGAAGTCCGGTAATTAGACGAGGCGTTTTGCGGCGAAAGCGGCGCCGGCCGCCGCAGTAAATGCGGCAAAATCAAAACTTACCGGGCGAGGTGCCGGATCAGGTCGAGCATGAATGTGGTGCCGGCTTCGACCTGCGAAATCTCGATATATTCATTGGGCTGATGGGCCTGCGAGATCGATCCCGGCCCGCAGATCACGGTCGATAATCCGGTCTGTTGGAATTGGCCCGCTTCGGCGGCGAATGCGACGGCACGCGTCACATTGTCGCCGGTTAGCATCCGGCACAATTGTTCGGCCTCGGATTCGCGCTCGGGTTTCAGCGCGGGCGTCCCGGCGCGCGGGATGGTTTCGATATTGCAGCTCGGCGCGATGGCGCGCATGCGGGGCAGCACTTCACGGGCGCAATGTTCCGTGAATCGGCGGATGTACCGGTCCGGATCGTCTTCCGGCAGGGCTCGCACATCCCATTGGAATTCGCAGCTTCCGGCCATGATGTTGATCGCCGTGCCGCCATTGATGACGTTCACGGTCAGCGTCGAGTGCGGCGGCTCGAATAACCCATTGTGCGGGCCTTTTGCGGCGGATTCTTCACTCATACCGCGCAGATATTGAATGAGTTCGGCGGCGATCATCACCGCGCTCACGCCCCTGTGGGTCTGCGACGAGTGGGATTCATGACCGGTCACGATTGTGCGCACCCCTGTGATGCCTTTATGGGCGCTCACGACTTTCATATCGGTGGGCTCGCCGACGATCACCGCGCGCGGTGCGGGCAACTCCTTGTTCAAGAGGCGAATCAGAGACGGCACGCCCGCGCATCCTACTTCCTCGTCATAGGAAAAGGCGAAATGCAACGGTGTCTTCAGGGGCGCTGCTTTCATATCGTCGAGCGCCGCCAGGGCAATGGCGAGGAAGCATTTCATGTCTGCCGTGCCGCGTCCGTAGAGGCGGCCGTCCTTCGCGACGACACTGAACGGATCGGTGTGCCAATCCTGCCCGTCGATCGGCACGACATCGGTGTGACCCGACAGGACAATACCGCCCGCGACATTTGGCCCGACGGTGGCAAGCAGGTTCGCCTTGGTCTTTTCTTCGTTGTAGACGAGACGGCTTTCCACGCCGTGCGCTTTCAACAGCTCCTGAATGAAGCCGATGAACGCGAGGTTGGAATTGCGAGATACCGTATCGAACGCCACCAGCTTTTCCAGCATGGCGATGGAGCGGGCGGCGGCGGGCGAGAGGCTCATTCCTTCATCCGCCATTTGGTGCCGTCGGCACGGTCTTCGATCAGGACGCCGAGGGCATCCAAAGCGGCGCGTACGCGGTCGGCTTCGGCGAAGTTGCGCGTTTTGCGCGCTTCATTGCGCGCCGCGATCAGTTTTTCGACTTCGGCCACATCCACCAATTTCGCTTTTGGCGCGGCGGCGAACCAGTCGGATGGTTTTTGCTGCAGCACGCCCATCATAGCGCCAGCCGCCAGCAACTGGCCTTTCAGCTTCGCCTTTTCGGCCGCGTCCGTGCTTGAATTGAGCGCGCGCGCCAACGCCGAGATCTCCGCCATCGCGGCCGGCGTATTCAAATCGTCCTCCAGCGCCGCCACGAAAGCCTCGGGCGGCTCCTCGTCTGTCTCTTCGATATCGGCCACCTGGTCCAGCGCACCATATAGGCGGTCCAAGGTCTTCTTGGCCTGCATGGGGCTGTCATCCGACCAATCCAGCGGCTGACGGTAGTGCGCCGACAGCAGCGCCCAGCGAAGCGCTTCGCCTGGCGTCGACTTCAAGGCTTCGTTCGAACTGATAATGTTACCCAGCGACTTGGACATCTTCTCACGGTTCATCGTCAGGAAGCCGTTATGCATCCAGATGCCGACGAACCGTTTGCCGCCGTGCGCGCAGGTGCTCTGCGCCAGTTCATTCTCATGGTGCGGGAAAATCAAATCCTGTCCGCCGCCATGAATGTCGATGCTCTCGCCGAGGTGCGCGTCGATCATCGCCGAGCATTCGATATGCCAGCCGGGCCGTCCCCGGCCCCACGGGCTGTCCCAGCCCGGTTGGTCCGGCGTCGAGGGCTTCCACAACACGAAGTCGGCGGGGTCTTTCTTGTACGGGGCGACTTCGACACGCGCGCCGGCGATCATATCGTCGCGGTTCCGGCCTGACAGCGAGCCGTATTTCGGGAAACTGGGCACATTGAACAGGACGTGACCTTCCGCCGCGTAGGCGTGGCCGCGCGCGATGAGATCTTCGATCATACGCAGCATCTGGGGGATGTGCTGCGTCGCGTGCGGCTCGATGGACGGGCGCAGGACGTTGAAGGCATCCATGTCTTCGTGCCAGATGTCGGTGTATCGCGAGGCAATGACGTCGATGGGCACGCCTTCATTCTTCGCCGCCGTATTAATCTTGTCGTCCACATCCGTGATGTTGCGGGCGTAAACGACCAGCGGATAGCGGTCCTTGAGTATGCGGTAAAGCACGTCGAATACGACGGGAGGCCGCGCGTTACCCACATGGGTGTAGTTGTAAACCGTCGGGCCGCACACATACATGGTGACGCGGTTTGGGTCGATCGGTGTGAAGAGCTCCTTGCGGCGGCTCAGCGTATTGTAAAGCGTCAGCGGCATGAAAGCGCTCGCGGGTCCGGAAATCCTTAAGGTTCCCGGTGATAGCGCGAATGCAGGGGCTTGGGCTAGGGCATGTTCTAGCGGGGCGGCGGCCCCCGGAATCCGCCGCGCTCGCGCCCTTCGGGCCGCAAGCCCGGGTTATCGGATTCTGAAGGCGCCGGTGGAATCCACAGCTTCTGTTGCCAACCGGCTGCACGTTTGACGCCCGCGGCTTTTTCAGCGTCCGTCAGTGCGGCGCGCACTGCGCCCATTGTCTTCGGATCGGGTGCTTGGAACGCGACGCGGGCTTTACCCGGATTGGCGTCGTAAAGCGCGAGCCAGTATGCCGCTTCTTCGCCGTTGTGGGCCGACGAGTCCCCGCCGAAATGGAAGGCGAGCGAGGCTTGGGCTTCGGGCCAGCCTGCGTCGGCGGCGCGTGTGATCCAGGTTACGCCTTCCTCGCGCGTGTCGGCGCTTTCCAGGAGGCACTCGCCCAGCGCGGTCTGCGCGTTCTCGTACCCGGGGCCAAGCCGTGCGACAGGACGAAGGAGTTTAATAGCCGTCGCGCAATCGCCTTTGCCCTTGAACTCGGTCGCCTGAATGTATGCACCGTTGGGATCGCGTCCGGGGCGCACGGCGACGCTTGTGCCGTCCGCGCGTTGCGCCACAATCATGCTCTCGTCTCGCTCCATTCCCCCGCGTCCCCCTCCGCTTCCGCCTCCGCAGCTCGTAAGGGCGAGTGCGGCGGCGCCGACGCAGGCGAGGAGAGCGAAGCGGTTCATCAGAAGCGGAACCGGATGGTCACCGCAGCGGTGTGCGACAGAAAGCCCGAAGCGACTTCCGCATCGTAATCGAGGCTCACCGACGAATAGCTATCCTTGTGCGCAATGCCGAAGCCCGCGGTCATACGGTTTTGGCCCCACACATTGCCGACATTCACGAAGGTCGGGCCGCCGGACGCGAAGCGCGCTGAAACGCTCACGGGATCGTTCATGAATTCACGCGTGTAGCCGCCGCGCAGCTGAGCTTCGATGTAGCTGTCGTATGACAATGGGATGTTGCGGTTGACCGCAAAACCCGCCGTGCCGCGCAGAGATTCACCGGTGCGGTCATCGATAGAGAGATTCACGCCCGTACCGCCGCCGGTTTCGGTGTACGCGTTCTCCTTGATGTTCAAATACGAGATTCGACCATAGGGTCCAAATTCATAAAGGCCGCTGTGGAACAGATAACCGGCTTCGACGCTGCCGTTGTATTGGAAACCGCTCCACTTGCCGACCGCTTTGCGGTCGAGACCGCCGAAACTCACCGCACGTTGCGGCTGGTCGTAGGTGTTGTATGCGCCGCCCGCCATACCTTGGACGTAAACGTTGCCGCTTTGGTGGTGGGCGTAGGCGTGAAGCTGCGTGCTGTAGAACTGCACCGGCGAATGCGTCGAGACGTTCAGGCTCACCGAGTGCCATGACTCAACGAAGCTGACGCCGGCGGTCGTGTTGCCGCTGCGATCAAGCGGGAAGTCAGCGCCGAGCGCGATGCCGAGACCCCAGTACGAGAAACCGTTCTGCTCGCCTTTTCCCTGTTGGTCCCCATAGTTGCCCAACGCTTGGACCCAAAAGCTTGCGATATCGCCGCGCGAGTGATCCGGCGCACCGCCGCGGGCGACGCCGAGGAGACGCCGGCGGATCATTCCGCTTGTGGCGTCCGCCGAGGAGAGGGCCGTCTGCATGACGGCGCCGCTGCTGTCCGGCATCAGTTGCTTGAGGCCGGCGTTGAACTCATTTTGGGTCGCAAGGCCTGAAAGAGCGGTGGCCACCGGTGAATCTTGATTGAGCGCGGGCGCGAGCGAATCGTAAATCGCCGTCATGTTCGGACCTAGTCCCAGCGCAGCGGCCGAGCGGCGCTCGACCGTCAGCTGCAGGATGCTTGGATCATTCGGCGCCAGACTGAACGCGATGTTGTTCATGTAGGAGACCGGGACTTCCGACATCTGGGCAAGCGAGGCGCCCAAGGTCAGCGTGCCGGCATCGATCAGTGTGTAGACCTGACGTCCTTCCAGGATGCCGGTGATCGTGCTGACGAGCTTGGTATTGCCCGAGATGGTGACATTGCCGTTAGCGGTCAGCAGCGGCGCGCCGGAGTTTCCGGAGATGTCGAAATTGATGCGGGAGCTGTTGATGAACTGCGCCGTTTCGGTACGTAGCGGGCCGGCCGAAAGCAGCGAAAGCTCGGACGAGGAAACGGTGATGTTGGCGAGGGTGCCGGTGCCCATCGTGAAGCCGCCCTTGGCCGCCGCGCCGGCGAGGGTGATGCCGCCGTTACCGTTTCCGAGGTTGATACGGCCGGTGATCGCACCGCCATTGAGGTCGACGACACTTGTGCCGCTCTTGGAGGCCCCCGACTGAAAGGTCAGGTTCCCGTCGATTTTGGCCGTACCGCTCATTGTCAGCGACTGGTAGCCGCCGCCCAGGAGAACGTCTCCGGTGATGTTGCCGGTGTTGTTGAACGCCATGCCCGCGGTGTTTGCGCGGAAGTCGACGGCGATCCTTTCACCCGTACTGCCCGTGGCGAGCTTGGCCGTGATGTCGCCGGCGTTGCCAAACGTCACGACCGACCCTGACCGGTCAATGATGCCGTACGAACCGGAGGCCGCGCCATCCGACGTCACGTTGATCTTGCCGCTGTTGAGCAAGGTGCGTACCTGGGCGCCGCTTTCGATCACGATGCCGTAGGCGCTGCCGCCTTTTGTGCCGACCACACCAGTAGCGGTGTTGGTCGTCGAGTCGGTCGTGATGGCCGTGATGTCGCCGCTATTGTTGATCGTGGGCACGTTCGCATAGCTGCCGATACGCACAGCGGTGGCTGTGGCGTCCAAGGCATAAGTGTTGATGTCGCCGCCGGCGTTCGTGAAGCCGTTGGTCAGTGTGGTCGTGAAAATCGTGCCGCCGATCGATTGACCTTCGATATTAACGGTGACGGCATTGGTGCCCGCGATAGCGCCCGACGTGGTCAGGATGCCTTGGTTGATGAACGAGTATTCATTATCGCCGCGCCGCCCAATGACGATGTTTTGCGGACCGCCAGGGCCGCCTTGTGAAATCAGGACCGCGGGACCGGGACCGTAGGTGTCGATCGTGGCGTCGATGGGAAGCGCAGCGGCCGCTGTCGCGTCTACGCTCTGCTGGGCGATGGTGTAGCCGTTGCCGGAGATGCCGAAGCCGTCGGTGAGGCTCGAGGCCACCCATACACCGGCTTTGGCGGGCAGCGGCGCCGTGCGCTCGATACGAATGCCGTCCGGGCTGACAATCTGTTCCGGATTGCCGGCCGTGATCGTGCCGCTGTGGACGTACGCGCCCTCGATCCCACCGCCGATATAGATACCGACGCCGTTGGTGCTTGTCGCGGTGATAGCGCCGCTGGAATTGAAATTGCCGATGATGTGACCGGTTGTTTTGATCGCGTAGGAATCCGCGTTGGCCACGTTGAGCAGGCCGTTGTTGGTCAGATCGCCGATCAGGGTGGATTCGATGGCGATAGCGGCTGAGCCGTTGCCCGCGACGCCGATGACGCCACCGACATCGTTGATCACCGAACCGGTGAACGTGCCGGGACCGGCTACACGGATACCGGCGTTGTTGACCGGCGAATTCAAAAGCGCGCTGCCTTGCTGAGGACCTTGCACCGTAAGCTGGCCAAAGTTCTGAACATTGCCCGTACGGTTCTGCGACAGGTCGACCAGAATGCCCGAGGCGTTCTGTTCGGCCTTGGTGTCGAGCGTGCCGCGGTTGGTGATCGTGTTGTTGCTGTTCAGCGTGATGATCGATGGGTCCGAGATCGCGATGCTGCCGGCAGAGTCGACGATGATGTTTCCGGGGCCGCTGCCGTCGCCGGCGAGTGTCGAGGCCGGCGTGGTCCGGGCCGTCGATATGGTGAGATCGCCCGCATGGGCCACTTTGACTGTCAGGGACGACACGGCCGTTGCCAGCGCGAGGTAAGAGCCAAACTTCTTGAACGTGATAGCGCGGCCGGACATCAACTCATCCCCCTGACGAAAGAAAGCCCCAGGCCAACCGGGTGGGCTGGCTGAAGGTATGGAAGTGAGGCGAGCCCGCGAGGGCCGCCCAAGGTACAAAACGGCGACTGACCCGGGAGGGCCAGTCGCGGCGCACCTTATAGCAATAACACCGGCGATTACGGCAACCTTGTGATGATCCTCCCAAGGCCGTGATTCGCCGGCGTCGCGGAGGAGGAACGCTAACCGGGGGCGCATCCGGCGCACACCCCCGGGAAGAGAGCCTTAACCAAGCTTCAATTTTCGCCTGCTACGGTCTTAAAGTGATGGCTGCAGGTTCGCAGAATTACCCGTAACTAGTTATTTTATATGGATAAATTCTGAAAAAAGCGGCCTTGTGCTAAAAAACAGACGTAAAAGCGTCCGGGGACACGATGGGACAGCCGCGAAACATCTTTGTCGCTTTTGAACTTCTCCGCCCGGAGAAGGGAGATGAGCGGATCGCGCAGACGATTGAGGGGCTTGGCTGTGCCTGGGCCCGCATCAATAAGAACACGTTCTATATCCATGGTGATCTCGACGCCCAGTACGTCGGCAACAAGGTCTGGGCGGCCATGAACATGGACGACAAACTGGTCGTCATCGACGCCACAAAGAACGACGCCCGCTGGTACAATATCAAGCCCGAGATTTCCGAGTTTCTCGTCGCAAACTGGCACGCCTAAGCGGACACCGCTGTCAACGCCGCGCGGCCATGCTGTAGGCTGCGGCGACTTGCGGCCAGTTTATGGCGCTCATGAAAGCGTCGACGTATGCGCCCGCCTTGGCGCCATAGTCCATGTGATAGGCGTGTTCGTACATATCCAGCGCTAGAATCGGCGTGCCGTCGGCGACGGACATCGTGTGATCTGCGGCCCATTGGTTCATGAGCTTGCCCAGGCGCGGCGAGTAACTCAGCAGCACCCATCCGGATCCGCCCCCGAGCGCTTTGCCCGTCGCGGAAAATTCATTGCGCCACGCTGTTACACTTCCAAAATCCCGGGCGATAGCGCTCGCGAAATCTCCGCTTGGTTCACCGCCGGCGCCGAGACTCGCGAAATGGATCTCATGCAGAATCATGGAATTCGCCGCGATGAGTTGCTCACGTTTCAGGCCGTTGAGGGTGAAACCTCGTGCCGATGCGGTGTCCAGCTTTGCGAGTTCGCCATTGATCGCGTTCAATCGTACGACAGCCCCCTTGTAGTTATTGTCATAGTGGCTGGTGATGATCTTTTCTGAGAGCCCCTTGATGGATTTTGGATCAAGGCCCAGCGGCTTGGGGTCGTAAGCGGTCTGTGCCGCCGCGGCGCGCGCCGTCGATCCGCCCCCAGCGAGGGCTCCGATTGCAATCGCTCCGGCAGCTGCAAGCGCGTCGCGTCGGTCAAGGTGCAAGGTCATGCACGTCTCCTGTTTTCCGGCGATAAAATTAATCGACGCACGGGGTAAGCGCGAGCGCGCGGGGGCGCGTTCGGAATGCGATCAGGCGATCGTGATCGAGACCATGAAGAGGCGTTGCTCCGGGGGCGCCTGTCAGCAGGGCCTTTTCCAGGAAAGCCTCGAAGCGCAGCTTCGGGACGCTTGGGGCGTTGCTGTGGCCGTAAGGGGTTAGGCGACGTTCGCGTCGTTATGCGGGGCCGGCGACTTCATCGCCATACTGAAGGCCGCCGTCACCTTACGGATCAGGTCGATTTCCACCGATGACGGATCGTCGTAGTGGTCGGCGATGCCGTCCACATTAGCGGCCAGCGACAGACAGAGCTGTGAAAGCTGCACGTCTTTCAACTTGTCGGCGACCTTCGATGCATCGCGCAGCACACCGGCCAGCGTGTGCAAATCCGTCTGCACTTCGTCGCCAATCATGTTCGTATCGTACGCCTGCACCAGGCGTTCGCACACTTCGCCAAGGCGGAAGCTTTGGGAATCGAGCTGCGCCTGCAGGACCTTCTGCAGCGAACCTTCGACGGCGGCCTTGAGCGCAAGCTTGTCCATATCGCGCCCGTTGACCTTTTCGAGCAACGTGTTGACGACCGGGAAGCGCTTGACGCCGGCGGCACGATCTTCGGCTTTACGCTCCGGGCCAACGTAGCCGTCCACGGCGATGAAGGGCCGACGGTGGAAGGTGACCAGCTTGAGGCGTTCTTGAATACGGTCGGCGGCCACCGGCTTGATGATGATGTCGTCCACGCCCGCCTCGATCGCGAGGTCGAGGGCCTCACGTCGGTTGGCCGAAACCAACATGCTGATAAGCATAAACGGGTTATCGGAAAGTCTCTGGAATCGGATGTCGCGCACGAGCCCATAAATGGCGGGATCGAAGTTGTCGGCCAGCACCAGTAGGTCGGGCGGCACTTCCGCGATTAATCCGCGCAGGCTCTCGATGTTTGCGTGACAGACGACCTGCTTCAATCCCTGCGCGAGAAACATGTCGCGCAGCTTGTTGCGTTCATAATAATTGGTTTCGCCGATGTAGACGGTGGCCTTCTTGAGGTTTTCACGATCTAAATTGGCCATGATGCACTGCAGCGAAAGAGCGCTGGATTATCCGGCGCTTTCGACTCCGCATCTTCTGCGATTGGTGGGACCGGCGCAAGCTGATCCGGCGGTTTTTAAACCGCTGCGAGATCGTTTACGGACCTTTTAGGAATAGAAGTGACCTTAAACCGCTCAATGTGAAGTTGAGTTGACCAATAACGCCGGGGAAGGCCTGCTTTTTCTCGCAGCATGTCGAAAAATAGCCGCGGCGTAGGCAGCGTTTCCCAAACCTGCGGCAGGAATAAGCCTCGGTGGCCCGCGGCGGTGATGACGAAACCGTCCAGCCCTGGACGGGCCTGCCGGAAGAGGTCGTTTTCGTCCGCGCAGCTAATTGTTTCGAAGGGGCCAAGGATGCTGATTCCGACCGAAAGCCGGCCAAGCGTCTTTTGGGTCAAAGGCGCAAAACGCGGGTCACGAAAGCCGGCGCCGTAGGCATTTTCGGCAACGTCTTCGACCAGCGCGCGGCGCGCGGCCACCGAGCCGATACACCCGCGTAGTTCTTCGTTTTCCTCCAGCGTCACGAAGCTGGCGCGCGGCGCCCGCAGAGGCGCTGCGAAGTTCGAGGCCGCCAGGATCGGCGCGGCGTTGTGCTCAAGCCCGTAACGCAAGGCGTCAGCCGCGACGCGGCACAATGTCTCGCCGTGAGACTCGGCCAGTTCGCTGTCGGTCATCTCCTGGCCGTTCATTCTGCGGCCTCATAAATCGCCCAAGCGCCGTAGCCGACCACACGATCGCGCGGTCCTGCGGTGTCGCCGGAATTGCGCAGATCGATGCGTTCGATGCGGGCGCCTTCTTTCTTCGCGAGGGTCAAAAGGCCGGCGATCGGAAGGAAACCGCAGGCGCGTTCACCGTTGAGTTCTTCTCCCGCGAAATGCTCGATGCTGGTCGCCGTTGTGCTGTCCCGGTGTTTGGCGTCGTCGTAGCCGTGAAAGTGGCTGAGATCGGAACTGATGACGATCAGGGTTTCCGGGTCATCCCAGAATCGCGCAAGCACGTCCCCGACAGCGCGCGGGGTAGTGTCGCCGACCGCCAAGGGCACCAACGCCGCATTCGGTGCGATGCGCTGCAGGAACGGAAGCTGCACCTCCAGGCTATGTTCCATCGCGTGGGCCTCGTCGTTGAACACGACCTGAGCCAGGTCCTTCAATTTCTCCAATCCCGCGCGGTCGATCGCTACATCGCCGAGCGGCGTCGCGAAGAATGCCGTCATCGGCGCTGCGAGGCCGCGTACGTAAACACGGTGCGTGGGGCCAAGAAGCACGACCCGGCGAAGGGATGCCCCGCGATCCTTCAAAAGAGCATAGGCTTTTCCGGCGACGGCGCCGGAATAAGTATAGCCCGCGTGCGGAACGATAAGCGCTTTGGGTACACCGTCGCGCTGGGGTTTAACCGGGGCGATAAAGCCCGCGATGGTCGTGCGCAGATCATCCGGATCGGCCGGATAGAAAGTGCCGGCGAGGGCGGCCGGCCGCGTCGTCGCAGTGCCGTAAGCCATCACGAATTTCCTTCAAGGTGCGGCGCGCCTCCTCGCGGAACGGCGGCTCGGCTACAATATATGATGAATGGATAGGACCTCCGCAATCGCTCCCAACGCCGGTGCCGGCGAAAAAGGACCTTCGGAAACCATACCGGGGCCGTCCGTCGGCTATTGGACGCGGCTCGCCGACGGCAGGCTGCAGTGCGATGTGTGCCCGCGCGAATGCAAACTGCACGACGGCCAGCGGGGGCTGTGCTTCGTGCGGGGGCGGGCGGGTGACACGATGGTGCTATCAACCTATGGACGCTCGTCGGGTTTTTGTGTCGATCCCATCGAGAAGAAACCGCTCAATCATTTTCTGCCAGGCACACCGATCCTAAGTTTCGGGACGGCCGGCTGCAATCTCACGTGCAAGTTCTGTCAGAACCACGACATCTCAAAATCGCGTGAGATGGATACGCTGATGGACCAAGCCCCGCCCGAGCGCATCGCCGCGGCGGCGCTCGCAGCGGGTTGCCGCTCTGTCGCCTTTACCTACAACGACCCCGTCATCTTCATGGAATACGCCGTCGATACCGCCAAGGCCTGCCGGGCCCTCGGCCTAAAATCGGTCGCCGTCACCGCCGGTTACATCAAGCCGGATGCGCGCCGCGATTTTTACGCGCACATGGATGCCGCGAACATCGACCTTAAGGGATTCACCGAAGGCTTTTACGAACGGCTTTGCACCGGTCAGCTTGCGCCTGTCCTCGACACGATAAAATACGCGCATCATGAAACGCCGTGCTGGGTTGAGCTGACCACGCTTCTGATTCCCGGAGAGAATGATGGACCTGAGGAATTGAAGCGCTTAGCCGATTGGATGGTCACCGAACTGGATGAAACTGTCCCGCTCCATTTCACCGCGTTCCATCCGGACTATCGGATGAGAGATAAGACGTGCACTCCCGCCGAAACCCTGCATAGGGCGCGCGAGATCGCGCGCGCGGCTGGGCTGCGCTACGTCTATACCGGCAACATTCACGACGAGACGGGCGGCAGCACGTTCTGTCACGGGTGCGGCAAGGTGGCCGTCGGCCGTGACTGGCATGAAATTACGCAGTGGAATCTCGACAGCGCGGGGGCCTGCAAAAATTGCGGCGCCCCATGCGCGGGCGTGTTCGATGGTCCCCCAGGGGATTGGGGGCGTAAACGTCAGCCGATCAGGTTGGGGGAAGGCGTCAGCCGGTAGCGGATTGTGCCGCGGCGGTGTCGGTCTGCTGATGCGGAGCCGGGCCCATCTTGGCGATCTTCGCCAATTCAAACGCTTTGGTCAGTTTGCGGATCGTCGAGAGCGCGTGATCCGTCGGATTTTCGTACTTCTCGGTCAATTCCTCGACCTCGCGCGCCATCTGCGTACATATCTGCGCGAGTTCCGGTTCGCCGAGCACGCGCGCGGTGCGTGCTGCGTCTTCCAGTACGCTCACCAGAATCAACAGACGCTCTTCCAGTTCCTTGTTGATCTGCTTTTCGTCGTACGCCTTGAGGATCAGGCCGCAGATCCAGCCCAGCTTCAAGCCGTGGCTATCCAGGCGCGCCGCCATCACGTCGTTCATGTTGCCTTCGACCTCACGCGCGAGTTCGGATTGCGACATGCGGCGGCCTTCGAGCTTGGCTTTGAACGTGTTCACGACGTTGAGTTGGCGGATCTTCGAGGGGCGATCACCGTTCGGCTTGCGGCGTTCCGGGCCGACATAATCAGTGGTGGCGATGAAGGGCAAACGGTTCATCGTCATGTGGGCGATGCGCTCGAGCAGTTTGCCTGGTGAAACCGGCTTGATCATCACGTCGTCGGCGCCGGCCATGATCGCTTTCTTCACCGCTTCGTCGCTCTCGGCGCGCACCATCAGGGTCACCATAATGAACGGATTACGGCCGATCTTGAAATGGCGGATGTCGCGAATGGTGTCGAACAGCGACGCGTCGATGTCGTCGGCCGCGATCAGAAGGTCCGGCGGCGATTCTTTGATGGCGTTCAGTAGATCGTCCATGCGCGCGAACGTGCGCGTCTTGCGGAACCCTTCGCCGCGCATCATCGCGCGCATGCTTTCGCGCACCTGCTCGTTCGGTTCGCCAAGATAGACGTCGACGTCCGTGAGCTTGTCTTTATCGAACTTTTTCATCGCGAAGTGAGGTCTCAACTAGGGCGCAGATTGGGTCGGAAAGATAAGCAACCTTTCCGCGAGACGCTACCCTATCATCCGGCGCGAGAAGTTAAAATGCGAATTCGGCCCGAAACTGTTAGGTCGCGCCGAATTGGCGATTTTAGATCTCAAGAGACCTACAAATGCTGGGTGGGGGGGACTTTCTCGCGCCAGCGGGGGTCTTCGGCGTCGAGGATTTTCTCAAGGGTCACGATGCGGCCTTCCATTTTCTCCAAAAGGCCGACCATGCGCTCCATCATCTGCTGTTCTTCGCCCGAAACACCCTTATCGGTTCGATTGAGCCTCCGGTAGTGGAACACGATCCATACGATCGCGACCACCATCACAAAAGGAGCTAGCGGAACGAGCTCGCTGAAGTTCATCACCCACGTATCCCTTATTCAGGCGCTAAACGCGCCCCAGTCCCCTAAGCTCGCGGTCCATCTGGAATTCCCGCGAAGTCACCACGTTTTCGAGCGTGCGCAGCCGGTCCTCAACTCGGTCGAAGCGCGTCTTCACGTCCGTGAAGCGCCACGCATTCCCCGGCCGGCGATGCTCTGCCTCACGGCGCGTATCGTCGATGCTGGTGCGCATTTCGTCATAGCTGCCGCCCGCCGGCTTGTTATCGATCATCCACGCCGCGACAAGGTAGACGATGATCGGCCAGCCGCCGGCGATGATGGTGCCAGCCACGCAAAGTACGCGGACGATCGTCACATCCCAATCGAAGTAGTCGGCGATGCCGGCGCAAACGCCGAAAATTTTACCGTTCTGCTTATCGAGATAAAACTTCCGTCTCTGGCGGCTCATTTCTTATCTCCCGCCGGTTGCCCCAGGCCCATCCCCGCTTTCAGCTTTGCAAGATCGTCGTCGATCTTCGTTGATGCTTCAAGAGAGGCAATTTCATTCGCTAAAGTGGCGCTCCCGCCGCCGAGGTCGAATGCCTCGACGCGGCCTTCCATCTCGTCCAGCTTTCGCTCAACCTGATCGAAACGCGCGACGGCGTTTTCGACGCGGCCGTTGTAGAGGTGCTCACGCACCGCGAAGCGCGCGTTGGCCGTCTGGGCGCGGGCAAGCAGACCCGCCTGTTTGGCTTTGGCTTCCGCGAGCTTTGTCTGCAGACGGCCGATATCGGTGTCGAGTTCAAGCATCCGCTCCTTCAGGGCTTCATCGTCGCGTTCCAGAAGCGTGACCAGGTCGGCGACCTTCGAACGTTCAACCAGCGCGGCGCGCGCCAGGTCTTCGCGTTCCTTGCTTACCGCCAATTCGGCGCGTTTGGTCCACTCATCGGCCGCGTCGGACAGCCGGCCTACACGCCGACGGATTTCCTTCCGGTCCGCGATAAGGCGCGCCGCGTCCGAGCGCACGTCGACCAGCGTGTCTTCCATTTCCTGAATAATCAGGCGGATCATCTTCGCTGGATCTTCCGCCCGATCGAGCAGGGCGGTGATGTTGGCGTTCACGATGTCCGTTAGCCGAGAAAAGATCCCCATTGGGTCCTCCGAAGTGACTATGGCCCAACTTTTGCAACTCTCGTGCCAAGATCAATTTTGAGCGTATCTTGTTGGATCTATTGGTATTTTTTGCAGCTTCATACGAACGGCATTGCGAAAAATAACAATAAGTGAGAAAAACGCATAACGATTTAGCGGAAACCGCGAACTGTGAACCTTCCAGCTCCTCTCGGCGAATCATCGGTCTTTTTAGGCCACTTGGACCAACTCTCACGGGTGGCGCCGCTCGATCGCCCCATCCTTATCATCGGCGAGCGCGGAACCGGGAAGGAGCTTTCGGCGGCGCGCGTGCACTTCCTGTCGCGCCGCTGGGCGGGCCCTCTGGTGAAGCTCAATTGCGCCGCGTTGCCGGAGACGTTGCTTGAAGCCGAACTCTTCGGTGTGGAACCGGGCGCGTTTACAGGGGCCGCCAAACGCCGCCTCGGCCGGTTCGAACTCGCCGATGGCGGCACGCTCTTCCTCGACGAGATCGGCAATGCCCCACTGGCTGTCCAGGAAAAGGTGCTGCGGGTCATCGAGTACGGGGAATTCGAACGCCTCGGCGGCAGCGACACTATTTCAGTGTCCGTGCGCGTGGTCGCGGCGACCAATCGCGATCTTCCGGCCGAAGCGCGCGCGGGCCGCTTCCGTGAAGACTTACTCGACCGGCTGGCGTTCGACGTGCTGACGCTGCCGCCCATTCGGGCGCGAAGCGGCGACATCGCGTTGCTCGCCGAACATTTCGGCCGCGCGATGGCGGCGGATCTTGGCTGGGAGGTCTTTCAGGGTTTCAGCGCCGGCTCGCTCGCAGCACTTGAGGAATATGCATGGCCGGGCAATGTGCGGGAGCTGAAGAACGTCGTCGAACGCGCAGTCGCCTCATGGCTCGACCGCGACAAGCCCATTGACCGCATCGTGTTCGATCCGTTTGCCTCACCGTTCCGGCCGCAGACCCCGCCGTCGGTGACCGCAGCAACGTCGCCCGCCTCCACGCCGATCGAAGCTCCCGCGGCGCCGGCGGCTCTACCGGACGATTTCCGCGCCGCTGTTGCGTCCTACGAAAGCGACCTTCTGACCCGGGCACTGCGCGAGGCGCGCCATAACCAGCGTGCGGCCGCGAAACGTTTAGGGCTCGGTTACCATCAGCTCCGCAATCTCTTGCGCAAACACGGACTGATGCCCGCGCGCGACAAGGACTAGGGCGCCAGAGACGAGGCGTAGGCGGCGATGTTCACCATGTCGTCGATGGTCAGCGGCGCGACCGCATCCTTCATCAGCGGGCTCCAAGCACCCGCGCGCGAACCGTGCCTCAAGTCGTAAAGGCTGCGCACGATATAACTCGGTGAACGCCCCGCGAGCGCCGGGATGGGACCCAGGCCCTTGAGGTCCGCGCCGTGGCAGGTCGTGCAGGCGGCGCTTTTTCCGCCGCCGGTTTTCACATACGTCTCGCCCTTCTTGATGCTGCCGGGCGGAACATAGGCCACGAATCCCGCGCGTGGATCGCGCAGCTCCGTGCGGGCGCGGTCTTCAGGCACTTCGATGATGCGTGTGCCGATCGGTTCCTTTTCGTCGCCGTCGGCGACCAGCATGGAACCGATGACGCGGGTCTTCGGCGCTGTGTCGCTTTCCACCACGCGAATCCACGGTCCGCGCTTCAACGAGGCGAAGTATTCCGCGGCGATGCGTACTTCCTCGTCGTTGCTGACCTTGGACAGCGCGACCATATTCGCAGGTGGGCCCATGGCGGCGACCGAGCTCTTACGCGTGCCGTTGCGGAAGTCGCGGACCTGTTGAACGATGTAATCGACCGGGAGGCCTGCGAGGCTCGAGTTCTCGGGCCGTCCCATGCCGGTGGCAAGATGGCAATAGCCGCAGGCGAGCACGCCGCCCGCGCGGCCCTTGGCGACCACCTCGGGCATCGGCGGGTGATCGCCCGGATGCCAGTCCGGAACGCCGCGCGAGAGATCGCGGATCTCGGCCAATGTCAGGGCGACATCGCTACCGGGAACGCGTTTCGGCGCCGTGTCGGGCGGCGGCGCGGGCGTGGCCGGTTTTGCGGCGGGCGGATTGACCGGATAGGCCCAGGGCGGCGGTACGTCTTCCGCGGCGCTGGCGGCGACAGCGAAGATAAAAGCGGAAAGCACCGAAAGCACGGCGACACGTCTCATGACCCCTCCCAAAGCCAATTGGCGTTGGGCGGCAGAGTGCCAGGGTTTCGCGAGAAGTTCTATGCTCCGGGATCGACGAACGCGGTGTTGTGACCGGGAAAGGCTTCATAGCCCTTCAGCATGTAATCCCAATACAGCCGCGGTAAGGCGTACTTCTTAATCAGCCAGTTCACCGTGTTTTCGCGCGCCGGGTTCAAAGGCAGTGTCGGCGTCGGTTTGCCGCCGTAGATGAACTCCGCCATCAGCACCTTGGTATAGCCGGTGGTAAGCGGGCACGAGGCGTAGCCGTCGTAGGCCTCTTCAACCGCGCCGCCACCGATGAGGTGTAATAGATTCCGCACGACGACGGGCGCTTGCTTGCGGACCGCGGCGGCGGTCTTCGAATTCGCGGTCGAAGCGGCATCGCCGAGCCCGAACACATTCTTGAACTTCACGTGCTGCAGCGAGTTCGCGTGTACGTCGACGAAGCCCGCGGCGTTGGCGAGCGGGCTGGTTTTCACGAAATCCGGTGCGCTTTGCGGCGGTGTGACGTGGATCATGTCGAATGGCAGTTGGAGACGTTGGCCCTGTCGATCCCCAGCCAGGATCTCGAACGTTGCCATCTTCGCGGCGCCGTCGACTTCAACGAGGTTGTGCTGATATTTCACATCGATACCGTGCGCAGCGGCGATCTTCACCAGTTCGCGCGCATAGAACGGTACGCCGAAGATGGCCGGGGTCTGCGTCAGGAATTTCACATCCACGAACTGACGGATGCCTTTGCGTTTCAGATAGTCGGCGGCCATGTATGCGGCCTTCTGCGGCGCGCCGGGGCATTTGATTGGCATGGGGGGCTGCGTGAACAGCGCCTTCGCACCCGGCTTCAGCGCCTGCAGGCATTCCCACGTGTATTGCACGGTCTGCGGGGAATAGTTGCTGCACACGCCGCCATGGTTCAGCGACTCCCGAAGGCCCTTGATCGCGCTCCAGTTCAACTGAAGTCCGGGGCAGACAACGAGATAAGCGTAGGAAACGGTACGTCCCGACGCGAGCGTTACGGTGTTGGACTCGGGTGCGAAGCTTGTGACCGCATCCTTGATCCATGAAACGTCGGCCGGGATCAGATCGGCTTCAGTCTTGCGCGTCGCGCCGAGGTCGTAAGCGCCCGCGCCCACCAGAGTGAATGCCGGTTGGTAGTAGTGCTCTGTCGACGGCTCGACGATGGCAATGTCGACGTTCTCGCCATGCCGGTGACGCAGCAGGCTTGCCGCGACCGTGACGCCGGCGGCGCCGCCGCCGACGATGAGGATCTGGTGGTGGATATGGGCCATGAGGCGCTCCCTGCGCGAGGAGCGTCGATATCACCACCCGGCGGGCCGCGGTTACAAGAGAAGAAAAGGATTATTCTGCGCAGATCACTGAATTTGGCGTCGTCGATCTAGGGCGACGATGCCGGTGGGTAAGCGTGCACGGTTCCGTTCGGATCTTCGATCGCGAAGGATCCATTGTCCTGCGTGACATAGCCTCCTGTCAGCGGCACCTTTCCGGCCCCGCCGGGGATGTCGAGGATATAAGTCGGCTGCGCGAGGCCCGAAACCCGGCCGCGCAAGGATTTCACCAACGCGCGCCCTTCATCGACGGGAACGCGGAACTGACTGGTGCCCGGCGCGTAATCCAGCTGGTGCAGATAGTAGGGTTTGATGCGGGCAGCGACCAAGCCGCGCATCACGGCCTCAAGCGCTTCCGGCGTATCGTTCACACCCCGCAGCAACACCGTCTGTCCCAGAAGCGAAATGCCCGCGTCACTCAGGCGTCCGCAGGCCGCGCGCATCGCGGGGGTCAGTTCGTCGGCGTGATTGCAATGGATCGCGACATAGACGGCTTTGCCCGTGGACTTCAGCGCTTCGATCAAGCCGGCGTCGATACGCTCCGGCGCCGCCACGGGCACACGCGTGTGGACGCGGATCACTTGCACATGGGCGATATCGTCGAGCGCGCGGACGATCTCACCGATCCGCCGCGCCGAAAGGACCAGGGGATCGCCACCGGTCAGGATCACTTCCCAGATCGCCGGCGTCGCGCGGATGTAATCAAGCGCCTCGTCCATTTCAGCCGGCGTCAGCACACCGGCGCCGCCGACATCTTCGCGCCGGAAGCAGAAACGGCAATAGACCGCACAGGTTAGCGTCGGCAGCAGAAGCGCGCGGTCGGGATAGCGGTGCACGATGCCTTTGACCGGGCTGTGCGCGTGATCGCCGATGGGATCGTCGTTCTCGCCCTCCACCCGCGTCAGTTCGTTGACCGTCGGTACGAACTGGCGCATGAGCGCCGGGGCGTGTGCGGAAGCGCGCAGCAGGTCATGGATTGTCGGCGGAATGGCCACGGCGTAACGCGCAGTCACGCGCGCAACATCGGCCGTCTCCTTCTCCGCGATGAGTCCGGCCGCGGCGAGGTCTGAGGCTGAAGTGAGTGTGCGCGGCGCGAGGCTGTTCATGGGTCCGTTGAGGTCGAATCGCCCACTTAGTTTGAATCAATGGCGCGTCTTATAGCGTGCGCCAGGGCCTCGAGCGTAAACGGTTTGTGCAGCAGCTTCACGCCCGGGTCCAGTACCCCATTATGCACGACTGCGTTGCGGGTGTAGCCGGTCGTATAGAGGATTTTGAGGCCGGGTTTGCGCTTTAATGCTTCCTGGGCCAGCTGATGGCCGTTCATATGCGGCATCACTACGTCGGTGAACAGCAATGAAACCTCCGGATGTGCCTCGAGCAGGGCGAGAGCCTTCTCGCCGCCGTCGGCTTCCACGACCTTATATCCAAGGTCGACAAGGCTTTGGACTGTCAGTTTGCGCACGGCCGCTTCGTCCTCGACCACCAGAATCGTTTCGCCTTTCGCGTTTGGGGCGGCAGCGGGCGCGATGTCTCTCTGCTCTTCCTTCGGACCGAAATAGCGGGGCAGGTAGATCTTCAGGGTCGTGCCGTGACCCTGCTCCGAGTAGATCTTCACATGGCCGCCCGATTGCTTCACGAAGCCGTAGACCATACTGAGGCCCAGCCCCGTCCCGGTCTTCTTGGTGGTGAAAAACGGGTCGAAGACCTTGTCCACGATCTCCGGCGCCATGCCCGCGCCGGTATCGGTCACGCAGATCGCCACATACTGACCGGGCTCGATTCCGTGCTGACGTCCGTAAGCGTCCGAGATCGCCGCGTTGGAGGTTTCCACGGTCAGCTTGCCGCCGTCCGCCATGGCGTCGCGCGCGTTGACGACCAGATTGATGATCGCGGTCTCAAGTTGATGCGCATCCGCGTAGATGCGCCACAGTCCGCCTTCGGTGACGATCTCGGTCTGGATCGTCTCGCCGAGCGCGCGGCGGATAAGGTCCGACATGCCGCCCACCAGTTTGTTGGCGTCCACCACGCGCGGCTCCAGCACTTGCTTGCGCGCGAATGCCAGCAGGCGCTGCGTGAGCGAGGCGCCGCGCATCGCTCCTTCCACGGCGGCTTGCACCAAGGGTTCGACATTGTAGTCGCCGCGCCCGATGCGGCGCTGGATCATGTTCAGCGCGCCGATGATCACGGCCAGCATGTTGTTGAAATCGTGCGCGATGCCGCCGGTCAGGTGGCCGATGGCTTCCATCTTCTGCGCCTGACCCAATGCCGCGCGTGCTTCTTCCAGCGCCCTCTGCTGTTCGACGCGCTCGGTCACGTCACGCGTGATCTTGGCGTAGCCCAGCAGTTTGCCGGACGTGTCCACGAGTCTGTCGATCACGATACTCGCGTGGAAGCGGCTGCCGTCCTTGCGTATGCGGGTGGTGGCTTCGGCCTCATAGCGGCCTTCACGTTCGGCGGTCGCAAGCACCTTTGCCGGCAGACCCGCCGCCTGATCTTCGGGCGTGTAGAAGCACGAGAAGTGCCGGCCAAGGATTTCAGCGGCCGTGTAGCCCTTGATGCGCTCGGCGCCTGCATTCCATGTGGTCACATGGCCGGTCGGATCGAGCATGTAGATGGCGTAGTCGGTCACGCGCTCGACAAACCGAAGGAAGTTTTCGTCGCTTTCACGCCGTCCGGTTTCCGCCGCGACGCGATCAGCGGTTTCGGCTGTCAGCTTATCGGCCGCGGTTGTGATTTCGCGGCCGCGGCCGACGCGCGCCAGCATGAAGCCGAGGATCACCAGGGTGAGCGCGCCGATTCCATAAAGAACGTAGAAGTTCGTGTCCGAGGGGGGCGCCTCGACTTGCGCCAAAGCGTTCGCGGGCCATTCGGCCAGCGCGAAAATCGCCAGCCCGGCTAACACCTTGCCGGACCAGCCGTGCGGGGCTGGCGGGGAGATCGGTTCACGGTTCATTGCGGCGGGACAAAAGAGGAAGGGCTATGTCCTTATCATAATGAGACTGCCTTGCATCAACAAACGCCCCGCTTCGCGCAATGCGGGAAATGTATTTCGTTGCTTCTAGTGCGATCTCTCGTTCCTCTTTCGGTGCACTGTCGCCTGTTCAACCATGGCGCGGCCAATCTCGCGCTCACCCATGATGGTTACGTTGGCGCCCAGGCGTTGCAGATAATCTACTTCCGCGTCCAAGTGTGCGCGCGCAACGATCAGCACATCCGGGTTCGCCTTCCGCGCCTGCTCCACGAATTGTCCGGCCTCGAAGCAGTTAGGGACCGCGACGAACACCGCCGTCGCATCAGCAACGCGCGCGCTTGTCATGAGTTCCGCGGGCGGTCGCGGACCGGTCACCACGGTGATGCCCTCGTCTTCGAGCGCCGTGACGATCTCCCGCTTTTCTTCGATCACGACGAAAGGCCGCGCACGTTCGCGCAGCGCTTCGCCGATCACGCTCCCCACACGGCCGTAGCCGACAACCACGGCATGCGCCTGAGGCGCCGCCGGGGGCGGCGCGGGAACGGCTTCGGGCGTTAGCGCCGCTGGAAACGCCGTGCGCAGCCTTGGACCGAAGCGATTAATCAGGCCGAATATGAATGGGTTGAGCAGGATGGAGATAATCGCGCCGCCGAGGATGAGGTCGCGTCCTTCCGTGGGCAGCAATCCCAGATCGACACCAAGTGTCGCTAGGATGAATGAGAACTCACCAATCTGCGCGAGACTCGCGGAAATCATCAGCGCTGTGTCCAACGGGCGCTTGAACAGCAACACGATTCCCAGCGCCGCCGCCGACTTGCCGACGATGATGATCAAGACAGTGGCCGTGAGGGGCAATGCTTGCTCGACCAGGATCATGGGATTGAACAGCATTCCCACGGCGACAAAAAACAAGACCGCGAAAGCGTCGCGGAGCGGAAGCGTTTCGTTGGCCGCCTGCTGACTGAGCTCGGACTCGCTCATCATCATGCCGGCGAAAAATGCGCCAAGCGCAAACGACACGCCGAACAGCACCGCGGCGCCGTAAGCGGTGCCGAGCGCGATGGCGAGCACGGACAAGCGGAACAACTCACGCGAGCCCGTATGCGCGATGTGATGCAGAATCCACGGGATGATCCTCCGGCCTCCGATCACCATCACCGCGACGAAGGCGCCTACCTTGAGCAGGGTCACGCCGATCGCGAGGAAGATGTCCCCCGCGCTCACGGCACCCGCGCCTGTGTCCGCCGCGCCGCCCAGGAGCCCGGCGAAAGGCGGCAACAGCACAAGCGTCATGACCATCGCGAGGTCCTCGACGATCAGCCACCCAACCGCGATGTGGCCCTGCGGGGTCGAGATCAAATGGCGTTCTTGCAGCGCACGCAGCAAGACCACCGTGCTCGCAACCGACAGCGCGAGACCGAACACGACGCCCGCGCCAAGGCTCCAGCCCATCGCGGCGGCCAGCCCCATGCCCAACAGTGTGGCGATTGCGATCTGCACGACAGCGCCGGGGATCGCGATGGCGCGCACCGACAATAGTTCTTTCAGTGAGAAGTGCAGCCCGACCCCGAACATCAGAAGAATAACGCCGATCTCAGCCAGCTCATGGGCGAGCGAGGCGTCCGCGACAAAACCCGGCGTCTGCGGGCCGACGGCGATACCGGCGAGGAGGTATCCGACAAGGGGCGATATGCGGAAGCGGTTGGCGATGGCACCGAAGATGAACGCCAGTACGAGCCCGACGACGATGGTTGCGATCAGCGGTGTCTCGTGGGGCATTCCTTAAGGTTGTTCCTTATCGCTTGTAGTATTTAGCGAGGCGCTCAAGCGCAGCCTCGAGATACGATTCCTTCTTGCAGAAAGCGAAGCGTACAAAATGATCGGGGCCTTGGCCCTCATAAAATGCGCTGACCGGAATCGCCGTCACGCCGGCTTTCACCGTCATATCATGACAGAACGCCACGTCGTCGCCCTTGAAGCCGAAATTTCCGACGTCGACTGTTATAAAGATCGTGCCTTGCGACGGCAGCACCTTGAATCCGATCTGCGACAATCCCGACGACAACAAATCGCGGCGGCGTTGCAGTGAATCGCGATAGCCATGGAAATAGGCGTCGTCCTTCTCCAACCCATACGCAACGGCCCACTGCAAATTCGGCGGCGTGGTGAAGGTCAAGAACTGATGCGCCTTTGAAACGGGTCCGAGCAGCGCGGGGCATGCGCTCACGTAACCGACTTTCCATCCGGTCAGCGAGAAGGTCTTGCCCGCCGAACCCAGGCGCAGGCAACGCTCGCGCATGCCGGGTAGGGTGATCAGCGAGATGTGTTTCTGTCCATCATAGACAAGATGGTCATAGACCTCGTCGCAGATGACATAGATGTCGTGCTTCTGCGCGAGGTCGGCGATGAAATCCAATTCATCCCGGCGGAACACCTTACTGCACGGGTTCATCGGCGTATTGAGGATCATCAGCTTGGTCTTGGCGCTGAAGGCCGCCGCCAGCGCTTCGCGCGGCAACTCCCACTGCGGCGGCATCAGCCGCACGATCTTGGGGATGCCTCCGGCGCGGCGGATCATCGGCAGGTAAGAGTCGTAGAACGGCTCGAACACGATGACTTCGTCGCCCGGCTCGATCAGGCCCAAGAGACACGCGGCCAGCGATTCCGTTCCGCCCGAGGTCACCATCACCTCGGTCCAGTCCACATCGACGTTGAAGAACCGCTTCCCGTTGGCCGCCACCGCTTTGCGCAGTTCGGGCAGGCCCATCATCGGCGGATACTGGTTGGACTTCTCCATGGCCTCGGCGGCTTTCGCGCGCACGTCGTCGGGGCCGTTGTCGTCGGAAAAGCCCTGGCCGAGGTTCAGGGCGTTATGTTCGGTGGCCAGCGCCGACATCACTGTAAAGACAGTGGTGGGCAGGCCGGACAGGACACTGTTGGTGGGCTTCATGGGCCGCACCTATAAAGGGTTTTGCGGGCCTCTGTGAAGCTTAAGAGGATAAAATTTCTAGGATACGCCCTTTAGGCGCGGCGGCTTTCCGGCCATCCTTTAAGGGCCAGGCCCAGAAGAGCGACCGTCAGGGGGCGAAGAGGAACGCGGGCGGCGGTCCAGATGAGGGCACGGCAGATCGGTTTCATGTCAACGTAACGTGGCGATCCTGAAAAAGTTCACTACCTCCGCAGGAAACAAGCTAAAAATGGTCATGTCGAAAGAATCCTTCCAAGTTCCGCTCCACGACGCCGCCCTCGACGATACCGTCACGGCCAAGGCGACAGTCCCCGCCTCCGGCGAATTCGTCGATGCCCGGGTTGCCCCCCGCGGCAGCCTTGAAACCCTCAGCCACGAAGAAGTCGCCAAGCTGCTCGATCGCGGGCAGGGCGGTCTCTATCCGCTGCTCAGAAGGTGCGCTCTCGCGGTCCTGAACGCCGGCAGCATCAGCGACGACGCCCGCGAGCTGTTCGAGAAGTTCCACGACTTCGAACTCAAGATCATCCAAAAATCATTCGGCATCGAGCTGGAGGTCATCAACGCCCCCGCCATCGCATTCGTCGATGGCGAGATGATCCGCGGCGTGAAGGAGCTCCTGTTCGCGGTGCTACGCGACATCGTCTACATCTCCAACGAAGTGGTTGAGAGCGGACGGTTCAATCTTTCCCAACCCGAAAGCATCACCAACGCCGTTTTCCATATCCTCCGGAACGCGCGTGTGCTCGGCGCGCAGAACAAGCCGGATCTCGTGGTTTGCTGGGGCGGCCATTCCATCAGCCGCGAGGAATACGAGTACACGAAGCGCGTGGGGTATGAACTCGGCTTGCGGGGGCTGAATGTCTGCACGGGATGCGGTCCCGGCGCCATGAAAGGCCCCATGAAGGGCGCCAACATCGGTCACGCCAAGCAACGCATCAAAACCGGCTGCTACATTGGTTTGACGGAGCCCGGCATCGTGGCGGCGGAGCCGCCGAATCCCATCGTCAACCAGCTCGTCATCATGCCGGATATCGAAAAGCGCCTGGAGGCCTTCATCCGCCTCGGACACGGCATCGTCATCTTCCCGGGCGGCGTCGGAACCATGGAGGAGATCCTTTTCCTTCTCGGCACTTTGCTCGATCCCGCCAATGCCGAAGAACCCATGCCGCTGATCTTCACCGGCCCCAAGTCGGCAGCCGCCTATTTCCAGCGTATCGATGAGTTCATCGCCCTCACGCTCGGGCCGGACGCGCGCAAACGCTACCAGATCATCGTCGATGACGAAGCCGAGGTCGGCCGCGCCATGGTGCGCGGCTTCGCCGAGGTCCTCGCCCACCGCAAAAAGGTCGGCGAGGCGTTCAACTTCAATTGGAACCTTAAGATCCCGGAAGGTTTCCAGCATCCATTCAACGTCACCCATGAATCGGTGGCGGGCCTTGATCTGCATCTCGATCGCCCGGTGTACGAGCGCGCCGTGGCGCTCCGGCGCCTGTTCTCGGCGCTCGTCGCCGGCAACGTGAAGGAAAACGGCATCCGTCAGATCGAGGAGAAGGGCCCCTTCGAGGTCCACGGCGACCGCGCGCTGGTCGAGCCTTTGGACGACCTGCTTGCGCAGTTTATTGCCCAGAACCGCATGAAGCTGTCCGGCGAATACAAGCCTGTGTATCGGATTGTGAGCTAGGTGGCCCCTATGGGGGCAAATGGTGCTGCCGAATAGGATTGAACTATCGACCTCCCCCTTACCAAGGGGGTGCTCTACCACTGAGCTACGGCAGCAAGACCATCTGCGGCGGTCCCGGCACGAGGTGCGGGGCCTCCAAAGCGGCGCGGAACATGCCACAAGCCCTCTGGCGGCGCAAGCAACCGTCATATAGGTCTTATCGCCTGATTTTACTGCGATATCCCGCAACTCGGGGAAAACCGCCCATGACCACCCGCGACCCGTCCCGGCCCGGCAAGCCTCAGGAAAAGCCCAACTCGGACGCCGCCAAGGACCGCCTCGCCGCGGCCCTGCGCGAGAACCTCAAGCGCCGCAAAGCGCAAGAACGCGCCCGCGACGTCAAAACCGAGCCTAAATCCGAAGAAGGCCGTTAACTTGCCCACTAACTTGAGGGCTCCCGCCCCGTAAGCTACAAGCGGACCACCATCCGCATTATTCGCCTTTAGGACCCCTTTGCATGTCCGTACTGCCCGATACCTGGATCCGTAAGATGGCCACGGAACATGGCATGATCACGCCGTTCGCCGACCGCCAGCACCGCGAAGGCATCATCTCGTACGGTGTCTCGTCCTATGGCTACGACGCGCGCGTGTCACGCGAGTTCAAGATATTCACCAACGTCGATTCCGCCGTGGTCGACCCCAAGGACTTCTCCAACGCGGGCTTCGTCGACCGCGACACCGACGTCTGTGTCATTCCGCCCAACAGCTTCGCCCTCGCGCGCACCGTCGAGTACTTCAAGATCCCGCGCGACACTCTGGTGATCTGCCTCGGCAAGTCCACTTATGCGCGCTGCGGCATCATCGTGAACGTCACACCGCTCGAGCCCGAGTGGGAAGGCCACGTCACCCTGGAATTCTCCAACACCACCACACTTCCGGCCAAAATCTACGCCAATGAAGGCGCCGCGCAGTTCATCTTCCTGAAGGCGGACAGCGTGTGTGAAACATCCTACGCCGACCGAAAAGGCAAATACCAAGGCCAGAAGGGCGTCACCCTCCCGCGCCTTTAAGCTCACATAGAAAGCACATCCATTGGACTCCATCCGTATCCTCGGGGGCAAACCTCTCCACGGCGAGATCGTCATCGGCGGCGCCAAGAATGCCGCACTGCCCTTGATGGCGGCCGCGTTGCTCACCGATCAGCCGCTGACCCTCACCAACATGCCCGAGCTCGCCGATATCGGGACCATGGCGAATCTTTTGCGCCAGCACGGCGTGCGAATCGACCGCTCCGACTTCGGCGCGGGCAGCAACATCGCCGAAGCCGGGCCCACCGGCCGCACGATGACCCTGACCGCCGATAAGATCACAAGCCTAACCGCGCCCTATGATCTCGTGCGCCGCATGCGCGCCTCGGTCCTTGTGCTGGGCCCGCTGGTCGCGCGCATGGGCGAAGCGAAGGTTTCGTTGCCCGGCGGTTGCGCCATCGGTACGCGTCCGGTCGATCTTCACTTGAAAGCGCTCGAAACGCTTGGCGCGAAGATCGAAGTGCAGTCCGGCTATATCCACGCGACGGCGCCCGGCGGCCTCAAGGGCGCCAACATCCTGTTCCCCAAGGTAACCGTGGGCGGCACCGAGAATCTCCTCATGGCCGCCACGCTGGCCAAGGGCGATACCGTGCTCGAAAACGCCGCGCGCGAGCCTGAAATCTCTAATCTCGCCGAATGTCTCAACGCCATGGGTGCGGACATCAGCGGCATCGGCACCGGCACATTGCGCATTCGCGGCGTCTCGTCCTTGCGCGCCGCGCGCGTGCCCGTCATCGCGGACCGTATCGAAACCGGCACCTATGCCATCGCCGCGGCGATCACGCGCGGCAAGGTGAAGCTCACCGGCACGCGCTATGAACTTCTGGACTCGGTGTTCGCCGCCATGCGTCAGGCCGGCGTCACCGTTGAGCCGGGCGACAACAGCGTGACAGTCTCGGCAGGACAGAACGATCTGATCGG
The DNA here is from genome assembly GCA_050246995.1 of Rhodospirillaceae bacterium. Taxonomy (GTDB): domain Bacteria; phylum Pseudomonadota; class Alphaproteobacteria; order Rhodospirillales; family Rhodospirillaceae; genus SHVO01. The sequence goes on along the minus strand of JBFWVA010000002.1, from coordinate 469,016 downwards.
CGTCGATGTCATGACCGAACCCTATCCGGGGTTCCCGACCGACATGCAGGCGCAGTGGATGGCGCTTATGGCCACCGCCAACGGCGCTTCCATGATCACCGAGACCATCTTCGAGAACCGCTTCATGCACGTGCCCGAATTGACGCGCTTCGGTGCGGAAGTGAACGTGCACGGCTCGTCGGCCATCGTACGCGGCCGCAAGAAGCTATCCGGCGCGCCGGTGATGGCCACGGACCTGCGTGCGTCAGTCTCGCTTATCCTCGCCGGCCTTGCCGCCGAAGGCGAAACGCTGGTCAACCGCGTCTATCACCTTGACCGCGGCTACGAACGCCTCGAAGAAAAGCTCGGCGCGTGCGGCGCTCACGTCGAACGCATCACCAGCGGCGGTTGATACGTGACCGAGAGCACGGGACAACGCCCGCGCTCCATCGTCCGCATCGAATTGGACGAGCGCTCCTTCCTGCGCCGCCGCCCCGAGGTCGAGCACGAGCGTGAAGTCGCGCTCTTCGATCTGCTCGAGGAAAATATATTCTGTCTGAAAGGCGAGGGGACCTGTCCTGGTCCCTATCACCTGCATCTGGCCTTGCGCGAGGACCGCCTCGTCTTCGACGTGCGCGACACGGAAGGTGCGCCGCAAAAGGAAGTCGTGATGCCCATCCGGCCTTTCCGCATGGTGATCAAGGACTACTTTCTTGTCTGCGAAAGCTACTTCGACGCCATCAAGACCTCGTCACCCTCGCAGATCGAGGCCATCGACATGGGCCGCCGCGCGCTTCACAACGAAGGCGCACAGATGCTTGAAGAACGTTTGCGCGAACACGTCGATCTCGACCACAACACCTCGCGCCGCTTCTTCACCCTCCTCTGCATTCTCCACATGCGGGGTTAGCGGTATGCAAATCCTCCCGTCCGCCGTCCTCTTTTGCTGCAACCTCAATCAGGTCCGCTCGCCCATGGCCGAGGGCATCCTCAAGCGCTTCCACGGCCGCCGCGTATTCGTGGACTCCGCGGGCGTGCAGCAGGGCGGCCATGATCCTTTCATGATCGAGGTCATGCGCGAGATCGGCGTCGACATGTCGCGCCATCAACCCAAAACCCTAAGCAGTCTGGAAGCCGACGCTTTCGAACTCGTGATAGCGCTGTCTCTGCCGGCTAAAGCCCGTGCCGAAGACCTCACCCGATATACCCACTGCGAGGTGCGGACCTGGGACATCCCCGATCCGACCCGCGCTGAGGGCAATCGCTCCGCGCGTCTGGCCGCTTATCGGCAGGTCCGGGATCAGATCCGCGACAAGATTCTCGAGCTCTTCCCGCGCGAGGACGATTAATCTTGACCAAACAGAGGCCCGTTCGCACATTGCGGGCGCATGACCTCACGCTTCATTCTCGCTTCGGCAAGCCCACGCCGGCTTCAGCTTCTCGCCACGATCGGCCGTGAGCCGGATCTCGTTTCACCGTGCGACGTCGATGAAACGCCGCTTAAGGACGAAACGCCGCGCGAACTCGCCGGGCGTCTATGTGTCGCGAAGGCAAAAGCCGCCGCTGCGGTCCACCCGGGCGCGCTTATTCTTGCAGCCGACACCGTTGTCGGCTGCGGCCGCCGTATCCTCGATAAGACCGAAGACGAAAAGCGCGCGCGCCAAATTCTCGCGCTGCTCTCGGGTCGCCGCCACCGCGTCTATGGCGGTATTGCCGTCGTGGCCCCTAACGGAAAACTCACGTCGCGCATCGTGATGACACAAGTCATGTTTAAGCGCCTCAGTGACGCCGAGGTTGATGCCTATATCAAGACAGATGAATGGCGCGGCAAAGCCGGCGCCTACGGCATCCAGGGACACGCGGGTTCGTTCGTGCCGTGGATCAACGGCTCCTACACCAATATCGTGGGTCTTTGCGTTCATACGGCCGACAAGTTGCTCGCGGCCGCGCCGACTTAGGTGAAGGCGAAGCCGATTCCGGCGCCTGCGTACCAGTGACGATCCGGTTCTTCCCGGAAGAACAGGAAACGGCGTCCGGTCTCGTCCGCGAAACGCGTCAATTTGTCCGTCGCATGCGAATTATCGCCAAGGATGACGCTGCGTTCATGCAGGAGGGGCGCGATCGCTTTGTACTCGTTGTACTCGTAGTCCGCGCTGTGATCGCTGTCGTTGATGAACAAGTCGATCGGCTGGCTGAGCGTGCGCAAGGAGGCGATCGAATCGCCGACCATGATGTCGCCGTGCATCGCATAGGCCCCGTTGAGAAGGTAACCGGCGTTGGGATTGATGTCGGTTCCTAGATAGCGGCCTTCGTGTCCCTCGCTCGCATTGCGCTTCAGCGCCGCGCACAAAATCAGCGCGCCGTGTCCTTTATCGATACCGGTCTCTATCACGAGCCGCGGCTTCAACGCGCGCACGGCGGCGTACCATCCAAGGCGCCGGGCCCACCGCGGCGTCGGGTCGGCGAGGGCCGCCATCTCGGGCGGCAAGCGTGCAAGGGTTTGCGCATAGTGCGCCGCGAGGCCGGGATCGGCGGCGGGCTCGGCCAAGTAGTTTTGAATCTCGGCGGCGGGCCGCCCGGTTACGACAGACACCGTTGCCGCCAAGTGGGCAAGATTGAGCGGCGTAAGGTCGTAAGTGTAGTTCGTATCTTCCTTGGATGTGGCAAGCCACTCCAGGAGTTGCTGGAGGCGGCGTCCCACTACGCGCGCCGCGCTCTCGGCCCGCGCTGGAAGCCGCGCGAGACGCGCCGCCATCGCCGCGGGTCTGGCGCTGTCGGGCATGGCGCCGCCCGCGCAGAGCAGGCTCACGGCCTCGCGCGCGTGCTGCGTGTTGATTGTCGCGGCAAATCGCAGCGATTCTCCGTGCGGAGCATATTTCAGTGAAACCTCGCCGGTCGCCGCATCGAGCTGGATGCTGGCGCCGCCCGTCCGATCGGTAAGCGTAAGGGCCGGCCCCGTCACTCTTGCCACGCGAATACGGTCAGGATGAATTTTTCCGTACGGCAGAATTCGAACGGCGGGTTCGTATGCGCGGGTAGCCACGTCGCCTGATGCAGGTCGCCCAGCACGTAACGGAAGCCGAGTTCTTCGAGTTGCGCCAGCATGCGCCCGATTTTCACCGGTCCGCCGTCCATGGCGTGCACTTCCATCACGATATTACGCGCGTTTTTCAGGGTTTCGCCGCAATCCTCGATCAGCGCGAACTCCGCGCCTTCCACATCCAGCTTCAAAAGATCGACCGGCGTATTCAGATAGGATCGCAAGCGCACCGAAGGGACCTTCACGGCATCCTGCTGATTCTCCGTCACATGACCGGCGTCGTCGCTGCTTTGCGCGAAGCTGACGCCATTGTCATGGGTCCATACCGCGGCGGCGATCACCTCGATATCAGGCAGGCTAAAGGAGGCGAAGTTCTCGCGGCACGTTTCCGCCAGCGCCGCGTCGGCTTCGAACGCCGTGATGCGCGCGGCGGGAAATCGATCCTTGAAGAACAGCGACGCAAGTCCGATATGCGCGCCGCAGTCCAGGATCATGGGCGCCGGGTTCTCGGTGCGGAAATTGTACAGGCGCTGGCCGAAGATCTGGCGCGTTTGGTGATAGAAACTGTGAAAATCGGCATAGTGGATGACACGCGTGCCGACCATGAACATGCCGGGTTTGCGCCGCGGCCAGCTTGCCAGCGCTTGCGTCAGGTTGGTCGTGATATCGAGAAGGTGCTTCGTCAGCATCCGCGCGCATTTCGGGCAGGTTGAGGGCGATTAATCGTTTAGACACCTTTAGTTAATTATATATGAGTCGCGGCGTTGCCCGGGAGCCGGGCGGCGCTCATCCGCATTTCCACGGCCCAGCTGAGGCGTCCCCGTGACTCGTTTCCTTCAGGTCAACACCTTCTATCCCGACTACCTGATGGACTTCTATGCGGCGCGCCCGCACCTCGAGAACGCGCCGTATGCGGCGCAGATGGACGCGCTGCTCGACGACGAGTTCTCCGGCACCCACATTTGGACGCGTCCGCTCAAGCTGCACGGGTTCGAGACTCTCAACGTTATCGCCAACAATCCGTTCACCCAGCGCGCCTGGCTGCGCGAGAACGGCTATCAGGTTGGCGAGAAGGTGGACTCCGCCTTCGCCACCTTGCGCCAGATCCATGACTTCGCGCCGGATGTTTTTTACACCAACGATGTCGTCACGTTTCATACGGGCTTCTTCAAGTCCGTGGAGAAGCGTCCGCCGGTGGTCGCCGGCTGGCGCGGCTTTCCGCTTCCGCAGGGATCGGACTTGTCGGCTTATGACCTGATCCTTACCAGCTTCGACCGCATGTTTGGAGAAGCGGCGTCCAAGGGCGCGAAACACGTCGAGCGTTTCCATCCAGGGTTTCCGGATGACTCGCCGGTCCTGCGCGAGCCGCGCGAGATCAAATACGACGTTGTGATTTCCGGCTCGGTCACCACGCAGCATTTGCGCCGCATTCAGCTCATCAACATGATCCTGGAGATGAGTCAGGAAACGCCGGTCTTCTCGGTCGGCCTCTTTACGCCTCGCCCGCAGCCCTTGTCCGCCTATGCCCAGCAGATCAACAAGGGCGCCCGCTGGGGCGTCGAAATGCTGCGCACGATCCGCAGCGGCCGCGTTCTGGTGAACATCGATGTCGACGCCTTCGACGGCCAGCCTCCCAACATGCGCCTGATCGAGGCGACCGGCGCCGGCGCCTTCCTTCTCACTACCCATCACCCGGAACTCGTGAATTTCTTCGAGCCGGGCGAGGAGATCGAGACTTTCCGCACGCCGCAGGAACTGTTCTCCAAGATCAATTATTATCTCGCGATGCCCGAGCGCGCCGACGAGATCGCGCGCCGGGGCCAGGAACGCTGTATGCGCGAGCACTCCCGTTCGGCGCGAGCTGTCTGGTTCGCCGATATCATGCGCAAGGCGCTGGAGCGCGCGTGATGGCGGCAAAAATCTCTCTTGTCACGCCGACCTTCAACCGCGCCGCGACGCTGGCCGCGACGCTGGCCTCCCTTGAGGCGCAGCGCGGCCGTTTCGATCTCCAGTATGTCGTGGTCGATGGCGGTTCCACCGACGGCACGCTTGATCTTCTGAACGCCAAGAAGCGCCTGATCAGCGATTGGGTCTCCGAACCCGACGGCGGCATGTACGATGCCATCGCCAAGGGGTTTGCCCGCACCGACGGCGATATTCTGGGGTGGCTCAACAGTGACGATACCCTGTTTCCGTGGGCCTTCGATCTAATTACGCGCCTTTTCAACGATGTGCCTCAGATCCAGTGGATCAGTACGCTCACACAAGCCGCCATCGATGCCGACGGCGATATCCGTTACTTGCGCAAGGTCCCGGGTTACGCCCAGCAAGCCTTCTTTGACGGGGTCTATTTTGGTTTCGGCGGCGCCGGTGACCGGCACGCCACCGATTTTATCCAGCAGGAGTCCACCTTCTTCCGTCGGGGGTTGTGGGAACGTGTGGGCGAGCCCGCCCTGCGCAGCCAGTCGCTCGCGGGCGATTTCGCGCTCTGGACGGCCTTCATGGCGGAAGCCCCCCTGGTCGGCGTCGATGCGCCGCTCGGCGCTTTCCGTATCCACAGCGCCGGACAACTCAGCCGTGGACAGCGCGAAAAGTATGTGGACCAATGCAAGGACGCGCTCGGCGCGGCGCGCATGAAGTTGAACTACACGCCGCGCGCCATCGAAGGTGCGGCGACCTATACAGGGATTTATGCCGAGAAGCGCGCGCCCGAGCAGGAGCAAAGCTCCTGGCATGTGGTCGAGCGGCAATTCCACGTTCTGCCGCGCGGCGATCTCAAGACGGCGCTCAATCAACGGCTCGTGTTCTAGGGGGATAGCTCGTGGAAATTCCGAAACCGGCCGCCGAACGCATGATGTGGGCTCTGATGGAATCCGCCAAGGATTTCGCCGAGGCCAACCCTGAGCGTTTTTCGAAAGTAACGCTATCTCACCGCAATGCGCTTTTGCGCATCAAGAAGCGCGGTGTGGCGGCTGCGACCATCATCGATCTTGGCGCCGCGCGGGGCGAATGGTCGAAGATGGCGCGTACGGTTTTTGCCGACGCCAAGGCGCATTTGATTGAGGCAAACCATCATTGGGAACGCGAGCTGCATCAGCTTTCCGCTGACCCGGCTTATAGCTATGTCATCGCCGCGGCCGGTCCCTCGAAAGGTGTGGGCCATTTCCAGTTTTCGCCCGACCCCTTCGGCGGCGCCGGCACTTCGGCCGACGACCCCAAAGGCGTGCGAGTGCCGCAAATCAGCGTCGACGGCGAATGCGCGGATAAGGGGCTGCAGGGGCCGTTCCTCCTCAAGTTCGACACACATGGCTTTGAGCGCGAGATCCTGAAGGGCTGCACGGAAACGCTGAAGTCCACCAGCCTCATCGTCATCGAGGCCTATAATTTCGGTCCGCGCGAAAAGCGGTTTCCGGCGATGCTGGAGCTTCTCGAGGACATGGGTTTCCGCTGCATCGATATCGGCGAACCGTTGTTCCGCGATCACGATCGCAGCTTCTGGCAAATGGACTTCTTCCTAGTGCCGGTGGACCGTCCAGAGTTCCAGTACGGCTCTTTCAAGTAACGGCCACCTTTGCGTATCCTTCAGGTCAATACCCTCGATGTGCAAGGCGGCGCGGCGCGCGCCGCCTATCGCCTGCACCGCGGACTTCTGTCCGTTGGGGCAAATAGTACCTACTTCGTGCGTGAGAAGCGTACGCGCGACGACACCGTGCGCAAATTCATTCCCGATCCGTCGGCGGCCGCCGTCGCTCATCGCGCGCAAGCCAAAGCCGAACGCGACGCCGACTACGGCGTCTACAAGGCTACACGCAGTCCGGATATCGAACAGTTCAGCCAGGAACGCGTGGACGGCGACGAAAACTTCTTCGTTCAGCGTCCGCGGGCGGACATCATCAATCTCCACTGGGTTGCGGGCTTCGTCGATTATCCCCTGTTTTTCACGCCGGAGCGTATAGACGTGCCCGTCGTCTGGACCCTGCACGACATGAACCCCTTCACCGGAGGGTGCCATTTCGATCAGGGATGTGGACGCTTCCGCACGCGCTGCGGCGCGTGCCCGCTGCTGGGCTCGCGCGAAGAGGAAGACCTGACCGCGCGTATCTTTGACGCAAAGAAGGGCATATTCGCTCAATGGCCCGCGGAAAAATTGCACATCGTCGCGCCCAGCAATTGGCTTGTCGGCGTCGCCAAGTCGAGCGCACTATTCGGCAAGTATGATGGTACCTGTATCCCGAACAGCATAGAGACCGACCTTTTCAAACCCATGGACAAGATGGCGGCCCGCGCCGCGCTCGGTTTGCCGCAGCAGGCGCGCATCGTGCTGTTCATGTCCCATCAAGTGAGCTTGGCGCGCAAAGGATTCCGCGAACTTGTCCAAGCGCTCGCCATGGTGCCCGGCAATCAGGATATAATTTTGATCGGCGTGGGCGACAAAACAAACGTCGCCATCGATGCGCCGATCAAGGTCGCCATGGTGAACTACATCGGCGACGACACAACGGTCGCGGCGCTTTACAGCGCTGCGGACGTGACCGCGGTGCCATCGCAGCAGGACAACCTTCCCAACACCATGCTGGAATCCATGAGTTGCGGCACCCCCGTGGTGGGTTTCGATGTCGGCGGCATCCCGGACATGGTCAAGGAAGGCGAAACGGGCTTCCTTGCCCCGGCCGGCAATATCCCTGGCCTCGCGGGCGCCTTCATGGCCGCCTTTGCCGACAAGGACCGCTTGCGCGACTGCGGCGTCCGCGCCCGCGCACGGGTTGAGGAAATCCATTCGCCGCAAGTGCAGGCAAAAGCTTATCTCGCGCTCTATGAAAACCTGACGGCGGGCCGCGGCTAGCGCTTGCCGAAAACCGTCAGGCCCTTCGCGTCCCTGTGTGTCAGCATCGTGATCGCGTTGGCCATCATCTCCGCGTGATCCTTGGACGGTGCGGTGAAGAATTTCATCGCCCGGTCAGACATGCGCTTGTGGAAGTCGGCTTCGGCCGCCGCGGTGCGCTCGCGTTTATTCGTCACGAATTCGATGTAGGCCATCACCTCTTCGTGCACGATCGTCAGTAATTCCTGATCGATCGCGAAGCCTTCCGAGCGGAGCAGAAAGCGGATGAGCGTCGGCGAATAAACGTTAATGTGGCCGTAACTCAGGCAGTGCTCGTAATTTTTATCTACGCCCTGGCGGTAATCGAGCGGGACCTCGATCAGGTGCCGCGGCGCCACGCGGCGCAGCTCGCGCAGCAGCACACGCTCATACTCCACGTGCTCCAGCACATGGCACAGGATCACGACGTCAAACGCATCGTCTTCGTAGGGGATTTCATAGCCATTGAACCACGACGCCTTGGCGAGACCGGGGATTTGACGCCCTTCGATGGCCGCGATCCCGGAGTGCGAGATTTCGAGCGCATGGTACTCCGTGCCGAAAGCCATGGACTGCAAATGCTTGAGCACGCTGCCTTCACCGGCGCCGACCTCCAGCACGCGCTTCGGCGTGAAGCCGGCACGGTTGCACACTTCGGTAAGATTCTTGGCTTTAAATTTGGCGCCCAGATCACGCCATTCATTCGCGCCGTCATAGAACTCGTCATAGTCCGCCGAGACGGCGCTCTTAAGGATGATCTCGGTTGTCGGGTGACTCACGGCAAGTCCCTTGAAGGCGGCTGTCCCACAGCATGTCAGATTGACCTGTCCCGGTGTTTTTTCTGTTAACGCGTCTTTTTTGTTAACTTTTTGCTGGTAGCCAGACCCATGGTGCAATCCATCCGAGTCCGCCCATGATTCTCTCGCTGGCCCACAACTTCCTATTTATTCACGTCTATAAGGTCGCGGGCACATCCATCGTCCACGCCCTTGGTAAGACAGACATCCGCAAGTCGCTCGGGAAGGAGCATCCCCGCACGATGTCGTTGTATCTGCGGTGCTCGGGCGTCAATCCGCGTCTGGTGTGGATGCACGATCACGCCTTGGCCAAGAACGTGCGCCCAATGATGCGCCGCCAGACATTCGATTCCCTTTACAAGGTGGGATTTGTCAGGAATCCGTGGGATCTCCAACTCTCGCTCTACAAATATAATTTGAAATTTCCCGAACTTCAGGTGGCGAAGCAAGATTTCAGTTCATTCGAGAGCTTTGTCATGAGCGCGCCGGATGATGAGTTTCCCATGGGTCAACAGAAACGTTTTCTCTTCGACGACGAAGACAATCAGCTTGTCGACTTCATCGGCCGTTACGAAAATCTCGAACAAGACTTTCGTACCGTATGCAGCGAAATCGGAATGGACGATGTCACGCTTGAGCATCGCAATGCTACCGAGCATGCGCACTGGTCTACATATTACACGCGCGAGATGTTCGATAAAGTTCGCCGGCATGCGAAGGCCGACATCGAAGCGTTCGGCTATCCCGACGATCCCACAGCATACGCAATCCACTAAGTTTTGGAACGATGGCGACAATTTTGGTCACCGGCGGCGCCGGATATGTCGGGAGTCACGCCTGTAAGGCTCTCGCCCGGGCTGGGCATACGCCTATTGTTTATGACAGCCTAATCCGTGGTCACCGCGAACTCGTAAAGTGGGGGCCACTGGAAGTCGGCGATATTCACGACAAGGCGCGGCTGGCTCAAGTGATGAACAGCTATCGCCCGGTCGCGGTCCTGCACTTCGCGTCGTTCATCTTCGTAAATGAGTCTGTCGCGCAACCGGACCTCTATGATCACAACATCGTCGGTGGTACGCAAACGCTCGTAGACGCAATGGCGGATGCGGACTTGCATACGCTCGTCGTGTCGAGTTCTGCGGCTGTCTATGGCACACCGACCCATGTTCCAATCGCGGAGGACGCTTCCTGCCGGCCGGTAAATCCGTACGGGGCGGCCAAGCTTAGGATGGAACAATTGCTGGCACGCGCGCAGACGGAGCAGGGTCTATCCTGGGTGGCGTTGCGTTACTTCAATGCCGCTGGCGCCGACCCCGATGGGGAGACGGGCGAGTGGCACGAGCCGGAGAATCATCTGATACCCCTCGTGCTCGATGTCGCGCGCGGCAAAGGCGAAGCCATAACCGTCAACGGCGTGGACTATCCGACGCGCGACGGCACCTGTGTGCGCGACTATATTCACGTTATGGATCTGGCCGATGCACACTTGCTTGCGTGGCGTTATGCGATAGGAAATGGTGGCGGCGCGGCGTTCAATCTTGGTACGGGGCGCGGCTCTTCGGTTCAGGAAGTAGTGACGACGGCGCGCAAGGTCACGGGCCGCAATATTTCTGTGGTTGTCGGCAATCGTCGCGAAGGTGACCCACCGGCGTTAGTCGCCGACCCGTCCCGCGCTCAGTCTGTGCTGGGATGGGCGCCGCGTCGCTCGGATCTTACGACGCAGATCGAAGACGCGTGGGCGTGGCAGTTGTCCCTTCCGCGCTGACTCATCAGCTTTTCCAAGCGTCCACGACAATTGACATAACCCGCCGAGGATTTGCTACCCGGGGGTCATGGTCGGGAGTGCGCTTCACGAATCCTAAAGAATAGTCGATCGGATTCATTATCGAGTCCCCATCGGACTGGATGTAGTGAAGCATGCGAATGGTTCCCTGTTGAGCGAAGGGCGAGCGATCGAATAAGGTCTTCACGGACTCATAGACAGGAAACCACACGTGACCGCCGTCAACGACACGGCCGTTGTCGAATGTGCCGCCGCCGCCGGGATCAAAAACGATGTCGCCCGCGTCGTTGAATAACGACCTTCCGCGAAGAATATCGCAGCGATAGTCTGGAACACTGAAGCGAAACAGTCCGCCGCGTCTCAGCACCCGATAGATATCCGCGAAAATGGGATCGATGGCATCATAAGCAATGTGCTCGAATACATCCTCGGCCTGATAGACCGCGATCCGCTCAGCCCGGATGGGCATTGGCCGCGTCAGATCATGTGCGATGTTGCGCTGATTGGCTTGGTTCAGCGTCAACCCGATATGGGTCCGATACTGCGGCGCGCCCGATAGGAGATCGCCGGCATAAAGCTTGTCTGTCGCAAGATTGTCCCAGGTCGCGATGGGCTGCATTGACGGACTCCGGCCGCGCAAAAAGAAAACGGCACCCCACCGTCAGGCTGGGCGCCGAATCTTGCAAGATGAATTTGCGGACTTAGATGCTACAGGTCGCCTCGGCACTCGTAAGGTTGTAGCCACTTTCGTCGACATTGAGCTTTTCCACGACGCCGTCGTTAACGATCATCGAGAAGCGCTTGCTGCGGATGCCGAGGCCTGCCTTGGTGACGTCGAATTCAAGCCCGAGGGCTTTCGTGAATTCGCCGTTCCCGTCCGCGAGCATCATGACTTTGTCGCCGACATTCTGGGACTTACCCCAGGCATCCATGACGAATGCATCATTCACCGCCATGCAGGCGACCGTATCGACGCCCTGGGCTTTGATCTTGTCGTAGTTGGCAACATAGCTCGGCAGATGTTGCTTGGAGCAGGTCGGGGTGTACGCGCCAGGCACGGCAAAGAATACGACCTTCTTGCCCTTGAAGATTTCGTCCGTCGAAATTTCCTTTTGGCCGTCCGGTCCCATCACACGGAACTTTCCTGCCGGCAGCTTGTCGCCTTGTTTGATCGCCATGGTGTCCTCTACAATCGGGGGAGATAAATTGATACGCCGCGAGGCATGCCAATTTAGGCGCCTCGACCCTGATTTTCCAAGCCTTTCCTGGGCCTTCATGAACAATCTCGCTCATCTCTCGGACTACTTCGGACATCGCCGCACGGTCGAGGAGAAGGCGCCCATTTGGGCCGATGGGTCGCCTGTGCCCTGGATCAGCTATCCAGCAATCAGTTTTCTCAATCAGTTGGATTTTTCCCAGAAACGCGTGTTCGAATACGGGGCGGGAAATTCGACGCGTTATTGGGCGCGTAGGGCCAAGCGGGTCATTTCTGTTGAACACGATCAACCTTGGTTTGAACAGGTGAAGGCCGCCAATCTTGCGAATACTGAAATCTTTTTCGCGTCGGGGACTGAGTACGTGGAGCTTGTTGCGAAACACGCACCCCACGACGTGATCGTTATTGATGGGCGCTGGCGTTATGACTGCGCCATGAATTGTCTCGCATTCCTATCGTCCGATGGAATGGTGATCCTAGACAATGCCGAGCGCTATCCCGTGATGACCGAACACTTTCGGGCAAACGACCTGATCCAAATTGATATGATCGGTCACGGGCCGCAGCACACCCACGTCACCAGTACCTCGCTTTTCCTGCGACGGTCTTTTGCGTTCTCGCCCGTGCAAAATATACAGCCGCATTACGGGCCGGGCATGCTTGATAGCATCCAGGTGATGCCGAAGCAGATCGAGGGAAATAAGCCGGGATCGTTCTAGAAAACGGTCTTAATTCGCGTAGCTCGGCCGCATCACGTAGTGGCTGCCGCGGAACTCGCCGAAGTAGGAACCCACTTCCGGGTGCTGCACAGGGTCGCCGGACTCATCGGCGAGCAAGTTCTGCTGCGACACATAGGCGACGTAATGCGTCTGCGCGTTCTCGGCGAGCAGGTGGTAAAACGGCTGGTCCTTCTGCGGACGCACGTCCTCGGGGATCGACTGCCACCACTCTTCGGTGTTCGCGAACTGCGGATCGACGTCGAAAATCACGCCGCGGAACGGAAACAGGCGATGCTTCACCACTTGGCCGATCTTGAACTTGGCTTCTCTGGATTCCATGACGCGTGCCGGTCCTGCCGGCCTCCTCGAACCTAGGCCTTCAGAATAGGAATCTGCGCGTCCGCGGTCCAGTGCGGCGATCTAAATATATGATATTTAATAATAATATGACAAACTAACGCGACGAGAGACTCGCGCGGCTCTGCGGCCTCTTTTCCATTTCCGCTGCATAGAGGAACCGTGCCTATCTCGTTAGGATGGGCGCGGGGAATAAGGGGATTTTGAGCCATGGGCTCGCCGGCCATCCAAAACTCGATGCGGACCAAGCTCGGTGTCGCGGCCGCGCTATTGGGCGTCTTGGGCGCCGCCTTCGTCGCGGACCATTCCGGGCATCACTTCACATCACAGGTTCTCTTGGTCGGGGTGGCCGCTTTTGGCGGCGCGGTTTTCGGCGCGCTTCATCTTCTTTCGCAAGGTCAGGCGCGCGCCCAGGCCTCGCGCCCCGCGCTGCGCACGCCGACGTCCGCCGAGTTGCACACCATGGCCGCCATCGGTTGCTGGGAATGGGATGTGCGCACCGATACGTTCCTCTGGAACGACGGGATGTACGCCCTGTACGGCGTCAGTCCCGGCTCCTTCATGCCGACCAAGCGCTCACTGCTCGACTTTGTCGCGCCGCAGGACATCCAGCGGGTGCTGGATACGTGGGCGAAGGAAAATGAAAGCCCCCCGGCGGGGATGGTCGAATGCCGCATCGTGCGGCCCGATGGCGAGCAGCGTAACGTCCGCTTCTCCTGGCATTCGCTGGATGTGGACGGGCCGCAGCCGAAAGTTTTTGGCCTCGCGCAAGACATCACCGCGCTGCGTGCGGGCCGCGCCGATGAGGCGCAACTGCGCGGCATGGTGGAGTGCTCCGCCGACTATATTTGGGAGTACCGCGCGGATGCCGCCGCCGTGCAGGCATTGCGGCTCCAGAATTTCGGCGCTGATATGCCGGGCGGCGGTAATCCGGCGCTCGACGCCACCAGCGATCACGACTTCCGCGTCTTAGAGCAGGCCTTCGACGAGCGCGCCAAGTTCCGCGACATCGTTGTGCCGATCATTGACGGCAAGGGCGCGCCGCGTTGGGTCAGTCTCAGCGGCCATCCGCAGTTTGATGGCGGCGGCGAATACTATGGCTATCGCGGCGTTGGCGCCGACGTAACAGACCGCATGCGCGAGCGCGACCTTGAGGAAGGCCGCCGCCAGGCGGGCGCGATGGGCCGTCTTGCCAGCGGCCTCGCCCACGAGATCAACAACCTCCTGCAGCCGATCCTCATCTATTCGGCCTTCGGCGCCGAGGAAGCTAAGCAGCATGAGAAGCTGCGCCTCTATTTCATACGCATCACGCGGGCCGCGGAGCGCGCCACCTTTATCGTCAAGAATGTGCTCTCCTTCGCGCGGCATACGCCGCCCAGCCGCGAAGATATCAATGTGCTTGCTGTCGTGCGTGAAACCGTCGATCTCATGAGCGGCGCTATCGGCGCCAACACGCATATCGATATCGTGGCGTCCGACGACGCGCCGGTTGCCCGTGCCGAGCGCACGGGCGTGGCGCAGATCGTCACCAATCTCATCGCCAACGCCGCCGATGTGATGACGACCGGCGGGTGTATCCTTGTGCGCATCGAGCGCATCACTGTTTCGGGTGAAGCTTCGAAAGGCGCGGGCGTGGCGCCTGGCTCCTATTGCCGCATCAGCGTCGAGGATAGCGGTCCGGGCATCGCGCCGGAGTTGGTGGGCAAGGTCTTCGATCCGTTCTTCACCACCAAGCCCCAGGGCAAAGGTACAGGCCTCGGTCTCGCCGTCGTGTCGGGTATCGCGAGGAGCTGGGGCGGCGGAGCGACGGTCGATAGCGTGCCCGGCCAAGGCTGCCGTTTCATGATCTATTTGCCGGCGCCGGAATGCGTACTTCAAGCCGCGCAGTGACGCGCGCCGAACGTACTGAATTCAATTCAACTTTTTACCGATTCCTTCTAGTGTTGCGCTCCTTGGATTGACGCAACCTGAGCTGGATATGCTTGAAATAAAGCCCGAACGCGAACGGAACATCATCTTTTTTCGCGCGGTCGGTACACTGACCGAAGAGGACTACGCGGGCGTTTTCGCGCCGGCGATGACTGTGGTCCTCGCCGAGAATCCGAAATTCCGCCTCTATTGCGATCTCAGCCGTCTGATCGGATGGGACGAGAAATCGCAATGGGAGACCGGCGCCATCCTCGCCGGCAACGCATACCGCTGCGAGCGGGCCGCTATTGTCGGCGGTCCTTCCTGGGCCGGCCTCGCACTCCTCCTGCGTGATTCCCTGCCCCCCGGACACTACGAGTTCTATACCGACGGGAATCAATCGCGCGCCCTGGCGTGGATCCGCGCAGCCCTCTGATTCCGCTACCGTTTTCGGCTGCGCCTTGAAGTTGATCGGGGTGCGCCCACCTGCACGTGTTGCTGGGTCTTTGCCCCTTCGCGGGGGCGTACGTGTATCCACGAATTGTCCGGCCCCGGCGGGCAGATTATAAGTATTCGAACTGTCGAACCCGCGCGTTGAGGTACGGTTCGTGCGCCGCTGGGGAACGAGGAATGGCCGAGCATAACAAGTCTGTCGATATCTTGGTCATGCGTGCGGCTGCGGAAATCCGCAAGGCCGCGGCGCTCGACAAGAAGCGTGCGACTGAACTCTCCGGCGTCGCCGATTATCTGGAAAGCATCGTCTACGAAAAAGAACTCGGTTACGGCGAACCTCTTTTTCCCGAGGCGCCTATCCCGGACTCGCTACCGGACGACGAAATTAAAAAAATGATGAAACCCTTCAAGGTCCGGCTGACCCGATAAGCGGGCCGGTTAAGCGGATAAAACGTTCCAATGGGCCCCATACTTCCGCACCCGCCGGCCCAGCCTTCCGCATCTGCCTACGATGATCGGATCGGCGCCGGCAAATTCCTCGACGCATTGCCCGCCGCGGCCATCATCATCGATGAGGGCGAGATCGTTGTCGCCGCCAATACGCGCGCCGAAAATATGCTCGGCTGCACGGCGCAAGCTGCTGTCGGCCGTCCGATCGAGGGCGCTTACAAGCTCTTCCTCGACCGCGCCCGCCGGGCCGCCGGTTACGACGCCACCAATTTCGTCCAGCCGTTCGGTCTTGGCTGGTACATGATTTACTGTTTTCCGCTGCAATCGGGGGCGGTGTCGGAAACCTGGACGGTGATATCGGCTTTCGACATCACCGCGATGAAGAATGCCGAGTTCGAGATCCGTGAAAGCGAAGCAAGGCTCGAAGAAGCCACCCGCATCGCGCAACTCGGCACCTACAAGATTTTCTGGCAGACCGCGTCCGTGCAGTGGTCGCCGCACATGTATGTGATCCACGGTGTTTCGCCCACAGCCGTCACTCATCCTTTTGGCAAGTATCGCAGTCTCGTGCATCCCGAGGATCATGAGACCTTCGAGCGCATCTTCGCCGATCAGCTCGATGGAAAAGCCGTGCGCGGAGCGGAGTACCGCATTATCCGCGCCGACGGCGCGGTCCGCTGGCTACGGTTCGATGCGCGCGTGCTGTTCGACGCGGACGGCGAGCCCTACGCGTCTTTTGGCACGTGTCAGGACGTCACGGAAGGCAAACAACGCGAGCAGGAGTTGAAGCAACTCCTGCGCCGTAACGCGATCTTGTATGAAGCGCTCGATGCCTCGCCCATCGGCGTCGCGGTCGTGACCACCGACCGCGCGCGGCCCGAAGTCTTCTACGCCAACGCCGAGTTCGAGCGCCTGACCGGTTACAATACTTCGTCCCTCAGCGCCGGCGGCATTGCCAGCCTGCGCGCACGCGATGAAAGCGGCGAAGGCTGGGACGCGGTATTGCGCACGTTCGCGACCTCACAAAGCGGCGCGTTTGAGCTCACGTGCGCGCGCCGCGACGGCACCAGCTTCCTGGCCGAGGTGGAAGTGGCGCCTGTCAGCGACTATCCGGGCCGCGAAGCCACGGTGTTCGTGCTCAATCTCGACGACATCACCAATGAACGCGCGCGCGCCGGGCAGTTGCTTCAGTCACAGAAGATGGAAGCGCTTGGCCAGCTCTCGGGCGGCGTTGCGCATGAAATCAATAACCTGCTTCAGCCGATTCTCGCGCTCGCCGACCTGGGGCAGGATTTCGCCGATAAGGATCCCGGGAAGGTCCGTAAGTATTTCGAGGTCATCGCCTCCAGCGCCCGCAAGGCGCGTGATGTGGTGCGCCAGATATTGACCTTCGCCCGGCGCGACGCGCCGCAACTCGCGCCCCACAATATCGCCGGCCTCGTCGGCGACGCGATCAACCTCCTGCAAAGCGGCTTGCCGCCGGGCATCGTGCTCGATCAACAACTCCATGCGGAAGATGCCATTGTCGTGGTGAACCCCACGCAGGTGTCGCAAGTCATCCTGAATCTCGTCGCTAACGCGGCGGACGCCATGGGCGGGCAGGGGAAAGTCTCGGTCCGGCTGGCGGTGGTCGATCTCGACATATCGCGCGCGTCGGCTCTGACCATTAAGCCCGGGACGTGGATCGAGCTTTCCGTCACCGATCACGGCTGCGGCATGGACTCCTATACGCTCTCGCGCATTTTCGAGCCATTCTACACGACGAAAGTCGCCGGCAGGGGCACGGGGCTTGGACTTTCCGTGGTCTACAGTATCGTGACGGGGTGGGGCGGCACACTTAAGGTTGAGAGCGAAGTTGATCAGGGAACGAAGGCAATGATATACATTCCCACCACTTCTTCTCAGCATTCCGCACAAACTTCATCCTAATCTCGGATCCGGTCATGGCGCACATCCTGCTCGTCGAGGATTCACCCGAGGTCAGCCTTTCGGTGCGCGAAATTCTGTCCGCCGCGGGTCACACCGTCGAGGACGCCGCTTCGGGCAAGGAAGCGCTTGTGCGTCTCAAGAACGGCCGCTTTGATGCGATCGTGTCGGACATCTGGATGCCCGAAATGGACGGCATCGCCCTCCTGAAAGAGATCCGCGGCGCTGGCAACAATATCCCGGTGGTTGTGATCTCCGGCGGTGCTCCGAATGCACCGCTCACGTACACGGCCCCACTCGCTGCGACCTTCGGCGCCAACGTGGTCGTCTACAAGCCCTTCGAACGCGCTGAATTGATGAAGGCCATCGACACGGCTTTGTCGGTGTAAGTCGGCGCCATCAGGCGTCGGCGCAAGCGAAAATAATATCAGATGTAATTTCGCGCGTTCCGCTCGCACGCGGAACCGCACAGATTGCTGAGATAGGAAAATCGGAAAGGGCCGCGTTACAGCTTGATCAGCTGGCGCAGGACTTTCTCCATATTCACGGCCAAAGCCCAACGCTCTTCCTGCGTCAGGGTCTCCAGCGCGCGCGACAACTGCTGGAGCGGGTCGCCGCGCAACAGGCTCTCGCCTTCATCCGTCAGCACCAGACGGTGCACACGGCGGTCTTGCTTATCACCGACGCGGCGCAAGTAACCTTTGCGCACCAGCGCGGCCACGGTCTGCGAAGCCGTCCCTTTTGTCGTTCCCTGGAACTGTGCGAAGCCGGTAACGGTGCGGCGCTCGATGGTCGCTTCGTCAAAATAGCGCATCGCCGCCCACTGAGCTGGATTCAGCCCAGGCGTGTAGCCGAGATTATAGGCAGCCTTGCCCACCTGTTCGATCAGGCGAGCCAAGCCCCTTGTTGAAAGCTTGGGGTCGCTACGCACGATGTTATTATTTTGACGCTGACAAAGATTCCCCGTGAGCGGGCAATATATCTGGTCGTCGTTCGAACAAGAAGCAAATTGCTTCGCCAAAATGAATGGCTGTACAACGCGCTCGCACTAAAAAACGCTGCACACAACGGTAGATAAATTTGGAGTTATAATAAACCCCACCAGCGGTCGTTTTGTTGCGACTGCATATCAAAATTGATCTCATATGATGTTGGATCCCTTTCATATTTTGCGTCCATTTCTGTTCAAGATGGACAGCGAGCGCGCGCATAAGATTGCGTTACTTAGCCTAAGGTCGCGGCTCGCTACCGTTTTTTATTCCGCGCCGGTGAATGATCCGGTTTTGCACCAGACGGTATGGAATCGCGTCTTCCCAAATCCCATAGGACTAGCCGCCGGCTTCGACAAAAATGCGGTGGCCTTCGACGCCGCGCTCGATCTCGGTTTCGGCTTTGTGGAAGTCGGCGGTGTTACACCGCTCGCGCAGAAGGGCAATCCGAAGCCGCGTTTGTTCCGTCTCAATGAAGACCACGCGGTCATCAATCGCATGGGCTTCAATAACGATGGCCTCAGCGTCGTCGAAGCGCGCTTGCGTGCGCGCGGCTCCCGGCGCGGCATCGTCGGCGTCAATCTCGGTAAGAACAAGGATCAGATCGATCCTACGGCTGATTACGCGACGCTCGCCCACGCGCTTGCGCCGTATGCCGATTTCCTTGTCATCAATGTCTCCTCGCCCAACACGCCAGGGCTCCGTGCGTTGCAAAGCGCCGAGCCCTTGATCGCCATCATCCGGGCCGCGCGCGCCGCGATGACGGGACAATCGCCGCCGCTCCTGATCAAGATCGCGCCTGATCTCACGCCCGAAGATCTCGCCGAAGCCGTGAAAGCCGCGCGCGCCGAAAATCTGGACGGAATCGTCGTATCGAATACCACGATCATCAGGCCGGATACGTTGAAGTCGGCCCATCGCGCCGAAACCGGCGGCTTGAGCGGTGCTCCGGTGTTTGAACTGTCCACGCGAATGTTGTCCGAAGTGTACAGGCTCACCGAAGGCACGATCCCGCTCATCGGTGTAGGCGGTGTGGCCAGCGGTGCCGATGCCTATGCCAAAATCCGCGCAGGCGCTTCGCTCGTACAGCTTTACTCCGCGCTGGTGTTCGAAGGCCCCGCGCTTGTGAATAAGATCAACAAGGAGCTTGCCGCGCTCCTGAAGCGCGATGGCTTCACGTCGGTCGCGGCCGCGGTTGGGGCCGATCACCGATGAGCTTGCGCCCGATCTCCGGTCTCAGCGAAATCCAGGACGAGTTCGGCGGCTTCATTCTCGATCTCTGGGGCCTCGTGCATGACGGCGAGAAGCCTTATCCGCCTTCGGCCGATACGCTGCGCGCGTTGAAGGCCGCTGGGAAGAAGACGATCCTGCTTTCCAACGCCCCGCGCCGCGCCCATGCGCTCGTCGAGGCGATGACAAAAATGGGCATTGGCCGCGATCTCTATGGCGAGGTGCTCTCGTCCGGCGAAGCTACCCGCGCGGCGTTGATCAAGAAGGACGATCCGTTTTTCGCCGCGCTTGGTGACACGGTCTATCATCTCGGTCCCGAGCGGGACCGCAGCGTGTTCGAAGACACAGGGCTCAGTATTGTTTCCGACCTCGCGGCCGCCAGCTTCATCCTCAACACCGGTCCCATCAGTCTTGATGAGAAGGTCGAGGACTATCTTGTCGTATTGGAACGGGCCGCGAAACGTGCGCTGCCGATGGTGTGCGCGAACCCGGATTTCGTCGTCATCCGCGGCGGGCGACCTATCGTCTGCGCCGGCGCGATCGCGGCGCGTTACAAGGAGATGGGCGGCGCGATCGCCTTGCGTGGCAAGCCCGATCCCAAAATTTATCACCTCGCCATCGAAACACTTGGTCTAGACCCTAAGAGGGTGGCGGTGGTCGGCGATGCGCTGGAGACGGACGTCAAAGGCGCGCGCGCGAGCGGCCTCGCCTCCGTGTGGTGTACCGGCGGTATCCATGCGGAAGCCTTGGGTGTGAAATACGGCGAGGCGGCCGAGCCCGCCAAGGCTGAAGCTTTGGCGAAACACGAAGGCCAGATGCCGACGTTCACTATTCCAGGATTTTACTGGTAATTACGGCTCGAACTGCTCGGCCACGATGCGTTCTTCGAGATTGTGTTCGGGATCGAACAGCACTTTTAGTGCGATCGTGCGGTCTTCGCGCACCGTCACGTCCACCACGTCACGCACTTCTTCGCGGTCGGCCACGGCGGAAACAGGACGCTTGTCGGCCTCCAACAGTTCCAGGCGCACGGTGGCGGTTCGCGGCAGCAGAGCGCCGCGCCAGCGCCGGGGGCGGAAGGCGCTGATCGGGGTCATCGCCAGAAGATTGGCGCCCACCGGCAGCACCGGCCCATGGACCGACAGGTTGTAAGCGCTCGACCCCGCCGGCGTGCACACCAATATGCCGTCGCAGATCAGCTCCTTCATGCGTTCACGGCCATCAACCGTGATGCGGATCTTCGCGGCTTGGCGTGTCTGACGCAGCATGGAAACTTCGTTGATCGCCAGCGCCTCGACCTGCTTGCCATCTGCCGTCGTGGCTTTCATCCGAAGGGGATACAGCGTGACGTCGGCGGCGCGGGCAAGGCGGTTGGGCAAGTCGTCTTCGTCGAAACGGTTCATCAGGAACCCGACTGTGCCGCGATGCATGCCGAAGATCGGCGCATCGGCGGACATGTAGGTGTGCAGGGCCTCCAGCATGAAGCCGTCGCCTCCCAGAGCGACGATCACGTCGGCCTTCTTGGGGTCATGCTGGCCATAGCGGTTGATCAGCGCCTGTAAGGACTCTTGCGCCTGCGGCGTATCCGCCGCCACGAAGGCCACGCGTGAGAAGGTCATGTGCTAACCGCCCGTCACGTTCATATGCCGCGCGACCGCGGGGCGCTTGTGATGGCGGTCGATGACGAAGTCGTGGCCCTTCGGTTTGCGTGTGATGGCCTCGCGGATCGCCTGCATCAGTTGTTCGTTGCTTTCGCTCGCGCGCAGCGGGGCACGCAGATCGGCGGCATCTTCTTGGCCAAGGCACATGTACAAGGTGCCGGTGCAAGTCAGGCGTACGCGGTTGCAGGACTCGCAGAAGTTATGGGTCATTGGTGTGATGAAGCCGACCCGGCCCCCGGTTTCACGGACCCGCATATAGCGGGCAGGGCCGCCGGTGGTGTCGGGGATCGGCTCAAGCGTCCATTTCTGCGCCAGGTTTGCGCGCACCATGGATAGTGGCAGGTACTGTTCAGTGCGGTCGCCGTCGATCTCGCCCATGGGCATGGTCTCGATGAAAACCAGATCGAAGCCTTCCTGGCCGCACCAGCCGACGAAGTCGATGAACTCGTCCTCGTTCACGTCGCGCATCGCCACGACATTGATCTTCACCTTAAGTCCGGCTGCTTTCGCCGCGCGGATGCCCTCCATCACCTGAGCGTGGTCGCCCCAACGGGTGATGGTTTTGAAGCGCTCCGGGTTTAGGGAATCGAGTGAGATGTTGATCCGCCTCACCCCCGCCTTGGCCAGGCTTTCGGCATAGGCGGGCAACTGCGTGCCGTTGGTGGTCAGGGTCAATTCATCGAGGGCGCCGGTCTTCAGGTGGCGGCCGAGACTGGTGAACAGCTCGAGGATGTTTCGGCGCACCAGCGGTTCACCGCCCGTGATGCGCAGCTTGCGCACCCCAAGATCCACAAAAGCCGAGCACAGCCGGTCCAGTTCCTCCAGCGATAGAAGGTCCTTCTTCGGCAGGAAGGTCATGTTCTCGGCCATGCAGTACACGCAGCGAAGATCGCAGCGGTCCGTCACGGAGACGCGCAGGTAGCTGATGGAACGGCCAAAGGGATCGATCATCGTACTTAGATAGCTGATTTTAGGACCGGGGCGAGTCGTCTTCGACCACCACCAAATTTACCACGGCCATGTTCAAGGTCACTTTACCGGCATTTTCGAAGTTCGCCGTGACCCTGTTACCGACCGCCGATTGCACCTGGCCCAGGCCCCACTCGGGCTGGTCCGGATTTCTTACAAGCATACCGGGCGTGAACTCGTCATGCATGCAACAATTCCGCTATCTACCTGTAAATTCGTTGATATTTCTGTTTTAGATGCTTTCGAGGCTGCTGTCTGCCCTGCTAAACTGGTTTCTGTGTGGGGATTGGGGTTTTAGGGGCATGAACGATACGGACCTGGAGCTGGCGCAGCTTCTGTGCACGCGCCTTTGCCATGATTTGGCCGGTCCCATCGGCGCTGTCGCCGC
This sequence comes from Rhodospirillaceae bacterium, assembly GCA_050246995.1. Lineage (GTDB taxonomy): Bacteria > Pseudomonadota > Alphaproteobacteria > Rhodospirillales > Rhodospirillaceae > SHVO01. The sequence goes on along the minus strand of JBFWVA010000002.1, from coordinate 446,290 downwards.
GGGGGTCGAGCTCATCGGCGATGACCCATCCATGGCGGACGCCGAAACGATCGGTCTCATTGGCGACAGTTCCAGCGCAGCCTCGCGCAAGCTCAAGTTTCTGCGGGCCGCGCTCGGTCTTGCTCAAAGCACCGCCGGCGATCTCAAGGGCCTCGTCGAGGATTACATCAGCACCACCGCGGGTCCGGGCGCGCGCATCGAAGTGACGTGGCCCGCCGCCGCCGCCCTCGATAAGGCCGCGCGCGCGTTTGGGCCGATGTGGATCCAATCGGTTCTCAATCTCTGCCTCCTCACGCTTGAAGCGCAGCCGGGCACCCGCAGTCTCGAGATCGCGGCGGAGACCGGGGCAACCGTGAAGCTCTCGCTCACCGCCCGCACCGCTACGGGGCGGACGGTCAACGGGCGTGAGGATCTGCGCAACGCGGCGCTCGGCCAACTCGGCGGTGGCCTGACGGCAAAGACGGTGCAGGCCTACTTCGCCGGCAAAATGATTCGGGCCGCGGGCGGCAAGGTGGCGCTGTCTTCGCTCGCCGATGGACTGGCCGTGGTCGTGGATGTCCCGGCCGTGTCATGAAGTTTTGCCTGGTGGTCGATGACTCTCGCGTGATCCGCCGCGTCGCCGCCAAGATCGTTCAGGATCTTGGCTTCGACGTCGAGGAAGCCGAGAACGGCCGCAAGGCCCTTAATGCCTGCGCCATTCGCATGCCGGATGTGATGCTTATCGATTCTGAAATGCCCGATCTCGGCGGCCTTGAGACCGTGAAGGCGCTGCGTAAGATGCCTGGCGGCGACAAAGTCGTTGTCGTCTTCTGTGCAACCGAGAACGAGCCCGCTTTTATCCGCGAAGCGCTCACCGCCGGCGGTAACGAATACATCATGAAACCCTTCGACAGCGAGATCGTACGCAGCAAGTTTCTGCTGCTCGATCTGCTCGGTTAGGAGGGGCGGTGGTTCCGGACGACTTCGAATATGCCGCAAGGCTGATGAAGGAGCGCTCCGGACTCGTGCTGACGCGCGATAAAAGCTACCTGCTCGAGAACCGCCTGATGCCCGTGGTTCGCCAGCATAATTTCAAGTCGTTCCACGAACTTGTGGCGGCGCTGCGCACCGGCGATCCGGCCCTGCAATCGAGCGCCGTCGACGCCATGATGGCCAAGGACACGGCCTTTTTCCGCGATTGGAAGCCCTTCGTCCATTTCTCGAAGATCGTGCTGCCGAACATTCTGTCCGCGCGCCGCGACCACCGGCAGTTCCGCGTTTTGTGTGCCGGCGTCTCGACCGGCCAAGAGGCTTATTCGATCGCGATGGCGATCCGCGAGACGGCCTCGCAATTCTCCGGCTGGCGTGCCGAGATTGTCGGCGTGGACCTGTCCAGCAGCGCCATCACCTCGGCCATCAATGGGCACTACAGTCAGTTTGACGTCCAGCGCGGGCTGCCGATCAAGGCGCTTTTGCGCAATTTCACCAAGGACGATGGCGGCTGGCAGCTGAACAGTGACGTGCGCGATATGGTGAAGTTCCAAACGTGGAACCTACTCACCGACATTTATCCGTTGGGACGCTTCGACGCGATCCTTTGCCGCAACGTCATGGTCTATCTCGACCTTCAGGCAAAGATCGATCTCTTACAGAAAATCAGCCGCAGCCTCGCCGACGACGGCGTCTTGTATCTGGGCACGCAGGAGCCGCTTACCGGCGTTTCGGCGGCGTTCCGTCCCGTGAACCGCGATCTCGGAATTTACGCCGTGCATCGGCTGGACAAGGTCCAGCTCAACTCGCTGGCGCTGCCGCAGAAACGTTAGCAGCCAATAAAAAAGGCGCGGAGCCGATGGCGCCGCGCCTTTTTGTGTCGATGCAACGTTGTTAAGCGTTGACGGCCTTTTTGACGCTCGGCGCTACTTCCGCCGCCTCGTTTTCGCGGAGCACGTACCCGCGGCCCCACACCGTTTCGATGTAGCTTTCGCCGCCGGTCGCGGTGGCCAGCTTCTTGCGAAGCTTGCAGATGAAAACGTCGATGATCTTAAGTTCCGGCTCGTCCATACCGCCGTAAAGGTGGTTCAGGAACTGCTCCTTCGTCAGCGTCGTGCCCTTGCGGAGCGCGAGCAGCTCGAGGATGCCGTATTCCTTCCCGGTCAGATGGAGCGGCTGGTCGTCCACTTCCGCGGTGCGGGCTTCCAGGTTCACCGACAGGCGGCCCACTTGGACCTTCGGCTGAGCGTGACCCTTGGAACGGCGCACAATCGCCTGGATGCGGGCGATCAGTTCGTCGCGGTTGAACGGTTTGGTCAGGTAGTCGTCGGCACCGACGCCGAAGCCCTGAACCTTCTTGTCGGCTTCCTGCAGGCCCGAAAGGATCAGGACCGGGGTCGCGATCTTTGAGCTGCGAAGCTGACGGATCACGTCCATGCCGTCCATGTCGGGCAGCATCAGATCCAGGATAATCAGGTCGTAATCGTAAATCTTACCGAGATCGAGACCGTCTTCTCCGAGGTCGGTCGAATCAATGACCCAATCCTCTTTGCGGAGCATGGCGGTGATGGCTTGAGCGGTTGAGGGATCATCCTCAACGAGAAGAATACGCATGATGTTGTGCCCCCGAGTAACCCCGCACACTACATTCCGTTAAGGACATTAACATGGGTCAGTAACCCGTCCTAACGAAACCTTGCCGCGAACCCGGTCCTTCTGGCCGTCCCGCAGCGGTGCAATGTCTTAAGGATTCCTCATTAACCTTTATCAAAGGTTAACACCATTAACCTTCTCGGTAATTTTTGCCTAGTTTTTTTGGGAGTTGTTAACACCGGCCCGGCTAGGCTCTCTCCGTCAACGTAAAGGCGATCCGAAGGCGGCTCTAAGTGATTAATATTGCAACGCTATTGAGCGAAATCGACCGAATCCCGACCTACCAGGTGTTCGGTAAGGTCGCCGCTGTGCAGGGTCTGCTCATCGAGGTTTCCGGGGTCCAGAACAACCTCTCTGTGGGAGACCGCTGCAATGTCATTACCCGTGACGGCCGAAAGGTCATCTGCGAGGTGGTCGGATTCCGCAGTGGTAGGGCCCTCGTCATGCCCTTTGGGGCCCTCGAAGGAATCGGTCTCGGCTGCCGCGCCGAAATCGCCGACGCCGCGCCGGCCGTATACCCGGACGATTCGTGGCTGGGCCGCGTCATCAGCGCGATGGGCAAGCCGATCGACGGTCGCGGTCCGCTGAGCGTTGGGCCCGCCGCCTATCCGATTAAGGCTTCGCCGCCGCCCGCGCATGACCGCAAGCGTATCGGCAGTAAACTCGACCTCGGCATTCGCGCGCTCAATACCTTCACCACCAGCTGCCACGGGCAGCGCATGGGTATCTTCGCCGGGTCCGGTGTGGGTAAGTCGACCGTGCTTTCGATGATGGCGCGCTACACCAACGCGGACGTTACTGTTGTTGGTCTGATCGGCGAACGTTCGCGTGAAGCGCGCGAGTTCATCGAGGACGATCTCGGTCCGGAAGGTCTTGCGCGCAGCGTGGTCATCGTCGCGACGTCCGATGAGCCGCCGCTTACACGCCGTCAGGCCGCCTATCTGACGATGGCGGTCGCGGAGTATTTCCGCGATCAGGGCAAAAACGTCCTATGCCTCATGGATTCCGTCACGCGTTTCGCCATGGCGCAACGCGAGATCAGTCTCTCGGCGGGGGAACCACCGGCCACCAAGGGTTATACGCCGACCGTGTTCGCGGAGCTTCCGAAGCTGCTCGAGCGCGCCGGTCCCGGCAAGCGCAAGAGCGGCAATATCACGGGTCTGTTCACCGTGCTCGTCGAAGGGGACGATCACAACGAACCGATCTCCGACGCCGTGCGCGGTATTCTCGATGGTCATATCGTGCTCGAGCGTCCCATCGCCGAGCGTGGCCGCTATCCGGCCATGAACATCCTCAAGTCCATTTCGCGTACCATGCCGGCGTGCAACACGGATGATCAGAACGCGCTGATCCGCCGCGCGCGCAAGCTCATCTCGTCGTATGAGGATATGGCCGAGCTGATACGCCTCGGCGCCTACCGCAAGGGTTCGAACCCCGAGGTGGATGAAGCCATTTTCTATTATCCGCGTATCGAGGAGTTCTTGCGTCAGGGCAAGGACGATCACACCGATCTCGAGACCTGCTACAAACTTCTGGCCGAAGCGATCACGCCGAACGCCGCGCCCGTCATCGAGGCTCAGCCCGAGGCCATGCAGATGCGCGTCGCGCAGCCGCCGGGCGCCGCGCCGCGTCCTGTCGGCGTTCGTGTGCGCCCGCCGGCGCGGTGATCCGCTAAATGGCTAAGAAAGATCTTCATAACCTCATCCGTCTGCGCAAGTGGGATGTCGACGAGAAGCGGCGCAGCCTCGCGACGCTGCTCCGCCATGAGGAGGCCGTCATCGAGCGTCAGAACGCGCTCGAAGAAGAAATCAAAATGGAAATGGCCTTTGCCGCTAACGCGCCGGTAGAGCTGCGCGGCACGCTGCCCGGCTACATCGCGCTCAGCGATGAGAAGCGCGGACGTCTCGCGCATGCCCTGCGCGAAGTGCAAACCCGCGTCGCCTATGCGCAGGACGAACTCGCCGAGGCCTACCGGCGCTCGAAGACGCTCGAAGTCACGCAAGAAAACCGAGATAGAGAAGACGAGCGCGAACTCACGCGCAAGGAAGACGAAGATCTCAACGAGATCGGCCTCAATCTTTTCCGCCGCCGCACGGCGGTCGAGACGGCCTAGTCCTTCACGGGCGTCGGCACGCCGAACACGCCGACATCATTGATCGCATCGAGCGGTACGTCCGGCGTCAGTTCGTCGAGCGCCATGAAACCCGCGGTGCCGTCGGCCGCCACGACGCGCAGCCATTGTCCGTCCGGCGCGGTTTCCGTCGCCAGCACCAGCGTGCCTGTCTTCAGCATCGCTTCCATCTGATAACTCGCGCCCGGTCCCGTGCGCACCGCCGCGCCGTCCTTCGTCACGCTGTACACACGCCCAACGATCTCTTGCGTCGGATCCGGCGCATTGGTCGCGGGCGCGGTCCATTTCGCATAGAGGTTCTGGGCCATAGTGGTGAGCGGCACGGGGGTCGACATGACGGCGATGGTGCTGAGGCCGCCAACGATCAACGCCAGCGGCAGTACTTGAACTATTGGCGCCCAACCGGGTTTCGCCCAGCGGTCCTTGATGGCGCGCGCGGCGCTTCCCATCGAGGCCGAGAGCGGCGCCAGGAATTGTTCGACCTCGCCGCGCAAGTTCGTGGCTTTCGCGAAGGCCAGTGCTTGTTCGCCGGCGCTGCGTGCGAGTTCCATTTCACCGCGCGCGCGGAAGGCCCGCGCCTGGCGCAGCAAAAGGCGCGCGTTGCGGTCGGCGGGCTTACGCCCTCCGCGCATGTTGTTGGCCAACGCCTTGACTGTTTCCTTTGGGCCGTTGGGCCATGCCCACCACCCGGCGAGCCAGGTCACCAGCGACGCGCGTACGGCGGCGCGGTCGGCGCAGCTGCGGCAGAACACGCCCGCCACGGTGCGCTTCTGGACTTTCTTGAGGCGCCCCCATACCAGGTCGAAGACAACGTAACGCGGCTGCGCGGTGATCTTGCCGCAGCGGCACAGCGCCGGCTCTTCGACCGAAGCCGGTATGGGCCGCGGCGGCGGCGTAGTGGCCTTCGGTGATTCGGGGCGCTTCGGCTCGGCCTTCGGCTGCGCCTTCTTCTCAGCTTTAGGCTCCGGCTTGGGATCGGTCTTGGGATTGGTCTTCTGTGCTTTCTTCCACGGCCGGTCATAAGCCGCGCGCGTTTCCGGGTCGCTCAGGGTCTCGTAGGCCTCGTGCAGGCGATGGAACTGCTTGGCCGCGATCGGCGATGGATTGAAATCCGGGTGAAGCCTTTTGGCCTTCGCGCGATAGGCCGACTTGATAGCGTCCGCGTCGGCGTCCTCGGCAATGCCGAGCGCCACGTAGTATCCCTTCGGATCGCGGGTCAGGTTGGTCATCAGGCCCGTTTGCCAAAAACCTGGAAAGAAGCCGTTAAGAGACGAACTTTAAGCCCAGAGACCGGCTTTATCAGGTGAATTTCCGGTATTTAACGGATCGGCGAACTTCTTCGTGACCTGGAAGGTCAGTCCGCCTTTAAGGCCCATGGCGCCGTTCGCCTCAGTGAAGATGCCGACCAGGTCGCGGCGCATCTCCTCGGGCAGGGCTTCTTTGGTTCGCATCACCATGTCGAAAGCCCGCAATTCTTTCTTGAACATCCCGTCAAGTTGCAGGGCGCCGAGGCGTGAAAGATTGAGGTCGATGAGGAAGCGCGTACCGCCGCCTTTTTTTCCACCGCCGCCTTCCGTATCGCTGTCGCCTTCGCGCCGCGTGATGAGCGCGACGCGGTCGATCTGCCCCTCTGCGTTCCAAGGCACCGGCAGCGCGCGCCATTCGGCGCCGGCGTCGCGGGTACGTGCGGACAGTTCGCCCACTTCACCGGACAGGGTTTCGGCGAGATGCGCGCCGCGCGGACCGGCCTTCTCCAGTGCGCGAAGGGTCGTGTCTCCCGGCCATTGGCGCGCGTCGCCCGTGCGCATGGCTTGAACAAAGGAAATCACGGCTGCGGCTGTACGCGGTCCACCGTCGGGAATGGCTTGCGTCAGTTGCTGCGCCGCTACGGGATCGCTGCGTTGAAGCACGCTCATGGACTCCGTCAGCGTCGGCCAGCCGACGTATGCGCCGGCTGGTCCCGTCATTGGTACGGCGCTCGCGGGAAGCGGTAAAGGCAAGGGCGCGCCCACGCGCGGCGCGGTGGCGGCGGCCACTTCGAACACGATCTTCGTGCCCACCGGCAGGTTGGCGCGTACATTGAGTTGAACCTGCCGGTCCTCGATTTCGATCACTGGAATTGAATCGGCGTTCGCGATCACGGTCCCGGTCACCGTGGCAAGCGGCGGGGCCGGTTGCACCGCGCCGGGCGGTTGCGGCACAGCGGGCGGCTGCGCGCTCGTCAAAACCAGACCCGGCGGCTGCGGCGGCGGCGTGAGCGGAGGTGCGGCAACAGCGGGCGGCGGGCTCGGTGCTATTGGCGCCTGCGGCTGAAGAGCAGGAGCTTGCACGCTTGGTGGGGACGGCGCCGTCAGCGGCGCCGCGTTCGGGAGTTGCACGCTCACGATTTTCAGCGCGAGTTCGCTTCCGGCGCCCACCGGCAGACTTGCGAGTGTCGGTGGCGGTGTCGGGGCGGCGGGTTGCGCCGGCGTAGGGGCCGCCGGTTGCACGGGCTGTTGCGCCGTTGCGTTCGGCGCGGCATCGGCGGCCGGCGGTGCGTGGGTGATGACGGCGGAAATCGTACCCGCTTGCACGAACGGGGCGGGGCCGTTCGGCATCCAGGTCGCCGCCAGCGGCAGCGGCTGAGGTCCCGGCAAAATCTGCGTCTGCGGAAGCGTTATGGTCGGCGCGGGCGCGGCGGCCGGAACGGTGTTGCGGTTTTGCGCGAGGTACTGCGCGGTGGCCGTGCCGTCAACGGTCGTGATCCGCACCGTGACTTGTTGCGGCGTGGCGCGTACGACTTCCAAATCAACCTGCACCTTTTCAGGCAGCGCGATGGGAAGACGGACCGCGATATCGCCAATAGCAGTATGAAGCACCACGGCCTGTTGCGTCGGCGCGTTAGGTACTGCCGTGGGGATTTGTGCGTTCGGCGGCGGCGGAAGCACCACCGCCTCGAGTGTGGTCCCGACCGGTAGCGCCGCGATGGCCGGCGGCGGTTGCGCGATCACGATCGTCGGCGCCGCCCCTGCCGCGGCCAGCACTTGCGGCAACGCAACGTTCGGCGGCGGGACGGTGGTCATGGTCTTCGCCTGTTAAGGCGCGAGCAGCCGCTCGGCGATGGCTTCCACATCCATGGCAGCCTCGGACGATGGCGAGCGGATCAGGATCGGCGTCTGATTGCGGATGCATTCCCGCACGCGCGCGTCGCGGCGAATGATGCCGGCCAAGGGCGGGGAAATCTTCAGGAAGCCCTGACAGGCCTTGAACAGCGTCTGATAGGTGCGCTCGCCCTCGCGTGTCGAGTTCGACGCATTCACCACGATACGGATATCCGTCTGCGGACGCTCCATCGCGGTGATCTTGATGAAGGCGTAGGCGTCGGTGAGCGAGGTCGGCTCGTCCGACGTGACAACCAGAATGGTATCCGCGGCTTTCGCGAGCTGACGCACCGACTTCTCAACGCCGGCCCCCAGATCAAGCACGATGCGGTCGTAACGGCCGGCGAGCAGGGCGAGGTCCTCGCCCATGATTTGAAGACGCGAGAGCGGGATGTTCGCGAGCGAGCCCGAACCCGAGCGTCCCGCGATCACGTCGAAACCGCCCGGCTCGTACTGCATCGCCGCCTGGTTCAGCGAAAGTTTGCCGGCCACGACACTCCCGAGGTCGTACTGGGGCATGAGGCCGAGCTGGATGTCGATGTTGGCCAGACCCAAGTCGCCATCGAACAACAGCGCTTTTTGTCCGCGGCGCGCGAGCGCATGGGTGAGAGTGATCGAGAAAAAAGTTTTGCCGACGCCGCCCTTGCCGGAGGCGACCGCCATCAGGCGCCCGCGCTTGGCCGTCACTGCCGGACGGCCCGCCAGACGCGGGCCGGCGCTTGTTTGACCGGCGGCTGGGGCGGGGCCCAGCGAACGTACGCCGGGGGGAACGGTGGTCGTCATCTCTTAACCTCGGAACGAATGCCGGTGGGGCGCAGCACTTGCGCGGGCGGCTCTTCCACACGCGGCTGAAGCTCTTCTTCGGGCGGCAATATAAGCCGCGCCATGGAAACGGGATTGACCGCGCACAAACCGGTGGCCACATGCGGGTTCAAACTGACTTCGCTGAACATCAACTGACCGGCGTCGGCCGCCGCCAGGATTGCACCCAGTCGGCGCGTCATATCCAGGCGTGTGGCGAGCAGGCGCGTCGCGCCCGAGGCGCCAAAGGCTTCACCGATGTCGGCGGCTTCCTGCGCGTCGCCACCGGCGGCGAGAACCAGAATCGGCTCCACGTCGGCCGCGTTCACGAGGTTGCGTAAGTAATCCATGTCGTGCTGGCTGAACGGATTGAGGCCCGGGCTGTCGATGAACACCAGGTCGTAGCGGCTCATCATCTCGTGGACGGCAAGGCCCAGCTGATCGGGACCGCGCACCTGGCGCAGCTCCACTTCAAGGATGCTGGTGAAGGCCTGCAGTTGCTCGATGGCGCCCGCGCGGATCGTATCGGCGGTGATCACGCCGACAGGCCGCCCGGCGAGCCGCGCACGCGCGGCAAGCTTCGAGCACGTTATGGTCTTTCCGGAGCCGGGCGGGCCCACCAACATAAAGGGACGCGGCGACTTGCGCTCAGGCAAGGGCGCGAAGTCGAAATGATCTTCGAGGGCTGTCGCGCAGGCCATGGTCGGCGAGCCCACTTCGACGGCGGTGGCGGCCTGCACCATCTTCTCGACCAGGCGCGCGGGAACGCCGTGATACTCGAGAGCATCGCGGACTTTTTCGGCGAACGGTGTGGTGTTGCGGCCCGAGAGCGCACTGGCGATGGCGTCGTCGTCGGCGGGGTCTTCAAGCGCGGCGGTGATGCGCACACCTTGGCCGTCGGAGGACCGCTGGGTCGAGACGATGATGGCATCGTCCCCCAGTTCCTCACGCACCATACGCATGGCTTCCGCCATGGTTGGCGCATTGTACGACTTAAGCCGCATCTAGTCCCCGCACCAGGAGAACGCCGCGTCCGGCGCCTCTGGCCCCTATCTTTCCTTCAGCTAGATCTGACCGCCCACTTAGATTTGGCCAACCGTCCGGATCTTCGCCTTCGGATGAATTTCGTTCTGTGACATTACCACGGTCATGGGCCGGAAGCGGTCGATAATCGAGCGCACATACGGTCTGACAGTAGGCGACGTCAGAAGTACAGGGGTTTCCCCTTGCATTGCAAAGCGCTCGAAGTTCTGGCGCACGGCCGTGATGAACTCCTGCAGTTTCGACGGCGCCATGGATAGCTGGCGGTCGTCGCCCTGACCCGTGAGCGACTCGCCGAATTCCTGCTCCCATTCCGGCGAAAGCGCAACCAACGGTATGACTCCGTTCTCGTCAACGTTCTTGTCGGACAACTGGCGCGAGAGGCGCGCCCGCACGTGTTCGGAAATCATGAGCACGTTGCGGGTGATGGCGCAGGCTTCCGAAATGCCTTCCAGGATCGTCGGAAGGTCGCGCACCGAGATGCGCTCGTTGAGCAGGTTCTGCAGGACGCGCTGGATGCCGGCGACCGAGATTTGCGACGGTACGACTTCGCCGATGAGCTTCTGCTGTTCCTTATCGAGTTCGTTCAGCAACTTCTGCGTCTCGGTGTACGAGAGCAGCTCGGCCATGTTGTCGCGCACGACTTCGGTAAGGTGCGTGGTGATGACGGTGGGCGGATCCACGACAGTGTAGCCGCGGAACAGCGCTTCCTCGCGGTTGGCGGGATCGATCCACAGCGCCGGAAGGCCAAACGTCGGTTCCTTGGTGCGTTCGCCGGGCAGCGAGATTTCCTCGCCGCGCGGATCCATGACCAGCAGCATATTCGGGCGTAGGTCGCCTTTGCCGGCTTCGACTTCCTTGATGTAGACAGCGTAGGAGTTCGCCGGCAGCTGCATGTTGTCCTGGATACGCACCGCGGGCATGACGAAGCCCATGTCGGTGGCAAGGGCGCGGCGCAGCGACTTGATCTGGTCGGTGAGGCGCTTGTTGTCGTTGTTGATCAGCGACAGGAGTCCGTAGCCCAGCTCCAGGCGCACCATGTCGATCTTCATGGCTTGGCTGATGGGCTCTTCCTGAACCGGCACTTCCTGCTTGGCTTTGATTTCCTCGATCTGCCTGGCCTTCGTCGCTTTGGCGCCGTTTTGGAACGAAACATAGGCAGCGATGCCGCCGCTGATGCCGGCGAGAAGCAGGAATGGAAACGCCGGCACGCCAGGCAGGATGGCCATGCAGACGGCTAGGAAGCTGCTCATACCGAGCGCTTTGGGGTTCTTCGTGAACTGCGAGGCGAGCGCGGAGTCCATCGTGTCCTTGATGCCGCCCTTGGACACCATAAGACCGGCCGCGGTCGAGACGACGAGGGCTGGAATCTGGGTGACCAGACCGTCTCCAACGGTGAGGCGGGTATAGCTGTCGGCCGCTTCGGCGAAGGGCAGGCCGCGCTGGGCCATGCCGATGATCATGCCGCCGATGACGTTGATGGCGGTGATGATAAGGCCGGCGACCGCGTCGCCGCGCACGAACTTCGAGGCGCCGTCCATGGCGCCGAAGAAATCGCTTTCTTTCTGGAGGTCTTCGCGGCGCAGCTTGGCTTCCTGTTCGTCGATCAAGCCGGCCGACAAGTCGGCGTCGATGGCCATCTGCTTGCCGGGCATGGCGTCCAAGGTGAAACGCGCCGTCACTTCGGCAATACGCGTCGAACCTTTCGTGATCACCATGAAGTTCACGAGGGTCAGGATCGAGAAGACGATGACCCCGATGATGAAATTGTCGCCCATGATGAAGCCGCCGAACGCCTGAATGACATGACCGGCGGCGTGGGTGCCTTCGTGACCGTGCGCGAGGATGAGGCGGGTCGAGGCAAGGTTAAGGGCGAGACGTAAAAGGGTCGCGATCAGCAGCACGACGGGGAAGGAGTTGAATTCCATCGCGCGGCTGATGAAGACGACGGTCATCATGATCAGGACGGCCAACGTGATCGAAAGCGCGAGCGAGATGTCGAGCAGCCACGCCGGTAGCGGCATGATGAGCACGACCAGGATGAGCACGATGCCCATCGCGAAGCCGAGATCTCCGCGGCGCAAGGACGCCGAAATCCGATCGCCCATTTGTCCGAAATTGAAGCTTGGGAAGGCGGCGCCGTTCTGCGCAACCGCGGTCGATCCGGCCGGTGCGGGGACGCTCGCCCCGCCTGGTTGCGCTGTTTGTTCGGCCATACTCACCCTCTTGAACCTCGCGCCGCGCCCAGTGTCCGGCGGCGGCTTGATCGCTCGCGGCTAGGACCTTTGCGCCCGCAAATCTCCACGCAAAGGCTGGCTAGCCCCCAAGCCCGTTAACTTTTGCCCGCGTGTGGTTAACACCTCGTTTAAACCGGCAATTTTTGCCCAGCAGCATTTGGCGCCAAAATTGGGGTCAGACTCCATTTTCTTAATTTACTCTGACCCCAAATATTGTTACCGTATTTTGCACCGTTTTCAGGGGGTTAGATGGCGCGTCTGGGCCGGTATTTTGTGGCGGATCAGCCCCTGCATGTGATCCAGCGCGGCAATAACAAGAGCCGCATCTTCTTTACCCGCGACGACGCCACCTGTTTCCTCGGTTGGCTGGGCGATGCGGCCGCGCGATACGGCCTTTCGATTCACGCCTACGTGCTGATGCCCAACCACATTCATCTCTTGGCCTCGCCGCAGGACGCCGAGAGCCTGCCGCGCACCATGCAATCCGTCGGGCGGCGCTATGTGCGCTACCTCAACCGGCGCATCGAACGCTCAGGCACGTTGTGGGAAGGACGCTACCGCGCGACCGTCGTCGATACCGACGCCTACTTCATGCGTGTCGCCCGCTACATCGAACTTAATCCCGTGCGCGCCGCCCTCTCGCCCGACCCAGGGTCCTACCGCTGGTCGAGCCACCGGGCGAATGCGCTGGGGGCGGCCGATCCGCTCGTCACCCCGCACGCGCTCTATCAGTCGCTGGGCGTCGACACGGCCGTACGCGCGGGCGCCTATCGCGCGTTGTTCGCCGAACCGCTGTCCGACGAGATGCTTGCCACCATCCGCGGCGCAACCAATCGCGGCTGGGCGCTGGGTGACGAAGCGTTCCAGGAACGCATTTCCGCCGCCGGCGGACGCCGCGCGAAGCCTCTTGCCAAGGGGCGCACACGCGGGCGCATCGACGCGCCCGTTTCAAGCCCCTCGCCGGCTTTCCTTGCCGGCTAGAGAGTCAGGTCTTCCCGCCCGCCATATCGATGTACTTCTGAAGGATCGTTTCCACGTCCGGGACCGGCTGCGCCCAGGCCGAGCGCGGCAAGGTTGTCGCGCGGCCGCGCTGCAGAAGACGCGCTGGCTGAGGCAGGGCCAAGCTCGTCAGAGACACGCCGTGCGCCGCGAGGTCCAGCGCTGGCACCGGCTCGATAACCCGGCCCGGAAAAGCGCGCCCCAACACCTCCAGCGCATTGTCATCGGTGGAAGCATCGAACACCGGCACAAGCACGGCGCCGTTCACCGCGAGGAAATTGGTGTAGGACAGCGCCAAGACGCGGCCGTTGCGCGTCACCGGCGGTGGGATGCACAAGTCGATCAATGTGGGGACGCGTCCCGCTGCGTCCCTGGTGCGTGCGAGCGCCGCCCGCGCCACCTTTAGAACCTCCGCATGCGGATGGCCGTCCGGCGCCGTCGCGGCCGCGACCACGCCTGGCGCCAGGAACGCCGCCAGCGCGCGGGCTTCCGTGCAAAGCGGATCGTCCGGCAGGGCAAGCTCCAGCCAAATTACGCGCGCCGCGCCCAGCCAGCGTTGGAGAATCGCAAAGCCCTCAAGCCGTGTCATGCCGGGATTTCGGGCCGTGTCGAAAACGCTTTCCGCCAGCGCGATCAACGTACCTTCGCCGTCCGCGACAAAGGCGCTGTTCTCCAGTTTCAAAGGCGTGCGGAAGCGCCGCACCTCGGCATAGCCCAGAAGTTCGTGCGCGAACGTGCTGTCGGTTCCGGTCTCCGCGCGTCCGCCCCATCCACTGAATCCCCAGTCGGCCGCGGCCGAGCCGCCTTTACCGTCCACGAGGAAGCTTGGTCCAATATCGCGCAGGCGCGCCGACCCGTGACGCAGGGAAACGAGTGTCGCGCCGCTGCAGGCTTTGCGCGCCGCGGCTTCCGCGCCCGGTGAGACAATCAGTGATACCGGCTCATAACGTCCGGCGATCTCGGCGACGCGGGCGGCGGCTTTTTGGAGCTCCCTCTCATGGGGCCACGGCAACCATATCTGCGCATGCCGCGCGTCGTCCGCCGGCAGATAGAATCCGTCGTCGTTCGGCGTACCGGAAGAAGGTGTCGTGGATGCGCCCGCCGCGCTGGTCATAAAGAACCCCTGAAGAAACAAACCTTAGCGCCTCATCCTCACCTCCGCCATGGCATGCGGGTGCGGCCGCCGTCCTGACATGAAATTTTCTCGATTTGAGAGCAAGCAGCGGGATGCCGGTGTGGGCCGCTGCTGCCATTTTTCAGGCATGCCCCGAACATGCTAAAAGGAAAGTTCATGCCCGCTCTTCCCAAATCATCTCCCACACCGACCCACCAAGACCCGCGCTGGGCGGCTGTGGTCGCAAAGGATCCCAACGCGGACGGGCGCTTTTACTACGCGGTGAGGACGACCGGCGTTTACTGCCGCCCCTCCTGCGCCGCCCGCCTCGCCAATCCACGCAACGTGAGTTTCTATGCGACGCCGCGCGAGGCCGAGGCCGCGGGGTTTCGCGCCTGTAAACGCTGCAAACCGACGGGGCCTTCACGCGCGGCCGCGCGCGGCGCTACCATCGCTTGGGCCTGCCGTATGATCGAAGGCGCGGAGGCGCCGCCTCTCACCGCCGAACTCGCCAAGACCGTCGGCCTGAGTACGTTTCACTTTCACCGGCTCTTTAAGTCGGTGACGGGTCTGACGCCAAAGGCCTACGCACAGGCACACCGCGCGAAAGCAGTTCGCGAGCGCCTGCCGCGTAGCGCCTCGGTCACCGCCGCGGCTTTCGATGCGGGCTTCAACGCCTCAAGCCGCTTCTACGAGAAGTCATCGGAAATGCTCGGCATGCAACCCGGGGATTATCGGCGCGGCGGAACCGGCGCGCAGGTCCGCTTCGCGCTCGCGCAATGCTCGCTCGGCGCGATTCTGGTGGCGGCGAGTGAAAAAGGCATCTGCGCTATTTCGCTCGGCGACGATCCCGCGGCGCTCCTGTGCGAACTCGAGGATCGGTTCCCAAAGGCTGAATTGATCGGCGGCGACGCGAAGTTCGAAAGTACTGTCGCGAAGGTGATCGCCTTTGTCGAAAAGCCGGGTATTGGTCTCGATCTTCCGCTCGATGTGCAAGGCACGGCGTTTCAGGAACGCGTCTGGCGCGCGCTGCGCAAGATCCCTGCGGGACGCAGTGTCACCTACGCCGAACTCGCGGCGAAGATCGGCGCGCCCGCGGCCGTGCGCGCGGTCGCCAGCGCCTGCGCCGCGAACACCATCGCGATCGCCATTCCATGTCACCGCGTCGTGCGCAAGGGTGGCGCGTTGTCGGGCTATCGCTGGGGCATCGCACGTAAACGCTCATTGCTGGATCGCGAAAGCGCGAAGAAGAAAACTTAAGTTCAGGCGGTTGCATTTCACCAGGTGGCGCGCGTGACATTGCAAACGCCTCGCGTGTGCCAATCATGAAGACACACGCCCTCAATCTAGCCCCGAAATCGGCATTATCCCTGCGTTTTGATTTTGTAGTTAAGCGGCTGGGAGCGATGAGATGAGGAGAACAGCTATGAAGAAAACCTTGACCGGATTTGCCGTCGTGATGGTCACTGCGATTGCCGCCTCGGCCTGTACGACGCGTGAGACGCGCATCATTCAGCCGGCCGTTGCCGTGCCGGCGGCGCCGGCCAGCACAACCGTAATTGTCCCGGAAGACAAGCCGGACATCATCGTGGACGTTAAGTAGAGCAACACTCGTTCACGCGCAGAGCAACGCCGCCGGTTCCCACCGGCGGCGTTTTCTATTCCCGCCAAAGTTTTGGCGGCCGCGAGGTGCACCTATGGAAGGAACCATTGGTGGGCGTGTCCGTTTTCTCTCCAGATATTCAAAACGGGAGAAAACCATGAGCCGCGCCTCTGTGTTTGTGCTCGCCGCGCTGCTTGCCGCGCCGGCCCTCGCCCAAACCGCTAAGCCGCAGACGATGGACCTCATGAAATATGTCGAAGAGGCATCGGCCGCCGATCTCTTCGAGGTCAAGGCGAGCCAGCTCGCCCTCCAGCGTTCGCAGGATCCGGCGGTCCGGCAATTCGCTCAGCAGATGGTGTCGGAGCACACCGATTCTTCCAACAAGTTGAGGATGGAACTCGATCAAGCCAAAGTGGGCGTGAAGCCGCCGAAGGCGCTGGACGCCGAAAAACAGGCGATGCTCGATCGCCTCATGAACGTCGGCATGGATGACTTCAACAAGATGTATATGACGATGCAGGTGGCCGGCCATGAAGAAGCGCTCGATCTTCATGCCGCTTTCGCGCGGAGCGGCGCGGACAATTTTCAGACGTTCGCGGCTATGATGACAACCCATGTAAAGGATCATCTCGCCAAAGCCAAACAAATCGAAAGCGCGCTGCCTGACGGCGCGAAGTAAGGGTAAACGCATCCTGGGCGCCGGGTTAAACCAGCGGCCCGACTTTCACGCGCAGGAGCGAATGCGTCGCGCTTTCTGCCTCAATGTAAATCCTTCGAAGTCGGTTTGCGTTCACCCGTGTACCCGGCTGTGAAACCCGCGTCTAAAAAAGGACGCAAGGGATCGTTCTTGAACTCATAATCGACCCATAGGTCGCGTGCATATTGTTCGCGCGAGCGAGGCCATCCCGTCGCGCGCAAGGACGTTCCGAGTTCGTAGGCCATATCTATGGCCTGCTCCGGCGTGGTGGTGTGTGTGACCTGAAATGCCATTGATTTCGCGCCTCGGTTTTCTTGTCTTCTTCTCTTCACCGCGATGCTGTCCCAAGAGCGCAGCGGCAGGAAGACTTCGAGGTTACAACGCGATAAGGGGGCCTTTTGTTTCCACATTCGCCCGTTACGCGAACGTAACTGCGGCATAAAAGCAAGAAGGCGCCGGGTTCGAAAACCCAGCGCCTTTTAAGGTCGTACCAGGCTCCGGCTTCATGAAGCCGGAGCGTGGAGTGTCAGCCTAGTCCATCACGATTTCAACGCGGCGGTTCTGAGGTTCTTTCACACCGTCACCGGTCTGAACGAGCGGCTCGGACTCGCCTTTGAACATCACGACGACTTCCGCTTCCTTGAAGCCCTGCTTGAGCAGCTCGGCCTTCACCGCGCGGGCGCGGCGCTCGGACAGCGCCAGGTTATACGTCGGCGTGCCCGACGTATCGGCGTGACCGGTCGTGGAGATGCGGACCTTGCCGTTCTTCTTCGCGTAGGCGGCAGCTTCCGTGATGATCTTCTGAGCGTCCGCGCGGATGTTCGAGCGGTCGAAGTCGAAGAACACAAGGAACTTCTGCGGCACCGGCGGTGGAGGCGGCGGCGGCGGGGGAGGCGGCGGCGGCGGGGGCGGCGGCGGCGGAGCCGCGGCGGGAGCCGGGGCCGGAGCCGGGGCCGGCTTCGCGAAGGAGAAGCGGACGCCGAAGAGAATGTTGTGGCTCTTGTTGTCGAAGTCCGTCATCTGCTCGGCGCCCGTCGAAGCGAACGAGAGATTCGGCACCACGATATAACGGTAATCGATGAACCAAGCGGCGCGGTCGCCGATCGGGCCTTCAACGCCGGCAATCGCCTGCCACTGCAGGTGCGTGTCGGTGTTGTTGTACAGCGCGCCCAGGCTGTTCACGTTCTTCAGCTTGGTTTCGGCATAACCGATACCGGCGCCGATGTACGGCGTCACGACGCCGCCCATCTTCTGGAAGTCATAAAGGCCGTTGAGGCCGATGTCCCAGGTCTTGGCTTTGCCGCCCGCCGGAACGGCCTGCACGCCCTTGATGCCGGCGTTGCGATAGCCGAGTTCCATTTCAAGGCGGAAACCGGAATCCATTTTGTAGCCGCCGGCGATGTTGCCAAGCCAGCCGTTGTCGAACGACAGCTTCGCGCCGGTGGTCGACGTCGGGGTGCCCGTCAGGTTGACCCGATCGTGCTGAGTCATGTTGATGCCGGCGCCGAGCGAGAAATACCCGCCCGGATCGACGGCGTGCGCCGAAGTCGAGATCGCGACACTGGCTGCGGCGGCCATGAGCGCGACGGATAGTCTTTTCATTGCTTATTCTCCGATGAAGCGTATGCGAAGGGGGGATCGCAGACGCCTGCAACCATGGCGACAGGAAGCATGCGCCGCAAGGCTACAAACGTCATTTTTTGACTTATTTTCCAGAGTGTTGCGCCGATACAATAACAGCGTGTGCCGGGCGATATCCCTCCGCCACAAGAACGCGTGGAGCAACGGAAAGGTTCCCGTGAGGCTTTCAAGATTTTCATCGCGCAACCGCGGGCGCGCGGGCCGTATGGCGCGCCGATGTGACGTGCCCAGGCGCGACTCGGCTTAGCTCACAACCTGCGGCGGGATCGGTTTGTGGCCCGGCGTCTCATGGTGAAACACCTGGCCGAGATCGCGCGCATTCACCCGTTGGCCGCAGCACCCGCAGCGGTACGACAATTCGCGCTGTTGAGAAAACGGCGCGTCGAACTGCTTGGCGATCCGGCCGGAGAATGGGTTGTCGAGTTTGAGAGCGTGGAATGTGGGTTCGCTGATCATGCATCAATAACGCGGCCGCGCGAATTTGGTTCGGGGGGCAACCTTGGCAACATTGGGGCACGCAGGGACGTCCCAGCAACTTTCATAGGTATATCGACGTTGATGAAGTGACAGCCGCCGTGGTGTCGGCTGCGATTTATCCGGACGCGTCATGTACGCACTTTTTCTTGAACAACAAGACGGTCACCTCGAGTGGTTCTGCGCAGCCCCGGACGAAGAGCGCGCCCGTGTCGTCGCGCGCTTCTCTTCTAAATACGGCTCCAGCCCTGTCGTGGTCATGAAACAGTCGCACGGCGCCGCCACCAGCATCGCGGCGTTCCGCGATGGCCGCCCGGTGCCTCTCAAAAATTGAGTCAAACGCGTGGCGCGACGCCACCGTTTTGCCTGATTTCATTGGCGCTTTAACAAATCGGCGCGGAACTTCATGCGGCGATTCTTCGTTTTGTTTCCATTCGAATGCTTCACTTCCTTTGTATGTGAGTTTTTCATGTTCCGCGTTGTCATGTGTGTTGCGGTCTGCGCTCTTCCTCTTGTGATCTCGTCGTCGGCAGGCGCGCAGTCTCTTTCCGTCAACGGTGAAACCGCGCTCGCCGCGCCGGTTCCGCTGGGTCCCCCGAAATCCATTACGCAGCGCTATGTGCCGCACACCGCGCCGCCGGCGCGCGCGCTCGGCCTCCTGATTGATGATGCGGCGCCTGCCCCGGCGCCGGCGTCCGTCGCGGCGATCACTGTGACCTCGCCTGAACCGCTCGCGCGGAGCGCGTCCGCCGATCTCGGTATCGGGCGCCCCGTTATCGTTGTCTCAACTGTGAAAGGGGCTGGCCGTGAATAAGAACCGTGTTGCCGGAGCCGCGAAAACCGTCGCCGGCCGGGCGAAGGAAAAAGTCGGCAAAGCCATTGGCGATCAAAAAATGGTTGTCGAAGGCAAGACCGCGAAGACTGTCGGAAAAGTGCAAAATGCCGTCGGCGGCCTTCAGGACTCCGCCAAGAAGGCGGCCAAGGCCTCCGAGCGTGAAGCGCGCCGCAGCGCTTACTAACGGGCACCCTGTTTTTGATTTTGGCGCCGGGCTTTCCTGGAATGGAAAGCCCGGCGTCATTGCATGCTTTTGGCTGTCGCCGCGCCGACACAGCGCCGTTAGCGTAGATGTGAGCGGATTAACTTACTTAGCTTGTAGCGAATAGTCTTGCGAACCATTCTTAATTGCAATACACCGGCATTTGCTGGTTGTGAGCTGATTAAGGACGATTCCGATGCGGGCGCAGGCTGCGATTTTCTTTCGGTGTTTTTCTGTTGTGATCGCGCTCTGCGCGGGCGCGCTCCTCGCGCCGCCTGTCGCGGCGCAAGACAGCCCCGCCTCGGCCTCCTCCGATCCCACCGCCGATGTGCGCCAAATCTGGCAGCTCGTCGACTATATCGCCGTTGATTACGTCGGCGCCGTCGAGAACGGCGCGGTGATCAGCGAAGGCGAATACGCCGAGATGGTCGAATTTGCCGCGACCATTCATTCGCGCCTTGCCACCTTGCCCGCGAAAGAGGGACAGGGTGCGCTCATCGCGCAAGCCCAAGGTCTGATGACGGCGATCTCGAACCGCGCCGCGCCGCCGGAAGTCGCGCAACTCGCCAATACGTTGAGCTCCGCGCTCGTCGCGCTCTATCCGGTGCCGGTCGCGCCGGCCAAGGCGCCGGACCTCGGCGCTGCACAAGCGCTTTACGCCGAAAACTGCGCGGCCTGTCACGGCCTCGAAGGCCGCGGCGACGGCGAAACCGGCGCGCATCTCGATCCGCCGCCGATCGCTTTCACCGATCACGACCGTGCGCGCGTGCGCAGCCCCTTCGCACTCTATGAAGTGATCACCCAAGGTGTCGCGGATACCGGCATGGCCAGCTTCGAACAACTGCCCGCCGATCAGCGCTGGGCGCTAGCCTTCTACGTCGGCAACATGTCCGCGACGCCGGAGTTGCGCGCGGAGGGCGAGAAATTGTGGCAGGACAGCGCGGCTGTCCGCGCCGCCGTGCCCGACCTCGCGGCGCTGACCGCGGCGACAGAAGAAAAGCTCGCGAGTGCTATTGGCGTCGCGCAGGCCCGCGCGGTCACCGCGTACTTACGCTCCTCGCCGGGTGTCGCCGACCGTCCGGCCGCCGAGGGCGGCCTTGTAATCGCGCGCGCGCGTTTAGCCGAAAGCGTGAAGGCCTACGAATCGGGAGATGCCCGCGCCGCCGGGCAACTGGCTTTGTCCTCCTATCTCGATGGTTTTGAGCCCGTCGAAGGCGTGCTGCGGACGCGCGACGCCGGTCTGCTGGCTCAGGTCGAAACCGCCATGGGTGAATACCGCACGCGCATCAATGCCGCCGCGCCGGTTGCCGACGTCACCGCTCAGGCCGCCGTGCTGCGCGGCCTGTTCGACGCCACCGACGCAGCGTTGTCGCCGTCGGCGGACGACGGCACCGCCGCGTTCCTCGGCGCCTTCACCATCCTCGTGCGCGAAGGCGTCGAAGCACTGCTTGTCGTGGTCGCCATGATCGGTTTCCTTGGTAAGGTCGATCGGCGTGACGTGCTGCCGTATGTGCACGGCGGTTGGGCCGCAGCATTGGTCGCCGGTCTCATCACCTGGGCGGTCGCGGCTTACTTCTTCGAGATCGACGGCGCGAGCCGGGAGTTCACGGAAGGGTTCGCGGCTTTGTTCGCGGCGATCATCCTGGTCGCGGTAGGCATCTGGATGCACGGGAAGAGCCTGGCGGGCCGTTGGCAGGCGTACCTGAAGGAACAGATCTCTTCCGCGCTCAGCAAAAGCTCGGCTTGGTTCCTCTTCGGGCTGGCTTTTGTCGCCGTTTACCGCGAGGTGTTCGAGACCATCCTTTTCTACATCGCGCTGTGGGCGCGCGGGAATGTGGGCGCCATCGTTGGCGGCTTCTTTGCCGGCGTCGCGGTGCTCGCGATCATCACCGCCGTGATGCTGCGGACCAGCAAGCGTCTTCCGATCTCGCAGTTCTTCGCATGGAGTTCGGCGCTCGTGGCGCTGCTCGCCATCGTGATGGCTGGCAAGGGGATCGCGGCGCTGCAGGAAGGCGGCCAGCTTCCGCCGAGCGTCGTGAACTTCCCGCGCTTCGAGATCCTCGGGATTTATCCATCGCTCTATTCGCTGATGGCGCAGCTCGCGGTGATCGTCGTGATCGTGCTCGGGTACATCTACAACACCCGCAGCGCCGCGAAGGAAGAGCCGAAAACCGCCTAAGCATTCGATCTAAAAGAAAAGCCGGCCAATCCGTAAGGACTGGCCGGCTTTTTTGTTCTCTATATCCTAGCGGAGCGTGAAGGCTTCCGTGGTCGCGATCAAGCTGATCAGGCGGCGGTAATTGTTCTCAATGGTCGCGGCGGAGCGGCGCGCCTGGATGGCGGTCGGAGCCCCGTTCGCGCCAGCCTGATCGCCGATCAGGACGTTCATGTTCTCGTTCGACAGTCGGTCGCCAATCATCCGCTGCACCCAGTATTCCACCGTTGCGGTTGGGGATGTCGCAGCGGCGAGGGGCGTTTGCGCCGTTAAACTCGTTTGTACTTCGCGCCAATTCGGAACCTGGAACAAAAGATTCCACGTCGCCTGATTGGCGCCGGTCGCGAGCCAGTAGGAATTGACATCTGGGCGACCGTCCGGCGCAGGCCAGGCAAACAAGCCGTCCGTCAAGCGATCGAGAGCCGTTGTCGCCGTGGTGCCGGCCGTAAGAATGGAATCGGTCGTGCGCAGCAGCGCGATGATTCTTTCGTAAGGGCGTCGGACCTTGGCGACCGGGTGGGCGTAGATATCGTCCCCGTGCATGATAATAGCGCGCAGCACCTGGGCAATCTGGTCTGGAGCATTCTGATAGGTCTGGAAGGCCGCCACCGCGCGGTCGTAAGCGGCGAGAGGCATGCTGTCGCCGAAAATACGGCGGATGAGACGGCCGCAAACATAGCGTGCGGTGGCCGGGTGCGTCGCGATCGTGTCGAGCATCGCGCGGCCCTGGGCCATGTCGCCGACCAGGTTGGCGAGATTGCGACCCAGTACGGTTGTCGCGCGCGTGTTGTGTTGGGTTGGGTTGTAGATGAACTCGCCGGTGTTCGGCAGTGTCTGATTACCGGTCGTGCGTTGACCCGTCTGCAGTGTCCAGCCGGATAGCGCGCGCGATCCCTGAATGACATCCTGGTCGGTAAAGCCCGCCGGCGTGCCGTCGGGAAGCCGCGGCGCCGGGGTCACGTCGCCTACGCCGTAGTAGGCTTCGCCGCCCAGCGTGTGCAGTTCCATGATCTCGCGCGCATAGTTTTCGTTCGGTGTCGTCGACGTGCTGAGGTAGTTATCTAGGTATATGAGCATCGAGCCGGCGGTCGCGGTGGCTTCCAGTA
The DNA here is from genome assembly GCA_050246995.1 of Rhodospirillaceae bacterium. Classification (GTDB taxonomy): domain Bacteria; phylum Pseudomonadota; class Alphaproteobacteria; order Rhodospirillales; family Rhodospirillaceae; genus SHVO01. The sequence continues at coordinate 423,432 of JBFWVA010000002.1, read as the reverse complement.
GCGTGCGGAAGTTGCCGAACACATTTGGACGGATCGCGACGCGGTCGAACACGGGCAGCAGTACCGTAGCCGGCTCCGCCTCGTTCTTGCTGATATTGAAATGGTTATGCCAGAAGTCGACCATGAATTCGCGCAGCTGATAGCGGCTGTGCGTATTGCGCATCCACGTCGCTGACAAAAGTTCTTGGCGCACACGCGTACGTTCTGTCCCCGAAATCGCCTGACTGCTGGCGTTGCGGTTGATGTTCCAAAGATCCGGTACCGGCAGATTGAGATAGTTGAACGGACGCATTTCATCGACGGCCGGCCAGCTCCCGCGCGTTGAGGCCGGGTCCGAGGCGGCGTAGGTGATGCGCATCGTTTGTGCCGCGAGGTGCGTGGCCATATCGAAATCGTCGCCCGGAGGCGGATTCAGCTGATCTTCGAGCCAGGACTGTAAGCCCGTGAAACTCACGTTTCTTTCCTCGAGGTCGCGGGCCCCGAAGGTCAGTCGATTCAGCGCGATGCGATTTTGCGTTGGCATTCTGCCCTCTAATGACTAGCCGAAGATGCCCAGCGGCGCGTATTTCAGCGTCGGGAACACCGATTCAAGTTTGGCTTCGGCATGGCGCTTCACGAGAATTTCCGCCAGGACTTGGCGGTAATCGGTCGTGACCGCGAGATCGCCGGAGTTCAGCGCTGCGGGGGCGAGGCCTGGCCAGCTCCCGTAGATTTTTCCACCCTTTACATTGCCGCCGAGGATCAGCATGCCGGAGGCCGAGCCGTGATCGGTGCCCTGGTTGGCGTTTTCCTGGAAGCGGCGGCCGAACTCGGTCATCGTGACGAGGGTGATGCGGTCTTGGTAATTCGCCATATCCGTCCAGAAGGCCGACAGCGCGCGCGAAAATTCGGTGGTGCGGGTCGCGAATTCATTGACCAGGTTGTTGTGCATATCCCAGCCGCCGTAATCGACCGTTACGACATCGAGGCCGACATTCATGCGGATCAGACGGCCCACGGCGCGCAGTGATGCCGAGAAGCTGCCGCCGGTATAGCCGGCAGTCCCCGAGGTATCTTGGAATCCGGTAAGCCCGGCTTGTACGTCCTGGATCGTCGTCAACGTCTGGAGCGCGGAATCCTTGTAAGGGGTTCTCGCGCCGCTGCTGTTGAGAAGGCGCATGACGTTGGAATTGGCGGTGCCGCCCGACACATTGAAAGACGATGGATCGGCGATCGCAACGGCGGCGGATTGGCTCAGGAGCGATGTGGGCGTCGTTGAACCCTGGGCGATAACGGCAAGATCGCGAGACACCCCGACCGACGCGGTATGGCGCGCGAGCCATCCGGAATTCAGGGCGGGATCGGCATCCGCGGTACCCTTTTCCATGTTGGCCTGGCAGGTGAAGTGGCTACGGTCCACGGTGTGCAGCCCGGTTGCATGCACGAACGCGAGTTTGCCGCTGTCGTAGAGGGGCTTCAGTTCAGGCGCGCTCGCGCTCAAATAGAAGTCCGTGCCGTCCAGGGTGCCGACACCGATGCCTGCATTGGCGCCGGTGAGCTGCACGCGGATGGAGCGGCGCGCGTTTTGATAAAATATGTCGCCTGCGGGCGACAGCATTTGCAGCCAGTCGCAGGCGCCGCGCTGGAACACCACGACCAGAACGTCGCGCGCGGGCGCGCCGTCGGCGGCGAAGGAGACGTTCACTCCCGGCGCGATGGCAAGACCCGCCGAAGCGGTCATGCCCGAGAGAAGGCTGCGTCTGGAAATATTCATAACGGACCTATCTGAATGTCTGTTCTGGCATCGCGAACGGCGGTTCCGCCGCGGCGCGGTTTCTGGCGCACGGAGAATGAGAGTGACGCGTGCATGAAGATGTGTGGCCGGCGTGCCCATCGCCCACAAAACGGGCGGTGCACGCTCCGAACGTCACGCTATTCAGCGCGGCGCGGTCGGCCTCTAGAATCGCCGGAAGCATTCTTGCCCCTCTTGAACGCCAGGCCGGACTGCTCCGGCGCGGCTGCCCCGATCATATCAAAAATTGCACGAGCATCGGGATATTCGTGCGATCGACCTTAATGAGAACTAAAACTCTAGGGACCTCGCGCCAACCATCCCCAAAATCGTCAACAACCGCTTGGAATCGCAGGAAAGACGGCTACCCAGCGTGGCGTTTCCCTTACATCCAAAACGTCTGGAGGCCTGGCCGCGTTGCAACTTTTCTGATTGCGAGTCGCGCGTAAAATCAGCGGCATTCGCGTATTCCGCGACTAGGGCCGGATTGCGTGAGGGCTATTTCTTCCGGCCCGCCAAGGCCTTCTCAAGCGCGGTCGCCACCGTGTCCATGACAGTGATGCGCGCGAACTTTTTGCAGGTGGCCGGAACGAGGTGCCACGGCGCGGCGTCGGTCGACGTGCGCTTGACCATGTCGTTCACCGCCGCGACATAGGCATTCCAGTTTTTGCGGTTATGGAAGTCGTCGGCGGTGAGCTTCCACTTCTTGGCGGGATCCTTGTCGCGATCCTTGAAACGCTTGAGCTGTTCGTCCCTGCCGATGTGCAACCAAAATTTCAAGAGCACGATCCCGAATGCCGTCAGTTCTTCCTCGAACGTATTGATCTCGTCATAGGCCCGCTGCCAGGCGGCTTTTGGGATGAGATTGTCGACACGTTCCACCAGGACGCGTCCGTACCAGCTCCGGTCGAAGATCGTGATGTGCCCGGCGCGGTCCAGCGCGCGCCAGAAGCGCCATAAATAATGGTGTTTACGTTCTTCGTCGCTGGGCGCGGCGATAGGTACGATCTTGTAGTTGTAGGCGCTGAGCCCATAAGCCAGTCGCCGGATAGCGCCGCCTTTGCCGGCTGCGTCCCAGCCTTCGAATGCCAGAACCGTGGAGATATTTGCCGCACGCGCGGCTTGCTGGGCTTTGTAGAGGCGGCTTTGTTGTTCATGGAAGGCGCGCTCGTAGTCCTCATCGCTCATCGCCCGCGTGAGATCGATGGCGGCGAGGATGTCATGCGCGGGCGCCTTGCGCGCCGTTGCGGCCCGTCCGTTCTTCGGCGCGCGGGCCATGCGTTTCAAGTGCGCCGCGAAACTCTTGCGCAGAATATCGAGGATCTCGAAACGCCGCTGATTGGCGTCTCGTCCGCCGACAATATGCCAGGGTGCCCGGTCGGTGTTGGTGCTGGCGATTACATGCGCCGCCGTTTTCACATACACGCTGTAAGGCGGTTGCGGCCGCCAGGCGTGGTCGGCCGGGCGAATCCCGAAGATCGGATCCTCGCCGTCGTCCTCCTGGCACTTGCGGTGATGGCGCTCAGAGAGGTGCAGCCAGAACTTGAGGATGAGGGCGCCGTCGTCGGCCAGGGTCTGCTCGAATGCCGCGATATGCCGTAGGCGGTCGTCGCCGCGCCCTACCGGCCGCTTGGGGTCGAGGCCCAGGAGCTCGCCGTACCAGCCTTCCAGGTACAGGCCCATGGCGCCCGCCGCCGGCAGGCTGCGCCAGTAGCGCCAGAAGGGCGGGCGTTCGCTTTCCTCGTCGCTGGGCGCGTCGAAAGCATGGGTTTCAACCCAGCGCGGGTCCATCCAAGTATTGATGACATTGAGGGTGTCGATCACCCCGGCGCCCTTTACCCCGGCGAGGACGATGATCACTGGGAACTGGGCTTTGTTACGAATCTTCTGCTGCAGTTCGATCAGATCCAGCCGTAAGTCGTCCTTTAGCTTGCGGAACTCCCCGTCCGACAGGGCTTTGGCCTTCTCGGCGGACTTGAAGATTTTCGCGGCGGGAGAAGCTTTTGCGGGACTCACGCGTACCTCTTGGAAAGCAATGGCTGATATGCGCCGAGCCCGCTTGGATTCCGGGGGAGACTATTGTATTTCCGGCTCCATCCCGGCGCGGGATGCCGCGGGGCCGTTCCGGCCCGCTCATGAGCCGCATCCCCACTCATATATAAGGAGCTGAAGCACCCCATGGCAGTTCGTGTCGCACTCAATGGCTTCGGCCGCATCGGCCGTATGGTTTTCCGCGCGATGGTCGAGGCGAAGCGCTCCGACGTCGAGTTCGTGGCGATCAACGACCTCGGGCCTGCGGAATCCAACGCCCATCTCCTGCGTTTTGACTCCGTGCACGGGCCGTTGCCCGCCGAAGTCAGTGTCGAAGGCGACGATATGGTCGTCAACGGCAAGCGCATCAAGGTGCTTAAAGAACGCGATCCGGCCAAGCTGCCTTGGAAGGACCTCGGCATCGATATCGTAGCGGAATGCACGGGCATTTTCTCCGATAAGGAGAAAGCGCAAATCCATCTCGGCGCCGGAGCGAAGAAAGTGCTGGTGTCGGCTCCATCCGCCGGTGCCGACCTGACCGTGGTTTACGGCGTTAATCACGACAAGCTCAAAAAGGAGCACAACGTGGTGAGCAATGCGTCGTGCACCACGAACTGCCTCGCGCCTGTCGCCTACGTGCTCGATGAGCTGTACGGCTTGCAGCAGGGTTTCATGACGACGATCCACGCATACACCGGCGACCAGTCGACCGTGGACACGCTGCACAAGGACCTCCGCCGCGCCCGCGCGGCCGCCCTCAGCATGATCCCGACCTCCACCGGTGCCGCCAAGGCGGTCGGTGAAGTGCTGCCGAACCTGAAGGGCAAGCTGGACGGCACGTCGATCCGCGTGCCGACTCCCAACGTCTCGGCGGTCGATCTCAAGTGCGTGCTGGGCAAGGCGGTCACGGAAGCCGAGATCAATCAGGCCATGAGCGACGCGGCTGCCGGGAAGACATTCAACGGCAATCTCAAGAACGTACTGGCCGTGAATTCACTGCCGCTCGTCTCCATCGACTTCAATCACAATCCGTCTTCGTCGACCTTCGATCTCACGCAGACGAAAGTGATGCCGGGCAACTTCGTGCGTATCCTGTCGTGGTACGACAACGAGTGGGGTTTCTCCAACCGCATGCTCGACACCCTCGTCGCCATGGGCAAGTTGCTCTAAGCGCGCTTCCCTCTCCCGTTCTCCCTACCCCTCCCCCTTGTGGGGAGGGGCCTGGGGTGGGGGATTTTTTTGTTTACCTCCCACTTCGCGAGCTTCCATGGCCTCTTTCAAGACTCTCGACCAGGCAAATGTTGAGGGCAAACGCGTCCTCGTGCGCGCCGACCTGAATGTCCCGATGAAAGAGGGGCGGGTCACTGACGCCACCCGCATCGAGCGTCTCGCGCCTACCCTCAAGGACCTCATCGCCAAGAAGGCAAAGGTTGTCGTGATTTCGCACTTCGACCGTCCGAAGGGCAAGCGCGTGCCGGAGATGTCCCTGAAGCCCATCGCGCCCGTGCTGGCGAAGGTCATCGGCGCCAATGTCGCCTTCGCCGACGACTGCATCGGCGCGGAAGCGAAGAAGGTCGTCGACGCACTGGCGCCCGGTGAAGTCGCGTTGCTTGAGAACTTGCGCTACCACAACGGCGAAGAGGCCAACGATCAAGCCTTTATCAAAGACCTTGCGGCCCTTGGCGACGTCTACGTGAACGACGCGTTTTCGGCGGCGCACCGCGCGCACGCCTCCACCGAAGGCCTTGCCCATGTGCTGCCCGCTTATGCCGGCCGCCAAATGCAGGCCGAATTGGAAGCGCTTGCTAGCGCGCTCGACAACCCGAAGAAGCCGGTGATGGCTATTGTTGGCGGCTCCAAGATCTCCACCAAACTTGACGTGCTCAACAATCTCGTCGAACGCGTCCAGCTGCTCGTGATCGGCGGCGGCATGGCCAACACCTTCCTCAATGCCCAAGGTATCGACGTCGGCAAGTCGCTGTGTGAACGCGACCTCGCCGACACCGCGCGCGGTATTCTGGAAAAAGCCAAGAAGGCGGGCTGCGAGGTCGTTCTGCCGACCGACGCCGTCGTGGCGGAAGGGCTCAAGGAGGGCGTCGCGACGTCCGTGGTCGACATCAAGGCCGTCCCCGCCGATAAGATGATCCTCGATGTTGGCCCCGCCAGCGTGCGCACGCTGGATAGCAAGCTCGGCGGCTGCAAGACCTTGCTCTGGAACGGCCCGCTCGGCGCGTTCGAAATCAAACCATTCGATGTCGGCACGAACGCGATCGCCAAAGCCGTCGCCGCACTTACGGAAAAAGGCGCGTTGATCTCCGTGGCTGGCGGCGGCGATACCGTTGCGGCGCTCAACGCCGCCGGCGTTTCGGAAAAACTGTCCTATATCTCGACGGCGGGCGGAGCTTTCCTCGAGTGGATGGAAGGCAAGGAACTGCCCGGCGTAAAAGCCTTACAAGGATAGGCCCATGAGCCAGCTTTTAGCGATCTTCGCGACCGTCTTCTTCGCCGAACTTGGCGATAAGACCCAGCTGGCCACTATCCTCTTTGCCGCGGACAAGGAACAGTCCCGCTGGCTGATCTTCTTCGCCGCTGCCTCCGCGCTCGTGCTGTCCACGGCCATCGCGGTCGTGCTGGGCACTTTGGCCGAGAAGTATCTAACAGCCATTCCGCTGAAACTCATCGCCGGCATCGGCTTTGTCGTGATCGGCGCTTGGACGATCTACGGCCACTACAATCCCTGAACCAGTTTTAGTCCGATCCCGAGCGCGAAGGCCGCAATGATCAGGGCGGATGCGCGGTTGATCCACACCAGCGTTTCGTCGGTGAGCCGTGCGCGCACCGCGCTTACGAGTGCTGACAGTACTACCCACCACGCAAAGGAACCGGCGAAGGTTCCCAGCGTCAGCGCCGCCGAATATTCGTAGCCGCCCGCGAGGCCCACACCCGCGCCGACGAACAGCGCGAGGAAGGTGAGGATCGTCATCGGGTTGGCGAGCGTCAGCACGTACATCTGCAAGGTCGTCGCGGCGCCCGTGCCCGGCACGGGGACCATATATTTAGGCGCCGCGGCCTCGCGCCAAATCCGCCAGGCAAGCCACAGCATCGCCACGAGACCCGCTGCGCGTAACGGCGTCTGCACATTGACCAGGAATACGGTGATGGTGGTGAGGCCGAAAGCCGCAACGGCGGCATAGGTCGCATCGGCCAAGGCAACGCCGGCACCCGCCGCCAACCCGCCCGCAAAGCCGCGCGTCAGGCTCTGCTGAATGCACAGGAGGCTGATAGGCCCCACGGGCATCGCGATGGCGAGTCCCAGCCCAAAGCCGGTCGCCAATGTGATCCAGAGAAGAGTCATGTGTTAGATTAGCCGGAATGAAGTCCGCCCTAATTTACATCGCGGCCGCCACCGCCGAAATTGCCGGATGCTTCGCCTTTTGGGCCTGGCTGCGGCTCAATGCGTCGGTCTTATGGGTCTTGCCCGGCGTCGCCAGCCTCTGTCTGTTCGCTTGGCTGCTGACGCTGGTGGAAAGCGGCTTCGCGGGCCGCGCCTACGCGGCCTACGGCGGCATCTACATCGCCGCCTCGCTGGTGTGGATGTGGCTGGTGGAGAAATCGCCGCCGGACCGCTGGGACCTCGCGGGTGCCGGCGTTTGCCTGGTCGGCGCGGCGATGATTATTTACGCTCCGCGCTAATTACGACTGTCCTGTCATTGCCCGCGAAGGCGGGCAATGACAGCGGATATCCGAGACCGGACTACTCCAGCCCGTTCCGTCCCATCTGCAGGAACTTGTCCCGACGGCGTGCGCGCAGCTGGCCGGGGTCAATCCGCACGAGCTGGTTCATGTGCATGTCGATGGTTTCCCGCACGGCTGCGAAGGTCGCGTCCACCGCGCGGTGTGCGCCGCCGATGGGCTCAGGAATGATGCCGTCGATGACGCCCAGGCGCTCCAGGTCCTGCGCCGTCAGGCGCAAAGCTTCGGCGGCGGTCTTGGCCTGGCCGTGATCGCGCCACAGGATCGAGGCGCAGCCTTCCGGCGAGATAACGGAATAGATGGAGTGTTCGAGCATCAGCACGACGTTGCCGGTGGCTAATGCAATCGCGCCGCCCGAGCCGCCTTCACCGATGATTAGCGAGATCAGCGGCACGCGCACATTCAGACAGGTGTCGATGCAGCGCGCGATGGCTTCCGCCTGGCCGCGCTCTTCCGCGTCTACGCCCGGATAGGCGCCGGCGGTGTCGACAAAGGTGATGATGGGGACGCCGAAACGGTCGGCGAGTTCCATCAGGCGCTTGGCTTTACGATAGCCTTCAGGGCGCGCCATACCGAAATTGTGTTTGATACGGGTCTCGGTGTCGCGGCCCTTCTCGAGGCCGATCGCCATCACCGAACGTCCGAGGAAGCGGCCCAAGCCGCCGATCACGGCCGCGTCTTCGCCGAAGCTGCGGTCGCCGGCCAGCGGCATGAAATCGTCGATCAGCGCCTTGAGGTAGTCGACCGCATGCGGGCGGTCAGGGTGGCGCGCGACCTGAGTCTTCTGCCATGGGGTGAGCTTGGCGTAAGCCGAGCGCAGGTCCTTATCGACCCGCGTCTGCAAACGGCTGACTTCCTCGGCAATGTTGATGCCGTCGGTGTCGGACAGATGCCGCAGCTCGGCGATCTTCCCTTCGAGCTCGGCAATCGGTTTTTCAAAGTCCAGAAAGTGCATGGCCTACGTTAGCTCCACACTCACGTTCCGGTTTTTCCCGGAATCTTAGGCTGCGGCGCGCGTCGTGTGAACCTTGGATTAAGTTCGCGCCGCAAAAGGCGCGTAGAAATGACGATGTAAGGTTAAAAAGTCAACCACCGGGCGAACCCCACCCTCGAGATGTAGCAGACGTAATGTGACATTTACACAACCGCTTGTGGGTACGTATGGAGGCCCGCGACGATTGCCTCGAAATTCTTGTCCTTTTCCGGGGTGATCAGGCCGTTACGGATGGCGAAATCGATGATCACCAGGCCGACGTTGAACTTGAAGCGGTTGGTGGTCCGCACGAGCCGTAGCGCTTCGCGGATCGGCATCAAATCGAAGCCGACGATTTCCTCCGAGGGCTTGGGCTTGGCGCGCGAAGGCATCTCAAGGTCGAAGCAGAACAGCGTATCGGCTCTTAGGCCGTCGTCGCGTTCGCAGGCATAGGTGATGACGCTCGCGGGTTTTGCGGTCCGGGCGCGCACCGCGCCGATCGAGGCTTCCTCCGCGCACTCCTTGATCACATTTTTGATCAGCGACAGGCCCGCCGGTTGACCGCCCGCGACCATATTGTCCAGCTTGCCGGGCTCGATCATGCGGTCGGTGGCGCGTGTGCCGATCCATAAGTGCAAGCCGTCTTTCTTCTTCACGAAGCCGTTTACATGCACGCCGTAAGCGCGCACGCCGAATGCCGGGACAAGGCCGCGGTCCATTTGGAAGTATTCGTTTTCACTCCAGCGGTTCTTCACCGCGTACAGTTCCTTCCGCAGGCCCGGGAAGAGACCGGTCTTGCGCAGCTGCGCCGCGATGTCCTTGATCGCTTGCGTGCGCGCCTTGGGGGTCTTCAGCTTCGGGTTCAGTGCGATACCGCCTTTCGCCCCGACGAACACCTTGCCGAAGTCCTTAAGGGCGCGGACCCGTTCATGGGTGATCCATCCCACCTGGACGCCGGCAACCAGGAACGGCGCGAAGCGTTTAGGCCGCCAGCGGTTGCACAGATTAACTTTCTCGAGATAGCTCATGAACGGACCACTCTCATATTCTCGGACAAAGTCTGATTCTATCTGAACGCGGTTTGCTCTAGAATCACCCATATGAAAGAACGCATCCCGTTTATCGTCGCTGTGGCCGCCACCGTCGTCTGGCTTGCGGTGGTGGGACTGTATCTCTCCCAGATGTCCTGGCCCGGCCTCATGGCGCTCGAGCCTATGGCGCTCGCCGCGCTGCTCACGGCGACCGCCGGCCCGCTTGTCGCGCTCTGGCTCATCATGGTGGTCCTCGAACAACGCAGCGCCGCCGCGCTCATGATGCAACGCTTCGCCGAACTCGCGAACCAGGAACGGCGCACGCAACAGCAAGCCGAAACGCTCGCGCGCTCTATTGCCGAAATGCAGAAGCAGTCCGTCGATGCGGTGTCGGCCGACACCCGCAAACTCGCGCTGCAGGATCTGGCGGCTAGCGCCGCGGTGCTCGCCGAGCGTCTTGGTGTGATGAAGCGCGACGCGGTCGCCGCGACGTGGGTGCGCTTCGGCGCCGGCGATACGGCCGTTTTTGTGCAGGCTTTCCTCAATTTCGCGGGCGCGCATCCCGATATCGCCGAGCGCATCGGCGAAGCGGCGGTCCGCGATCAGGCCGCACGCGCCGCGCTCGCCGGCTTTGTGCGCCGTTATGAACAACTCGCCGATCTCGCGCGCAGCGACAAACTCCTGCGCGCTGTCATTGAAGACGGTGCGCTTGGGCGCGGCTACCGCTTGTTCAAACAGGCCGACGATCTCGCCGCGCTGGCGATGACGCCCCCCTTGCCGGTGGAAGACGCGGCCGACGATCTGCGTGAGCGGCTCGACGGACTCTCACGCCGTCTCGAGCCCGCCGGGGCTGATGAGTGATGGCGGGCTGGCTGCGCTCTCTCTTCGGCGAGAAACCCAAACCAAAGGCCGCTAAGCCAAGGCAGAAGACCGTGCTCGCGCCCTCCGAGCGCGCGGCCCTGCTGAAGGAGGCTTTGGCCGCCCACCGCGCCGGTCGCTCCCACGTGCGCGATGCGCTCGAACGTCAGCTCGACGAGTACCGGGCCAAGATCCCGCGCCCAGGCCGCGACCCGGAAGGCACCGAGCGTATGCTCAGCCTTCAACAGGCGGAGGGGGCCCTGAAGCGTCTCATGGGCCACGATTTGAAGCGATTCCTGGTGCTGGTGGGCATCCGCGAGCTCCTGGGCGACGCGGCGCCGGTGCCTAAATCGACTCGGGCCCTAACAAAGCGTTGAAAAGGCACGCTTTTCGCTAAGGCTTTACGAGCCAGAGTCCCTTGACCCCAGGGGCCTCAACAGGTACAACGCCGGGCTTTCCGGGGGTCCCTCAGGTGGGAAACCTCGCTTTTATAAAGGATTTGAGCCATGGCACGCCGTTGTGCAGCCACCGGCCGCGGCGTTCAAAGCGGCAACAACGTCAGTCACGCCAACAACAAGACCCGTCGCCGGTTCCTGCCGAACCTGCATCAGATCACGTTGCTTTCGGACGTGCTGCGCCAGCGCGTGCGCCTTCGCGTGTCGTCGAATGGTCTTCGCACCATCGAGAAGCGCGGCGGTATCGATGCTTTCTTGCTCTCGACGCCGGATGCGAAGCTCGAAGAGAGCGCGCTGGTGATCAAGCGCCGCATCAAGCGCGCCCAGGCCAAGATCGCCGCTTAATCGGCGTCTGAACCGATACAAAGAAGCCCGCTGGAAACAGCGGGCTTCTTTATTTGCTGATTCTATTTAGCAGATCCGAGAACGGCGCCGGCCGCTTGGGCCGGCGAGGGGCGCAGGACTTTCGACAGCCACCCGAAGCGCGCCAGACCCGCCTCGGCTTCAGCCCAGGACACGCCCGCGGCTTCCTGCGTCCAGTGACCGGCGGACCCTTCGTCGCACCAGTGTTTCAGCTTCGGCATGGCCTTCAAATGCGCGCCCGAGGCCATAAACGCGCGCATGGCGGCTTCATCGCGCCACACGGTCTTGGTCCAGAAGATCTTGTCGGGCCCGCCGCGCACGTCGCTGGAAAGGCAGCCATCAGCGGTGCGAATCTGCTTATTGCACCGGCTGGTGTACCAGGCGAAGGGGAAGAGGAACCAGAAGTTCCTCAGCCGCAGACGGGTGACCGAGACGTGAACCATTGTTCACCCATAGCGCGTGGCTTGGAAAAGTGTGTAGCGGTTTTCCGTCCAGCCACGCGCCAAGCCAAGAATTTTAGCGGTTTTCCGCGAGAGCGTCGCCCTGGGCGCGCGCGACATTGGTGCGGACAGCGGCTTCAAGGGTGGCTGCGCCCGCTTCCGCCGTTTCTGAAGCAACCGTGAGACGCCCATCGCGTTCGGTGATCTGGGTGCGGGCGTCGGCGCTGAGGGCCGCGTCACAATACGGCTTGGCGTCGTCGGCTTTGCCCTGCGCGAGATAAGCAAGGCACAGGTTTTGCCGGGCGATCAGGTGATTCGCGGGCTGTGTCTTCGTGCGCAGAACGTCCTTTGCGAAGCGGATTGCATGAACGTGCTGGCCTTTGGACAGCGCCTCGGTGGACTGGTTCACGACGGGGGAATTTGCGGACCAAATCAGCTGGGTCTCGGCCGCTTTGGAAGGCGCGCAAAGGGCGAAAAGGGCCCCTCCGGCGACAACGGCGGCAAAAGAGAGCCTAAAAAATGCCTTTTTTTCCATGGCTTATCTCCTGGCGAAGAATTCCTGAAGCTCCCGCTTCAGACGCCGGGGAAAATAGGCTAGAAATCCGTGAATACCATTCCTTAAAATGGAATAAGAGCGGTAAACATCATGAATAACCTAGATTGGAGCATTCTCAGGGATTTCATCGCCGTGGCGGAGACAGGAAGCCTGTCCCAAGCCGCGCGGCGGTTGCGTTTGTCGCAGCCGACCCTGTCCCGTCGTATCGCCGCGCTCGAAGAGCAACTGAAGGCGCAGCTCTTTCAACGTACGCCGCGCGGCCTGCTTCTCACGGACGCGGGCGAGCAAGTGCTCGCCGGCGCGCGCCGCGTGGAAGAAGAAGCGCTCGCCATCGAACGCCAGGCCGAAGCCGCCCATCAAACCCTCACCGGAACGGTGCGCATCTCCGTCACCGAAGGGCTGGGCTCTTTGTGGCTGCCGCGCAAGCTCGCCGCGTTCCACGCCTCCTATCCGGGCGTGTGCGTCGAAGTGCTGGTCGACAACCGCACCGTCAACCTGATCCGCCGCGAAGCCGACATCGCCATCCGCATGTTCCGGCCCGAACAACCCGATCTCATTGCCAAGAAGGCGGGGGATCTTGTGATGGGGCTCTATGCGTCGCGCGGCTATCTCGACCGCCACGGCCTCCCGACCAAGCCCAGCGATCTCAAGGACCACTATCACGTGGGCTTCGATGAAAGCATGAGCAATCATCCGGGCGTGCAGAAGCTCGAACGGAATTTTGTGACAGAGCGTATCGTGCACCGTTCGTCCAGCTTCGTCGGCCAGTTGTCGGCGACGATTGCAGGCATTGGTATCGGCGCGCATGATTGCGTGCTCGCGGACGCCGAACCCACGCTTGAGCGGATATTGCCCGACGTGTTCAAGCATGAGATGGAAATCTGGCTGGTCACGCATGCGGACCTGCGCCGTAGCGCGCGTATCCGCGCCGTGTTTGATTTCCTGTCGGATGTGATCGCGAGCGACCGCACCACGCTCACGGGCCGCCCGCCGGCCCTAGGCAACGCGGCGTAGCCGCGCACTGCCCGACAAGGTGGGCAAGCAGGAGCGTTGGCTAACAGATTTATTTAGCCTTCCTACGACGCAGGACGAAGGCAATCTCGGTCGCCGGACACTTGCCCTTCAGTCCGCCCGGAATCTCACGCGTCTCTAAAACGGATATTTCGTAAGTCGCGCCGTAGAGCCGATGGACTTCATCTGCGTTCACCGAAAAAGGAGGTCCCGCCATCGCACTGTGATCATAGATATAGGTGATCAAGAACTGCGGTGCTGTGCGGGTAATTTCTTTCAGGTGAGCGGCGTAAAGCGGACGCATGTCGTTCGGCAGGGCGACAAGGGCGGCTCTGTCGTAGATGTAGTCGATGGGTCCCAGAGCCTCAGCCGTTGCATCAAAGATATCGCCTAGGAAGACATCGAGGCCGGGTGATCTGTATCGAGTCAGCAGCCCCTCGACTGTTTTGACAGGGGTCAATTTGAGATCGGCGAATAACTCGTCGACCGCGATCTGGCTGAGTTCGGCGCCAATGACGTGAATGTTGCGAGAGAGCAACCATTGGATATCGCGTGTTTTTCCGCACAGGGGCAGAAACATCCTTGATCCGCCGTCGAGAGCGAGTGCTGAAAAATTCTCTATCAAGAGGGCGTTTGGTGCGGCCTCATGAAAAGCGATCTCGCTGTTTTTCCATCTTTGATGCCAGAATGCGTGTTCCATGCTGCGGCTCCCGACCTATAGATCTGGCGTCAGAAAACCGACGGTGCGCCCATCCGTCCGCGCCGGCTCCACACATCTTCTTCGAACAGGTCGGTAAGCTGGCTCATCACCGCGCCGCCGAGCTCGTCGGCGTCCATGAGAGTCACGGCTCGCCGGTAATAGCGCGTCACGTCGTGACCGATACCAATGGCGAGCAGTTGAATATCCGACTGGTTCTCGATGTACGAGATCACATGGCGCAGATGATGTTCGAGATAGTTGCCCGGGTTCACGGACAGGGTTGAATCGTCCACGGGCGCGCCGTCCGAGATCACCATGAGGATGCGGCGCTGTTCCGGGCGCATGGCTAGGCGGTTATGCGCCCAGGCCAACGCCTCGCCATCGATGTTCTCCTTGAGGATGCCTTCGCGCAGCATGAGACCGAGGTTGCGGCGCGCGCGGCGCCACGGCGTATCGGCCGCCTTGTAGATGATGTGGCGCAGATCGTTGAGGCGACCCGGACCGCTTGGCTTGCCGGTATCGTTCCATAGACGGCGCGACTGGCCGCCCTTCCACTGGCTGGTGGTGAAGCCCAGGATCTCGACTTTCACCGCGCAGCGCTCCAGCGTCCGCGCAAGGATATCGGCCGTCATCGCCGCGATGGTGATAGGCCGGCCGCGCATCGAGCCGGAGTTGTCGATCAGCAACGTCACCACCGTGTCGCGGAATTCGGTTTCCTTCTCGCGCTTGAACGACAGTGAGTGCGTGGGATTGGCGACAATGCGGGCAAGGCGGCTTGCGTCGAGCAAGCCTTCCTCGAGATCGAAGTTCCAGCTGCGGGTTTGCTGCGCCATCAGGCGGCGCTGTAGCCGGTTGGCGAGGCGCGAAACGACGCCCTGCAAATGCGCGAGCTGGCGGTCGAGCTGCAGGCGCAGGCGCACCAGTTCTTCCGCGTCGCAGAGGTTGGCGGCGTCTTCGATCTGGTCGAAGCGCGTAGTGTAGATCTTGTAGCGCTCTTCCTCCGGACCCTGGTTGTGGCCAGGGCGCGGGCGTGACTGCTGCGCGTCGGCTTCCGCCTCCGCCGCCTCCATGGTGGGCTGGCCTTGGGACTCGATATCCGATTCCGCTTCGTCGCCCTGCACAGTGTCGCTGCTGGCCGGCGTCTGGCCCTGATCGTCGCCGTTGTCCGAGCTTTCGTCCTTCTTGTCCTGATCCTCGGACTCCTGAGGCTCGGATTCCTTTTCGGTCTCGTTGTTCCCGTCCTCGTCGTCTTCCTGCTCCAGTTCCTCGGCGTCGTCGTTCTCGAGGTTCAGCGCTTGGATCAACTTGCGCAGGATGTCGGCGCTGGCTTTCTGATCGTGGATATTGGCCGCGAGGTCTTTCAAGGATACATCAAGCTTCTCGCCGAAGGCTTCTTTCAAGATTCCGCGCACGTGCGTGCCGATGGCGCCCAAGGGCGCGCCCTCGCAGGCGTCGTGGATCAGAACCCTTAACGCATCGCCCCGGTCGATCTGCTCATAGCTGCGCGCGGCTTGATAGCCTTCCAGCGACAGCCGTTGCTCCAGGGCGCCGGAAAGATTGCCGCGCACGCCCGCGTATTGATGGGCGCCGAGAACCTCAACGCGCGCCTGTTCCATGACGTTGTAGGCGTCGATGGCGTCCTTGTTCACCGGCATGCGGCGCGCGTGCACGCCCGCGCTATGGTGGCGCAATTTCAAGGCCGCGGCGTCGGCCGCGCCGCGCAGGCGCGTCACCGTTTCCTTCGTCAGCTTGTGCGGCGGCGAGGGCAGACGTACTTCGCCGGTGATCGTCGGACCTTTTTGATTGGCCGAGACCGGCGAATAGACAACCGTCAGCTCGCGTCGGTTCGCGATGCCTTTCACGGCCGCGGTGGTCGCGGTCTTGAAGGTCTCTGTGCGCGAGAGTCCCTTGTCCGATCCGGAATAGGGGGGCTTCATGGGGGCACGGCCCCGAAAAGTGGTGACCGGTTTTCGGATAAGGCCGTGCGAAAATCAAAAGATGGAACGAACATCTTGTTCGTTCCCGTCAAGCGACTGCCTCGACGGCGCTACCGGCGATATCTTCACCGAAGCACCGCTGATAGTACTCGGCGATCACCGGGCGTTCGGTCTCGTCACATTTGTTCAGAAAGGTGACGCGGAACGAATAGCCGACGTTGTTGAAAATCTGGTTGTTCTCGGCCCAGCTGATCACGGTGCGTGGCGACATCACGGTCGAGATGTCGCCGGCGATGAAGCCGGTGCGGGTCAGGTCGGCGACTTCGACCATGGCCGAGATCATCTTCTTGCCGGCCGCGGTGTCGTAGCCCTTCACCTTCGCCAGCACGATATTGGTCTCTTCGTCGTGCTTCAGGTAATTGAGGGTCGCGACAACGTTCCAGCGGTCCATCTGACCCTGATTGATCTGCTGCGTGCCGTGATAAAGGCCGGTCGTATCGCCGAGGCCGATGGTGTTGGCGGTGGCGAACAATCTGAAAGCCGGATGCGGGCGGATGACTTTGTTCTGATCAAGCAGCGTCAAGCGGCCTTCGACTTCAAGCACGCGCTGGATAACGAACATCACGTCGGGACGCCCCGCGTCATATTCATCGAATACGAGCGCGATCGGACGCTGAAGAGCCCACGGTAGAAGGCCTTCCCGGAATTCGGTCACCTGCACGCCTTCGCGGATCACGATGGCGTCTTTACCGATGAGATCGATGCGGCTGATGTGGCTGTCGAGGTTGATGCGCAAGCACGGCCAATTGAGGCGCGCCGCCACCTGTTCGATATGGGTCGACTTGCCGGTGCCGTGATAGCCCTGCACGAGCACGCGCCGGTTGTGCGCGAAACCCGCCAGGATGGCGAGGGTGGTGTCGTGATCGAAACGGTACGCGGGATCGACATCCGGCACATGGTCGCCGCGCGTCGAGAACGCCGGCACCTTCATATCGATATCGAGACCAAAAACGTCGCGGACGGATAGCTGCTTATCGGGCCCCGCCATGCCCAAGTCGTCGCGTGCACTTTCGTTCCGCTTGCTCATCACGCTCTCTCACAACCTCTTTGCAAAGAAGGGTTTTATGGCACGCCGGGAGGGGCCCGGAAAGGTCACCATACAGCCCTCGATTATATGGGGGTACGGCCAACAGGCCGAAAGCTGAAAATAGGCTTATTCAGCTGTCAGGTAGCTGCTGCTAAACCCGCACGCAGCGTCTGGTACGCCTCGTTGATGACCTTCATCCGGTTCTCCGCCTCGGCGGAACCGCCGTTGGCGTCGGGATGGTATTTTTTCACCAACACTTTGTAGCGCTCCTTAAGCGTTTCCAGGGTCACCGGACCGGACAGGTCGAGCGCCTTCATGGCCCGCGTGCGCGCGGTGGCGCCGCCGGGTGTCGCCCGGCTTTGCGCGTCTTCCGCGCGGGATTTCTTTTTGTCCTCGAAATCCGTCCCGGCGGCGAAGCCAAACGGATCGTTCACGCGTGTACCCGGACGCCCGGCGCGATAACCCGCGCCAAGTGTGCCCAGCTTCCACGTCGGCCGCTCCCAGGTCGCGGCGCTGCGGATTTCCGCTTCAAGGTCGGCGACGGACGCCCCGGCATGGAAATCCCAGCGCGCGTTGTACGCGCGCACGTGCTCAAGGCAGTACATGACATAGTCCGCGAGTCGCCGATCCTTCGGCGCACGGTACTCACCGGCGGCCGCGCAGCCGTCCCAGGCGCATGGCGTCGCGCCCGTATTTTTCCCTGTAGAACAGGTGAAACGATCACGTGTTTCGGACATGGGTTGAATATGGTGAGTGGCCCGAAAATCCGCAATCTTGTTTCTTTTTTCCCCCTGTGCTTCAGCTAATGCGTGGCCCCAAAAAGTGGGAACCTGTTTTTGGGAGAGGCCACGCAAAAAAGAAAAAACTATGAACACATACGCCAATCGCATTCACGCAAAGCTCGCCGAGTCTCTGGCCCCAACGCGTCTCGAGGTCGAGGACGACAGCAATCGCCATCACGGTCACGCCGGTGCGCACCCGAGCGGTGAGACGCATTTCAACGTGACCGTTGAATCCGCGGCATTCGCCGGCAAGAACCGCGTCGCACGCCAGCGGCTGGTGTACGGCATCCTGGCCGATGAACTGCGCGAGCGCGTGCACGCGCTGTCGCTGAAGCTGACGGCGCCGGGCGAATAGCTACTCGCCTCTATAGAATTCCGGATACTCGCGCTTCACGATGGCGCTGTTGGTCGCCCAGGTGTGGCAGGTGTTGAGGAAGTGCGGCATGGAGCGCGGCTGGCCTTTGGCTTGCGCGTCGTTTTGACGCTTCAGCCGGGCTCGCACCATGGTTTGCATCAGGGTTGTCGCCACCGGGCCGATCAGCGAGCCCATGTGTGTGCAGCCATGCGTCGCGCCCAGAAGCGCCGCGACTTTCTGCGTGAAGCCGGGGCGTATCACGAGGCCGCTAAGCTTGCCGTAGCTCGGTGCGATCGACGGGCAGATCCGCCAGGGATGAAAATCCATCGCCGCTTCTGACGCGGTGATGGTCATTTTAGCGTCGACCGTGAGGCGCAGGTGCATGTCGTGGATCGGCTCGCCCGCCGGGATCACGGAAGCATTTTGCGAGCTCGCGCCCCAGGTGTTGATCGTTTCCGTCTTCAGATCGGTCAGACGGCCGTCGACATCCCACTGTCCGTCGGAGCGTTCATAGCCTTGGCAGACAAGGCTGCGCTTATGCATCAACTTACGCGGCGCGGGCGCGGGAAGCGGCATCAGGCTTCTCCCGTGTAGAGGCTCGGGAACTGATCGCGTGTGACGTCGCTGTCCGACTTCCAGGCGTGACATTGATTCACGAAGAAGGCGGTCACCGGTTCGCCGCGCGCTTCCTTGTCCTTGAGCGCCTGATAGGCGCTCGGCGATAGGAGCTGATAGGCGGTGTTGGCCATCGGGCGCAGAAGATCGACGAGGTGCACGCAGCCTTGCGTGCCGCCGAGCGCTTCGCGTACCGCGCCGTTGAATCCCTTGCCGAGGTTCAGCCCCACCAGGCGCTGGAAGTTGGGCGTGATGGAGGGGCACATATTGAAGGGCGTGTAGTCCATCGCCGCGGCCACTTCGCGGATCGTGAGCCCGGCATCGATGGTGATGCGAAGCCCCATCCCGTGCACCGGCACCCCGGCTTTCACATCGCCCCGGTCCGTGCTGGTAAAATCGTAGGTCTTCGCGTCCGTGAGCCAGCCGTCGATATCGAACAAGCCGTCATCGCGCTCGTACCCTTCGCAGGTGATCGTGCGCGTATGGATGAGCTCGCGGTCGCTGGGCGGCGTGAGAGGCATTTGGCCGATATACGCGCGCGCGCCAGACCCGGCAAGCGCAGGGCCGTTCTAGCAGGTATGCAGGGAAAATGGCGCTAAGCGGCCCCGTAGCTCTCGCCATAGATATAGGCGTTGCGGTCCTTAAGGTCCTGTTCCAGCTCGCCGTTATAAACCGCGTAAAGATCGCGCACCGAGACCATGCCCACCACCTGGCCGCCCTCCACCACGGGGAGGTGGCGGTAATTGCGGCTTTTCATCATGCGGATCGCGTCGGAGGCCGTGTCGGACGGCGCCAGTGTATCGGGGTCGGTCGTCATGACCTCGCGCACGGGCGTCGCGTCGGGATCGAGGCCGGCGGCAACCACGCGCACGGTCATGTCGCGTTCGGTCACGATACCGACGAGGCGGTCGAGGTCCATGACGAGTACGGCGGCGATCTTCTTGTCGCGCATCAGCCGCGCGGCTTGGCGCACCGTGTCGCGGGGGGACACCTTCTGTAAGATCTGGTCGCTAATGACGTCGGGTACAATTCTTCGGATCATGGCGCGCTCCTTCAATCGCTGTTGAAAGGCTAAGCACGACAAGCCGGGCCGGTCCTCTGACGAGGACATGCGCGGCCTCCTCAAGAACGAAGCTTGAGTGTGATCCCGGCCCGGAAAGCGGTCAATGCCCGACGGGCGCCTGTTACAAGCGCAGGTTCAGCCCGACCGGTCCGCCGCCATGGCTTCGGACGCGCTTTCGTCCTTGGGCTGGGGCGGCGTCACGCGCATCAGGGTCAACTGGTTGCGGGCGCGGCGTAAAACCTCGAATCGGAAGCCGTGAAACAGGAATTTCTGGCCCGTTTCCGGAATGGTGCGAGCTTCGTACAGCACCAGACCCGCGATGGTTGACGCTTTGTCGTCGGGCAGGTCCCAATCGAATTCGCGGTTCAGATCGCGCAGGGTCACGCTGCCGTCGATGAGGAAGGAACCGTTGGTTTGCCGGCGCACGCCCGCCACCGCGACATCATGCTCGTCGCGGATGTCGCCGACGATCTCTTCCAGGATGTCTTCGAGGGTCAGCGCCCCCAGGATCGTGCCGTATTCATCGATGACCATCGCAAAGTGCTCGCGGCGCGCGCGAAAGGCGTTGAGCTGATCGAGAAGGGTCGTCGTCGCGGGAACGAACCACGGCTTGATCGCCAGGCCGACCACGTCGACCTTCATCGCTTTCCCGTCCGCCGATTCCAAGGCGCGCAGCAGCGCCTTGGCATGAATGAGGCCGACGATATTGTCCGGCTGTTCGCGCCACAGCGGAATGCGCGAGTAGGGCGAGGCGGCCACCTGTTCGATGATTTGCTCAATCGGCAGGTCCGCGTCGATGGTCACCAGCTTCTGACGGTGCACCATGACGTCGCTGACCGGATATTCCGCGAGGTCGAGCACGCTGCGTAGCATCGCCCGCTCGAGTTTGACCTCGTGGATGATCTGTTTATCGGCCATCTGCACTTCGATGGCGCCGCGCAGCTCGGCCAGAACTTCCTTGGCCGAGCGTGAAACGGTTGTGCTCAGCTTGAACATGCGCAGCGCGCCGTTCACGAAATATTCGATCGCCGCGTTGAAAGGCTTGAACAGGCGCATGAGGAAGTACATGACGCCGGCGCACTTCAACGATGCCGAGGTTGTATACAAGAGCGCGTAGGTCTTCGGCAGAATCTCACCGTAGATCACGACTAACACCGTCATGATGGCGGTCGCGTAGAACACACCCTCGCTGCCGAATATGTCGATCATCAGACTGGTGGTCAGCGCCGAGGCTAGGATATTGACGAGGTTGTTGCCGAGAAGGACGGTCGAGATCATCTCCTCGCGTTCATCCAGAAGCTTCACCACCGTACCGGCGCGCGCGTCGCCTTCCTCGTCCAATTGGTGCATCAGCGGTTTTGACGCGGTGGTCAAAGCGGTTTCCGCGACCGAGAAGAAAGCCGCGACGGTCAGCAGTACAAGAACCGCGAAGAGAACGAAAAGCATGGCAGGTTCCTCACACGGAACGGTGAATTAAGAGGCGAGAGCCGCGGATAGGGTCGCTTCAAGCGCGGCGGGGGGAACGTCACGGGACATGAAGGCTTCGCCGATGCGGCGCGCGAGCACGAAATTCACCGCGCCGTCCTTCATTTTTTTATCTTGGCTCATATGTGCGATCAGCATCGCTGCGGTGATTTTACCGCGCGCGCTATTGCGCGGTGGATCGACCGGCAGCGCCACTGCTTTTAGATGCGCGCGCACTTTTTCCACATCGGCCGCCGGGCAAAGCCCAAGCCGCGCGGAAAGCGCGAACGCGAGCACCATGCCGATGGCGACGGCTTCGCCATGCAGCAACTCGCCGCCGTAGCCCATCTCGGCTTCCAGGGCGTGGCCGAAGGTGTGCCCGAGGTTCAAAAGAGCGCGGATACCGCCTTCCTTTTCGTCGGCGGCGACCACTTTGGCTTTGGCCGTGCAACTCGCAACGATGGCGTCGCGCAAAGCCGCGTGGTCCCCGTTCAGTGCCTCTGCGCCGTGCGTTTCAAGCCACGCCCAGAAATCAGCGTCGCCCAGCAGGCCGTATTTCGCCACCTCGGCATAACCCGCCAGCAATTCGCGGCGGGGCAACGTGGCAAGAACGTCCGTATCGGCGATCACCAAGCGCGGTTGATGGAAACTGCCGACCAGGTTTTTTCCGGCGACGGTGTTGATGCCGGTTTTGCCGCCCACCGAGCTGTCGACTTGCGACAATAGGGTCGTCGGGATTTGCACGAAGTCGACGCCCCGCAAGAGGATCGAGGCGGCGAACCCGGCGAGATCGCCGATCACGCCGCCGCCCAGAGCGACAATCATGGTCCCGCGCTCGCATTTGGCGGCCAGCATCGCATCCAGGAGCGTGGCTAGATGGCCGAAGTCCTTGCTCGCTTCACCGGCCGGAACAATCGAATGATCGGCGCGGATACCGGCGTTCGTCAGCGCGTGCGTCAGGGGCGCGAGGTACAGCGGCGCGACGTTGTTGTCGGTGACGATAAAAACGCGCTTCTGGGACAGCACCGGCATCATCAGCGCCGACGTGCGTGCAAGCAGATCGCGCCCGACATGAATGTCGTAGGACCGTGCGCCCAGCGGCACGCGCACCACGGTCGCGGTGTCGGAGGAAGTGGGGGCCGGCGTGGCGGAAGGCATCGCGTATCAGTCTTTCGTGGTCAGCGTCACGCCCAGGAATTCCTCGATGGCGGCGAGCACGCGGATGCAGGTCACGGTCGGATTGTCGTGTCCGGTCTCAACGGCGATATCGGATTGGGCGTAAACGGGGTAGCGCGCGTCGACCAGGCGTGCGAGCACCTCGCGCGGATCGCTTCCGTTCAGAAGCGGGCGGTGCGTACGGCCTCTCGTGCGCTGCGACAGGGTATCGAGATCGGCCTTCAGCCACACGGAAACCGCACGCTCCCGAATCAGCGCCCGCGTGTCAGGGTCCATGAAGGCGCCTCCGCCGGCGGCCAGGATACTCGGCGCGCCCTGCAGAAGGCGGGTCATGACCCGGCGTTCCCCATCCCTAAAGTAGGGTTCCCCGTACTTCTGGAAAATTTCGGCGATGGAGCAGCCTGCGGCCTGTTCGATCTCGGCGTCGGCGTCGACGAACGGCACGGAAAGGCGGGCCGCGAGGCGGCGGCCGATGCAGCTCTTGCCCGCCCCCATGAGACCCACCAGCACGATGGTGCGGTCGAGCGCGCGGGCGCCCTCGATCTTGGGCTCCCCGTTCTTTTCGCTCGACTTGTGGATTTCGGCCATCTCGCTCATGGGATCGCGTTACTCAACGCCTTGTCATATCAATTAAGTCTTTGGTTGCATGGACATTATCACAGGCTTTCACTAGTGTCCCGGGGAAGGGCTGTGACTGTTAAATAAGGGCTATTGGGGCATGGTGAAATTCGTCGTTTTGGGTGTGCTTGTGCTGCTGGTGGCAGGTGCCATCGTCCTCACCACTTGGGATATGCCGGCGCCGACGACCACCATTGAAAAAGTGATTCCGAATGAGCGTTTCAATAAATAAGCCACCCCGCGCCATGCGCGCGGCGTTTTTCATAGTGCCCGCCGCTCTCGCGGGCGCGGCGTTTTTACTTGGATCGCAGGCGTTTGCGCAAAGCGCGCCGGTATCGCTTCTGCCCGCGCAGGCTCCCGCTGCGGCGCCCGACGCCCCCGAACCGCCCGTCCCCGACGACGCCGAGCCCGGTGTGGACTCTTCCGCGCCCGCCATTTCCTCCAGCTCGCTTGAAGCGCCGAGCACCGACCGGATTGGCCTGATCGATGCCGCCGGCGGCGGTTTCTCCGCCGACATGTGGCGCGGCACCGATCTCGAACTTCTGCGCCGCGTGCTGCCGCAGCTTCCGCGGCGCATGGATTCCCTTGCGCAGCGCCGCCTTGCGCGCGCACTGCTTCTCTCGGCGGCCACGCCGCCCGCGTCCTCGGGCGTTGCCGCGCAGCCCGTGGTGGACGGCGAGAACGCCAGCCCAACGCCGCCCGCGCCGCCGGCGCAGTGGCTTCTCGAAACGCGCCTGATCGGTCTTGCCGCCATCGGCGATTGGAACGACGCGCTCGCGTTGATGGACCTCGTGCCCGCCGACCAGATGACCGACGGTCTGCGCAAGCTCCGCGCCGACGGCTCGCTCATCTCCGGACGCACCAACGACGCATGTGCCGAGGCGCAAACCGCCCTCAGCGCCACCGGCGACGCTTATTGGCAGAAAGTTCAGATCTACTGCAATTTCGCCAACAATCAGGCCAGCGCCGCCTCGCTCGGCCTTTCGGTGCTGCGTGAGCAGGGCGTGCAGGATCCGCTTTTCTTCTGGACAGTCGATCTCCTCAACGGCAATCGCCGTCTTAGCCCGCCCAATCTCGGTCGCCCCGAGCCAGTGCATCTCATGATGCTCGCCAAAGCCGGTGGTCCCGTGCCGGATTCCATTATCCAAGGCGGCGATCCCACGACCCTCGCCGTCGTTTCCGGAATTGCGCCGCCATCTGAAGACAAAAACGATAAGACGCCCGCCGCGCAAAAGGCCGAGCGCGCCAAGCTCGCCGCCGAATCCCGCGTGGCTGTCGCGGAGCGTGCGGTCGCCGCCGGGACGCTCGACGCCGAGCGCCTGCGTCTTTTGTACCGTCAGATGAACATCAAGGACGAAGCGCCGCCGGCGCTCGCGAGCGTCACCGTCGCCACCGTTCGTGAACGCGTGTTTCTGTTCCAGACTGCGCTTGCGCAGACCGTTCCCGCCGCGCGCGCCGAAGTCATCGCGCGCGCCATTGATCTGACGCGCGCTGATCGCGGCATTAAAGGCCCCGATCTCATCACCGCCGGCCGCCTGTACGCCCCGCTTATCCTCGATATCCAGCCGAGCCCCGACCTGATTTGGTTCTCGGGCGCGGCCGCACGCGCTTTGCTCGCCGCCGGCGAGCTTGAGAAGGGCCGCGAATGGCTTGCGCTCGCCCGCTCCATGGCGCGGACGAGCATCGAAGCTGGCCTGGTGGCCGACGGCTTGTGGCCTATCGACCGTCTTATGACCGAAGGCGCGCCGACGCGTATTCCCCCGCAGGCGCTTCAGGCGTGGCGCCAGACCGTCGCGCCAGACCGGCGCGCCGAATATCAGGGCATGCTTCTCAATCTGCTCGCTGCGGTCGGCGAGCCGATTACCGCGGCCGACTGGCTGCCGGCGATGGACAACTCTACGCCCGCCGTCACCATGACCGTCACGCCGTCGCGTATCGTCAATGGTTTGAAACTCGCGCAGCGCGATAAGCGCGTGGGCGAAACAGCCGTCTTCGCCTTGCTTGCGCTCGGTGAAGAAGGACCTGCGTCCGTCGAGCCGGCGGCGCTGCAGGAAGTCATCGCGGCGTTGATGGCGGTCGGCCGTGAACATGATGCGCGTGCGCTTGCCGTCGAAGCGCTGCTCGTCGAAGGTCTGTGACGTGCTTGGCCCCGAAAAGCGTGAAGCGGTTTTCGGATAAGGCCACGCACAACAAAAAATGAAGCAGACACTAAAAGTGTTGGATGCTTCCTGATGACGAGTACATCACGTCACGTTGAGAATTTCCTCGAGATGCTCGCGGTAGAGCGGGGCGCTTCGCCGCGCACTCTGGAGGCCTACCGCCGCGATCTCGACGATGTCACCGAAGTGCTGAAACACGATCCGGCCACCGCTGACGTCGATGGTCTGCGGCGCTATCTCGATCACATGAATACGATGGGCCTCGCGCCCCGCACGGCGGCGCGGCGGCTGTCGTGTCTGCGTCAATTCTTCAAGTTCCTCTACGCCGAGGGCGTGCGCGCCGACGATCCGGCGGCGTCGCTGGAAAGCCCGCGTTTGGGCCGTCCGCTGCCCAAGTATTTGACGGTTGAAGAAGTCGAGCGCTTGCTTGCCGCCGCGCGCGGGCTCGAGGGGCGCCAGGGCCTGCGCGCCGCCGCGATGCTGGAGCTTCTCTATGCGACGGGCTTGCGTGTCTCGGAACTCGTCTCGCTGCCGCTCAACGCCCTGCCGCGCAACAAACCGACCATTATCGTGCGCGGGAAGGGCAACAAGGAACGCATGGTGCCCGTCGGCGAAGCGGCGCTCGGCGCGCTGACCGCCTATCTCAAGGTGCGCGAAAGCTACATTCCGAAGGCCGCGAAAAGCTCGCGCTGGCTGTTTCCCTCCGATAGCCGCGAAGGTTATCTCACGCGCACCGGCTTTGCGCTCCTCTTGAAAGAAATTTCCGTCGCCGCGGGGATCTCACCCTCGCGCGTTTCGCCGCACGTGCTGCGCCACTCTTTCGCCACGCATCTGCTCGCCAACGGCGCCGACCTGCGGGCGCTTCAACAAATGCTCGGCCACGCCGACATCTCGACCACGCAGATTTATACGCACGTCCTTGATGAGCGCCTGCGCCGCCTCGTCGCCGACAATCACCCGCTGGCCAAAATCAAGCTCTGATGAAAAAGAAGCTCGTTGTCGTCAACGACAAGATGCAGCGAAACTACCGCTACGCGCTCACGGCCCCAATGGGCAAGAAGTTCGATCCCGACTTCACACCCGAGCTGACCCCGAAACAGATGCTGCGTCTCGGTGTGTTCGGCGGCAAGTACATGACCGACTGCCGCAAGGAATTCCCCGCCGACTGGTTCACGCATGCGCAATTGGCCGCCGGCGCGCGTAACCCACTCCTGAACTTCTTCCGCATCGACGCCAGCCGGCCGTTGTCGGAATGGCGGCGTAAGGGGTGGATCTGCGAGGACGATCCGCGCGGCTGGTTCCAGTGGTACTGCCGCTATTACATGGGCCGGCGCATGCCCGCCGAGGACGAGCGTCAGATCAAGCGCTGGAAAGCCATCCGCCGCCACATCGGGCAGATCAAGAAGAACTGCGAACCGGGCGACTTATGGTGCCGCAAGCGCCAACGGCAAGCCTTGCTCCATTGGGCGTACGATAGCCGAGAGATTTAAGGAACTCGTCCCGTCATGTCGACGCGTCGGGACGAAAGCGGGGAGGCCGAAAAGCTTTCAATCCCGTGACTTAATCTGCCGCACGTTACGCTGCGGCGACCTTATCCGATCCAGCTTCGGGGTCCTTGATCGGCACCAGTTTGGGCTGCGGGACGGGTTCGTCGCCCAGCCGCACATCGAACCGGCGCACGAACATACGCCACCATACCGGATGACCGATCTTGAGGGCGGACGTGACCTGCTCATGGGCATCCTTGTTCGGGATCAGCCGCACCGCTGTCTTCGCCGAGCCAAGCAGGATGCGCATCACCTTGGCGATCAGGAAGTCCGGGACCTTTCCATGGAGCAGAAGCTGCCCCATCCCCAGGCGGCCCATGACGCCCAGCACGACGTTCGAAACCTTCACTTCGTGACGTGCGCCCGCCGCGTCGGCCTGCACCAGGACTTCGCGTAACAAGGCATCGGCTTTCGCCGGCGGGAACAGGTCGATGATCTTGGACGCCTCTAATGCGACAAGACCCGCGAAGTACCACGGGTCCGGTTTGGTCAGGATCGGGCGATAGTGGGAGTAGCCGGATCGGTGGCGCATGCTCGCGCGTATGAAGCCTGAGACTTCCATAAGGTCGCTGACGAACCACGAAGCCGCGTCCTCCGCCGTGAGAAACGTACGCGCGGCCGGCGGCAGTGGCGGCGGTGCTGGAGTGCGCGTACGCCGTCCGGGCCGGTTCTTTTTGGCGATGCTCCGCCCGCCCCCGGTGTTGCCCGCTTCGGGCTCCACTGGTTTAGCCTCGGTCTCTTGCGGATCCCCTTCAGCCATGTCGGCGACTTTACGCGATATCGTGATTTCAGCAACCGCTTCGCAGTGGAATGACGGGGCAACCTATGGTTAAACGCGTGCGCCCCTAGCTGCTGAAAGATTGACCTTGCCGCCCCTTTTGACGCTGTCCGACATTCATCTGACCTTCGGCGGAACGCCGCTCCTGGAGGGAGCCGAGATCGCGATCGGTCACCGTGAGCGCTTGTCGCTGATCGGCCGCAACGGCTCGGGCAAATCCACGCTTCTGAAAATCGCAGCAGGGCTCGTCGAAGCTGACCGCGGCGAACGCGTGGTGCAGCAGGGCGTGTCCGTCGCGTATCTGCCGCAGGAACCGGATCTCTCCGCCTACCCCAACGTGCTGGCTTATGTGGAAAGCGCGTTCGCCGAGCATGATGATCCGCACCGCGCGCGTACGCTGCTCAATCATCTCGGCCTTTCGGGCGAGGAGAATCCACGATCGCTTTCCGGCGGTGAAGCGCGCCGCGCCGCGCTCGCGCGCGTGCTCGCGCCGCAGCCCGATGTGTTGTTGCTCGACGAGCCTACCAACCACCTCGATCTCCCCGCTATCGAGTGGCTGGAGGATGAATTGAAGCGGTCTAGGTCGGCCCTGGTGCTCATCAGCCACGACCGGCGCTTCCTCACCAACCTCGGCACGGCCACCGTCTGGCTGGACCGGGGCAAGACGCGCCGCCTCGATCAAGGTTTCGCCGCCTTCGAGGATTGGCGCGACGATGTACTCGCGCAGGAAGAACTGGAGCGCCACAAGCTCGACCGTAAGATCGCGGCCGAGGAACACTGGATCCGCCACGGTGTCTCGGGCCGCAGAAAACGCAACGTGCGCCGCGTCGCCGCGCTCGCCGATTTGCGTCAGGAGCGGAAGGAAGGGCGCCGTGTCGCCGGCACCGTCGAGATGACGGCCACCGATGCCGCGATTTCTTCGAAGCTTCTGATGGAAGCAAAAGGTCTCTCGAAAGCTTTCGGCGAGCGGACCGTCGTGCGCGACGTCACGGTGACGGTCCTTCGCGGCGACCGTATCGGCATCGTCGGCCCCAACGGCGCCGGCAAGACGACGCTCCTCAAGCTTCTCACCGGCGAGCTTGCACCGGACTCGGGGACATTGAAGCTCGGCACGAGCCTTGAGATCGTCACGCTCGACCAGCGCCGCGAAGCGCTCGATGTGAACGGCACCCTGATGCAGAACCTCACCCGTGGTCATGGGGACCATGTGATGGTCGCCGGTAAACCGCGTCACGTCGTCGGGTATATGAAGGACTTTCTCTTTACCCCAGAGCAGGCCAACACGCCGGTCAGTGTCCTTTCGGGCGGGGAACGCGGCCGCCTTATGCTCGCGCGCGCGCTTTCGCTGCCCTCCAACGTGCTCGTGCTCGACGAGCCCACTAACGACCTCGACCTCGAGACGCTGGACCTCTTGCAGGAAATGCTCGCCGACTACGCCGGCACCGTGTTGCTCGTCAGTCACGACCGCGACTTCCTGGACCGTGTCGCCACCAGCGTTATCGCCTTTGAAGGCGACGGACGCTGGCAGCTCTATCCAGGCGGTTATGCGGATATGGTCAATCAGCGCGGCTACGGCGTGCAGGCGTTGTCGCAGCCGCAGCGCCCCGCCCCGAAGGCCGACAAAGCCATCTCCGACGAACCGGCCGGCGAGCGCCAGCAGAAGCGCAAACTCACCTTCAAGCAGAAGCACGCGCTTGAGACCCTGCCCACGCGCATGGAGCAGCTCCGCAATGACATCGCGGCGGCGAACAAGAAGCTCGCCGATCCCGCCCTCTACAGCCGCGACCCCAAGGGATACGCCGCAGCGTCTGAAACGCTGCATAAGGCCGAAGCCGATCTCGCCGCCGCCGAGAACGAATGGCTCGACCTTGAAATCCTTCGCGAGGAAATCGCGAGCGAATAGCTACGCGGTTTCGGGATGAACCGGCGCAGGCCGGTGTGCGCTGACGCACAGGACCACGCTTGCGATCAAGAGGACGATCGCCACGCCCTCCAGCGCCGTCGGGAGGCGTCGTTCCCACAAAAACCCGTAAAGCAGCGCGAACAGCGTTTCGAACAGGATCATTTGACCGACCAGTGTCGCGGGCAGATAGCGGCTGGCCATATTCCAGAACATGTTTCCGATGATCGACGCCGCCAGCGCGATGCCCGCCGCCGTGACGATGAATCTCATCCAGTCATTTGTCTGGTGTGCCGTGCCCGAGAACAAGAACGCGGGGACGATGCACAGTAGCGCGAGCGACCCGGTCACGACGCCGCCCAGCAAATTCCAATCGTGGCCGGAGATGTGCCGCACCCGCGCCAGCCAGCGCGTGTTCGCGACGGCGAAGGCGGTCCAACAGCACAACGCCCCGACGGCAGCCGCCACTCCGATCAGCCGCCTCGACTCATCGCTGGTCACCGAAGGCGGGGCTTCGATGGACACGCAGATGCTGCCGATGGCGCCGAGCAGGAGGGAGGGGACGAGCTTGCGCAGTGGGATCGCGCCCCTATCGAAGCTCGTGATGACGGTGACAGTCACTGGAAGGAACCCGATGACGACCGAAGTCATCGCCACGCCGCCGAGTTGCACGCCGGTCCCCAGCAAGAAAAAGTAGACGATGTTGCCCACGAAGCTCATCCAGGTGAGCGCGCGCCACTCTTGAAATCCAAGGGTCGCCACGATCGCGCGCCAGCGCGGTGCGATCAGAAGCGCCGAGATCAAGCCATAGGTGATGTAACGCGCGACCGCGAGTTGGAACGGTGTGAAGTCGCGCGTGAAACTCGGGGCAATGAATACGATGCCCCACACTGCGCCCGCGGCGGCACCGCACGCGATCCCCAGCCAAAGATTACGCGTGCTCATCTCCGGCCCCAGGTCGCCGGGTCGCCGACAACCAGCTGCGCGCCAGGCGGAGGCGCCCCAGCCCCCTTTTTTGCGACCGCTTTCAGGGTGGCCTCGAACAACGCGCTCGCGCCCGGCGAAAGATAAAGCTGCATCCCACTTTCCGCTGCGACCTCGAACAGGGCCGCGTTCCGCGGCTGGCCGGCGCGCTCGAAAGTTTCTGCAAACGCGGTTTTAAGCGTTGCGGCGGCGTCCGGGCTCACGTCGAGGCGTTTCCACGTCATAATGCCGAGTCTTATGTCAGCGGTGAGGGGCCGACGACAGCAAAAACCAACCCTATCCGGCCATTTACCTCGGGCTTTCTCGCGCTATAGTAGAGACGGGAGATGGGAGATGGGACGAGGATGACGGTCGGTTCTGGGCTGCGCGGGTCCTTTCCGCTCACAATCGAATCCATAGACAAAGAATTGAAGTTCATCGCCCCGGGCACGTTCGGTCTCGGGGTGCTCGGCCACGACGGCCGCTTCATGATGCTCTATGTGGGCCGGTCCGATTCCGACGTCCGCAAGGCGCTCAAATCCTTCGTCGGCAAGGCCAATCGCTTCAAGTTCGAGTATTACGACGATCCCGAGCAGGCGTTCCTCAAGGAATGCGAGCTCTTCCATTTCATGAAACCCAAGGCGAATAAGACCCATCCGCAGCGTGCGGACGGCATGCCCTGGCGCTGTCCGCATTGCGGAGCCTATTGACGCTCTAGAAGGGTTTTTTGCCCATTCCGGTGCGCGCTGGCGGGTGATACATACCTAACCTATGTCCAGCGGTTCCAACGCCTCAGCGCAGATGAAGCAGCCGTCCGCGGCGTTGGTCCGCGCCGTGACGCGTATGCTGGGTCCACTCGTGCGGTTGCTGATCGCCCGCGGCATTACCTTTTCCTACCTGTCCGGCCTTCTAAAGACCGTCTATGTCGCCGAAGCGCAAAGGTCGCTGGCTGCGGCCGGCGAGGTGCCGACGGTCAGCCGTCTGTCCATCGTGACGGGCCTCCAGCGCAAGGACATCAACCGGATTCAAGGTGAACCGCCGCCGGAACGGAGTCCCCCCGCCGCCGTGTCGCTGGGCGCGCGTCTCATCGGCATCTGGACAGGCGACCGCAAATTCCGCACCGCCAAAGGCGCGCCGGCGCCGCTGCCGCGTTCCGCGAAGGCCGGCACCGCCTCGTTTGACGCGCTCGTTCGCAGCGTATCCACGGACGTTTCGCCGCGCGTTATCCTCGACGAATGGCTGCGTCTGGGTCTCGTCGCCATCGATGCGAATGAGCAGATCCGCCTGAACGCCGGCGCATTTGTTCCGCAGCGCGGCTTCGACGAGAAGGTCTATTTCCTTGGCCGCAACGTGGGCGATCACATCGCCACCGTCGTTCACAACGCGCTCGGAGAGGGCGAGCCGCATCTCGAACGTGCCGTTTACTACGATAAACTCACCGCCGACAGCGTGCAGAAGCTGCAAGCCCAAGCCACGGAGCTTGGCATGAAGACGCTCCTTACGCTGAACAAGGAAGCGCTGAAGTTCGCCGATGCCGACGAAGGCAAGAAAGACGCCACCTACCGCATGGCGCTCGGCATCTACTACTATCAGGGCGCCGACGAACCGCCGTCCGACGATCCGGACAAGGCCAAATGACCAGAGCCTTGCGCCTTCTGCTTGGCGCGAGTGCGCTTGCCCTCCTGTCGTCCTGCGCGTCCGGGCCGCTTCTCTTCGCCTCGTGTAGTTTCACGCCGCCGGGGCCCCGCAGCCTTGATGCCCTTCAGCTTGTCTCGACCGATCGCGGCTTGGGCGGCAGCGGGATCAGTAGCGAAGACCGCGGGCTCGGCGGATCGGGCATCCGCGCGGGGATCATCGGCGTCGTCACCGGATTCGGTTCTCTGTGCGTCAACGGCTACGAAGTCGAGATCGACGAAACCTCCGTCGTGACGCTCGAAGGCCACCCCGCGACCGAGGCCGACATTCATCTTGGTCAGCTCGTCGTCATCGAAGCCGACCAGAGCGAAGGCAAGCTGCGCGCCGCCAGTGTCGACGTGCGCCTCGCGGCCATGGGCCCGGTTTCGGCCGTCAGCGCGGACGGAAAGACCCTGACCGTGCTGGGGCAAACGGTGCGTCTGGCGGATATGAGCGCTGAAGCGGCCGAGAAAGTCGCGCCCGGTGATTGGGTCGCGGTGTCTGGATTACGCGATGCCAGCGCCGTGATCGAGGGCACATCGGTCGTCCGTCTGCCGCAAGCGGGCACGCGTGCCATGGTCGCTGGCGTGGTTCGCGACGGCCGCGTGGCCGGGCTGGACATCGGCGCGCATAACGCCGCCCCTGGCGATGCGGTGGTTGTCGATATGCGTCCCACCGATGGCCGCTTCACGGTCGCGAGCGTGCGTCCGCAGACCGATGCGCGCTTTACCGCCGGTGTGCACGAGGTGTCGGTGCAAACTTTCGTGCCCGGCGAGCGCCTCATGGGCCTTCGTATTTCACCGACGGATATCAGGCCGATCGCGGGGCTGCCGGTTCAACTCGAAGGCCGCTTGATTGTGGGCAATACCTTCGTGCCCAACCGGGTCATGATCCCGGCGCTTCCGCGCGATGGCCAGTTCGCGGTGCGCAATATCCTCATGGACCGCGAGACGATCTTCCGCGGCATCGTGCCCGCGGCTCCGGTGCTGCCTGCGCTCGTGCCGCCGACGCTGCCCACGGAAACGCGGCCGTCCGCGCCGCCATCCCCATAAAAAATCCCTCCCGCCCGGAGGCGGAAGGGATCTGCGTTAGCAGCTGTTGACGGTGGTTAGAACCGCTGGCGATAGGTCAGCGAAATCGTGTGGCCGAGATAGCCGCCGGCTTTTTCCGCATCATAGTCGAGTGAAAGCATTGACAGACGGCGCTCCCATGCCGCGCCCACGCCGCCGCTCATGATGTTGGCGGCCGGCGTCGCGCCTTGCAGCACGAACGGCACTCCGGTCCCGGACAGGATGTTGCCTGCTACGAAAAGCGCGCGCACCGTTGTCGGGTCGCGGTTGAACTCATGCGCGTAGTCGACACGCGCGACTAGCGCCAGGGTATTGGCCGTGTTGAACTGCACGCGGTGTTCGGCGGAGGCGCCCGCGCCGCCGCGGATCGAGGTGAACGTGC
This sequence comes from Rhodospirillaceae bacterium, assembly GCA_050246995.1. GTDB lineage: Bacteria > Pseudomonadota > Alphaproteobacteria > Rhodospirillales > Rhodospirillaceae > SHVO01. The sequence goes on along the minus strand of JBFWVA010000002.1, from coordinate 389,920 downwards.
GACTGTCGTAGCGCAAGTCGATGGCCGGCCCGCCGCCGTTTTCTTCATAGGAGTGGCGGAAGATGTTGTGGTACGCGCCGCGCAGATAAGCCGTCAGCACCGTGTTGCCGACGTTCGTGGCGGTACCCACATCGACAACGCCGCTCCACTGGTAACCCGGCGATTTGCCGTTGGTCTGGCGTTCGATCGTGTCGAAGGCCACCGTGCGGCCGTCGCTATAGCTATTGAAGCTGTAGCCGAGCGTGCCCTGCACGTACGCGAAGTCGAAGTTGCTGCGGCCGTAGAAGTCGAGGCTGGTGGTGGATAGTTTCACAGCTTCAGTGCCGCGGTTCTTCTCTTGCGCGTTTCCGAAAGTCTGGCTGATGCTCATGCCGACGATGGATTCGTCGCCCATGATCGCGTCGACACCGGCGGTGAAGCCCAGCGAGAACACGTCATACCCCGGCGTCGCGCCTTGCGCGTCGCCTGAACCAAAGCTCGTCACGTTCTGCAGCCAGAAGCCCGAACGGAAACGGCCCAGCGGGTCGGCTTTATTCGTTAGGAATCCACCCATGCGGCGCTGGATCGCGCCTTGCGATAGGCGGCGCGAGGTGAGCGCCACGCGGCGCGCGGCGTCGCTGGTGTCTGGCACCATCTCGGCCAGCGCGGCCTCGAACTTTGACCGTTCGGTGTAGGCCGCCATGACGCCCGCGAATTCCGTGTCCTGCCCCAGTCCGGCGACCGAGCTGTCGTAGATGGACCCGAGGAGGGGGGCGAGCCCAAGCTCCGTCGCCGTTCTCCGGGTGATCCGGTATTGCAGGATGTTCGGGTTCGCGTCCGCCAGGCGAATCTCGCGCTTGTACATGACCGTCGAGCCCGGCTGCAGGCCGGCAAGGTCGGCGCCCAGCGTCAGCGACTGGGCTTCGATCAGGTTGACCGTGAACTGGTCGACAACGGCGCCCGTGATCGTGGTCTTCAAGGTCGTGCCGCTGTCCACGATAAGATTGCCCGCGGCCTTGAGGCTGCCGACCGTCTCGTTCAAGGCGTCGATATTGAAGTTGATGGTCGAACCGCCCGTGATCCCGCCGTTGGTAAAGGACACACCCGAGGTCGTCGGGATGGTGAGCGTGCTACCGCTTACCTGTAAATTTGCCGTGCCGGTGCCGAGCAGCATCCCGCCTTCGAGCGTGGTGTTGGTTAATGTGACGTTATGCGCGCCGTCGCCGAGGTCGAGGTTGCCCGTGAGCGTGGTGTTCGCCAGCGAAACATTGTCGTTACCCGCGCCCATGCTGACGTTGCCGAGCAGGACGCCGCCCGTGCTGCTCAGGGTGTCGGCGCCCGTGCCGAACAGCATGTTGCCCGCGAACGAGCCGCTGTTGCGCACTGTGACGCCCGTCGTGTTGCGGCTGACGTCCAGCGCAACGGCCGCGCCGGTGCCTTTGCGCGAGGCGATGATCTGGCCGTCGTTCTGCAGAGACGTGAGCGTGCCCGAATAGTCGATGATGCCGTAGCCGCTGAACACGACGCCGCGCGAGTCGCCCTGGATCTTGCCGGTATTGATGATCTCCGGCAGGCTGCCGTTCGCCTCGATGATGATGCCGTACGCATCGCCGCCGCCCGAACCCGAGTTCCCGGTGTCCGCGTTTTCACCCGAGTCCACGCCGCGCCCCAAGATCAGGCCGCTGTTGAACAGCGTCGGCACCGTGGCGTAGTCACCGATTCGGATGCCTTGGCCGGTAAAGTCGCGGCTGTTCGAGGTGATGTCGCCTTCATTGCGGAAGCCGCCGTCGAGTGTGGTGCGGTAGATCGTGCTGCCGACTTGCGTGCCGGTAATGTTCACGGCGCGTACGGGCGCCGTCGCTTTCGTCGCGGTTTCTACGGCGATATTGCCCCGCGCGATGATGCTGGCCCCCGTCGCGTTACCCGCGAGACGGCCGACTGCGATGTTCTGGTTGCCCGAAGGTCCACCCTGACCGACGAAGAGGCCTTCGCCCGCGCCCCGGACGCTGATTTCCGAATCGCCCGGCGTACCGTCGGCGAGCTGCGTCGTCGGCTCCAGTTCTTTTCTGACGCCGTTGCCTTCGAGATAGATGCCGTTGACGTTACCCGCGACCCAGATCGCGCGTCCGCCGCGCACGGCGGGGACGGCGGTCGAACCTTCCGTCGTTGCGACAGCGCCGGTGTTGATGGAGCCGCGGTGGATGAGCGAACCGCCCACGCCGCCGCCGGTGTAAATGCCGATGGCGTCCTGGCCCGTGACGTCGATGCGTCCGCCGTTACTGATATTGCCCGAGATCGCGCCGGTCGCCTTGATGCCGTAGGTGTCCTGGCGGGTGAGCTTGATGGCGCCGTCGTTGAGCAGCGAGCCGTTCATGGTCGACAGAATCGCGATGCCGGTCGAACCGTTGCCGCCGACCGCGAGGGTGCTGTTCGCGCCGCGCGTGATCGAGCCGTTGAAGGCGCCCGTGCCGCTGACTTCGATGCCCGTGCCCATCACATATTCCGGCCACAAGGCGCTCGATTGCGCCGGGCCGGGAAGGGTGATGGTGCCGTTGTCGACGAGGTTGCCTGTGATGCCGCCGGTCGTATTGACCAGTACGCCCAGCGCGCGGTTCTCGGCGGTGACTTCGACGGTGCCGTTATTGGTGAAGCTGTTGTTGCTGTCGATCGTAACGGCGGGTCCAGAGCCAACCTTGATACTGCCTTCGGGGGCAAGGGTGAGGTTCCCGGGGGCCGAGCCGTCGGCCCTGGACGTCGCCGCGGGGGTGGTTCGTGCCGTTGAGATCACTGCATCGCCGGCCTGGACGGCGGTGGAGGCGAGCGAACCAGCCACGGCCAACGAGACGTACGAGATACCCAGACCGAAACGCTTCTTAACGGACAAAACAGCCCCCTTTGCTCTCCATGGGTAAAATACCCATGATTGTGGCATGACTAAGGCAGGGACCTCCGGCACACACCGGAAGGGGCCCGGCCCCCGAATCAGGCGGATATGTGCCACACGAGATCGAAACTGTCATTTTTCCCGAGCTACAATGGCCCAGATTTGAACGTGGGACCGCGAGGGGTATTTTGATGCGTAAGGCTTTTTTGGCCGCTTTTTGTGCTTTAACGCTGGCGGCCGGTAAAACCGTCGCGGCCGAAGGGCCGCAAAACCTATCTACGGCCGAAAGGCCGCAAAACCCACCTGCGGCTGAGGCGCCGCCGAAGCTCATTGTCGCGGTTTCGGTCGACCAGTTCTCTGCCGACCTCTTCGCCGAATATCGGGGCCGCTTTACCGGCGGTTTCGCGCGCCTTTTGAATGGCGTGGTCTTCCCCTCGGGCTATCAGGGCCACGCCATGACCGAGACATGTCCCGGCCATTCGACAATTCTCACCGGCTCACGGCCCGCGCGCACTGGGATCATCGCCAATACCTGGACGAACCCGCGCGCCAAGCGCGAGGACAAGATGATTTACTGCGTGGAGGATGAGACCGTCGAAGGATCGACGTCCTCGAAGACCACGATCTCGCTGGTACACATGAAGGTGCCGACTCTCGGGGATCGGCTGAAAGCCGTGACGCCGGAGACCCGCGTTGCCGCGGTGGCGGGAAAGGACCGCGCCGCCGTGACCATGGCCGGCCACAAGGCGGACGAGACTTGGTGGTGGCGCACCGATGCTTTCCAAAGCTACACGGGACGTCAGATGCCGCCCGCCATCGCCGCCGCGAATAAAGCGGTGAAGGACAGGCTCGCGGCCGCGCGTCCCGCTGCGGACTTGCCAGAGGTTTGCAAGGCTTACGACAAGGATGTCGTGATTTCGCCGAACCTCACCGTCGGACGCGGTCGTTTCGCGCGTCCCGCTGGCGATACGGCGTCCTATCCCGCGAGCCCCGATGCCGACGTGACGGTGCTTGAGACCGCGCTCGCCCTCGCAAGGGAGATGAAGCTGGGCGAAGGTAAGGCGACGGACGTGCTCGCCGTTGGGATGTCGGCCACGGACTATGTGGGCCACTTCTACGGCACCGCCGGTGCCGAGATGTGCATTCACCTTCTCACCATCGATCAGGCCTTGGGCCGGTTCTTCGATGGACTTGACGCCACCGGCGTCGACTACGCCGTCGTGCTCACGGCCGATCACGGCGGTCACGATATCCCCGAGCGCAACAAGGAACGGGGCATTCCTGAAGGCGCGCGAATCGACGGAAGCCTCGCGGCGGCTACTGTCGGGAAGAAACTGGCTGAGGAATTGAAAATTGCCGGCCCGGTGCTGTGGGGCGACGCCCTGGGCCTCGGCGATTTCTGGATCGATCCCAAGCTCACCGAAGCGCAGCGCGCAAGCGTCTTGAAGCGCGCTGTTGCGATCTACAAGGATCACCCGCACGTGCAGGCTGTCTTCACGCGCGCCGAGATCATGGCGGCGCCGGCGCCAAAGACGCCGCCCGATGAATGGACGCTGCTTGAGCGCGCGAAGGCCTCTTATGATCCGCAGCGCTCGGGCGATTTCGTGATCATCCTGAAGCCGCGTGTGATGCCCGCGCTGCAATCGGCCAAGCCCTACACAACGATGCATGGGACCGCCTGGGACTACGACCGCCGTGTGCCGATCATCTTCTGGCGCAAGGGCATGACCCGCTTCGAGCAGCCGCTCGCGGTGGAGACCGTCGACATCCTTCCGACCTTGGCAGCCATGATCGGTCTCAAGATTCCCGCAGGCGAGATCGACGGTCGGTGTCTGTTCGGATGCGAGACGCGGTAAAACGTTACATCGGCCAGAAGAACATGATGAGCGGCACGCCTGCCAATAGCACAATCAACGTGAGCGGCGCGCCGAGCCGTGCATAGTCGCCGAATTTATACCCCCCCGCCTGGAAAACCATCGTGTTGCACTGGTGGCCCGTGGGCGTGAGAAAATCGCAGGCCGCGCCGATGGACACCGCCATCAGGAAGGCGTCCGGATTGTAGCCCAGATCTTGCGCGAAACTGACGGCGATGGGCGCAAGCACCAACACGGTTGCCGCGTTGTTCAGGAACGGGGTCGCGGCCATGGCAGCCACCATCATCAAGGCGATCATACTGTAGGGCGGGAGGCCTTTGGCCGCCGCCGCAAGCCATTCGGCGATTTGATCGGCGCCGCCATTGCTCTGGATGGCCTCGCTCAATGGAATCAGCGCGCCCAGCATCACCAGGATCGGCCAATCGATGGCGGCATAGGCTTCACGCGGTGTCAGGGCCTTGAACAACACCATGGCGACGGCGCCTGCGAAAAACGCGACCGCGACCGGAACCGCGCCGGTTGTTGCCCCGGCCATCGCGATGAACAGGATCGCAAGGGGAACGAGCGTGTTCGTAACCGATCCCAGCGGCACGGGCCGTTCGGCGAGCGGCAGGCAGCCCAAATCCCGCAAGCGGTCTGGCAATTCCGTGGGATCGCCCTGCAGCACCAGGACGTCGCCTTCGTGCAGGATAATATTGCGCAGGCGCTGCGTGAAGCTCCGGTCGCTCCGCGAAACGGCGAGAAGGTTGATGTTGTAGCGCGCATGAAGGCGAATGCGTCCCGCGGACTGGCCGACAAGAGGCGAGGAGGGGCCGATGATCGCCTCGATGCTGCGCAACTCCTCGTCACCACTGCTCTGGGGCATGTCGCGATGGTGGCCTTCGACGACAAGGCCAGCGCGCTTGATGGCGGGCTGCAATGCGGCGGGTTTACCCACCAGGATGAAAACATCTCCCGGTTGGATACTTACATCGGGCAGCGGCGCGAGCGGGATGTCCTTGCGGAGAATCGCGGTAATCGTCACGTCCGCGCCGAGGTCCCCCATAAGCTTGGTGAGTGGTTCGCCCATGATCGGCGAGCCGTCGGGCAGGAAGGCCTCGGTCGAATAGTCCTGGATGTCGAGGACTTCATCGAGCGTCGCCGCGGGCTTGCGGCTTTCGGGGAGAAGGCGGAATGCGACGAATAGATAAAGCGCGCCCAGAACCGCGATGGCGGCGCCGACGGGAGTGAAATCGAACAACGCGAAAGGCGTCCCGGTCGTTTCGGCGCGGAAGCGCGATACGATGATGTTCGGCGACGTGCCAATTAAGGTCATGAGTCCGCCGATCAAGGCCGCGAACGACATCGGCATCAAAAGCTGCGCTGGGGACAGGCCCACGCGCGCGCTCATGCGCAGCGCGATAGGGATCATCAGGGCGAGCGCCCCAATATTCTTCACGACCGCCGACAGCAACGCCACCGCGGTCACAGCGAACATAATGACCGCATGCGGCGAGGTGATATGTGGCGCTACGCGCTGCAACACATATTCCGGCAGCCCCGAGCGGGCCACGCCCGCGCTCACGACCAGCGCGCTGGCCACGATGATCACGATGTCGTCCGAAAAGCCGGTAAAGGCGTTCTTGAAGGAAACGACCCCGGTGGCGACCGCGGCGAGCAGCGAAAGAAGCGCGACGACGTCGTATCGCAGGCGCCCGACCACGAACAGGATCATGGTGCCTGCAAGGATAGCGAAGGAAAGTGTCTGTTCGGACATCATGATCGGAAGCGAGCTCAAATCTGAAGGCGGTGGAGGCTAAAATGTTCCAGCTGAAGCCCATAGATGGTTCACGGACGCGCCGTTTTCCCGGATCGACCGGATGGTAACGGCATTGTCGCGTTTCGAGAACTTCTTACCTTCGCGGTCCTTCACCAAGCGATGGTGGGCGTAGGCGGGTACGGGCAGCGCGAGCAACGCCTGCAGCAGTCGGTGCACGTGCGTGGCGGCGAATAGGTCTTCGCCGCGTGTGACGAGCGTGATTCCCTGTGCCGCATCGTCCAATGTGCAAGCGAGGTGGTAACTCGCGGGCGTATCCTTGCGGCCGAGTACGACGTCGCCAAAAATCTCCGGTGCGGCTTTCTGGGTGCCGCGCATCTCGTCATGCCATGTCAGCGCACCCGCGCCCTTCGCCGCTTCGTGCACGCGCAGGCGCAGCGCATAGGGAGTGCCTTCATTCTTCCGGCGTTGCTGTTCGGCGCTTGAAAGATGTCGACACGTCCCGGGATAAACCGGGCCTTCGGGCCCCATATGCGGCGCGCTGGCGGCGCCCGCGATTTCGCGCTGGATCTCCGCGCGCGTACAGAAGCAGGGATAGATCAGGCCCCGCCGCTCCAGGTCCGCGAGCGCGCCGCTATATGTCTCGAAATGCTCCGATTGCCGGCGCACCGGTGTTTCCCAGGTAAGGCCCAGCCAAGCCAGGTCCTCGAAGATCGCGGTCTCGAATTCGGGCCGGCACCGTGTCCGGTCGATGTCCTCGATTCGGAGCAGGAAACGCCCGCCCGTGGCCGCCTTTTCCATGGCGAACCGCGCCGCGAAGGCGTGGCCGACGTGTAAAAGCCCGGTGGGGCTCGGGGCGAAGCGGGTCGTTTCGGCAGTCATGAAATTTTTGCGTCGCGTCTAAAGCACGGGCGGAACAGCCCTTTCTCGCCCTCATACCATATTTTGTATTTACCCCGCGCCCTGCTACAATCCGAGCGCTAGGGTTTGGGATATCAGTGGTGCTTTGCGTGTCGCTTGAAACCTGTCCAGCGTTGGTTCTGAACGCCGACTTCCGGCCTCTCAGTTACTTTCCCCTGTCGCTGTGGTCGTGGCAGGAGACCATCAAGGCGGTCTTCTTGGGCCGTGTCCAGGTCGTGCAGGAATACGACCGCTTGGTCCGCTCGCCGACCTGGGAAATGAAGCTGCCCAGCGTCATTTCGCTCAAAAAATACGCGCCGATGGAACGTTCACCTGCGTTCACGCGGTTCAACGTGTTCCTGCGCGATCATTTCAAATGTCAGTATTGCGCGACGCCGCACCCGACCAACGATCTCACCTTCGATCACATCATCCCGCGCTCGAAGGGCGGCCGCACCACTTGGCAGAATGTTGTGACGGCCTGTTCCGGCTGTAACCTCATCAAGGGCAACAGACTACCTCAAGAGGCCGGCATGTTCCCGTCGTACAAGCCATACCGGCCAAACTCGCACGAGCTGCAGGAGATTGGGCGCAGTTTTCCGCCCAACTATCTGCACGAAAGCTGGCGTGACTATCTCTACTGGGATACCGAGCTGGATCCCGCTTAACGCAGACCCCGCCGCTTCGCCGCCATCAATGCCACGACGCCGACCGCTGCTGTCGCGCTCACATAATAACTGGGCGCGGCGCGCCACCCTGTTTCAGCGATCAGCCATGTGATGATGAACGGCGCGAATCCGCCGAAAATCATGACGGCGACATTGTAGCTAAGCGACATCGCGGTCGTGCGTGTGCGCACTGGGAACAGATCGGCCAGGATCGCCGGCAGGACGCCGAGATAAACCGAGATCACCACCGCGAGTACGCCCTGCACTGCGATAAGCGCGGGCCCTGAAGCATTCGTGATCAGCCAAGCGTATAAGGGAATAGGAAGAAAAATCGTCGCGGCCGCGCTGATCATCGCGAGGCGCAGACGTCCGATGCGGTCGGCATGGAACCCCGCCAGGGGTCCGACGGTCAGCATCGCGACGGCGGCCACAAGAGACGCTGCCGCGCCGTCGCTCGCCTTGAGGCCGAGTTGGCTCGGTGCGTAGGCCGGCATGTAGAGGAACATGTAGATTGACACGGTAGCGACGATGATGGTGCCGGCGGCCAGAAGCATCGCGGGCGCCTGCGTGCTGACGGCGTCGCCTAAAGGGCGTGTGGGCGGCTTTTCAGAAAGGAAGGCGTCCGTCTCTTCGACACGCGCGCGGATATAGAGCGTCACGGGGCCGATCAGCAGCCCAAAGGCAAAGGCGAGACGCCACCCCCAGGCGTCGAGGCTTTCCGGCGTCATGACCAGCGGAAGCAGCAGGCCGAACAAGGCGCCAAGGATCATCGCTGCGCCCTGGCTCGCGAATTGCCAACTTGTGGCGAAGGTTTTTTGATCGGCGGCGTGCTCGGCAAGGAACGTTGTCGAAGCGCCGAACTCTCCGCCAGCCGAGAAACCCTGCATCAGGCGTGCGGTGATCACGAGGGCTGGGGCGAGCACGCCGATCTCGGAATACGCCGGCGTAAGGGCGATGAGGGCTGTCCCGCTCATCATCAAGGTGGTGGTGATAAGCAGAGCGGCTTTGCGGCCTTTCCGGTCGGCATAGCTGCCGAGCACGATGCCGCCCAAGGGGCGCATCAAGAACGCCACGCCGAAGGTGCCGAACGAGACCAGCAATGAGACCGTGGGATCCGTCGACGGGAAGAAGGCGCGGCCGATGGCCGCGGCGAACACCGCGTAGACGATCAGATCGAACCACTCCAGCGTGTTGCCCAGCGTTGCTGCGAAGACGGCGCGCCGGGCAGAGGTGTCGGTCATGTTACCGGGCGTTTACTGATTGAGCGGAAGCGAGATTTTACAGGTAACGCCGGTGGGTTGGAAATCGAGTGTGACCTTGCCGCCTTCGCCGGACAGGAGGCTATCGAGAAGACGCATCCCAAAACCCTGCCGCGTGGGCTTTTCCACGGCGGGGCCGCCGCGTTCTTCCCACGTCAGATCGATGCGGTCCGAGGCGGGCTGCGTCCAATTCACCGTGATGCGTCCCTCGGGCCGCGACAGGGCGCCATATTTAACGGCGTTGGTGCACAGCTCGTGCAGCACCATGCCGGAGGCGATCGCGGCGTTGGGACGAAGGCTCACCGAAGGGCCGGTCAAGGTGAAGGGGTCCTGCGATCCGTCGCGGTAAGGCTTTACGATCTGCTCGATCACGTTGTGCAGCGGCGCGCTGTCTGATCCCCGATCGAGGATCAAATCGTTGGCGGCGGCGAGCGCGCGCAAACGCTCAAGGAAAGTGCCGAGCGCTTCTTCGGCCGCGTTTCCGCGCAACGTTTTCGTGGCCAGAGCGTAGACCACGGATAACGAATTCTTCACACGGTGCTGAAGTTCGCGCGCGACCGTGCCGAGTTTCAATTGCGCCTGCTTGGTCTCGGTGATGTCGATCAAGAGGCCGGTCAGACGCGGGCGTCCGTCGGGGAACGGCGCGTACTGCGACCGCAGCAATAAATGTTTAGGTATGCCCGAGCGCGTGGTCAGCGCGATCTCGGCCTGCACCTGGGTCCGGCTTCCTTTGGCGGGAGTCTCCCGGTGGCTCCAGGGCTCGAACGCGCCGCCGTGCGCCCGCGCCCGGATCTCTTCGGCGGAGCACCCTTCCTTTTGGATGCGATCAAATTCGCCCGGATTATAGAGGGCGCGCGCCTTCGCCAGCGTCACCGTCTCTCCTGGCGGAAAACCGAGCAGGTGGTTTAGCTCCGCTGACTGCGTCATTGTCTGGGCGTCGAGGTCGACTTCCCATACCGCCATCTTTCCAGCTTCGATCGCCAGCCGTAAGCGCTCCTCGCTTTCCGCCAGCGCCATCGCTGTTTCCGTGTGGTCTGTGATGTCTTCGACCGTGCCCGAATGGCCTTCGGCGCCGCGATTCCAGATGCGCGCGGCGATCCATCGTTCTCCGCCGTTTTTCAGGATGCGGAATCGGCGAAGGATGGGGTCTTTTTGAATGGGAAGCGCATCGATCCCGTCGGCCCATGCGCGGTCATTTGAAAAAGTCGCCCTCACGAGCGCGGCAAGATCGATGGCGTGAGATGCCGTGAAGCCGAACACATCGCGCAGGCGCGGCGTGATGACGAATGTTTTCGTCTGCGCGTCCCAGTCCCACGCGCCGGGAGCGGTCTCCTCAATCAGGCGCGCGAGCCTGTCGCTGCTTGCCGTACTGGAGCCGCTAGGGGTCATGCAATGTCCGGAACTTCGCCTGTTAAGGTAATAAGCGATGCGCCTCGTCACTGCCAGTATAAAGCATTGGAATTGTTGCGCGTAATACGTTTAGTGGCGCGCGCCGGACAGCCGAGGATAAGCGTGGCTTGTCCTGGGATAGGGTGGCGCTAACGGGTCGAACGGCGCGCGATCCAAAACAGGGCCATCCCGACCGCGACGATGGCGGTGACGATACCCCAGGTGGCCAATGCCGCCTGGGTGCAGGCGGCCACGCACAAGATGAACGCAATGCCGGGAATGATAAGGCCGCCCGGCGGCCGGTACGCCTCTTCCTGTGCCTCCTTGGAAAGCGTGCGACGCAACTTCGGCAGTGCCAGGACGCACAGGATGTAAATCAAAATTCGCGCCAGCGAACTCGCTGCCGCCAAAAATACGAATGTGCTCGAGGCCGCGAATACAAACACCGCCACACCAAACAAAAGGATCGAATTGTCCGGCGTCGCGTATTTCGCATGCACGTGGCCGAACCACTTCGGCAGCCACTTGTTCTCGGCCAGCGAATACGTCATGCGCGGCGATGTCACCATGGCCGAGGCGACATTGCCCGCCACGGAGAAGATGGCGGTGAATGTGATCACCGCGGCGGCGGCGGGGCCCGCCAGCGCCGCGGCCGCGTCCGAAAGCGTTTTTCCCTCGGCGCCGCCGGCCGGCAGCACCGCGACAAAGACGAGGGTGAGCAGCCAATAGAGCAGAGCGGTGCCCGCGACGGTGACCACCAGGGCGCGCGGTAGCGAACGGCGCGGATCCTTCGTCTCGCCGGCCGTCACCAGCGCGGCTTCGAAGCCCACGAAAGCGTAGATGAACAGCAGCGCGGCCGTGCCCATCGCGCCCATCGGCGGGGCCGGGCCCGGCATCGCCGCGGGGCCGATTGCGAACAGGCCCATACCGGCCAGTGCCAGTAACGGGGTCAACTTCAGCACCGTGAAAATCGCGACCGTGCGGACGCCTTGTTTGACGCCGACGACATTAGCCGCCACGAGAGCCGCGCAGACGCTTGCGATGAACACGGTGCGCCCTGCGCCTCCCGCGATCCAGGACCAGGACGGGCCGAGGTAGGTCACCACGACATTTATGTTCGCGGCGATGGCGGTCACGCGGCCCAGCCACAGCATCCACCCGGATGCAAACCCCGCGGCGGGTCCGAATGCGGTGCCCGCGTAGAGAACCGGGCCGCCAGAGTCGCGGAAGTAGCTCGCGAGTTCGGCGAATGACAGCGCTATCGTGATGAAAAACAATCCGACCGCCAGGAATAACCAAGGCGCCCACGCGCCGGCGATCGCGGAAACGGTCGCGGGCAGCACGAAAATACCCGCGCCGATCATCCCGTTCAGCACTAGAAGCGCCGCGCCGAATGGCGTTATCGCGCGAAGAAGCGCTGATCCCTTGTCCGTCATGCTCCAGCGACTTCCCCGAATCCGGATAGCGTTTGAGACCGGTCTGTACAGATTATAGGGGATAATGATCCACCATTAGGCGGCTCGTTTGAAACACTCTTTCTAATTGAAGTTGAAACTCGTAGGCTTGGGACATGCGGATACTTTACGCGGACGATCATTCCTTGATCCGGGAAGCCCTCAAGCCTCATCTCATGAAGCTGCGGGCCAAGACCGAAGTCATAGAAGCAGGTTCCCTGGACGAAGCCTTGCAGTACGCCAAGGATGTCGACTTGGTGCTTCTCGATCTCCAGATGCCTGGAATGAATGGTTTCGAAGGCTTCGACCGTATGAAAGCGGCGCTGCCCGAAGTGCCGATCGTCATCGTCTCCGGTTACTCCGACAGACGCACTATCAATGCCGCGCTCGAACGCGGCGCCTCGGGCTTCGTGCCCAAGACCGCAACCGGTAAAACCCTCATTCGCGCGCTGGAAGCTGTGATGGACGGCGAGCGCTATATTCCCTCGTCCTTGCTCGAGGAAAACGATGCCCCTTCGATCTTCGATCAGACCGCCAAGCGGACGGGGCCGATCGAGGACAGCCCGCTCAATAAGCTGACCGAGCGTGAAGCTGAAGCGTTGCGCCTGCTCATCGCGGGCAAGACCAATAAGCAGATCGCCATCGCCCTGGGTCTCCAGGAGATCACGGTGAAGATCCACTTGCGCAATTGCTACAAGAAGATCGGCGCCACCAATCGCGCTGATGCCGTACGCCTTGCCTATGAGCATGGCTGGCGCGTGCCGGGTGAAAGCCAAGTCTAGATAGAGCGGGCTGCGCGGCAGCTGCTCTTTGGAAACTGCGTATTTCCAGGTTCAATCGCTCTAATACTAACGGTTAAGGCTGTCCCCCTGCGGTTATACCCCCGCAGCGCCCGGTAACCCTTCTGCTCGCGTGTTCCGGCGCGCGGCATCCCCTACACATGGGTCTCCACGCAACAACACTCGCAAACGGAGTTACCCATGTCTGTCGATACCACCATGAACGTTCTGATCGTGGACGATTACGCCACCATGCTGCGTATCGTCCGCAACCTTCTGAAGCAGATCGGCTTCAATAACGTCGACGAAGCCAGCGACGGCGCCCAGGCGCTGCAGATGATGCGCCTCAAGAAGTACGGCCTCGTCATCTCCGACTGGAACATGGAACCGATGACCGGCATCCAGTTCCTGCGCGAAGTCCGCTGCGACGACGGCCTGAAAGAGACCCCGTTCATCATGGTCACTGCGGAAAGCAAGACCGAGAACGTCGTCGAAGCCAAGAAGGCGGGCGTGTCCAACTACATCGTGAAGCCGTTCAACAGCGATACCCTGAAGGGAAAGATCGCCGGCGTCCTCGGCCAGTTCTAACCGCTGAATGTCGCGCACGGTGCATCATGTCCAATGTCAAAGCGGGTCTTGAGACCCAAATCCGAAAGGCTCTTTCGGAAAAAACGATACCGCCGCAACTCGGCAACGTTGGAAGCAATGTCGGCACGCTGATGTCGAGCTGGCCCTCCGATAAGGGGCTGTACGTCGAGCTGAAGCGTCTGGCCGCTTTCATCGAGCAGACCAAGGCCGAAATCGCGGCCCTGCGCCCTGATGAGGTGAAGCTCGCGTTCCTTCCGAAGGCGACAGACGAACTCGACGCCATTGTGAAATCAACCGCGGAAGCCACCAACCGGATCATGGACGCAGCCGAAGTCATCAGCGGTGTCGCCGACAAAATCGACGCCGAAGGCTCCGGCAAACTCATGGACGCCGTGACCTCGATTTACGAGGCTTGCTCTTTCCAGGACATCACCGGTCAACGCATCACCAAGGTCGTCACGACCCTGAAGGTGATCGAAAGCCGCATCGACCAGATGATCTTCTCGGCCGGCGCCCCCGACGAATCCGTCGTCCCAATCAACGTGCAACCGCCGCCGGGCATTGCTTCTGACTCCGATCTCCTCAATGGGCCGGCGCTGCCGGGACAAGGTCGCAGCCAGGAGGAAATCGACGCGCTTCTCGGCTTTTAGGAAACCATTATGAGCGCCGCCGCCGCCACTTCAGCGCCTGCAACCGATATCGATGCGGAAGATCGCGACAGTCTGCATACGTTGTCGCTATCGCTGATTCCAGTGGCGCACCCTGCCATCAAGCGCGCGCGGATCATCAAGAACACCCGGCTTGAAAGCGTGATCGAGGTCTTCAAGGACCGCGAAGCCGGCAGCGGCCAAATTGATATCGAAAAGATTCCAGGTGAGTTCGGTTGGCCTGCATCACCGCCGCACCCGGACTTCGTCCTGCTGCGTAAATTAGAGCTGATGCCCAGCTACGATGTTTATTCCTTGCGTGTCGCGCTCCGGGCGCATGGTATCGCGGTCAACGAGACCGCGCTGAAGCTGTCGCCCGACAAGACGCGTGAGCTCGCGCGTTATATGAAAAGCTTCACGCGCCCGTTGTTGCTGCAAATCTACGGCGGCGAAGCGGAGGGAATCGAAACGCTCGAGGACGTGGTCGCGATGTTCCGCGATCCCGACATCGAGCGCGCCCGCAAGAAATTGCTGATGATGGCCGCCAAGCTCGGGCTCAACATCCAGGATATCCCGCGGTTCCTGGAGGATTACGCCGACATCTTCCTATCGCTGTCCTATTACCGCCAGTGTCTCGATCGCATCGCACCGATCGTCGAGGACTTCCTCGATTCGATGAAGGATCTGCGCAAGAGCTACCAGATGCGCACGAATCAGCAGTTGATGCTGACCTGCGATGAGATGGAGAAGAACTTCACCGAGCTCCTGACCTCGGTTACGGGCCGCCTCGAAGCCTTCAACCGCCATACAAAGGATATGTGGGATAACCTCTCCGCCGAGAAGTTCCGCAAGATCGAACGCATCATCAAGGCGTATCACATTACCATGGGCGGCATTCTGTGCGCCCTGACGGTGAAGATGGACGCTTGGGCCGGCATGTTCCCGAAACGTAACATGGGCGGGCCTGTGCGCCGCGCCGACTTTATAATGACCGATATAAAACATGGGCTTAAGCGCATTCGCGACCTGGAGCGGAAAGCCCCGTCGATGGCGGAATTGAACTAGCGCTAGAATAGCCCTGGGAATTTTTGGGGTATGGGTTTTGGCGACATCGACAAGCGACCCGCGGCCGCACCGGTTATGGCTGTACGCGTTTCTCTCGCTCGGCATTCTCGGCGCCATTGTTCTTTTTGCGGGCAATACGCGCAGCAGAAACGCCGCGTTGGAATTGGAATCCGCGCAGGTCGGCGAAGCGGCTGCGCGCCTGCCCGCCGCTCTCTCGGGCGTGCTCCTCCTCGGCGTCGAACACGCCGATGCCGAAACGAGCGAGGATGAAGTCCGGCGCGCGGCGGCCGCCCGCAATCGCCAGGCCACAGCGGTACAGCTCGCGAACGACCTTCGCATCCTCGAGGGCTTCCTCACCGACGCGGCTTCGCGCGAGGCGCTGGCCAAGCTGGCGGCCAATGTCTACCGCGCCCGCGACGTCATTGCAGAACATGACAAGCTTGCCGAATCGCTCGGTGACTACACCACCGGCGGACTGCGCTTTGAGTTTCGCGGCGCCAGCAAGGCGCTCGACGCCGAACTCGCCAAGATCGGTAATGTCATCCCCCTAAGCCGCCTTCTCGATCTCAAGGCGTCCAACGACGCGTTCTTTGGCGGCGTGGGCACGGAGGCGCAGACAAACGCCTTGGCCGCACTCGCGGCCATGACCCGCGACGTCCGCGCTGCGCCGCTGCCGGCCGCCGACCGCGCGCGCCTGCTCACGATCATCTCGGCCTATGAAGTCGCATTTAAACGATTGTCGGACGGCCTGATCTCGATCGCGCGCGTCGGCAATGAGCTTGAAAGCCTGTTTGTCGATTCGACGGATGTCGTCGACGTCGTCCTTAAAAACGTGTCCGAGCGGCTCGCGCAGGAACGCCTTGAGCGCTGGCGTTTCACCAATGAGGCGCTGATTGCCGCCGGTCTCCTTCTGACCATCGTCGTCTCCGGTTATATCTGGCTGTCCTTGCGCACCGCCGACCGGCTGCAGCGCCGCGAGGACGAGCTGCGCGAAACCAGCGAAAGGATGCGCGATCTCGCCCGCGTGACCTCCGATATATTTTGGGAAGTCGATGCGGATGGGTACGTGCGCAATATCGACGGTCCGGGTACTTTCGCGGCCTGTTACGGGCCGCGCATGCTGGGTCACAGGTTCCACGAAGTACTTCAGGACCTCGGCGTCCAGTTCTCGGAGAGCTTCGATCTCGCCGCGCTGTGGGCAAAACGCGAGCCGTTCCGCGATCTCGAGTACAAGGTCGTCATGCCCGTCTCCAAGCAGGTGTCCTGGTATACGCTGTCGGGCCTGCCGGTTTTCGATACGCAGAAAAATTTCACCGGTTACCGCTGCGCCTCGAAGGACATCACGGCCGCGAAACAGCTATTCCTCGAGCGCGAGGAGTTCCGCAACCAGCTTTCCTCGACTTTGAGCCATCTCCCTGCCGCCGCCTTCCGCATGGAGCAAAGCGAGGATGGGTTGATGCCGAAGTTCGTCTCGCATAACGCTGCGGACGTGGTCGGTGTGCCGGCGGAAGCTATCTTGTCGCGCGGCGGTGCAACCGCCTTTTTCATTCACGATGACGACCGCGAGCGTTTCGACCGCGAGATTTCCGAGGGGCTCAGCACGCGCGGGTCCGCAAGCGCTCGCGGGCGTATCGTGCAATCCGACGGCGCCATTCGCTGGATCCAGGCGCTTCTGCGCCGCACTGAGGGGCCGGACAAAACCGGCACGGTGGACGGGATCTGGATCGATGTAACGGGCGACGAGCTGAAGACGCGCCAGATGCGCGACGTCGAGGCCGCGGTTCAGGCCGCCAGCGATGGGATCATCATTTTCGGTCCCGACAACGCCGAGGTGATCTACGCCAACGCGGCGGTCTACCGCACCTTTGGTTTGCCCGGCGATAAGCCTCTCGACATTATCAGCCTGCGTTCACGCGTACGCATGAACGATGACGAGATTGTCGCGATGCGCGCCGGAATGATGGAGGGCGTCGCGCGCGCCGGCCGGTGGAGCGGCCGTCTGCAGATTACGCGCGGGGACGGCTCCCTTGGTGTGGTGTTCGTGCGCGTGTCCGGCCTCAGCGACGGCCGTTTCCTTCATGTCTTGACCGACGTCACCGAGGACGAAACCCGCGCGCGTCAGCTGCGTGATATCGGCACCGCGATCGAAGCCGCCGGGGATGGCATCATGTTCTTCGCCAATGACGGCTCGCTCCTCTTTGCCAACGCCAGCGCGCATCGGATCTTCGATGT
This sequence comes from Rhodospirillaceae bacterium, assembly GCA_050246995.1. Taxonomy (GTDB): domain Bacteria; phylum Pseudomonadota; class Alphaproteobacteria; order Rhodospirillales; family Rhodospirillaceae; genus SHVO01. The sequence goes on along the minus strand of JBFWVA010000002.1, from coordinate 372,446 downwards.
GCCGAACGGCGCCGATCTTCTCGAATTCCGCCATCGTCTCGGGATGAACGACGAGTCCGCGCGCAACACCCGAGAAGCGATCCGCGAGGCCGTCGCGCGCAACGGCCAATGGGCGGGCGGTTTCACGGCCCGGCGCAACGACGGCACGGAAGCGCCGCTCTTCGTACGGGTCAGCGGCGGGCTCGACGAAGGAAAATTACTTTACGTGATCTCCGACATGACCGCGCTCACGCAAGCGCGCATGGAATTCGAACAGCAACTGGAACGCACGCGCGAACAAAACGCGCTTGTCGCGCGCGCACTGGACTCGGTGCAGGACTACATTTGCATCGAGAACAGCGATGGCAAACTCACCTACATGAATCAGATCACCCTCGAGAACCTGGGCTGTACCCTTGAAGAAGTCGTGGGCACCTCGTTCTTCTCGAATGTTCGCGTCAAGTACGACGACAATGAGCGGCTCAAGCGCCAGATTGCCGCGGGCCTCGCCAGCGACGGCACTTGGACGGGCGAGCTGCGCCTGACCAGGCCCAACGGCCGCCGCCAGATCTTCGATCTGCGTGTCTACCGTCTGGCGGACGGCGGCGCGCTTTATGCGGCGACCGATATCACCGTCCAGCGCCTCGCCGCGACCGAGGAAACCAAACTCAAGCAGCGTCTCGCCGATGCCGAACGCATGGAAGCCATCGGCCGGCTTGCCGGCGGCATCGCGCATGATTTCAATAATATCACCGGGGCCACCCGCGCCTTCGCCGACCTCTTGGTGGACGATCTGCCGCCGGATTCCGTCCAGCGTACATACGCCGAAAGGATCGTGAATGCCTGCCGCCGCGCCAGCGAGCTCGTGAAGGAAGTGATGACCTTCTCACGCGCCGCGCAGGCTGAGCGGCGTCCGCTCGATCTCACCGCGGTCCTTGCCGAGGGTGTCGACATTCTGGCGGCGAAACGGCCGCTGCACATCGCGCTCGATTTCGAGAATCTCAATACCGCGGCGGTGGTCGAGGCCAATGCGGGGCAGATCATTCAGGTGCTCGTCAACCTTGTGATGAATGCATTCGACGCCATTGAAAGCAGCGCGGGCCGCGTCAATGTGCGGGTTGAGCGCATGAGCGCGCTGGCGATGGCCTTGGAGCGTACCGATCCCGGCTTCCGTGAGGAACGTGATGAGGCGGGCCCCGTGTTCCGTCATGGTCAGGGTGTGCTTGAAACTGGAGTCGAATATGTCCGCCTCACCGTCGAAGATAGTGGGCCGGGCATGGAACGCGCGACCCTGCAGCGGATCTTCGAACCGTTTTTCACCACAAAGGGCCGCGACCGCGGCACGGGGCTGGGCGTGCCCGTGGTTTCCAGCATCGTCACCGCGCACGAGGGTATGATGCAGGTATATACGCGCCGTAACCGCGGTACGGCGGTGGCGGTCTATCTGCCCATCAGCAACAAGGTTTCGCTCACGGTCGAGGAAAAGCGTACGGAGCATAATCTCCGGGGCAATGAACGCATCCTGGTCGTGGACGACGAAATCGACCTCGCTGATGCGATTTCCATCGGCCTGACGCGTTTGGGGTATGAGACCGCGCCGGTCTATACGCCCACCGAAGCGCTCTCATTGTTCGCCGAAGCCCCCGGCAGCTGGGACATCCTGATCTCGGATGAGGTCATGCCCCACATGAAGGGCTTGCAGCTCGTCAAGCAAGTGCGGGCTCTCTGCCCGGACATGAAGATCATCCTTTGCACCGGGCACAGCGACGCGGCCAACGAGGAGACGGCCCGCATGGCGGGCGCGAACCTCTTCCTCCATAAGCCGGTGACGGCCGAGGAATTGGCGCAGGCCGTCCGCAGCCTTATTGATGGTTAGCGCGGCGCAGGGGCCGCTCCATCCTGCGCGCTCGGCCGTCGAGCCGCGGCTAATACCTTTGCATAGGCTCTGTAACGGAACCTTAAACCTCCTCGCTCGGGTTTAATCCGTCCGCTCACAAGCTTTGTGACAGCCGCTTTCTTATGGTCCGCGCACCTTCGGCGGTTCCCCACGCACGGAGGAAAAAAAGGCTATCGAAGAAAGGAAGCCCCCTCCATGAGTCTCGCCCCCATCCCATCCGCCCAGGCGGGTTTGTTTAAACGCCTCAGCATCGGCCGCCAGCTGGGCGTCATCGGTGTGATCGTCCTATCCGGCCTTGGCATCGTGTCAGCCGTCGGCATTGGATCCAATTACTTGGCCGTCCAAAGCAACGACGAGCAGGCCGTCATCCTCAAAAGCCGTGATACGGCCAATGCCATGAAGCTGACGTTCGCCAATGTCAGCGCCGTTGGTAAGTCGTTTGTCATCAACACCAAGCAGCAGACCGTCGAAGATTTCGACAACGGCGCCGCTCAGGTGAAGGAATACTCGCAGTTTCTGGAAGCCGCGCTGACCTTGCCGGAAGCCAAAAAGGCCGCCACGGACTTCGCCGACGAGTTCAAGCAGTATGACGCCGCCTTCGAGAAGATCGCGGAACTGCAGAAACAGGTCGGCCTCACGGTCGATGAAGGCCTGATGGGCAAGATGCGCGGCGCAGCTGCGACAATCGAAAAGCTTGTAGGTACCACCAAGAACGATGCGCTTCTTGTCGACATGCTCCAGGTTCGCCGCGAAGAAAAGGATTTCATCGCGCGGCTGAAGACGGAATATGTCGATGCTCACCGCGAACGGTCCCAGATGTTCCGCCGGGCTGTCGCCGGTTCCGGAATCTCCGCTGGCGCCAAGGCTGAAATCACCGAGAAGTTCGCCGCCTACACCGACAGTTTCGAAAAGCTGGCCGTCGCAAAGCTTGCGGTCGCGCAGGCCACGGCGGAAATGGACAAGCAGTACGCTGAGTCCGTGCCGCTTCTCGATAAGGTCGTCGCGGTTGTCGAAGCGGATCTGAGCAACGCCATGGACGCGCAGACCAGCATGATGCAGACGGCGTCAATTATCATGATCGTCAGCTCGCTCGGCATTCTTGTGGCCGCGGTCAGCGTTCTGCTCATCGTCGGCCGCGCTATCAGCCGTCCGGTGCATAGCATGACCGATGCCATGAGCCGTCTGGCCGAAGGCGACAAGACCGTCGCCATTCCGGGCACCGAATACCGCAATGAAATCGGGGCCATGGCCTCGGCGGTGCAGGTGTTCAAGGATAACATGATCAAGGCTGACGATCTGGCCGCCGCGCAGGAAGCGGCGCGTAAGGCCAAGGAACGGCGCGCCGAACAGGTTGCTCAGCGTACCCGCCAGTTCGACAACGTCGTGCGTCTATCCCTCGGCACGGTCGGTTCGGCCAGCAAGCAGATGGAAGCCTCGGCGTCCACCATGCAGGCCGTGGCGGAAGAAACCAACGCGCAGTCCGCTGCCGTCGCCGCCGCGTCCGAACAGGCCTCCTCCAACGTGCAGACCGTCGCCGCCGCGACCGAAGAGCTCACCAGCTCGATCAAGGAAATCGGCCGTCAGGTGACTCAATCGTCACACGTCGCTGCGAAGGCCGTGGACGAAGCCAACAAGGCGAAGGACATGGTGCGGGGTCTCGACGATTCGGCGCAGAAAATCGGCCAGGTTGTCGCGCTCATCACCGCGATCGCCGAGCAGACGAACCTTCTTGCCCTCAACGCCACCATCGAAGCCGCGCGGGCGGGTGAAGCGGGCAAGGGCTTCGCGGTCGTTGCCTCCGAAGTGAAGAACCTCGCCAACCAAACCGCCAAGGCTACGGAAGAGATCGCCGCCCAGATCAATGGCATCCAGGGCGCCACCAAGTCCTCCGTCGGCGCGATCGAGAACATCTTCCAGACTATCGGTCAGATCGACCAGATCGCTACTACCATTGCTTCGGCGATCGAAGAACAAACGGCTGCGACGGCCGAAATCGCCCGTAACGTCGAGCAAGCCGCCGCGGGCACGCAGGAAGTCTCCTCGAACATCACCGGCGTCACGAAAGCCGCCGGCGAAACCGGTCAGGTCTCCGCCCAGGTGCTCGAAGCCGCGAAGGAACTCGCGAGCCAGTCCGACAGCCTGCGCAAGGAAGTCGACGGCTTCCTCGCGGATATCAAAGAGGCCGCATAAGGCACGATCATTGTCCGGCTCCTTCCACGGGAAGGAGCCGGAACGTGACGGCCGCACTAATACCTTCGTGCGTGCAAACTAATCTTCTCCCCAAGACTTCTAAACCTTCCCGCACCTGACTGAGGGCGTTCCATTTTCTAGGTTGCGTTCGCCTTCACCCAGAGGGCCACAAAAAACACCGCATAACAGGAGTTGCTCGTGAGTGCTCTTTCCAACCTGAAGATCAAACAGAAGATGCTGGCCATCTTCGCAACCATCTTTGTCATCTTTATCGCCTTTGCCGGTCTCGCGACGAACACGGCCCGCGATCTGAATCAGCAGTCCGAGGAGATTTCGGACGTGTGGCTCGGCGGTACCGAAGTTCTAGGCCGTCTGACGAAAGCGATGTCCGAGATCCGTATTCTGCAGGCGCGCCATATCATGGAAGCGACGCCGGAAGCCTTGGCCGCGACCGAAAAGCAGGTCGACGCAGCCGTCGCGGCCCTTGCCGCGGTCGAAGCCGAATACGAAGCCACAATCGTCACGGATGAGGATCGCAAGCTCTTCGCCGCCTACAAGGTAAAGCGAGAAGCGTTCGTCGCCAGCCTTCAGGACACCGTTGTGCCCTCACGCGAAATGAAAAATGACCAGGCGTCGGCGGCTTTTGTGGGCAGCACCCTCGCGACCTATTCCGGTGCGGTGGATGCGCTTAGTGAACTTGTCGCGCTCAATAAAAGCGGCGCGAAGGATGCCGTTACAAGTGGTCAGAAGCTATTCGACACCACGCTCATGATCATTGCGGGCGCTGTTGCCCTCGTGATCGGCGTGCTCGTATGGGCCACCATGTTCGCTGGCAGCAATATCAGCGCCCCCATCAGCAACATCACGGGCGTTATGTCGGCTCTGGCCGACGGCAACAAGACCATCGCGATCCCGTACGCCGACCGTAAGGACGAGATCGGAGCTATGGCCGCCGCCGTCGAGGTGTTCAAAGTGAACATGATCAAGGCCGACGAAATGGCCGCCGCGCAGGAAGCGGCCCGTAAGGCCAAGGAACTGCGCGCCGAGCAGGTCGCGGCCCGGACGCGTCAATTCGACACCATCGTGCGGTCGTCCCTGACCGCCGTCAGCGGCGCCAGCCAGGAGATGGAAGCTTCGGCTTCCACCATGCAGGCCGTCGCCGAAGAGACCAACGTTCAATCGGCCGCCGTTGCGGCAGCCTCGGAACAAGCCGCCTCGAACGTGCAAACCGTTGCCGCCGCGACCGAAGAGCTCACCAGCTCGATCAAGGAAATCGGCCGTCAGGTGACGCAATCGTCGCAAGTCGCGTCGAAGGCCGTCGAAGAAGCCAACAAGGCGAAGGACATGGTGCGCGGCCTCGATGACTCGGCCCAGAAGATCGGCAAGGTCGTCGCGCTCATCACCGACATCGCCGAACAGACCAACTTGCTCGCCCTTAACGCCACCATCGAAGCGGCGCGTGCGGGTGAAGCGGGTAAAGGCTTTGCGGTGGTTGCTTCCGAAGTGAAGAACCTCGCCAACCAGACCGCGAAGGCTACGGAGGAGATCGCTGCCCAGATCAACGACATCCAGGGTGCCACCAAGTCCTCGGTCGGTGCGATCGAAAGCATCTTCGAGACCATCGGCCAGATCGACCAGATCTCCACCACCATCGCCTCGGCGATCGAAGAACAGACTGCTGCCACGGCTGAAATCTCGCGCAACGTCGAACAGGCGTCGGCCGGCACGCAGGAAGTATCAAGCAATATCACCGGCGTCACCAAAGCCGCCGGCGAAACCGGCCAAGTCTCCACACAGGTGCTTGAGGCGGCCAAGGAATTGGCGCGCCAGTCCGACGGCCTGCGTGCTGAAGTCGACGGCTTCCTCGCCGATATCAAAGAGGCGGCCTAAATATCCACCAGTTTCCTCCCACGAGGAAACAACGGACGGCCGCCGGCACCACTGTCTGCCGGCGGCCGTTTCCACCTCTACACGCGTATCCCCTTCATGTGAGCCGTCCCGATCCGCGCCCCCCATCGGGTGAGGGACGGTAAACGGGCCGCCGGCGCGCCCACGTGCCGGCGGCCTAATACTTCGGTACTAATACTTTCGGTTAGGGTCCCCAAACTTCTCCCCCGCTGACTTCTTTGGCTCTGCTGTCTAGTCTGCTGGGAGTCACGGCGGCGCGCGAAGCGCGCGGCAACCTAAGCGCCTTCAGAACGACGCGCATCGCGTGCTGTCTAAAAGCGGCTTTTTCTCCTTAACGAGAGAGAAGTCGTCCGTGATTTCTCGTAAAGGCGGAAAGGCCTACGGCGTCGCAGCCAAGGGTAACTTGCTATAACCTCTAGCGTATCGAGGGAGGTTCGTTGATGGGGGGGCGCGGCGCATCGCAGCAAACCGCAAGGGCCTGGTTGGACAACCGGGGTCTGGTGCTATTTTTGGCCGCTGCAGTGCCCTATGTCCTGACGAACGTCTCGCAATCTATGCGCGGCGCCTCCGTCGTGGTCACGTCCGTCGGTATTCTCCCCGGCCTCTGGAGCGTCGCTGAGTGGGTGGTGACTCGCCAGCGTAGTCTCCATGCCCGCCCGGCCTCCACGCTCTTCCTTGCAGCCGCCGTCTGCTATCTGCTCGGTGTCGGCAGCTATGCGGTCCTCGGCTTTGCCGGGGTCGTCACAAAATATCCAAGTCCCGCTGACTTATTCTTCCTTCTTGTACCCATCTTCCTGGTGGTCGGCTTATTTTGGATCCGCCCGCAGGGTGATCGCGCGGGTTACGGACTTCTGCAGGCGGCAAACTTGGTGCTGGTCGCCGCGACGACGACGATCCTAGCGGTCGTGAGTATCGCTCCCTTGTTGAGCGACTCAAGCCAATCGTTCCTGTACCTCGCGACCACCATGGCCTATTGGGTCGTGTCATTTTGCGCCGCTGGCTTCGCGGTCTTGCTCCTTTCCAGTTTCAAGTGGCGCGAGGAAGCGCCCGTTATCCTTCTGCTCGCGGCGACGCTCGTTGTCTTCACCATCGGCGTTATTCCGTACACTTTCGACTTGATTGAAAGCGCGTACAAGGACGGCGCCTGGTACGAGATGTTTTGGTATTTCGCTCCTTGCATTCTCGCGCTCGCCGCGCGGGCTTATCGCGGGGTTGGGGCTTCGTCCGCCCAGACGGCGGCCGGCGTGGGCCTGCGTGCACCGCGTACGCTGCCCACGCTGATCATGGCGGCGACGATTTTCGCGTTGGGTGTCAGTGTTGCGAAAGCCTTCGAGGGTCTCCCTGGTGCTTTCATCACCGCGGCTTCCATTTTCGCCGCCGTCGCGGTGGCCTTGCGCGAGCGGGCGGTCAAGCGCATCGAGGACAGCCTAGAAGATCGATTGCAGACTGCGCTCCAGCACGCGCGGACAAACGAAGTGCGCTTCAAGCACTTTGCCTTGTCGGCGTCGGATTTCTTCATTGAAACCGACGCGAACTTCGTGATTTCGCGGATGGCGTCGGCGGACGACAGCGCGCCCGCTGTTCAGCCGGAATGGCTGGTGGGACGCAATCTGTTGGCGCACGGCATGGAAGGCGCGCTCGAGCTCGATCCGCCGCTGGAACGGGTGAGGCGCTCACTGACGGCGCACGAGCACTTCAAGGATTTCGGCTACAATCTTGTCGGTCCGCAAGGGCGCCGGTTGTGGCGCCGCTACAGCGGCACCCCGTTCTTCGATGCCAACTTCCAGTTCCTCGGCTACCGCATCGCCATCCGCGACGTCACCAGCCAACGCGAACTCCAGCTTGAAAGCGAGAGCAGGGCCGCCGAACTCGCGCGCGTCGTGCGCGCTCTCGATTCGGTGTTGGAAGCCATCATCATTCTCGATGGCGCCAATCGCATCGTCTATCTCAACACCGCCACGATGGGCTTAAGCCATACACCGGACACGCTCTCCGGATTAGGCCGCTCCTTCCACGAAGCCTTCCCGGATCTCGTTATGCAATATCCCGGCCTCATCGACGAAATCAGACGCGATCTTGCCCGCCTGGGCGCTTGGCAGCGTGAGTTGTGTGTCGCGCTTCCAGGCGGCGGTGAGGCCTGTTTCGATTTCCGCGCTGCGGCGCTCGTGGACGGCGGCATGATCCTGGCGGCCCCGGATATCACCGAACGCCGCCACCGCGAGCGCAGCGAAAGCATTCTTACGCAGAAGCTCGCGGAAGCGCAGAAGAACGAGGCCATCGGCAAACTCGCCGGGTCCATCGCGCACGACTTCAACAATATCATCGCCGCGATCAAATCCTTCGCCGAACTTATTGTTCACGATCTCCCGGCGGACAGCGTTGATCGCAATTTCGCGGTCCGCATCGTGGGCGCCAGTGACCGGGCGGCCGAATTGGTCCGGCAAATCCTTCTTTTCGCGCGGGCCGGTAATGCCGAGAAGCGTCCGACCTCCTTGAAGGCGGTGCTGGATGAACTGCAGAGCACGCTGATACGAAGCTTGCCGCGTCACGTCAGTTTTAAGGCTGAGCCGCCCGAGACCGACGCGGTCATCGAGGGCAACGCGGCCCAGCTTCTGCGCGTGTTCATGAATCTCTGCGTCAATGCCGCCGACGCGGCCTCGACGGCCGGCGGCGAGGTGCGGGTCGAATGTCACCGGGTGATCCCGCAGCCGGAAGACGTCGAGGGTTTTGTCCCGGGCTGGGTAGAACTCCCGCAACAGGCCGACGGCAACGGTGCGACGGTATACCGCTATGTCTCGAACCCGCCAGTGCCGGGTAAATCCTATTATCGCGTGACCGTGCTCGATACAGGCGCCGGGATCCCCGAAAGCGTGCAGCCACGCCTGTTCGAGCCTTTCTTCACCACCAAGGAAAAGACCAAGGGAACGGGCCTAGGCCTGCCGGTCGTGAAAAGCATCGTCGATGCGCACGGCGCGGGGATCGTCATTGTCACGTCGCAAAGCTTCGGCACCGCGTTCAACGTCTATTTCCCGGCGTCGCCCGCGAACCTGCCGGATGCCGCCCTGGCATCGAAAGAGATCAAGCCTGCCGCCGGGTCGGAGAACGTGCTTGTGGTGGACGACGAAGTCGATGTCGCCGACGGGTTGGCTTTCGCGCTCCAGCGGGTCGGTTATCAGGCCTCGCCCGTCTATGGGCCCGAGCAGGCCCTGAAGGCCATCGGTGAAAACCCCAAGGCTTGGGACATCGTGGTGACCGACCAGGTGATGCCGGCCATGAAAGGCCTGCAGCTCATCCCGCGCCTCAAGGAGCTCAACGAGGATCTCGATATCATCCTGTGCACAGGCTTCAGCGATTCCGCCACGGAACAGCGCGCCATCGAGGCCGGTGCGGCGGCCTTCTTCTTCAAGCCGGTCGCTTCGGAGGTCATTACCGAGACGATCCGCCGTCTGCGGCGCGACCGCGCCTAAAGCAGGCAGGAGCCGAGCCTCTCCGCCGGCTATTTCAATGCTCTAATCCCCGGAGGCACAGCAGGACTCGGCCGGCGGCTCTAATACCTTTGGCTGATCGCCCAACAACTTCTGCGCCGACCGCTTAAACGTTCCCCCGTCTGACTCCTTGGCACGAGTTCCGTACGGTGAGATTGCCTCAATGGGGGGCATCGGAATTCAAATCCAATCGCAGGAGAGTGACGTGAGCGCACTTACATCGACGATCAAGGGGAAGCTGCTCGGCATCTTCTGCTTGATGTTTTTCCTTTTCGCCGCCTTTGCCGGCATTTCCACCTACACCGCGCAACAGCTGAACGCGCAGTCCGATGAGATCTCGGGCGTTTGGCTGGCGGGCACTGAAACCCTCGGACGTCTCAAGGCCGAAGTGGCCGAACTGCGCATTAAGCAGGCCCGTCACATTATGGACAGGTCCGAAGCGGAGTGGGCGAAAACTGAGCAGAATCTGAAGGACATCAACGCCCGCGTCGATGGAATCGAAGCGGAATACGAAAAGACGATCGTCTGGGAAGAAGACCGTAAACTGTTTAACGAATACAAGAAACAGGAAGACCTTTACTACGACTTGATCTCCGACACGATCAAAGCTTCGCGCGCGAACGACGATCAGGCTGCTGCTGACGCCTTCGTCGGGAAAAGCTTCGAGGCATACACTGCTACCAACAAGGCGCTCGATGATCTGATCAAACTCAATCAGCGCGGTGCCGCAACGGCGATCGAGCGCGCGGCCTCGCTGTACGATACCACGCTGTGGGCCATTGCCGGTGCGATCGCTCTCGTCGTCGGTATTGTCGTGTGGGCTACGCTCTTCGCGAGCAAGAACATCAGCGCCCCGATCGGCAATATCACGAACGTGATGTCGGTTCTCGCCGACGGCAACAAGACCGTCACCATTCCGTATTCTGGCCGTAAAGATGAAATCGGCGCCATGGCGGCCGCTGTGCAGGTGTTCAAGGACAATATGATCAAGGCGGATGAACTTGCCGCCGCGCAGGAAGCGGCCCGCAAGGCCAAGGAACTGCGGGCTGAACAGGTTGCCCAGCGTACCCGGCAGTTCGACAACGTCGTGCGTATGTCGCTCGGCAGCGTCGGTTCGGCCAGCAAGCAGATGGAAGCTTCGGCGTCCACCATGCAAGCCGTGGCGGAAGAAACCAACGTCCAGTCGTCGGCCGTTGCCGCCGCCTCGGAACAAGCCGCATCGAACGTGCAAACCGTCGCCGCAGCGACCGAAGAGCTCACCAGCTCGATCAAGGAAATCGGCCGCCAGGTGACCCAGTCGTCACAAGTGTCCGCGAAGGCCGTGAACGAAGCCAATCGTGCGAAGGACATGGTGCGTGGCCTCGACGACTCGGCGCAGAAGATCGGCAAGGTCGTCGCGCTCATCACCGATATCGCCGAACAGACCAACTTGCTCGCCCTCAACGCCACCATCGAAGCGGCGCGCGCGGGTGAAGCGGGCAAGGGTTTCGCGGTGGTTGCTTCGGAAGTGAAGAACTTGGCGAACCAGACCGCGAAGGCCACGGAGGAGATCGCTGCCCAGATCAACGACATCCAAGGCGCCACCAAGTCCTCGGTCGGTGCGATCGAAAGCATCTTCGAGACCATCGGCCAGATCGACCAGATCTCCACCACCATCGCCTCGGCGATCGAAGAACAGACCGCTGCCACGGCTGAAATCGCGCGTAACGTCGAACAGGCCGCCGCGGGCACGCAGGAAGTCTCCTCGAACATCACCGGCGTCACGAAAGCCGCCGGCGAAACGGGCCAGGTCTCCACGCAAGTGTTCGAAGCGGCCAAGGAACTGGGTCGCCAGTCCGATAGCCTGCGCAAGGAAGTCGACGGCTTCCTCGCCGACATTAAAGAGGCGGCGTAACCACGTCTCACCTTCTCCCTCTCCCGCGCCGCGGGAGAGGGGACGGGTAAGGGCTTTACGAAGTTAGGAACTCAGAAAATGGCGTACCAATTCGGTTTCAAGGTCAAGACCCGGCTCTCGTTTGAAGAATTGGATAATGTCCTCGGTCAATACTGTCAGGCGCTCTATCACATCTCCATTGGCGGCCTCGACGAGACCGGCGCGGTGCGCAAGAAAATCATGATCATCTATTTCGAGAAGATGGAAGACCGCGACCGGATCAAACATCTGTTCGCCGTCCGTAAGGGCGGCCCGTCGGCTCCGCCGCAAGTGGCGGCCTGAGACCGGGCAGATCCTCCAGGTTTTTTTCTCGTTCACGACCCCTCGTGACCGAGAATGTTGCACCCCGCGGCGTTCCCCGACGCCGCGGGGTGTTTTTTGTCCGCGGCGCGCCCTGTTTTTTCGCATCTCATACTTTTGGTCAGGGCCGCCTAACCCATCCTCGCAGGCGCGCCATACCCCCGCTCACGTGCGCCATTTCGAGCGGCCTCATACTCTCCACTCACTCGAGCCCATTTATTTCGCTATCCCGCGTCAAGGAGGGACCTATGGACGACATCATTCAGGAATTCGTGACCGAGACCAACGAGAGCCTCGCGCTCCTCGATCAGGAAATGGTCAAATTCGAACAGCAGCCCAACGACGCCGATACGTTGAGCCGCATCTTCCGCGTTATGCATACGATCAAAGGCACCTGCGGGTTCCTTGGCCTGCCGCGTCTTGAGAAGGTCGCGCACGCCGGTGAAGATGTGCTCGGCAAATTCCGCGACGGCGCGCTCGTCGTCTCGCAGGAAGCCGTGACCCTCATTCTGCGCTGCCTCGATCGCATCCGTGAAATGGTCCAGGCCCTCGAACAGACCGGCGCCGAGCCGGAAGGCGAAGACAGCGCCCTCATCAATGAATTGCGCGCCATGGCCGACGGCAAGGCGCCCGCTCCTGCGGCCGCCGCTCCCGTGGTCGCCCCGGCGCCCGTTCAGGCCGCTCCGGTCGAGTCGGCGAAATCTTCGCCGGTGATGTCCGGCGGTTTTCCGGTGGCGCAAGACCTTCTCGATGAGTGCGCCGCCGCTGAAGGCCCCGCGGCCCTCGAATCGAAAGTCGAAATCGAAGCTGTAGAAGCGAAGGTCGAGCCGGTCGTGAAGGCTGTTGCCGCCGCCAAGCCGGTGGCCGCTGCGCCGGTCGAGCGCGGCGAAGAAAAGGCTGGCGCGCAAAGTATTCGCGTGTCCGTAGACGTGCTTGAGAACCTCATGACCCTCGTCAGCGAAATGGTGCTGACGCGCAATCAGCTGCAGCAAATCAGCCGCAGCCATGCCGACACCCCGTTCAAGGGCCCGATCCAGCGCCTCAACCGCGTCACTACCGATCTGCAGGAAAGCGTCATGAAGACGCGCATGCAGGCCATCGGTCACGCCTGGAACAAGCTGCCGCGCATCGTGCGCGATCTTGCCAACGAACTCGGCAAGAAGATCAACCTCGAAATGCACGGCGAAGAAACCGAGCTGGACCGTCAGGTCCTCGAGATGATCCGCGATCCCTTGACGCACATGGTGCGCAATTCCGCCGACCACGGCCTCGAAGGCCCGGCGGAACGCACTTCGTCGGGTAAGAGCGACGTCGGCACCATTCGCCTGTCCGCCCATCATGAGGGCGGCCATATCATGATCACGATCGCGGATAACGGCCGCGGTCTCAACACCGCCCGCATCAAGCAGAAGGTGCTTGAGAAGGGTCTCGCCACCGCGGCCGAACTGGACGCGATGGAACCCAACCAGATCCATCAGTTCATCATGCGGGCCGGGTTCTCGACCGCCGAGAAGATCACCAACGTCTCGGGCCGCGGCGTCGGCATGGACGTGGTGCGTTCGAACATCGAGAAGATCGGCGGCACGGTCGCTTTCGTGTCCACCGAGGGTCAGGGTTCGACCTTCACCATCAAGATCCCTCTCACGCTTGCCATCGTTTCGGCCTTGATCGTCGAGTCCGCGGGTCAGCGATTCGCCGTGCCGCAGATTGCGGTCAGGGAAGTCGTCCGCGCCAACACGACGACAGGGCCGAAGATCGAGGAGCTGGCGGGGGCGCCGGTACTACGCCTGCGCAACCGCCTGCTGCCTCTGGTCCGCTTGCGCTCCGCGCTCGCGCTAAACGACGTCAACGCCGGCGCCAACGTCATCGTGTGCCGCTCCGGCAACCAGATCTTCGGCGTGGTCGTCGACCGCATCGCCGATGCCGAGGAAATCGTCGTGAAGCCGCTCAATGAAATGACCAAGGGCGCCGGTTTCTACTCCGGCAACACCATCCTCGGCGACGGAGCCGTGGTGCTCATCCTCGACGTCAACGCCCTTGCCGGTTGCTTGCATGCCGACGCGCAGACCACGAGCGAAGAAGACGCGGTCACCAGCGCCGGCGGCGGTTCCATCCAGAATATCCTCCTGTTCCGCACCAAGAGCGACGGCGTGAAGGCCGTGCCGCTCTCCGAAGTCCATCGCATCGAAAACTTCGCGATGGATCAGGTTGAATGGGTCCAGGGTCAGCCGGTCATCCAATACCGCGACCGCATGCTGACGCTCCGTTCGCTCGACGGTGTCGCGGGCATCCGCCGCGAAGGCCACCAGCCGGTCCTCGTGTTCATCACGGGCGATCAGTGGGTTGGTCTTGCGATCGAGAAGATCGAAGACATCAAGGCCGACGAAGTCCGTATCGAACGTCCGTCCGCCAATCCGGCGCTGCGCGGCAGCCAGATCGTCGGCGGTAAGGCGGTGGACTACATCGAACCGGCTTATTTTGTCACGCCGACCAACGAAACCATCATCGGCGGCAAGGCCGCTAATGAAAGCTCATCCTTCCAACCAACTCTTGTCTATGGAGAAGCGGCATGAACGCCATCGCCCCGCTGCGCACTGAACGGAACAATGCGACCGAAGGTCGCGTCGATTACCTCACGTTCCATGTCGCCGGCGCCGTCTTTGCCGTCCGCGCCGTCCTCGTCCGCGATGTGCTCCGTCTTGCCTCTCTGACCGCCGTGCCGCTGGCGCAGCGCGAAGTCGCGGGCCTCATCAATCTGCGGGGGCACGTGGTCACCGCGATCGATCTCGCCAGCCGTCTGGACCTTCCCAGCACGGCCGGCGCGGGTCAGCGCATGTCCATCGTCATCGAACGCGGCAATGAGGCCTACTGCTTCATCGTCAACGGCGTCGGCGACGTCATCGGCATCGAATCGTCCGAGATCGAGACCAATCCGGCGTCGATGGATCAACGCTGGGCGGGGTTGTCGCGCGGCGTGTTCAAGAAGGAAAAGGACCTCGTCGTGCTTCTGGATATTGATGCCGTCCTCGATATCCGCCGCGCGAAAGTCTAACGGAAAAAGCTGAAGCGATTCGGACAAGCCAAGAAGAATAAGAAGGTTTGGGGTAGGTCATGGAACACACCACAACGCTTGAGACCCCGGCATGCTGGCTGCTCGAGCTCGACCGCGAGCTGCGGATCATCGGGATCACGGAATCCGTCCCCGGTGGTCCCCGCTCGCCGTTCGAGAACGAGCTGCCGCTTGGCGTCGATCTCTTGGACGCGATCAACGTCCATAACACCCGGCGCGGGCAACTCGCCGCGAAGCTCGCAGCTGGCGACGAGGTCAAGTCATTCCGCTACGCCCTGAACACCGAATTTCACGGCCGGCGCTGCTATGACCTGTCCTCGACGCCGCTTCATGAGGGCGGCGCGCTGGTCGGGCACCGCTGCTGCGTGATCGACATCACCGCGCTCCTGCGTATGAACGAGCTGCACAGCCGCTCGGAAACCACCCTCGAAAGCGCGTTCAACGCCTATCCCAACTTCCTCATCGTCAAGGATATCGAAGGCCGCTACATCCGCTTGAACGAAGCGGCGCGCGAACTTCTCGCGAACTGGACTCTCGATCCCATCGGCCGCACCCCCTCCGAGTGCTTGCCGCCGAAAATCGCGGCGCAGCTGTCGCGGGACGACAATCTTGTCCTGCGGACCGAGGAAGCGCGTGACGTCGAGCATCAGATTCTGCTCGAGGACGGCCTGCATACCTTCCTCACCACAAAGTTTCCGATCTTCGACCGTGACAACTGCATCGTCGGCCTCGGCGCGTCCGGCCTCGACATCACCGCGCGCAAGAAGCTCGAATCTGAACTCGACCAGATGGCCAACTATGACGAGTTGACCGAACTACCCAATCGCCGCAACGGGCGCGCGCGCCTCAACGAAGCGGTCACCTGGGCGCAGCATATCGGCGGACGGGTCGGCTTTGTCATCGTCGATATCGAGCATTTCAAGACAATTAACGACACCCTTGGACATGACGTCGGCGATCAGCTTCTGATCGAAGCCGCCTGGCGCCTGCGTGGATGCACGGACGACGGCGACACCTTGATGCGCCTGTCCGGCGATGAATTCGGCCTGGTTCTGGGCCAGCATGAAAACTCGCGCGATGTCGACTGGGTGGTCGCGGCCATCGTCGAAGCATTCGAGGCGCCGTTCCTGATCGAAGGACATGAGCTCTTTGTCGGCGTCAATATCGGCAGCGCCGCCTACCCGGGCGACGCGGACGGTCCCGAACAACTCCTGCGCAGCGCCGACCTCGCACTCTATGCCGCCAAGCGCTCCGGGCTGACCTACAGCAAATTCGACAACGAGATCCGCGCCAGCGTTCACCGCTCGGCCCAGATCAGCGGCCTGTTGCGTAAAGCGCTGCAACGCCGCGAATTCATTCTTCACTACCAGCCGCTGGTCGAAGCCTCCACGCGCGAGATCGTGGGCGCCGAAGCCCTCATCCGCTGGAACAGCCAGGAACTCGGCTTCGTCGGTCCGAACCACTTTATCCCGGTCGCGGAAGAAACCGGCCTTATCGTGCCGATCGGCGTATGGGCGTTGGAACAGGCCTGCCGTGACGCCGCGGCCTGGAATCGCGGCGCCTCCCGCCCGTTGTCGGTCGCGGTGAACATTTCACCCAAACAGCTGCTTGCGCCGGGTTTCCATCAGATCGTCGCCGATACTCTTGTCCGCACCGGACTGTCGCCCGAGCTTCTAAAGATCGAGATCACGGAAAGCTCGCTGGCCAGCGATGTCGACACTTGCCGCCGCATCATCGATGCGCTCCGCGAAATGGGGATCATTCTCGCGCTCGACGACTTCGGCACGGGATATTCGGCCCTCAGCTACCTTCAGCGCTTCAAGTTCGACATCCTGAAGCTCGACCAGTCCTTCGTCCGCAAGACCGAGCGCGGCACTTCTGGGGCGGCGCTCACGGCGGCCATTATCCAGATGGCGAAAAGCCTGGGGATGCGCACGGTCGGCGAGGGGGTCGAAACCAACGACCATGTCGACCTCCTCCAGGAAAGCGGCTGCGACCTCATGCAGGGCTATCTCTTCAGCCGCCCTGTGAAAAACGAGGACTTTTTGGCCCTCGCCAGGAGCGCCGTTTCCCAGGCGGCCTAAACCTTTCGTATGAGGCCGCCGATACCCCAGAACCGGCCTCTAACACCCCTGCACGTTCGAAAACCCCGGTCGGAAAGCTCATAACAGGACCAGGACAACAACCGGCCCCGCGGGCGCCCAAATGGCGCCTCCCAAGGCACTCTAGGAAACCAGAAAATGCACAAGTTCCTCGTTGTCGACGACTCTCGCACCCTTCGCACCATCGTGTGCCGCTCCCTCCATCAGCGCGGATTCGCGACCCTCCAGGCCGAGAACGGCCAGGTGGCGCTCGACATCTGCATCAAGACCATGCCCGACGCCATTGTCCTGGACTGGAACATGCCGGTCATGGACGGGGTCGAATTCCTGAAGGCCCTGCGCGCGCTGCCGAACGGCGATTTCCCGAAGGTGATTTTCTGCACCTCGGAAAGCGACATGGACCGTATCGCCACCGCGTTGGAAGCGGGCGCGGACGAATACATCATGAAGCCCTTCGACGACGAGATTCTGAACACGAAGCTCGACATGATCGGCTTTGCGGTTTCGGAGGCCGCGTAGATGAGCCTCGGCCTCAACCCTTTGCCGAAGCCGGCCGGAGACGCAAACAGCGACGGTAAGATCCGTGTGCTGATCGTCGACGACTCGCTCGTTATCCGCGGCGTCATCGCGCGGCTCTTGAAAGCCGTTCCCGAGGTCGACGTGGTCGGCACCGTCAGCGACGGCGCCAAAGCGGTGGCGAGGGTCAAGGAAGGCGGCGTCGATATCGTCGTGCTCGACATCGAAATGCCCGTCATGGACGGCATCACCGCGCTCCCCAAGATCCTGGAAGCGGACCGCAAGGTGCGCATCATCATGGCTTCGACGCTGACGACGCGGAATGCCGACATCAGCATCAAGGCGCTCAAGCTCGGCGCGTCGGACTATATTCCCAAGCCCAGCTCCTCTGAACTGATTGGCGCCGCCGATTTCAAGGAAGAGCTGATCCGCAAGATCTTCGCCCTCGGCGCCAAGCGCCTGCGCCTTGCGCAAGCGATCCCCGCCGACCAGAACGCGCCGATCCGCCTGCGCGCCATGGGCGCGGTTCGCCCGAAGATCCTCACCATCGCATCGTCCACCGGCGGACCGAAGGCGCTGCATTCATTCCTCGGTGCGCTGCCGCGCCACCTCGAAATCCCCGTGCTCATCACCCAGCACATGCCTCCAACCTTTACCGGTCTGTTGGCCGACCACCTGATGCGCGACATCAACCGTCCGGTGTTCGAAGCGCGTGACGGCGACCCCGTTGCGCCGGGGACCATTCTCCTCGCGCCGGGCGATTTCCACATGCGTGTGGCGCCCCTCCATGGAAAGCCGGTCATTCGGCTCGACAAGGAAGCGAAGGAAAATTACTGCCGCCCCGCGGCCGATCCGATGCTGCGCAGCGTCGTCGCGCACTACGGTGCGGCGACCCTCGCGGTGGTCCTCACTGGCATGGGGTCCGACGGTCTCGAAGGATGCCGCCGCGTTACAGGCGCCGGCGGGACCGTCATCGCGCAGGACGAAGCCAGCAGTGTTGTGTGGGGCATGCCGGGCGCCGTTGCCCGCGCGGGCCTCTGTTCAAAGGTTGCGCCGGTCGAGGACCTCGCCGCCGTATGCGCCGAACTTATCGGAAGGACTCAGCCGTGACCGAACAAGCCGATCTTCAATTCCTCGCCTCTTTTCTCAAAACGGAAACCGGCATCATCATCGCGGCGGAAAAAGCGTATCTCGTTGACTCGCGTCTCACGCCGGTCGCGAACAAACATGGCCTCAAGACCGTCGCCGCCGTGATCGACCGCCTCAAGTTGGCGCCGCCGGCCCCGTTGAAGAAAGACGTCATCGAAGCGATGACGACGAACGAGACTTCTTTCTTTCGCGACGGCACACCGTTCGAGGCGCTCAAGAACCATATCTTCCCAGGACTCGTGCAGCGCCGCGCCGCCGGTAAGCGCCTGCGCATTCTCTGCGCCGCCGCATCGACCGGGCAGGAGCCTTACTCCATCGCGATGCTGTTCCAGGAGATGGGCCTCAAGGACTATACGCTCGACATCGTCGCCACCGATCTCGACTCCCAGGTGCTGCAGCGCGCCGCCAGCGGCGTATACACCAAGTTCGAAGTCCAACGCGGCCTGCCCATCAAACTGATGGTCAAATACTTCACGCAGACGGGCCCCGACGCCTGGACTCTGAAGCCTGAAATCCGCCGCATGGTGAATTTCCGCGAATACAACCTTCTCAACGCAGATGCCGGTCTCGGCCAGTTCGACGTCGTGTTCTGCCGCAACGTGCTCATCTACTTCGACCCGCCCACCAAGAAGGCCGTGCTCGAGCGTCTCGCCCGCCATATGGCGCCCGACGCATCCCTTTTCCTCGGCGGCGCCGAAACCGTGTTCGGCATCACCGAAGCCTTCGCGCCGGGCGCCGGCCTGCGCGGTGTGTACGTCCATAAGGCGGCTGCCGCCGCGGCCACCGTGGTCACAAAAGCCGCCGCTTAAGGAGAACGTCCGTGACCGCAGCCCTCAAAATGCCGCCCTCGCTCGATACCGGCACAACGCATTTCAAGTTCACCAGCAAGGTGTTCCAGATCACGGGGGCTCGTTTCGCTTTGGTCGGTCCGGCGCAGGAGCCGCGCTTCTTCGTCACTATCGGCGGCCTTCAGGCCTCGATGTCCGTGAACACGCTGATGGAGGAGTTCCACGTCCAGCGCGACTCCGAGGACGCACGCCTCATGACCACGGCCGTGCGTGGTCTCAAGTATGTCGAGGAGATCCGCCCCGGCGATGCGATCCCAAATGAGCTTATAGATGGCAAGGCATCCTGGTCCGTCTCGAGCAAACATCGCCAAACCGCGCAGAACCGCCTTCAGGTGCAGCTCCTCTCCTGGCTCTCGGGCAAGGAACTCGTGATCACCAACAGCGAGGAAATCTCCAACTTCATTGGCATGATCGAGAACAAGACCCAACTGCGCGAAGCCTTCGAGGCCGCCGCCGTGGCTCTGGGGCGCGATAAGAAGGACTATGAAAGCGTATTGCTCGAGATCGAGCAGCTCTCGCATGAACTCGCTTACATCGAAGCCCTGCGTGATCGCTTCGCGAAAATCGGCGCCCTCAAGGAAAAGTTCAACAAACTGATCGGCGAGTACACCAGCGATTCGCGCCTCAAGCAGGAAATCCAGCGCATGGTTGCCCTGCATCACAAGGCCTGCACTTTCTACGACAAGCATTTCGCTGAAATCGACGCGCAGACCGGGGAAGTCATCGGCGCCCTCAAGTCACGCGAACGTCAGGTCAATTTCATCCGCCGCGTCCGCGACGAGCTCCACTTCATCACCCGGGAATGGGACGCACTGCTTGCCCGCTGGGACGAAATCCCCATCCGCAAATCCATGCATATGGATCGCCTTCTGGGCGATACTTACCGCCTGCTCGCCAATAAGTTCGCCACCGCCAAGAGCATGCTGTCGAAGTAACCCTTCTTTAACAACCCGCCGCTAAGACCTCGAGGGTGGGGCTCCATCTCTGGGAGCCATAAAGCAGGACAGAATGTTCAGCCTTTTCTTGATCCTTATTATCGGATGCGCGGCCCTCATCGTCGCGAACGTCATCTCACAGGCTCGCCCGCCGGCCGAACCGCCGAAGTCTTATTTGGCGTAGGGACGTTTAAATCCGCCCCAAATCGGGCGGCGCTTCGCCCACCCAGGCTTTCTTGAACAGCGTCGTATACTGCGGCGCGGCGGCGATATCGCCCGCGGCTTTTGACGCCTGCGCGCGGGCATAGAGCACAGTCCCGTTATTGGGTGCGTCTTGCAGGGCGATGCGCAGGGCCTCCGCAAGACGGATCGCGACGGACGTGAACAACGCCCGACTCGTTCGAAGCACAAAACCGATTTTTTGAATCATTAAATTTGCAGCCCCAGTCAATATCGCTGGCCAAAAAATATCGCTGTGGCGCATCATAATGCGATTCGCGCGCGGTTTTGCGTGCGCACGCTGTTTGACATCGTGAATCAAAGGAAGGCACGCAAATGCGTTTGCACACGCGCTTGCTTAAAGCGCATGGCTAAGACCGTTTTAGGCTCAAAAATCAAAAGATGTCGCCTCATGTCGCCCAGATGTCGCCCGGCGCGATTTTTCAGCGAAGTCATTCCGGCGCAAACGGAATTCGGAAGATGTCGCCTGTCGCCCATGTCGCCCGCAGGTATGTTGTAATGTGGGCGACGTATGCGAGTGACGCAATGCTACCCGCCGGAGAAGCTCTGCACCAAACTCCCCACCAGCAGATACCAGCCGTCCACCAGCACGAAGAAAATCAGCTTGAACGGTAGCGACAGCATCATGGGTGGCAGCATCATCATCCCCATCGACATCAGGACCGAGGCGATGACCATGTCGATGATGATGAAGGGCACGTAGATCAGAAACCCGATCTCGAAGGAGCGGCGCAGCTCCGAGATCATGAAAGCCGGGATAAGGGCCTGCAGCGGGGTTTCTTCGGGTGTGGCGACCTGCGGCACGTTCGCCATGTTCATGAACAGGGAGAGGTCCTTCTCGCGCACATGTTTCATCATGAATTGGTGGAACGGCTGGGTGCCGCGCGTGAACGCTTCCTGTTCGTTGATCTGTCCGTCGATCAGCGGTTTCACGCCCGTATCCCAGGAAGCCTGGAACGTCGGCGCCATCACGAACACGGTGATGAAGATCGCCAGCGACATCATCACGACGTTCGGCGGCGTGGTGTTGGTGCCCAGCGCGCGGCGCAGGATCGACAGCACGATCACCACGCGCGTGAAGCATGTGACCATCATCAGGATTGCCGGAGCGATGCTCAGCACCGTCATCAGCAGGAGGAGTTGGATGATGCGGCCCGTGGTCGAGTTCGGGCCCGTCGCGTCGGTGGCGCCGAGGTCGATCGAGAAGCCTTGCGCGAAGGCCGGCGCCGCGAACACCAGCGCCGCGAATCCCGCGATCAGGGCGCCGATAAGGGCGCGGTTGAATTTCTTGTCGCGGCTCATTGTTTCATCCATTGGCTGAAGCGGCTCGCACCAGCCTCGTTCGAAGCCGGGCCGCCCGGCGGCGTTTCTGTTGGCGCGGCGGGCGGGGTCGCCGGCGCGGGAATACCGTGCTCGATCACCTGGCTGGTGTTCGGTCCAATCAGCACCAAGTGCTCGACATCGTCCCGGCGCAGGAGGACCGCCTTATGCCGGCCATCGATCATCACGGCCTCCACCGTGGCGAGGCGGCGTTTGCGTCCGAGCGGGCCGCGCAAGCCATCGCCGATCCCGAGGCGCTTCAAGCCCGCCGACAGGCCCAGAATCAGCCCGATGACAAGCGCGAGGCCCAGAAAGGCCTTGAGGTAGAGGGCGAAATCCATGGAGTGCTAGCGGTTTTCGGTGACGAGGTGTTTCAGGGCCTGTCCGTAGGCGCTCGAAGCGGCGTCCGCGCCGATCGTGCTGGTCAGGGTCGGCAGGTCGCCGAACTTTTCGTTGAGATCGCCGGTCAGTTTGTCGAGACCGTTCAGCAGCGCTTCCATCGCCGGCACCAGGGCCTTGCGGTCGTCGCCTTCAAGGGCGAGGGCGGCATCGCATACTTGGCGGCACCGGGCCTCCAGCGCGGTCAATTCCACCACCCGGCCTTCGCCGAGAAGACGGATCGCCGTGCCGATCAGCGAGTCCACCTTCACGAGTTCGGCTTTCACCGTCTCAAGGTCGGTAGGCGCGTTCGTCCCAGCGTCGGTCATGACTTGCTCCAGTTGAACTCGGGCGCCGTTTCGGAATTCACCCGGTATACGTAGGTCAGGACCTCGGCGACGGCGACGAAGGCTTCCGTGGGGATCTCGCTATCGACCTCGACCGCGCCGAGGATCTGCACGAGGTCCGCATCGGTGCGCACCTTCACACCGGCCGCGAACGCGACCTCCAAAATCTTTTCCGCGAGGTGTCCCCGTCCCGACGCCGTGATTTTCGGAGTGGTTCCGTCGGCCTGTTCGGCGACGGCCACGGCGATGGTTTTAGGGGGCTCTCCGCTCATACCCGGCAATATCTGCCTTCCGGCTTAATAAACACTTAAGCGCGGGGGACCGGGATTTGAACAAAATGACGTAAAATCAATTAGTTAACTTAGTTAACGAAGATTCATCAGTTGTTAAGGTCTCTAGGTCATTTTTGCCGGGTACGAATAGGACGGGGACCGGGCATGGACCTGAACAACCTCAAGCTCTTCAAGATGGCGCTGACGCGCATGGACTGGGCTGCCCAGCGCCAAAAGGTGCTCGCGCAGAACATCTCCAACGCCGACACCCCGAACTACCGCCCGCATGACTTGAAGCAGGTCAATTTCAAGGACGTGCTGCGCGGCCAGACGGAGCCGCGCGTTAAGGTGGCGCGCACGGACGCCCATCACCTGAAGGGCACCATCCCGGAGCAGGAACCGTTCCGCGAGAATTCGGTCCGCAAGACCTTCGAACAATCGCCCGACGGAAACCAAGTCATCGTCGAAGAGCAGATGCAGAAAGTCAGCGAAACGCGCAGTGACTACAACACCGCGGTCCAGCTCATGCAGACCCACATGAAGATGATGCGCATCGCCGTCAAAGGCAGCGGCGGTTAGAAGCGGCGGCGCTTAACGGATTAGGCGGAGAATAGGCCATGGCTGTTGATGATCTCTCGGCAAGCTCTGAAATCGCCTCGAAGGGCATGAAGGCGCAAGCCACGCGTCTGCGTGTCATCTCGGAAAACCTCGCGAACGCGGATTCGACCGCGGAAGTCCCGGGCGGCGAGCCGTATCGCCGCAAGGTAGTCACCTTTCGCAATCAGCTCGACCGCGAACTGGAAGCCGATACCGTGAAAGTGAAGCGCATCTACAACGACCGTTCGCCGCTCACCTCCAAGTACGATCCAACGCATCCGGGCGCGAACGAGCAAGGCTACGTGCTTCAGCCGAACGTGAATCCGCTAATTGAAATGATGGACATGCGTGAAGCGCAGCGTTCATACGAAGCCAACATGAACGTGATCGCGACCTCGCGCCAAATGGTCGCGAAGACGCTCGATCTTCTTCGCTAGGTTAGGAGCGCCGCATCATGGCGATTGATTTCGGTTCGGCCGTAAAGGCCTATGGCGAAGCGGCCAAGATCGCGCAAGGCGCGGCCAGCGGCATCGCGAAAGCCTCCACCGCCACCTCCGGCGAAAACTCATTTGTGAACATGGTCACTGATCAACTCCAATCCGCCGCGCAGACCGGCCGCCAGGCGGAAGAGCTCAGCATGAAGCAGATCAGCGGCGAGGCGGACCTGAAGGACGTCGTCACCGCTGTCGCCAACGCGCAGCAAACCTTGGAAACGGTCGTCGCGGTGCGTGACAAGGTGCTCAGCGCGTACCAAGAAATCCTGCGGATGCCTATCTAATGAATGAGGCCGAAGTCCTCGATATCGCGCGCGATGCGATGATGGTGATGCTGCTGGTTTCCGGCCCGATGCTACTCGTCGGTCTGGTGGTCGGTCTGGCCATCTCGATCTTCCAGACGCTCACGCATATCCAGGAAATGACGCTCACCTTCATCCCGAAGATCCTCGCCGTGTTTGGCTCGATGGTCATCTTCATGCCCTGGATGCTGCGCGAGCTCACCGAATTCACCCAGCGCATCATGGATAAGATCGTCCAGCTGGGATGAAGGCCTAATACTCCACTGTCATCGCCCGGTTTAGCCGGGCGATCCATGGTTCAGAGAACGCGGGCCGTGCAGATGAGAAATGGACCACCCGGACAAGCCGGGTGGTGACAAGCGGAGAAGGGCGGGGACGCCGTGACTCTCAACGACTACCTCGCCATCAACGTTTTCCACTTCCTGCTGGTCTTTGCCCGCCTGGGCATCGTGTTCCTGATGCTGCCCGGCGTCTCGGCGGTTTACGTGCCGATGCGCATTCGCCTTATCCTCGCGATGCTCGTCGTCGTGGTCATTCTGCCGCTGGTCGCGAGCACCTTGCCGCCGCAGCCGGAAAGCGCCGCCGAGTTGGCGTGGCTGATTGTCTCGGAAACCCTGGTCGGCGGGTTCATGGGAGCGTTGATCCAGATCGTGATGTCCGCGCTTGAACTCGCCGCGTTCATGATCTCGAACGCGGTCGGCATCACCAATGCCATGATCGACGACCCCGTGACCGAAGAACAGACTAGCATCATCACCGGCTTCCTGTCGTTGATCGCGGTGGCGCTGATTTTCATCACCGGCACCCACCACTTCATCCTGCAGGCCATCGTTGAGAGCTACACGCTCATGGTGCCTAATTCGCCGCTCTTTACCGGCGATATGCTGCAGCTCGGCGCACGCCTGCTCGATCAGGCTTTCGCCATGGGCTTGCGGCTTGCGGCGCCGTTCATTGTCTATGAGATGGTGTTCCAGATCACCTCGGGCGTTTTGGCGCGGCTTTCGCCTCAGCTCAATGTTTTCTTCGTCGCCGTTCCGGGTAAGATCGTCGCCGGCGTCGCCGTACTCATGGTCAGCCTGCCGGCCCTGATGCTCCTGTTCATGAAGTTCCTCGAAAACAACATGGTCAACTTCCTAAGGTAGGCCATGTCCGAGGACAAAGACGCAAAGACAGAAGAGCCTACATCAAAGCGCCTCGGCAAGGCGCGCGAAGAAGGCAATATCCCCGTATCGCAGGAAGTCAAAAGCGTATCCATGCTGGTGGGTGTGCTGATCGTCGTTGGCATTCTGGGGCCGTGGGTCGCCAACGATATGTCGCAATATTTGCGCACGTTCCTCGAGCGCCCTGAATCGTTCTCCCTCGATAACGATTCAACCGGACCGCTGTTCCTCCAGATCCTATGGCGGGTAGGCGTGCTGCTCGCGTTCCCGGTATTCGTGCTCATGATCGCGGCCTTCATCGGCACCATGGTGCAGGTGGGCTTCGTCTACACCCCGAAGAAAATCTCGCCGAAGATGGAGAACATCAGTCCCATCGCCGGCTTCCGCCGCCTGATGTCGCTTCAGTCCGTGATTGAAGCCGGCAAGGCGATCATCAAGATCGTAGTGATCAGCGCGATGGTGGCGCTGCTTATCGTGCCGGCCATTGAAAGCCCCGATTGGCTCATGGGGCAGGACGTACGGGCCACGCTGAAGGATATCCACCAGCTCATGGTGATGATCCTGTTCCTGGTGGTGCTGGTGATGGGCGCGCTCGCGGCTGCCGATTACATCTACCAAAACTGGTCGCACAAAGAAAAACTCAAGATGACCAAGCAGGAGGTCAAGGACGAGCACAAGGAGGCCGAAGGCGATCCAAAGGTGAAGGGCAAGATCCGCCAGCTCCGCCTTGAACGCCATCGCCACCGCATGATCGCCGCCGTCCAGAAGGCCTCCGTGGTCATCACCAACCCGACCCACTTCGCGGTCGCGTTGCAGTATGACGTCGATAGCATGGCCGCGCCCGTCGTCGTGGCGAAAGGCGTCGATTTCCTGGCCAAGCGTATGCGTCAGGTGGCCGAGGCCAACGACGTGCCCATCGTCGAGAACCCGCCGCTCGCCCGCGCGCTCCATGCCGCGGTCGAGGTTGATCAGGAGATTCCGGCGGAGCACTATAAGGCCGTTGCCGAAGTCATCGGCTACGTCATGCGCCTGAAGGGCAAATTTGCAAAGTGAGTCAACTTTGGTCGCGGCGGCCGTTCTCGCCGGCGTCCTTGTTTTGCTTGCACTCCTGGGCGTGATCTGGCGCGTCCGCAAGGCGCCCAAGCCCCGCATCGATTCCCGCGTGATCGAGATCCTGGTGGCGTCTTCAGCCGCGCCGCGGCTCGTCACGGCCGGCGAGGGGCGGGTCGTCGCCGCCAACCCGTCCGCGCGGGACTGGCTCGGTGATTTGCCGCCGCTTGAGCTGCTGTCCCGTGACGCGGCCCGCGATTACGCCGGCGATGAAGCCGTTGCGCGCCTCCGTCAGGCGGCCATGACCAATCTCGCCGCCGCGGCCGAAGTGCCGCTGCAAGGCGTAACCGATGAAACCGAATGGTTCGATGTCACCGTGCGGCCCCTTGGCGAGGGCTATCTCCTCTGGGACGCGGTCGATATCACCGCCCGGCGCACCATCACCGATATCCTCAACCAGGAACGCCAGGACCTCGCCGACTTCCTCTATCTCCTGCCCGGCGGCATCTACTCCGTGGACGTCGATGGCGCGTTCCGCTTCGTCAACCAGCGCTTCGCCGACTGGCTCGGGTATGACGTCGATGAACTCAGCGCTCTCAAGCTCGATGACATCATCACTGGGTCCAACCGCCCGCAGCCGGACGGCGAATGGCAGGGCGAGGTCCATTTCAAGGCCCGCACCGGCGAAACGGTCACGGCCCTTCTGCTTCAATCGACATACGACGATGCCGGTATTACCCGCACCCGCACGCTGGTCGTGCGTGACGGCATGCGCCGCGAGCCGGCCGGCGCCTCGGGGCGCATCGCCTATGAACGGTTCCGCGCGCTGTTTGATGCGGCGCCCGTGGCGATCGCGATCTCAGACGTCGATGGCGTCATTGTCGATTGCAATCGCGCGTTCGAGAAGCTCGCCGAACAGCCGCGCGCGGGCCTGATCGGCAGCCCCTTGCTCGAACGCGTGCTCGTGGATGACCAGCGCGCCTTCGCGGGTGAACTCGATCGTGTGCTGGCGGGCGAAAGCGAAGGCAGCCATGTGGATGTCCGCGTGAGCGGCGCAAGCATCTCACAGACCTCCGTCTTCCTTGGGCCGATGTCGGCTCCCGGCGATACCGAGATCGAAGGGGTGGTCGCCCACTTCATCGATGTCACCGAGCAGAAGGAACTCGAAGTCCAGTTCGCCCAGGCGCAGAAGATGCAGGCCATGGGTCAGCTGGCCGGCGGTGTCGCGCACGATTTCAACAACCTGCTCACGGCCATGATCGGATTCTGCGATCTTCTTCTGCAGCGCCACGGCGCCGGCGATCCGTCGTTCGCCGATATCATGCAGATCAAGCAGAATGCCAACCGCGCGGCGAATCTCGTGCGCCAGCTCTTGGCCTTCTCGCGTAAACAGCCTTTGCAGCCCAAGGACCTCAACGTCACCGACGCGCTGATGGAGCTTTCGCATCTCCTGACGCGCCTCATCGGCGAGTCCATCGAGTACAAGCTGATCCACGGCCGCGATCTTGGTCTCGTGCGCGTCGACCCGGGTCAGTTCGATCAGATGGTCATCAATCTCGCGGTGAATGCGCGCGACGCCATGCCGGGCGGTGGGACCCTCACCATCACCACCGGTACCGAGGTGTTCGACCAGCCGACACAGCTGGGCGCCGAACAGGTGCCTCCCGGCCGTTATATCTGCATCTCTGTCTCCGATACCGGCACCGGCATCCCGCCTGAGAACCTGGGGCGCATCTTCGAGCCGTTTTTCTCCACCAAGAAGGAAATCCCCGGCGCGGGAACCGGCCTCGGACTCGCCACCGTGTACGGTATCGTCCGTCAGACCGGCGGGTTCATCCTGGTGGATTCGTCGCCGGGCAAGGGAGCGACGTTCTCGCTCTATCTGCCGCGCGCCACGCCCGAGGTCGAAGACGCTGAAGCCGCGGCCGCCTCGCAGCGCGCCCGTGCCGCCGCGAAGGCCCCCGCGCTCGATATCGAAACCGCCGATCTTGGCGGCCACGGCACCATCCTCCTGGTCGAGGATGAGGATGCTGTGCGCGTATTCGCCGCGCGGGCCCTCAAAGCCAAGGGTTACAAGGTCCTCGAGGCCCGTACGGGCGAGCAGGCGCTCGATATCCTGCGCGATACCGCCGGGGTCAATCTTATGATCACCGATATGATGATGCCGGGTATGGACGGCGGTACGCTCGCCCGCCTGATCCGCGTGGAACGCCCCGAGATCCGCATCATCGTCATCTCGGGCTATTCGGAAGAAGTCGCGCGCGGTGATATCGTCGATACCGCCGACTTCCATTTCCTGCCGAAACCGTTTTCACTCGGTCAGTTGGCCGGTAAAGTGAAAGAAGTGCTCGCTGGGGGCTAAAGGACAATAGGTATGGGCAACCTTCCGATCGCGATTGAATCATTCCCGCGCCGGATCGTCCCGGCCGGTGAGATCGTGTTCTTCGAAGGTCAGCCCGGGGACACCGCCTATGTGATCCTGAAGGGCGAGGTCGAGGTTGCCGCTCAGGGTGATTCGGAAACCCGCGTCGTGAATCGCATGAAAGCCGGCGAAATCTTCGGCGAGATCGCCCTCCTGCGCCCCGACGGCAAGCGCACGGCCACTGTGGTTTCCCGCGGCGGCTGCGAGCTCCTGGTGGTCGATCGCAGCTTCTTCGACGAAGCCATGGGCAAGGCCGACCCGCTCCTGCGCTATGTCATCGAGCTGCTCTGTGACCGTTTGATCGGCCTCACCGGCCGGGTTGCCCATAAAGGGTTCGGGGACGAGGCTTAAGCTCTCGTTCTGTTCTCCCGCGTGTCCCCACCAGGGGGCTAACTGTTGCGTGCTGACAACGTTTCCGGGAACCTTAGCGCCATACAACTCAATATAATTCAATGATTTAATAGCTGATTTGGAAGTTCGTTTTTTGTTCTAATTTATCGCGAATATATACTTGACTGAAAGCGGTGTTTAGATACCGTGGTTGCGACAGGACGACATTTCTACCACTAAGGTTATACCGCGATCATAACCGGAACAGGCGGTGAACGCCTAGGCTTACGCGATGGGGACAACACATGCTATGGTGGTCCCCGTGGAACGTCGCCCGAACCCCCGCCCCCGAGCCTTACAGGCCCGAGGCGCAAGGGGCGTCTCGGAGCGGGCGGCTGGATCCGCCTTCCCAAGTACGGAGGCCCATCATGGCCAAAGGAACCCGGAAGATTGGACGTGACGCTGGCAATGGCCAGTTCATCACGGTCAAAGAGGCGAAGCAGCGGCCTAAGGAAGCCGTTGTTGAAACTCTGAAACCGCCAAAGAAGTAGCTCCACCACGAGTACACTTCTAAGGCCGAGACGGAAGGGGCAGCGCAAGTTGCCCCTTCTTTCTTTGCCTATAATCGTACATAATCAGATAACAATCAAGAGTCGAAACTAGTAGCGAGACGAATCCGTCCGCCCTCGCGGATGTGATAAAAATGGGTGTCTGCGCCCCATAACAATCACACCTCTGCCCCGTTTCGTGTGGTAGAGAACCAGTCTGAAAACTGGTCTTTAACCATTTTCTGATTGACATCTTGACTTGGATAAACCGAAAGACCAGTTGCGATTACATAGGTGGTGGTTTACCGTTGTTTTCGGGGTTTGCGATTCCCAACGATTACAACGGGTTATCTGGTAAGAATCGCAATTTGTTGCAGAGCGACTAACTGCTTAATGCAACGGGGCGGCGACGATGAATGAGAAAGAAAGACTATTAAAGACACTGTTTGAAGATCCGCAGCGTGAGCATGTGGATATCAAATTCTTTCGCGTTGGCGCTGAGCATGCGGTCTCAGAAGAACGTCTGTGCGCGGAAGTGAACGCGGCGCTTTTTGTTCAATCGAACAATCTGGCGCCTAAGGCGGATCTGAGCGAGGATTTCAAACAAGTGGAGTGGGCAACGCTCGCGTTTCCACAATAAGTAGACGTCCTAAGGGGAAATCGCTTAATTTCCCCTACATGGACGTGTTTCAACACTTCGCTTGCCATACCAAACTGCCGGTTCTGCTTAAGGACGTGTACGAGCACGTCTTCGAACACGCAGGAATGGAATCCATAAACTTTTACCAGACAGAGTTGGACACCTCCATTATTGGCGGCTTCGTCCGGGTGTTCCGTTGGCGAGAGCGGGTGGCACCGTACGCATCTGCGGATAAATGCACGGCAGACGTATTCCTCGGAGCCGGACTGTCTCCCGAATGGCGCCGAGTGGTCGCCGTCAAGGAAATGATCCATCTGCTCGATGGTCACGAGCAAACGTCAAGAACGCGCGAGCGAGTGTCCGCTCTAATCACTGAGATGTGCCTTCCCTTTCAGGCCGTGCAAGCGTCGCTTCCTGGAATGACGGATCGATTTGGGCTGTTGCCGGCGCTGGCGATCTTGCTCCCGCGCGATGCATTGGATTACCTCAGGCCGCAGCATGTTGCTAAGAACATCAATGACGAGGCCGTTGCACAGCTCGCGCGGATACCCGCTGAAATGGTTCCATTCTTGATGACGGACGCCTGGAAGGGTGTTCTGGAGAATTTTGACGATGGCAAATAAGGCGTGTCCAGAACGTGCGCCGACCGAGATTGCGGCTCGCATGGACGCCGCGCTGCGCCGCTCCTTATCGACTCCCCCCAGCCCTCGCGATGCTAAGAAAAAAGCACGGCCCTCTCAAAAAGGCCGTGCTCCGAGGTCTAAAGACCGCTCTTAGGCCTGGCTTTCATCGCGCGAAACTGTTTGCGTGTGATCCGTTTCTTACGCGGACCTTTTCTCAGGGTATCGATACATGAGGCGCTTACCTTCCGCCCCTTTCACGGCGCGTTCGGTGCGTTCCGCATCATCCACGCCCAGCGCGGCGCGGTTTGAATAGCGGAAATCGAACTCCTGCAAGTACCGCTTCAAGTGCTGTTCGCCGCAGTGCTGGTAAGTACCAATCATCCCGCGCTTGAAGATTGAGAAGAAGCCTTCGACGGTGTTCGTGTGGCTGGTTCCGCGAGCATATTCCTTGCGGCCATGGTTCACGGTTTCGTGGGCGGCAAACTTCTTGCCTACGTTCGTGTACCACTTGCCCTCATCGGTCATGAGCGTGCTTTCCGGGGCTACGTTCTTCACCACGAGCGGCGCAATGTCCTTGGCCTTCACTTCTTCGATGACCACAGAACGGGCCTTACCGCCGCGCTCAACGAGCGTGAGAACCTTAGACTTCGTGCTGGTGCCGCGCTTCTTCTGCCAGCCCTTGCCGGACACAAACACATAGTCCGGCTCGCCACGGAATGTTTCGTCCACTTCCACCGTCTTATCCTTGCCGCCGAGCGGTGATGGATCTGTGTCGCTCATTGCTTCACGGATACGGTGCGCCATGAACCACGCGCTCTTGTACGTGATGCCGAGCGTGCGGTGCAGTTGATGGGCGCTGATCCCCTTCTTGCTGGACGCCATCAGGCGGAAGCCCAGGAGCCACTTGTGCAGGGGGATATGGGACCGCTCGTACACGGTGCCGGTGCGGACGGTGAACTTGTCCTGACAGGCGCCGCAGTAGAACCAGCCGGGGCCCATGGACTCACCGCCCAGGGCGCGGGCCTGACCGACCACCCCACAACGGGGGCAGGTGATTTCGACGGGCCAACGGATGTTCGCGAGGTGTTCGCAAGCGGCCTTTTCGTCGGTGTAGATCGGGTGATTGAGGGCGGTCGGGGTCATGGGGCTATCTCCTTGGCCCCATTTATCCCCTATGGCGTTCTATCAGTCAAGTATATATACGCGTAATTTATTCTTGCTAGAGAGAACAAAAGATGTACACTCTGGGTTCAGGACGCAATTGAACGCCTGCGAAATTCTGAATAGACACTCAGGGGAGACACCAATGCCCGCCGACGCCGCCCTCCGCCTCGTAGAAAGAGATTCAATGGATAAGAACAAGGCCCTCGAGGCTGCCGTCACTCAGATTGAGCGTTCCTTTGGGAAGGGCTCGATCATGCGTCTCGGGCAGAACGACGCCGCGGTGGAAATCGCCGCCGTCTCGACCGGCTCCCTGGGCCTCGACCTTGCCCTCGGAATCGGCGGCCTGCCCAAGGGCCGTATCATCGAAATCTACGGCCCGGAAAGCTCGGGGAAGACCACCCTTGCGCTGCATGTCATCGCCGAAGCCCAGAAGACCGGCGGGACCTGCGCCTTCGTGGACGCCGAACACGCCCTCGACCCGGGTTATGCCCGCAAGCTCGGCGTCAATCTCGACGACCTTCTGATCTCGCAGCCGGATGCCGGCGAGCAGGCTCTCGAGATCGCCGACACACTGGTGCGCTCGGGCGCCATCGATGTGCTCGTGGTCGACTCCGTGGCCGCACTGACGCCGCGCGCCGAACTCGAAGGCGAGATGGGCGACTCTCACATGGGTCTCCAGGCGCGTCTGATGAGTCAGGCGCTGCGCAAGTTGACCGCCTCGGTCGCGCGTTCCAACACGCTCATCATCTTCATCAACCAGATCCGCATGAAAATCGGCGTGATGTTCGGCAATCCCGAAACCACCACCGGCGGCAATGCGCTGAAGTTCTACGCCTCGGTGCGTCTCGACATTCGCCGCATCGGCCAGATCAAGGACAAGGAAGACGTCGTCGGCAACCAGACCCGCGTCAAAGTGGTGAAAAACAAAGTCGCCCCGCCGTTCAAGGTGATCGAGTTCGACATCATGTACGGCGAGGGCGTCTCGAAGACCGGCGAACTTCTGGATCTCGGCCAAAAGGCCGGTCTCATCGAGAAGTCGGGTTCGTGGTTCTCCTACAACTCCGAGCGCATCGGTCAGGGACGCGAAAACGCCAAGACATTCTTGCGTGAGCACCCCGAGATGGCCGCCGAGATCGAGAAGAAAATCCGCGTCAACGCCGGCCTCCTCGCGGGCGCCATGGCGGCCGCCCCGGAAGAAGGCGAAGACGACGAATAGGAATTTCGATCTGTTTTAGCAGCCGGTCGAATATCTCCGCCAACATCCCCACTACCCCCTCAAGTTGGCAACGCGGGGTTCCGGTTTTCCGGAACCCCGTCTTTTTTTGTGCGGGCGGATGGGCCCTCCGCAGGCCGGGGCTTGGACCAGGCCAATCCACGCCTTCCATTGCTTACGCCGCACCATATATAGGTCCAAGAACGATGGGCGTTCAGCGCGCGGACCGCGGTTACGAGCGGTTTTCTGGACACTTCTCCATGGGACGCGCTAAAAAGTGTTAACACCGCCAGGCCAGACCCGGCCTAAGACGGTTCAGCCCGATAACTTGGATCTTTGATTCGCATGTCGACGACGAAAGAAATTCGCACGGCCTTCCTGGACTTCTTCGCTCGGAACGGACACACGATCGTGCCGTCCAGCCCGCTCGTGCCGCGGAACGACCCGTCGCTCATGTTCACCAACGCGGGCATGGTACAATTCAAGAACGTCTTCACCGGCGTCGAAACGCGCCCCTATAGCCGCGCGACGACTTCGCAGAAGTGCGTGCGCGCCGGGGGCAAGCACAACGACCTCGATAACGTCGGCTACACGGCCCGCCATCACACATTCTTCGAGATGCTGGGCAACTTCTCCTTCGGCGACTACTTCAAGGAAGAAGCCATTCGTCTGGCGTGGGAGCTGATCACCAAGGACTTCGCCATCGACAAGAAACGCCTGATGGTCACCGTCCACTCGTCCGACGAAGAAGCCGCGGGCATCTGGGCGAAGGTCGCGGGCCTGCCGCAGGACAAGATCGTTCGCATCCCGACCAGCGACAACTTCTGGGCCATGGGCGATACCGGCCCTTGCGGTCCGTGCACGGAAATCTTCTATGACCACGGCGACCATATTCCCGGCGGTCCTCCGGGATCCGCCGATTCCGACGGCGATCGCTTCATCGAGATATGGAACAACGTGTTCATGCAGTTCGAGCAGGTGACGCCGAGCGAGCGCGTCAACCTCCCGAAACCCTCGGTCGATACCGGCATGGGCCTCGAGCGTATCACCGCGCTTCTGCAGGGCACGCACGACAACTATGAGATCGACCTGTTCAAGGCGCTGATCGCCGCGATTTCATCCGCCGCCGGCACCGATCCGACCGGTCCGCACAAGGCGTCGCACCGCGTCATCGCCGACCATCTGCGCGCTTCCGGCTTCCTGATCGCCGACGGCATCCTCCCCTCGAACGAAGGCCGCGGTTATGTCCTGCGCCGCATCATGCGCCGCGCCATGCGCCACGCGCACATGATGGGCTGCAAGTATCCGTTGATGCACCGCCTTGTGCCGTCTCTGATCGCCGAGATGGGCAGCCAGTACCCCGAACTCGAGCGCGCCCGTCCGCTCATCACCGAAACGCTGCTGTTGGAAGAGACGCGGTTCAAGTCGATGCTCGATCGCGGCTTGCGGCTGCTCGACGACGAAACCAAGACCCTCGGCAAAGGCGCGCGGTTCTCGGGCGAGACCGCCTTTAAGCTCTATGACACCTATGGCTTCCCGCTCGATCTCACGCAGGACGCGCTGCGCGGCCGCGAAATCAGCGTGGACGTCGAAGGCTTCACCGCCGCCATGGCCCGCCAGAAGGCCGAAGCGCGCAAGGCCTGGTCCGGCTCAGGCGAAGCGGCCACGGAAAAGGTCTGGTTCGACCTGCGTGATCAGGTCGGCGCGTCGGACTTCCTCGGCTACGCCACCGAAACCGCCGAGGGACGCATCGTCGCGCTCGTTGTCGACGGGCAGCCCGCGCGCGAAGCCACGCAAGGCCAAAAAGTCGCGCTCATCGCCAACCAGACGCCGTTCTACGGCGAGTCCGGCGGTCAGATGGGCGATACTGGTACGATCATCGTTGGCGCCAAAGCCGTGATCGAGATCACCGATACCCAAAAGAAGCTCGACGATATGCAGGTCCATATCGGTACCGTGACGAAGGGTACGGTGGCGGTTGGCGACGAGGCGCAGTTCCGTGTGAACGGCGAGCGTCGCACCGCGATCCGCGCGCACCACTCGGCCACGCACCTTCTGCACGCCGCTTTGCGCCGTGTGCTCGGCGAACACGTCACGCAGAAGGGCTCGATGGTCGCGCAGGACCGCCTGCGCTTCGACATCAGCCACAATAAGGCCCTGTCGCCGGATGAGATCCGCGTAGTTGAAGATCATGTGAACGCTGAAATCCGTGCCAACGAAGCCGTCACCACGCGCCTCATGGCGCCGGAAGCGGCCGTCGAAGCCGGCGCGATGGCGTTGTTCGGCGAAAAGTACGGTGAAGAAGTTCGCGTCGTGGCCATGGGCCGCATGACCGAGGCAGAAGCGCGCAATTACTCCGTCGAACTCTGCGGCGGCACGCACGTTTCGCGCACCGGCGATATCGGTCTGTTCAAGATCGTGAGCGAGTCCGCGGTCGCCGCGGGCGTGCGCCGCATCGAGGCCGTCACCGGCGCCTCCGCAGAGGCCTATGTGGCCGATGAAGAACGCATGCTGAAGGAAGCTGCGGGCGTGCTGCGCGTCAGCCCGGCCGATCTCGCTGCCCGCATCGCGGCGATGGTGGAAGATCGTAAGAAGCTCGAACGCGAACTCTCCGATGTTCGCCGCAAGCTGGCCACGGGCGGTGGCGGCGGCGGTCAGGCGTCCGCGCCGCAGTCCAAGACCATCAGCGGCATTACCTTCTCGGGGCGCGTGCTGGCCGATGTGCCGGGCAAGGACCTCAAGAGCATCGCCGACGAGATGAAGAAACAAATTGGGTCGGGTGTCATCGCACTCATCAGCACCATGGAAGGCAAAGCCAATGTGGTGGTGGGCGTGACCGACGATCTCGTGGGCAAGATCAGCGCCGTCGATCTCGTGCGCGTCGGTTCAGCCGCGGTGGGCGGGAAGGGCGGCGGTGGCCGTCCCGATATGGCCCAGGCCGGTGGGCCCGAAGGCGACAAGGCCGCCCAGGCCCTGGAAGCGATCGAAAGCCAGCTCGCTTCGTTGGCGGCTTAATCTTTTAAAATCAGAGACTTGCGCTGTACGCAGATTTTTGTGTGCAGCGCAACATTTTTCCTTGACCCGAGGTCGGCACGCGCTTATCTTGTGTGCATTGCAGCATAGAATGTTGCGCTGCAGATAAATGGCTCGGCCCTCAGGGACGTTTACGGACCGATCCGATTGATCCGTTAAACAACAAGGAATGAAAAAAATGACCTCGTACTCTGATATCGCTGCCTGGGGCCAGGACGGCATCGACAGCATCGTTAAGGCGAACACTGCCGCCGTGAAGGGCTTCGAAACCCTCGCGAAGCATTTCGTCGAGCTGACTGGCAAGACCTACGAAAATTCCGTCGAAGCGGGCAAGAAGCTCGCCGGCGCGAAGAACGTCTCGGACCTTTTCCAGATCCAGACCAAGCTCGCGCAAGACTCGTTCACCGCGTTCGTCGAAGAAGGCAAGTCGGTCTCTGAACTCGCGACCGAAATCTTCACCGACGTGACCGCGCCGCTGACGCCGAAGTTCGCGAAGCCGGCGACCGTGAAGAAAGCCGCCTAATAGGGTCCTCCCCCCTAACGGCGCTTAGAGAGAAGCCTGGATGGTCCTCCCCCATCCAGGCTTTTCGCCGTTTATAAGCCCCTAGGAATTCAGCGCTGTCATACGAATAAGCGTCCTCTATAGTTTGCCCGCCAAGCATAACGAACGCTCCGAGGATCGAATGGACGCGAAGGCGGTTTTTGAGTTTCTTAGCTTCTTAGGCGCCGGTCGCCCTAACTTCGGCACCAGGCCCTCCTGGCGGCCAAACGAACTCCAATATGCGTCCGTATACTTCGGTCTGGCAGGCGAGGATGCCGTCATTAGGACGGTGTTCAAGCATTTCCTCGGAACGAATACGCCGGGCTGTTATGTCGACGTCGGATGCGCGTGGCCGACGTGTATTTCCAACACCTATTACCTGTATACGGTAGGTTGGCGCGGGATTGGGGTGGACGCGAACAAGGCGTTCGCCCCCTTATGGGCGAAGCCCCGACCCGAAGATGTTTTCATTTGGGGCGCCGTCGCCGAGGACCGCAAACAACTCTATTGGGCTGAGCATCGAAGCAATCTCGGAGCGAGCATCGTTAGCGATACTTCGGCGCCGCCGACCGGCGAGCATACCGCTGGAATTCCGGTGCCCTCGCTGCGGCTGGACGAGATATTCGATAGGTACATCGGCGAGAAACATATCAATTTTCTCAATCTCGACGTGGAGCGGACCGAATTATCCGTTTTGAAATCTAACGACTGGTCCCGTTGGATGCCTGACGTGGTTCTCATGGAAAGTGGAGACTTTTCTTTCGAAGCGCCCTACGCGGATCCGTCTGTCGCATTCCTGCGCGATCGCGGTTACAAGCTCTGCGACAAGGTTGGAGCGAACGTTTTGATGATTCATACCGACGCGAAAATTACGCCGTAACACCTCGTAATATTGCGCGCGTTTTCACGGAGTTCCCATGCGTTTCACCGGTACCGATAATTACGTCGCGACCGAAGACCTCATGGTCGCGGTGAATGCGGCCGTTACGCTCGAACGCCCCCTGTTGGTGAAGGGTGAGCCAGGGACCGGAAAGACGGTGCTGGCCCATGAAATCGCCAGCGCGCTCAAGCTCCCGCTCCTGACGTGGCACATCAAGTCGACGACCAAGGCGCAGCACGGCCTCTACGAATACGATGCCGTTTCGCGCTTGCGCGATTCCCAGCTCGGTGACGCGAAGGTCAAGGACATCGCCAACTACATCAAGCCCGGCAAGCTGTGGCAGGCCTTCGCCGCCGATGGCCGCCAGCTGCTGTTGATCGACGAGATTGACAAGGCCGACATCGAGTTCCCGAACGACCTTCTGCTCGAACTCGACCGCATGGAGTTTTTCGTGTTCGAGACCGGCGAGACCATCAAGGCAAAACATCGCCCAGTGATTATCATCACCTCGAACAACGAGAAGGAGCTGCCGGACGCCTTCCTGCGCCGTTGCTTCTTTCACTACATCCGATTCCCGGAGCGCGAGACCATGGAGCGCATCGTTGCGGTGCACTTCCCGGACGTGAAGAAGAACTTGGTGCGCGAAGCCCTCAACGTCTTCTTCGAGATTCGCGAAATTCCGGGCCTCAAGAAGCGCCCCTCCACCTCGGAGTTGCTGGACTGGATCAAGCTCCTGATGGCCGACGACATCCCGCTCGAAGCGCTCAAAGCCAAGGACGTTAAAACGGCGGTGCCGCCGCTCTACGGCGCGCTGCTGAAAAACGAGCAGGACGTCCACATGCTCGAGCGGCTCGCCTTCCTCGCACGGCGCGAAGGCCGGTAAGCCGTTATGTTCTTCACTCTCCTCGAGGGACTGAAGAAAGCGGGATTGCCGGTCTCCATCACCGAGTATCTCGCCCTGATCGAGGCTGTCGAAACCGGCGTCGCCGGCTACAGCGTCGAAGATTTCTATTACTTGTCGCGGGCGGCGCTGGTGAAGGACGAGCGCAATCTCGACCGCTTCGACCGCGTATTTGGTCAAGTCTTCAAAGGCCTCGAGAGCGATGCCGCGCTTGAAGGCATTCTCGCCAATATCCCGGGGGAATGGCTGAAGACACTCACGCAGCGCATGTTCTCCGAGGAGGAGAAGGCTCAGATCGAGGCGCTCGGCGGCTGGGAAAAGCTGATGGAGACGTTGCGTAAGCGGCTCGAGGAGCAGAAGGGAAAGCATTCCGGCGGCTCCAAATGGATTGGAACCGGGGGCACGTCGCCGTATGGCGCGTACGGTTATAACCCCGAAGGGGTGCGCGTCGGTCAGCACGAGAGCCGCCACAAACGCGCGGTGAAGGTTTGGGACAAGCGCGAGTTCGCCAACCTCGACGACACGGTCGAGATCGGTACGCGCAACATCAAGATGGCCTTGCGCCGTCTACGCAAATTCGCGCGCCAGGGCGCCGCCACCGAACTCGACATCGACGGCACGATCCGCTCCACGGCGCATCACGGCGGACTGCTCGATCTTCAGATGGTCCCCGAGCGCCACAATGCGGTGAAAGTTCTGTTGTTCCTCGACGCGGGCGGATCGATGGACGAGCACGTGAAGGTTTGCGCCGAGCTGTTCTCAGCCTGCCGCACCGAGTTCAAGCACCTCGAGTCCTACTATTTTCATAACTGCGTGTATGAGGGCGTATGGCGTGACAACCGCCGCCGCCACACCGAACGGGTTCCGACCTGGCAAGTGCTGCGGACCTATCCGACCGACTACAAGCTGATCTTCGTCGGGGATGCGTCGATGAGCCCGTATGAAATCATGCAGCCGGGCGGCGCGGTGGAGCATTGGAACCCGGAATCGGGCGAGGTGTGGATGCGCCGTTTCCTGGAGACTTGGCCGCACGCGGTCTGGCTGAATCCCGTGCCGCAGAAGCATTGGGCCTATACCGAATCCATCGCGATGATGCGCAAGCTACTGGACGGGCGTATGTATCCGCTGACCCTCGGCGGCCTGGACGCGGCGATCGGCGAACTTAGCCATTAGGGTTCAGCGCGAGGCCGGCCACATAGCCGATCCACGCGCCTGCGATACAGAGAACCACGGACAAACCGATATTTCCCGCCGCGGGCAGCCATTGCCCGCCTTGGATCAATGTCAGCGTCTGAAGGCTGAACGCCGAGAAGGTCGTATAGCCGCCGCAGACGCCCACCATGAGGAACAGACGGGCGTCGTCGCTTACCGGCAAAAGCCCACCGTCACGCATGGTCGCCGCGGCGAAGCCAATGACCATCGACCCCAGCACATTGATGACAATGGTTCCCCAGGGAAAGCTGACGCCCATGAGGGCCGCGATAAGGCCATTGCACCAATGGCGCGCAACACTGCCCAAGGCGCCGCCCAGTCCGATCAACAGATAGGTTTGCATTCCATGCCCCCTGTGGATGGATGCGAAGTGTCGCACAAAACCGAAACCGGGAAGAAGCTTCCCAATGCAAAGTGCTCCGGCTATATCTGACGGCACGCGCGAGGGGCGCGGATATGTTCCAGTTGTGATGTTGTAAAATGGGTACCATCTCGGCCCGCGACTATGGTGTCGTGTTCGACGGCTTCCAGGCGCCGATTTCCAAGATCGTCAACTGCGGCGCCAAATGTGCGCCCTACAACAACGGGACGCCGGTGTGCTGTGACGCCGGCCACGCCATCCCCATCGTCGACAAGACGGAATACGCGCATCTGAAGACGCGCACCAAGATGTGGAAGCCGTTCGTTCCGCGCACACCGGATCAGAAGGCTGAAATCGCCGACCTGAAGGGCTCCGAGAATTGCGCTGTCGAGTGCAACGGCGCCGAATTTTGTGAACGTGATAACCGTTCGCTGGCATGCCGTTCGTTCCCGTTCTTCCCGTACTTCGATAAGAAAGAACTGGTCGGCCTCGCCACCTACTGGAATTTCGAAGGTCTGTGCTGGGTCATCCACAATCTGACGATCGTGGAAAAGCCGTTCATCGACCAGTTCCTGAAGATACACGAGTTCATCTTCAAGAAGGACGATAATTGGCGCGTGACCTATGTCGATCACTCGGCAGTCATGCGGCAGGTCTATTCGCGCCGCGGTGACAAGTTCGCGGTGATCATGCGTGACGGCACGTATCGTTGGGTTCTGCCGAAGTCGGGCGGAAAGATGGTGCCGGCGACGAAGAAGGAACTGCTGTCGCTGCGCTCCGGCTTCACGCTGCCGAACCAAGAATAGGGTTACTCGGCGACGTTGAACGCGCCGAGGGCGTCGCACACGAACAGCGACGCATCCGACAGATCGAAGTACCAGCCGTGCAGCTCGAGCTTGCCCTCGCGCACGCGTTCGGCCACCCACGGGAACGTCATCAGATTTCCGAGAGACGTCTTCACGGCTTCCTGCTCGCAGCGGCGCTGCGCCGCCTCCGGTTCCTTGGTCGTCGCCCGCGCGAAATTGCGCGCCGGCTCCGCGATCTTCATCCACGACGAGATGAAGTCGTCCGTTTGGCTTTCTGAGTGCATCAGGGCATGGATGCCGCCGCATTTCGCGTGGCCCATGACGATGATGTGTTCTACTTGCAGGCCCCGCACCGCGAATTCAACGGCGGCGCTAGTACCGTGATAGGCGTTGTCCGGCCCATAAGGCGGGACCAGGGCGGCGACGTTCCTGACAACGAACATCTCGCCCGGGTTCACGCCGAACTTCAAAGTCGGGTCTATACGGGAATCGGAACAGGCGATCATCATGGCCTTGGGCTTTTGACCCTTGGCCATGAGTGTTTCGATCGTCGCGCGGTTGTCGCGAAAATAGTGATCGCGAAACTGACGGTAACCCTCGAAAAAAGGTTCGAGGCTGTTCTTGTTCTTTCCTGCCATTTCCCGTCGCCGCCGCTATTTCGCGGCGACTTTGAGCATTTCGTCCAGCTTGGACAGGAACTGCGGCGTGGTCATCCACGGCTGATCCGGGCCAACGAGCACAGCCAGGTCCTTGGTCATATGACCGGCTTCGACGGCCTGCACGCACACCTTCTCCAGGGTCTGCGCGAAGTTCACCACGTCCGGGGTGTTGTCGAAGCGGCCGCGATACTGCAGGCCGCGCGTCCAGGCGAAGATCGACGCGATCGGATTGGTCGAGGTTTCCTTGCCTTGCTGGTGCAGACGGTAGTGGCGCGTCACGGTGCCGTGCGCGGCTTCCGATTCAACAACCGTTCCGGTCGGATTGAGCAGCACCGAGGTCATGAGGCCGAGCGAGCCGAAGCCTTGGGCAACGGTGTCGGACTGCACGTCGCCGTCATAGTTCTTACACGCCCACACAAAGGCGCCCGACCACTTGAGGGCCGAGGCGACCATGTCGTCGATCAGGCGATGTTCGTAGACGATCTTCTTGGCTTCGAACTTTGCTTTGAATTCGGCGTCGAACACGCGCTGGAACACGTCTTTGAACACGCCGTCGTAGGCTTTGAGGATCGTGTTCTTGGTCGACAGGTACACCGGCCAGCCGCGGTCGAGGCCATAGTTGAAGCAGGCGCGGGCAAAGCCTTCGATGGAGTCCACGAGGTTGTACATGCCCATGGCGCAGCCTGCGCTCGGGAAGTCGAACACGTCGAATTCCATTGGCGCGCCGCCGTCCTTCGGGGTGAACTTCATCGTGAGCTTGCCGGGACCGGGCACTTTGAAGTCGGTCGCGCGGTACTGGTCACCGAACGCATGGCGGCCGATGACGATGGGCTGGGTCCAGCCCGGCACCAGGCGCGGCACGTTCTTGCAGATGATCGGTTCGCGGAACACCGTACCATCAAGGATATTGCGGATCGTGCCGTTGGGCGACTTCCACATTTTCTTGAGGTTGAATTCCTTCACGCGGGCTTCGTCGGGGGTGATGGTGGCGCACTTCACGCCAACGCCGTACTGCTTGATCGCGTTTGCGGCATCGACCGTAATCTTGTCGTCGGTGGCGTCGCGGCTTTCGATGCCGAGGTCGTAGTACTTAATGTCGATATCAAGGTACGGCAGGATCAGCTTGTCCTTGATGAACTGCCAAATGATGCGGGTCATCTCGTCGCCGTCGAGATCAACGACCGGTGTCTTTACCTTGATCTTCGCCATGAATTTCCCCTTCGAAGGACCGTGTGGCGGCTGCGGAAAGGCCGCCGACGCCCTGATTTATTGATTTAAACGCGCAGGTGGGCGCGAAAGTAGTGCATCCCCAAGCCGGGGTGCAAGCCATGAATCCGCACGCTTTTCGTGCGGTTTTTTGTGCGATTTCCGGGCCTAAACCTTAAACGCCACGGGCGGTTTAGGCGCTGCCAGTTCAGCCTCGATCGCCCCGATCACGTCCTCGGCCCGTTCGACCACGGTCACCAAGGCGCTGTGCCCATGATGCATGAAGCCCTCCTCGACAATGCGGTCCATAAGACTGACGAGGTGAGACCAGTATCCGTCGATATTCAAAAGTACGATTGGTTTGTTGTGACGGTGAAGCTGACGCCACGTCACCACCTCGAACATCTCTTCCAGGGTGCCCACGCCGCCCGGCATGACGCAGAAAGCTTCCGCGCGCTCGAACATCTCGCGCTTGCGGGTGTGCATGTCGGGAACGACGATCAAGTCCGACGCGCCCGGATGCGCGAGCTCCTTGTCGACAAGGAAGCCCGGGATCACGCCCGTGACCTTGCCTCCACCGGCGAGGACCCCGTCGGCGACGGCGCCCATCATTCCGACGCGGCCGCCCCCGTAGACCAATTCGGTCCGATTTGTTGCCAGAGCCCGGCCGAGCGCGGTCGCGCTGTCCCGGTAGATGGCCCGGGAGCCTGTATTTGCGCCGCAAAAGACGCAGAGGGAGGTTAATTTTGGCGCGGTCATGGGACGGTCACGTTCCGGTGAGGGGGCCACATACAACCGGTTTGCCTTAAAGCGGACGCTCTTGCCACCTAGTCTTGTTCTTTGTAAAGCTTTGCGGTCAAAATTTTAAGGCGGGATGGGCACTTCGCGGCGGCGGCCGCACCTTACCGTTAACAGCTCGAAGCAATGTGGAGGCTTCCCTATGAACCGTTTGGTCAAATTTGGCTTGGCTCTCGCCGTTCTCGTCGCGCCGGTCGCGGCCAGCGCCGATGACCAGGACGTCATGAACTATCGTAAGAACGTCATGAAGACGATGGGCGAACAGAACGCCCTGATGCAAATGGTTGTCGCGGGGAAAGTCCCGGCCGACCAATTTGTCTCGCACGTGAAAACGCTGCACCTCGCGGCCACCCAGGCCAAGAAGGCGTTCGAGCCGAAGGTTGTCGGCGATGGTTCGACCGGTTCGGCGAAGGCTGAAGTTTGGTCCAACTGGGCTGACTTCTCCAAGCGCATCGACGACCAGGTCACCAAGCT
Source organism: Rhodospirillaceae bacterium (assembly GCA_050246995.1). GTDB lineage: Bacteria > Pseudomonadota > Alphaproteobacteria > Rhodospirillales > Rhodospirillaceae > SHVO01. Next base: position 328,163 of record JBFWVA010000002.1, on the reverse strand, counting down.
CGCGGCGCTGGAAAAGGCCGCTGCCGAAGGTGGCATGGCGAAGGCCGGCCCGATGATTGCGACCAGCCTCGACTGCCGCGGTTGCCACGAAAACTATCGAGTCCCGAAGAAGTAAGCTTAGAACACTCGGAGATACTTAGGAGATATTTACATGACCCGCCGTATGAAGTTCCTCGGCCCGATCATTGCCGCCGCTGTTGCGTTTGGCGGCATTGCGCCTGCGTTCGCTGCAGATAACCAAGATGTGATCGATTATCGCGAACGCATCATGAAGACGCTCGATGCGCAGGTGGCCGTGCTTGGCCAGATCCTTTCGGGCGCGACCCCGGACGATCAGGTCGTTTCGCACCTTGAAGCGATCGCCGAGGCTGCTTCGCAGTCGCTGAAGAGCTTCGAGCCGAAAGTGGAAGGCGGGGAGTCGCTTCCGATCGTTTGGACCAACTGGAAAGACTTCGAGACGAAAATGAAGGATTTCCAAAGCAAGACCCGCCTCGCGGCCGATACCGCCAAGAGCCAGGGCAAGGACGCCGCGCTCACCAACATCCTGGACGCGCTGCGCTGCAAAGACTGCCACGACGTCTATCGTAAGAAGCAGTAGACCCCTAAGGTCTTCTACCGGAACGCCCGCCTCTCGAGAGGCGGGCGTTTTGCTTTGAAATATTGCCTGAAAGGGCGGTTCGACGTAACTTCCGCCCGCTTGCGGCAGGCTCGTGAGCGCAAGGAACCCAAGGGATAGTGAAGATGAATCTGCGCAAAGTGGTCGTGCAGGGAGCCGCGCTGGCTCTGTGCGCTGGAATGTTTGTGGCCCCGGTCGTGGCGCAGGATGCGCCGGCAACGACTGAAACGCCGGGCGTGGATGTCCCCGCGCCGGTCGACGTTCCGCCCGCGCCGACGGTCGATCCTCAGGTTACGCGCGGCGAATATCTCGCCCGTCTCGGCAACTGCATCAGCTGTCACACGGTCGTGGGCGGCGAGCCCTTCGCCGGCGGCCTGCCGTTCAAGACGCCGTACATGTTCCTCGGCACGCTGCACTCGACCAACATCACGCCTGACGAGGAAACCGGCATCGGCAAGTGGACTGAAGAAGATTTCGTCCGCGCGATGCATACGGGCATTGGCCCGAACGGCAGCCTGTTCCCGGCCTTTCCGTACACTAATTTCACCAAGGTCACCGAGGAAGACGCCAAGGCGATCTACGCTTACCTGCGCACCGTAAAGCCGGTGAAGGCCGAAGCGCCCTCCAACAGCTTCGTATTCACCCTGCGCTTCGCCATGAATATCTGGAACGCGATGTTCTTCGATGAAGGCCGCTTTGTCGCCGACAGCAGCCAGTCCGAAGAATGGAACCGCGGCGCTTACCTCGTGGAAGGTCTTGGGCACTGCAGTGCGTGCCACACACCGCGTAACTTCGCGCTTGCAGAAAAGAAAGACGAGCACATGTGGGGCGCTGTGGTGCCCGACGTGGTGCTGGAAGGCGAATACCGCCCTTGGTTCGCCGTCAACCTCACTCAGTCGAAGAAGGGCGGCCTTGCCCATTGGACGGTCGACGATCTGAAGAAGTACCTGAAGACCGGCCACAATAAGTTCGGCGGCGCGTTTGGTCCGATGAACGAAGTGATCGCCAACAGCCTCTCGCATATGACCGACGACGATGCGAAGGCCATGGCCACGTATCTCAAGAGCCTGCCCGCGGCACCCGATACCCAGGCCATGCAGATGACCGAAGACGAAAAGAAAGCCGGCGAGGCGCTCTACACGAAGCACTGCGAAGAGTGCCACGCGCGCTCGGGCCGCGGCGGCTTCATGAAGGCCCCGCCGATCGTCAACAGCGCCATCGTGCAGGGTCGCGATCCGGCCTCGCTGATCAATATCATCCTGTACGGCGCGGAGCCTGCGAAGAGCCTCAATCCGCCAGGCGCATGGGAAACCATGCGTTCGTTCCGGGACCGCATGAACGATGAAGAAGTCGCCGCTGTCGCGAACTACGTGCGTTCGAGCTGGGAAAACACCGGTTCGAAGATCACCGCGCAGGACGTCGCCAAACACCGGTGATGTTGTGGGGCGGGGGGAACGTAGGACGCTTCGCTTCGCGATGAGCGCGGTACTTGTGTCGGCGGCGCTGTTCGCCGCCGACGCGCGTGCCGCCTCCGACCTGGGCGCCAAGGGCGACGTGGTGACCTACCGCCGCCACGTTATGAAAACGATGGGCGAGCAGGCGGCGGCGCTGGGCATGGTGCTTCAGCAAAAAGGTCCAGCCGAGAACGCCGCCATTCATGCCCGCACCATCGCCTTGACCGCCAAAGCGGCGCTAAAGGCATTCGAACCGCAAGTCCAGGGCGGCGAGGCCAAGGCCGAGATTTGGCGCAATTGGCCGGATTTCATAAAGCGCCTTCAGGTTTTATCCGCCGGCGCTGACGATCTCGCCATCGTCGCCGAACGCGACGGCCTTCCGGCCATGCAGGCAAAAATCATGAGCGTGCTAAGCTGCAAGTCGTGCCACGACGCATATACGCTGCGGCAGGGGCGCTAGTGCGGGGGCACGCGGCGCGCCGGCCAATGCCGGCCTAAGAAGATTCGCGCCTTCGCGCGCGAGACGCATTCGGGGGCGTTTTCTTGAATATGTTCGTTTCGCTCTTGCTTCCGCCGGCGCTGACGTTGGCGCTGGCCTTCGCGCTCCATGTGTTCGCCAAGGAAAAGGCGGAGCGTGTGGCGTTGCTGCCGGTGGCGATCAGCGTGCTGGCCTGTTGGGCCTTTATCGTGCGCCCCGGCCTCTTCCCGGTCGATGACGTTCGCCGCGTGGTTCACATTGCGGCCGGCGCCGCCATCCTGGGCCTTGCGCTCGACGCCGTGCGCCCACACCGGATCATCGCGATCATTCTCGCCCTTCTGTTCCTTCTTGGCAGCGCCTTCGCCGAGGTGACTGGCGCGGTGATGCCAACCGCTTCGATATCCGCGACGGAGGCGGCCATGACCGTCATGCTGACGGTCGCCGCCTTCCTCACCCTGGCGCGCTTCGACGCGATGCGTGAGCGGTCTGTCGGTCTCGTGATCCTCCTCACATTAGTCGCGTTTGGGCTGTCGGTGCTGGCAGCGATCGCACAGGACACAAGCCTAACAGGGCTCGCCTTCGTGCTGGCCACCGCGCTGATGGGGTATCTCATCTTCGTGGCGATTACCGGCGCGGCCGCGAGCGATGGCCTCATCCTCGTCGCAGGAGCCCCCTTGCTGGCCATCGTATGGGCGCTCGCGCAGTTGCATCCCGAGATGCGCCTTGCGCTTCTGTGCCTCCCGCTCGTGCTGTTCGCGGAAGCCACGGCCCAGCGGGTGCCATTACCCGCGGCACGTATCAGCGGGCTGCTCTACCCCCTGATTCTGGCCGTCCTGGTCAGCCTGCCCCTGGCCCTGGCCGCGCTTATCTCTTTTGTAACCTCTGGCTATTAGACTTGCTGGGATAGGGATTCCCTCAAGAAAGGGGGCCTTATTTCCGCCACGGTCGGTTGCATGACTATCGGCAATCCTTTAACCCTTAAGACGTTCTGAGAAGGACACGAAAGTGGATTTTTCCCTAGAGCGGCCAACGGCTGACACATCGGAAGCCCCCTCGCGCCGCGGGCTGAGCAAGCCCGTGATTGCCGCGTTAATCGGCGTTGTCATCGTCGCCGCCGCGCTCGTGTTCAACTTCACCCTCCAGGGACCCTTGCAGTTCGGCCGTGCTCCGGCCTTGAACACAGGAGCCGGCGCACCGTCTTTCGACGTCGTGCGTATCGATCCCAAGGGCAATATGGTTATGGCCGGCCGCGCGCTGGCCGGGGCGACCGTCATCATCATGGACGGGGAAAAGGAAATCGGGCGCGTTACCGCCGATGGCCGGGGCGAGTGGGTCTACATCCCCGAAACGCCGGTGTCGCCCGGCACGCGTCAGTTCTCCCTGAAGTCGAAGGACGACAAAGGGAAAGACGTCTATTCGCAGAACGTCGTGGTGATGTCGGTTCCGGAACGCGACGGCGAGATTTTGATCGTCGAACAATCGCGCGATGGAGGCCGCAGCCGTGTGTTGCAAGGCCCGACCGCGCCCGCGGGTGCTGACGCCCTCACCATCGAAACCGTGGACTACAACGCTCAAGGCAAGTTCACGCTATCAGGGAAAGCCGATCCGTCGAGCCTCGTGCAAATCTACATGGACAATAAGTTCATCGGCCGCGCCACCGCCGACGAGAACGGTTATTGGCAGGTGCAGCCGGAAGGTGTCGCCGCCGCGGGAAAGCACACCATCCGCGCTGATCAGATCGGTGCTAACAACAATGTCATGGCGCGTGTCGAAGTACCGTTCGCGCTCGATGCCAGCCAGCTTCAGATGCAGGCCGGCGAAATCACGGTCATCAAGGGAACGAGTTTGTGGCGTATTGCGCGCCGCGCGTACGGCGCGGGGATTAACTACACCCTCATCTACGAAGCGAATAAAGACGCGATCAAGGACCCGGACCTGATCTACCCGGGACAGGTCTTCAGTCTTCCGGCCAAAGAGCGCGGCTAGCCGCGCCAGTGGAGCCCCGCCCAGGCTCTTCAACCTCCTCGGTCCGCCTCGCCAGGGCGAGAACGGTGGAAAACGCGCGTCCCCCGGCTTCTTTTTTGCGCTCCGGATGGTAAGAGTAGGCCGAAGAACGATGAGTGGGCGTTGACAGCGCCGCCGATGGAAGGGCCGGATACTTATGACTGACGCGAAAGACATGATGAAATCGACGGAGATCGGCTGGCGGGATTACCTCCTGCCGCCGCTGCATCCGGAAGGCCCCGGCTTTGTCGCGGTTTTCGCACTCGTGGCGCTGATCCTGTACTGGATCTGGGATCCGCTCGGGATCGTTGGCGCCGCCCTGACAATCTGGTGCTTCTATTTCTTCCGTGACCCCGACCGCGTCACGCCGACGCGCCCCGGCCTGGTTATCAGTCCGGCCGACGGGGTTGTGCAGATGATCGGTCTTGCACCGCTGCCGCCGGAATTGGGCATGGGAACAGAGCTCGTGACGCGCGTTAGTGTCTTCATGAGTGTCTTTGATTGCCATGTGAACCGCGCCCCGATCGGCGGCACGGTCCTCAAGGAAGAATACACGCCTGGGAAGTTTGTGAACGCCACGCTGGATAAGGCGAGCGAGGACAACGAGCGCCAGTCTCTCGTGATCCGTACACCAGACGGACGTGACTTCGGCGTTGTCCAAATCGCCGGCCTCGTGGCGCGCCGCATTCGCTGTGATGTGCGCGAAGGTCAGCAACTGCTCACCGGCCAGCGTTTCGGCATGATTCGCTTCGGTTCGCGCCTGGATGTTTATCTGCCGGCCGGCGTCGAGCCGCTTGTGGTCGTAGGCCAGAAGGCGGTCGCCGGTGAAACCGTGCTTGCGGATGCGGTGGGTACGGAACCGCAAAGAGCGGGGGAAATCCGCTGATGAGCGATCCGCTCCAGGATCCAGTTCCCCTGGTGGAGGAGCGCGAACCGCCGCGGCAGCGGCGATTCAAGGTTGGCGGCGCGAAGTTGCGCAGTCTTTCGTTCAATCGCATTTTCCCGAATATGATCACGGTGCTCGCGTTGTGCGCGGGCCTGACATCGATCCGCTACGCTTTCAACGAACAGTGGGACCGCGCGGTCCTGGCGATCGTCATCGCGGGCATGCTCGATGGCCTCGATGGGCGCATCGCGCGCTTGTTACGCGGCACGAGCGAGTTCGGCGCTGAGCTCGACTCGCTTGCCGACGCCATCAGCTTCGGTGTCGCACCGGCGCTTGTTCTCTTCTTGTGGTCCATGCATGACGCGGGCGGTCTCGGTTGGGCCGTCTGTCTTCTCCACGCTGTCTGTACCGTGCTGCGTCTCGCACGCTTCAATACGATGATCGGACAGGACCTTCCGCACTGGGCGCACAACTATTTCACCGGCGTGCCGTCGCCGGGTGGGGCCGGAATCGCGCTCATGCCCATGTTCTTTTGGTTGCTGACCGACGAACGCATTTTCCAGCATTGGGCCGTAGCTGGGATATTCCTGATCTCCGCGGCCCTTCTGATGGTGAGCCGGGTGCCGATCTTTTCGGGTAAGCACGTGCGCTTGAAGCCGCAACTGGTCGTGCCCCTGATGGTGGGCGTGGGCGTTCTGGCTGGCCTGCTCTGGGCCGAGCCTTGGGCGACCCTTAGCTTTATCGGCCTCGCCTATGTCGCGATGATCCCGATGAGCGTGTGGTCGTATCGCCGCCTCAAGAATAGCGACGGCGCGACCCCTCACGTCGTGGCCAAGCCGCCTAGCGCTTAAATCCGCCGCGCCGGCCCGTCGGCCGTCCGCTTTTCGTCTTAGGATGGCGCGTGGCCTTGCGCATCGCTTGTTGGCTGGGCGCCTGTGACGGTTCGGCGGACATCGCTGAACCTTCGCCCTCAAATGGGGCGCTTTCACCGCCGTATTCCAACTCCAGCATTTCCAGGCGCTTGATTTCGTCGCGCAGGCGCGCGGCTTCCTCGAATTCGAGGTCCGCGGCGGCGGCGCGCATCTTGGCCTCGAGGTCGTTGATGGTCGCGCGCAGATTATGCCCGATGAGATGCGGCTCCTCGGCCAGGCCCGTATCGACCGTGACGCGGTCGCCCTGTTCGTAGACACTTTCGAGGACGTCCGAGATACGTGAGCGAACCGTGGCGGGCGTGATGCCGTTGGCGGCATTGAAAGCCTGCTGTTTCTCGCGGCGCCGGTTGGTCTCGCCAATGGCTTTTTCCAGCGAGTCCGTCATCCGGTCGGCATAAAGGATCACGCGCCCTTCGACGTTACGGGCGGCGCGCCCGATGGTCTGGATCAGCGAGCGTTCGGAGCGCAAGAAACCTTCCTTATCCGCGTCGAGGATGGCGACAAGGCCGCACTCGGGAATGTCGAGGCCTTCGCGCAGAAGGTTGATGCCGATCAGCACGTCGTAAGCGCCGAGGCGCAGGTCACGGATGATCTCGATGCGTTCCAGCGTCTCGATGTCCGAGTGCATGTAGCGCACGCGTACGCCGGCTTCGTGGAAGTATTCGGTCAGGTCTTCGGCCATGCGCTTGGTGAGGGTGGTCACAAGCGAGCGCATGCCGCGCGCGGCCACGGCTTTCACTTCGCCAAGGAGGTCGTCGACCTGTTTTTCAGCCGGGCGAATAATGCAAACCGGGTCGATGAGGCCGGTGGGGCGAATCACCTGCTCGATGAACACTCCGCCGGTCTTCTCCATTTCCCAAGCGCCGGGCGTCGCCGAGACGTACACCGTATCCGGGCGCATGGACTCCCATTCTTCGAACTTGAGAGGCCTGTTGTCCGTGCACGACGGCAGGCGAAACCCGTAGTCGGACAGCGTAGATTTGCGGTTGAAGTCGCCTTTAAACATCGCGCCGATTTGCGATACCGCGACGTGGCTTTCGTCAACGAACAAAAGAGCGTCTTCGGGCAGATACTCGAAAAGTGTCGGCGGCGGCTCGCCGCGCCCGCGTCCTGTTAGGAACCGCGAGTAGTTCTCGATGCTCTTGCAGTGTCCCGTGGTCTCGAGCATCTCGAGATCGAACATGGTGCGCTGCTCGAGGCGCTGGGCTTCCAGCAACTTACCTTGGGCGTTGAACTCCTCCAGACGCTCCTTCAGCTCCGCTTTAATGCCCTTGATGGCCTGCGAGAGGGCTGGGCGGGGCGTCACGTAGTGGCTGGACGGATAAACCACTTCATCCAGCAGGTTGGCGGTCTTCTCGCCGGTGAGGGGATCGAACTCATGGATGAATTCGATCTCGTCGCCAAACAGCGAGACACGCCAGGCCCGGTCTTCGTAGTGCGCGGGGAAGATCTCGACCACGTCGCCGCGCACACGGAACGTTCCGCGGTGAAAATCCGCGTCGTTGCGTTTGTACTGGAGGGCGACGAGTTGCTTGACGAGGTCCGCGCGGGGGAAGGTGGCGCCCTGCTTGAGCGAGATGATCATCTTTGAATAGGATTCCACCGAGCCGATACCATAGATGCAGCTTACCGAGGCGACGATGATCACGTCGCGGCGCTCCAAGATCGAGCGGGTCGCCGCGTGACGCATGCGGTCGATCTGCTCGTTGATGCTGGAATCCTTCTCGATGTAAGTGTCCGTGCGCGGCACGTAGGCTTCAGGTTGGTAGTAGTCGTAGTACGAGACGAAGTACTCAACCGCGTTCTCCGGAAAGAACGACTTCATTTCCCCGTACAACTGCGCGGCGAGCGTCTTGTTAGGCGCGAGGATCAGCGCAGGACGGCCGGTCTTGGCGATCACATGCGCCATCGTGAACGTCTTGCCCGAGCCGGTGACCCCAAGCAGCACCTGGTCGCGTTCGTGGCTGTTGATCCCGGCCACCAGGTCGGCGATGGCTTTGGGCTGATCGCCCGCGGGCGTAAAATCGCTCTTCAGCTTGAACTCCGCGCGCGGACCGGCGGGCGGTTTGGCATAGAGGGGGGCGACGACAGACATCGGGAGCATTCTCGACGTTTCGGGGGGTGCCATCATACATAGGGTTGGGCCTGGGTACGTGCCACCTTTTCGCGGCCAAATCGGGCGTCTAATGTGGGCACAGGAGCTCATAAAATACCGATGACGTCACAACTTCAATTCGAGCAGGGTTTGGCCCTGCAACGGCAAGGGCGCCTGGCCGAGGCGGAACAGGTGTTTCTGCAGATCACCAGCGCTGAGCCGGGGAATTTTCTCGCCCATCGGATGACGGCGATCGTGCGCTATCAGCAGCGCAAGTTCGGCGAGGCCCTGACGGCCATCGACGCGGCGACACGCCTCAGCCCCGGCACAGCGGAGCCATGGGCCCTGCGCGGGGTGATCCTGCAATGCCTTGGCCGCACGGATGACGCCGTCGCCAGCATGGATCGCGCCGCGGCGCTCGATCCAAGCGACATCAATACTTGGTACAACCGGGGCGTCGTGCTTGGGGAAAGCGGCCGGTTCCAAGACGCGCTCGACAGCTACGACAGGGCTCTGGCGATCGGCCCTCATGCTGGGGCGTTCACAAACCGCGCGGGTGCGCTTCTCAGCCTGAAGCGCGTGCAAGAAGCGCTTGAGGCTTGTGACAAAGCCCTCGCGCTGCGTCCTGGCGACCTTTCGGCGCTGTGCAATCGCGCTCTTGCTTTGGCGGAACTCGGGCGCCTCGAGGAGGCGGTCACGATTTTTGACCAGGTGCTCGCCCAGGCGCCCAATGATGCACAGACGTGGAACAACAGAGGCACGGTCTTGCATGACCTCGAGCGTTACGGCGATGCCATCGCGAGTTTCGACCGTGCGGTCGCGCTGGACCCCGTCAACGCGCCTGCATGGACAAACCGCGGACGCAGTCTGTTCCATGTGCAACGGTTTGACGAAGCGCGCGCGAGTTTTGAAAAATCCTTGACCGTCGCTGCGCCGCAAAACTCCGTCGCGTGGGACTCGCGCGGCGACGCGCTCATGGGGCTTAAGCGCTATGAAGAAGCGCTGGCGGCCTATGACACGGCTCTCGCTCTGACGCCGACCGCCGCCCGTGTCTGGTCCAAGCGCGCTGGGACGTTGTATATGCTGGCCCGTTTCACCGATGCGCTCGAAGCCAGCGACCGCGCGCTTGGTCTATCGCCCAATCTTCTCGTGGCGCTGGAGATGCGCGGCAAGATCCTGCTTGAAATGAACAGGATCGAAGAAGGCTTGGCGGCGCTTCAACAGCGCGGCGTGGACCGCAGCCCGCGGGCGCGGTCGATGGAACACAAAGCGCGCCACGACGCCGAGCAGCGTGATTACCTCGCGGCGCAAGGCGTGACGGTCGAGCCTGGAAAACAATATATCGCAGGTGGAGAACGTATCCCCGGGCCTGCCGTAAATCCGGCCAATGCGGACATCGTCGCCAAGACATGGGGGCAGACCAATCCCCAGATCGTCGTAATCGACGAACTGCTGACACCCGAAGGCCTGGAGGCGTTACGCAAGTTCTGCCTCGGCTCGACCATCTGGGAGCGCGCCTACGACAATGGTTATTTGGGCGCCTTGCCGGAAAGCGGGTTCGCCGCCCCACTTTTGGCCCAGATCGCCGAAGAGCTGAGCGCGACGTTCCCGACGGTCATCGGCGATCATGGCCTGCGGCTGTTATGGGGCTTCAAGTACGACAGCACCCTCAAGGGCATTACCATCCATGCCGATCAAGCGGCCGTGAACGTTAATTTCTGGATCACACCCGATGAGGCCAACCTGAATCCGGAGCGCGGCGGCCTTGTGATTTACGACGCCAACGCGCCGGCCGACTGGGAAGCGGCCGACTACAACGGCAACGATCCGCGGGTCTGGGACTTCCTGAAACGGGCGAACGCCAAGCCCATCACGGTCCCTTACCGCATGAATCGCGCGGTGATCTTCGACTCCGATCTTTTCCACGAGACCGACCTCCTGGAATTCAAGGAGGGCTATTTGAACCGCCGCATCAACGTCACGATGTTGTTTGGACGCCGTACGTTTTACGGAAATTGAAGGCTTTTTCGGGCCTCAAAGGCGAGTCCCGGGTTGCGGCCAAGGGGGGCCGGAAGTAGGTTACGGCCCCTTTCACCAGAGGAGCCCGCCGTGTCCATTCTCGCCCAGCGTCTGTCCGCCATTAAGCCGTCGCCGACCATCGCGGTGACCACCAAGGCGGCGGAACTCAAAGCGCAAGGCTTGGACGTCATCGGCCTTGGCGCAGGTGAGCCGGACTTCGATACCCCCGATCACATCAAGGATGCCGGCAAGGCCGCCATCGACAGGGGCGAAACCAAGTACACGCCGCCCAACGGCACGCCGGCTCTGCGCAAAGCCATCGTTGCGAAGTTCAAGCGCGAGAACGGTCTCGACTATAAGCCGGAGCAAGTGACCGTCGGCGTCGGCGGCAAGCAAGTGATCTTCAATGCGTTCCTCGCGACCGTGCAGGAAGGCGACGAAGTGATCGTGCCGGCCCCGTACTGGGTCAGCTACCCGGACATCGCGCTCCTGTTCGGCGGCAAGCCGGTGTTCATCACCTGCGGCGAAAACGCGCGTTTCAAGCTGTCTCCCGAAGCCCTTGCCGCAGCCATCACGCCGAAGACCAAGTGGCTGGTCTTGAATTCGCCCAGCAACCCGACCGGCGCGGCTTATACCCGCGACGAGCTGCGCGCGTTGGCCGACGTCCTGCTCAAAAATCCGCATGTGTGGGTGATGACGGACGACATCTACGAACATCTCACTTATGACGGCTTCAAGTTCGCCACCCTGTGCGAAGTCGAACCCAAGCTGATGGATCGTACGCTGACCCTGAACGGCGTCTCGAAGGCCTACGCGATGACGGGTTGGCGCATGGGTTACGCCTGTGGGCCGGTCGAACTCATCAAGGCGATGAACATGATCCAGTCGCAGAGCGCGAGCCATCCGACCTCGATCACTCAGGCGGCGACCGTGGCGGCCCTCGACGGCCCCATGGACTTCCTCGCGCCGCGCAATGAAGCGTTCCGCCAGCGCCGCGACATGGTTGTGAAGATGCTGAACGAAGCGCAGGGCATCACGTGCCAGACGCCGGAAGGCGCCTTCTATGTGTATCCGTCCTGCGCGGGCGCCATCGGCAAGACCACGCCGAAGGGCCGCAAGATCAATAACGATACCGACTTCGTCGAAGCGCTCCTCGATGAAGGCCTCGTGGCGGCGGTGCAAGGGGCGGCCTTCGGCCTGTCGCCGTACTTCCGCATTTCCTACGCGACCTCGACCGAAGCGCTGCAGAAGGCCTGCAAGCGCATCCAAGAGTTCTGCGCCGCGCTCACCTAAACGCGGCCTCGCCTCACACGGCGGATTTAAGCCCGGCGGATTGTCCCGCCGGGCTTTATATTTTCATAGCCGCCTATGTAGATTCGTGGAGCGCAGACGCCCGGCTGGGATGGCCGCTGCGGGATGCGCGCTCATTTACGGGGCTTTACAGGCTACTGCCGGCTCTGTTGGAAAAGAATTCGGCCCTGAAGGGGGAGGACCTTCAGGGCCGATGGATTTTACGTCCGGAGACGGGTCTTTCGACCATAGGCGGCTTCCGGGGGAGGACCGGTTACCGCCGATCTGCAGTGTTTGCTGCGATGCACAAAACCTACTCTCGAACCCCTCTAAGGACCACCGACATTATCGGGGGCTCCCTATGCGCTCGGTGCATAGCTAACTGTTTAGGAAAAATGACATTTTCTGCAGTTAGTTAGGCGGTGCGGGCGCCATCATCCATATTATGCGCGACGACGCGCAGCTGCGACTTCGCACGTGCGATTTCCCGCACCAAAAAGTCTCTGAAAACGGCGACGCGGGCCGACTGGCGGAGTTCCTCGGGGTACACGAAGTAAGCCTCGATGGGCGGACCCTCGACCCCGGGAAGCACCTGGACCACCCCTCGGCCTTCCTGGAGGAAGTATTCGGGCAGGGCGCCGATCCCGATTCCCGCCTTCACCGCCCGGTAGATGCCATAGAGGTTGTTCACCCGCAGGGCCGAATGGGCGTGGATGTTCTTTTCACGCAGAATCTCGGGCAGCCAATTGATCGAGCGCACCGGGGCGACACCTTCGCCGAACAGGACGAGATCGTGGGTCTTGAGGTCCTCGATAGTGTGCGGAACGCCCCGGTCCTTCAGGTAATCGGCCGAGGCATAGAGATTGGCGCGCAGCGTTCCGACATGGCGCTGGATTAAGTCGGGCTGGGTTGGTTCATTGAAGCGGATCGCGACGTCGGCTTCGCGCATGGCGAGATCCAACTCCCGGTCGTCGAGGCGCAACATCACCTCGATGCCTGGATAGCTCTTGATGAATTCCTTGAGGCGGCCGGTGAGCCACACCGAGCCGAACGCAACGGTCGTGGTGACCCGCAGCACACCTTCGGTGCTTTCCTTGGTTTCCGTCAGCAGGCTTTCGACGCTATTCAGTTTGGCGAATACGTCGTGGACGGTCTTGTACAGAAGGTCGCCCTGCTCGGTGAGGATCAGGCCACGGGCGTGACGATGGAAGAGCGAAACGCCGAGCGATTCCTCGAGCGCGCTGATCTGCCGGCTGACGGCGGACTGCGACAAGTTCAACGTCTCGCTGGCGTGCGTGAAGCTGCCGGCTTCAGCGACGGCATGGAAGACGCGCAGCTTGTCCCAATCGAGACGGCTATTCGGACGTTGTGGCACTTGAGATCCTTTCCGCGCCTCTATTGCGCGTCCAGCAGCCCATATAAACCGCGGTTTTAAGCCGCGAGCACCAACAAAAACTGTTTAACCACCATGCGCTGCGAGGAAGCGATCGGCTTCCAGCGCCGCCATACAGCCGGTGCCGGCTGCAGTGACCGCTTGGCGATAAACGTGATCCTGCACATCCCCGGCGGCGAATACGCCGGGAATGTTCGTACGCGTCGAGTCCGCTTGCGTGACGAGATAGCTGTTCTCGTCCATGTCGAGCACGCCCTTGAACAAATCGGTGTTCGGCGTGTGGCCGATGGCGACGAACATGCCGTCGACCTTCAACTCCTGGACCGCATTGGTCTTGAGGTTGCGCACACGCACGCCGGTGACGCCCGGAGGAGCGTCCTTGCCGAGGACTTCATCGACAACCGAGTCCCATATCACTTGGATCTTGGGATGCTCGAACATGCGCTTCTGAAGGATTTTCTCCGCGCGTAACGAATCGCGCCGGTGGATCAACGTGACTTTGGTCGCGTGGTTCGTCAGGTACAGCGCTTCCTCGACGGCCGTATTGCCGCCGCCGATGACAACGACCTCCTTGCCGCGGAAGAAGAACCCGTCGCAGGTCGCGCACGCCGATACGCCGAAGCCTTGGTATTTCTTCTCCGACTCGATCCCGAGCCAGCGCGCCGAGGCGCCCGTGGAAATGATGAGGGTGTCGGCGGTGTAAACGTCGCCCGAATCGCCGACGAGGGTGAAAGGACGCTTGGAAAGGTCGAGCTTCACGATCGTGTCGCTGACCATCCGCGCCCCGACGTGCTCGGCCTGCTTCTGCATCTGCTCCATGAGCCACGGGCCCTGGATGACATCCGGGAAGCCCGGATAGTTCTCGACGTCCGTGGTGATGGTCATCTGGCCGCCGGGCTGCATGCCGGCCACGACGATCGGGGCAAGGTTGGCGCGGGCCGCATAAATGGCCGCCGTGAGGCCGGCGGGGCCCGAACCAAGGATCATCACTTTGGTATGAGTATTTGTCATAGCTAAGCCGGGGCCTCACCGAGGGCAGAAACTGCTTTGCAGTGCAGCAAAATAAGGGTCTTCACATATACGGTCGGGCGAAACGGGGCGCAAGACCGCTGTGGTTCGCGTGCGTGGGAAGCATAACTCGCGGCGCGTGTCCTATTGTCGTTGCGCTCCCGCGCTAATATTTGTAACAATCTTGCGTGGCGTCTGGGGAAAGATGCTGTGTCTGCATCTGATGTTGGGGGATTTATGCAACGCGTGAAACTCGACCGGATCGACCGCCAGATCCTCTCCGATCTGCAGGCGGACGGCCGGATGACGAACGTGGAACTGGCCAACCGGGCCGGGATTTCCGCTCCACCCTGCCTGCGCCGGGTCCGGGCGCTGGAGCAAGCCGGCTACATCAAGGGCTACCACGCGCAGCTCGACCAGGCCCAGCTGGGCTACGCGGTCAGCGTCTTCGCGCACGTTGGCCTCAATAGCCAGGCGGAGGTCGATCTGTCGGCCTTTGAGACCCTGGTGAAGGAGTGGCCCGAGGTGCGCGAGTGCCACATGCTGGCCGGCGAAACCGACTTCCTGCTCAAGATCGTCGCCAAGGACTGGGACGCCTATCAGAAGTTTGTGACCGAGAAGCTGACGGCCGCGCCCAAGGTCGCCAACGTGAAATCGGCTCTGGCGATCCGCAGCGCCAAGAACCTGCCGGGCGTACCCATCGCTGTGGACGGGGATAAGCCGGTCCAGCCCCCACTGACCGTGCCGGCCGGCGTCGGGACATAAAAAAGGGCGCCAACGGCGCCCTTTATTTTTTCAGCATCCGCAGCGGTTATTTGAATTTGACGCTGAGGACCTCGTAGCCTTTCGATCCGCCCGCGCGAAGGCGCGCGATTCTATAAATAGGGCGGCCTCGAAAGGCTAAACCCCTATTTGAATTTGACGCTGAGGACTTCGTAGCCTTTCGATCCGCCCGCGCGAAGGCGCGCGATTCTATGAATAGGGCGGCCTCGAAAGGCTAAACCCCTATTTGAATTTGACGCTGAGGACTTCGTAGCCTTTCGATCCGCCCGGTGCGCTGACTTCAGCAGTGTCACCGATGGTCTTGCCGATCAGCGCGCGGCCGAGCGGCGACTGCACGGAGATCTTATTCTTCTTCAGGTCCGCTTCGTACGGGCCCACGAGCTGATAAGTCGTCTCTTCGTCGGTTTCGACGTCCGCCACGGTGACCGAGGCGCCGAAGCGCACGATCTTGCCGCCGGAAAGCTTCGAGAGGTCAATAACGTCGGCGCGGCTGACGATATCCTCGAGTTCGCTGATGCGGCCCTCGATGAAGCTCTGGCGCTCGCGCGCGGCGTGGTATTCGGCGTTCTCGGAAAGGTCGCCGTGTTCACGCGCTTCTGCGATCTGCTTGATCACCGCATAGCGTTCGACGGCCTTGAGCTGGTGCAGCTCGGCCTTCAACGGCTCCAAACCTTCCGCGGTCATTGGAATTTTTTCCATGACGCTTCCTCGTCCTCAAGAAATAGACGAGCCCACGCCGTGAAGGCGAGGGCTCATGCCTAATGATCAAATGTCGTCTAGCGACTAAAATAGGATTGCAGCGGCGCAACATCAAGGGCTCCATCCTTGAGCCCGCCGATGGCCGTGGCGGCCGCTTCCGCGCCCGATAACGTCGTATAATGACAAATATTCCGGGTTAGAGCGGTTCTACGGATCGTAAAGCTGTCCTTGAGGGACTGCGCCCCTTCCGTGGTGTTGATAACCATCTGGATGTTACCGGAAATCATCTCATCGACGCAGTGTGGGCGGCCCTCGGCCACCTTATTCACAGGCTCGGCCGGAATGCCGGCCTGGGCCAGCGCGGCTTGGGTGCCACGGGTCGCGATGACCTTGAACCCGAGATTCACAAGGCGGCGCGCCAGGTTCACCGCCTGCTCCTTATCGCGTTCACGCACCGACAGGAACGCGGTGCCGGATACCGGCAGCGCGAGCCCGGCGCCAAGCTGGGCTTTTGCGTAAGCGCGCGGGAAGTCGGTGTCGAGCCCCATGACTTCGCCTGTGGACTTCATCTCCGGCCCGAGGACGATGTCCACGCCCGGGAAACGGTTGAATGGGAACACAGCTTCTTTAACCGCAACATGTTTCAAGGACAGCGGCGGTTCGCGGTCCGCGAGTCCGAAGTCGCTGAGCTTCGCGCCCGCCATGATGCGCGCTGCGATCTTCGCGACCGGGATACCCGTCGCTTTGGCGACAAACGGCACCGTGCGGCTGGCGCGCGGATTGACCTCGAGGATGTACACCACGCCGTCCTTCACGGCGTACTGCACGTTCATGAGGCCGACCACCTTCAATGCAAGCGCAAGAGCGTTGGTCTGGCGGCGGATATCCGCGACGATCTCTTTCGACAAGGTATGCGGCGGCAGCGCGCAGGCGCTGTCACCCGAGTGAATGCCGGCTTCCTCGATGTGCTCCATGATGCCCGAGATGTAGACATCTTTCCCATCCGAGAGGGCATCGACGTCGACTTCAATGGCGCTGGAGAGGTAGGAGTCGATCAGCAGCGGGTTGTCGCCCGTCGCCTTCATGGCGCTGCGGATATATTCCGACACGCCGGCTTCATCGTAGACGATGCGCATCGCGCGCCCGCCGAGCACGTAGGACGGTCGAATCACGACCGGATAGCCGATGCGGTTTGCCGCGGCACGCGCTTCGTCGGCGCTGCGCGCCGTGCCGTTCGCCGGCTGACGCAGCTTGAGCTCTTCCAGGAGACGCTGGAAGCGCTCGCGGTCTTCGGCGAGATCGATGGCGTCCGGCGACGTGCCGAGAATGGGGATGCCGGCCGCTTCAAGCGCGTGGGCGAGCTTCAACGGCGTCTGGCCGCCGAGCTGCACGATCACACCCAGCACCTTGCCGTTCGACTGTTCGGTGGTGATGAGTTCGATCACGTCTTCGGCCGTAAGCGGCTCAAAGTAGAGACGGTTCGAGGTGTCGTAATCGGTCGACACGGTTTCGGGATTGCAGTTGACCATGATGGTCTCGAACCCGGCATCACGCAGCGCAAAGGCGGCGTGGACGCAGCAGTAATCGAATTCGATCCCCTGGCCGATGCGATTCGGGCCGCCGCCGAGGATGATGACCTTGTTCTTTGCCGACGGTTCGGATTCGCACTCCGGTTCGTTGACGCCGTCGCCTTCGTAACAGGAGTACATGTACGGCGTCGGCGAGGCGAACTCGCCCGCGCAGGTGTCGATGCGCTTGAACACCGGGCGCACGCCGAGCTGAAGGCGCAGCTTAAAGATGTCGGCAGCCTTCTTGCCTGTGAGGTCGGCAAGGCGCGAGTCCGCGAAACCCATCTTCTTGAGGCGCAGGAGACCCTGGCGGTCGGAAGGAAGTCCCTTCGCGCGCACCTCGGCTTCGGTATCGACGATGGCTTTCAGTTGGGCGACGAACCACGGATCGAACTTGGTGGCGCGGTGTACTTCGTCGGGGCTCATTCCGGCGCGCAGGCCCTGCGCAGCGACAAGCAGGCGATCCGGACGCGGCTTCGTCATGGCCAGGCGCAGCGCGTCCTTGTCCATGGTCGGGGCGCCGCTGTCGTCCAAGGAAATCTCGTTGAGGCCGTTAAGGCCGGTTTCCAGCGAACGCAAACCCTTCTGGAGGCTTTCCGCGAATGTGCGGCCGACCGACATCGCCTCGCCGACGGACTTCATGCTGGTGGATAGCAAGGGATCCGCGTCGGGGAACTTCTCGAAGGTGAAACGCGGGATCTTCGTGACCACGTAGTCGATGGTCGGTTCGAAGGACGCCGGCGTCGCCTTGGTGATGTCGTTGGTGAGTTCGTCGAGCGTGTAACCGACCGCGAGTTTGGCGGCGATCTTCGCAATGGGGAACCCGGTGGCCTTCGAGGCGAGGGCGGACGAACGCGACACGCGCGGGTTCATTTCGATGATCGTCATGCGGCCATCGGCAGGATTGATGGCGAACTGGACGTTCGAACCGCCGGTGTCGACGCCGATCTCGCGCAAGCACGCGATCGAAGCGTTGCGCATCACCTGATATTCTTTGTCGGTGAGCGTGAGGGCCGGCGCAACCGTGATGGAATCGCCGGTGTGCACGCCCATCGGATCGACGTTTTCGATGGAGCAAATGATGATGCAGTTGTCCGCTTTGTCGCGGACGACTTCCATCTCGTACTCTTTCCAGCCGAGCACGGATTCTTCGACGAGGACGGTGCCGACGGGAGACGCGGCAATGCTGGTGCCGACGATATGTTCGAATTCTTCCGTGTTGTAGGCGATGCCGCCGCCTTCGCCGCCGAGGGTGAAGGACGGACGCATGATCGCCGGCAGGCCGACGAACTTCATGGCCTCGCGCGCTTCTTCAATCGACTTCACCATGACGCTGCGTGGGCTTTCGAGCCCGATCTTGCTCATGGCGTCGCGGAACAGCTCGCGGTCCTCGGCTTTCATAATGACGTCGCGCTTTGCGGCGATCATCTCGACGTTGTACTTCGCGAGCACGCCGCTGTCTGCGAGCTTCATGGCCGTGTTGAGCGCGGTCTGGCCGCCCATGGTAGGCAGCAGCGCGTCGGGGCGTTCTTTCGCGATGATCTTCTCGACGATGGCCGGGGTGATCGGCTCGATATAGGTCGCATCCGCCATCTCGGGATCGGTCATGATCGTGGCGGGGTTTGAATTCACCAGGATGACCCGGTAACCCTCTTCGCGCAGCGCCTTACACGCCTGAGCCCCTGAGTAGTCGAACTCGCATGCCTGGCCGATGACGATCGGCCCGGCGCCGATGATCATGACGCTCTTGATATCTGTACGCTTCGGCATCGGCTCACTACGCCTTTTTCTGATCGGCCATCAGCTTCGTGAAGCGATGGAACAGATAATGACTGTCCTGCGGGCCGGGAGAGGCCTCGGGATGGTACTGCACGCTGAATACCGGCTTGTCGGTGGCGCGCATGCCTTCGACGATGCCGTCGAACAGACTCTTGTGGGTCTCGACCACGTTCTTGGGCAATGTCGCGCGATCGACGCAGAAACCGTGGTTCTGCGAGGTGATCTCCACCTTGCCGGTCTCCAGGTCCTTCACCGGCTGATTGGCGCCGCGATGGCCGAGCTGGAGCTTGTACGTCTTCGCGCCAAAGGCCAGGGCCAGCAGCTGGTGACCGAGGCAGATCCCGAACACGGGCTTGCCGGTCGCGATGATCTTCTGAATTTCAGGCACGGCGTAGACGCCGGTGGCCGCCGGATCGCCCGGGCCGTTTGAAAGGAATACGCCATCAGGATTGTAGCGCAGGATATCCTCGGCGGTGGCGGTCGCGGGCACCACGGTGACCTTGCAGCCGGCGTCGGCGAGGCAACGCAGGATGTTGCGCTTGGCGCCGTAGTCGACGGCGACCACGTTGAATTGGGCCTTCTTGCCGTCCTTCTCGAGATCGCCGTAGCCGTTTTCCTTGGACCACAAGGTTTGCGACCAGGTGTAGGTCTGGCTGCACGAGACGTCCTTGGCGAGGTCCATGCCGTTGAGGCCCGGGAACGCCTTCGCTTGTGCCTTTAGAGCTTCTAAATCGAACTTACCCGACGGCTCGTGACAGATGACGCCGTTCGGCGCGCCTTTGGCGCGGATGCGGCGGGTCAGGCGGCGGGTGTCGAGGCCTGAAAGGCCAATGAGGTCATTGGAGCGCAGCCAGGTGTCGAGGTGCTGGGCGGAGCGGTAATTGGAGGGATCCGTGATGTCGTCGCGCACGATGCAGCCGCGCGCGGCGGGCGTCATGCTCTCAAGATCTTCCGGGTTAACGCCGACGTTGCCGATGTGCGGGAAGGTAAAGGTGATGATCTGACCCGCGTAGGACGGGTCCGTCATAACTTCCTGATAGCCGGTGATCGAAGTGTTGAAGACCACTTCGCCGACCTTTGCCCCGGTGGCTCCAATTCCTCGCCCCCAAATGACCTCGCCGTCATCTAGGACGAGAACGGCCGTGGCACCGGAGGGTTGTTTCATCGGTCGGGTCAACTCGGCTTCAGGTTTGCGCTCATTCGCACCGTCCTTCCGCGAGGCGCGCGGCTGGACAGTTTGGAACGGGTCGTCGTGTGTTTGGATGGCGCGCGGGCGAAAATGCACGCTATCTGGCGCGGTGTAAGCAAAGCGCACCTGTGAGTCAAGTGCTTGGGCCCACAGTAATGACTGTGAACTATAAGTATGGTTTTAGACGCGTGAAGCTTTTGCAAAAGCCGCGCGAATCGCGCTACGCTGACTCTTTCCGCAATAGTAACCCGAGTACGTGAACATGCTGCGCACCCGTTTGGCCGATGCGTTAAAGGACTCCCTGCGCGCGAAGCAAGAACGCAGGGTCGGTACCATCCGCCTGATCCTCGCCGCTTTGAAAAGCAAAGACATCGACGCGCGCCCGTCGGGAAATAAGGACGGCATCGCCGAGCCCGAAATCCTGCAAATGATGAACGGGATGATCAAGCAACGCCGCGAGAGCATCGAGATGTTCGAGAAGGGTAACCGCCCCGAACTCGCCAAGCAGGAAGCCGAGGAAATCGAGATCATTCAGAGCTTCATGCCCAAGCAGATGGACGAGGCTGAGACGGCCGCGGCAGTGAAAGACGCCATCGCGCAGTCGGGCGCCGCGTCCGTGAAGGACATGGGCAAGGTGATGGCGGTGTTGAAGGAAAAATACACCGGCGTGATGGACTTCTCGAAAGTGTCCGGTGTTGTGAAGCAGCAGCTCGGGGCCTGATCCCGCGCGCCGGCCGGGGTTGAGGCCTTATGGCGTTTCCGCCGAACTTCCTCGACGATATTCGCACCCGGCTGCCGGTTTCATCGGTGGTCGGGCGCCGCGTGCGCCTGATCAAACGCGGCCGCGAGTATGTCGGCCTATCGCCTTTTTCCAACGAAAAGTCGCCGTCCTTCACCGTCAATGACGAGAAGGGCTTCTATCATTGCTTCTCGACCCAAGAGCACGGAGACATCTTCACTTTTGTGATGAAGACCCAGAATCTCTCGTTCGTCGAGGCGGTTGAACGCCTGGCGGAAGAGGCGGGGCTGGAGATGCCGCGCGCAACGCCGCAAGAGGCCGCCGAGGTCGCGCGCGAAACCAAGCTCCGCGAAGCGGCCGAAGCCGGCTGCGCCTTTTTCGAACAGATGCTGCAGGCGCCCGAGGGCCGTCACGCGCTCGCGTATCTGCGTAACCGCAGCCTCAGCGATGCGACGATCAAGCGCTTTCGTCTGGGATATGCGCCGAACGGAAACCAACTCAAGACCAAGCTGACCGCGCGCGGGGTCAAGGAAGAGCTGCTTCTGGACGTCCGCCTGGTGTCGCCCGGCAAAGAGGGCCGCGAGTCCTTCGACTTTTTCCGCGACCGGGTGATGTTTCCGATCCTGGATATGCGCGGGCGCCCCGTGGCCTTCGGTGGGCGCGTCATGGGAGAAGGCGAGCCGAAATACCTGAATTCGCCGGACACGCCGCTCTTTCACAAAGGGCAAATGCTCTACAATTTCGCGCTGGCGCGTGCCTCGGCCGGCGACAAGCGTGAGGTCATTGTCGCTGAAGGCTACATGGACGTGATCGGTCTTTCGCAGGCCGGGTTCACCCACGCGGTCGCGCCGCTCGGCACCGCCATGACAGAAGGCCAGCTGGCTATCCTTTGGCGTTTGGCCCCCGAACCGATTCTTTGTTTTGACGGCGACCGCGCCGGCCGCGCGGCAGCCCTGCGTGCGGCGGAACGCGCCCTGCCGCTTCTGAAGCCTGGGCTGTCCTTGCGGTTCGCCATGATGCCGGCCGGCAAGGACCCGGACGACATCTGCAGGCGCGAGGGGGCTGAGGCCATGCAGGCCGTGCTCGCGGCGGCGGTGCCCCTGTCCGAGGTCGTCTGGCAGCAACTTCTGGCGCAAAATCCGGCCGATACCCCGGAACGGCGTGCGGGGTTGGAGCGGGCCGCCCAAGCCAAGGCCGGCGTCATTGAGGACGAAAGTGTCCAGGCTCAATACCGCCAGCACTTCCGCAACCGGCTTTTTGAGCTTTTCCGGGCCCCCCGGACGGCGCCGGGCGGACAGAAGGGTGGATTTGGCGGCGGCAAGGGTTTTAGGCCTGGCGCAGGGCAGAAGAGCCCGACTCCGGGACGCTTTGCCGGATTCCCGCCCTCACATGCGGCCGGGGACCCTGATAACGCCCGAAAAACCCGGGAACGGATTCTTCTGGCTACCCTGCTGACTCACCCCGATATTTTCGATCACGTGGAGGAGCGGCTCGGCCGCTTGGATTTCGCCGACTCGCGCCTTGACTCATTGCGCCAAACCGCATTAATCCACGTCGCCCAAGACCCAGAGCTTGATTTCGGCGGTCTTCAGGCCCACCTAGCCAAGATAGGGTTTGCCGCCGAACTCGAAACTCTATTAAATTCAAATACTTATGTGCACGCGGGCTTCGCCCGTCCAACGGCACCCAAAGAGCAAGCGATCAGTGGGTGGGATCATACGTTTGCTCTGTGCCAGCGGGCCGATTTAGAAGCTGATCTCAAGCGGGCGGAATTAGAACTGGCGGAGAACCCCTCGGAACAAGCACTCGCGGTATTCGAGGCCCTGCAACGGCAGGTGCGCCCACCTGGAGACGAGGACAGCGACGAACTTTGAGATCAGCAGACCTAATTATCGTAAAACAAAGGCACACGGCGGACAGCCGGCGGAATGACCGGCGAGATTTCCGCGTGGAGTTATGGGTGTAGCGATGGCGGCGAAAGCGGCCCCGAAGTCAGCAAAACAATCTTCGAAGACAACGAAGGCGCCTGCCAAGGCGCCGGCGAAGGCGGCTGCAAAGCCCGCCGCGAAGCCCGCTGCGAAGTCTGCGCCCGCAAAGTCCGCACCCGCAAAACCGGCGGCCAAGACGGCTGCCCCAGCAAAAGCGCCGGAAAAAGGCGCGACGGCCAAGATCGCCGCGACGGCTAAGGCCGTAGCGGCAAAGGCGCCTCCCGCGCCGGTGGCCGGCAAGAAGCCCCAGGATGGTATGAAGTTAAATACGAAAGCTAAAGCACCCGGCGAAGAGACGAAGGAAGAAGGCGCGGCTCCGGCGGCGCCCGGCGATAGTCCGTTGCTCGATTCGACCAATGCATCCGTCAAGAAGCTGATCGCGAAGGCCAAAGAACGCGGTTACATCACCTATGACGAACTGAATGCCGCTCTCCCCTCGGAGGAAATGACCTCCGAGCAGATCGAAGACACGATGTCGATGCTGTCCGAAATGGGCATCAACGTCGTCGAAGGCGAAGAGCAGGAAGCCGAGGAAGGCGCTGAAGCCGCCGAAGGCGAAGCCAAGTCCGAAGCCTACAGCGGCGGCAACATCGACGAAGACGACGTCGGCCGTACCGATGACCCGGTGCGCATGTACCTGCGCGAAATGGGCTCGGTGGAATTGTTGTCGCGCGAAGGCGAAATCGCCATTGCCAAGCGCATCGAAGCCGGCCGTGAGATGATGATCGGCGGCATCTGCGAAAGCCCGATCACCATCCGCTCGCTGCTCGCATGGCACGACGCGCTGCAGGACGGAAAGATGCTGCTGCGCGACATCATCGATCTCGACGCCACGTATGGCGCGGGTTCGAGCGATCTCGCCTCCGATGCGGATCTCGAAGTCGACGTGGTGTCCGAACCGGCCGACGGCGAAGAGCCCGAAGGTGGCAACAAACGTCCGGCCCCGGCCAACGGCGGCATGCGTCCGGCCGCGCCGGCTGCGGCGCCCGCGCCCAGCAGCGCCGCGCCGAGCGCTCCCGGCGTACCGGGCGGCGTGCCCGGCCAGCCCTCCATGGACGAAAGCGACGAAGCAGCTGTTTCGCTCGCCGCCATGGAAGCGCAGCTGATGCCGCAGGTTCTCGAAGCGTTCGAGAAGATCGCGGCGACCTACAGCAAGCTCAAGAAGTCCCAGGAAGCGCGTCTCGTCACGCTTCAGCAGGGCCAGGAAATCGATAAGACCGTCGAGCGCCGGTTCCAGAAGTTGAAACTGGAACTCGTCGAGTTGATGGAAGCGGTGCATCTCAACAATGCCCGTATCGAAGGCCTCGTCGAGCAGATGAACGATCTGAACCGCAAGCTGCTAGGGCTTGAAGGTCAGATCCTGCGCTATGCGCTGAAGTGCAAGATCAAACGCGAGGAATTCCTCGAGGAATACTACAACAGCGAACTCGACCCGAAGTGGGTCGCGCGCGTTCAAAAGCTGACGACCAAAGGCTGGAAAGAGTTCGCCACCAAGTACCAGCCGATGATCGAAGACCTGCGCGCGCAGATCTCGACCATCGCCGGCGAAGCGGGTGTGTCGATCGCCGAGTTTCGCCGCATCGTGAACACGGTGCAGAAGGGCGAACGCGAAGCCAGCCGCGCCAAGAAGGAAATGATCGAAGCCAACCTGCGCCTCGTCATCTCCATCGCCAAGAAGTACACGAACCGGGGTTTGCAGTTCCTCGATCTCATTCAGGAAGGCAACATCGGTCTCATGAAGGCGGTTGATAAGTTCGAATACCGCCGCGGTTACAAATTCTCGACCTACGCCACGTGGTGGATCCGCCAGGCGATCACGCGCTCGATCGCCGACCAGGCGCGCACGATCCGTATCCCCGTGCACATGATCGAAACCATCAACAAGCTGGTGCGCACCAGCCGCCAGATGCTGCACGAGATCGGTCGTGAGCCGACGCCGGAAGAGTTGGCGGAAAAGCTGCAGATGCCGCTGGAGAAAGTGCGCAAGGTCCTGAAGATCGCGAAGGAGCCGATCTCCCTCGAAACGCCGATCGGCGACGAGGAAGACAGCCACCTCGGCGACTTCATCGAAGACAAGAACGCGGTGCAGCCGCTCGACGCCGCTATCCACGGCAACCTGCGCGAAACCACGACCCGGGTCCTCGCGAGCCTCACGGCCCGTGAAGAGCGCGTGCTGCGCATGCGCTTCGGCATCGGCATGAACACCGACCATACGCTGGAAGAAGTCGGCCAACAGTTCTCGGTCACGCGCGAGCGAATACGCCAGATCGAAGCCAAGGCCTTGCGTAAGCTGAAGCACCCCAGCCGGTCGCGTAAGCTGCGCAGCTTCCTCGACAACTAGGTTCGGAAGCGCTCAAAAGGTTCAATGGCCGGCGCCTGAAAAGACGCCGGCCATTTTGTTTTTGGGTGGTTGTTTGGAGAAAGGTGGGGCCTGTAGCTCAATTGGTTAGAGCAGGCCGCTCATAACGGTCTGGTTCCCAGTTCAAGTCTGGGCGGGCCCACCACTTTCCAAAGATTAGCGCTTCTCGCCAAAGTTAACGCGTACGCCGGAACACGCGCCGGCATCCATCGTTTGAAATGCGATGGATCCAAACAAAGCCCCAATTTGGCGGCACCACGAACCTCTGCCGCTGGCTCCCGCTTTCAAAGAGAGCACCGCCGAAGTCGTGATTGTCGGTGCGGGAGTCGCCGGACTCACGGCCGCCTACGTGCTCGCCGCCGCCGGTCTGCGCCCGCTCGTCATTGAAGCGGAACGTATCGGCGCCGCGATGACGGGACGCTCGACCGCTCATATCTCGGCAGCTGTCGACGACGGCTGGCGAAAAATGCTGTCGCGGCTTGGGGTCGAGGGGGCGTCGAATCTTGCGCGCGCTTACCGGCAAGGGATCGCGGCGATTTCCGATCTCGCCGCAACGCTGCCGGACGCCGCCGACTTTTGTTGGATCGACGGTGAACTTTTGGGCGCTCCCAAAGACCGCGATGCCCTGGAAACAGAACGCGAGGCGGCTTTGCGCGCCGGCCTCGACGTTGGTCCGATTCAGCGCGCCGGTGCGGCCGAGGATTTGTGGAGCATTCGCTTCGCGCGGCAGGGAAAGCTTCATCCGCTCAAATATGTCGACGGCATCGCACATCTGTTGACTCGGCAGGGCATCTGTCTCGTGCACGCCAAACTCAAGGGTTTCCAACGGGCAGCGGGCGGCATTGAATTGCGCATGGACGACGATCAAACCGTCACGGCGACGCGGGCCGTTGTGCTCGCGCACAACCTGGCTTTTGACGTAGCTTATCCTGGGGTGAGTATTTCGCCGCGTCGTTCTTATGTGGTGGCAGCTGAATGCCTTGACACGGCCATCGCCGACACCATCACATGGGATCTCGCGCATCCCTATCACTACAGCCGGATCGTGGATCATGAGGGGCGGCGCCTGATGCTGGTGGGCGGCGCCGATCACGCGGCTGAGAAACACACGGACCCCGAGAGGCACTTTGCCGCCGTCGAAACGTGGATGCGTAAACGGTTTCCTGCGGTGGGCGCGGTCGAATACCGCTGGCATGGCGATCTGAAACAGACCTCCGATAACCTTGCGCTGCTTGGCCGGTTGCAAGGATTTGAAAATGTCTATGTCATCGATGGTGATACCGGACTCGGTTTCAATCACGCCATGATCGGCGCGCAAATCGTGCGGGACCAAATATTGGGCCGTGAGAACGCCGTGGCGGCGATTTTTGCGCCGTCACGGGATGCGCACTAAACAGGTATCTGCGGAAAATCACTGCGGCCTACGAGGCGCCTTAAACGCCTTCGGCTTTTGATCCTCCTATACTAGGCGCGAAAAATACGCCGGGCTGGGCTTACAGGGGATAAAGAAAAAGGCGGAAGACCCTCTACGATCTTCCGCCTTTTGTACGGCTCGTCCGGTCTACTGAACGCGCGCGCCGCCTTTCATGACAAATTTCACTTTCCGCACCGCGCCGATATCCGTGGTGGGATCGCCATCCACGGCGACAAGGTCAGCCAGGAGGCCGGCGCGGACGGCGCCGAGGCGCTTATCGAGTTTGAAAGCGCGCGCATTGCCCGACGTCGCGGAGATCAGCACGTCGGTGGCGCTCA
Organism: Rhodospirillaceae bacterium; assembly: GCA_050246995.1. Lineage (GTDB taxonomy): Bacteria > Pseudomonadota > Alphaproteobacteria > Rhodospirillales > Rhodospirillaceae > SHVO01. The sequence continues at coordinate 301,132 of JBFWVA010000002.1, read as the reverse complement.
TCCCGCCCGCCGCCATCAGTTCCATCTCGCGCGCGTTCTGGCCGTGCGTGAAGACGCCGACATCCCCGCCCATGCACATCGGCACCCGCGCCTTGAGCGCGGCCGCGAAGGCCTTGCGGGCGAGCACCACGGCGTCCGGCGCCGGTTCGCTCCCGTTCCAACCCCGATAACGCGCGACGGAATCCGACGCGGCCAGGGTGGGGCAGTAGGCGATGTTCTTCGCCGCCATCGCCGCGAAGATCTCCGGCGTTCCGCCGTAGCCATGCTCGATCGTGTCGGCGCCCGCTTCAATTGCGCGGCGCATCCCTTCCTCCGTCCCGGCGTGGACGGCCACGAGACGGCCCGCATCATGCGCGGCGGCGACGCCCGCCTTGACCTCGTCGAGGCTCATGGTCGGGCGGCTCTCCTCGCCCGGACCCCAGCGGTAATCGGCGTAAAGTTTGATCCAATCCGCGCCCGCGGCGATCTGCCGGCGCGCGGCCGCCACAACACCGTCAGCGCCGGAGGCCTCTTCGGCGCCTTGCGGCACGGCAACGCCGGGTTCGAAGCCCTTCGGTCCGTAGGCGCCAAGAGCGACGATGGCGAGGGTCGAAACACTCAGGCGCGGACCCGAGATAATCCCCTGATTGATCGCCTGCTTCAGCCCCACGTCGGCATATCCAGCGCCCTCGGTGCCGAGATCGCGCGCGCTGGTGAAACCGGCGAGGACGGTCGCCTTGGCCTGCACGACGGCGCGCGCGGTGCGCAGGGCGAGATGTTCGTGGAGAACCTGATCGTCCCACGTCGTCTCGTTGTAGGGATGCAGGAAGAGATGGGTATGTCCCTCGATCATGCCGGGCATCAGGGTTGCATCCGGCAGATCGACGACTTCGGCGCCGGCGGGCGCGGTGAGATTGGGACCGACGGCGGCAATGCGTTCGCCTTCCACCAGGACGTGCCAGCCCGGATGGGTTTTTCCGTCCACGCCATCAAACACGCGCGCGGGTTTCAGAAGAACGGCGTGCTGGGTCTCCGCCGCCGACAGCACCGAGACGCCGCCGGTGATGAGAAGCACCGCGGACAGAATAAATTTTCTTCCAAGCATCGTTGTCCCCCAGTCTGAAGATAGGTCTAGCCGGGCCGGTAGCGCTTTGTGACGTGCCCTTCCAGCTCATCCGGATAGAAATAGATCGGCCGCAGGCGGCCTTCCGCGTAATTGCTGATTTGATCGGCGAAGTGCGGTGAAGCTGGATCGCCGCTTTGACCGCCGGCCATCACCGCCATGGCTTTCACGCGCCGGCCGAAGCTGACCACGGCGACAAAACTGTTGCCGCTGGTGCCGTAGTAACGCTTGGTGCCGGGCCAGGTCCGCGCGCCGAAGGAGGCGAGACTGCCCCACTGCGCGGACGTGAACGGGACCGGAAATGACTCCGCCGTATCGTCGAAGTGGGGCTTAATCGCATCATCCAGACGCTGGAAGCGATTGATCGTGCTCCACGGGGTGCGCCAATCCCCAAAGTCCTGCCGCAAGGTATCGACCGCGGCGGCAAGGGCTTTGATTTTATCTTCGGGAGAGACACGTTTCTCGATGTAGGCGGGGACATTCATGCGTTCAGCTTGCGCGAAGCTGCCGACCTCGCGCCAGAGCTGATCGCCCCAGAATACGGCGAGACTGGTCGCGGTGGACTCATAGCCCCAGCGGTAGTCCCATGCGCGCAGCAGGGCGATAGGGTCGGCCAGCGCCGTGCGGCGCGGGTCTTCGGCGGGAAGTTCGTCCCAGGCCTGGATGAGCTGCGGCAGCAAGGCCGCGAAGGCCGGCAGATAGGAGTCGAAAGCCGCCGTGCGCAAGGATTCGGGTGTCCATCCGCTTTTCCCGGTTAGCAGAAGGTCGGCATGCGCGCCGCGCGCATTGGCGCCCGTCTGGTCCATATAGCGCGGATAGTCCGCAGCCCGAGGGCTTTCAGAGCCCGCGGCGCTCCAAGGCCAGTCGTTGGTATTGCGCACCCAGCCGATCTTGGGCGCGATCACGTTGGGCAGAGTGGAAATGCCGTGCAGGCCTTTCCAGTCCGTCGCGGGATTGCTGCCGTCGACGGGGCGCGTGTAGTCGAAGCGATCGTCGCGCAGGGGCATGAACTGCGGCATCAGGAACGCGATCCGACCGCTGCTGTCCGCGAACAAAGTGTCGTTGGAGGAATTCGCACCTCGTGTCGAGACGCGAAGGAAGCCGTTGAGATCGGTGGCTTTGGTGCGCAGCCAACTCTGCTCTAACGCAGGGATTGGCTTCCACATCAAGGCGGCGGCGATCCACTTTCCACTTTTCTTGGCGACGATGGGGCCATGATGGGTGTGATAGGTCGTGAAGGTCCGCGCGGCCATGCTCCCGTCCGCTTTGCGGAATTTCGAGGTAACTTGCGCGGTTCTCACCGTCCGGTTCTCGAGCCCGTATTTGTAGGCATAGCCATCGCCCTGCTTGGTCACGCGCTCGGCAAACTCATCGACATTATCGACAGTCGATGAGGTGTGCATCCAGCCGGCTTTTGCGTTGAAGCCCTGATAGACAAAGAACTGTCCCCAGGTGGATGCGCCGTAGGTGTCGAGGCCTTCGGCGCTGGTCACATGGGCTTCGGAACGGAAGTAAAAGCTGGTGTGCGGGTTAATGAGAAGGAGCGCGGCGCCGTCGGCCGTGAGTTCAGGCGCGATCGCGATGCCATTAGATCCTGACGGCTCGCGCGGGCGCGCGCCGGTTTCCTCGGGCGCGGGCGGGGTCGGCGTGCCGTAGAAAGTTTTGAGCTCGGTGAGGGAAATGCGCTCGATGTCGCCGCCGATGCTGCCCTCGGTGAAGCTGAGCGCCATCCACGGCTCAAAACGAGTGAGCACCTTGGGTTTTACTTGGGGATGTTTCGCGAGATAGAAATTGAGGCCGTCGGCCCATGCGTTCATGAGCGACTTCAGCCACGCCGGACTGCGGGCATATTGATCTTTCAGCTCCTCCGGATCCATGTAAAGGCGCTGACGCAGGTCCGCCCACAGCGCTTCCTCGCCATCCGCTTCGGCGGTGCGGCCGAGCGCGGTCAGATAATTGGCTTCGATGCGGGAAAAATCGTCCTCGGCCTGCGCGTACATCATGCCGAACACGGCGTCCGCGTCGGTTTGACCTTCGATGTGCGGAATGCCCCAATCGTCCCGGGTAATGACGACGCGTTCAGCTTGCGCCCGCCAGCGGACCGGCTCGGGCGCCGGTTGGCAGCAGTTTATGCCCAGCACCGCGGCAATCGGCGCAAACAACTGGACCAAGCTTTCCATCGCGGCGTTTCCCCCACCCGAGACCACTTACGCTACCATACCGGCGACAGCATACCGGCATGGACTTCCGATGAGCAGGGCCCGATTATGACCCGCATTATTCTGCTTTGGGGGGCCCATGAAGGCGCTTATTTCGTTGATTTGCATTGTGGCCGGACTTGCCGGTCCCGCGGCCGCCGCCGGCTTTCCGGAGTCGGGCGATATCGCCAAACGCGGCCTGACGAAGGCTGATTTCCCGCGCTGGATCGAGCTCGCATCGAATGTTTTCGCCTATGAGGGCCTTGAATTCCCCGATACGGCGGAAATCGTTGTTACGACGGTCAGTCTCGTGGTTATCACCCCGGAGGGCGTGGTGGTCGTCGATGGGCAGGGCGATGTACGCCAGACCCAGGACATGATCGACGGCATCAAGAAACGGACCACGCAGCCGCTGCGCTATGTCGTCGTCGCATCGGACCATATCGACCACGTGGCCGGCAATGCGACCTTCAAGGCCGCTTATCCGAACGTCGTCTTCGTGTCCTCGCCGGTGTCGCAGCGCAATCTCGCGAAGAATGAAAATCCACCCACGGAAACGGTCGCGGATAAACGCGTCATCACTATGGGCGGCACCGAAATCCAGGTCCTCAATATCGGCCGCGGTCATACGGGCGGCGATCTGGTGGCGTATCTGCCGCAGAGCAAAGTGTTATTCATGGGTGAGCTTTACATGCGCCATATCTTCCCGGCGCTGCGGAGCGGCTTTCCGTCGGAATGGCTGGCGACAATCAAGAAGGCGCAGGCGATGGACGTGTCCTGGTACATCCCCGGACACGGTTTCGTCGATGATATGGCGTCAATGAAGGCCGACCTCGAGGGGTACCGCGTTGCGCTCGAATACGTCATCAAGGAAGGCAAGCGTCTGCACGCGCTCGGCGCGCCGTGTCCGAACACCGGCAAGCCGCCAAGCTGCGATGCGCTCAAGCAAGCAAATTGGGGGCGTTACATGGGCTGGGCGTGGGATGAGAATCAGGCGCGGCTCGCGATCTCCAAGGTCTATCAGGAAATCGAAGGCAAGCTGCCGCAGTAGCCACCGGGAACGTACGCGAGGAATGAGAGAATGGGTTACGGACGCGTCATAGGTTTGTCGGTCCTTCTGCTGCTGGTCGTTGTTGTGATCGTGTGGATGCGTCAGGACCCGCCGCGTCCGGCCGTGCCCGCCGTTGTGCAGGAATACGCGCCGCTGGTGCCGGAGAACGAGACGCCAATTCCGGCGGATGAGGCTTTCCGTCAGGAATGTCTCGCGTCCCTGCGCATGGCGATCCCCGAGGAGGCTTATACCGCGGTCCTTTTCACCCGCTCGCCGACCTGGGGCATCGTGCTGCGGGCCGACTACACGCTGCCCGACCTGCATACGCCGAACGTCAACCGCGTGGTTTGCTCCCGCAATGCCGACGGAAAAGTCCGCGTGAACGTGTCTTTCGGCCAGAAAGTCCCGCCGTTGGCGCCCGCGAAGTAGGGGAAGCATATTGATGTCGCGGCGTCCGTAAGCGATCCTATGCCCCTTGGTCCGAGGGAGCCGCGTATGAGAGCCGCGACAGCCGCCACCGTCTCCGCGCCGCCGCAAACCGAAGCGGAATTGCGCCGTGATCTCGCGGCCTGCTACCGCATTTTCGACCATCTGGGGTGGGTCGAGCTTATCTACAATCATATCACGGTGAAGGTGCCTGGCCCGGACCGGCATTTCCTTATCAATCCGTTCGGATTGATGTACCGCGAGGTGACCGCGTCAAACCTCGTGAAGATCGACCTTGAAGGACGCATCATTGGATCGTCGCGCTATCCCGTGAACCCCGCCGGTTTCACCGCGCATTCAGCGATCCATGAAGCGATCCCGGAAGCCTTGTGCATCATGCATACACACACCACTGCCGGCATGGCGGTCGCCTGCAAGAAAAGTGGCTTGACGATGACAAACTTCTACGCGGCGATGCTGCATGGGAAGGTCGCTTATCATGACTTCGAGGGCATCACCGTCAATCCAGACGAGAAGCCGCGTCTGGTGGCCAGCCTGGGTAACAAGCGCCAACTTATCCTGCGTAATCACGGGCTGCTGTCGTGGGGAGAAACCATCCCCGAAGCCTTCATGAACCTTTGGACCTTGAACCGCGCGTGTGAAATCCAGGTGGCATCGAGCGCGATGCCGGGCGAGGACCTGCAGATTCCCGCCGAAGTTTGCGCGCAGTCGGAGCGTGAGGCGCTGCATACCAAGCCGCAATATGGCGCCGGACGGGATGTTTTTGACGCCCTTTGCCGCATCGTCGACTCCAAAGATTCGAGCTATCGCAATTAATATCCCGGAATCATGAACGCCTTTCGCAGCGCCGCCGAATTTGTGACCGCCTCCCGGCTTGCTCACCGCAAGCTCGGACATCTGCCGGAACCGCTCCGCCTTACCGATGAGGCGTCCGCGTATATGGCCAACGACGAGGCGAGCGAGATCCTCAGTGCGAAATTCGGCCCCGTCATTGGCTACAAGATCGGGTGTACGACCGCGGTGATGCAGCGCTATCTCAACATCGATCATCCCTGTTGCGGCTATATGTTCCGCTCAAGTTTGACCCCTAACGGAGCGACGCTGGCGGGTAAGGATTTTGTGCGCCCGGGGGTTGAGTGTGAAATCGCCGTGACGCTGGCGCAGCCGTTATTGGTCGAGGATGCGCCGTTCGATCTCGTTCGCATCCGCGCGGCCATCGGTACGCTGCACCCGGCCATCGAGATCGTAGATGAACGTTACGAGGATTGGCGCAGCCTTGGCGCTGAAACCATGATTGTCGACGACTTCTTCCATGCCGGTATCATCGTCGGTCCGGCGGTGGAAAGCTGGCAGCAGCTCGATCTTCCGGCCGTTTCCGGTGCGGTGAAGGTGAACGGCGCGGAAGTCGCGCGCGGGAAAGGTGCGGACCTGCTCGGCAATCCTCTGAATGGGTTGGTTTGGCTCGCCAATCACTGCGCCGCGCGCGGCAAGGACATGGCCGCCGGCACGGTTATTTCGCTTGGCAGCTTCACGCCGGTGCAATGGCTGTCCGCGGGCGATCATACCGAGATCGTCCTGGACGGGCTCGGATCTCTCTCGTTCAGCGTCGAACGCTAAGCTTCACTGCGGCTGCATCACCCATTGGGCAAATTTCTTGCCGGCGGCATACTCGATGCGCGCGGTGAGTGTGCCGTCCGCGCCCTTGCGGTAAATGATCCGCTGCGGGAAGTCGTGGGCGAGGTTTTCAAATACGGCTTCGGCCGGTGTGAGCTTCGTGAGAGTGAAATCCACCGTCTGCACGCCTTTGATGAACGGCCGGTAGACGATCTTACCGGCGTCTTCCAAGACGAGACTGAATTCAAAGAAGGTTGTCTTGCCGTTTTCGATCGTCTGGCTGGAGCCCTGCATCATACCCGCCTTGGGCGCGGTATAGCATTCGCGGTATTCCGGTGCGGCGCCCGGCGCTGTTTTCCAGCATCCCGACATAAACGAGACGTCCTTGAACTCCGCGCTCCACGATGGCGCGCTGACGAACGCTGCGACCGCGCCGATAAGAAATATCCGCATAGAGGTCCCCCAATGTTCTTCGGCAGTATAGCGCGCCGATGGCACTTCGTTTGCATCGTCTTAACCGGCAAGGGACGACGAGGCATGGAGTAACCGCGTGGATATTGCAGGAACGAGCGGATTTAGCTGGTCCAATCCAATCCGTAACAAAGACGACCGGCAGAATGTGCCGGGCAATATCTTCTCATCGCTTGGCGCGAACGCCGCGATCGACCCGATGACCGAACCTGAAAAGACAGGTCCGGACCCGGTACAGGACTTCAAGGACTATATGGCGAAGACGCCGGAGCAGCGCATGCAGGAAGCATGGCTACAGGCTCACGGCATCACACAGGAAGAATTCGACGCCATGAGCCCGGAAGAGAAGCAGAGCCTGATGGACATGATGAAACGCGACATCGAGGACAAGATGCGTGCCGACGCCGCCAACGGCGGCAAGAAGCGCGTCGATATGCTGGTCTAGCCGGCACAGTAAGATCCAACAAAAAAGCCCCGGATCTTTCCGGGGCTTTTTCTTTTCTTCTCTCGCTTTTGCTTAGCGCTGCTGCGCCTGCGCCACGCCCGCCTTGCCCGGTTGGGCGGGCGTCGCATCGGCCACCGGACGGTCCGGATGCACGATGTACACCTGGGCCATATCGAGGGTGATGGCGCTGGAGATCGCCGTGTTCTTACCGTTCGCGTCAGGATAAGCGTCGGCGTACTTCTTGACCTGCTGATGGAACTCGGCGGCTTCCAGCTGGCCATAGGACAGGTGGTGCGTCGACCAGCCAGTGATCCACTTGTACAGCGAGTTCACGTCGTAATAGCCGGCGATGAGGCCGTTGGCGGCCGTCGGCGTCAGCTTCATCTGGAAGCGCATGTCGCGGATCTGCAGCGCGTACGGAGCGCCCGGGAAAATCTGCCAGGGCCACTTGCCGTCCTTGGCTTCCGAAATCAAGACGCCGCCTTCGATCTTACCTTTGAACTTCTGGATGATCTTGGTGCCGTAGTGCATGTCCACGCGCTGCGTGCCGCCGGGGGCGACCTTTTCGCCGGTCGCATCCAGCAGCATCGGGTCGCGGCCGCGGTAGATGGTCACCGTCACATCCGGATCGTCGGACAGGCTGTCCACGTCGGTGATTTCAAGCAGGATGCGCATATAGCCGAAGCCCGGGATTTGCTTGTTCGCGAACAGCTGGAGCTGGCCCTCTGGACCGCGGAACTGCGAATTGCAGCCGGTGACATGGAAGAAGGCGTTGTCGATGCCCTTTTCACCGGTCGGGCTGGTGAAGTCATCGGCGTCGACCTTGCCGTCGAGATTGAGGCCGTTGGCGATGTTGCCGGTCACGGGAATGTAGTCGAACTGGTTCCCCGGCAGATCGTCCGGGTACATCTTGATGGCTTCGCGGGCCAGCTGCGTGTCCGCCACCGGGCCCAGGTTCGGGAACAGCGTCTTGAAGATCTCGCGCGGACCGTTCGGCGACAGGCCTTTCGGGCATTCAGCCTTGCCGTCCGGCGTCTGGTACATGGTCCAGTGCAGCTCGGTGGTCACGTAGCCGATGCGGCGATCCTTGATGACCGATTCGCCTTCGGCGGCCTGAACCGAGGTGCCGAGCGCGAGAGCCAGCAACGAGCTCGCTCCTAGAAGCAGTTTCGACATAACTTTCATTTCTTCCTCCACACTCAAATTTCGTAAGGACGCGCGGCTTAACCGCGCCGTCCGCCAAATTCTTCCCGGACGTAGAACGCCCGGAAGCCATTGCGCTTGCCTTGCCACTCGCCCATGGCGTTGCCTTCGATGTCGCCCGGCTCTTTATCGCCGGCATAGGTGTAAACGGGACGTCCGCGATAAGCCCACACACGTTGCGCGCCGTCCTGATCCGCGGCGGCTTCGTGGCCCGTCTTCGGGTCTACCCACACCACCGACCACAACTGGCTCGGCAGCTTCGGGTTGGCGGGCGCCTGGACGTAGGGCCACATCTTCTGCGCGCGCTCCACGTTACCGCCACCGGCAATCGCGATGCGGTAGACCTGCGGGCTATCCATGGTGTCGCAGGCGAGTTGGTCCTGAGAGTCGTCGTTGCAGGTATAGAAGTAGATTGTCTTGCCCTTGGAATCAGCCAGCAGATCGCCGGTCAGCGAGTTCTGCACCGTGAATTCCGACGGATGCGCAGGTGCCATCTGGGTGTAGACGTTGTGCCAGCCCGGCATATCGCCGCCGTTCAGGCTTTCGCGTTGGGTATCCTCGCTGAAAGTATACAGGGGCTTCTTACGGAAGGCCCACTGGCGCACACCGGCGGCGCGCTGGACGATCGTCCATTCGCCCTGCGGCGAGGCCGAAGCCGGCGCGATCGCAGGGATCCAGGTGCGCGAGCACTCACCAACGCAGTTGGACTTGTTCGCCGCGTCATTGTCCCAGCTGTAAACCGAATAGCCGCGGTCGTTCACGACCAGTCGGCCTTGCAGCGTGGTGACAACATTGAAGCCCGGCGGAACATTGGGGCGCGGACCGACCGGCAGGCGGGCCGGCGCGGTTCCGCTGCCGCCTTCGGGCAACGTGCCCGATCCGCCGTATGTCTGGCCCGGCACTTTGTCGAGGATCGACGTGTAAACCGGCAGCTCATCGTAAGCCCACTGCTTCTTGCCGTCGGGGCGCGTGACGACGGTCCACAGGCCCATCGGCTTCGCGTCATCCGGCGCCAGGAACGCCGGCCACGTGGCTGCGCACGACAGGCGCTTGTCGAGCTCCGGAAGGTCCATGCCCGCCGGCCACGGGCTCATCATGCCCGCGGTCTGCGTGGTCACCTTATCGGTGCAGGTCGATTTACCTTTGCCGTCGCCGGAATAGCCGACGCGCATGGCCTTCTGCGGCCACACATACAGGGTCATGCCTGTGGAGGTCGTGAAGACGGGACCTTCAAGATCCGTCTGGCGCACCTGCACGCCGGGCGGCATGGGCGCCTTCACATAGTCTTCCGCCATGCGCTGCTGAGCCTGCGCCGCCCCTGTGAAACCGGCGAACGCGATGCCCGCTGTCATCAACGCTTTAAAGTATCTCATCTCCCGTGACCTCACCTTCACGTAATCTCCGGCGCTTAATAGCGCCGGCCAAATTCATCGCGCACGAAAAAGGCGCGGAAACCATTGCGCCAACCCTGCCATTCGCCGATCGCGTTGCCTTCGATGTCGCCCGGCTCCTTGTCACCCGCGTAGGTGTACACCGGACGCTTGCGATAGGCCCACACACGGAGCGCCCCGGGCGCGTTCGCCTGGGCTTCGCGGCCCGTCTTCGGGTCCACCCACACGATCGACCACAGTTGGTTGGCCGGCAGCTTCGCATTGGCCGAAGCCTGCACGTAGGGCCACATCTTCAGGGCGCGGTCCCAATTGCCGCCGCCGGCGATGGCGATGCGGTAAACCTGCGGGCTGCTCATGAGATCGCAGGACATTTGATCCTGCGAGTCGTCGCCGCAGGTGTAGTGATAGATCGTCTTTCCGTTGGCGTCGCTCAGCACGTCGCCGGCCAGGGTCATCTCCACTTTCAGCTCCGCCGGGTTCGGCGGGGCCATCTGGGTGAAGACGTTGTTCCAGCCCGGGACTTCCGAACCGGCGAGGCTCGCGCGGCCGGTGTCTTCGCTGAAGGTGTAAACCGGCTTTTTGCGGAACGCCCACTGTCTCACGCCCGCGGCGCGCGGAACGATCGTCCATTCGCCCTGCGGCTGCGCCGACGAGGGCGCCAGCACCGGCAGCCACACGCGCGCGCAATCGCCCGTGCAGTTGGACTTGTTCGGGGCGTCGTTATCCCAGGTGTAGATCGAATAACGCGCTTCATTCACGACCAGGCGGCCCTGGCGCGTGGTCAGCACGTTGAAGCCCGGCGGTACATTCGGGGGCGGGCCGACAACATCGCGTTCGGCCGGCTCGTCGCCGCCGCGGCGCAGCACGGTGGCGGCGCCGTTCGTATCGCCCGGACGGTCGTCCAGGTCCGAGGTGTAAACGGGCTGCTTGTTGTAAGCCCACTGCTTCTTGCCGTCGCTGCGCTCGACAACGGTCCATTGGCCGAGCGGTTTCGCGTCGGCCGGCGCCAGCAAGGGCGGCCATGTCGCCGCACACGACTTGCGGGTATCGACTTCAGGCAGGTCGAGCCCGGCCGGCCAGGGGCTCATCATCCCCGCGGTCTTGGTGGTCGGCTTATCGTCGCAGACCGATTTTTCCTTCGGGTCGCCGGCGAAACCGATGCGCATCGCCTTCTGCGGCCAGATGTACAGGGTCTTACCTTGCGCATCGGCGAACACAGGACCTTCCATCTCGGTGACGACAACCTGCACGCCGGCCGGCATTGGCACCTTCGCATAGTCCTCGACCATGCGCTTCTCGGCAGCGCTTGCTGCGCTGCCGAGTGCGAGACTCGCGATCAAAGCAATATTGAACGGTTTCATCGACGTTTCTGAAGTCCCAGCCTTAGACGACCATTTCAGCGATGTGCTTGTTGGTCTGGTTCGACTGGTTGCCCCAGTGCGGCAGATCAAGACCAATAGCCTGCATCAAGGTGTAACCGAGGCGGCAGCCCGTGGTGCCCTGGCCGTCGATGTGCAAACCGGTCTTCAGCTTGCCGCCCGCGCGGCCGGCCGAGAACATCGGCAGACCGTCGATGGAGTGGATCTTGGCGAAGCTCTGATCGGTCGAGGCGTAGATGGCCATGTTGTCGAGCAGGGTGCCGTCGCCTTCCTTCACCTTGGCGAAGGCGCCGACGAAGTAGGCCCAATTCTCGAACGCGCGGCGCAGGAACCACGACACCATCGGCTGGTAGCCCAGCTGCGGATCGAGCGGTTCTTCATGGCTGGCGGTGTGGTGCGGCTTCTCGTAGTCCGGCTTCGTGGTCGAGGCGAAGGACTTCGAGTACAGCATGTTGAACACGCGGGTCTGGTCGCAGGCCATGGCCATGACGAGGATGTCGGTCATGGTCTGGTGGCGCTTGTTCACCAGTTCGAAATCGACGCCGGTGGCGATGTCGCCGCGCAGCGGCTTCGGCGCCACGCACGCTTCGCGCGGTTCCGGCTTGGTGAGCTGACGTTCGAACTGCTTTTCCAGGTCGCGCAGACCCGTGAAGTATTGGTCGATGCGCTGCTTGTCTTCAGCGCCGACCATCTGCTCGAGCTTCTTGGTGTTGTCCATGACGCTCGAGATCACGCTCTGGCGGACCATGATCTTCGGGTTCGGCTTGAACTCTTTCGCGTTCGGATCCTGGAAGTCCGGACCGAAGACGGTGGTGTACAGGCCGAGCGCCGAGCCTTCCGATGTATTGATCAGGCTCGCGCTTTCGTAGGACTGCGTGTCACGGGGATCGCCGGTGGCCGACATCGTCAGCATCGGGAAGCGCGTGGTGGTGCCGATCTTCTTAGCGACCGTCACGTCGATGGTTTCATTCGGCTTGTCGTTGCCCGACATCGGCGCGGCGCCGGAGCGCAGGATCACCCAGCCGGTGGTGTGGCAGAGATTCGGCGCGGCGTCGCGGAAGCCGTTGAAGCCCGTGTAGAGGTTGAGGTGCTTTTGCACCGGCTTCAGCGATTCGATCTCTTCCGGCAGTTCCCAGCTTGCGCCGTACTGCTTCGGCTTGAAGATCTTTTCGCTCATGCCGAGGCCCCAGCCCCAGGTGCCGAAGCGGATTGGCATCGGCGATCCATCGGCGAGGGCGTTGCCGTTGCCGTTGAGGAAGATGTCGAGCAGCGGCAGGCCAACCGAGACTGCCGAGCCCGCGAGCATGCCGCGCAGCATGCGGCGACGGGTGAGAGATTCCAGCAAAGTGTTCATCGTATCCTCCTCGTTAATCAGTGAGCCGCGGGCGCTGCTTGAGCAGCGGAAGCGGTGGCTTTCGGGACTTCGGCATCGGAAACGCGGATGAAGGCGTCGGACAGCGCGATCGCGCGCATCAGATCCGGTACGCGGTAGCCGCTCGACGCAAACACCTTCGTCAGAGCATCCACTTGGTCGTTCGAATCGTTGGTGAGCGGACCGCCGGTGCCGTAGCTGTAAATGCGGCGCACAAGGCAGCGGGGAACTTGCGGATGGTCATGCAGCGCCTTCGAGAGGCCCGTTACGTCCTTGAAGTTCGTGCCGTCCAGGTTGCCGCTGGCGTCGATGGCGACGCCCTTTTCGTTGTCGCGGTACTGACCGCCGCCATCAAAGTTCTCGAGAGCGAGGCCCATTGGGTCAGTGATCTTGTGACAGCCGGCGCAGACCGGGTTCTGCAGGTGGAAGTTCACGCGATCGCGCGCCGTGCGGAACGGCGAGGTTGGATCTTCCAGCGCCGAGAAGTCGACGTTCGGCGGCGGCGGCGGAACCTTCTGGCATAGGAACAGCTCGCGCAGCGCTTTGCCGCGCAGCGTGGCCGAGCTGCGGGCCGGGTGCGAATGCACCGCCAGGAACGAGATGTGCGTCAGAATACCTTGGCGCGGGCTCGATTCCGGGAAGTCATAAGCGCTCCAGCCTGGCTTCGTCGGAACCTGGTAGATGGCCGCGAGCGCCGGCGACATGAAGGTGTGCTTGGTCGTGAACAGGTCGCGGTAGTCGCCGCGGCGGGTCACCAGATGGTCGGCGACCGTGCGGAGCGTCTGTTCGCGCGCATCTTTCAGCGCCGTGCCGGTGACAATCGGGTACACCGCGCCGTCCTTCGACAGGTTGTCGAAGTCGTCGAAGGCGAACATGTCGTCGAAGAAAGCGCGAACGCCGTTCTCCAACTTCGGGCTGGCCAGCATCATGTCGATGGCCTTGGTGCGGCCCTTCGGGGTGAGAAGTTCGCCGCTCTGCGCCATCTTCAGCAGCGTGTCGTCCGGCACCGTGTTCCACAGGAAGAACGACAGGCGCGAGGCGACGCTGTAGGCGTCGAGGCGCTTTTGTCCGGGACGCTTTGGATCGGCTTCCGCGATGTCGGTGATCATCAGCACGTTCGGATCGACGAGCATCCCTTCCAGTACCCCGGCGAGGCCGGCGTAGAAATCCTTGTTGTCGTCGGCGGCCTTCTTCGCCTTGGCGACATAGTCCGTCAGTAGTTCGTTGGTGAGCGGACGGCGATACAGGAGGCGGCCCGTCTGCGCGATGAACTTCATGGCGCAGGCGTCATCGGCCGCGGTCGGGTCCCTCGGCTTGCAGGGCACCAGCGAGTCACGGTGCGACGGGATTTCCTGCTCGAGGTTACCGTTGTCGACCACCTGCGCAGCAACGGCCGAAGCCGCGCGCTGCAACTTCATCATATCGCCCGAGGTCACGCCCACCTTGGCGGCGCCGGAGGCGACCAGACCATCGGTGCGCGTCAGCGGACCCAACGGCTTGCCGGGCTTGATATCGGCGCCGAACACGTCGGCGATCACATTGGCATACTGGCTCGCGGTCATGAGACGCACGCGTGCCGTCGACGTGGCGTCGGGCAACGCGGCTTCGGCCGCGGCAGGCGCCGATGGCTTGGCTTCGCCGCCCGGCTGGGAACAGGCCGCCAGCGCGAGTACAGCGGAGCCAGCAATGCCCGCCAAAATGGAACGGTGAGAGACGCGATCGAACAAACGCACTTCATTTCCTCCCGGGGAACGGAAAGCCGACAGTTCATCAGCCGGCTCCAAGCTCCCTATAATCTAATGTGCGGACTTCGAATCCGCTCGCAAAATTACGCCATTAAGGCATAACTATTAATAACATGACCGGTCAGTCATCAAAACGATTCTAAGGTAACGCTCGCGTGACCGGGAGGGCTGAAAAAGGCGGGGAAGGCTATGCTTTTAGATGCAAAAAAAGTGAGCTAGGGCCTGCCTCGGCGCGCGTTCTCGAGCGCCGCACCACCGCCAGCCAAGTCATGCTCCCAAACCGCCCGAATTTTCTTATCCCGTTATATAATAGTGAGCTATTTAAATTGTCGCATCATTTAAATAGTGAACTATAATAATATCGTGCGGCCCGGGGTGGCGAAGCAGAATCGCTGAAAACATCAGTAGTCTAGCTAATGAAAAAATACGCTGCGTGAGGCTCCAAATAACGCGCTCTGTCAGCCCCCAAAGGGGAAATGCGGGCGAATCGCAGGGAAAGCTACGTCTTGTGCAACCCCGCCAGAAGCAGAGCGCCGTCAAGCGGATCTCCTAGCGGTGGCGAAAGGCGCGCGGTGGTGCGCTCGCGCAGCCAGGGACGCATGCGCAGCGCGAGGCCGCCGGCCAGAGAACAGCGCGGTGCGCCGCGTAAGAAGATCGTTTCGATAAATTGTTCGACGTGCAGTGCCGCGCTTCCGACAATGGACCGCGCGATCTCATCGTCCGCTTCGGCGAAATCAAAAACGATCGGCGCGAAGGCCGCGTATTCCTTGGGTGTGGCCGTGTCCATCCAAGCGATCACGCGCGGCGTTTCATGGCTGAAGCGGCTGGTGATGGCTGAGCTCAAGGGCGTGGGTTTGGTGCGCCCGTCGAGAGCGCGAAGTGCGTGGCGTACCGCGGAAAGCCCCAACGCGGCACCGCTGCCTTCGTCTGAAATCGGAAAGCCGTAGCCGCCGATGGAAAAGGTTCCGCCGTTGGCTTTGACGTAAGCAATACTGCCGGTGCCGAGAATAAGTGTGGCGCCGTCACCGCCGTTATGCGCGCCGAGATTGGCGATGGCGGCATCGGTTTCCCAGCGGATCTTCGCGAACGGAAGACCGAGGCTATTGAGGGCATCGCGCACACCAGGCCGCGAAATACCGGCGATACCGAGGCCCGCGCTGATGCGCGGCGTGTCATTGGCGGCAAGCCCCGCCTGCCCAAGCGCCTGATCGCAGGTTTCCATCAAGGTCGTGCGCAGTTTCTCCATGCCGATGCGTGCGTTGGCGGGACCGGCTTCCCCCGTGCCGAGGATTTTTCCAGCCGCATCCGTCAGGCGCGCGCGGCAGTGGCTGCCCCCTGCATCGACGCCAAGATAGAGATCGATCATGCGTTATTTCCGTTGCGGCAGCGCCTGGCGCAGGACTCCGCCCGCCGCCGAAAGCTGAGAACGTGCTTCTTCCAGACTGAATCCACGCGCAACGAGGACAGCGGTGCGAATGTCGCCGTCGGTTTGGATCAGCGCGGCCTTCGCCGCGTCCGCGCTGCCGCCGGCAATGGACTGAACGATGTCGAGCGCACGTTGCACCAGCTTTTTGTTGCTGGAGCGCATGGCCACCATGAGATTGCCGTGCACGAGGCCCAGACGCAGCATAATGGCCGTGGAAAGAAGATTGAGCGCGATCTTCTGCGCTGTCCCGGCTTTCATGCGCGTCGAACCCGCGATGACTTCCTCGCCCGTCGGCAAAAGAATGGCGTACTCCGCGGCGTTGAGAAGCGCGGTGTCGGGATTACCGGCGATGCCGATACTAAGCGCCCCCGCCTTGCGGCCCTGTTCGACCGCGGCGACGGTGAATCGCGTCTGACCGGAGGCCGCCACGCCGATGACGACATCGTATGCGGACGCCGCCGCAGCGACGATCAATTTCCGGCCGTCGTCGGCGTCGTCCTCTGCGTCTTCAACGCTTGTGGTGATCGCCTGTTTGCCGCCGGCCAAAAGATAAAGGAGCCGGTCTTCCGGCCAATCGAAGGTGGGCCCGAGTTCGACCCCGTCTTGGACGGCGATGCGTCCCGAGGTTCCCGCGCCCACATAGATCAGGCGGCCTTGGCCCCCGCGAAGACGCTCCGCCGCGGCTTCCGCCGCAGCCGCGATCGCTGCGGTCGCTGAGCGTACGGCGGCGGCCGCGGAAAGTTGACCTTCGAACATGGCCTCGACGGCGTCCGCCGTTGGCCACAGATCGAGCATTGCGTAGCGGGCGGCGACGGTCTCGGTCTTACTCATGACGATCAGCCTCGCATGCCGTCAATCCAGGTCGCAAGCACGTCCATACCGTCCGCCGACGCCCGATTCACATGAACCAGGTCAGCCGCAAAGCCCGGTGCGATCCGTCCGCGCGTTTCGCTGAGTCCGAGGAAGGTTGCTGGTGCGGCGCTCGCCATCATGACGGCGCGCGGGGCGTCGACCCCAACCGCGCCGATCATGTTCCGGATCGCCAGCGACATGTCGAGATGCGCCCCGGCGAGTGTTCCATCCGGTCCTGTCAGGCGGCCGTCCTTCACGGTGACCGGTGTGTTGCCGAGCATAAATGCGGATTGATCCCATCCCACGGTCGGCATGGCGTCCGTCACCAGGAAGAACCGATCGGATGGTTTGGCACGCATCGCGACGGCAATCGAGGCGGGATGCACATGATACAGGTCGGCAATGAGCCCGCAGAAACTGTGATCGTCGCCAAGGGCCGCGCCAACCATGCCGGGTTCGCGGCTGGTGAAAGGCGTCATGGCATTGAATAGGTGCGTGAAGCCGCGCAGGCCTTCACCGAGCGCGGCGCGAGTCTCCTCGTATGTCGCCGCGCTGTGGCCTGCGCAAACGATCGCACTCCTTGCGGTCAACTGGCGGATCGTTTCCGCGGGCGCGCACTCGGGCGCGAGGGTGACAACCGTGCGCCCGCCGCGCAGCCGCGTGAGACGTTCCAGATCGGCATCGGCGATTTTTCGAATGCGTGCGCGGTCGTGGATCCCGGCGCGCGCGGGGTTGAGAAACGGGCCTTCGAGATGGATGCCGAGCACGCCCGGCACGTTCTGTGCGATGGCTTGTTCAACGGCGTCGATAGCCCGATCCATCACCGCGAGGTCGTCGCTGATCAGCGTAGGCAGGAAGCCGGTGGTCCCAAAGCGCCGATGCGCCGCGCCGATGACTTTGATGCCATCGACGGTGGGTGTGTCGTTGAACAGGACGCCTCTGCCGCCGTTCACCTGCACGTCGATGAAACCTGGAAGAAGGTCACCGCCGCCGAGTGCGATACGTTCGCATCCCGTAGGGATATCTTTTTCCAGCGTGATGGCTTCGATGCGTGCGCCGTTGATGATCACGGCGTGGCCCTCAACAAAAGAAGGGCCCACCAAGATGCGCGCGCCGGCGAGAGCTGAGCGGGTCATAGGGTCTCGGTCACTTTGTTGAGGAACGGCGGACGATCAGGATCAAGGCCGCGAGCTTGGGCCAAATGTACCACGGCGTTGTAGAAGCTTGGCAGCCAGACGATGGGCGCAAGCGATGCATCGACGTCCGGGAGCACGGGTAAAGCGATCACGCCTTCCAAGGGAACCGCAAGGCCTGCGCAAAGAACGTTCGCACCGCGCGCCGCGAAGCGTTTCGCCAGCGCAATGACCTCGGGCCCTGCCTGGTCTGGCGGCGCCAGCATGAGCACCGGCAGTCCATCGCGGACCAGTGTGGCCGGCCCATGCTCCACTTCGGCCGCACTGAAAGCCTCGGCGTGCAGTGCGCAGGTCTCTTTCAGTTTGAGCGCCATTTCATGGGCAACGCCGAAACCCGCGCCGCGGCTCACGACAAAAAGGTTTCGCGCTCCTTTCAGCGCGCCGACCATCGGTGACCAGTCAAGTGTTCCCGCCGCCGCGAGATGACCGGGCAGTGCGGCCATCGCTTTGTCGAGTTCCCCGTCTTGCGACCAGTTGCGCGCAAGATCGGCGAGGGCGGCAAGGCTTGCGATGCACGACTTCGTTGCCGCGACGCTTTTCTCCGGCCCCGCATGAAGCGGGAGAACGAGGGATGCGGCGTCACCGAGTGGCGAATTGACCTCATTGAGTATCGCAACAACGCGGGCGCCCGCCGCCGCCGTTGCCTTCGCGGTTGCCACGATGTCCGGGCTGCGCCCTGACTGCGAGATGGCGATGACGAGGGCGTTGCTGAGATCGCGCGGCGGCGTTCCGGAGATCGAAACGACCGAGGGCGCCATAGAAGCGACCGGAATGCGCAGGTGTTGTTCGATCAGATATTTTCCAAAGAGCGCTACGTGATCGGAGCTGCCGCGCGCACAGGTGAGCGCCATGGCCGGCGGGTCGCGGCGCAGCGTCTCGCCAAGCTGCGCGAGCGCGCCGTGGTTGGCGGCGAGCAACCGGCGTACGACGTCCGGCGCTTCGCCCGCCTCGATCGCCATCAATGACTTCTCGCCCAGCGTCAAATCGAGTACCCCTTTGAACGAGGACCAATTTATTTGGCGATCTTATCCGGGGATTCCAAGTGGAAGCCACCGCGACCGAGGGCAAAGGGCCGAAGACCGGCACACCCGGGAACGCCCGCATGGTGGCGCTCTTCGGCCTTTTGGGCTTTTCCTCGGGCCTTCCCTTTCTTTTGTTCTCAGCCGTGCTGTTCCTGCGCCTGACGAAAAATGGCGCCCTGTTGGGCGTCGTCGCTTTTTTCGCCTGGGTCTCGCTGTTGCCGACCTTCAAATTCGCCTGGGCGCCCATGCTGGACCGCCTCACCATCCCGGGGTTCGGGCGTGTATGGGGACGCTGGCGCAGCTGGATTCTACTGTCGCAGCTTGGCGTGGTCGCCTCGCTCGTGGGGTTGGCTTTCGCGGATCCCGACCAAAATCTTCCCCTGACAGCGCTCTGGGCTTTGCAACTCGCCTTCTGGGCGACGACTTTGGAGGCCGCGGCCGACGGCTGGCGGTGCGAAGTGGCACACGATGTGAAAGGACAGGCGCCTCTCGTGTCCGCCGTGCTTTGGGGCTACCGCTCGGCCATGGTCGCCGCCGGAAGCGCAGCGGTGGTCATGGCGGACTACTCCAGTTGGGGGACCGCCTATCTCGCAATTGCCGCCGCCTCTTTCGTCGCTTTCCCGCTTGTCCTTGCGACAAGGCCGGAGGCCGAAATGAATAAGGCATCCGCGCTCGTTGTCGGTTTAGCGGTGACCGCGGGACTGCTCGTCCTCGGCCTTGGTGCGACGGCCTTGTTGGGTGCGGGTGTTCTGCGCGCCGCAGGCGCGCTCGGCGTTAATGCCCAAAGCAACGTGACCCCCGTGGTTCTCGTGCTGTGCGGTTTGCCGTTCGTGATCATGATGCTCGCGATTCCGCGCATCCGGGCGCTCGCGCCGGATCACACGTTGTTATCGTCACCGGCGCTTGGTCCTTATCTCGATTTCTTCCGGACGCTGGGATTTAGCGCCGTAGGCATTCTTGCCTTCGTATCGCTCTACCGGATGGGAGATGTCCTCGCACTTACGCTTGCGAAGCCCCTCCTGTCCTCGGTTGGTTACAGCCTCACGCAGATCGGCATCGCCGACGGCGCGCTTTCGCTGATCGCCAATATCGCCGGCGTGGGGATTGGCGGCTGGGCCGCCGCGCGGTTCGACACAAGGATATCGCTCGCGCTTGGCGCGGTCTTCGCCGCGCTGGGCAACGCGGCTTATGTATGGCTTGCCAATGCGCCGCCGTCGGATGCGGTTCTCTATCTCACCGCCTTCGCGGATAATTTCGGTAATGGCATGGCCGCAGCCGTCTTCGTTATTTACCTGTCGCTGCTCGTGAACCCGAAGTATCCCGCCGCTCAGTATGCTTTCCTCGCGAGCTTCGCGTTCCTGCTGCCGCGCCTTCTTGCGGGCGCCTCGGCGTCCATTCAGCGCGATATCGGGTATGACGGCTTCTTCGTCTTGTCGGGTGCGCTCAGTCTGGTTAGCGTAGCTTTGCTTCCGCTGCTTGTGCCGAAAAAGCAGCCATGAAAGCCGTCCTCGCGCTCGCCGTAGGACTTGTTGTGGGATCGCCTGACATCATGGCTCAAACGCCCAAAATCGAAACCGCCGTTGGAAAGGCCAACGCTCTTGTCGAAGCCGCGGTTGCGAATGGCGGTCTCCCGGGAGCGGTGATGCTGATTGCCGTCGGCGGCAAAGTCATCGAGGAGCGGGCCTTCGGGTTCGCGCAGCTCAACGACTATGAGGGACGCAAGATCGAGATGGCGCGCGTTATGCGCACATCGACGGTGTTCGACGTTGCGTCGGTGACCAAAGTCATGGCCACGACCATGGCGGTGATGATCCTGGCCGATCAGAAGAAGCTCGACGTCGATGTGCCTGTTTATCGCTATCTTCCGGACTTCCGGGGACCCGAGCTCGACAAGATCACGGTGCGGCATCTGTTGACGCACACCAGCGGGCTCGTGCAATGGCAGCCGCTCTATTATCAGGCCGCGAACAAGGCGGAGGTCTTTGATGCGATCCGCAATATGCCGCTGCAGTGGCCGGTGGGCGAGGGCTATCACTACAGCGATCTCGGTTTCATGCTGCTTGGCTATATCGTCGAGCGCGTGAGCGGGAGGGCGCTCGATGTTTTTGTCGAGGACGCTCTATATCGCCCGCTTGGGCTGGCGCACACCGGCTTTCTTCCAAAAACGCGTGGCCTCTCCAATTTCGCCGTGACGGAATCCGGCAACGGTTACGAGCGTCACATGATCTACGGGCCCGACTTCGGGTACGGCTACAAAGGCGATCCGAAATCCTGGGACGGCTGGCGCCGCTATGCCCTCGACGGCGAGGCTAACGACGGGAACGCCTGGTACGGCAACGGCGGTGTTGCGGGCCACGCGGGTCTGTTCTCGACGGCGGGAGATTTGAAGATCCTGCTCGATCTCATGCTCTCTCGCGGGGTGATCGCCGGGCGGCGCCTCGTCGGAGCGGATGTGGTTGATCTTTTTCTCAAACCGGGCGCTCATCTCGGCTGGCGCCAGCCTGAGGGGATGCCGCCCGGCGCGTTTGCCCATACAGGTTTTACCGGGACTTACGTTCTCGGTGTGCCCGAGATGAAGCTGGCATTCGTACTGCTGACGAATCGTCAGAACGCGGGAACCGATGCCCAGGGATATTTCATGGATGTGGGGCCGCTCCAAGAGCAAACGTCACGCCTGCTCCTGGAAGCCTTGAGACCTTAGCCGAACAGTTTGATCGCGGTCTTGGCGACCTGCTCACCCTGAAAACGCGCGCCCGCGAGTTCCGTCTCAGACGGTTTGCGCGTGCCGTCGCCGCCGGCGATTGTCGTCGCCCCATACGGCGACCCGCCAACGACCTCGTCGACTTTCATCTGGCCTTTGAAGCTATACGGCAAGCCGACGATCACCATGCCGTAGTGCAGCAGGTTGGCGATGATGGAGAACAGCGTCATCTCGTTGCCGCCGTGCTGCGTGGCGGTGGAGGTGAAGGCCGCGCCGACCTTGCCGACGAAAGCGCCTTTCGCCCAGAGGCTGCCGGTCTGGTCGAGGAAGGCCGCCATCTGCGAGGCCATGCGGCCGTAACGCGTGCCGACGCCGACGACGATGGCGTCGTAGTTCTCAAGTTCGGCGACGGTGGCCACGGGCGCTTTCTGATCGAGCTTGAAGTGCGCGGCCTTCGCCACCGCTTCCGGGGCGGTTTCAGGCACGCGCTTCACGTCTACTTTCGCGCCCGCCGCGCGCGCACCTTCCGCGACGGCTTCGGCCATCGTTTCGATGTGGCCATACGAGGAGTAGTAGAGGACGAGGACTTTGGCCATTGGCCATTGGCGCGTTCCTTCAATGCGAGCGAATGTGTGCAGCAGCCTAAGATTTCGCGTGCGCCTTGAACATACGCATTGTCGTGACGATTGCGCGAAATGCGCCAGCCCGCCTCACGCGGAGGCCGAAGGGTTCAGTTGCGCTTAAACAAACCGATCAGTGTTCCCTTGCCGAGGATCTTGCCCTCCATCGCGGCGCGCACAGCCGCTTCCGCCGCGGCGGGCAATTGGCCCACCGGGGCGATCTCGAGTTTCGCGTTCAAGGCATAAAGCTCGAAAGCATAGTGGTGCACCGGGCCCGGCGGGGGCGCGGCGGGACCGCGGTACCAAGGACCTGACGTACTGATCTGGCGTGTCCCATCGGGAAGTTCTTCGAGTTCGGGAAGCTTTTCGGAAAGCGAGCGGGCGTCCTTCGGAATGTTCCACAGCATCCAATACAGGTGGATATCGGCGCCGTTGATGGTAATGGCATCGAGGTCGCGCATGATCAGCACGAAGCTTTCCGTACCGTCCGGAACACGGTCCCACGCGAGTGGCGGCGAAACATCATCGCCCGGCTGCGCGTGCTGGGGCGGAATAACCCCGCCGTCTTTCCAGGCGCTGGTGGTCAAGCTCATCGGTTGTGCCGGCGCGGGCCGGCGCTGTTGGGCTGAGGCGGACGTGACGATCAACAGCGCGAGGGTGAGGGTTCTGAAAAACATGGCGCGGCCTATTTGTAAGAGGCCGGTTGCAGCTTGCGCCAGGCGTCATAGCGCATGCGCAAAGTCGTCTCTGCGTTCAGGTCTTCACCCGGTTTGATCTGGTTGGGTCCGCGGTCGGGTCCTGGCTGCAGCACAGTCAGGAACAGCGAATAGTCGCCGTTGTTGACCGAATCGCCGTTTTTGTCTTTCGGATCGGCCATGACGATCCACGCGGCGTGGGCGACGCGATTGCTGCAGGCGATCGCCGGCTTGCTGCCGTCGTTGGGATAAGGCGGGCAGGTGCAACGTGCGTCGCCGCCCGATCCATCGGCGGCGTCCATGGCCGCCATTACGCGGTCCGTCAGCGCGCCTTCTGTTTTCACGAACGCCGCCACAGCGTTCGGCACCACCCTTCCGGGCCGCATGGTGTTCGCCTGCACCGAATAGAAAATCTCCGTGCCGGGCACTTGACCTTGAATGACTTGGGCTACGTAACCGTTATTGAGGCCCGTGTGCGAGGCCATGCGGCCCTTCATGTCGATGAGGCCGAACTGACGCTGCTGGAAGTCCGGATCGTCGCGTGCGATCTGCTCAAGGATGAGGTGGGGGTCGGTGCCCTTTTTCATTTCCGCGAAAATGTATTTTTGGTTTTTGAGGGTGCGGTCGGCGCCGGCCTGACAGGCGGCAATGCCGACGCCGGGGATGATCACGGAGGTGACGTCGCGATACTCGTGGTCTGTTTTTACGTCCACGCAGCTCGCGGTAGCCATGGATATGCGCCCCGTCGCGCGGTCGACGGCGACGATGGACCATGTGGCGAAGGCCGGCGCGGTGCTTAAGGTCGCGGCCGCGAGGACAAGGACGGCCAGAAACCGCCGCGGAGACAGCAAAGCCATAGGAACTCCCCCACATGGTGTGTGACGCACCTGGGAGCGTCGCGCCGAACCTTTAAACTTTCAAGGGCTTACCTCGGTCGGAATCCCTCTTCCCCTGGCTTCGGCGGAGGTGCACGCTACGCCCCGAACGATCGGTCAACGAATACTGGGGAGAGTACGATGGCCTCCAAGTTCCTTATCGCCACCAGCCTGATTTCCGCCCTGATCAGCACGAGCGCGCTCGCACAATCAAAAGCGCGGCCCGGCTTGCCGATTGACGCGCTGGCGAAAACAGTCTGGATCGAGGAGTTCGACGTTTCGCCGGACGCGAGCCTCATCGCCTACAAATCCGCGGAAGCCGGCACCTACGATATCTGGACCTCGCCGACCAACGGCGGCGCGCCGAAGCAACTGACCAAGATGCCGGGCCGCGAGATGAATCCGGAGTTCAGCCCCGACGGCAAGTGGATCGCTTTCGAGGCGGACTATCGCGGCGTCAACGTGCGCGACATCTACATCATTCCCTCGGCCGGCGGTCAGGCGATCCGCGTCACCGATAGCCCGCTGAACGACGCGAACCCAATGTGGTCGCCCGACGGAAAGACTCTCTACTTCGTCACCGACATGTTCTGGGATTCTTCGATCGCGGCTTATGACCTTGCGACGAAGAAGATCACACGCGTTGGACCGGGCGGCGGCAACGCCAGCCTGTCGCCGGACGGTAAGACTTTTGTGTTCACACGGAACCAGAAGCCGAACGACGACGACCAGAGCAACAACGACATCTATACGCTGCCGGTGTCGGGCGGCGAGCCGAAGATGATGACGCCGAATACGTTGAATGCGCTTGATTCCGCGCCGGCGTGGTCGCCGGATTCAAAGAGCATCGCGTTCATCTCGGACCGTAATGGTTTCAACAATGTCGGCGTAATCGACGCGGCGAGCGGTCAGGCGAAGATGCTGCTGACCGAGAACATCGAAGCCAGCGAACCGCGCTGGTCGCCCGATGGAAAGTTCATCAGCTTCACGAAAAATCTGAACTATCAGTATCACATCTTCCGTATGCCGGCGGCGGGCGGTAAAGCGCAGCAGCTTACCACGCGCGGCGGCGTGAACGGCGGCTCCTCGGCGACCGGGCAGACGCGCGGCACGCATATGTGGAGCGCCAAGGGCGACGAGATCTTCTTCTATCATTCCGATCCGACGATGACCGGTGACGTGTGGGCGATGAAGGCGGCCGGGGGCTCCGAGCGCCAGATCACCAACCACCAGGATCCCGCCATCCGCGACGCGAACCTGTTTGTTTGGCCGGAATTCATGGAATACACCAGCTTCGATGGTCGCAAGGTCGCGGGGCTCGTTTACAAGCCGAAGGGCACGAAGGCGGGCGATAAGCTGCCGGCGCTGTTCTTCTTCCGCGCCAACTCCAACGGCCAGCATCCCGCCCAGTGGCACCCGTACATCCAGTACTTCGTCAGCCGCGGCTATCTGGTGTTCGCGCCGAATTTCCGCGGCTCGACCGGCCGGGGCAAGGAGTACCGCCAAGCGGTGTTCACGCGCGGCGGCGAGGACGATATCCATGATGCGTTCATCGGAATGGACATGCTCGCGGGCCAAGGCTGGGTCGATCCGAAGCGCGTGGGCGCGTTCGGCGGTTCCACCGGCGGCTTCTTCACTACGGCGGCGGCCACCAAGGATCCGACGCGCCTGAAGGCCGGCGTGGTGTGGTACGGCGCCACCGATCTCGTTACGCTGTCGACTTACGCCAGCATGGAAGGCTGGAACAAGTTCCTTATCGGCAAGACGCCGATGGAGAACCCGGCCAATTACTACGGGCGCTCGCTCATCTATCATGCGGATCGTGTGAAGACGCCGCTCCTGTTCCTGTATGCGCAAGGCGATTCGGCCGCGCGCTTCCAGCAGATCGAGCAGTACGGCATCCAGGCGGAAATCCACGGCAATTGGTACGACTGGGTCGTCTACGCCGAGGAACCGCATGGCTGGTATCACTTCCGCCCGGACAGCACGAAGAAGATGCTGACCTCGATGAGCGCGATGTTCGACAAATTCGTGCTCGACGACACCGGCGCGCCGGACGTGAAAGCCATCGCCGCGGACCAGCGCAAGGGCACGCGCGTCATCCGCAACCCGAACATCGAGCTGTGGAACTCGTTGGCCAATGGGCGGCCGCCCGCGGACGGGAGCGCGGATCAACCGAACTAATTCTGCTACGTCGTCTTCTTATCGCCCGCCGTTTCACGAGACGGCGGGCGATTTCGTTTGGGGCGCTAGATGATCAGCCCAAAGCAGACGATGGTGAGATACGCTACGACGACCACCGCGACCAAGCCGCCGACAATGTAAGCGGCCGGCGGCTCCTTCATAAAGATCTGCATAGGCGGTTCATCCCTACGAAGCCGGGTGGGCAAGCCCCTGATTTTCATGCCACCATTTACCCCTGGGGTTTCACATCAGGGGATGCTCATGACCAAATTCGGACGTTTGGCTTTCACCGCGCTACTGGCCGGCACCGCGCTCTCGTTGCCGCTGACGGCGGCTCAAGCGACGACATCGGGCCAGCGCGCGCAGGCCACGGAAGGTGTGGAATCGCGCGCGAAGCTCGTGCAGGAGATGGTCGACAGCATCTTCAGCTTCGCTGAGCCCGGCTTCCAGGAAGTCCGCACCTCCGCCTACATCACCGGGATCCTTGAGAAGGAAGGCTTCATGGTGACACGCGGCGTCGCGGGTATTCCCACGGCTTTCACCGCGACCTGGGGCGAGGGAGGTCCGCTGATCGCGCTGGGCAGCGATATCGACGGTCTCCTTGGTCTTTCCCAAATGCCGGGTTCTCCGCAGATCAAGCCGATGGTCGAAGGCGCGCCGGGTCATGGCGAAGGCCATAACTCGGGCATGCCGCTCGTGGTAGCCGCCGCGCTCGCCGCGCGCGATGTCATGATCAAGAACAACATCAAGGCGCGCCTGATGATTTGGCCGGGCATCGCCGAGGAACTGCTGGCGACCAAGGCCTTCTATGTGCGCGACGGGCTGTTCAAGGACGTGGATGCCTCGATCTTCACCCACGTTTCGTCTGATTTCAGCGTCGGCTGGGGCGATCTTGGAAATACCGGCCTGGTGTCGGTGGAGTATCGCTTCCACGGCAAGACGGCGCATGCCGCCGGGGCGCCGTGGCTCGGCCGCAGCGCCCTTGATGGCGTGGAGTTGATGAACATTGCCTGGAACATGCGCCGCGAGCATCTGCCGGTCACGCAGCGCTCCCACTACATCATCAGCAACGGTGGCGGCCAGCCCAACATCGTGCCTGGCGAAGCGGCGGTCTGGTATTACTTCCGCGAACGGACGTTCAAGCAGATCCAGGACCTCTACGACCTCGGAAACGAAATCTCCGAAGCCGCGGCTAAAGCCACCGGCACCACGGTGACGCGCCAGGTGCTCGGTTACGCCGCGCCGAATTGGGGCAACCGTCCGCTGGCGGAGGCCGCGCATCAGAACATGGTCCGTGTCGGCATGCCGAAATGGACGGCGGAAGACCAGGCCTTCGCCAAACAAGTGCAGGAGGCCAATGGCTTCAAACTGCAGCCCCTGAAGACCGAGGTGGAGAAGATCTCGGCGCCGGAAAGCCGCGGACCTTCGAGTGGCGGCGGCTCCGACGATATCGGCGACATCATGTGGTCGGTCCCGACCATCACCATGCGCTATCCCGCGAACGTTCCGAACACCACGGCGCACCACGTCACGGCCGCGATGGCGATGACGACACCCATCGCGCATAAAGGCGCTCTTGTCGGGGCTCAGGCGCTGGCGCTTACCATCCTCGATATCGCCACCACGCCGTCACTTGTCGCGAACGCAAAGGCCTACTTCAAGGACGTTCAGACCAAGGATGAGAAATACGCCCCAGTGCTGGTGGCCACGGACAAGCCTGCGATCCATCTTAACAAGGAACTGATGACGCTCATCCGCCCACAGATGGAGAAGTTCTATTACGACCCGAGCAAGCACGGGACGTATCTCGAACAGCTCGGCATTAAGTATCCGCCGGACGCCCCGGCGAAGTAAGTCTGCTGACTAAGCGTCCCATCCGCGATTGGCGTGTGGGACGCTCCAGCGCTTCACCGCGATCGGCTCCAACACCGGTTTGCCGAGGAAAGGCGCGGCAAGACAGTACACTCCGGCGTGGGTGCCAACCCAGATCAGGTTGCGGTCCCATTCGATGAAAACATTCTCGGTCGTGCCGCGCCGCCAGGTGGCGTAGTCGCTCATCTCGCCGTCGCGCGGAGGGACGAAGTAGGCGACTTCCTTCGGTTGCGTAGGATCGCTGATGTCGTAGATGCGAAGGCCGGCATTGAAATAAGTGAGCGCGACGAGATCCGGGCGCGCCTCGCCAGGCGCAATCCAGCACTGCATGTTGTGGGCACTGAAGCGGCCACGCGCCATGCAGAAGTCGGCATAGGGCGCTTTCGGGTCCGGCATGGGGCGCGGGAACAGGCCGATTATCCGCGGATTGCGCGGGTCCTTCACATCGACCACGTAGCTGGTGTGGAACGGCTCGCGGCAATCCCCTTCAAGCGCTTCAAATACACCGATTACGAGGTTCTGGAGCTTCGGGTATCGCGCGGGGTCGGCGATCACCGGATAAACCGTATGGAACGGGATGCCGCCAAAGTTCTCGATGGGATTGACGACGTGACCGACGACCTTCGGGTTCTTGATGTCTGAGAAGTCGTGCACATACATGCCGAAGATGCCGAAGCCCGTATAGCCGAGCTTACCGCCCTCCTCGACGCGTACCGGCACCACGCTGCCGCCGTGGTTGCCGGTCCATGACGATTGGTCGCCGGCAAAAGGGTACTTGCGATAGATGGCTTCCTCGTCGAGGCGCTGGCCCGGCACCCACCAGCGCGAGACTTCCTTCACATTCGCCGGATCGCTCATGTCTACGATCATTAGTGCGTTAGAATAGGGGCGCTCGGAGCTTTCCTGTCGAAGCTGGTTGTCCCAGCCGCAGTCGAGATAGGCGTATTGGCCGCCGTCGTAGAAATTCATATGCGAGCCGCTGCCCGTTTTTCCCGTGTCATACTCCTGAAGGAGTTTGACGTTCATCGGATCCGTCGCATCATAAGTGCGGATGCCGCGCAGGCCCGTGTAGGAGGTCGATCGCTCGGCATTCTCAGGGTGATATTTCCCGCGCGGAAATTTGACGCTGGGCTCGGTCAGCGGCACCTGCGCCGAGGCCATCAAGATCCATTTCTTGAGCTTCGTGTTGTAGGTGACGTTGGCGCTGCCCTGATAAGCCCCCTTGGCTACCATCGCGGCTTTCTTGGGCTCGGTGACGTCGAGCCACTGGCCGCCGCCGGAAATCAGCCGGCTTTTTCCTTTAGCCCACATCGCCGTCATGGGCTCGCCGCCGCTGACGGCGGCCCCCGGGATGTAGTTCAGGATCTCGAGGTTAGAGATGTATTGATTGCGGTCGAGGTAATCGAGAGCGCCCAGCGGAAGGCGGAGCGGCACGGTGCCGCCGCCTTCCGTGGTGCCGTAAACTTGCGCTTGAGCTGTCCCGCCGATTGCGGCGGCGGTTAAACCGAGCAGGGCGGAACGGCGATCAAGCGTCTTCATGTTTACTTGCTCCTTTTGTCGACGACCACGGCGCCGTCCTTCATCACCCAGCGCACATTGTTGATGACCACGCCAATGTCTTTCAGCGGATCGCCCTCCACGGCGACGATGTCTGCGAAGTAACCCGGCGCGACGCTGCCGATTTGCTTTTCCATATTCATCATGCGCGCAGCGGTGGTTGTTGCGGACGCAAGCGCCTGTGCCGGCGTCATGCCGGCTTTCACGAACCAGCCGAGTTCGCGGGTGTTCTGGCCGAACATGTCGTAGATCGCATCCGATCCCATCACGATCTGGACGCCAGCCTTGAGCGCCTTGCGGGTCGCCTCGAGATTGCGCTCGATATAGTTGTTGAGGTTCTCCTTCGCGCCCGGCTGATAGCGGAAGCGCTCGGCGTTATCCAAATAATACCGGTTATGATCGATGGTCGGCACGAAGAAGATCTTCTTCCTCGCCATCTCGGCGATGGTGGCGTCGTCGAGGTCCGCGCCGTGCTCCACTGAGTCTGCGCCCGCGCGCACGGCATCGTGCACGCCGGTCGGGCCGTAGCTGTGGATAGCAATGCGCTTGCCCATGGAATGCGCCACGTCCACGGCGGCTTTCATTTCCTCATAGGTGACGGTTTGGAAGCCGGTGACATCTTCGCCGCTTCCGGTGGAGCCGAAGATCTTGATCCAGTCGGCGCCGGCGGCGACTTGCTGGCGCGCGGCGCGGGCGAATTCGTCCGGACCATTGCCTTCACCGCAACCGAGCACGTTGCCGGCGGGGTTATAGCGCGAACGCGTCGCGCGCAGGCCGCAACCGACCACAAACATGCGCGGGCCCGTCCAGCGGCCCATGTTGATGAGATCGCGCATGGAGATATCCATATACTCCGACGCATTCATGTCGCGCACGGTGGTGACGCCGGACTCCAGCGTCTTCATCAAGGCGTCTTGGCCCAGCACCATGTTGACGGCGTTTGAGCGGCCGCCGCGCTGTAGTGGATCAGGCCCATAGGTCAGATGGGTGTGGGCGTCGATCAGCCCCGGGATGCCGGTATAAGCCGAAAGATCGATCACCTCGGCGCCGGCCGGCGGCGCCGCGTTCGAAACGCTGGTGATCTTGTTGTCGGTCACAACGACGGTCACGTTCTCCTGAACGCGGCCCGCGCCGTCGACGAGTTTGCCGAACTTGACGGCCTTCGTGGCGGCCTCGGCCGGCGCTGCGAGAAGCGCCAGTGCAATGAGACCTAAAATGAATCCTGTCTTGAACATGGCGCTTTTCCCCTTGCGATGGACCGTTAGGCCTTGCCGATCCGCGGCGGCCCGCCTTTGGCGTTGGCGCCGAAGGCCTTGTCGAGAACGCGCGTCGAATCCTCGGCGAGCGCGATGGCTTCGCTGATGAGGCTCAGGATCTTCATATTGTTGCGCATGACGTGCTGCGCTTCGGGCCGCTTGTCATCGGCGATCTTGAGCGCGCGCGTGAGCATGTCCTTGCGCACCAGACCAAGTATGTCTTCGAGGCGATAGCCGTCAGGTTTTTCTTCGGTCACGAGAAAGTGCGTCATAAGTCCCCCAGGGATATGTGATCCCTCGATCCTAGAACGCCGGCATGCCCCGTGTCAGGGCCTCAAGTTGTACTTTAACTTAAACATCCCGTAGACGCTGTCCGTCCGATAGGGTCCGAATGCGGGCCCCGGCATGAACCACCCCCCGAAGAACTCGAACTCCATGGCCGTCCGGTCGCGGTACCCGGCGACGAGGTCGAGGGCATTCCCGGCGTTGTGCGACGCACCGGTTGGTTGCCGGTTCAAACGTCCGGCGATGAGACCGCCGTTCGCATGCGCGAGCTCGTAGTGGTGTGCCACCAGGTCGATTGAGCTGAGGGTGTCCGGTTTGAAGCCGACCGCAGCCGTGGCGACGGCAAGGTTGCTTAGTTCCGGGTTCAGGGATTCGCCGTAGTACTTGAAGCGGCTCACGCCGCCATATTGATAGCGGTTCTCCTGGATGCCGGTCTGACGGAAGCGGTGATCGACACCGTCCGCCGCATTGCCGTCGCCCGAGCCGTAGGCGTAACTGCCCACGACATGGAATTGCAGCGTGTCCAGGAATTTGTAGATGACGCCGCCATCGAACGCATAGGAACGCATCTGCGTTGTGCCCGCGGTTCCGCGGAGCACGACGGTATCGGTCCAATAGTCGATGTGACCGGCGGCGAGCGTGCCGCGCGAACGGGCGCCGAAATAGGTGCGGTCCACGCTATCGCCTTCATTCACGCGATTTTGCAGCAGGAGGAAGCCGCCCGCGCGCATGCCGTTCGGGAAGTTATGCTCGAACGTCGCGGCGTAGTTCAGGCTGCGGTGCTGGTCCGAAGGCTCGAACAGGTTACTGGGGAGCAGGTCGCGGGCCGCCGCGACGACTTGGAAGAAATCGGTATCGTCGCGGTATTGAAGCTGGATGTTGTCGTTCATATCGTCCGAACTCGCAAACAGCCAATTGCGCGGATCGTTCATGCGCGAGCGGCCGATGGATACGATCCCATTTTGAAAGGGGATCCACCGCACATAGAACTCGTCGAGTTCCGCCAGCAGCTCTCGATGCTCCGGCGTCGAATCTTCGTTCACTTCGAGGTCGCGCGTGATCTTTGTGGCCGAGAAGAATCTGAAACTGCCTGGCCTTTCATAGAGAACGGCGAGCTTCACCCCCGGCTTTATGTTGGCAATGTCGCCCTCGGTATTAGCGTCGAGATCAGCGTCCTTGTGCGCGCGGCCCTCAAACTGGCCGGTGATACCCATGAACCAATGGTCGCTCAGCACGAAAGGGGTGGGCGGCGGCGAGTCGGCGTCCCGCGAGGGCGGCGGCGGTGCGACAGCCGCGTCCTGCGCCTGCGCGCTGGAGTGGGTCGTGGTGGCGGCAAAAAAAGTGATGAGGCCGGCCGCGCACGGCCGGAGAAATGAACGGATCATCGTCATAAACGGGCGGGTCGACCCCCTGATGCTTGTCGACACGCGTCCCGTGGAGATGCCGATCCCGCACCTTCCCATGCGAGTTAGCGGAATTCCAGACTGTCAGTTCAGCCAGAAGCCGTCTTGCACATCACATTCCGGCGCGATGCCAAGCCGCCGGGCCGCCAAGGCCTCCGCCGGGCAGGGCTGCAACGCGTAGGGCAGTTGCGGCAGATGAAGACCCGCCCGAACCATCCCGATCGCGAGCTCGTCCAGATGGCGAAGGACAACACGGGCCGCCGCCGGCGGCACAAGACGCCACAGAACCCGCCGTGCGCCGAACTCGTTCTCGTGCTGGAGGAGCAACAGGATCTGGAGCACGAGTTCCTCATCCTGGCCGAGTTCGGTGCAGCGGATGTCTTGGACGTCGAGGGACCGGCCGGACGCCGTCTCCATCACGCACAGGGCCGCGGACAGATGCAGGGCGTGGGCCATCGTCAATCGCGCCGCATCAAAGCCTTCGCGGCACAAGGGCTCGATGGCGTCACCGGCGCGCCGCGCCTGCGTAATGAGACGGATCGAACAGAGAATGAAAAGCTCGGGGGTGCTGAGCGCGCAGAGGCGGCGTGAGGAGATGGAAGGGGACATACATTCTCCAATCAGGATCGCCGCTGGATCGCGGCTCCCGTGGAGCATGGACGAACTAATAACGATTCGCAATGCTGTTAATAATCATTCGCAATTTTATAAAAATAATCATATTTTTCAGCAAGATAAATAGGCTGATAGATCGCTAAGGGGCGCGCCTATTAAAGGTGAGGTGCAAGACGCGGCCTTCGCAATCGACGGATAAGTCTGTCTCGTCGACGTCGTCCGGCAAGGCGAGCGTAAAGCGAAAAGAGTGGAGCCGCGGCAGAATGACCGCGCCGTCCGTGAAGCCGGCGTGGTCTTCGCTGGTGATTGTGAGCACACCCGCCTCGATCCAAATCGAAACGCCGTCCAATCCCGCGTCTTGGATGTCGGCCTTCACAGTGTAGGACATGTCGTACTCGACCAATTCGACCCGCGCCGCAGCTTCCCGCCGCACGTCCGCCGACGGCGCCGCGTTGAAGAGAGAGTCCATGTTCCGCCTTTGCCGCTTTCCGGCATCAGGTGTGGCGGACCTTCGAGCTGCGCGCTTTGACCGGGGTCAACAAAGAGCCCGAACAAGGCAAAATCCAACACGTTGATTCGAATGGCTTCTACGGACTTACCGGTGCAGGAGAAGGCGGCCGTTAGCATCTCGTTCGGCATCCTGCGCAAGGAGTGGCTGAGCGTCGCGCGCGCGGTGTGGAAGGAGGTCAAGGAGGACAACCTTTCACTCGTATCGGCCGGAGCGGGCTTCTATGCGCTGCTGGCGGTCATTCCCGCCATCGGCGCGATCGTTTCGCTCTACGGGTTGAAGGCGGACGCGGAAACGATTCGCGAGCATCTTGGCTTCGTGCGATCGGCTTTGCCGCGCGAGGCGTCCCAGCTTCTCGCCGATCAGGTCCGCGCGCTCACACCGGGCGAGGATGTGAAGCTTGGGTTCGGCTTCGTGATTGGACTAGCGCTATCGCTCTGGAGCGCCTCGCGCGCCGTCATCGCGCTCCTGACGGTCGTGAACATCGCCTACGAGGAAGCCGAAACACGCAGCTTTATCGTGATAAATTTATTGGCGATCCTCGATGGGTTTCCGGCCGCTGTGAATAAAATGCATCTTCCAGATTGGCTCGTCTGGCTCATCCTTCTCCTTCGTTGGCCGCCTTTGGCGGTGCTCGTTCTCGCGGGCCTGGCCTTCTTTTATCGCTTCGGGCCGAATCGGCGGCGCGCGCCGATGCAATGGCTCACCCCAGGCGCGGTGCTCGCCATGCTGTTCTGGGTCATCGCCGCGGCCGGTTTTTCCGCCTACGTCTCAAACTTCGGAAAATATAACGAGACCTTCGGCTCCCTCGCCGCGGGGATCATCCTGCCACTGTGGTTCTACGTGTGCGCCTACGTCGTCTGCGTCGGCGCGGAAATTAACGCCGAGCTCGAATTCCGTGCCCGGCGATCCGGCGTATCGCCGCACTGCACATGAGTTTTCCACAGGGTGCGCGTGCTCAAGAACCTCCCGCATATCTGAATGCGGTCCTGAAGACCTGTGCATAACTTCGATGCGTGTTGAAACGATCGGCGGCGTGCCGCGCCTGCCCGCAGGGACCTCCATCTCTCGCGGAGCGACACGCGCACATATGCCGCCAAACTATCGTGCGAAATGACTCGCGCCGCTGTTCTGTGGCGTGGCGACCGATCCGTGATGACTCGCGCGCGGCAATGCGTGGCCTACTTGTCATTTCCACAGTCTATGACCGCCGCGGAAGCGGTGGAGCGTCGTCAAAAACCCTATAAAACATGGCCTTTCTTCTACGTTTCCGGCGGCGCCGAACGCATGCCGACTGAAATCGGAGAACGCGGTCCGGGCGCCGTGCGCGGCACGTTTATCTAACCATGCACTTCTCTCCGAGATCGGCTTTGCGGTGGTTGCAACCGTCCGGCCGCTGATGCGTTTCGTGTGTTTCAACGTGGCGCGCAGCGACTCATTAACGCACCCGCGACGTGCAGTTTGCATCGAAAGGCAAGGCGTATCGCGCACGCGACCTGTAAAAAATGTCGCAAAATATGCGTTAAACAGTGGTCCTTGCGCTTGCGTGACTCCAGGACCTGCGATAAGAGTGCAACCAAGACGGCGCTGTTACCCTTATAAATAAGGCGTCCGTCGGGGTTTGCCGATCAACAATTCAGGGGTGGAAAAATGGCCACATCGTCCGATAAGCCTGCGGTTGTCACGTTGAAGCATCTGGCGGCGACGCTCGCCGACAAGCATGAACTGTCGAAGAAAGTGTCGGGTGAGATCCTCGCCGACCTCGTGGGCTTGCTCACGAAGCATCTCAAGAAAGGTGACAAGATCCGCATCGGCGGTTTCGGCGTCCTGCAAGTCCGTAAGCGTCCTGCGCGCATGGGCCGTAACCCGGCGACCGGCGAACAGATCAAGATTAAGGCCAGCAAGAAAGTCGCTTTCCGCGCTGCCAAGGAACTCAAGGAAGCCGTCTAATACGGTTTTCTTTGCGATACGCGCCTTGCCCGGTGATCCCGGGTAAGGCGCGAAATCGCCTCTTAAAGCCGGGTTTTCCCGGCTTTTTTATTTTCCCAAAGTGATCGTTTTACCTGAGTCCTCGGCGCGGATGGGGGCCCATCGGCGCCTACATCGGCGCAGACGCGGTTTGCGCGCAGCTGATGCAAAGCGGGATCGCTGGATTGGCCTGCAGGCGGCCGGCGGCGATCTCCTCATCACACAAGGCGCACGTGCCATATGTACCGCGATCGATCCGGGCGAGAGCACTGTCGATGCGGGTCAATTCGCGCGACCAGCGGCGCTCGTTTTGAGAAACGAGTTCCCGGGCTTGCAGCGCATTCGCGCGGGACAGGCGGCCGACGACTTCCAGCTCTTCGACCTGTTCCGCGTCATGCAGGTGGCGCTCGATGCCTGCGCGCTGTTGCAGCAATTGATTCTTAATGACGCTGAGATTCATTTTCAGAATTTTCGGGCGGAGTTTTAAGGGACAGAGCCGATCCTTTCGGATCGGCTCTGCGGGACCTTCCGGACTGCAAAGGTCCGGTAGCGGAGAACGCTGTTAAGCGGCGGTCTGGGTGGTCATGCGCGCCGTGACGCGGCGGGTCATGAACACACCGATCAGGCCAAGGCCGAGCAGCGCGACCGGGAGCGGTTCCGGCACCGAGGTGTGAACCGCGAGCACGAACGACTCGTTGTCGGTCGTCGTGCCGGTGAAGCTGAACTTCGCTTCCGTCGGGTCGTAACCCGGGGCGTGCAGGATGCCATCACCCGACAGGTTGATGAAGCCGGGCGTCGGGCCGGACTGGCTGTTCACCTGGATCGTATTCAAATCGAGCGAGACGCCGCTCGACAGGGTCAGATAACCGCTGATCGGGGTGAAGGCCGACAGGCTCGGGATGTCGGCGAGGGTGCCGAGCTGACCGAAGTTGATGATGCCGGACAGGTCACCGATGTCGCCCTGGGTGACGGTGATGGCGCCGCCATTACCGATGAAGATCGAATTGGTGTTGCCGAGGTGATCGCCCGCGGGCAGCGAGAAAGCGCCGCCGATGCCGAACGAAGCAAAATTGATAGTGGCCGCGCTGGCCGCCGGAGAGAACGCACAGGCAGCTCCCATGGCGCTAATCGCGATGACCACCTTCCTCCATGAGCGGAGAACATTGTTGAACATTTGAACCAAACTCCTTATCCGAAACGGCCCTATGCCGTTCGCACCTCCAGAGGAGCAAGAAGCGTGCCAGCGCTGATTTCGTTGTTTTACGGGATGAAACCAGACCAAGTGTAAAATCTGCCCGACACCGCGCATACTCCGCTCTGCGCGAGTGTAAAAATAATTGGCAACTGTCGCGGCAGGGGATGCGCAATCCCGTTTGGCGAGTCACTACTCACCTCCGCACTTTTCAAGTTCAAAAAAAGAAGTGAGATCTTGGTGCGCGTCGTGCTGCGGTAACCTGTACGAGCGAGATCGAGCGCCTCTCATAAATGGCCCTCCACCGCGTTTGAATGACACCCCTTCGACGAACATGGCAATTCATCGGCAATTTAGCGCTGTAAGCCGTGGCGGTTGCGTTTCCTTGTTATCGCTCGCGAGTGGAAACGCCGCTTAACACTGTAAGGGAACTAGTGCGGCACGGCCTCGTTATACAGCCGCAGTTGTCAAGCGCACTCTCTATCCAACAAGGGTTTCTCGATGAGTTCCGGTGCCACGCTCTTCAGCGGACGCGACACATCCCGCTCATCCCCGGTTCCGTGTATCGGCGCTCATGGCGCTGCGTCCGTCCTCTTCATCAATAGGTAGAACGCCGCCCTCACGGGCGAGCGAGGTTGTTTATGGTTCGTTTGTTTGGTCACCATATCGCGTTGCGCGCGGTGCTCTTCGCGGTCGTCGAGATCGCCGCATTCATCACGTTCTTCAATATCAGCCGCGCCATGACCTTATATATGGTGGATGGCAACTACCCCGGCGAGATTTTCGGTCAGACCTTTCTCCTACCGCTCTTTTGCGGGATCGCGTTCGCCACGGCCTCGGCCTGCGGTCTTTATAATAGAGAAGTAGGCTCCGACCCGAACCGCATCGTTATGCGCCTCGCGACCGTCGCGGTCCTGATGTACTTCCTGATGGCCGTGAGCATTTCCCTAGCCGAGATGTTTCTCGTCGAGGGTATCAATCTCAAGCTTTACTACGCGATCGCGCTGGGTGCGGCGACCGGGTTCTTCTTCACCGCGCTGCTCTTCCGCCACCGCGCCTTCGCCTACAATTTCAACGGCACGGCGCTCGAACATCGCGTGCTTGTGGTGGGGGTCGATGAGTGCGCCGCAAAGATTGAATATCTGAACGGCAGCTCCCGGAGTCCTTACCGCGCCGTGGGTTTCGTTCCGATCCCGGGTGAGGAACGCCATAAGCGCCTCAGCGCTTTCAAAGTGCTGCCAGGTAGAATCCTGGAGGAGCCGACCGCGTTGATCGAGCAGGCGCGCGTACTGCGGGCGGCCGAGGTGATCGTTCCGTCGCGCGAGCGGAGCGGTCTTCCGGTTGAAGCCTTGATGGAGTGCAAACTCGCCGGCTTGTCGGTGACAGAGTTCTCGAGCTTTTGGGAGCGCCAAACTGGCCAGATCGACCTCGATGCGGTGAGCCCCAGCTGGCTCATTTTCTCCGAGGGATTCCGGACGTCATGGGCGCGCACCGCCGCCAAGCGCGCTTTCGACGTCCTCGTCGCCTTTATGGTTTTGATCCTCACCTTACCGATCACGATCATGGCCGCGATCGTGATCCGCATCGACAGCCCCGGTCCAATTTTCTATCGACAGGAACGCGTCGGCGCCAACGGCCGCTCCTTCTGGATCCTCAAATTCCGCAGCATGCGCACCGACGCCGAGAAGGACGGCGTCGCGCGCTGGGCGCAGAGCAATGACAGCCGGGTTACCCGCGTCGGCAAGTTCATGCGCAGGACCCGGATCGACGAGATCCCTCAGATCATCAACGTTCTTATCGGGGACATGAGCTTTGTGGGTCCGCGCCCCGAACGCCCAGTATTCGTCGATAATTTGAAGCAGAAAATCCCGTATTACGATGTGCGGCACCGCGTAAAGCCGGGCATCACCGGGTGGGCGCAGATCAATTACCCCTATGGCGCCTCTGACGAAGACGCGCGAGCGAAGCTCGCTTACGACCTCTACTACGTGAAGAACGGCAATCTTTTCCTCGACGCCGTCGTCCTGTTCCAAACCGCGCGCGTGGTGCTCTGGCAGGAAGGGGCGCGGTAAAGCCGCCATCATGATCAATACGGTCATTTTCATCAGCTACGCGGTCGCGGCGCTTGCCTTTATGGCGGCGGCGGGCCTGCTCTTGGTGAGTCACGCCCAGCATCGCTACAAGGCACTGATGCTGACGGCATGCGTAATGACCTGCATATGGGCGCTGTCAGTTGTCGCGAGCGGACTGACGACAGCGGCACCGCTTCGGGTTTCAGTGGTTGTTCTCGAACAGCTGCGCTCGCTCGCCTGGATCTCTGTGCTGGGCTTCGTTCTGTTCATCGCCTATCGCAAGCGTGTGGATCGAACAGTCGTGGCGTTGATGGCGGGAGCCGTCACTGTCGCAACCGCTTACGTGCTTGGGATCGCTATTTACGGTGTCGCAACCGGTGAGTTGTCGGAACTCGCGGTGCGCCTGTCTTTCATAGCGCGGATCGTGGTCGCGGTCGCCGAACTGCTATTGGTCGAGAACCTGTTCCGCAACAGCGGGGCTGAAGCGCGCTGGGCAGTGAAGAATTTGTGCTTCGGCGCCGGCGTCCTGTTCATGTTCGACTTCTATATATACGCCGAAGCGGCCCTGTTTGGCGTCATCGACGCCCAAAGCTACGCGGCGCGCGGCTTCATCAACAGCCTGGCGGTACCGTTCATCGTTCTGGCGGCGGGCCGAGCGGAAAGCTGGCCGATCGATTTGCATGTCTCGCGACAGATGGTGTTTCGCTCGGCGACGCTGCTTGCGGCGGGCTGCTACCTGATCGTAATGTCGATGGTCGGGTTTTCGTTGCGGGCGCTGGATGGCGCCTGGGGAACGGTCACTCAAGCCGTGTTCCTGACTTCGGCGGCGCTCTTACTGGTCGTGATCCTGTCCTCGGGCAAGGTGCAGGCGCACACGAAGGCTTTCATCAGCCGAAATTTCTTCAGCTATAAGTACGACTATCGCAAAGAATGGCTGCAGTTCATCGCCGCCGTGTCGGACAGCTCTTCCGATCTTAAAATGCCGGATCGTGTCATCCGGGCATTGGCCGACATCGTTGAAAGCACGGGAGGGGTGATCTGGACGCCGCGTGACGGCGCCTTCCGGGTAGCGGCTTCTTTTAATATGGGCAACGACCTGCCTGTCTTCAGGGGGAGCGATCCCTTCGTCGACGCGCTCACAACCACCCCTGGCGTATTGGCTATACAGACCGGTGAAATCGACGGCGCGCCTGCGTCCGTCCCGTTGCCGCAAGGGATGCGGGAACACAACCGCGCTTGGCTCGTTCTCCCGTTGCTGCACGCGGACGGACTGGTCGGTATCGCGCTTTTGGCGAAGCCGCGGACCGAAGTGCAATTGAGTTGGGAAGATTTCGAGCTTTTGAAAACGGCCGGGCGTCAGGCGGCGAGCTATGTCGCCGAAGACGAGGCCGCTCAATCTCTCGCCCAACTACGCCGTTTCGAGGACTTCAATCGTCACTTCGCGTTTGTCGTTCACGACATCAAGAATCTCGCCGGGCAAATGAGTTTGATGGTCAAGAACGCAGAACGTCACGGGGACAACCCGGAATTCCAGAAGGACATGCTGCGCACGGTCGGCCACTGTTCCACGCGCATGCGGACCTTATTGGAGCAGATCAAAAGCCGCACGGCGGCGCCCGCCTCCAGGATTGAGTTCGATCTTGCAAGCCGCCTAGCGCGCCTTGCCCAAACGTGGCGGCTTCAAATCCCGCGCCTGCGCATCGATGTCCCGACCGAGCCTCTCCGGGTGGAGGGTGACCCCGATAAGCTTGATACGGTCCTCAATCATCTGCTGCAAAACGCCCTCGACGCGACCGGAACGCAAGGCGAGATCGGGCTCGAGGCAAAAATCGATCAGACGCACGCCGTCATTACTGTGTCCGACAACGGCCCTGGCATGGACCGCACCTTTATCGAGACCAAGCTGTTTCAGCCTCTAACGACGGTTAAGTCCTCGGGGTTCGGGATCGGCGCCTTTCAGACGCGCCAGATCATCCAGGAACTGGGCGGACGGCTGGAGGTCGACAGTCAGGTTGGCTGCGGCACCCGCATGATTATACGCCTTCCGATGCAGGCGGCCGCCGCATCTCAAATTGCCGCCGCGCGTGAAACCGGCGCTCCGCAACTCAAAGTGATCAATGGGTGACACCATGGGCGAGACCGCAATGGCCATTCCCGCCGAAGCGCCGACACGGAATCTCCTGGTCGTTGAAGATGACGCCGGGCTTCAAAGCCAAATGCGCTGGGCGATGTCCAACGATTTCGTGGTCCATGTGGCCGGCGACCGATCCGAAGCCATGAGCATCATGGAGCGCCATCGTCCGTCGCTGGTCGTGTTGGACCTCGGTCTGCCGCCCGACCCGGACGGGGCCACGGAAGGTCTTGGAATCCTCGACAGCATCCTGGAGGAATATCCCGGAACCAAGGTCGTCGTGGCGAGCGGCAACGAGGACCGCAACAATGCCATCAAGGCCGTGTCTTTCGGCGCTTACGATTTCTTCGGCAAGCCCGTCGACATCGAGCAACTGCGCCTGATCCTGGAGCGCGCGTGGCAACTGCATGTCCTCGAGGAAGAAAATCGCCGTTTGACGTGCCCGTCTGGCAAGGCTCTCGACGGCATCATCGCGGCGTCCTCCGTCATGCTCGATGTCTGCAGGGTTGTCGAACGTGTGGCGCC
Organism: Rhodospirillaceae bacterium; assembly: GCA_050246995.1. GTDB lineage: Bacteria > Pseudomonadota > Alphaproteobacteria > Rhodospirillales > Rhodospirillaceae > SHVO01. Next base: position 259,762 of record JBFWVA010000002.1, on the reverse strand, counting down.
CACCGATGTGAGCCTGCTGATCATGGGCGAAAGCGGGACGGGCAAGGAAATGTTCGCGCGCGCCGTCCATAACTGCAGTGAGCGCGTGCGCGGCCCCTTCGTCGCCGTCAATTGTGCGGCAATCCCCGAGAACCTCCTGGAAAGCGAGCTCTTCGGCTATGAGCGCGGCGCTTTCACCGGTGCTGTGCGCCAGACGAAAGGCAAGGTAGAGCAGGCGAAAAACGGCACGCTCTTCCTTGACGAAATCGGTGACATGCCGATGGCGTTACAGGCCAAGCTGCTGCGTTTCCTACAGAACCGCACCTTCCAACGCCTCGGAGGCCGCGAGGATATCACCGTCGATCTGCGCATCGTCTCGGCGACCAACCGCAATCTGCAGGAGATGATTACCCAGGGCGGATTCCGCGAAGACCTGTTTTTCCGTCTGAATGAGGTCTGCATCACCGTGCCGGCCCTGCGCGAACGTGAAGGGGACGCCCTGGTTCTCGCCCATACCTTTTTGCACCGATACTCCGAAAGCTATCGCAAGGGCCGCATGGACTTCTCGCAAGGAGCGCTCGTGGCCATCAGCAACTATCCATGGCCGGGCAACGTCCGTGAGCTGGAGAACCGAATCAAACGCGCCGTGGTGCTGGCGCAGGAGAGTCGGATCACGCCTACCGATCTCGGTCTCATGGAATCCGCTGAGAACGACGCCTTCGTAACGCTGCGCCAGGCGCGCCGGAAGGCCGAAGTCGACGCCATTCAGAAGGCGTTGGCGTCTTGCCACAACAATCTGTCGCGCGCGGCGAAGATCCTGGGTGTGAGCCGCCCCACGCTCTACAGCCTGCTTGCGACGTACGACATTCGCGCCGCTGCGAAATAAGAGCTCAACATTCGGAGATCGGCTTCGGCCGTGTGAAGAGGACTACGATGACGACGCTCATCTCGAAGATGGACATCCGCCGCTCGCTCTACGCCGGGATCGCGACCGCGGCTCTGATAATGTCGCCGGCGATCATGGGCGCGGCCACCGCCGCGCCCGCCAACGTGGAATCCCAGCGCCATTTCGACAAAGCGGCGAAATACGCGAAGGACGACAACCCCGCCGCCGCCATTATCGAGCTGAAAAACGCGATCGTTGCGGACGGCGCGAATTCAACCGCCCGCTACGAACTGGCGCTTCTGTATCTGCGCACCGGCGACGCCCTTTCGGCGCAACGTGAGCTCGAGACCGCACGCGCGCGCGGTTTCGACGAGACGAAGTTGTCGGGACCGCTCGCGCAAGCTTACTTCGCGCAAGGCAAATTCCGTGACGTCGTCACGAAGTTCGACCCCACAAAGCTGAACGGTGATCCGCGTGTCGATCTTCTGGCGACACAGGCCCGCGCGCATATCGCGCTAAATGACCGCGTTGCTGCCCGCGGCCTCATCGATCAGGCGCTGGCCCTCAACGCCGAGCGCCCAAGCGCGCTTGTGGCCGACACCATTCTCCTGCGCCTGGAAGGCGATTTCCCGGGTGCGGAAAAGCAGCTCGACAAGGCGCTGACGCGCGAGAAGAACCAGCCGGAATTCCTGGTGCTGAAGGCCGAGCTGCGTCAGCAGCAGAAGGATTTCACCGGTGCTCAGAAGCAGCTCGATGCCATCATCCAGCGTCAGCCGGACTATCTGCGCGCCTATGTCGCGCGCGCGGTCGTGAAATTGAACCAGCAGGATGCCGCCGGCGCCAAGGCCGATATCGATTACGTCCTCAACAAGGACAATCGCAACAACATGGCGCATTATCTTAATGCGTATCTGTTGGTGCGCGACCATAAGTACCGCGAAGCTTCGCAACTCTTGATCGGGCAGACCGCTTTGATCGAGCGCTTCCCGCCCGCCGCCTATCTTCTGGCTGCCGCGTCATTCTCTGACAATCGCCCAGAAATTGCGCGTACGTGGGCTCAGCGTTATGTGACGCAAGTGCCGGACGATATCGCCGGGGCCAAGTTGCTCGCGGCGATTTACCAGCGCCAGAAGAATTCGGCGAAAGCCGTGGAAGTGCTGGAGCAATTCGCGGCCCGCAACCCAAATGATACGGAGCTGAACGCGCAGCTCGCCAACGCTTACCTTGGCGCCGGACGCAGCGACCGGGCACTCGAGATGTTCGAGCAAGGCGTCGCCCAAAATCCTGGCGACACCTCGGCGCAACTCGCGCTTGCCGCGGGTCGCCTGCAGATGGGCGACCTTGATCAGGGTACCGCCCAGCTCCAAAAGGTTCTGGATATCAATCCGGGATCGCTTCAGGCCAACACAATGATGGTCCTGACCCAACTGCGCGGCCGCATGCCGGAAAAGGCGCTGAAAACAACCGCGTCAATGATAAAGGCCAATCCGAACGATCCCAATTCGTACAATCTGGACGGTACCGCCCATCTTGCCGCAAATGATATCGAGGCGGCGCGTACGGCTTTCACCACCGCGCTGAACAAAGACCCCAGCTTCGTCGCCGCCGCTCTTAACCTCGCGCGTATCGAGGAACGCCGGGGCGACGAAGCGGCGGCGCGTAAGTGGTACACAGAGGCGCTGCGCATGGACCCGAAGAACGTGACGGCGTTCGACGGCCTGGCAAATCTTGCCTTGCGGAATGGCGACTATGAAGCCGCTGTGAAGCAGTATGAGCTTTCCATCACGCGCGATCCGACAGCGACCCAACCGCGCCTGAAACTCGTTGAACTGCTCCTTGAGCGTTCGGATAACGCGCGCGCTCTCAATGCCGCGCGTGATTTTGCGGCCGCCACACCCGATGACTTTGCCGCCATGGAGCTGCTGGGCCGCGCACAGATCGCCAACGGCGATATCACCAACGGGATCGGATCATATCGCCGACTCACCAATGAGGCGGCGAGCAATCCCGAGGCTCATCGCCGCCTCGGCCGCGCCTATGCGGCGGCCGCTGCGAAAGAAAAGAACAATGCGAGCGCTTATCTCGCGGAAGCGCGTATTGCCTTCGACCGCGCGCTGGAAATCTCCCCTGATTTCGAACCGGCATTGGCGGACCGCCTGATGCTGGAAGGGCAGCTGAAAGGGGCCGATGCGGCGATCGCCTTGGGTCAGCGTCTTGTCGCGGCGCGCCCGGCCTCGATTGTGCGTCTCGTGGTACTCGGCGATGCGCAGACGGCGGCGCAGAAACCCGCCGCCGCCGCCGCGACTTACCAGAAGGCGTGGAACACCGCGAAGGATGGCGCGATCCTACGCCGTCTTTACGGCGCCCTCGTGCAAAGCCAACGTGGAAACGAAGGTCTGGCCCTGCTGAAAACCTGGGTTAACGAGAACCCGGCGGACTACAGCACACGGCTGATGATCACGTCCCACTACATCAATACGAAGCAATATGACGTCGCCTTGAAGGAAACAGAGGCGATGAACGGCGTGCTCCCCGACAATCCGGTCGTGCTCAATAATCTGGCGTGGCTGTACGGCGAGAAGAACGATCCTAAGGCGATCACCGTCGCGGAAAAGGCGTTCGCGCTGGCGCCGCGGTCAGCAGATATCGCCGATACGCTGGGCTGGCTCCAGGTCCAGAAGGGCAATGTCGCCAAAGGCGTCGAAATCTTGGGCAAGGCCCACGCCCTTGCGCCCGAACGCTCCGACATCACGTACCGCTACGCGGTCGCGTTGGAGAAAAGTGGAGACAAAGTACAAGCCAAGACCGTTCTTCAAAAGGCCTTGTCGGCGAAAGTCACGTTCACCGAACGTCCTCAGGCGGAAGCCTTGTTGAAGCAACTAGGCAGTTAAGCGCGTTTTTTTGGTTCAAGCGAATAGGTTGTTATGAGCAAAGATAGGTTTGGTTCGGCCGGCCGCGTCGTCGTCACGGGCGGCGCGGGATATATCGGGAGTCACGCCGTGCTGGCTTTGCGCGACGCCGGCTGGGAAGTGGTGATCGTCGACGACCTCTCGACGGGAAGCTTGCATCTGGTTCCCAAGGGCGTACCGCTGCGGATCGGAAACGTCGGCAACAGCGCGTTTATGGCGACCGTGTTCGCCGAGACGCGGCCCGATGCGGTGATCCATTTCGCCGGCTCCATCAGCGTTCCGGAGTCCGTCGAGCGTCCGCTCAAATATTATAACAATAATTTCGCGGCCAGCTGCCGGCTGGTCGAAACCTGCCTTGCGGCGGGCATCGATAAACTGATCTTTTCGTCCACGGCCGCGGTTTACGGGATTCCTGAAGTACAGCCAGTAACGGAAGACAGCCCGCTTCGCCCGATCAATCCCTATGGCCGCTCGAAACTGATGACCGAGGAGATGCTGAGGGATACGGCGGCCGCCAATCCGTTCCGTTACGTCGCATTGCGCTACTTCAATGTCGCGGGCGCCGATCCGAAAGGCCGGGCGGGCCAGGTCGTCAAGAACTCGACCAACCTCATCAAGGTCGTGAGCGAGCTCGCCGCCGGCCGCCGTGCGGGCATGACCGTATACGGCGACGACTACGCCACCACGGACGGTACCTGCATCCGCGACTTCATTCATGTGAGCGACCTGGCCGACGCCCACGTCGCGGCCTTGACCTATCTGATGAACGGCGGCGCCAGCGATGTCATGAACTGCGGTTATGGCGAAGGCTATTCGGTGAAAAGCGTATTGAAGGAAGCGAGCCGCATCGCGGGCCAAACGCTGCCGTACACGATGGGCGCGCGCCGGGCCGGCGATCCCGCGCAGGTCATTTCGGATCCATCGCGTATCCGCGAACGGCTGTCATGGTCTCCGCGCTATGCCAATCTCGATCTCATCTTGCGTTCCGCGATTGCCTGGGAAAAGTCGCTGCCGGTCCTCAGCAAACGCGAAGAAGAGGTCGCCAACGTGGTCCCGCTCGCGCCGCATCTTGCGGCATTGGCACGAACGCCGCGCTTTCAACCGACCTTGCAGTAGTAAACAATAGAAAATGAGCCCATTGCGATTCGAAAGGTCGCACCGGGCTTATTTTTTAACTCATTTTGATTTAGTGGAGCGCGTTGCCGGAGAAGAGGCGTCCGTAAGCGGCGCACATTTGCGCTTCGTCGAAATGCACGGCCGCGCGGGCCTGATTGGCGGCGCCGAGACGCTCACGCAGCGCGCTATCTCTCAGAAGCGCCATCATCATGCTGGCCAGCGCAACGTCGTACCGCGGCACAACGAACGGGCGATTTTCCTCGGCAAGCATCGTGCGTATATCGCCGGCATCGGTGCTGGCGACTGCGCGTCCAGCCGCCATCGCCTCAAGAACGCTAAGCGGCATTTGCTCCGTGTCCGAGGAGATCGCGAACACATCAAAGGCCCTGAGGATGCGTTCTGGAGCCGCTATGGCGCCGGTGAAGGTGACATGGGCGCGCAGACCACGCTCGGCCACGAAGGCCTCCAGGCGCCCGCGATCCGGACCGTCGCCCACGATGACGAGATGGCCGGGTATATGCGCCCTCACCAACGCAAAGGCCGCGATCAGCCGGTCGAGCGCCTTTTCGCGTCGCAGAGTGGCGACCGTACCAATGACGCCGCCCTTGCCGTGAAAAGCCGCGCTAAACGCGGGGTCGGGGTTGCGCGCGAAACGTGCGGTGGGAATGCCGTTGGGGATATAGCGAATGCGGTGGGGATCCAGACCCCATACGTCGAGCGCAATCCGCTTTAGGGATTGCGACGGCACGACGAGGGTGCTGTGGCGATTCAACACCAGGCGCCGGAACAGCACACGCCGCAGAAGCTGCTTGTTGGCTTCCTCCGGTCCGAAACCGTCCTCGATATGAATATGGCGCACGGGGTTGCGATAGTTGGCGGCCGCCCATTCTGTGGCGCCCCAATTATACGTCACCAGGACATCCGGCCGCACCTCGGCCAGGACAGCGCGAGCGCTGCGGATATTCGCGAGCGCATTACCGCGCCGGAATCCGAGCGGTTGGATCTCGGCCGAGGCATCCGCATCGAGAAGCGCGGCGGCGTCCGTGCGTCCGTCCATGGGACGTATCAAGTGATGAAAGCGGGAGCCGAAATGGTTGGCGAGCTGCACAAACCGCCGCTGTGGCCCGCCCACGGCAAAGGTCGAAAACACATGCAGAAGGGTCGGCGCTGCAGCGGATGTCATGGAGACATCCGCCGCCGTGATCGGACCAGGCGTGACGGAGATCGCCTGGTTCATGCGAAGGCACGCCGGATGAAGACTACCGGATCGCTCTCGGGCGCCCAGTTGAGGTCGCGCTTGGCGATGCTGCAGTCGAACTGCGCCGGCAACCCGCGCGAGCGGAGGTCACGCATGCTCGGCTTGGCTGCGTTGCGTCCGACGGCGCGCTTGACGGCCCATTTGCCCCAGTCTTCGAGATGGAGCTGCCATACCGGTTGCGGATGGTAGCGTAAGGGGCGGCCGGTCGCGCGGGCGAGAGCCGACATATAAGCGCGCGCATTGAAGCGCACATCACCGACAAGATTGTAGGCGCGGCCGATCGCGGCCGGCGCCGAAACCGCCTTCACGATGGCGTCGGCTACATCGTCCACAAGGACGAGGGGAAGCGGGTTGTCACCTTTGTTCCATCCCACGCAATGCTGTTCGTTGTTGAATGTGCCGACACCGCTGTGAAGCGGCGAGGTGCCGTGCCCAAGGACGATGCCCGGACGCAGGATGCAAACCGGAAGGCCACGTTCCTTGTGCATCGCCAGGAGCATGCGGTCCGCTTCGGCCTTCGCGCGGGCGTAGTCGGCGCGCTCATCGCTCTGTGGATCGGGCATCGTGTCACACGTGATCTTCTGCGCGGAATCCCCAATGTACAGGCCCGCGATCGAGCCGACGTGGATGAGACGCGAGACGCCAGCTGCGAGGCAGGCGTCGGCGACGATCTTGGCGCCGCCGACCATCGCGTTCCTGATTTCCTCCCAGGTGGCGCCGCCGCCGCCATGGGCCAGGTTGATAACCGTGGCCGCGCCGGAGATGGCTTGCGTCACCGCCGCCGGATCGCGGATATCGCCGCGAATAAGAGAGACTTGAGGATGAGAGAATATCTCCGCGAGGTTACGTGTGTTGCGCGCGAAGGCGCGGACACGGTAGCCCTCCTCAACGAGGCGCGCGACGGTCGCTGCGCCGATAAACCCCGTGCCGCCCAATACAGCCACTTCGCCGCGCGTCGCCTTTGCGACGATGGGAGTCTGCACCGGCGGGACCGGCGCGGTGAAGGCTCGCGCCGCGATCGCTTCGCAGGTTTCCACGAGGTTGGCTGCAAACGGTATCGACGCGACGGGACGCAGATGACCGCCGGCCGCGCGTGAACGAACGGCGGTATAATAGGCGTCGATACTTGCCTTCATGCTAAGGAAGAACGGGTCGGATCGGCCCTTCAGCTTGGCCAGCGACAGCACGTAGGACGCGGCGTTGCCAAGCGCATGACTCGCGGTCGCGCGCGCCGCCGCCAAACCCTGACTCAGCATGTCGACCGGTTCCATCAAGGGACCACGGCCGAACATGGTGAAGCGGCTATTGAGGATGTCGGCGACGAGCACGCCATCGTCACACACGGCCGTCACCTGCCAGAACGGGAAGCTGCGGCCTACAGCGAATTGGAGATGCGCCGTATAACGCGCCGATTTCAGCAACGTGTCACACGAGGCGTGGAAAGCGACGCCGGGGCTAATGAAGGTGCCGGGGGAATTCGTCGTTTCAATGGACTCTATTGGTCCAATGAGCGCGGCGATTTGGGACATCGGGTGCACGGCCTGCTCAAGCAGGATGTTCTTAGGAATATGGAACATCCACGAGCCGAACTGCCGGCCCGCAAGCTGACGCAGGGGAACGTTGTAGGCCACCTGCACCGAACGCAACGGGCCAGCGTCACCGTTGGTGATCATCTCGCGCAATTGCGTGAAGGCGGGGTGATAAATGAAGTTCTGATTGACGCCCGCGACCACACCTTCCGCCTTGGCATCAAGCGCGACCAGATCGGCGGCGTCGGCGCCATGCGCTGCGACCGGTTTCTCAATCAGCACATGGCGGTTGTAGGCGAGGCAAAGGCGCGTCAGCGCGGCGTGGGAATCCGGCGGCGTCAGGATGTGGACGGCATCGAAATCGCCTTCCTTGAGCGCGGTTTCGAGATCCTGATAGACGGCCGGGATTTTCCACTTCTCCGCAAAGGCGCGGGCGCGCTCGCTCGATGGCTCCACGATGGCGACCGCCGAAAGGTTTTTAAGAGCCTTCAAGGCTTCGGCATGGATGTTCGCGATCACGCCGGCCCCGACGAGGCAAACTCTGATCGTGGCGTCAGGGGCAATCATCGGCAGGCCCCGGAGGGGGCGTCTCGCGGCGGAACGCAGGCTTTGCTCCATATCCGTGAGCTCGTGCGTCTTGGTCTGAACCGTCATTCACATAACCTTCTCTGATCGGTGATTTAAGCCGCTTGGCGTAAGCGGCCTTGCGCATAGGAAAGAACGTCTTCCGCGGTCGTCGGCTGGCCCCCTAGGGCGCCGAAGAAGAACCGCATGTAGCCGTCGAGCCATCCGAGGAATTTCGCGAGTTCCGCCTCGTTGGCGACGTAGGGACTGCCGCCCGGAAGAAGCGATGAGCTGTGGTAAGAAAGAACAAATAGCCGGCGGTCGCGCTGAAACAGCGACAGCGTCATGCGCTTGGCTTCGTCCAACGAAATACCTTCCGGTGTCAGGCGAATGCGCTCCAACAGGCCAAGGCGCGACAACAGGCCCGGAATGCGGCAAGCAATACTCGGATTGCTAAGCAGTGTGCTCATGCCGCGGCGGTTGATACGGTCCATGAGACCCACCAAACCGACGGTATTGGGGATCTCCAGAAGGCGTCGATCGCGGTCGATCCAATAGGGCTGGGCCGGCGATTCCGTGTAATCGGGGCCGCCTTTCTTTGAGAAGTCCGTCAGCGGCATCACGCTCGCGTCGATCCAATAGCCGGCTTCAATCAGGGCGGCGGCGGTATTCGGGCCGGCGCCATAGCGGCCGGCTTTGAACACGCGCGGGCGTACGCCGAAATTTTGCACGATTGCCGCTGTTAGCCGATCGATCTTCGCACGCTCGAGAGCCGCGGGCAGATTTCCCGGATAGGTATTGTGAATGGTGATTTCCTCGTCGATGGGCGGATTCACCCAGGGATGCAGCTGCGCGCCGATGCCGCAATCGCCGGCCTCCAGGATCTCTTTCAGCGGCTCAATGCCTTCCGCCTGCGACGCAACCGCGTAATCCACGAGGTAGGTCGGCTTCATCCCGAATTGGTTCAGAATTTCTTGTGCGCGCATTTGGGCGGCGATATTGCGCACGCTGATCGACTGCGAGGAGAAGGTGTTCCAGCGGAACTCTTCCTCCGCATCCACGAAGACAATCAGCTTTGGAGCCTCGCTGCGGGGAAACGTAATGAGGTCGGCGGGCGTAAAGGAAAACATGGGTAAGGTCTTCTCAAGTGCCGGGGCGGTGGAACAACTCAGACCGGCGTACCATTAGGGATCACAATTCTCGCGCAGCCGAAGAGTTCCCACTGAACAACACCTGCGCCTATCCGTTGCAACGCGTACCTCGGTCACAACTCTCATCGTTAACCTCATGCGGGCGGGCTTATGAAAATCCTCTCCTTCACCACGCTGTATCCCAACGCGGCTCAGCCCATTCACGGCGTGTTTGTCGAGAACCGCCTGCGTCAGCTTGTAGCGACCCGGGAGGCGGAGGTGCGCGTGGTCGCGCCGGTCCCTTGGTTCCCCTTCAAAGGCGCGTGGGCGGGCAGCTACGGTAAATATGCGCGTGCGCCCTTGCATGAGGTGCGTCACGGCCTGGACGTCATGCATCCGCGCTATCCGGTCATTCCCAAGATCGGTGTGTCCATTGCCCCGACGTTGCTCGCCTGGTTCATGCGCCCGGTGATCGCGAAGATCATTCGCGACGGCTACGACTTTGACGTTCTTGATGCCCACTACTTCTATCCTGACGGTGTCGCCGCGGCGTGGCTGGGCAAGTGGTTCAACAAGCCCGTGGTCATCACCGGTCGCGGGACCGATCTCAATTTTCTGCCGAAGTACCCGTTGCCGCGCCGCCAGATCCAATGGGCGGCCGAAAATGCCGCCGGCATGATCACTGTGTGTCAGGCGCTCAAAGACTCTCTTGTTGAATTGGGTGTGCCGCAGCACCGCGTTACCGTGCTCCGTAACGGGGTTGATCTGCAATTGTTCCGGCCGTTCCGGGAGCCTGGCGAACGCGCGGCGGCGCGCAAGAAATTTGGTATGGACCGCGGCACCGCACTGGTCTCCGTGGGGCAACTAATCGAGCGTAAGGGCCATCATCTGATCATTTCCGCACTGCCCGAATTGCCCGACGCGCATCTCTATATCGCGGGCGACGGCCCCGATCGCGCGAAGCTCAAGACGCTGGCCATCGAACTGGGCGTCGCGGACCGTGTCCATCTTCGGGGCGTCGTGCCGCACGGCGAATTGCCGCTCCTCTACGCGGCGGCCGACATTTCGATTTTGGCGTCGAGCCGTGAGGGCTGGGCGAATGTGCTCTTGGAATCGATGGCCTGCGGGACCCCTGTTGTGGCCAGCCGCATTTGGGGCACGCCTGAGGTTGTCGCCGAGCCTGCGGCCGGCGTCCTGATGCCGGAGCGCAGCGCTGCGGGGATTGCCGCGGGGGTGAGAGCGGTGCTGGCGAATATGCCGGCGCGCGCCGCGACCCGCCGCTACGCGGAACGGTTCAGCTGGGACGCCACCACGGACGGACAGCTACGACTGTTTCAAGGTATTACCGGCCACGTCCCGCGCATGGCGGCGGAATAATTTTCGCGCGCTTCTTAAAATAAGATACTCCGCGCCTTCCGGCCGGCCGGAAGCAATCCAGAGGCCCAGCAGCGCGGTCACGAAGGCCGCGCCGCCGATCACGCAGTCGCGGCCAAGAGATAGGATCGGCCAGGTGATCGTGTCATCGTGAAGCGCTTTTACGATAATCGCCATGACGAGGGCCGCCGCGGCCGGCCGCCACAAAACCCGAAGGAAGTCGGCGGGCGTGACGGTGCTGATGCGCGTAGCGCCCCAGGCGAACAGCATGAAAAAGCCGACGGCAACACCGGTGCGGATCGCGGCGACGGCGACAAGATCCAGCCGGTGGGCCGCGTAAAACAATAGCGGCAGCGTTACGGCGACTTGCGCCGCGGACAGCACGGCGTATTTACGCTCGTAATGCATTGCGTAGAAAAGGGGCATCAGCGGGCGCCCCAGACCGGCGAAGATACCGAAGATTGCGAGCCACTCAAAAAAAGGAATGGCCGGCAACCACTGGCGGCCAAAAACCGTCACCACGAAGTCTTGCGCCACGCTCATTATCCCGACACCGGTCGAGAAACATACGACGGCCATCACACCCATGACCGCGACGACCGTCCGGCGAAGTTCGGCGGCGTCGCCGGTGATTTTAGCGTAGGTCGGCATCAGGGCGCGCTCGACCGGCCACGCGAGTTCTCGCGTGGGCATCGGGGCTACCTGACCGGCGATATAGTAATTACCGACAGCGGTCGGTGTCGCGACGCCGCCGATGACAAATTCGTCGGCGCGCTCCAACGCGACTTGCGCCGTATTCTGCAAAATCATCCAGCGGCTGGCGCCCCAGACCAGCCCGATATGCGAGAAGCACAGACGCGGCCGGTAGCGCGACATCGTGAAACTGAAAACGACCGCGACCAGTGCGGAGATCGGTGCAGCGATGGCCAGGGCAAGATAATTCCGCAGCGTCAGCGCAAGGACGAGGCCGAACACGAACAACGACAATCGCCGGAAGATCCAGTAGCGGAACTCCTTCGCGAAATCCAAGTTCTTGCGGAACTCGACGACGCCGACGTTTTCCAATCCCAGGATCGCCGGCCGCAGCGCAAGAATATACATCACGACGGCCACCCGGGGGTCGTCGTAGTAGGCCACCAGCGCGGGCGTTATCGCGACCACGGCCACGGCGACGGCGAGACCGAAGAGCGCTTGGATTGTCCACGCGCTGTCGTAAATCTCCCGGCTTTGTTTAGGATCGCGGATGAGCGCTACATCGACGTTGGTGTCGCTCAACATCATCAGAAGTTCGACGATCACCGCCGACATAGCCATAATGCCGAAGTCGTCCGGCGACAGAATGCGAGCTAGTACGACGGTATTGATAAGGCCGATTGCCCGCATCAGCCAGCGCATGGACACCATCCATGCCGCGCCGCGCGCGATGTGAACGCCGATCGGCGCGTCGCCCGTCACCCAAGCAACCACTTATATGGGACAGCGGCGTTCTGGCGCCGCAATTGATCAGTGATCCACGCAAGGGGCGCTTCGGCGTCTTTCACACCCAGCCGCGCGGCTATTGCAAGTGCCCCGCGGGTGTAGATCGCATAGGTCGGATCGCCGTCAGCGAGCGCATTGGTATCGCGCTCGGTCCACCGTGCGCGCTGGCTGCTCAGCTTCCAGACCGCATCCCACGAGGTCGCAATAGGGGCTTTCTTCTCGGGCCTCACGATCAGGCGATAGGGTGACGGATGTGAGCGCTGCCATCCGCTCCGTCCAGATGTGCGTTCCAGCGTGCCTCCGAGAGCCCACTGGAAAGACTTTCGCCAATCATCAAAACCCATGAGGACCGTCCAACCCAGCGCGGCGACAAGGAATTCATGCTGCCACGGCGAAATCCAAGTGCCACCCGGGGCTTGCGGAGGTTCATCGCGCGCGTTGTCGGGGTTGTCGGTGGCGCGGAAAATCTTATGGAGCGGCGCCTGACTTTCCACATAGGTGGTTTCGAACCACTCTCTGGTGCGATCAAGATCGCCGCGAAAATATTGGGCGGGCAGAAGCCACCGGGGCGTCCTCTCCGGCGTGACTTTTGCGGCTTGCGCCAATGTCCGCGTCGACCAGGCAAAGGCGCGCGGTTGCGGAATGCTGAGTCGATAAGGTGGCGGCAGCACGCCTCGATTATAGTTGGCGGCAAACTGAAGATCCTCGAGATGGTAAGGATCCCCGGTGAGAAGATATGGCACGTAAGCCAACGCGGGCTGATGTGCGGAATCGATGTTGATCCCGGTGTCGGCCAAAGCGATATGGGGATCGCCCACGTTTCGGTCGCCATACCAGCTCATTGTCTTGTACCGGTCGAGATCCACTGGCGCGCCCGTCCGTTCGTCGCGCATGTGCCAGGGCAGCGTGCCGGCGGCTTCCGCCTGGGCGCGCAACGCGGCAAGCGCATCGCGCGCCTCGGTGCAGAGGAATCGCGCCTGATGTTCGGTCACCAGCCCGATGTCGGGACGCTCGCCGGTTGAGCCCATTTTCGGTTCGACGCCCGCGAGTTCCATAAGACGATACCGGTCACTTTTCGCCGGCGCGGCGGCGCGCGCGAATGCTTGTGACGGGCGCGCGAAAGGTGGAATGAGGCCGCGCGTGCCCAAATCCGCGATATCGGCTTTCACCGGGCGTTCGTCGGATTGCCAGCGCCAGCGGCTGAACCAGAGGTGCCGGGGGACGTCGAGGCGCGCGAGAGTTTTCCCATCGCGTTGAATCTCGGCGCTATAGCGACCAAGGTTTGCGGGCGCACCGTCCCACAGGCGGCCGAGTTCGAAGATGACCTCCACCCGGCGGCTGTCCTGGTCGGGACGGAAGTACACCGTCAGCGGAAAGCGCGTCTGTGTTGCGCGAAGGCAGATCTGCGTGAAGCCGGCGGGGGATGTGAATGCGCCCAGGTCATCCGCGGTCGTGGCATTGTATTCAAAGGTCTCCCCGCCCTGACGGACCGTTGCGGTCAGGCCGGCGGTCGCGGCGCGCGCGGCAAACGGGGTGCAGGTCGCACCGATGAAAAGCGCCCGTCGGGAGAGCCGAAGCGGTTTCATCGCGCTGGCGTGAATTCAGCCGAACACATGCAACTCTTGGGAGCAAAGAGTCTCACGCTCTAGGGCTTTCGAAAAAAACGCGAGCGGTGCGGCGCTTTTTCACCCGGCTTTGCGTTAGGACTTTTGTTCTGCGCGCCAAAGGGGTTTTCCCGTTTGTCGTTCTTTATCGTCCAGGCCGCGATCGCACATATGGCCGCCAAACAGCCGAGAAACAGCAAGCTTTCCATGATATCGCCCTGGAACACCCTGAGGATGAGAACTGAGCGCGCGCGTGCGCTCATCGCGTTAGCTAACGGCGCGGAGCTGTATATGGTTTCGGGCGAGGCGGCGAAATCCGCTGCGAGCCTGCACGCCGGGTTCTCCACACATGCGTGATCTGGCCCTGATCCTGACGTTGGCGGTGCTTGTTCCGCTTTCAATCCCATTTCCCCTGGTCGGTCTATTCGCGTGGGAATGGCTCTCCCTGATGAACCCTCACCGTCTGACGTGGGGCTTCGCGCAACAAGCCCCGTTCGTGATGGTCGTCGCCCTGGTCACGATGTTGGGCTGGGTCCTCTCCAAGGAACGTGGGAACCTGAAGATGAGCACTTTCTTGGTGCTGATCGGGGTCTTCTCTGTTTGGATTTCCATCACCACGCTTTTCGCGCCCGTGCCGGAAATGTCCGTGCCGCTGTGGGATCGCAATATCAAAACCATGATGATGATCGTCATGATCCTTGCGCTCGTCACCTCGCGCGTAAGGATCCATGGACTGGTTTGGATTATCGCGATCTCGCTTGCGTACTACGGCATCAAGGGCGGAGCCTTCGTTATACTCACCGGAGGCAACTACATCGTTTTCGGGCCGGCCGACTCGATGATCCAGGATAACAACTCGCTTGCCCTGGCGCTGATCATCACGCTGCCGCTTTTGAATTACCTGCGTCAGCACACCGCCAATAAGTGGCTCCGCTACGCCGTGATGGGCGCAATGTTCCTTACCTTCGCAGGCGCGATCGGCAGCTACTCGCGCGGCGCCATCATTGCGCTTGGCGCCATTCTCGGCTTCTTGTGGCTGAAGAGCCCGGCGAAGATCATCACCGGCCCAGCGCTCGTATGCGCGATCCTCGTCGGCGTCATGGCGATGCCGGCTAAATACATGGATCGTCTCAATACGCTGAACAACGTGATGGAGGACGAGTCCTTCCGTGGCCGTCTCGACGCCTGGGAAGTCGCCTGGGAGACAGCCAAGGATCATCCGCTGGGCGCGGGCTTCGATGGCCCGCGTCAGCCCGTGATCTGGGACAATTACCTGCCCGAACGGCCCGCGCGCGCCTCGCACAGCATCTATTTCATGGTGCTTGGCGAACATGGATTCATTGGTCTTGGGATCTATCTGCTCATTTGCGCCGTCTGCTGGCGAAACTTGCAGCGGGTGCGCAAGCTAACCGCGGAGAAGGCCGAGACGAAGTGGGCGCATGACCTAGCCTTCGCGCTCCAAGTCAGCATGGTGGGCTTTCTGGTGGGCGGCGCCGCGCTCCCAATGGCCTATTACGATGGGTTCTTCTCGCTGCTCGCGATGACCACCGCTCTGTTGCGGATGGTGCAAACGGCGGCGGCGCCCGCGGAAGAGCGCCGCCTGGCCGGGTTCAGGCGGCCCGCGCCGGCCGCAGCCGGTGCTTGAGCCAGCGGGTCGGGACTGAGGCGCGTGCGACAAAGTACATATTGGCGAGGGGGCGATAGCCACGCACCACGGCGCGGGCGATCGTCTTCAGGCCGAACGTGAAATCGCCGCTGGCGTAGGCGACCTGGCCAAGCTTGCTGAAGCGCTCGCCAAGGATACGGCGGATTTCGTGTTGGCCCAGCCGGTCGCGATTACGCTCCAGATATGAAATCACCATCGGCAGCACGTAATCGGCCTGCTCACGGATCTTGGCCTTGGACAGGCTATTCGGCGTGCTGTGGACGCGCACGAGCGTCTCCGGGATGTAGCCAATCTCACCCATCAGAGAGAGGCGGATCCAAAGGTCTTGATCCTCGGCGACCGGAAGCCACTTGTTGAAAGCGCCAGCCGCAATGATGGCGCTGCGGCGCGCGAGGACGCTGGGTGTCGCCACACACGGATGGGCCAGCAAGGTGCGCCAGCCCTCAATGCCGCTGGCCGGCGCCGCGCCGCGATAGATGTCGCCCGTGTCCACGCCGTTTTCATCGATCAACGTCGCGCGGCAGCTTACGAACGTCATTTGTGGATGAGCATTGAGTATCGCGAGCTGGCGATTGATTTTCGCCGGGAGCCATTCGTCGTCGGCGTCGAGGAACGCAATGTATTCACCGGTTGCGGCTTGCAGGCCGGTGTTCCGGGCCGCCGCCGCGCCGCCGCGCTCTTCACGGCAAATAAGGCGAACACCGCGCGGCTCGTAGGTTTTCACTATTTCTCGGGTACCGTCCGTGCTGCCGTCGTCGATCACGAGGACCTCCGCACGCGGCACGTTTTGAGAAAGCGCCGACAACAGTGCGCGCTCGATGAAGCGCCGTGCGTTGTAGGCGGGAATGATGGTGCTCACCAGGGCCGGAGAGCTCTGTGGGAAAGAAACGACGCTCATCATGGGCCGGTGCTTCTAAAGGCTTTCACGCGCATAGCTCGCGGCCGTAGCGGGGCGAACCGCCCGTGGATCTTCATAGGCGAGTATACGCGCGGGCTCGGCTCTTGGAGCATCTGCGAGCAGAAGATCCAGGCCATGCAGGCGCCCCTCCCACGTATATGCGTCCTCCATGAGGCGCCGGGCTGAGAGCCCTAACGCGGCGGCCTCAGTTTCGGCGGCGCGCAGGCAAGCATGGAAGAAGTCATGCTCCGTGTTCGCCAGCAGCAGGTGCCGCTCGGGCACGGCGTCGATCCCTTCGAGGCCTTGGTCGGTGGTGACCACGGCTTTGGCCATCGCCATCGCTTCCAACACTTTGTTCTGGATGCCACGGGCGATGCGCATCGGCGCCACCGCGACATGGGCGTGCGCGAGGTACGGGCGCACGTCCGCAACGCGTCCGGTCACCCGCACGCCCTCCTGCGATTGCAGCGCTGATACTTCGGCGGTGGGCTTCGATCCGACAATAGTGAAGGTCGAGCATGGGCGGGCGGCACGAATTTTGGGGAATACGCTTGCGGCAAACCACTTCACGGCGTCGACATTGGGCCAGTAGTCCATCGTGCCGGTAAAGACAAAGTGCGGTCCTGCGCCGGTGTGCGGGGTCGGCCACACGTGCCGGGGCGAGAAATAGCGGCAATCAATGCCGTTCGCGATGCCGTGCGTTTTCGCGGCCGCTTCGGGCGCCAGCTTCCGCCACAGAGCGGCTTCAGCATCGGAGACGAAAATGCCGGCGTCGGCCTGCGCCGCGACCTGACGGTCGAAGGCGAGGAGCTTATGCGCTTCGCGGCGGTAAACCCAACGCATGGGGCCGTGCGTCTCACTGGCGTACTGGCGCCATTTGTCGGAATCGACGTCGACGAAGTCCATGACCAGGCGGGCGCCGCTGAGATCGCGGTCGGTCACATACTGCGCCATCGCTGACGAGTACACGAAAACGACATCGTGCCTTTCGCGCGAAAGGATGTCCGAAACCCAACGCCCCATAGCGGCGTTAGCAAAGGACGCTACCGTCAGTGGTGACCCCGTCAACAACCCTTTCAAGGCCCGAAGTTTCGCGGTTTCGCGCGGAAGATCGAAACAGCGCAACTCCGCGCAATACGGCTGAAGAGCAGAGATATGCGCCTTGTCCTCAACATCATCGATGAAACAGCCGAGGTTTACTCGGTAGCTGCGGGACAGGTGTTCAAGGATGCGGAAAGCCCGGATCTTTTCGCCTTTGTCGGGCGGAAACGGAATGCGGTGGCACAGGAAAAGCAGCGAGCGCGATTGGGTCAACGGAGCACCAACGTGAATAAGGACAAGGCGTGAAAATGTCGGTTATGGAACGAGCGGATCGTCCGATGAGCGAACGCGGGAGTGATGCAAATGTTCTCGCTCTCGCCCCGCTTGCAGCGGTGTGGCCCGCCACGCTCCTCGGTGTGCTGGCGGGGATGGTTGCGCTTGTCGCGCTCTACTTATCTACCGTTGCGAGCGCCATTCACCTCTGGAATACGTCCTCGGCCTATAACTACGCGTATCTGATCACGCCGATCTCCCTCGCGCTGATCTGGGCGGACCGCGAGCAGCTTTCCCGCGCGGTTCCAGCGCCCAATTTCTGGGGCGTGGTCGTTGCCGGCGCGTTCTCTGTGGTGTGGTTGGCGGGTGAACTGCTGGGCATCGACGAAGGGCGCCATATCGCCTTCGTCGGCATGATGCAGGCCTTGGCGTTCGGGTTCCTCGGTTGGCGGCTGTATCGCTTTCTCGCCTTTCCGCTGCTCTATCTGTTTTTTCTCGTTCCGACGGGAACCTTTCTTCTTACGCCCCTTCAAACCCTCGCCCATCACGCCAACGTCGGGCTGCTCAAGGCCAGCGGCGTTCCGGTTTACGCGGAAGGGTTCCTGATTCAAGTGCCGACCGGCAGCTTCCTGGTGGAGCCGGGCTGCGCCGGACTTAATTTCTTCCTCGTCGCGCTGGCCCTGTCGCTTTTGTACGGCCGGCTGACTTACGCCACCATCACCGCGCGGATGGTGTGCGTCGGCGCGGCGCTCCTCACCTCCATTGTCGCCAATATCGTGCGCATCTATCTGATCATCGGGCTCGCGCAGGCGACGAACCGGCGCATCGATATTACAGCCGACCATCTTTTGTACGGCTGGGGCTTCTTCGGCGTGGTGATGCTTTGCGCGATGTGGCTGGGGACTAAAGTAAAGGCCAAACCCGCCGAACCGCGGGTCGTGCGGCCGGTTGCCGGCTGCGAGCCGCCGGCCTCCGTCCGCCAAGCCGCTCTCGTCGGGCTGGCTTTCATCGTGACGGTTTCGCTTTCTCCAACCTGGGCCGCGACATCCTCCGGTCGTACAGCGTTAGAGACACACTTGCAGTCAGTCATTGGGCATTTCGGCGTTCTCGCGCCGAACGCGTCCGAGCGATCAAACGGAGAGTAGTTATGTGCGGGATAGCTGGGCTTTTCGACGGCCGAGGCCGCGATCCGTTTGCGCCGAATATTATCAAGAACATGGCCGACGCCATCGCGCACCGGGGACCGGACGGCGAAGGCTTCCATACCGCGCCCGGCCTCGCGCTTGCCCATCGCCGCCTTGCGATCATCGACCTCAACGGCGGTCACCAGCCGATGTTCACGCCCGACGGCAACCTCGCCGTCGTCTTCAATGGCGAAATCTATAACTTCATGGAGCTGCGCCGGGAGCTGGAAAGCCTCGGCTATCATTTCCGCAGCCGCAGCGATACCGAAGTCATCTTGCATGCCTGGCAGGCGTGGGGCGTGCAATGTTTGCGCCGCTTCAGCGGGATGTTCGCTTTCGCGCTTTGGGACGGCAGGGCCGAGACGCTCTTGATCGCGCGTGATCGCATCGGCAAGAAACCGCTCTATTACACAATCCGCGAGGGGCGCTGGCTTGCATTCGGCTCCGAACTCAAGGCGCTGCATGCCTCCGGGTGGTCTTCGCGCAAAATCTCGGCGCAGGCGATCGAAGACTATCTGAGCTACGGGTATGTACCCGATCCGAAGACGATCTATACGGACGTCCATAAGCTGCCCCCTGGCCATATGATGTGCTGGCGGCGCGGCGCAAGCCCCATTATCACCGGCTATTGGGACCTCGACCTCGATTCAGTGCATCGCATCTCGCAGGACGACGCCAAGGCCGAACTCCATCAGCGCCTGCACAAAGCCGTCAGCGACCGCCTGATTTCCGATGTGCCGCTTGGCGCGTTCCTGTCCGGCGGCGTGGATTCCAGCGCCGTCGTCGCGCACATGGCCGGCTTGTCGTCGTCTCCCGTGAAAACGTGCACGATCGGATTTGGGGAATCGAGCCACGATGAGCGCGATTACGCGCGCAAACTCGCTGAACGCTACCACACCGATCACCGCGAGCGCGTCCTGCCGCCGGACTCCTTGTCTCCGGGATCGGGGCTCCTGGACCGCATTTCCCATGTCTATGATGAGCCTTTTGCGGACATGTCGGCGCTGCCAACATATCGTGTTTGTGCCGTAGCGCGTGAGCAGGTGACCGTCGCCCTTTCGGGTGACGGCGGGGACGAAGGGTTCGGGGGTTATCGCCGGTATCGTTTCCACATGCGCGAGCACATGGCGCGCAACCTTCTGCCGCAAGGCATTCGCGGGCCGCTGTTCGGTACCCTCGCGCGGCTCTATCCGCAGTTCGACCGCGCCCCGCGTTTCTTGCGTGCGAAAAACACGTTCGCCGAATTGGCGCAGGACACCGTCGGCGCATATTTCACCAATGTCGCCATCGCGGCTGATCCGATCCGACAGGGGATCTATTCGCCCCGTCTTGCCGGTGAACTCGCCGGCTATCATGCGCGATCCGTCATCGCACCGATGATCGAGGCGACCGAAGGGTGCGATCCGCTGCTGCAAGCCCAGTATGTCGATCTCAAGACGTGGTTGGCCGGGCGCATGCTGGTCAAAGTCGACCGCGCCAGCATGGCCAACGGTCTGGAAGTGCGCAGTCCGTTTTTGGACCATGATCTGTTTCAATGGGCTGCGTCTCTGCCGGCAGCGCTCAAGATCAATGGCGGCGAGCAGAAGTACATCCTAAAGAAGTCGCTCGAGCCGCTCGTGCCCAACGAACTTCTTTACCGCCCCAAGCAGGGTTTTGGCGTTCCGCTGTCGGCGTGGCTGCGTGGCCCGCTGCTGCCGACCATTCAGCGTGCCATGGCCTCGCCGGTGCTGCTCGATACGGGCTACTTCGATGCGCCCGCGCTCAACACGCTTGTGGTCGACCACGCCAGCGGCCGTAGGGATCACACGGCGTCGCTGTGGGCGCTGCTGATGCTGGAGCGGTTTATGGCGCGTGAGGCGGGTCTGATGAAACCCGAACGGCTGTCATCCGATGTTGCGGACGACCAGTGGCCCCAGGCGGTTGGCCACGAATAGCGGCAACCGCTTCCAAGCGGCGATCATCATCCGGTACTTCGGATTAAGCGGGTTGTTTTCCGGCATCGCGCCGCCGTTCGGCAGCAGGAATTGATGCACGATGGGCTGCGGTACGAAGCCCCAGTTCTTCTTGAAGTCGTAGGGTCCCGTGCCGACTTTGCTGCGGCCGAAATCGAACACCGTGCATCCACGCGCCGACGCATGTCGCATCAAACGCCAGTACATTAGGTCGTTCGCGCCCAGGCGGCGGGCGCCGGGGACCGAGCCCGTATAAAAGGGCATCACACGGTCCTTGAAGTAGAAGTTGAGGACGCTTGCGACCGGTCGACCTTCTGATGATACGGTAAGGACATCGCAGTCGTTGCCGAAGACATTTACCAAGTTCGCGAAGTACGCTTTCCCAAAAACCGGCGTGCCGAGGTTCCGCACGCTCACCGCGTAGAGGTCCCACAGGCGGTCGATAGACCGTTCGATCTCCCACGTGAGGTTGGACTCGATTGCCTTGCGTACAACGGCGCGCTGCTTACGCGGGATTTGCTTGAGGTTGATGTCCTCTGCCTGCGGAAGGGGGCCCGAGAAACCGGCATAAAGGCCGACCCGGGTAGACCAATTCTCCTTCGGCTTTACGGGGTTGCGGTACTCAAGGTATCTGGCGCCGGTTTCGCGTAGGAGTTCTTCGGCGCGCGCGTCAAGCGCGGCTCGGGCGCCGTCCTCGAGCGCGATAGAGCCGCCGGTCACGCAAAAGCCGTTCGAGATCAGCGAATGGCCGAAAACCGCGCTCTTGATTTCCACCAAGGGCAAGACACCTTTGATGGCTCCGTCGCGCTCGGCGAACATGTAGTGCGTGCGATGGCCAAAGCTGCGCTCGACGACCGTGCGCCAACCGGCGCGATGGAAAAAGCTGGCTTCCGGACATTCCTGCACGAAGGCGTCCCAGCGCCGATGATCATGGTCGGTCAGCGCGCGAACGGTGTAGCTGCTGATCGTCTCATTTGGCCGCAAAAACATTGTCCATCCGATCCCAGGCGAAGTCCTGCATGAGTCGCGTCAGGCGCTGCTCCATGCGGCTTAGGTTGAGGTAATGACGGAAACGGGACTTGAGGGGCAGGCCGGGTTCACGCGGCTGCTCCGGATCGACCTCCCAGGGATGAAAATAGAAGATCGTCGGCATCGCATCCTTCGTGTTGACCCGCGAGATCGCCCACTTCGAAACAAAATAGGGCACAAGCCTGAAGAAGCCGCCGCCACCGCAGGGAAGGTTGCGTTCACCCAGGCGAAGGGTCGTGATCGGCAGTTCGGTCACGCCGCCTACGCCGGCCGGCAGGAAAGGTCCGCGCGGCGCTTCGTCCATGCCGTAATTGTCATGGCGGATCGGATTGATGCTGGAGGAGTAGGTGTAGCCCGCGTCTTCAAGCACATCGAACGCCCACATATTTTTGCGGCCGATGGAGAAAGTCGCGGCGCGGTACCCGCGCACCCGTACGCCGCCGATATCCTCGAGGATCGCTTTCGTGCGCGTGATATCGGCGTGAAATTCGGCCGGAGTCTGCGCGTCCACGCGGATATGTTCATACCCGTGACTCGCAAGCTCATGCCCTTCAGCGACAATGCGCCGGATCAAGGCGGGATGCCGCTCGGCGACCCAGCCCAATGTGAAAAAGGTCGCTTTCGCGTTGTGGCGCGCGAAGAGATCGAGAACGCGGTTCGTCGACATTTCGACGCGCGAGGCGCGCCGATCCCAGTCCGGTCGTCTGACTTGCCGGGCCATCACTTGGACCTGGAAGTGTTCTTCCACATCGACGGACATGGCGTTCACGGCACGGCCGTCCCTGCGTGTGAGCGGCACAGGCCTCAAGGGGAATTGCCCGGTCTCGGTTTGTGTTGCGTCGAGCATCAGTGTTGGATCTCCGCCATTGCCGGCTCCTCCGCGCGCGCCGGGCGCGGGCGCCAGCCATCGAACTCCATGCGCATATCATCGGCGACCTGCTGGACGACTTTGGCGTCGATGGTATGGATCTGTTCAAGGAAGGCGTAGAGCAGGATCCGGCTGAACAGCACGTTGATAAGGCGCGGAACGCCGTTGGTGGCGTGATAGACCGCTATATATCCGTCGTTGGTGATCGCGGGGTCATTCTTCCAGCCCGCTTGCGTCAGGCGATGGCGCACGTATTCGCGCGTCTCCTCCGGCGTGATGGGACCGAGGTGATATGTCGCGATGATACGCTGGCGAAGTTGTGCGAGATCGGGGCTGGCTATTTTTTTGCGAAATTGGGGCTGGCCAAGCAAAAGGACCTGCAGCGAGGGGGGGCGTCCGACTTGCAGGTTCGACAGCATGCGCAGCTCCTCGATCGCCTGCATGCTCAGATTTTGCGCTTCGTCGACGATAACGATGGCGCGGCGGCCCCGGGCCGAGACGTCGCGCAGGAAGCTGTGAAGCCGGCCGAGTACGGACGCCTTATCCAACCCTTCCTGAGGGATGTCGAAGTCGGCCGCGACCATGCGCAACATATCGTCGCCGCCGAGCTGCGTCGTGACAACCGTCGAGGTCACGAATTTGTACGGATCGAGCGTCGCCATCAAGTGAGAAACAAGCGTGGTTTTCCCGGCGCCGACGTCGCCGGTGACAACGACAAAGCCTTCGCCCTGGCTGAGGCCATATGTGAGGTAGCCCATGGCGCGCTTATGGACGCTGCTGGGGAAGAAGTACCGGGCGTCCGGCGTGAGCTGGAACGGCGCTTCGTTCAGGCGGAAAAACTTCTCATACATAGCGGGCGGCTTTCACTTAAAAGGCCTTGCTGAGGCTTAGGATCAGCGCGTTTTCGCGGTAGCGCACGAGGGTGGTGCTGCGCTGCATGTGGGCGTAGCGCAGCGATGTGCGCACCGTGCGGGTGACTTCATAATCAAGGCGCGCCCCAAGCGAGGTTGTCTTGGAATCGCGCAAGGATATGGAAAGGCCGGGATCGGCGGTCGTTTTCGAGTATCCGGCTGACAAGCTGCCTTGTAACCGCGGGGTGATATCGCGGCCGAGCGTCCCGCTCGCCCCCCAACTCTTGCCGCCAAGACCATTGGCGTTGCGGCGCTCATAGTCGCCGTTGATGCTGTAGAAGTTCCGCTGGAAGCGGCCATACATCCCGACGCGCACTTGGTCGCGCTTGAACGCCTGATTGGTCAGGTCGAAGCGGATCGCGTTGGGGTCCGGCGGAAGGCCGGTGATGGGATCAATCAAGTTACCCAACTCGTCGCGGCCGAGATTGCCGAGGCGGTCGAGCAGAAGGCGCTGGTCGCTTTGCACGTCGCGGCGATAAGACGCGGAGAGGACCATCGCCTGGCTCAACTGATATTGCACCTGCGCTTCGCCGTTGAAGTCGCGGTAACGATAGCCGGCCTCGGCGCGGACCAGCGTGCGGCGTGACGGCCGCCAAATGGCCCCTACCAACCCGTAAGCGCCATCGGGTTGAACCGCGAGTGTGGGTTCTTCTATCCAGTCGTAACCACCGCGCGCGAGCACCGACCAGGGGCCGGACAAGCGGTATTCGGCGCGCGCTTCGCCGCTGGCGCGCCGCGGTTGTGCGCCGATGAAGCTGTCGACATGGGACTTTTCATAATAGCCGCTCGCGGACCACAGGAGCCGGGCGCCGGTCGACTCCTCGGTTCCGATGCGTGCCCGGCCGATATGGCGTGTCGTGTCCCCAGCGCGGATATTCGCGGCTCCCACAGGAGGATCAAGGAAATTGACCGCGGAAAAGTCATATGAGGCTTCGCCGTCTATGCCGCCGCCAAAGCGGCCGTGCAAGGTGGGCGTCACGCCATAATTCAGGACTTGGGTTTGATTCCGGTCGAGGTTTCTGCGAATGGCCGGGACGCGCTCCTCATTGCTGATTTGCTGCACATCGGTGGCGAGGCGGGCGTCGACCGTCAGTGTATCCTCGATGATGTTCGCGAAGCCGTCGAGCAATGCGCTCGGGCGCGCGCCGTTGAGGCGCGTGTTTTTGGTATAGTAGTCGTAAGTCACGTCGACGTCGGCGTTGAGAATACTGCGCGCCGTCGTGCGGCGCGCCGTGAGGCTTGCGCTGGGGGAAATAATGAAATCGCTGAGCCGGTTGGCATCGGTGAGATAGACGTTGTCGGTGTAGGTAAAATCCGACGCGCCCGTGGCGAAAAACGACCAGCCGCCGCGGACGAACGCAGGTTCATCTGCGCCAGGCACACGCGCGCCCGGATAGGTCTTCTCGCCCGTTGCGATCGGCGGCGGGAGCTGGGGGCCGAGCGGCGCTTCAGCGGCTACTGCGGTATGAAGACCCGACCAAGCAACCGATCCGATGGCGAGATAGGACCAGATCCACCGGCGGCCGACCCGATGAGGAATGTGGAAGACGCCTATGATCCCACCCACTGTTCCCCGCCTTCTTGCTCGTAGCTATAGCGGCCAAAGCGTTCCGTGCCGGCCGACATCGTGACGCGGTTCAGGACAAAGCTGACGTTGGGACATGCATCGACAAGGCCGACCGCCTGAGCAAGTGCCTGTCGGCTGGTTTCGTTCGCTTGCACCACCATAATTACCTGGCCAACGTGCGAGGCCAGCACACCAGCCTCGCTCGAAGCCAAGGCGGGCGGCGCATCGAAGATGATGAAGCGGTTGGAATAACGCGTGGCGATGTCGGTCATCGTGCGCGCCATGCTCTGACTGGCAAAAACTTCAGTCGGCGCGTCGACAATCTGGCCCGCCGGCACCACCGACAGATTAGGTACATCCGTGCGTACGATAACGTCGCCAAGCGACATGGACGGATTCATCAAGACATCGATAAGGCCCTTGCGTCCGGCCGCGCCCAGGAGGCGGCTCAGACCCATGCGGCGCGCGTCGCCATCGATGAGCAGGACGCTCAAGTCGCGCTCTGATGCGATGCTGAGCGCGAGGTTGACGGCCGTGAAGGTTTTCCCATCACCCGGGGCGGGACTGGTCACCATGGCAATATGAGAAACACCGTTACGCTGTGTGCGGTTGTCGCGGCCGAAGGCGGTGCGAAGAAGCGGACGCTTGATCAGGCGGAACTCTTCCGCCGTCAATGAACGCTGGTTCTCAGGCGTGAGGAACCCTTCGCGCTCGAGATGCAGCCAGTTGAACTCAAGCGGGGTAGGCGCGGATTTCGGCGACGGTGACTCGCTGTCCTGTGGCGGGGCCGTCGTCGTCGCTTGCACGATGACGGGTTCGGCCAACGGTGCCGCGCTTTCCGCGAAGACCTCTGCGGAGGCCGCTTTTCCCGCGCGTTCGGGAGCTTGCGGTGGAGCCGACGGCATGGTGTCCGGCTCCCGTCTCGCATTGAGGTCGATGTGTTCGGCCGCCCGGCCAACCAGATCGATGAGACCGCCTCTATTCATCATGACGCCATCCGATTCATAAAGCTCTGCGAGATCGCGGAGAAATTCGGGCCGATCAACACGACGACGAAGAACACGGTTGCAAGCGCGCCTGTCGCAACGAAGAATTTCCGCAATTGTTCGCGATCGAGTTCACGCCGCCGGGGCGTCGCGATCGCCGAGACACAACCCAGCACGGGAATTTCAGCCACGGCGTAAAGATCGTCGGGCGCTGAGATGCGGTCCTCGACCTGCATCAGCAGGAAGACGAAGCCCGCGCCGGCAACGAGTCCGAGAACCAAAACGAGCGAGTTGAACAAAGCACGGTTCGGGCCGGCTGCGGTGGCCGGCACTTCGGGAGCCGCGACGACGCGGAACTGCACCGGCTCGGTGGTAGAGTCCGCGGCTTCGGCGATACGGGCGGATTCACGGCGTTGCAACAGACCTTCGTAACTCGTTTTTAAAACCTGATAATCGCGGTTCAGGTTCGTGAACTCTGCTTCAATGCGCGGCGCGTCGGCGGCGCGCTTTTCCATGTCGGTCACGATAGACTTGGCCTCTTCAAGTTTCCGGCCCACGCTGCCCAGATTTGCTTCGGCGTCCGATAAACGTAAGGACAGTTGATCGTGTACGGTGTTGGGAATCTGCGCACGGGCGAAGGTGGAGGCATCCTCACCGCCGCTCCTGGCCTTCTTCTGCTGTTCGATCAGGTTCTCGAGCTGTTGCTGCGTTTGCACCACATCGGGGTGCTTCTCCGTATACTGTAGGCGCAACTCCGACAGTTTGTTTTGAAGGGCCAGAATGCGCTGCTGAGGAGTGCCGGCCACCGTATTGGAGCCGCCCACCATCTGCGGAAGGGCGTCGTAGGAAAGGAAGCGCGGCGTGGTGGCCAGTTGGGCGCGGAGCTGATCACGCTGGGCCGTGGCGTCGCCATAGTCGGCTTGGAGCTTCTTGACGTTGTCGCGCGCACTCTCGAGGCGCACCGCGAAGCTCTCCGCGTTCGAAGACAGGAAGTTCATGTTGCTGACCTTGAAATCGGCGAGACGAAGCTCCGCCGCTTTCAATTGGCTTTCGTATTCGGCGATCTGGCCTTCGATGAAAGACTTCGCGGTCTGAATGTCCTCCCGTTTGTCGCCGACACTGCTTTCCACAAAGATGGTCAGAAGAGACTGGACGACATCGCGGGCTTTCTGCGGGGAATTGTCGGTGAATTCCACTTGGAAAAGGTTCGCGCCCTGGCTTTTTATGGTGATGCGCTCTTCCAGGCTTTGCACGAGGCCTTGAAGCTCGGCGTCGTTTTCCGTCGTCTTGTCCAGATCCGTCATCTGGGCAACCTTCAAGAGATTCGGGCGGCTTGTGAGGGTGCGCTGCATAAGCTGCACTTGCTCTTCACGGCCCTTGTCGTCGGCGTTGACCGAAATGCCTTTTAAGAGCGGGTTCAATAGCGACTGGGTATCCACATAAAAACGCGCCTGGGACACATACCGGTTCGGCATCATTGCGACCACAAACCAGCCCACCAGGCACACCCCCCAGGTGAACGCGAGGGCGGTCCAACGCCGCCGCCACAATTGGTCGAGAAAGATCAGTACTTGGCGCTTCAAGTCAGTCATGGATAGCCCTCAACATTCCAAACGCGGGCGTGTGGCCGCGCATCCGCGCGGCCTTATTGCTTCGCCCCGGCTCGCCGGTCTTAGAAATAGCTCTGCGGAATAATGATCACGTCGCCGGGCAGCACTGGGGCGTTGGCGGCGACGTCGCCTTCCTTCAAAAGGTCGTTGAGCCGTAAGCGATAGTTGGCCCGGTTGCCGCCGGTGCCGTTGCGTACGAGCACAGCGCGGTTGCCGCTGGCGAATTCGGTCAGACCGCCGACTTGGATCATGACATCAAGCACCGTCATGTTGCGGCGGAACGGAATGGCCTGCGGTTTCGCGGCTTCGCCGACGACGCGGATCTGGCGATCGAATGGCCCTACGAAATTCGTGACAATCACCGACACCTTCGGATCCTGGATGTATTCCTTCAGCTGACCCGTGATGGCGCCGGCGAGTTGCGTCGGGGTCTGTCCGGCCGCTTGCAAGTCATCAATGAGCGGAACTGAAATGCGGCCGTCGGGACGCACGATGGCCTGCGTTGAAAGCTCCGGCTGGCGCCAAACGAAGATATTCAGCTGATCCGTCGGCCCAATGACGTAAGCGCTGTCGCTTTCGCTGGCGGCAACGGAGGCCGGCAGCGTGGCGGGGGCGTCGGGCGCATTCACGGTGCTACAACCAAATAGCGTTCCGAGCGTTATCACGCCGACGACACAAGTCGCCATTGCCCGCAGCACAGGACAACCGATCAGGTGCATGGTGGGTCTCCGTTAACGATAGAAAAAAGGGGTGTTGGGATGTCGCAGGTGTTTGACGCTCACAACAACGCCATGAGTTGCGATTTGTTGCAGTCTTACCCGCCGTCCGATTTTCGCCTCGCCGCTGCACTCAATGGGCGAATTCCAGGTCCGATGTCCGCGCTGAAGCCGCACGGCGTGTGATCCGAAATGAACTTTCTCGTACCTTGCAACGCCGTTGTGACGGTGGCGACGGCGCCGCTTCCCGCGCTTGACGCACTTGAATCTTGCTGGCGCGGTCTTGAAAGCCGCGCCGACGGTTCATTCTTTACGTCTTGGGCTTGGATCGGTGCGTGGCTGGGAACCTTCGGCGGCCAGCAGAGCGCACGCGCCCACCTTTTGGTCGCGCGTGCTGGCACAACGATTGTTGGGCTCGCCGTGATTGGGAAACGTTCTGGGGGCGGCTTTTTGACCTCAGGCATTGCCGCCGCGCTCAACCAGAGCGGTGACCCCGAGGATGATGCTCTCTTCATCGAATATAATGATTTTCTGGTCGACCGGCGCTTCGCGCAGCAGACCCGTACCGCCATGCTGGGATTCATTGCAGAGACAGGAAAGGATTGGCGCAAGTTCCATCTGAGCGGCGTCACGCCAGATCTGCGCCAGGCCGTTCTGGAGTCCGGAATATCTCATAAGATCGTTAGAGATCGCATCTGCCCCTGGATCGACCTCACCAAAGTGTCGCCCGGGCGCTCGGGGTATTTCGCGGTTCTGTCGCGTAATACGCGTCAGCAGATACAACAAAGCCTGCGGCTCTATGAAGCCGAAGGACAGGTGCAGCTAACGTTGGCCGGCACGGAGGCGGAAGCGTCTCTGATGCTGAACGAGATGTGCGGCCTTCATCGGAAAGCTTGGCGTGAGCGGCGGGGTCATGAGGGCGCCTTCGGCTCACCCCGTTTCATGCGGTTCGCGCAGCACCTTGCGTCGAAGGGAGCAGGGTGCGGGTCAGTTCAACTCATGCGGGCGAGCGCCGGGCCGGCCCCGATCGGCTATCTCCTGAACTTCGTCCACAGGGGGCACGTTTATGCCTACCAAAGCGGCTTCTCCTTCCGCGACGATAACCGCTTTCGCCCCGGCCTGGTAACCCATGCGTTGGCCATCGTGCACGCGCGGGAACAAGGCTGCCGTGGTTACCATTTCATGGCGGGGGAGGGACGCTACAAAGCCTCCCTGGCCAACACCGAAGAACATTTATTCTGGATGACGCTGCGCCACGATGACCTGATTTCACGCGCCGAGGAGGCGGCCCGTGCTCTGAAGGACCGCCTGCGCGCGCTCATCCGCAGATAGCCAGCCAGACCTCGATACGGAATTCGCATGAAAATCCTTTATCACCACCGCACGCTGGCGAAAGACGGCCAGAACGTTCACATCGAGGAACTCATCGGCGCCTTCCGGCGTGCGGGGCACCAGGTGCACATCGTCGGCCCGGCCGCGCATCAGAAAGCCGCTTTCGGCTCGGACAACGGCTTTGCCAGCTGGATCCGCAGCAAACTGCCCGCCGCTATCGGTGAATTGCTGGAGCTCGGCTATTCCGGGCTCGCGTTTTACCGCCTGCTGAAAGCTTACCGGTCTTTTAAGCCCGATGTCATTTATGAGCGCTACAATCTGTTCCTGCTGTCGGGCGCTTGGCTCCGCTGGATGACGGGGCTGCCGCTTTTCTTGGAAGTGAATGCGCCGTTGGCGGAAGAGCGCAGGCTGAACAGCGGGCTGTCCTTGCGTGCTCTCGCAGGGTGGTGCGAACGCGTGGTCTGGCGAGCGGCAGATATGGTGTTGCCGGTCACGAACGTTCTTGCCAATTACGTGATCAAGGCGGGCGTCGACCCTCGACGTATTGAAGTACTTCCCAACGGCATCGACCGGAAACACTTCGCGGCGGACACGTCCAGCGCGCGGGTGCGCGGGGTCTATGGTCTTGCTGGCAAAGTCGTGATCGGCTTCACCGGCTTCCTGCGGGAGTGGCATGGCCTTCCGGCAATTGTTGAAGTCGTGAAGGAATTGAAGGCGCAAGGCTACGCGCTCCATTTCCTGGTCGTCGGCGACGGCCCCGGTCGTCCCGCGCTCGAACGGGCGGCGAAAGGCGCCGGCATTGAAGACTGCATTACGATCACCGGCGTCGTGGATCGTCACGATATCCCGGCGCACGTCGCGGCCTTCGACATCGCTGTGCAACCCAAAGCAACGGAATACGCGTCGCCGCTTAAGCTCTTTGAATATATGGCGTTGGGTCGCGCGCTTATCGCGCCGGACCAACCGAACTTGCGCGAGATTTTGACTCACGGCGAAAACGCGCTTTTGTTTGCGCCGGATGATACCGCGTCTCTGTCGCAGGCCTTGTCGCGCCTAATCCTCGACACCCCTTTGCGTGAACGCGTTGGCGCGGCGGCGGCGCAGTCGGTGTTCGACCTCGATCTCACGTGGGACGTAAACGCCCGAAAGATCGCCGCGGCGATGAAAGCCGTGACGTCCGAGCGCGCCCGCAAGCCTGCGGTTTCTGCCGCGGTGATGGAAGATCCGCCCCGGCCCGCCTAGCCGACCTGCGCCCCGTTCCCCTATATATAAAGAGAGCGCCGCGCCGCTGGAGCGAGGCGAGGGGCGGCTATGTATAATATTATTAAAGAGTTCGTCTTACCCCCGGGCAATCTTTGGCTCCTGCTCCTGGCGGGGTTCGTCCTTCTTTGTTTGCGCAAACGCACCGCGGGGCTTGGGGTCATCGGCGCCGGCCTGGTCGCCTTTTATCTTCTCGCGACCCCCGTCGTCGCGGGACGCCTGAATGCGCTGGTGCAGACGGTGCCGGCCTTGTCCGACGCCGCCGCCCGCGATTCATCGGCGCAGGCGATTGTCGTGCTCTCCGCTGGTTTGCATCTCAACAGCGCCGAGTACGGCGGCCCCACCGTCGACGAGACGACGCTCGAGAGACTTCGCTACGGCGCGCGCTTGCATCGTCTCACCGGTGCTCCGATCCTGGTCTCCGGCGGTCAGCCGCCGGGCGTAACCGTGACTCTCGCCGGCGCGATGAAAGAGTCTCTCGAAAAGGATTTCGGGATCTCAGACGTTCTCACAGAGGACCGTTCTCTGGACACACATGAGAACGCCGTCTTCAGTGCCGAGACTTTATCCCGAAGCGGCGTTCATAAAATCTTGCTGGTGACCCACGCCAGCCACATGCCGCGGGCGGCCCAAGCCTTCTCGAACGCCGGGCTTGAGGTCGTGCCTGCGCCGACGATCTTCGCGCACGTATCGGCGGATTCGCCCACAAACTTCATTCCGCGGCTCAGTGGACTGCGCGACAGTCACTACGCGTTCTATGAAGGGACCGGTCGTCTCTGGTATTGGTTGCGTCACTAGCCTAGTGAACGGTCTCTGACGTAGAACCGTCGCGCCAGCCCGATGTCACAGCGGTGCTGTCGAACATCAATGCGGTAATAAAGCCCTCGTTAGTTTCATGTACGCGGCATGCAGCGCCGAGAATCTGCGCGCGGCGCCTTACAAGCGACAATCGCCTCACGGTGGCGGTCTGGCGCAAACTGGCGATACGCCGCTCGGTCACCGCAAGAATCCATACACCGTGCTGCCGGCGCAGCGTCACTGTCAACGACGCTCCGTTCGCGTGGCATACGCCGTTTTGTGAAATATCGGCCAGAAGCGCTTCAATTACGTCGCAAACGATCTGCAATGCCCCTCGATGCATCACGCCGCTATCGACGTCGAAGAGGCACTGGATCTTTCGCGGACGCAGGTACTTCTCATCGCACCGCTTGCAGAACTTGAACATTTGAGCGCACACGTCGGTGGTGTCGCGTGAGAGATCGCTGTACGCGAGTGCGGTGACGGCAGCGTTCGAAATGTGCGGATCTTGCACGCGCGCGGGAAGACGCGTGAAGTGAGAAGTCAGGGCGGAGGGTAGGTTTCTTCCATGCCTCATGCTTGGATCTTTCGCGCGCATGTCAGGTTCTTCGCGCGACCGTTACGAAGCGGCGGCGCACACACAATCAATGTCTCGAGGACCTGATCAGCAAGATGCATGCCATTGCGAAAATGCTGATAATTCAGCGGAAATAACGTCGAAAATGCGCCGCTATGTAAAAACGTTTGACGAATTTTCGACGGCGGTGCGGGCAACGTGGGGGCGCCTTCAAGCGTACACCAAGAGTATGCGGCTACGCCGCTGCCGATGATTGCGCAGGCGATGCTTGTTTCGGAACAAAAAAACTACACCATCCGTTGCCACCTTCGAACGCCTGCAATTTGCAGACATTCGTCATTACGTGATTACGAAAATTTTGCGCGCATATTTTTGAGATAACATTTTGTTTGAAGGTACCTGTGTTATGGCATCGCTGGATAAGGATAGATACGAAGAGACGGGCCGTCCGACCGGTGGACGATCTTGGGGGAAGCCCAACCCAATCGACGTACATGTCGGTAACCGCTTGCGTCTGCGCCGCACGTTGCTTGGAATGAGTCAGCAGAAAGTCGGTGAGGCCCTTGGCCTCACGTTCCAACAAGTTCAGAAGTACGAGCGCGGCACCAACCGCATCGGCGCAAGTCGCCTGTGGGACCTTGCCGGCGTTCTCGATTGTCCGGTGTCATTCTTCTTCGATGAGATGGATGAGAAGACGGCCGGCGCCAGCCCGCGAAATTGGGATGGTCAGACCACCGATCTCGTCCTGCGTCAGGACGATCCGATGAATCGCCGGGAAACCCTGGAATTGGTGCGCGCATACTATCGTATAAAAGGATATCACGTCCGCCGGCGCATCTACGAACTTGCCAAGTCCCTCGCATCGACGAGCGCGGACGGTGAGGAGGCGGATTGGAAGGGCGATGACGACAGCATCGGCGCGATGCCCATGAATTCAATGTCGTCGCAACACGAAATGCGGAAGTCTTAAGAGCTATTGCTCTTGAAGTGGCGAGATAACGGGCGTGGCATCCAAAGCGGGTGCCCGCCTGTTTTCCATGGCGGCGCGGGTGTGGCGCGTGGCGACGGCGGCCCCTACCAAAACCACGACGGCGGTGAGGCCCGCAATCGCCAAAGCCGTCACGCCGAGCGCGACTGCGATGTCCGTACGAAAACTGGCGAGAGCAATAACCGCGGCAATGCCGGCGATCCCAATCATCTTCGACAACCCGTTCATCGTTTGACCTTCAGGGAAAACAGCCACGCGAACCTCTGCGATAGTGGGAGTATGCAACGGTAAGATTATCGGCTCGTAGAGCACTCAATCAAAGATAAGCGACAACTAAGGGTGTCGTTCTTATACACCTGCTATCAAGCGTACGCTCTAGAATCTTTCGCACAACACCACCACCGAATCGAAAAAAATTATCTGCAACAGCGGGAACCTTTTTCGATTGTCTGAACCCGCATTTCCCTTCGAACTGGTTGCGTGATTCCGCAGTTCGAGCGTGAGTTGTCGCGTTTGCGTATCGGCGTACGGTTGCAAAAAATTTTTACATAGAACTTTTCCGTTAAATACAACGACCCACACGCATTGCGTTTGTGTGCGCGGATGTTCTGGCTTGCTGAAAGAGTCGCGCTCTTGGAAAACGGACCCGGGCTGGGGGGTTGCCAGGAGCGCAACCTACACAATCGGAATTGGGGAAAAAGTTCCGGTCGTGGTTTTAAGTGCTCCTACGTCTCCCCTCTTTTTTCACCGCTCCCGAAGGAGCGGGGCATGATCCTTGGAAGAGGAGAGATCGCGTATGACCAACATCAGCCGACGGGGTGCGATCGGCATTGGTGCAGCAGGAATTGTGGGGCTTCAGGCGGGGATCGCGACAGCGCAGACCGTCACACCGACCCTAAAAGCTGTTGTGACTCTTGCAGGCCAGACCTACGAATTTAAAGAAGAGACCGGGCAAAACCTCGGCGATTTCGTCGCCACAATTGGTAACTTCACGCAGCGTTGCGTACGCAGCGAAGTCCCGAACTTTCCTCTCACTGTTTACTTCCGTCCAGACCGTAATAGCGATCGCGTCGAAGTTGTATTCGAGCTCGGTCGTGTGTTCCAAGCGGTGCCGGCCAACCTTGGCGCCTACAGCGTGACGATCTCTCGCGGCGAGCAGGTGCTCACCCGTATCGACGTTCCAGCTCATTATTGGTTTTCGCGCTGGCGCTGGCAGTCCAGCCCCCGTCCCATCGTCGGCGATGTCGCGAAGCTCGTCGAACAGAACATGATCCCGGGCTACGACCGTTCGGCGGCGCCTAAACCGGTTGTCGCTACCCTCAATGTGATGCCACTCCCGAATGGCGACTACCTCGATGTCGACATTCTGGCCCAGTTCTCCGGCGGCAACTACGCCAACGCTTCCAAACTGGTCATCACCGCGCAGCAATACGTTTCTCTGAACTCAAGTTCGACCTCGAGCGCGACCGTCAGCACCTCGTCAAGTATCTACGCGGCGATGGGTCTTGCCGGCGTGACCCCTTATATGCCGAACACCGGCGAACGCAGCGACATCGGGCTCGTTACCGAGCCGCAGGCAAAGTTCATCTGCACCAGCGATGCAGCTTCGCTCGATCTTCTGCGCGCTCAAGCGGAAGCCGCGGGCACGATGCCCTGGCACATGCGCGATGAAACGCAGACCGGTCCCTTCGACTTCCGGAAGTATCCGAACGCCACTTGGTACTACTCCACGAATGCGGGGTCTCCTCATGTTAAAACTGCCTCCACGCCCGTTACGCTCGACAGCGCGCACCAGCCCTCGCTGGCCTACCTTCCGTATCTTCTCACGGGCGATCCGTACCACCTGGAGGACATCCAGTTTCAAGCGACCTGGAACTGGGGATCTCTGCCGGCAGCTTACCGGCCCAGCATTCCGCAAGCTCGCGCGTTCGCCTGGAGCCTCCGTACACTAGCTCAGGCGGTGCGCGTGACGCCGGCCTCAACGCCGTCGTGGCTGCTCCCGCAAAGCTACTGGGCATCGCAACTCGCAACGACCCGCGACTGGTTCCAGAGCAATTTCGTCGAAAGCATTCGTCCGGAACGGGCGCTGTTCCGCGCCACCGCCAATATCGACACTTCGCGCGGCGAGACCAACGCGCCGGAAGGCGCCTGGGTCGATCCCTGGCAGGACGAATTTGTCGCGGCCGTGATCGGCTGGATGGTGACCATGGGCTTCAACGACTGGCGGACGGCTTTCGACTGGATCATCGGCGGCACTATCGCGCGCACAAGCACGACTAGCGGCTGGATCCGGGCTCACGCTACACCTTACCGCATGATCCTGCGTGCGACGAAAACGTCGCCGTTCGCGACCTCGTGGTCCGAAGCTTGGGCGCTGGAACAAAGCGTCGCGAAGGCGGTCTATACCGACCCTAATGCTTGGGTGCCGACCGACCTCACCTATCTCGCCTATACGCGCGGGGCTCTTTTCTATGCGGCCAAACTCGGTACACCGGGCGCAGCAGAAAGCTTGGCGTGGGCTACGAGTCAGCTGAAGTCACGTGGCTGGAATACAGCCTTCAAGTGGCGTCTCGGCACTGGACTTTAAGCGCCTCTCGCGTGGGGGAGACTACAAGCCGGTCCGCGGGTATGGAAGGTACGCCCGTGCGCCGGCTTGTGGCGTCTGAGACGCCGCCGGTGCGTTACGGCTGCCCGCCCAACATTCCGCGCTCGCTGAGCCGGGCTAAGATAAGATCGGCGGCTTCTTCGGCGGAGACGCGCGATGTATCGATCCGCAGCTCAGGGGTCAGCGGCGCCTCGTAAGGCGAACTGATACCGGTGAAATTGCCGATCTCCCCGCGGCGCGCCTTCTTATACAACCCCTTGGGGTCGCGCTTTTCGGCCTCGCTCAGCGGCGTATCCACGAACACTTCGACGAACTCGCCCGGTTGAAGCAGGTTGCGCGCGAGTTCGCGCTCCGCCCGGAATGGGGAAATGAATGAAACCAGCACGATCAGGCCGGCGTCGACCATGAGTTTCGCGACTTCGGCGACGCGGCGGATGTTCTCCACGCGATCGGCATCCGTGAATCCGAGATCGCGGTTCAGTCCATGGCGCACGTTGTCGCCGTCCAAAAGATAGGTGTGACGCCCGCGGCTGAAGAGCTTTTTCTCCAAGGCATTGGCGATGGTGGACTTGCCCGCCCCTGAAAGGCCCGTGAACCACAAAACACACGCTTTTTGGTGCTTCAAGGCGGCGCGCGCGGGTTTGTCGACCTCCACCGCTTGCCAGTGAATGTTCTCCGACCGGCGCAGAGCGAAGCGAATCAAGCCGGCGCCAACGGTAGCGTTGGTCATGCGGTCGATCACGATAAACCCGCCTGTCTCGCGGTTCTTCTCGTAGGGATCGAACGCGATGGGGTGTGCGAGCTGAATGTTGGCAACCGCGATCTCATTTAGCGCCAAAGTCTTCGCCGCAAGATGTTCAAGCGTATTGACGTTGATTTTGTGCCGGATGCTGGTGACTGTCGCGGTCACCGTTTTTGTTCCGATCTTCACAAGATACGGCCGCCCGGGCAGAAACGGCTCCTCGCTCATCCACACCACGGCGGAATTGAACTGATCGGCGATGGCGGGCGCGTCCAGTGGAGACGCCAAAATATCGCCGCGCGCGATATCGATCTCGCGGTCCAATGTTAGCGTGATCGATTGCCCTACGGTGGCGCGGGTCAGATCCCCGTCTTGGGTGACGACACGCGCAACACGGGCCTCCTTGCCGGATGGTAGGATGCGAACCGTGGCCCCGGGATGTATTTCGCCGCTCGCGATCGTGCCCGCGTAGCCCCGGAAATCGAGGTCGGGCCGGTTCACCCACTGCACGCACATGCGGAATGGCCCACCGCGGCCGTGATCTATGGCCTCTACGGATTCAAGGTGCTCGATGAGGGTGGGGCCCGCGTACCAGGCCATCGTCTTGCTGCGCGCGGCGATATTGTCGCCGTTCAGCGCGGACAATGGGATCGCGGCGACCACCTCAACACCGATCTGGCGCGCAAACGTCATGTAGTCCGCGCAAATCGCGTCGAAC
The DNA here is from genome assembly GCA_050246995.1 of Rhodospirillaceae bacterium. Taxonomy (GTDB): domain Bacteria; phylum Pseudomonadota; class Alphaproteobacteria; order Rhodospirillales; family Rhodospirillaceae; genus SHVO01. Next base: position 222,213 of record JBFWVA010000002.1, on the reverse strand, counting down.
ACGGCTTGGTCGTAGCCGACCAGATCCATTTTATTGATCGCGAGCACGATGTTGCGGATACCCATCAGCGAAACAAGGAACGCGTGACGCCGGGTTTGGGTAAGAATGCCTTTGCGCGCGTCGACGAGGATCACGGCAAGGGCCGCGGTCGATGCGCCGGTAATCATGTTACGCGTATACTGCTCGTGGCCGGGCGTATCGGCGACGATGAAAGCGCGTTTGCCGGTCGTAAAGTAGCGGTACGCGACGTCGATCGTGATGCCCTGTTCGCGCTCGGCGGCTAAGCCGTCCATGAGAAGCGCGAAGTCCAAAGCGCCGCCTTGCGTTCCCACCGCCCTCGAATCCCTTTCAAGAGCCGAAAGCTGGTCCTCGAAAACCATCTTGGAATCGTAAAGCAGGCGGCCGATCAGGGTCGACTTTCCGTCGTCCACGCTACCGCATGTGATGAACCGCAAAAGATCCTTGCGCCGGTGGGCGTCCAAATGTTCTTCGAGTTTCTGCTCCGCCGCGGTTGGGGCCATCAGAAATAGCCCTCCTGCTTCTTCTTCTCCATCGAGGCGGCGCTGTCGTGGTCGATCATTCGTCCCTGGCGTTCGGATGTTTTCGCATCCAACATCTCGTTGATAATCGCCGGCAAGCTGTCCGCGTCGCTGTCGATAGCGCCGGTCAGCGGGTAGCAGCCCAACGTCCGGAAGCGAACTTTTCTCAGCTCGGCCTTTTCGCCGGGCTGAAGCGGCATGCGCGCGTCGTCCACCATGATCAATGCGCCATCGCGCCTCACGACGGGGCGTTCCTTCGCGAAGTAGAGCGGAACGACCGGGATTTTTTCCTGGTAGATGTATTGCCACACGTCGAGCTCCGTCCAATTGGACAGAGGGAAGACGCGGATGCTTTCGCCTTTGTGAACGCGGGTATTGTATAGGCGCCAGAGTTCAGGACGCTGGTCGCGCGGATCCCACCGGTGTTGCGCGCTACGGAACGAGAAGATGCGTTCCTTGGCGCGGGACTTTTCTTCATCGCGCCGCGCGCCCCCGAAAGCCGCGTCGAACTGCCATTTGTCCAGCGCCTGCTTAAGGGCTTGTGTCTTCATGACATCCGTATGGACGGATGACCCATGCGAGAAGGGGCTAACGCCCTGTGCGATTCCCTCCGCATTGGTGTGGACGAGAAGGTCGAGGCCAAGCTCACGCACCCGTTGATCGCGGAACGCGATCATCTCCTTGAACTTCCAAGTCGTGTCGACGTGGAGTAGCGGGAAGGGCGGCTTGGCGGGGAAGAAGGCCTTCATCGCAAGGTGCAGCATCACGGCGCTGTCCTTGCCGATCGAATAGAGCATGACAGGCCGTTCACACTCCGCGACGACTTCCCGCAGAATATGGATGCTCTCGGCTTCCAAGCGCTGAAGATTGGTGAGGTCGGGGTGTGGACCCGCCATTCGCCCGTCCTGTCTTATTTCACTCCGAGATGCACGGCGCCGTCCAAGCGGATGGTGCTGCCGTTCAGCATGATGTTTTCCGCAATGGTCTGTACGAGGCGCGCGAATTCCTGCGCCTTGCCGAGACGCTTCGGAAATAGTGTTGTCGCCGTCAGGGCTTCCACCGCCGCCGGCGGCAGGCCCGCGAACAGCGGGGTCTCGATCAAGCCGGGCGCGATGGTCACGACACGGATTCCGCTAGCGGCGAATTCACGCGCGGCCGGCAGGGTGAGACCGATAATGCCGCCCTTGGAAGACGCATACGCGGCTTGGCCGATCTGCCCTTCGAAACCCGCGATCGAGGCCGTGTTGACGATTGCGCCGCGCTCGCCCTCTTCCATCGTCTCGAGCTGCATCATATCGGCGGCGGACAGCCGCAGGATATTGAACGTGCCGATAAGATTGACTTCGATCACCTTGCGGAAAAGAGTGAGATCGTGCGGACCATTTTTCCCAACGATCTTGGCGGCTGGCGCGATACCCGCGCAGTTCACGACCAGCCGCGCGGCGCCGTGGCGAGCCTTTGCGCCTTGAAGCGCGGCCTCGGTGGAGGCGGCATCCGTGATGTCGCATGCGAAGGCGGCGCCGCCGATTTCCTTGGCTACGGCTTCACAGCTTGCGGCGTTAACGTCCAGAAGCGCGACCTTTGCTCCTAGCGACGCAAGATGGCGCGCGGTTGCCGCGCCCATGCCTGAAGCACCGCCCGTGACGACCGCCGAAATCCCGGATATTTTCATTATAATGTCCCTTCACTGCTCATTTCGTTCAACCACAAATGGGCGGCGACAACAAGGCGGTTTGCGGCATGGAAAAGCGGCGTTTGGGCGACTCTGAACTGCTTGTCGGCCCGCTTGCTTTCGGCGGCAATGTGTTCGGCTGGACGGTGGACCACAAGGCCGGATTCGAGCTCTTGGATGCATTTGTCGCAAGCGGCCTCAACCTCATCGACACCGCCGATGTCTATACGCGCTGGGCGCACGGCGCGAAGGGCGGTGAATCCGAAACAATCATCGGCGCTTGGATGAAGGCCCGAAATAACCGCGACAAGGTCGTGATCGCCACGAAGGTCGGCATGGAGATGGGGCCACATGAAAAAGGCCTTTCCCGCCGCTGGATTACGACGGCTGTCGAGCAGTCACTGCGCCGACTGCAAACCGATTACATCGATCTTTACCAAGCGCATACCGATGACGCGGCCATCCCGCAGGAGGAAACGGCGGATGCGTTTGCCGATTTGGTTAAGGCCGGGAAGGTACGCATCCTGGGCGCCTCGAACTTCAGCGGAGACCGGCTAACGCTTGCGCTGCAGACCAGCGCCCGCAAAGGCGTGCCGCGTTACCAAACGTTGCAACCCCACTATAATCTGTACGAGCGGGCCGCCTTCGAAACAGGGATTCAAGGCGTATGTGTCGCCGAAACCGTTGGTGTGATTCCCTATTATCCGCTCGCCTCGGGTTTTCTGTCAGGCAAGTATAGATCCCAGGCCGACCTTGGGAAAAGCAAACGCGGCGGCGGCATGGCGAAGTATATGAACCCACGAGGCTTTCGGATTCTCGATGCGCTGGACGAGGTGGCGCACGGCGCCAACGCTACGCCCGCGCGGGTCTCCCTCGCTTGGCTGATGCAACGGCCTGGCGTCGTCGCGCCCATCGCGAGCGTCACCTCGCGCGCACAGCTCGAGGATATCGTGAAAGCGACGCAGCTTAAGCTGAGCGCCGCTGAAACCGAATTGCTTGATCTCGCGAGCGCGCCGTGAACGGCGTCATCGTTAATATAAGGCCTGAGAATTATCGCGAACGGTTTCATCAAGCCTTCGCGCCGATCGGGTGGAAAATCGTTGATTCGCCTGTTCTTGTCCCGGAATCCCTGCACGCGCCTTTGCCGGAGGCGCAGGGTTACGATGCCGTGATTTTCACCAGCCAAGTCGCCGTCGACGCTTTACGCGAGTCGCGAGACTGGCACGAAAAGATAGCCTACGCCGTTGGCCCGGCGACGGCTGAGTCCGCGCGGCGCGCGGGTTTTTCCAACACGGTCCAGACGGGTCTCGACGCCAAGGACCTTGCGGCCTTTATCGCGGCGGCGCGATTTAAGCGGGCGTTCTACCCCTCGGCCGAGGATGTCAGCGCCGACATCTCATTGGACGATCCGCTTCGGATCCACAGACTCGCGGTTTACCGCATGTCGCCAAGCGTTGGGCTGACGGATGAATTTGTCACGACCGTTCGGGCGGGTCGTCCCGCGGTCGTGCCGCTGTTTTCCCGGCGCAGCGCACAAGCCCTGGAAAGGTTGTTGAGGGACGCCGGAATGACGGCCCAAAACACCCAGTTATCGGCGGTGTCCATTAGCTCGGACGTGCTTGCACGGGACACAGGGCCTTGGCAGCGGCGGGCTGTTGCTGATAAGCCCACATTGGAAGCCGTTGTTACGAAAACAATGGCCGTAGTCGCAATCATGACTTCCGAGGCGCTTCGATGACCAGCTTTGGACCGGCCCGATCCTTTCCGGCAACCCGCTTGCGGCGTGTGCGCGCCGACGATTGGCGCCGCCGCCTGATCCGCGAGACGGCGGTGACGGCTGACGACCTGATCCTTCCGCTCTTCATCATCGACGGTGAAAACGTCACGGAGCCGGTGACGAGTCTTCCCGGAGTTTCCCGGCTTTCCATCGACCGCGCCGTAGCCGTTGCGCGTGAAGCCCATGCGCTTGGAATCCCTGCGCTGGCTCTGTTTCCCGTGACCGATAAGAAGCTCAAGAACCCTCAAGGCAGCGAAGCGCTCAACCCGAAGAACCTTCTGTGCCGCGCCGTCCGTGCGATTAAGGCCGAGGTTCCGGATGTCGGCCTCATATGCGACGTCGCACTCGATCCCTATACCGATCACGGCCATGATGGTTTGTTTATCGATGGAGACGTCGCCAACGACGCGACCGTAGATATCCTTGTGAAGCAGGCGCTCATCCTTGCCGATGCCGGCTGCGATGTCGTGGCGCCATCCGACATGATGGACGGACGCATCGGCGCCATCCGTGCGGCGCTGGAGAAGGGCGGGTTCGTCAACACCATGATCCTGTCCTACGCCGTGAAATATGCGTCGGCGTTCTACGGCCCATTTCGTGACGCCGTCGGTTCGTCAGGCGCTTTAGGTGCGAAGGGCAAACACACTTATCAGATGGATGCGGCGAACGTTGACGAGGCGCTGCGTGAAGCTTCCACCGACGTCACCGAAGGTGCCGATCTCATCATGGTCAAACCGGGCATGCCGTACCTAGATGTCATCGCCGCCGTGAAGAGAGAGGTGAATGTGCCGGTGCTGGCGTATCAGGTCAGCGGCGAGTATGCGATGATCGCTGTTGCCGCCACGGCCGGCGCTTTCGATCGGCTGGCCGCTTTCCAGGAATCGCTGCTGGCGTTCAAGCGGGCGGGCGCGTCCGCCGTCCTTACATATGCCGCGATGGACATCGCACGCGCGCTCAAAAAATAATATTATTTCAAATAGATAGCCATGTCGGTGGGGAGCGGCTACGTAAACTCCCCTACAGACCGTGCGGCATGATCGGGTAGATTGAGTAACAGTTTTCACCCGCTCTCCCGCCTATTCATGACGCAAGGCGAGCTCATCGTCGGTCTGCTGATCGGACTGCTGTTCGCGGCAGCCGTCGTTGCGCTCGTTGCGCAAGTCCTCAAGCGCAAGCTGGCCGAGCGAAACCTCGCCGCATTGAATCGCGTCATCGCCATGAGCGGCGCGGCCACGTGGTCGGTCGACATCCAAACCGGGCATCTCACCACCTCACCGGCCTTCGCCGAAATGATCGGGCTGGACCCGGCAAGGGGGCTCACTCGGTCTCTCCACGATGAACTCTGCCACGCCGATGATCGTGAACACTACCGCGCATCGATTGAGACGCATGCCGGTGAATTCGAGTATCGAATCCTTCATGCGGACGGACATTATCTTTGGCTGAACTGCCGGGGCGGTGTCGTCGCGGGCGTGGGACCGCGACCGCCCATGTTTGTAGGCGTGGCGATTAACGTTACGGAAAGCCGTGCCGCAACCGAGGAATTGGGGCGCAACCAGGAATCGCTTAAGCTTGCGATGGAGACGTCGCAGGCCGGTTATTTCGATATCAACACGCGTTCGGGCGCGGCGTACTGGTCGCCTCGTGCGTTGGAGATCCTTGGTCGCGCGGAGTCCGACTTTCTCTCGACGGCGATGTTGCCAACTTTGGTGCATCCCGACGACCTCACCGAATTCCTAGCCGAACGCGAAGATTTCCGCATTTATGGGCGCCCCCTCGACATCGAGGTGCGCTTACGTCATCAAGCTGGCCACTATGTGTGGGTGCATTTACGCGCGATCGCGCAGAACGTAGCGCAAGGTGCTCCCGGCCGCATCGTCGGTTTGATCCGTGATATCTCGCAGCGCCGCCGCGCCGAGCAGGCGGTCGTCAGCAGCGAGAAAAAGTACCGCGATCTCATCGAAGGGTCGATTCAATCCATTCTCATCATTGATCGACTTATCCCGCTTTTCTGCAATCGCGCGTGCGCTCAGCTTCTCGGCTACGACTCGCCGGAGGATTTGATTGCGCGCGGAAGCATCCTTCCGCACCTTACCCCGGACGATCAGGCCATTTTCGATAAGTTGTGGGACTTGCTCATTGCGGGCGGGCAAGATGGTCTTTTACGGCGGCGCCATCTCCTCGACGCCCACGGCCGCCGTGTGGAAGCCGAAGTCGTCGGCCGGCGCGTGCAATGGGATGGGAAGCCGGCCTGGCAGGTCACGATGTTCGACGTTACCGAGCGCAACCGCATCGAACAGGCATTGCGCGCCAGCGAGGAGCGTTTCCGCTTGCTGGCGACCAACTCGTCGGACGTCATCCTCGTTTATGATCTTGCGGGCATCGTGAGTTATGCGTCGCCTTCGGTCGAGCGTGTCTCCGGTTATACGCCCGCCGAGATCGTTGGCCGGACGAGCTTAGAAATCGTTCATCCCGATGACCTGCCCGCATTGCTGCAAAGGCGCAAGGATCTCCGCGACGGCACGCAAGAGCCGGGCGCCCCTCTACGCTGGCGCATTGCTCACCGCAACGGCACCATTCGCTGGGTCGAGACGACGAATTCCTTGCTGCCCGCGAAAGATGGCCGCGAGCCGGACATCGTCAGCGCGTTGCGCGATATCACCGAGCGCGTCGAACGTGAAATCGAATTGACCGCCGCGCATAGGCGTCTCGAAATTCAAGCAAATGACCTCGCGATGTTGGCGCAAAGTCTGGAGGCGGAGCGTGAGAGGGCCGAGCAGGCGAACGCCGCGAAATCGCAGTTCCTGGCGATGATGAGCCACGAGTTGCGCACGCCCATGACCGGGATTCTCGGCATGGCGGACCTGCTGCGTTTGACGCCGCTGGATGGGGAGCAGCGCGAACTCACGCAGTTGCTGACCCGCTCCGCGCGTATGCTGCTCGAATTGCTCAATGATATTCTTGATTTTTCGAAGATCGAAGCCGGGCAACTTGAGATCGAGAACACCCCGTTCCGTATCTCGGATATCGTCAATGACGTGCAGAAGCTCTTCGCGCCGACGGCCGCGAATAAAGATCTTTCACTCCAGTCTCATCTGCCGGCTGCTTATTGGGATCTCGTTGTGGGGGATCCAAAACGGATCAGACAGATCCTTTTCAATCTCGTGAACAATGCGGTGAAATTCACGGAGAAAGGATCAGTCGAAATCAGCCTCGAACAAAAGGTCTCTGGCGAGGAAATTACAGTGATTTTCTCGGTCGCGGACACAGGAATTGGGATCGCCGAAGACGATATGACGCGGTTGTTTTCGCCATTTATTCAGGCGGATGTGTCGACATCGCGGAAATTCGGGGGTACGGGGCTCGGACTCGCGATCTGCAAGCGGCTCGTGGAAGCGATGGGCGGAACAATCGTCGTTGCCAGCGAAATGGGGAAGGGGTCGCGTTTTTCATTTTCCGTCGCTGTCCAGCGGGCGGAAGAGGGGGCGAGCCTTGTTCCCGCTGTCGATGCCGCTTGGGAAGAGAATGCAAATGCCGCGGCGGAGCCACGGCGCATCCTGATCGCGGAAGACAACGACACTAGCAGGTATCTCGTTACGAACATGCTGAAACGGCATGGGCATAGCGTCGAAGCGGTGGAGAACGGCGCTCTCGCGCTCGATGCTGTGAAGCGCGGCGGATTCGATATCGTTCTCATGGACATGCAGATGCCGGTCATGGATGGACTGGAGGCCACGCGAAAAATCCGCCAGCTCTCTCCCCCGCTCGGCATCATCCCTATCATTGCCCTGACGGCGGACGTCATTTCGGATCATCGCCGAATGTATGTTGAATCTGGCGTCAACGCCGTCGTCGGCAAACCGGTCAACTGGCTCGAGCTTGAAAGCGAGATCGCAAGGAATTTGCGCGGCGGGCCCGGAAAAGCCGCCAATGCTTCGGCCGTTGAATCAGCCAAATCCGAAACCACGGCGTTCGATTCCATCGACGAGGCGGCGCTTTCGATCTTAGAGGAGAGTTTGGGCCGCGACATCCTCGCGCCAATGATCGGCAGCTTCATGGAAAATATGCGCCACTATGGAGACGAGCTTGGCGCGGCCGCATTCGCTAACGACCTCCAAAAGGCCAAACGTGTTGCGCACGCATTGAAGGGTCTATGTGCTCAATTCGGGGCGCCGCGCGTCTCCGAACTCGCCCGCCAAATCGAATATCAGGCAAAGGCCGCTGCGGAAATTCGCTCGCTCTTACCTGATATCGAGATCGCCATTGCTGAAACCAACGCCGCTTTTACGGCGCGCCAGCAGGCCCAGGCTCCTCACGTGAAAGCGGGTTGAGCTATTTCGGCGTGTCCGCGGCGTTGAGGCCTTTTGCGCGGTTCCGCCCCTCGGTCTTCGCCGCGTAGAGCTGTTTGTCGGCGATATCGAGAAGTGCCGCCGGATCTTGATCAGGCTGCGGGATGGTGCACGCGGCGCCAAGGCTCAGCGTGACGTACGGCGCCGTTTCCGACGATGCGTGCGGGATCTCGAGTACCGCGACGGCCGCGCGGATAGCCTCCGCGACGGCAATAGCGCCTTCCAACTTCGTTTCGGGAAGGAGTGCGACAAACTCTTCGCCGCCGTAGCGTGCGACGATATCCGCCGGCCGCTGCAACGCACTCTCCGCGGCGCGCGCGACGCGCTGTAAGCACAGATCGCCGCCGCCATGGCCATAAGTGTCGTTGTATAATTTGAAGTGGTCGACATCGATCATGATAACGGAAAGCGCTTCGCCGGTACGGGCGAGCCGGCGCCACTCACGTCGCAAAAGATCATCGAACGTGCGCCGGTTATAAAGACCCGTGAGGCCGTCGGTCCGTGCCAGCCGAATCAATTCGTCGCGGTTCTGCTTCAGTTCAAGATGATTGCGAATGCGTGCTTTCAGAACCGCCGGATTGATCGGTTTAGTGATGTAATCGATACCGCCCGCCTGCAGGCCGTCGATCTCATCCTCGCCCGAGGATCGCGCCGTCAGGAAAATGACCGGCACTTGCTCGAGCCTAGGGTCTGATTTCAACTGTCGGCAGACTTCCAGTCCGTCCATATCTGGCAGGCCAATGTCGAGTAGGACAATATCGGGCGCATGTTCGGCGGCAAGCTTCAGGGCTGATTTCCCATCGATCGCCGTTTTGACGTCCCACTCACTGCCCAGTACAGCGCTCAATAGTGCTTGGATGGTGGAGTCATCTTCGACGATCAGTACGGACGGCCTATTTGGCTGTGGCACAGGCCCCTCCTGGACCAACCTAGGATTTTGTGAAATCTTAAGGTGAATCAATCCCTTTGCGGAAGTCCCTTGTTCACCGGCGCTCACGTCTCTTAAGCCTCATGTCATGAGTCAGGAACCTCTTGTCGTTACGTCCTTCGACCGCCTGCGTTTTATCGTTATCGATGACGATCGGGCGATCTTGCAGGTTGTCGAGGCATTTCTGAACGCGGCCGCGGCCGGCGGGGTGATTCCGGCTATCAGTTGCTTCACCGCCCTCAATCTCCTCGCCGACAAGACCAAGAAAATCGACTGCATCATCTGTGACCACAGCATGCCGACCATGACTGGCCTGGCGCTGCTTCAACAAATTCGCGGCGGTACACATCCGAATATTCCAAGAAACCTGCCCTTCATTATGCTGACGTCGTCCGGGCAGGAGGAGGTTGTGCGGGCCGCCATCGCGCTGGATGTCCACGGGTACGTTAGAAAGCCCGTTTCGAAAGATCTTCTGATCAAGGCGATACACCGCGCGTTCAATCGCCAGCTCAATTTGAAGAAGCCGGTGGACTATCTATCGTACCCGCTGCCGACCGAGCCGTGAGCTTCACGCCCACTCTCCCGATCGATGCGTTGCTACCGGACATAGCAGCTGCGCTTGCATCGCACCCGTGCGCTGTTGTCCTCGCCGCGCCAGGCGCGGGCAAAACAACCCGTATACCGCTGCATCTGCGTGACGCGCCCTGGCTGGGGGGCCGCAAGATTGTCATGCTGGAACCCCGTCGCCTTGCCGCGCGTATGTCGGCTGTCAGAATGGCGGAGACGATTGGCGAACCCGTGGGGGAAACGATCGGGTTCCGCGTGCGTCTGGAATCGAAAGTCTCGGCGCGTACGCGCGTCGAGGTCGTGACGGAAGGTATTCTTACGCGCCGGCTCCAGTCTGACCCGGAGCTCGCTGATGTCGGTCTCCTCATTTTCGATGAATTTCACGAGCGGAGCCTCGATGCTGATCTTGGTCTTGCGCTCGCGCTCGACATCCAACGCGCTTTGCGTCCGGACCTTAAGATCCTTGTGATGTCCGCAACGCTCGATGATCGCGCGGTCGCGGACGTTCTCGGCGACGCCCCGGTTCTGGCCAGTAGTCACCGCCCGTTTCCCGTGGAGACCCGATACCTCGGCGCGCCGGCTGGCGACGACATTGCGCGGGAGATGGCCGCGGCCGTGCGCCGCGCTTTTGCCGACGAAGAAGGGAGCATTCTCGCTTTTCTGCCGGGTGAGGGCGAAATCCGCCGCACGACAACACTGCTGGAGGAAGGGGGCTTGCCCCCGGGATGCACGGTGGCCCCGCTGTTCGGGGCGCTATCACCCGAAGATCAGAACCGCGCCATTTCACCCGCGGTGGGCGGCCGCCGGAAAGTTGTGCTCGCAACCACCATCGCGGAAACCAGTCTGACCATCGAAGGCGTGCGCATCGTCATCGATTGCGGCTACAAGCGCGCGCCTCGGTTTGATCCAGGCCGAGGCATGACGCGGCTCGTCTCGGTACGAGTCTCCCGCGCTGCGGCCGAGCAGCGTCGTGGCCGCGCGGGCCGTTTAGGGCCCGGGGTGTGTTACCGCCTCTGGACCGAGCCCGAGGACCGCGGGCTCAAGGCCTATGACGAACCTGAGATGCTGCAGGCCGACCTCGCGCCATTGGCGCTCGACTTAGCGGTCTGGGGAGTCGCTGAACCCAAGGCGCTTAGTTGGCTCACGCCGCCGCCTCCCGGCGCGTTTGCACAAGCGGGCGATCTTCTGCGCCGCCTGGATGCTCTCGACGGCGCCGGACGTATTACCGCTGAGGGCAAGGCGATGGCTGCGCTGCCGCTGCATCCGCGCCTCGCCCATCTCGTTCATCGCGGGATCGCCCTCGGACACGGAGCGCTCGCTTGCGATGTCGCGGCGCTTCTCTCCGAACGTGATGTGTTGGTGGGGACCCGCGATCCGGATATCCGATTGCGCTTGGACGCACTCAATGAAGGCGCTGGCCGGTCGGCCGGTTTGCGTATCAACCACGGCGCACTTGCGCGTGTGCGTGCGGCGGCTAAACAGATTCGCGGAATTGCAGGCGGGCGGCGCGAAACCACGGGATCTGCTTCCGCCGGAATCCTTGTCGCACTGGCTTATCCTGACCGCATTGCGCAGCGGCGCGGCGCCGACGGCCGCTTCCGCCTCTCGGGCGGTGGCGGCGCCTTTCTCGATCCGGCCGAGTCTCTTGCCGCCCAAGATTATCTCGCCGTGGCCGATCTCGACGGCGCCGCCCGCGAGGGGCGGATCTATCTCGCCGCGACGGTGAGCCAAGGAGAAATCGAAGAGGCCTTCGCGCAGGATATCGAAGACGGCGCGGAGGTGGTTTGGGATTCACGGGAAGAGGCTATTGCCGCACGCCAAACGCGCCGGCTCGGCGCGGTGGTGCTTGACGCGAAACCGTTGCGCAACGCCGATGCCGAGCTGATGCAGGCGGCGATGATCACGGGCGTACGCGACATGGGACTGGCGGCGCTGCCGTGGACCGATTCCACACGTATGCTGCGCGAGCGTGTTGCGGTGCTGCGGGCGGCTTTCCCGGAAGATAACTGGCCCGATTTGTCCGACGGAGCGCTGCTCCAGACGTTGGAGCAGTGGCTTGGCCCTTATTTGCAGGGCATCACGCGCCGCAGTCATCTCTCGCGGCTCGATCTGGGCGCCGCGCTTCGCGGTCTGCTGCCATGGCCCCTTCCGCAGCGCCTCGATGAACTTGCCCCAACGCACCTTATGGTGCCGTCCGGCTCTCATATTGCTGTGGACTACAGCAATGCGGGTTCGCCCGCGTTATACGTGAAGCTGCAAGAAGTGTTCGGACTGAAAGACACGCCCACCGTAGCCGGAGGGCGTATACCGGTCACTTTGCATCTGTTGTCGCCGGCACAGCGGCCGATCGCGGTTACGGCCGACCTCAGGAGCTTCTGGGCGAATGTCTATCCGCAGGTGCGCGGTGAAATGCGCGGACGGTATCCCCGTCATATCTGGCCTGAGAATCCGCTCGAGGCGACCGCCGTGCGCCGGTCGATCAAACCGCGGGGAACCTAATTAAGCCTCGGCCGCGCGTTGAAGCCAACGGGTGGTGTGATGTCCCCCGGCGGTCATCGTTTTCGCCATCCACTCGCCGGCCTCGGTCATCGCACCGTCGAACTGCCAAGGCGGGTTGACGACAATCAAGCCTGTGCCGCGCAAGCCGGGCGCATCTTTCGCCACCTTTCCCCGCGCGAACATCAGTTCGCAGCATAGGATCGCGCCCGGGATGTCCTTCCCCAGACCGGTCACAAGTTCGACATGCCTGTTGTCCGCAAGAATCGGATACCAGACAAAATAGATGCCTTCCTTCCATTTACGGATCGCTTTGCGGAGCGCATCAGGAACAGCCGCATATTCGCTTTTGACCTCGTAACTCGGGTCGATCACGACCAGACCCCGCCGAATCGGTGGGGGCAGCAGACCCACCAAGGCTTCCAGTCCGTCCCGCATATGCACGGAAATGCGCGAGTCGCGCCTTGCCCAAGCCTTGAGGTCGCTCTGCGCCGCCGGATGCAGCTCGTTCAAGATCAGGCGGTCGCCTTCTCTTAGCGCGGCGCGCGCCAGGGCGGGGGATCCCGGGTAGGTCTTAAGCGCGCCGCCGGGGTTGAGCGGCGCGAGGGCCGTCAGCAGCTTTTCGACGGCGAGCGGCAGGGCCTTGTTTCGCAAAGGCCACACACGCGCAATCCCTGAGGAAAATTCATGTGTCTTTTGTGCTTCAGTGCTGCCGAGATCATACACTCCGTGACCCGCATAAAGGTCCACCACGGCGAACGGCTTTTCCTTCTCCGCGAGTCTATCCAGCAGCAGGCATAATGCTGCGTGCTTATGAACGTCGGCGGGGCCGCCCGCATGATAGGCGTGCTGGTAACTCAGCATTTTTTTGTGACAGAAACAGAGGTGAGGTCGCTTCGGTGCAATTCTAACATGCGCGGGACGCCTGTCTGGGAAGTATCTGATTTTACGAAACTTTAACCCATATACGTGGTTTTGCGGACCCCGGACTCCCTTGCAGTTCTTACCCGCTCTGGTATAACCCCGGCCCGGAAGCGCAGGGCTCTTGGGGGGCCGGGCGAAGTCCATGCTCCGTTCTGATTTGGGATGACGTACGTGTAAGGCTTTGTGCCTGAGCTATGCCTGCGCGCCTCCATCTTCCCGCCATGTTTCTCGTTCAAATCAAGAGTGCCTACCGAGCCTCTCCCGGAAAGGGACCGAGGCGTGGGGTTATAAAAAGAAACGGGTTGGGAAGGCTGGTACACAAATGAGAATTCTTGTTGCGCTCCTGGTGGCGTGCGTGGCTTCGGCCAGCCTCTGGGCGTCACTCGACAGACCTCTCGATGCGCCGGACTGGCGGGGCCAGTTCAAGGGCGTCTCCTATTCGCCTTCGCACGTCTACACTGAAGAGCAGCTTCAGAACGGAATCGATCCGGCGATCATCCGCCGCGACATGGAGCAGCTCTCCGGCGTCACCAAGCGCGTCCGTACATATACTGTGGACCGCGGACAGGACGCCGTTCCGTACATCGCGAAGGAATACGGCCTGAAGGTCACCCTGGGTATCTGGCTCAGCGGCGACAAGGAACTCAACGAAATCGAAGTCACGAAGGCCATCCGGGCCATCAACGACAACCCGGGCGTGGTCGATCGCGTGATCGTCGGCAACGAAGTTGTGATGCGCCGCGAACTGACGCCGGCGGAAGTCACCGATTACATCGTGCGCGTGCGCAAGGCCGTCACCAATAAGAAGGTCGAAGTCGGCACCGCCGAAGTGTGGAGCGTGTGGCTTGATTATCCGGAACTGGCCAAGGAAAGCGCCTTCGTCGGGATCCACCTCCTGCCGTACTGGGAAGGGATCAAGTCCGAAGACGGCATGGACTATGTCACCAAGCGTTTCGACATGGTCGCCAAGAAATTCCCGAACAAGAAGATCGTGATCGGCGAAGCGGGCTGGCCGTCTGACGGCCGCGTGAAGAAGGGCTCTGTGCCCTCGAACGCGATGGAAGCCTACTTCCTGCGTCATTTCCTCACCCTCGCGACCGCGAAGAACTACGATTACTACGTGATCGAAGCGTTCGATCAGCCGTGGAAAGCCGGTCCGGAAGGCGCCGTCGGCGCGTTCTGGGGCATGTTCGATGCCGAAGGCCTGCCGAAGTTCAACTTCACGGGCCACCTGACGTCGTTCCCGGATTGGTCGCAGTACGCGGGCGCCGCTACTATCGCGACCTTCCTGATCGGCCTGATGGTCCTGATGTTGGTGCCCAGCATGAGCCTGCAGGGCTATGCGCTGGTTGCCGGCATCGTTAGCCTGACGGTCTCGGGCGCGCTGTTCATCATCGAAGCCTCTTCGCTGCGCTATGTCCAGCTGACGGCGCTTTGGGGCGCGGCGATCATCATCCCGGCCGCCATGTTCACGGCCCTCTTGCTGGTGACCGAGACCACCGAATGGGCCCTCAGCTTGTTCCGCGAAAAGCGCAAGCCGCGGATCGGCTCGGCCGGCTACATCGGTACGCCGCGCGTGTCGATCCATCTGCCGACGCATAATGAGCCGCCGGAGATGGTCGTTCAGACCCTCAATGCCCTCGCGCGCCTCGACTATCCGAACTTCGAGGTCATCATCCTCGACAACAACACCCGGGACTCCAGCCTGTGGAAACCGGTGGAAGCTCACGCGCAGACCCTCGGCGAGCGCTTCCGCTTCTATCACTTCGATGGCGTGAAGGGTTTCAAGGCGGGCGCGCTCAATATCGCCCTGAAGCTGACGGACCCGGCTGCTGAATATGTTGCCGTCATCGACAGCGACTATCAGGTCGCGCCGGAATGGCTGAAGGCAATGATGCCAGGCTTCGCCGACCGTAAGGTGGCCGTCGTCCAATCGCCGCAGGATTACCGCGACGCCGACGAAAGCCTGTTCAAGACGTTCTGCTACGAAGAATACGCCACCTTCTTCCAGGTCGGCATGGTGGAGCGTAACGAACACAACGCCATCATCCAGCACGGCACCATGTGCATCGTTCGCCGCAGCGCGATGGAGCACGTCGGTGGTTGGGCGGAGTGGTGCATCACCGAAGATACCGAATTGGGTCTTCGTCTGTTCGAAGCCGGCTACACCGCGCTCTATTCGCCCGCCAGCATGGGCCGCGGCCTGATGCCGGACACGTATGACGCCTATAAGGGCCAGCGTTATCGCTGGGTCTACGGCGCCATGCAGATCATGAAGCGTCACGCCGCCCAGCTGTTCACCGGTAAGAGCACGCTCACCCCGGCGCAGCGCTATCACTTCGTCGCGGGCTGGTTGCCGTGGTTCGCCGATGCGTTTGCCCTGGTGTTCGGCGTGCTGTCGCTGGTGTGGACCGCACTTATGGCCATCGCGCCGCGTCACTTCGACGTGCCGCTGACGGCTCTGTCCAGCGTCGCGCTCACGCTGTTCGCCGTGAAAACCGCCAAGACCGTCTGGTTGCATCGCGCGAAAGTCGGCACCGGCTACATGGGCGCCATCGCGGCGGCTGTGACCGGGCTCTCGCTGGCTTTCACCGTTGGCCGCGGCGTGCTCGCGGGTCTGTTCACCTCCGGCAAACCGTTCATGGTAACGCCGAAGTGCAAGGACATGGCCGGTTGGGCCCGCGCGCTGCGTATCGCCAGCACCGAGACCTTTATGTTGGCGGCCACCATCGTTGCGATCGTCTCGACCTCCATCATCGGCCGCCTGGACGATCCGGCGGAAGTGGTTTGGGTCTGCGCCCTCGCGGTGCTCGGCATCCCCTACGCCGCCGCCGTGCTCGTGGCCCTGGGTTCGACGGTTCAGTTCCGCCGCCCGCTCCCGCAGACCGATATCGCGCCGGTCCTGCAGGCTTCGAAAATGGACCTCGCCGCTTAATCCCGGCGGAGACATAAGAACGAACGGGCCCCGAAAGGGGCCCGTTTTGTTTTTGAACTATTTCAAATCCGCGAGAATCTCGCGCGCCGCGTTGTAACCGGGCGCGCCGGTGACGCCGCCGCCGGGGTGGGTTCCTGAGCCGCACATGTAAAGGCGGGCGATCGGCGCGCGGTAGTCGGCATGTCCCAGGACCGGCCGCGCCGAGAACATCTGATCGAGCGAAAGCGCGCCGTGGAAGATATCGCCACCCACCAGGCCGAAGCGGCGTTCGAGATCGAGCGGGCTCAGAATCTGTCGGCCTAAGACCGACGCTTTGAAGTTCGGCGCATGTCTGTTCACGGTCTCGATCATGAGGTCCGCCACCTCTTCCCGCGCTGTGTCCCACGAACGCCCGTCCGGAAGCTGCGGAGCGACATGCTGACAGAACAGGCTTGCGACATGCGCGCCCTTCGGCGCAAGCGAGTCATCCAATGTCGACGGGATCAGCATTTCGACGATGGGCGCCTTGGACCACCCATGTTCGCGTGCGTCCGTATAGGCCCGCTCCATGTAGGCGAGCGACGGCGCAAGAATGATCCCCGCGGTCATGTGATCGCCGGCCTCCGGCAGGCACGTAAAGCGCGGTAGCTCGGTCAACGCGACGTTCATGCGGAAGGTGCCCGATCCGCAGCGATAGCGGGCGATACGCTCAGCGAAGTCGGCGGGCAGCACTGTCTGGTCGACAAGTTTCGCGAACAGAAGCTTGGGATTGAGGTTGGAAGCAACGGCTTTGGCTTTGATCGTCTCACCGTTGGCCAGGAGCACACCCGTGGCGCCCCCGCGGTCCAGCAGTACTTCTTTCACCGCGGCGTCTGTGCGAATCGTGACACCCCGCGCGGCGCAGGCTTTCGCCATGGCCTGCGTGATCGCGCCCATGCCGCCGACGGCATGGCCCCAGGCGCCCTTCTTTCCGTTCACCTCGCCGAAGACGTGGTGCAGGAGCACGTAGGCGGACCCGGGCGTATAGGGGCTGGCGTAGTTGCCGACCACCGCGTCGAAGCCGAAGACCGCTTTGATCGGATCGCTCTCGAACCAGCCGTCAAGCCAATCGCCCGCGGACTGCGAGAACAGGGCGAGCAGATCGCGGCGCACGGTCATGTCGGCTTTAGCGATCTCGCGGCCCGATTTGTAGGCCTCGAACAACTGGGGGAGGGCGGCGAATAGGCCGCCGGTCACGACATTGGGAGGCGTGCGCAGAAGAAAGCTTCGGATAACGTCAACAACGTCGTCCAAGCGCTTTCCATATTCATCCAAGCGCGCTGCGTCGCGGGCGGAGAACTTCGCGACTTCGGCTTTGGTGCGGCCCTCTCCGGTTACTAGATAGTCGCGCTCATTGATCGGCAGGAAGTTGGACGCGCGCCGTTCGGCGATGCGCAGGCCGTGGCCGTGTAAATCCATATCCTTGATCACGCGCGGATTTAAAAGCGAGACGGTGTAACTCGCGACCGAATTCCGGAAGCCTGGGAAGAATTCCTCGGTCACCGCCGCGCCGCCGACGACGGGCTGACGCTCGAGGACGGAGACCTTCAATCCCGCACGCGCCAGATAGAACGCGCAGACAAGACCGTTATGTCCGCCGCCGATGATGACAACGTCGGTTTCAGACGCCATGCGTTGTTAGGCCTTGAGGCGCAGGAACCGGGTGCGGTGGAGGTTTTCGAGGTTGTCCTCGTACCCTTCGACCTTGAGCGAGACGAGGGTCTTGGTGCTGGAGTAATTGATCGGGATCACGCCGCATTCGTTCAGCGCGATCTGCTCCGCCTTTGCCATCACCTCTGCGCGGGCTTTCAAGTCCAGCATGACCTTCGCGTCTGCCATGAGCCGGTCGTATTCGGCATTGCTATAGCGCGCGTAATTGAAAACCCCGGCCGAGGTTTCGATCAAGCTTAGGAATGTTTGTGGATCGTTATAGTCGCCGACCCACCCCGCTTCAGCGACCTCAAAGTCGCCTTGCTGTACACGATTGTAGTGAACCTTTGGCTCATTGCCGAGCAGTCGGGCGACGATCCCAACCTCCTTGAGCAGCGTACTCAGCGCCACATACATCCGGCGGGCATCGTAGGAGAGCCGGTACTGCATCTCAAAGGAGAACGGTTTATCCGGCCCATACCCTGCGGCGGCCAGGAGTTCTCTGGCTTCCGCGCGGCGCCGTTCCATCGGCCAATCGGCGAAATCGAGCCTTGGCCCCCGCAGGTAGTTGTCGATCCCCGGCGGGACGAACGAGTAAGCGGGGATTCCGCCGTCACGTCGCACCTTCGCCATGAGAAGTTCGCGGTCGATCGCCAAACTCATCGCACGCCGCACGCGCACGTCGTTGAATTGGGGCCGCTTCAGGTTCATGAAAGCGTAGTTGACGGAAAGGTACGGCGAAATCCTCGCCTGGCCGGGCATATTTTCCTTCAGCCACGCAATCTGCTGGCTCGGGAAGCCGCTGGTTGTGATGTTCATGTCGATTTCGCCGGCGCGGAAGCGCGTCAGCGCCGAGCGCTCGTCGTCGATCGGATAGAAGTAAACTTCGTCGATCTTCACATTGGCCGCGTCATAAAAACGCGGGTTCTTGACCAGCTTCACGTAGCCGTTGGGCACATACTCGGCCAGGACGTAGGCGCCGTTGGACACCATCGTTCCCGCTTGTACCCAGGCGCGGCCGTGTTTGGCGACCAGATGCTGCGGCACGGCGAAAGTTGAGTAGTGCTTGAGCAGTCCGGGCAAGAAGGGTGCGGGCTGCGCCAGGGTGATTTCCAAAGTGTGATCGTCGAGCGCCCGGATGCCGATCTCCTCCACCGGCTTTTTACCGGCGTTGGCGTCCTGCGCATTTTTGATCGGGTAGAGGATGAAGGCGTAGCGGGCCGACGTTTGCGGATCCAGCATGCGGCGCCAGCTATACACGAAGTCATGGGCTGTGATGGCAACGCCGTCCGACCAAACGAGCCCACGCCGCAGCTTAAAGGTCCAAACCAAGCCGTCGTCGTTGGCTGTCCAACTTTCCGCGCACGCCGGTACGGGCCGCGCGCGCGAGTCATCGGTCGTCAGGCCGATGAACATGTCGCCGATAATATTGTTTTCCCATGAGCCGCTGGACAGATGCGGATCGAGCGTATCGGGCTCGGTGCCGTTTCCGCGGCGTAGGACGACGGGACCTTCCGCGCCGAGGGCCGGCAATGCGCCAAAAGCCATAGCAGCCCCGCTAAGCTTCAGGGCCCAGCGCCGTGTGCCGCTCATCCTTGGAAAGGCGGTCGTCTGCATGCCGTCAGCCTAGCACAGGCCCGGGGAGGTTTAGCCAGTGGGGTTGGCCCGTAGGATTAACCAGTGGGCTCCCAACGCATATGCACGTGGGGGATGCCCGCTTCCATGAAATGTTCGCCTTCGCTTACAAATCCCAGCTTGAGGTAGAAGTCTTCGACCTGGGCCTGGGCGTTCAGCACCACAGCGGCCGCCTTACGGTCGGCAAGCCGGCGCATGATTTCGGCCATGATCATCAGGCCGACACCCTGTCCTCGCGCATTTTCCAGAACCGCGACGCGTTCGACTTTGAAAATGCCCGGCTTGTAGGGGCGAACACGTGCGGCGCCTAAGGGAGCGCCGCCGGCTTCCGCCAGCACATGCTCGCAAATGCCTTCATGCTCGTCCCATTCCAGGTCCAAGGGGACCTGCTGTTCTTCGCAAAAGACTGTGTAACGGATGTGCCGCGCCAAGGCCATGCGCGGGTCCGTGACGGGGAAGAAGTCGACCGTAATCGCCATGCGGCGATTTTACTGATCGAGCCAGGGCGGTACAGGCAGATTCTTGGCGCGCAGGAATTCGGGATTGTACAGCTTGCTTTGGTAGCGAGAGCCCGAGTCCGTCAGGAACGTCACGATCGTTTTTCCCGGCCCCAGCTTTCTCGCCAAACGGATGGCGCCCGCGATATTGACGCCGGTCGAACTGCCGACGCTAATGCCTTCTTCTTTCACGAGATCGTAGACGAGGGGCAAAGCTTCGGTGTCGGGGATCTGAAATTGATCGTCGACCGTGAAGCCTTCGAGATTGGCCGTGATTCGTCCTTGGCCGATGCCTTCCGTGATCGAGCTGCCCTCGGCCTTCAGTTGGCCATGGGCATAGTAGTTGTAGAGAGCGGCGCCCATCGGATCGGCGAGGGCAACGACGATGTTTTTGTCGCGCGCTTTAAGGCCAGTGCCGACGCCGGCCAATGTTCCGCCTGTCCCGACCACCGAGACGAAGCCGTCGATGCGGCCATCAAGATCGTTCCAGACCTCGGCGGCGGTTTCGCGCGTGTGTCCGTCGCGGTTGGCGACATTGTCAAACTGGTTCGCCCAGATTGCGCCGTTCGCTTCGGTTTGCGCCAGTTGCTCGGCGAGGCGCTTCGAGAACTTCACATAGTGATTTGGATCGGCGGCGGGCACGGCCTTCACCTGGCGCAGGTCCGCGCCCAACAATCTCAAAGCATCCTTTTTCTCCTGGCTCTGGGTCTCCGGCAGCACGATCACGGTTCGGTAGCCCTTGGCATTCCCGACGATCGTCAGTCCGATCCCCGTATTGCCGGCGGTCCCTTCGACGATGACGCCGCCTGGCTTTAAGAGCCCCTTGGCTTCGGCGTCCTCGATAATGAATTTTGCGGTGCGGTCTTTGATCGAGCCGCCGGGGTTGGCGAACTCGGCTTTGGCGAGGATGGAGCATCCGGTCAGCTCGGACGCCTTGCGCAGTCTTATGAGCGGCGTGTGGCCGATGGCGGCAACGACATTGGGGAGGGCGGGCATTGAGGATCCGGGACGGAATAATGTTTGAGGTGGCGGCATTGAAACCGACCCGCGCTGGGCTTCCAAGACCCTAATTGACGAGCGCGCCGTCGGGTCAATCCGGGAGAAAATCGTTCCTCCAACGGGGCCGGATCGGGGTAGTCTCTCTACTTCCTTGGCTCCTTACGTCCGGCCAGTCACATGCATCGCCCTGCGTCTTCCGCCGCGCCCGCGGCCCCCTTTTCCTCGCGCTATTACGCCTCGGCGGACGGGCTTCGCCTCCATTACCGCGACTATCCGGGCCCGGCGAATGCGCGCCTGACAGTCGTCTGTATCCCGGGGCTGACCCGCAATGCGCGCGACTTCGAGGATGTGGCCCCGCACCTCGCGGACCGTTACCGGGTCATTTGCGTGGAGCTGCGCGGCCGGGGACTGTCGGAATACGCCAAGGATCCGATGACCTACGTGCCGCAGACCTATGTGCGCGATATCATCGCCCTGCTCGATGCCGCGGGCGTGAAGCGGGTTGCCATCATCGGCACGTCGCTTGGGGGCATCATTTCCATGCTTCTGGCGACCGTTGTGCCCGCGCGTCTTCTGGGGGTGGTCATTAACGACATCGGCCCGGAACTCGACCCCGTGGGCCTCGCGCGCATCGGAAGCTACGTGGGTCGCACGAAGCCGATTCAAAGCTGGGCCGATGCCGCCGCCGCGATCGAGGCGATCGACGGCATGGTGTTCCCCGAATACAAGGGCGAGGACTGGGTGCGTATGGCGCGCCGGCGCTTTGTGGAGACCCCGGAAGGCGGAATCCGGGCGGACTACGACACCGACATCTCCAAGCCGTTCATCGCCACCGCCAAGGCGGTGAACCTATGGCCCTTCTTCCGTTCGTTCCGCATGATCCCGGTTCTGGCGCTTCGCGGCGGGCATACCGACCTTCTGTCGGTCGAAATCTTCGAGAAGATGCAGATGGAAGTCCCGCACTTGAAGCGGGTGACCGTCCCCAACCGCGGTCACGCGCCCTACCTGGACGAACCGGAAGCCCGTGCCGCTATCGATGCCTTCTTAGACTCCCTGCCGGCGCGTATCGGATTTTTGACCGCCGTCAAACGCAAGGCGGTCGCGGCGGCGACCCTGATCGGTCTTAAGCTCAAAGGCGAAATCTGATGCGCAATGAAACGCTGGACCTGCCGCGCCGTATGCTGATGGGCCCTGGACCGTCAGAGGTACACCCCCGCGTCCTGGCGGCGCTATCGCGGCCCACGCTCGGGCATCTGGACCCCGCTTTCGTCCGCTTGATGGATGATATCGTCCACATGCTTCGGTATGCCTTCCAGACCACCAACCAGCTGACCTTCCCGGTCTCCGCCCCCGGATCGGCCGGGATGGAATGCTGTTTCGTCAACCTGGTCGAGCCGGGCGATTCCGTCATCGTGTGTGCTAACGGCGTTTTCGGCATGCGCATGAAGGAGAACGTCGAGCGCTGCGGCGCCACCCCGGTCATGGTAGAGGATCCTTGGGGCGCGCCGGTCGATCCGGAAAAGTTGCGGGCCGCGCTGAAGGCCAATCCGGGAGTTAAGACCGTCGCGTTTGTCCAGGCTGAGACCTCCACCGGCGTGCAGTCGGACGCGGCGGCCTTGTGCGCCATCGCCCGCGAGTTTGGCGCTCTGACGATCGTCGACACCGTCACCGGTCTTGGCGGGATCGATGTAAACGTCGGCGCGTGGGGGGCGGATGCCGTGTACAGCGGTTCGCAGAAGTGCCTGTCCTGTCCGCCAGGGCTATCGCCGGTGACCTTCAGCGAACAGGCGGCCGGCCGCGTCAAGGCGCGCCGCACCAAGGTTCAAAGCTGGTTTCTCGATCTGTCCTTGGTCATGGGCTATTGGGGCGACGGTAAAGGCGGGGGACGCACCTATCACCACACCGCGCCCGTCAATGCTCTCTATGGACTGCACGAGGCGCTCCTAATGCTGCGCGAAGAGGGGCTCGAACAGGCGTGGCGCCGCCATGCCACCACGCACCGCGCGCTGGTCGCCGGGATCGAAGCGATGGGGATGAAGATGAAAGTGGATGCTGCGGTGCGGTTGCCGCAGCTGAACATCGTCGAGATTCCATCCGGCGTTGACGATGCCGCCGTGCGCCGGCGGCTTCTTAACGAATTCAATCTCGAGATCGGGTCCGGCCTCGGTATTTGGGCGGGGAAAGTCTGGCGCATCGGCCTTCTCGGCCAAAGTGCCACACCGGCTTATGTCCTTGGATGTTTGACCGCCTTGGAGGCGGTGCTTCATAGCGCCGGAGCGCCGATCCAGGTTGGCCGCGCCTACGGCGCCGCTCAAGCGGTCCTGACCGCCTAACTTATCCCCGGAAATGGTAAGGCCCGCCAAGCTGAGCTCGGCGGGCCTTCCATCACAATCGGATATCGCACCGGTACAAACTGTTCAGGGCGGAGCCCTTAAAGATTGCTCTTCCGTTCGCGCCGATGGGTAACCGTTCTTGTGTGCTGTCCCTTATTAGACTTTAGCGAAGTAGATAAGACTACTTACGCTTCGCCTTCTTCTTGGCTTTCTTCTTGGCAACTTTCTTCTTCGCAGCTTTCTTCTTAGCAGCCATGTTGGTATCCCCTATGGATGATGTTGATGTCTGGACAACAACAAAAACTCGAACTCACGTTCGAACAAATTGTCCAAACATCAATTAGATAAACGCAGTTAATTTACTTGCACAAGCGATTTTCAGCTTGCGTCCAACTTTTCTCTTGATTTCTTTTCGAAGTTTACTTCGACCGGACGCATTCGCATCGCCGACCGACTCTCTTTTGCGCGTTCGTCGCCGCACGTTTTATCTTCGGTCATCATCTGTCCGCGTCGTCGCATGAGTCTGCGTGCGCGGTGGCGTGCGCAGTCGAACGATGCAAATTTTCGGGGCGGTTTCATCGCCGCATTTCTCATCGCGCGCGCCGCATGACGCGCGCGCATTCACAAATGTGAACGCGCATCAAACGCTAGAATTTTCGCGGCTATCTTATTAATCGCGATGTTTTTCGCGCGTGACATCGCGCGCGCGAGACGAAAGCGAGTTCATTGAACGCCGCAGAAGGAATTTTTCCTCTCGTGCGGGTGTCGTGCGCGGCGTCACTTCGAACTTTTTCGAACCGGAAACCGCACGCGAAATGCCGCGCGGCGCGTGCGCAGGTGGGTGAAAACCGGTTCATCCGGGCGCGGCGCGGACAGTGCGCAAAATCGCGTTTTCGTCACGCATGACCGGGAACACCCCAAATTTTTTTTGGCGCGGGGCGGCGGCACGGACAAAAAAATGTGCGAATCGATCTTTCGGCGCCGGCGATTCGACCGTCGTCAGACGATCTCGCCGCGCTCCGACATCACGATAGCGATCGGCCGCGTCTTCGGGAATTGCGACAGGGTGATCATGATCATCACCATCAACGGCACCGACAGGATCATCCCAGTGATGCCCCAGATCGCCCCCCAGACCGACAGAGCGACGATCATGACGATGGGGGAAAGGTTCAGGGTCCGCCCCGTGATGCGTGGTTCGATAAAGTTTTCCACAAACGCTTGGATCGCCCAAAGGCTGCCGAGGACGAAGGCGGCCATGACAATCGAACCGAACTGCAGCAAGGCCAACAGCGTCGGGAACAGCATCGCGATAGGCGACCCGATGTAAGGGATGAAGTTCAGAACGAAAACAAGGAGGGCCCAAAAACCGGCAAAATCCACATTGAAGAGGGTTAGTACGATGTAACTCAGCACGCCGTTCAGCAGGCTGATGCCGGTCTTGATCAGGACGTAGGTCTCGATCTTGGTGCCGATATGCTTGAGCGTGGCCCGGATCGTCTGCTCCCGGCCCGGGTTGGGAAACAGTAGGCTTAATTTGCGGTCGAACATTCGCCGCTCAAGCAGCAGGAAGGTGACATAGGCCAGGACCTGGAAGGTATTCGCGGCGATGGACTGGAACGCCACCACAAACCGTTCGAGGACGTCCCGGATGTTAATTTCCTCCAGGACCGCAGTCAGGGTGATCGGACGATCCCGGTTGAGATATTTAGCGGCGAGGTCGGTGATCTTGGTCAGCAGCTCCTCGAGCTGCATTTGATACCGGGGAGCCCCGTCCACGACCTCGCTGATATTGCTGGCCACGAGTTGCACGATCAAGCCGACGACGAGCACGACGGCCAGGACGGCGCCCGAAAGACCAAGCCACGCGGGCGGGTGCCATTTGCCGACGCGGAGGCGCTCGATCCGGTGGCCGAGCGCAGTGATTAGGTATGACACCAGAATGGCAAGGACGAGCGGCAGCAGGATTTGCTCGCCGACCACCAGAAGGTAGACGGTCAGGGTGATCAGCCCCAGGGTCGCGACCGCGCTGTAAAGGGGTTTGTCCATTCCGGTCGCCGTCATGATGGGTCAGCCGCCCGTGCCAAAGAAAAAGCGATAGCTGGCCTGTAGCACGGTTTCGTGCGCCTTGGCGGGAAAGCCGAGGTAGACCCGTTCCGGCCGATGGCTATCGACATGGAGGACTTCGAGGGTTACGCGCTGGCGCTCAGTCGGCCGGAAGACGTAAGCCGCGGTAACCCCGGTCCCATGCTCGTTGTTATTGTCGGGGAAGGTATCGCCGTCGTTGGTGCCGAATTGTTCTAGACGCAGACTGAGGCGATGGCGCCCCCAGTCCTTGCTGACCAGAGCGTAGGCCGACCAGAAGTCGGTATAGACGATGGCGGTGCGCGGCGGCGGCAGCGTGATGACGGTGGTGGTGCCGCTCATGTACTGCGCGATGAAAGTGAAGCTCAACCACTCGGGCGACGCGTAGCCGGCGCTCCAGAACCGGGTCCACCAAGCCCACTGCTCGTATTCCAGGTCTCTGTCGTCGGCCCGGTTATCATACCGCAGCGCCTGAAGCCGGCCGAAGTCGTCATGCGCGATGTGCGCGGCGGCATAGTAGCCGAACCTTTCGTCGATCTCGTGGTACGGCTCTTCGCTCAGGGCTTGCTCGTCCAATGTGGCCCCCGGACGGATGATGCGCACCCGCGGCAGCGGCACCCGGTCGAAGATGCCGACTTCGCGGTCGCTCAAGGTCCAGCCGCGCCACGCCAGCAGGGTTCCCGTGGGGTCGTTGAACTTGAAAAGCGCGCCGGTGAAGCCGACGTCCATGGCTTCGTCGGGACGCCACGAGAGGGTGCCTTCGCCGCCGATGGTGCGCAGTTCCTCACCGACCCACGTGTTGATGGAAGAGGACGTGATTGTATACGGGCTGGTCCAGGCGAGACCGTCATTTTCCATCGAAATCGGGGGAAAGAAGATGCCCGCGCGCGCCTTGAAGGCAAACTGCGACGTTGGCGGCGTCTTATAGGCGACGTAGGCTTCTTGAAGGTCTACAGCTGGGCGTTGCTGGCTTCCCGCCGAAAGTTGGATGAAACCCGACCAGTCGAAACCGAACCGCGGCTGGATGACGAGGGCGCCTTCAGGGCGCGCAATAACGCCCGTTCCGGTGTCCGAGCCCCAACGCACTTTGCCGAGGCCGCCGTCTTCCCAGCTCTTGGTTTGCGAGGTGACGGCAATGCGTGCGTCCAAAAGCCCCTTCACGTCGAGGTCGAACCACGACGGTAAGGCCGCGTCGTCGGCCGCATGCGCGCGGCCAGCCGCGAGCATGCCCACCATCAGCAGGGAAACGACGGCGCGTCGTTGCATGGTCCCTTAACACCCCATTTGCCCGGAACGGAGCTTCCGGGCGGTCTCTTTACTCGCCGGCCGCCATGACCGCCTCTTGCGGTTCCCCACGGCCGCGCGCCCAACGCGACGTCGTGACGAACTTGGCGAACTCGTCGGCCGGTATCGGTTTGCTCACGAAATAGCCCTGGGCCGTTTCACATCCATAGGCCCTTAGAATCTCGATCGACGGCGCATCCTCGACGCCCTCTGCGGTCACCTTTAGGCCCAGGTTGTGGCCGAGGTCGATGGTGGAACGCACCAGAATTTCGTCGCCGCGGCTGCTGGCCAGCTTCAGTACGAACGATTTGTCGATCTTGATTTCATGCACCGGCAGGCTGCGTAGATAAGCCATGGAGGAATAACCGGTCCCATAGTCGTCGATCGACAGCGTTATGCCCATTTCGTTCAGGTGCTTCATCACCTCAAGCGCATGCAGCGGATCCTGCATCACGGCGCTTTCCGTGATTTCCAGGATCAGATTCCGGGCTAAAACGTTGTGCGTGATCAGAAGGCTCTCGACCTCCGACGGCAGGTTCCGGTTGGCAAGGTCCTTGGCCGAAAGATTGACCGCCACTTTGATGTCGATGCCCGCGTCCAGCCACCGGCGCAGTTGTTTGACCGCCGCGTCGAGCACCCAAGCCGTCAGCTTCTGGATGTTTCCGGTCTGCTCGGCCAGGGGGATGAAGGAATCCGGCGCCATGAAGCCGCGCTTCGGATGTATCCAGCGGATCAGCGCCTCGGCGGCCTTCACGGTATCTGAAGACAGATCGACCTTGGGCTGGAAATAAAGCTGGAACTGTCCTTCATCCAAACCCGCGCGCAGTTCGCTCATCATGGACAGGCGCTCGGGTTTGTGAGGATCGAGCTCGGAATCGTAGGCGAAGTACGCCACGCCCAGCCGCTTCGCTTCAAAGATCGCGGTATCGGCGTGTTGCATTAGGGTCCGGGCGGTCGTGCCGTGTTCCGGGTAACGCGCCTCGCCGACGGTCGCTGTCACGTCGATGTTGAATCCCGCGACGCTGATGGCGTTGTCGAACGAGGCGAGGATCTGGTGCGCCGTCTGAGACACCCGATCGCTATTGTCGCTGTCGAGAACCATCGCGAACATATTGTTGGCGTGCCGCGCAACCGCGTTTGGCTCTGGCACGATTTGCTTCAGCGACTTACCAACCTTGCGGATGAGTTGTTCGCCGGTGTCGTGGCCGAGGGTGCTGTTGATTTCCGAGAAGCGTCCCAGTTGGACCAGCAGGACGCTGAAGGAGCGATGCGCGTCGTGCCGTGCGATCAGGAGATCGGAGACATGTCCTTCGAACGAGACGCGGTTGGGCAATCCGGAATGCGCGTCGTGGCGCGCCTGATAGGCGATGCGCGCCTCGCGTTCGGCAATGCCCTCCATCATCTGATTGAAGGTCTCTGACAATCGCCCGATTTCGTCGTGCGGCGTGATGCTTACCTTTTCGTCGTAACGGCCCGCCTGAATGCGCCGAGCCGCCACATCGAGCGTGCGGATAGGTTTTGCGATTGAACGGGCGATGAAGACCGCGCCGACGAGGGAAAGAATGAGGGCTGCGCCCGCGACGCTCAGAAGTAGGACGAACAGCGGCTGATAGGGCTTGAGTGCGACGTCCAGCGAATATTGCAGGATCGCTTCGACGCCCACGGCTCCGCGCGGCGCCGGCAAATTAGCGACCAAGGTCACATAGTCGCTTCCGCCCATTTTGACCGAGACGGGTTCGCCTTGAAACCGGCTTTCTTGGGAGATCGCGGTGATGAGTTCGTCCTTCAGCGCAGGATCAAGAGTCGAGGCCGCGCCCTGCCATTGTCCCGTGTTGTTCTTGAAGGCGAAGGTGATCTCGATTGGGATCGTGGTCGTGCGTTGGAGTTCGGTCGCGAACGGGTCCCCGATCTCAAGACCGACGACAATCCAAGCGATAGGCACCGGCGCTTTGATAGGCACGACGACAAGGCGATAGAGATGGTTGTCGAGGACCGCCGTCGCCGCCGCGCGTTCTTCGTCTTCGGCGGTCTCGATCATGTCGTTAAACGGGAAGACGCCGTCGATGGACCCGATGGTCACGATATCGCCGGTCTCCGCGGCATCTACGGCCGAGCCCGTGTCGGCCAAGATCTTGCCGTCGAGCGAAAGAAGGAAAAAGCGGTCGGCGTGAAACCGATGGCCGAGATTGTGGAGCGCCGACAAGATCGTCGGGCGGTCGTCGGTGGAGAAGGCTTGGCGGAAGCCGTAATCGGACGCCAGGATCGTTGCGCCTTCGGCAAGCGTATCCGCCGTGGCCGCGACGCGTTGATTGAATATCTCGTTGGTATCGATGAGTTGTTGGCGCGCCTGGTCGAAGATGTTGTCGCGGATGGCGTTCTGCACCAGAAAGAAAGTGAACGCCTCGACGAGCGCGAACAGGATCCACGAGAAGAAGATGAGGCGTGTTTGGAAGCTGCGAAACACGGTGCTTCCCCCGCGCTCAGTAGGCTTTTTCGTCGAACGCACCGGGCTTGCGCTGCCCGCGCCCGTTCTTCAAACGCAGCTCTAGTTTTACTTCGGTGGTGCCGTCGGCGCTCACTGTGATGTCCTGTGTCGGGCTTGCGCCGCGCTGGTTTGGGTGCCAGGCCGAAACAGTATAAGGGCCGGCGGGAAGGCCTTTGATCTGCGCGCCGCCGTCGTTTCCGGTCGTGCTGAAATACGGGCCCGGCGTGACGTAAACGTAGGCGAGCATATTGTCGTGGATGTTGCAGCCGATCGGGACCGCGCCCGGTTTGTCGAACACGACGCTCCCGATTTCACCGCTGCCGTACAGTTTGAGTTCGAAAGTTTTCGCGGTGGAGAACGAATAGACCTGATGGCGGAATGAGTCGTGATTGGGAAAGTCGACAGTCGTTCCCGCCTGCACCGCGAGCACGAACGGGATGAACTGCTTTCCTTCCTGCATCATCACCGCCTTCGTGCCGGGCTTGGCCGGGATCACCGCGCCCCCCGCCGCTGGAACGGCGGTGATGACGACATCGCTGATGGCTTCACCGTCCGGAGTCATGACACGGCCGGAGACGCCGCCGGCATAGGCGGGCGCGCATGCGCCGGTCACCGCTAACAGCGTGATAATCCACCGGAATGCCGGTCGCGATGTGTCCACCGCTATGCTCCCCTTTGACGGGGCGCATTATCGCCGGGCTTAAAAACGAAAACCAGCGCAGACGCGGGGTCTGCGCTGGTTTCTAAAGCTATAAATCTAATCCCCGCTGGGGGTTAGCGTGTCTGCGCCCACTAGGCCTGGGGCGGGGCCACGATCGAAGGCGGAATCCATCCGCGCGTATTACGCATCATCAGCATTTCCCAGTTATTCATGGACTGCAGATGGAAGTACACGGCGTGCATGTAGCCCTTCTTCCACCATTCGACCACGGTGGCGTCCGGCAGCTGGCGGAACTTCTCTTCGCTGACTCGCTTGAAGGTCGCAATAGATTCAACCTTGCCGGGTTCCACTTCTGCTTGAAGGGTTGATTCTTCGATGAGATCGGCCGCTTTCAGGGCTGCGGACAGGTCGCGCGTATACATATGAGCGTTGTGGAACTGCTCGCCGAGCTCCACGGCCTGTTTTACGACCGGCGTTTCCTTGCCGTCTTCGAACAACGGGCGGGCGTCGGCCTTGCTGGAACGGCCGGCGCGGTCGATGCCCAGGCGCAGCATTTCATCGCCTTGTTGACCCAGGAGAATGAACGGATAGCGGCGGATGTAAGCCGGCACGTACGCGCCGCGCTCCCAGTAACCGTCACGATCGACGAACAGGTTGGTGTTCGGCTGAAAGCCCAGAACCGCGGTCGGAACGACATCGCCGAGGAAGATGATCGGGAAGTGACGCGCGGCCATCATGAATTCGGGCGCGGTCAGCGGTACCGTATTGGCGCGTGCAGCGAACGTGAAGTCATGTTCCGGGCGGATTTTCCAGTCGGGCTGCAGCGAGGCCGCGACCGGCATTGGCTCGGTATAGAAGAGCGGCACGGCGCCCGGCGGCGGCGCGGCGGCGGTATCGGTTTGAGCGTTCTCGGACACGACGAACTATCCCCCAGAGAGACTTATTGAATTATGTGGGCCAGATGACTGGCGGGTGGCGAGGATAGAGCCCGGTCTCCCAAACGCAAGGCCTGTTTTCTCTGCTTTTTCAATCATTTATGGCTTCGCTTGCGCCGAAATCCGGCGCATGTGCGCGAAGTAGTGCCACAGGAAGATGGCCACGCTCGACCGATAGGGCCGCCAGGGCGCTCCCAGCGTTTCGCAGACATCCGGCGCCGGGCGGTCTCCCAACTCATGCAACATACGGATGGCGTGCTGGATGGCCAGGTCGCCTACGGGCCAAATGTCAGGGCGCCCCATGCCGAATAGAAGATAGATGTCGGCGGTCCAGTCGCCGATGCCTTTATACGCGGTGAGGGTCGCGCGCACTTCTTCATCGGGTGCGCGGGCGAGGGTGCGGAAATTCAGTTTGCCTGCGGCGGCGGCTTCGGCGAGGCCAAGGGCATAGCGGGTCTTCGGGCCGCTCATGCCGTTGGCGCGCAGACCGTCCTCGCCAAGCGCGAGCACGCTGCGCGGCGTCACGCGTCCGCCTGCCGCCTTTTTCAGCTTCGCCCAGATCGCCGCGCCCGCGGCCGTGGACACCTGTTGATCCACGATGATGTGGATGAGCGTCGCGAAGCCCGGCTCCATGCCGCGCGCGTTGGGAAGCCCCGCGCGTTTGATCGCGCCCGACAAACGTTTGTCGCGGCGGCGCAGGATGCCGAGATGGCGATGCAGTTCATCTTGGGGCAGCATTGTTACTTCGCTTTCCGGCTAAAGATCCATTGCGCGCCTTGCGAGGCTTTGGCGTCAAAGGCGTATCCGGCGGTGTCGAAGCGTTTCAGGTCCTCCGGTTTTGTCAGGCGATGCTGCACGATGTACCTGGCCATTAAGCCGCGCGCTTTTTTGGCCATGAAACTCACGATCTGCGCCTTTCCGTTTTTTATCTCTTTGAAAACGGGCTGGACGATCGGGGCTGTAAGGGCGCTTTCGTCCACCGCCGACCAATATTCTTCTGATGCCAAATTGACGAATGTGGGGTCCTTCATTGGGGCGGTCAGGCGATTGAGATAGGCCGCGACGCCTTCATGCCAGAATGAGTAAAGGTCCGGGCCGCGCTCGTTCTTCAGCCGCGTTCCCATCTCAAGCCGGTAGGGTTGAATCGCGTCGAGCGGGCGCAGCACGCCGTAAAGCCCGGATAGGATCGCGACGTGGTCTTGCGCGAATGCGATATCGGCAGCGCTCAGCGTCTTGGCGTCGAAGCCCATGTAGACATCGCCGGCAAACGCGAAGATCGCGGGCTTGGTTTCGACCTTGTTCTTGGGATCGAAGCTTTGAAAGCGTTCGAAGTTAAGCTCCGCCAGTTTCGCGCTGATATCCATGAGGCGGCGAAGATCCGCGCGCGTGAGGGCCTTGCCGCGCGCGGCAAGGATCGCTGTGTCTTTGAGCAGGCCTGGCTGCGTCGCCTTGGCGAAGTCTGGGGGAGGCGAGAAGTCCAGCCGTTTAGCCGGCGACAGAAGAGCAAGCAGCATTGGATGTAAATCTTAAGTGGGTGTGGCGTCGGTTTTATCAGGCGCCTGCGCCGCTTGCGATGCTTCTTTGTCGGCTTTTGTCGATGCCTTCAGATCGGCGAGCATCTTCTCGGCGACCTTGGCTGTCGTCGCGTAACGTTCGTTCACGCGGCTCAGATTGTTGACCAGGATCGCGAGCAGGGCGCGAATGAAGGGATCGCACGAATTGATCTTTTGCTGCATCGTGGTGCGCGAGATGCGGCAGACGACGGTCGATTCAAGGGCAATCGTGGTGGCCGTGCGGCGCTCGCCGGTGATGGCGGCCATCTCGCCGAACATGGCGCCTTTCTCCAGGACGGCAAGGCGTACCTGCTTTCCTTCGACGGTCTTATAGACGCCGATCTTGCCGGACTCGACGACGAAGGTGTCGGTGCTGTCCTGTCCTTCGCGGAAGATAACCTTGTCTTTTTCGAAGAGAATGCGGGCGAGAATCTCGCCGCGCTTGGCGCGCAGGCTTGCGCTTTCTTCTTCCTGCTGCAGCGGCGCATCGCCAAAGCCGGTCATGGCTGAAGCATCTCCGACCGGCCGAGCGAAGCCTGCCAAACACCGTCGGGGTTCTTGCAGGCAAGCGTACTTGCCCGTTCCTCGGTTTCCGTGATTCGCACCGTTTGAATGAACGTGCGGCAGACAAAACTGCCCATGGCGTTTTCTTCTTCGGCCGTCGCGCTTCCTGTCCGTCCGCTATCTTCCCAGAAGATGGTTTCGCCGACGGGCGCGGTGAAGGCTTCCGTTTGCGCGGCGCGTTGCAGCGCGGCCTGGTCATTCGTCAGCTGCGCCAGAACGGCCGTGGGCAATATATCGAGTGGCTCCGACGGCGCATCCGTTTTGGCTTGCTTGGCCATGGCGGCGTTTTGCTTAGCGAAGCGTGCCGATTGCGCGCGGCGCGCTTGCGCGGCTTGGGACGCAGCGCGCGCGCGGGCGGTCGCGAGCGAAACTTGGCGCGCGGTTTGCGCCGACGCGGCCGAACTTGCCGCTATATTCTGGCTGACAATCCGAAGGTCCTGAGAAACAGCGCGGGCCGTAGATGCGATGGGAGAGATCGCCGCAGCGGTGGTTTGGCGGGCGACACGCGGCAAAATGCCGCAGCTCGCAAGGCATGCGGCCGCCGCTACCACGATCGCCAATCGATGCTGAAGTTTCCCCACGCCGCGCATCCCCCGTACGTCGGGGCATTATAAAGGGGCGCCCGGAAAAATACCTGCGTAAATCGGCGGCCGGAACGGGTGGCTCCCGCTCCGGCCCACGCCTCAAATGGCTAGTTCGGAACGATTTCCCAATCGGTGTCGGCGTCGTTCCGGCAGGCGGTGCCGTAGGCTTCTTCGTTCCGGCCGTCGATCACGACGTTCTGACGGAACTCGCGGCAGTAACGATTGCCCGCCCAGCCGTCCCGCGTCGTGGTGATCTCCCCGCGAACGCGTCCGTCGTTCCAATTGATTGGCTCACCGATCGGAGCTTCGAGAGCATCGCGATAGGCACTGTAGTAGACGCCCCGCGCACGCGTGCTCAGGCGGTCGCGAACGTACGGCGAGAACACGACAACGCCTCCGGCGGGGTAATAGCCCGAATAGCCATAGGCCGGACGCGACGGATATGGATAAGCGGGATAAGCGTATGGACGTGGGCCGTAGTACATCGGGGGCGCCACATACGTGAAACCTAGCGAGAGGTGATCGCCGCCGCGCCATCCGCGATGACCCCAGCCGCCGCGGCCCCAATGGCCGCCGGTGCTGTAACCGATGCCGAAGCCGCTTCCACCCCAGCTATTGAAGCCTGTCGAGAACGAAAAGGAATCGCGCGCGGTTGCCGGCGTCGGCGCGGCGATGACGCCCGCGCCCACCACGGCGGCGACCGCAGCGCCGCGCAAAAGTGTTCCCAAAGTCGAAGAGGCGTACATGATTTTCCTCACACCCATGAACCTGGACAACTGGAGCGTCGCCCCTCCGATCCGTTGATCATGGAGGTATGAGAGCCGAGCCCCGCCTGTGTGATTTATGCCCAAAAAGCCCGGCTAAATTAAGGCGAACGCAACCGGCAGTGACAGCCTTGTAACGCGGTCCTCGCCCCTCCCGTACCTAAAATAGACAGAGGCGCCCGGTCTCGTGGAACTGGGATGGCCTTGAAATTTTTCCACGAGATTTCAACAGGTTCACGATATACTCATGACTGGACTGTCACAGCCGGAGAGCGAGCTTGCCCCCAGCGACAACCGCGCGAAGCGTACGGATGGACCGATGCGGGTGCTAGTGATCGAGGACGACCGCGAAGCGGCGGAGTTCCTCACCAAAGGTTTGCGGGAAAGCGGCTACATCGTCGACCATGCGGCGGATGGGCGCGAGGGATTGTTCCTCGCATTGTCCGAGCCCTACGACGTGATGGTCGTCGACCGTATGTTGCCGGGCCCCGATGGGCTTTCGATCGTCGAGTCCGTGCGTAAGTCGAATATCGCCACCCCAGTCCTATTTCTCAGCGCCCTCGGCGAAGTCGAAGATCGGGTCGCCGGCTTGAAGGCTGGCGGCGACGACTATCTCGCCAAGCCGTTCGCGTTCTCAGAGTTGCTCGCTCGTCTTGAAGCGCTGCTGCGCCGTTCTGGAACGCCCCCGGAAAACACGCAATTGAAGGTCGGCGACCTTGAAATGGACCTTTTGGCCCGCAAGGTCGTGCGTCAAGGCAAACGCGTGTATCTGCATCCGCGCGAGTTCCGCCTGCTCGAATATCTCATGCGCCATGCCGGGCAGGTCGTAACCCGGACGATGCTTCTTGAGAACGTGTGGGAGTATCACTTCGATCCGCAGACGAACGTGATCGACGTCCACATCAGTCGTTTGCGTCAGAAGATCGACAAACCCTTCGACAAGCCGATCCTGCATACGGTTCGTGGCGCCGGTTATAAGCTCGAACCGGCGGCCTGAGCTGCGTCATGCAGCGCATCGCCCGTATTTTCTCTTCTTTCACTTTCCGGCTCGCGGTCGTCTATACGCTGATTTTCGGTATTTCCGTTGGTGGCCTTTTCTACTTCGTGTTCTGGGCCACGGCGGGTTTCGCCGAGCAGCAAATGGAAGCGGCTATTGAAGCCGAAGTTGTGACGTTCCAGGAGAGCCTAGCGCGCGCCGGTGTGCAGGGGCTCATCATGGCGGTGAACCGCCGCGCCGATCCCAATACCAACCGCGACGGGGTCTATTTGTTGGTGGACCGGGCGGGAGCCCCGCTTGCGGGCAACATGCGCGTGTGGCCGCAACGGGGTGTGACTGACGACGTTTGGATCAACTTCACCACAAGCGACAATCGCGGCGCGACCCCCGCCACCGCCGACGTGCGGGCGCTTCAGCTGATGGATCCGGAGAGCGGCGTGCGGCTGCTTGTCGGCCGCGACGTGCGCGCGGCGCGCGTCTTCCGCGAACGTTTGCGCGATTCGCTGAATGTCGGCCTCGCCATCACCGTCGCGCTTGGTTTGTTAGGTGGTTTTATCTTCAGCCGGACGATCATGGGGCGCGTCGAATCTATTACCCGCACCTGCCGCAGCATCATGTCCGGCGACTTGAGCAAGCGCGTGCCGGTCAGCCGGCGTAACGACGAACTAAGCCAGCTTTCGGTCAGCATCAACTCGATGCTCGATCAGATTGAGCGCCTCATGCGCGGGATGCAGCAGGTTTCTGAGAGTGTCGCGCACGACTTGCGCACGCCGTTGACCCGTCTGCGCAGCCGGCTCGAGAATTCGTTGCGCCATGTCGAAGATCCCGCCCAGCGCGGAGCCATCGAAGGCGCGCTCGAAGATGCCGACAGCCTGCTCGCCACGTTTGCGGCGCTCCTGCGAGTAGCGCGGGCCGAAGCGGGAACGCAGCGCAACTATGTCGATATCGATCTTCACACGCTGGCGGAGGAGGTTGCCGACCTCTATGGGCCGCTGGCCGAAGAAAAAGGGCTCGGTTTCATCACGCGCTTCGAGCAGGGGCTTTTCGTGAAGGGGGATCCGAATCTCCTCGCGCAGGCGTTCGCCAACCTGATCGACAACGCCATAAAAT
Organism: Rhodospirillaceae bacterium; assembly: GCA_050246995.1. Lineage (GTDB taxonomy): Bacteria > Pseudomonadota > Alphaproteobacteria > Rhodospirillales > Rhodospirillaceae > SHVO01. The sequence goes on along the minus strand of JBFWVA010000002.1, from coordinate 185,872 downwards.
ATACCGACAACGGCGCGGTGACGGTGGTGTTGACACGTCAGAAAGGTCGGCCGGCCGTTATTGTCTGCGATACCGGACCGGGTATTCCGGACGAATATAAAGACAAGGTTTTGGAACGCCTGTTCCGCCTGGAGCACAGCCGGACGTCACCCGGCAGCGGCCTTGGACTTGCGCTGGTGGCCGCCGTCGCCAAGTCGCACGGTTTAGAATTGAAACTCGAGGACAATGTGCCGGGTCTCAAGGTATCGCTGTATTTCCCGTTGAGCGTGGTCTCTCAAGACCCCAAGCAATTGGACGCGGCGCCTGTGAAGTCCCTACCTGCGCCCCCGAAGGGCCCAAACGCGGCTGACGCCGCGGCCGCTTAACCGTCGCGGCAACCGCCCTTGCACTTCATGCGTTGCTGGCCTGGATGTGTGGACGTGGGGCCTTCGATGCTGCAATTCAAATATCTCGCTTATCTTGCGGTCGTATGCGCTGTTTTGCTCGACCTCTATAGTGGCAAGCCGGACGCGAGTGCACTGATGCGCGTCAGCCTCGATGGCGCGGCACTTCTTTTCGCGGTGATTGGTTTGGGCGGTCTTGCCGTTGGGACTTACCGGGTCCCGCGACGCTAACGCCGCTTTTTTATACTTTCTTTATGCGGTTTTCACCGCCGAGACACCGCCGCTTTTCAGCCGGCCGCAGTGAAAAAAACTAAATAAAATAATACCTAACAACAACTTATGGCAGGTCGCCCGAAATGGCATCGCGGGTTGACGCTCCTCTGGCGCCACAACACGCCGTGCGCGTCCTGATACTTCCTTTATGCACGCGGCCCTTTTTCCACATCGCGATTTTACGGGCGGAGCGGCGATCTTCTCCTCAGTTGTGACGGACGGATTCCAGAACGGGGTCCTGGGGAAACGATAGGGAGTTTCAAAGATGACCGCGTTTCAGACCGAACTGCAGATCTTGCTTCCGGACCTCGCGCGCTTCGCCCGTGTCCTGACGCGCAATGAAGACGACGCTCATGATCTCGTGCAGGACTGCGTTGAGCGGGCTTTGCGGAAACAGGATCTTTTTCAGCAGGGCACCAGTCTCAAGTCGTGGCTGTTCACGCTGATGCGCAATGTCTTCATCAGCCAGAAGCGCCGGGAGACCCTCGACCGCCGCTATGTCGCGATGGCCGATGACGGGAATATGCGCGTTCAGGTCCCTGGTCAGGTTAACAGTGTGTTCTTGAAGCAGACCATGCGCGCTTTGCGCCGTCTGTCTTCCAACGAACGTCAGGCGATTGTTGTCCTGGGCGTTCATGAAGGCAGTCAGCACGAGGTGGCGCGCGCGATGAATGAACCCGTCGGTACCGTGAAGTCCCGCCTTTGCCGCGGCCGCGCCCACTTGCGCGCCGCCATGGGCCTCGACGAAGCGATGCTCGCGACGGCCTAGAGTTCTGTAACGAGTTCTGTAACCAGTTTTAGGAATCCATCGGAGCGGTATCTCCCATCCCCCATCACGCCGCACGGTGGTAACTTGAGCCCCGCAACGAATCACCTCGTTTGCGGGGCTTTTTCTTTTCTTTTCCCCCTGGGCCGGGCTGGTAAGCTCGGCGGATCAGCCGTTTGGGGGAACGACAGGTGAATTTCAAAACAGTATTGTCGGCGCTGGCCGTTGTTATCGCGGTCACTGCGCCCGTATCCGCCGCCGATTTCAGCCAGGCCGTTCCGCTGCCCGCGCCGCGCGATGAGGCCTATCCCGGCACCATCAAACTGCACGTCGATGCGACCAACACGGAACAGCGCATCTTCACAGTTCGTGCGAATATCCCCGCGGCGGCCGGTCCGTTGACCCTCCTGTTCCCCGAGTGGCTGCCGGCCAATCACGCGCCCCGCGGGCCAATCGACAAGCTCGCCGGCTTAATCGTCAAGGCGGGGGGGCAGCGCGTGGAGTGGCGCCGCGATCCGGTCGAAGTGTATGCGTTCCACATCGAAGTGCCCGCCGGCGCGACATCTGTTGATCTTGAGTATCAGTATCTTTCGCCGACGGCCGGCGATCAGGGACGTATCGTCGTAACGCCCGAAATGCTGAACCTGCAATGGAACACCGTTGTGCTCTATCCCGCGGGCTATTACGCGCGGCGTATCCCCGTGGAAGCCAGCGTCAAACTTCCGGACGGATGGCAAATGGGTACGGCGCTCGAAACCGCCGCGACCGCGGGAAGCGAAACGACCTTCAAGCCCGTGTCGCTGGAAGTGCTTGTCGATTCCCCGATCTTCGCCGGACGGCACTTCAGCCGTATTGATCTCGACCCGAAGGGCCGCTCCCGCGTTACGCTGAATATCATGGCCGATGAGGCTGAACAGCTCGAGGCGAAGCCCGAGTATATCGCGGCTCACCGGAACCTTGTGAAGCAGGCCGATCTTTTGTTCGGCGCCCGTCACTACGATCACTACGATTTCCTGCTCGCGCTTTCCGACAAGATGGGCGGTATCGGCCTCGAGCATCACCGCTCCAGCGAGAACGGCACCAGCGCCAAGTATTTCACGGAATGGGACCGCAGGTTCCCCGGCCGCGATCTTCTGGCGCATGAATATAGTCACTCCTGGAACGGCAAGTACCGCCGTCCTGCGGATCTCTGGACGCCGAACTACAATGTTCCGATGCGCGATTCCCTCCTGTGGCTTTACGAGGGCCAAACCCAGTATTGGGGCTATGTCCTCGCCGCGCGGTCAGGGCTTTGGACCAAGCAACAGGCGCTCGACGCACTCGCCGCGACCGCGGCGCTGTACGATCATCGTATCGGCCGCGAATGGAAGCCGTTGCAGGACACAACAAACGATCCCATCACGTCGGCGCGCCGTCCCCAGCCGTGGTCGAGTTGGCAACGCAGCGAGGACTACTATTCCGAAGGCCTCCTGGTATGGCTCGACGTCGACACGGTGCTGCGCGAGCGCACGAACGGGCGGCGTTCGCTCGATGATTTCGCGCGCGCGTTTTTCGGGCAGCAGGATGGCGAATGGGAAAAGCAGGCGACTTATACGTTCGAGGACGTCGTGGCCTTCCTCAATGAACTCGCGCCCAACGACTGGGCCACGTTCTTGCGCCAACGTCTCGATGGTCACGGTCCCGGCGCGCCGCTCGACGGTGTTTCGCGTGGCGGATACCGTTTGATTTACACCGAGGAGCCGACGGAGCTTTTCAAGACACTGGAAACCCAGCGCCGCGTTCTCGACCTTAGCTATTCACTTGGGGCAAGCGTCGAGTCCGACGGAAGGCTGGCCAGCGTTGTGTGGGAAGGTGCGCTTTTCAAAGCGGGGCTTGCCATCGGCGCGCGCATCATTGCGGTCAATGGCAAAGCCTATGATCACGACCGGATGAAAGCGGCCGTGAAGGAAACAAAGAACGGCAAAAAGACGGAATTGATCGTCAGGGTGGGAGACGATGTCCACACCCTGACGGTCGATTATAGCGGTGGTTTGAGATATCCGCGTCTGGAGCGTGTCGAGAAAACGCCGGCCCGCTTCGACGAGATCGTTACCGCCAAGAAGTAGTTCTAGCGCTGTGCGAGAAGGGTATCGGCTTCCGCTTTGTCGATCGTGACGATCTTTTCGATCATGCAGGCCGCGCCCACCGGCTGAAGGACGGTGATCGCATCCGACGTGCACAGTTCATCGGTCGGCGTCGAGTGGCCGATGCCGCTGAACTTCATGCCGGAGCAGGTGCCGCGCATATCGACGCGCTTGAAATCGTCTTTGGAACGCATCTTCAGCACGATGGTCTTGTCGTTGATCACCGGCGATTCGCGGATATCGCTTAAGCGTACGCAGCGATGGTTCTCGCCAACGGTGTCCGCGAAGGCCGAGGCGGTGCCAAGACCGAGGGTCAGGGCTGCGGTAAGTGCAATGAGTGAAGTCTTCATTTGAGCCTCTCTGTGACTTGCTCGAAGGACGTACGTCTCGTGAGAACTCAGATAGCGTTCAATTCAGGCAATATTATGCCTGAGGTGATATTTGGAAAGACGACAACGGGCGGCCAAAAAGTCCTTGGTATGGCAAATAAATTTGCCTTTCCCGCCGGAGTCTAGCCGGTCTGAAGCCGGTAGCCCACCCCTGGCTCGGTAACGAGATATTTCGGGGCGGCGGGCTCTTTTTCCAGCTTCTGGCGAAGTTGGCCGACATAGACCCGGAGGTATTGCGTTTCCTCGACATAGGCCTGTCCCCAGACTTCCTGCAAAAGTTGCTGGTGGGTAATGACCTTACCGGGGTGCGAGGCCAGGATGCGCAGAAGGTCGTATTCCTTGCGCGAAAGCCGTACGGGGGTGCCGGCCACCGTGACCAGGCGTTTTGAAAGGTCGATGGCGATCTCGCCGGCGTTGATCACCGGCCCCGAGTCAGATCCGCTCCCCTGACCTTGTCGCAGAGCCACGCGCATGCGCGCCAGCAGCTCGCCCATGCTAAATGGCTTGGTGACATAGTCGTTGGCGCCGCGGTCGAGAGCCTCGATCTTGTCGGGGTCGTCGGAACGGAGCGACAGGATGATGATGGGAATGCTCGACCACTCGCGCACGAGTTTGATGACGTCGAGGCCGTCCATATCGGGCAGGCCGAGATCGAGGATCAGCAAGTCGGGCTTCTGCACCGTACAGGCGCGCACGCCTTCCTTTCCGTTCTCGGCTTCGATCACCTGGTAGTCGTGCGCCTGCAAACTGGCGCGCAGAAAGCGCCTGATTTGCGGCTCGTCGTCGACAATCAGAACTTTGGGGCCCGTGGTCATGATGCTGAGAATCTCATACCTCGGCCGTAACCGCTATATCGGGCGTTTTTACCGGCAAGCGCAGGCGGATCGTGGTGCCGTGCCCAAGGCCTTCGCTTAAGGCCTCGATCGTGCCGCCGTGCGCTTCGATGATGCCTTTGCAGATGGCCAGGCCGAGGCCCGTTCCCGGGATTGTTCTATCCCGATGCCGCGCGCGGTAGAACTTGTCGAAAATCGCGCCCAATTCTTCCGAGGCGATCCCGCGCCCCTGATCGGTCACATCGATCGCAACGTCTTCGCCAAGACGGCGGGCGGTGATCTGGATGGCTGTCTCGGGCGGCGCGTATTTGGCGGCGTTGTCGAGCAGATTAACGAGGACGCTTTCCATGAGCACGAAATCCGCGTTGACCAGGGGCAGCATGTCTTGCACGTCGGCGTAGACTTCATGCTGGGCGAGACGGCGGTGTGCGACGTCGAGCGAGGTCGAGATGAGATCGCCCACGTCGGCCCATTGCAGGCGCGGCACTAGCGCGCCGGCTTCCAAACGGTTCATCTGGAGCACGTTTTTCACGAAGCGATTGAGGCGCTCCGCTTCTTCTAGGATCGTCGTGAGTAATTCCGCCGTGACGTCGGCGGTATAGCTGCGCCCATAGGATATCAGGCTCGAGGCCGATCCGATGATGGATGCCAGCGGTGTCCCGAAATCGTGCGAGATCGCCGACAGCAACGCCGAACGCAAGCCTTCGGTTTTGGAGACCACGCGGGCGTTTTCCAATTCTTGCTTGCGCAGCGAATGTTCAACCGCGAGCGCGGTCAGGCGGCAAATCGAGCCGATGACCCGGCGAAAGCCTGCGGAGCGTACGATCTCGCGCGCTGTGTTCCTCAAGACAAGGACTGCGACGGTCCCTTCGCCGGTTTCCAGTGGTTGGAACGTGGCCTGCATTTCCGGCCACATCGAAGTGCCGCGCCCGGCGGGTAAACCCTCATTGAAAACCCACCGCGCCGCCTCGATGTCTTCTTGCGTGAGGCTCGAATGCGGCGGATAGGCAGCCTGCAGCGCCGCCGCCCGTGCGCGCGGTGAGGCGAGCGCGAGAGATTCACGTCCGCCGCCGGTGAATGGCGTTAGCAACGTGGTCTCGCATTCGAAGATGTCGTTGCACTGCTGAACGATCGCGCGGAAGATTTCCTGCGTGTCGCCGGCCACCGCGATATCGCGGGTGAGCTGGAACAGGGCGCGGGCCTCGCGAGCCTGTCGCTGTGCGCGGCTCGCTTGCTGGCGAAGGCCCCCCGAGAGATTGCTCGTGATCGCGCCGACTACCAAGAACAGGATCAATGTCAGGACGTCCGCCGGGGATGACAGTGCGATTTCGTATCGGGGCTGGTCGAAGAAATAATTGAAGATGAAGAGACTGAGCAGCGTGGTGAATGTCGCCGCGCCCATGCCGTAAGCGCTGGCGCTATAGACCACGGATGTCAGGAACAGCATCACCAGGCCTTCGGCGGGGACGAGGCCGTCCAAGAAACGCACCAGGATGCTGACGAGACTCACCGCGAAAGCGCTGAGGATATAGGCGTGATACCAAGGGCGCTGATCGTCGACCCGCCAGGCAAGTCCCAGCCGCGGCGTGGCCCCGCTCTCATGATTGGGATCTGGCATGATCTCGATGCGCTGCGCGCGTGCGGCCTGTTCGAGGCGCGCGATCATTGATCCTGGAAGGCCGTGTGAGAACGCGTGGACGCGGCGGCCACCGACAATAATGGCGGCGGGCGGTCGCACCGCCCATCCACCGATCATGGCTTCCAGGTCCTCCTGGCTGCGCCACGGTAGGAGCGTGATGTTCCAACGCTCGGCGAAGACCGCCAAGTCCTCCATGGTGTCGAAACCCATCAACTCCGAGTGCACGCGGGACATGGCCCGTATGGCGAGGGTCAGAGGTAGGTCGCGTTCCTGCGCGGCCCAGAGAGCCTCGCGCGCGAATTGGAGGAGGTCAGGGGCCGGGCTTGCGATCGCGAGCATATGCGTCGCGCGCATCGGAACCGATGTATGCGTGGGGGCGTGAGCCATGGGCGCTATTATGACCCAAGTCCGCGGGAAATGCCTTATGTCCTGATCCGCAGGACCGCGCCGGCCGCGATGCTGAGCGCGAAAATCGCGGCCGCGGCCGCGACGATGGCCGCGCCCGAGGGCACATCCCAGGCGAAGGACGATGAAATGCCGGCGATGGTGGCGACCGCTCCGACCGCTATCGTTGCGAGGCTCATCGTTTCCGGACTGTGCGACAGGCGCCGCGCGGCGGCCGGCGGGATAATGAGAAGCGCCGTCACCAGGAGGATTCCAACGATCTTCATGGCGATGGCGACCACGATCGCGACAAGGACCGTGAAGGCGAGGCGCACGCCCGTGCTCGCGACGCCCTCCGCCCGCGAGATATCTTCACTGACAGTCAGTGCGATCAAACGTCGCCAGAGGAGGGCAAGGGCGCCAAGCACCGCGAAGCCGCCGCCGTAGATCCATGCGAGATCGGTGTCGGTGATCGCGAGGATGTCGCCAAACAGATACGCCGTTAGGTCGAGGCGTACGTTCTGCATAGTGCTGACGACGATGAGGCCCACGGCCAGTGCGCTATGGGAAAGAACCCCAAGCACCGTATCTGTCGGAACGCGCCGTTGGAATTGCAGCGCAAACAAAAGGCCGCCGATGACGATGCAAGTGATGATGACGCCCACGATCGGATCGATGCCCGTCACCAGCCCAAGGGCGATTCCCATCAGCCCGGCATGCGAAAGGGTGTCGCCGAAATACGCCATGCGGCGCCATACGACGAAGCAGCCGAGCGGCCCCGCGACCATCGCGATGCCGATGCCGGCCAGAACGGCCCGAATCATGAATGGCTCAAGCACGATGGGCCTCAGCTGTGGTGGTGATGGCCATGGGAATGGTCATCATGATGGTGATGATGCGGATGGGTGACGGCGCCGTCGGGGCCATGCGCATGATCGTGATGGTGCGTATAGGGCGCGAGCGTTTTCGCGGCCGCTTCGCCGAACAGGTCGACAAATGCGCGATCACGTCCGACGTCCGATGGCTTGCCTGAGCAGCAGATATGGCCGTTCAGGCAGTAAACCCGGTCGGTGGCGGCCATCACGACATTCAAATCGTGCGAGACCAGCAGCACGGCGCAGCCGGTCCGCGCGCGTTGACGGGCAATGATCTGGTAGATCTCCAGCGCTCCTGCGGGGTCGACGTTCTGTGTGGGCTCGTCCAATACCAAAAGGCCGGGCTCGCGCAGCAAGGCGCGGGCGAGCATGACGCGCTGCAACTCGCCGCCCGAAAGGCGTAACGCTGAGATGTCGAGCAGCTGGCCGATGTCGAGCTCCTCGAGCACAGCTTTGATGCGCGTCTCCGCTGGCGTATGCGTGAGCGTCAGAATGCGGCGCACGGATAACGGCAACGCCGGATCAAGCTGATAGCGCTGCGGGAGATAGGCCACCGTCAGCGCCGGGGCGCGGCGTACCTCGCCCGCGTCTAGTTTCTCGAGGCCGAGGGCAGCCCGGATCAAGGTCGACTTCCCCGCCCCATTGGGCCCGATCACGGTCACGATCTCACCGGCGCCGACGCTGAGATCGACATGATCGAGCACGTGGCGATCGTTACGCTTCAACACCGCGCCAACGAGCGCGACCGCCGGCGGCTTCGTGAGGGGGGCGGTCATGCGCTCTCTTTATGGCAGTGGGCGCAGAGCCCTTGGATTTCGATGATTTCGGTTTCGGGAACGAAGCCGTGTTCGCTCAAGGTTTTCCTGACCGCGCGTGTCACCGCGGCGCCGTCCATTTCCGTCGCCGACTTGCACGCCCGGCAGATCAGAAAGTGCGCGGTGTGGCGCTCGCTGGCGAGCGCGCAGCCGATGAAGGCATTGAGGCTCGCGAGGCGGTGAACCAGTCCGTGCTCCATAAGGAAGTCGAGCGCGCGATAGACCGCCATCGGCGCGATTTTTCCTCCATCGCCATTGAGAGTGGCGAGGATATCGTAAGCGCCGATCGGCGCGTGGCTGGCCCACACCGCCGCAAACACGCGCCGGCGAATGTCCGTCAGCCGCGCGCCGTGTTTCTCGCAGACCGTCTCAGCCGTGCGCAGCGCATCGGCCGCGCACCGGCTATGATCGTGGTGCGGGTCTGGAAAGCCCTGGGGGCGGGACGCCGTTTTACGGGGGCGGGTTGCCATTTGCGCTGTAAGATTTAATGTTATAACGTAACATAATTAACCGGTTCAGTCCGATCAAGGCTTCGCTGTGAGACGTCTACTTTTCTTTATAACTGCGCTTCTGGCCGCCGCGCCGGCCCTGGCCGAGGCTCCGACGGTGGTTGCATCCGTGCGGCCGGTGCAGGCTATTGCCGCCGAGATCATGAAAGGCGTCGGGACGCCGCAGATTCTTCTCGGCAATGCCGCGTCGCTTCATGCCCATGCGCTCAAACCGTCCGAAGCGCGGCTGCTCTCTCAGGCCAAGGTCGTCTTTTGGGTAGGCCCCTCCCTGGAAGTCTTTTTGACCAAACCGCTCGCCGCTTTGGCCGGTAAGGCGCGGGTCGTGAGTCTTATGGATGCGCCCGGTCTCGAAGTCCTTTCGTCCCGCGCCGGCGGCGTATGGGAACAGGCCGACGCGCCTCATGAAGCGTCCTTACCCGACGGGCACATCTGGCTTTCACCGCCCAACGCCGTTGCGATGGCCAACGCTATGGCGGACGCCCTCGCGGTGGCCGACCCTGTGAACGCGACGGAATATTGGGCCAACGCGGAGAGATTTTCCCGCGAAGCCATGGCGTTGGACCGCGATTTGCACATCCGCCTCGCGCCCGTGCGTACGAAACCCTTCCTGGTGTTTCACGACGCGTACCAGTATTTTGAGATGCGCTATCGGCTGGCGGCGCTGGGCAGCGTCAGCGTCACGCCCGACCAGCCGCCGAGCGCGCGGCGTCTCGCCGCGATCCAGGAAAGACTGCGTGAGGCCAAGGCCGTGTGCATTTTTTCGGAACCGCAATTCGAACCGCGCCACGTGCAGATGCTCGTGGAAGGGTCCGGCGCGCACTCCGGCATCCTTGATCCGGAAGGCACGTCGCTGAAGGACGGTCCCAATCTTTACTTCACGCTGCTGCGCGGCCTCGCCGATGAACTTCTACGGTGTCTGGGATGACATGGCGTAGCCGGTTCCTCGGATGGGTGACGCCGATCCTGCTGCTCGCGCAGCTGGCTCTGGCCGTCCATCAGCTCGAACACCGGATCGCCCCCGACGCGCAGACGGTCGCCCACGAATGCGTTCTCTGTAATGTCGTCGCCGGCGCCGCGCCGCCACCAGAACCCTTCGTCATTCTCCCGCCGGACTTCGGTCCGGCTCTTCCCATTGCGTTCGTCGCCGATGCCGTTTGCTGTGACCACGTCGACACGCATTTCCGTTCACGCGCGCCGCCCCACTTCGTTGCTGCCTGATCGTTAGCACGGGCTCTCGCCCGCTTTAGCTTACTTACAAGCAACGGAGTTCTTTCATGCGTCGCCAGCATTTTGGCGTCGCGGTGTCGTTCATAGCGGCCGCGACAAGTTTGATCCCTATTTCCGCTTATGCCGCCGCATCGGCGGCGGATACCAACACGCTTCACGTCGACGAAATCATCATCACCGCCTCGCCGCTCGGCCGCGACCGTTTCGACGTCGTGCAAGGCACCAGCGTTCTTACAGGTGATGAACTCGCCGCTGCCCTCAAACCGTCCATTGGCGAAACGCTCGCCAGCGAACCGGGCGTGACCTCGACCTTTTTCGGCCCCTACGCCAGCCGTCCCGTCATTCGCGGCTTTGACGGTGACCGCATTCGAATTCTGTTCGACGGGATCGGCGCTATCGATGCTTCATCCGTCAGCCCCGATCATCAAACGGCGGGCGATGCGCTCGGCGCCGAGCGCATCGAGGTCTTGCGGGGCCCCGCAACCCTCCTCTACGGCAGTTCGGCCATCGGCGGCGTGGTCAATATCATCGACGGTCGAATTCCCACCGAGGTGCCCGCCAACGGCTATCACGGCCATCTTATGGGCGGATACGGATCCAACGCCGATGAAAAGTTTGTCAGCGGCGGAACCGACGTCGATGTGGCGAGCGGTCTTATGCTGCACGCCGATGCCGGGTGGCGGAAGACCGGCGATTACAAGATCCCCGGCTTCGCGAGTCCGGAGGCGCAAGCGGAAGGGATTGAGGGCCGCGTGCGGAATTCCGACGGACGTACCACGCACGGTACAGGTGGGGCGTCCTATGTATTTGAAAACGGCGTGCTGGGCGCGGCTGTGGAGCGGTTCACCTCGAACTATGGTTCGCCCGCCGAGGAAGCCGTTCGTCTTGATCTCAAACAGACGCGCGTGGACTTCAAAGGCGAAATGCACGATCTCGAGGGGTTTATTGCGTCCGTTCGCGCGCGCGGCGCTTATGGCGATTATCAACACCAGGAAATCGAAGGCGGCGCTGTCGGCACCACGTTCACCAATCAAGGTTGGGAAGGGCGGATAGATGCCGTGCATGCGCCTTTAGGCGCAATTACAGGCACATTCGGCGTCCAGTATCGCAATCGCGACTTCGCCGCCATCGGCGAGGAGGCGTTCACGCCCGCCTCGAAGACCCGCCAATTCGCGGGTTTCCTGCTGGAGAGCGCCGCGATCGGCGCACTCAAGTTCGAAGCCGGCGCGCGCGTCGAGGGCACGCGCATCTCACTCGAGGACAATACCCGCCGTGCGTTCACATCGGGGGCGTTCTCCGGCAGTGCGGCGTATGAATTCGCCGCGCAGACTCTCGTGGGCGTGACGGCTTCATGGACACAACGTGCGCCGACCGCCGAAGAATTGTTCTCGGAAGGACCGCATCTCGCAACCAATCAATTCGAGCGCGGTAATCCCGATTTGCGCCAGGAGCGCGCGACAAACCTCGAAATGACGTTCAAACACAATGCCGGACCTCTCACCGGATCGGTCGCGCTCTATCGGACCTGGTTCGACAACTACATCTTCGCCGATCAAACGGGCGAGGCAGAGGACGGTCTGCCTGTCTTTGCGTTCTCTGCCACCAAGGCGCGCTTTACAGGGCTCGAGTCCGAGGTTGCTCTCAGCGTCCTTCGGGACGCCAGCTATGCGTTGAGTTTTGACGCCGGCCTCGATCTTGTCCGCGCTACGAATGCCGCGGCGAACGAGCCGTTGCCCCGGACTCCGCCGCTCCGCTATCGGTTCGGGACCGACATGCGCTGGACGATCGTCGAGGCGCGCCTCGAAGTCGTTGGCGCGGCGAGTCAAAACCGGATATCGCCGCTAGAGACCGCGACCAAAGGCTATACGTTTGTGAATGCCCGTCTCGGCGTCAGTCCGTTTGCGGATAGCGACATTCAGATCGTCCTGCAGGCGCAAAACCTGACCGGTGCGGCGGCGCGGCCGCATACATCTTTTCTCAAGGATGTCGCTCCGATGCCGGGGCGGGATGTTCGTTTGTACGTGAGGGCGAGCTTCTAGCGTCCTATTCGGCGGCGACGGGCTGTCCCGCGCGCACCACCATTCCGCGGCGGCCGGTTTCCAGACGCATGATCTGGCCGTCGCGGGTCGTGGTGAGGCAATGATCTGGGCCTTCGCCGACCGCCCGCAGACGCCGCGCGAGTTCCACCGCCGTGAAGTCTTCCGGCAGGTGGCAAAGGGCATCGAAGTGCTTTCGCGTTCGGCGGTGCCCCGACCAGACGTCGCCGGAATAGGAGAGCGGCGTATGGACATCGGCCAGGCGCGGCGCCACGCGTTCGAGCACGTGCATCAATACAACGAGGGTGTGCGTATCGAGCGCCAGGCGGTCCCAGCGCGTATCGATGGGGAAGCGTTCGACAACGCAAATGGCGCCGGAGTCCACGGTGGGCGCCATTTCGTGCAGCGTTACCCCAAACTCGCGCGCGCCTTCATAGAGGGCGAACACCGACGGGAAGATGCCGGGGTAATTGGGCGGACCCGGGTGCAGGTTGTAGGCGGGTGAGCTGAGTGCCGCCAGCACGCGCCGCGGCACGATGACGCTCGAGCCGACCGACAGGATTCGGCTTCCGTCGGGGTCGTTCGCCAGTTCGGCTTCCAGGTCCGCCAGGGTCCAGGCAAAGCTCAGGGCAAGGCCCGGCGCCGCGCGCCGGAGCGCGTCGGTAAGGGGTTCCTCGAATTCCCGTTGTGTCATCAGGATCAAGCGGCTCACGCTCACAATCCTCGTATGCGATTCAAAGACTTGAAACGTCTTACCCCAGGGCCTATTACACCATGGTAAACAGGACCGAATTAGTCCGACATTCGGCTTGGGAGGCCTGCGAGGGCCAAAAAAATGCTTAAAGTCAATAAGTTAACTGACTATGCGACCGTTGTGCTGATCACCATCGCCCGCAGCGATATGGTGCGGTCGAGCCAACATATTTCGGAAAATACCGGGATTCCCATGCCGACGGTCGCCAAATTGATGAAAAGCCTGAACAAGGCTGGCCTTGTGAGGTCCCAGCGGGGGGCGTCGGGAGGTTATGTGCTGGGGAAAGTGCCGGCCGAGATCACGCTGGCCGATGTCATCCAGGCCGTCGAAGGCCCCATCGCGCTCACCGCCTGCGCCGATACCTCGGATGAGCATTGTAGCATTGAGGCCGTCTGCCCGGTGCAGGGACGTTGGAACCGCGTGAACTCCGCGGTCCGTGACGCGCTCAGCCAGGTGACGCTCGCCGACATGGTCGCCGATATGAATAGCTTTGGCCTGCCGCCGCGCGTGCCCGCGCCGGCCGCGCACGTGGTGGAGTAAGCCATGGCCGCCAAACAGGAAACCGCCGCCGCCGTCCGCGAAGTCGAGCAGTACAAGTACGGCTTCGTGACGGATATTGAATCGGAGAAGGCGCCGAAAGGTCTTAGCGAAGACATCATCCGCTTTATTTCAGCTAAGAAGAGCGAGCCGGACTGGATGCTCGAGGCGCGTCTTAAGGCCTACCGTTATTGGCTGACGCTCGCCGACGAAGAGCCGGCGTGGGCGAAGCTCACCTATCCGAAGATCGATTATCAGGCCTCTTATTACTACGCCGCGCCGAAGCAGAAGTTGGCGAGCATGGATGAGGTCGATCCGAAGTTGCTCGAGACGTACAAGAAGCTTGGTATTCCGCTCGCCGAGCAGGCGGTGCTCGCGGGCGTCGCCGTTGATGCGGTGTTCGACAGCGTCTCGGTCGCGACGACCTACAAGAAAAAACTCGAAGAGATGGGCGTGATCTTCAAGCCGATCTCGGAAGCCGTGCATTCGCACCCCGAACTCGTGAAGAAGTATCTCGGCTCGGTCGTGCCGTACACCGACAACTTCTTTGCCGCGCTCAACGCGGCGGTCTTCACGGACGGTTCGTTTGTGTACATCCCCAAGGGCCTGCGCTGCCCGATGGAGTTGTCCACTTACTTCCGCATCAACGAGAAGAACACGGGCCAGTTCGAACGTACGCTCATCATCGCCGACGAGGGCGCGTACGTGAGCTACCTTGAAGGCTGCACGGCGCCGCAGCGCGATGAAAATCAGCTGCACGCGGCCGTCGTCGAACTCATCACCCTCGATGACGCCGAGATCAAATATTCCACGGTGCAGAATTGGTATCCGGGAGACGCCGAGGGCAAGGGCGGTATCTACAACTTCGTCACCAAGCGCGGCGCCTGCCGCGGCAAGAACTCGAAGATCATGTGGACCCAGGTGGAGACCGGTTCAGCCATCACCTGGAAATACCCAAGCTGCATCCTGCAAGGCGATAACTCGGTTGGCGAGTTTTACTCCGTCGCGATCACCAATAATCACCAGCAGGCCGATACCGGCACCAAGATGATCCATCTCGGGGCCAACACGCGCTCGAAGATCATCTCCAAGGGCATTTCCGCCGGGAAGGCGGATAATACGTACCGCGGCCTCGTGCGTATCGGCCCAAGGGCCGACGGCGCGCGCAACTACACCCAATGCGACAGCCTCCTGATCGGCGACAAATGCGGCGCTCATACCGTGCCCTACATCGAAAGCCGCAATCCGACGGCCCAGACCGAACACGAGGCGACCACCTCCAAGATCAGCGAGGATCAGCTCTTTTATTGCCAGCAGCGCGGCATGACGGAAGAAGAGGCGGTATCGCTTATCGTCAACGGTTTTTGCCGCGAGGTGCTGCAAACGCTCCCCATGGAATTCGCCGTCGAGGCCCAAAAACTCGTCGGCATCAGCTTAGAAGGCAGTGTCGGCTAATGGCCCTTCTCGAAATCAAGAACCTTCACGTCTCGGTCGCCGGCAAGAAGATCCTCAACGGCATCTCGCTCACCCTGAACGCGGGTGAAGTGCATGCCATCATGGGCCCGAACGGCACCGGCAAAAGCACGTTGTCCAACGTGATCGCGGGCCGCGATGGTTACGAGGTCACCGAAGGGCAGGTCTTGCTCGACGGTAAGGACGTGCTGGCGATGGCCGCCGACGAACGCGCCCGGGCCGGCGTGTTTCTCGCGTTCCAGTATCCGGTGGAGATTCCGGGCGTTACGACATCCGCGTTCCTCAAGACCGCGATCAACGCCAAACGCCGGGCTGAAGGCAAACCGGAGATCGACGCCATGGAGTTCCTGAAGCTCGTGAAAGCGAAGCAAAAAGTGCTCGGTATGCCGGACGACATGATCAAGCGCCATCTTAACGTGGGTTTCTCTGGCGGCGAGAAGAAGCGCGCCGAGGTGCTGCAGATGACGCTGCTCGAGCCGCGCGTCGCCATCCTCGATGAAACCGATTCCGGTCTCGACATCGATGCCCTGAAGATTGTTTCCGAAGGCGTCAATTCGCTGCGCGGCCCGGAGCGCACGTTCCTCATCATCACGCACTACCAGCGCCTCTTGAACTACGTCGTGCCGGATCATGTGCACGTGCTTGTGGGCGGCAAGGTCGTGGCCAGCGGCGGCAAGGAACTGGCCGAGCAACTCGAAGCGGAAGGATATGCGCGCTACCTCAGCGCGGCTTAAGCCCATGAAGCAGTCGGCTCTCCTCGATCACCCTTTTGGCGAACGCTACGCCGCGGCGCTGCCGGCGGCCGATTCCGCGCGCCGCGAAGCCCGCGAGGCGCTTGCGCTCGAAGGTTTGCCGGGCCCCAAGCGCGAGGAATGGCGTTTCACCCCGTTGCGGGGGCTGGCGAAAATCCCATTCGTTCCGGCCGCCACGGCCGACGACATCGATGTGCGGGATATCCCCCTCGATGTGCCGCGATTCGCGGGCGCCATTCGCGTCGTTCTGGTGAATGGCGTTTATCGCGCGGACCTGTCGGATCGCGTCGCCGAAGCCGGCCTGACAATCGTTGAGGCCAAAACGCCGGATCACAATGTCGATGCCCCGCTCGCGATCCTGAATGCCGCCTATATGAGCGGCGGCGTGACCATCGCGGCGCGCGGCGTTGTCGCAACGCCCATCCATCTCGTTTCCATCGGCGCCGCCGGCGCGGAACCCGCGGCGTTTCATCCGCGTCTCGCGATCACCGTGGCGCCCGCCGCCAAGCTCACGATCTTTGAGACCCATCATGGTCTGCCGGGGCAGCCTTATTTCTCGAACCCGGTCACCACGATTTCGGTGGGCACCGCCGGTGTCTTGCGCCGCTACGTCCTGGTGCGGGAAGACAGCGAAGCGTTTCACCTCGCCACCACGCTCGCCGATGTGGCGGCGGACGCGAAGTTCGACGCCTTCCATCTCGGCCTCGGCGGCGCGCTCGTGCGCCAGGAAATCAGTGTCGATTTCGTGGGGGAAGGGGCCGCGGTGCGCCTCAACGGCGCCTATGCCCTGACGGGCCGGGCGCACCATGATTTTACGACCTTCATGAACCACGACATGCCGGGCTGCGCCTCAAGCCAGGTGTTCAAGGGCGTGGTCGACGGTGAATCGCGCGGCGTCTATCAAGGCCGCGTCCTGGTCGCGCGTCATGCGCAGAAGACCGACGGCCAACAGCTTCACAAAGCGCTGTTTCTTTCGCGCGGCCCCCAGATTGATTGCAAACCCGAACTCGAGATCTACGCCGACGATGTGAAGTGCGCGCACGGCGCCACCACCGGCGAACTGGATCCGGACCACCTGTTCTATCTCGCCGCGCGTGGGATCGATCCGCAAGCGGCGCGCCTTCTCCTGGTGCAGGGTTTCCTCGCCGATGCGCTGGAGAATGTCGACGATGCCGTCGTACACGATATTCTGTTGGCTGAGATCTCGGGCTGGTTGATGCGAAAGGCGTCCGCATGAGCCCGCATCCGGCAAAGAAGCTCACTTCGGCGTTCGATGTCGCCAAGGTTCGCGCCGACTTCCCGATCCTGTCGCGCACCGTGCACGGCAAGCCGCTCGTGTTCCTCGACAGCGCCGCGTCGGCCCAGAAGCCGCGCCAGGTCATCGAGGCCATCACGAAGGTCTATAGCGACGAATACGCCAACGTGCACCGCGGCGCATACTATTTGAGCGAAACCGCGACCGCCAACTACGAAGCCGCGCGCGAGAAGGTGCGCGGTTTCATCAATGCGAAGAGCGTTTCCGAGATCGTTTTCACGAAGGGCGCGACCGAGGCCATCAACCTGGTCGCGTCGGCTTATGGGCGGGCCTTCATCAAGGCCGGCGACGAAGTCGTGATCACCGCCGTCGAGCACCACTCCAACATCGTGCCGTGGCAGCTTCTGCGGGACGCGACGGGCTGCGTCCTGCGTGTCGTGCCGGTGAATCCCGACGGCAGCGTCGATGTCGCCGCATTCGCCAAGGTCGTCGGACCGAAGACCAAACTGGTCGCGATCGCTCATGTGTCCAATGTGCTTGGGACCGTGCTGCCGGTCCGCGAGATCGCCGGCCTCGCGCACGCGGTCGGCGCCAAGATCATGCTCGACGGCTGCCAGGGGATTGTTCACCGCCATGTGGACGTCCAGGACCTCGGCTGCGATTTCTATGTTTTCTCCGGCCATAAGCTTTATGGCCCCACCGGTATTGGTGTCCTATGGGCGCGCGCCGCGTTGCTCGACGCCATGCCGCCCTATCAGGGCGGCGGCGACATGATCGATACCGTTACGTTCGCCAAGACCACGTGGGCGCCAGCGCCCGCCAAGTTCGAGGCCGGTACGCCGCCCATCGCCCAAGCCATCGGGCTCGGCGCCGCGATCGATTATTTGAACAGCATCGACCGCGCGGCCGCCGCGGACCATGAAGACGCTCTGCTCCGCTATGCCATGACGCGCCTTGCGCAGGTGCCCGGTATTCGTCTTATCGGAACGGCCGCTCACAAAGCCGCAGTGCAGTCCTTTGTCATGGACGGGGCTCATCCCCACGACCTCGCGACGGTCCTCGATCGTCACGGCGTTTGCGTGCGCGCCGGTCATCACTGCGCGCAGCCTCTGATGGAAATCCTCGGCGTGACCGCGACGACGCGCGCTTCGTTTGGTATCTACAACACCATGGAAGAGGTTGATGCGCTGGTGCATGCGCTGACCCGCGCGCGGGAGGTGCTGCTGTGAACGTAGCGCCCCTCAACGACGATCTGCGCTCACTTTATCAGGAAGTGATTCTCGATCACGCCAAGCATCCGCGTAATGCACGTGAGGTCGAGCGGCACACCTGCAAGGCGCAAGGCAACAATCCCATGTGCGGCGATCGCGTCACGGTCACGGCGCAGGTCTCGGACGACGGCCGTCTAAGGGACATCGGCTTTGAAGGCAAAGGCTGCGCGATCTCTATCGCGTCGGCCTCCATGATGACTGAGGCGTTGACCGGGCAGACCATCGCCGCGGCGCGACAACTGTTCGACGCGGTGCACGACTTGTGCACCGGTAAAATCGACGCCGATGCCGCCAAGGCGAAACTTCCCGAAGCCTCCGAGAGTGTCGACAAACTCGCCTCATTGTCCGGCGTGCGCCAGTTCCCCGTGCGGGTGAAATGCGCGACCTTGCCGTGGCATGCGCTGATGTCGTGCCTTGAAGGCAAAGGCCAGACGACGACCACAGAGAAATGACGATGCACGACGAACCACACGATCATAAGCCCCCCGCGCCGCCGAAGGACGATATGCCCGCGACCGAGGACATGCGCGCCTACGATCCGTATTTCGGCGGGGGCGACGATCCCCCCAAGGAAGGAACGACGGTCCGCGCCGGCGCGCCGAAGGACCCCGCGCTGCCCATCGCGACCGAGGAAGCCGTCGTCGAAGCTCTGCGCGCCGTTTATGACCCGGAAATTCCGGTCAATATCTACGACCTCGGCCTTATCTACGATCTGAAGATCGACGAGAAGGGCGATGCCGTCGTCACCATGACGCTGACCGCCCCGGCCTGTCCGGTGGCGGGCTCCATGCCCAAGGAAGTCGCCGAGCGCGTTTCGGCGGTCGAAGGCATCGGTGAGGTCGACGTGGTGCTGACCTGGGATCCGCCCTGGACGCCGGCCAATATGTCCGAGGTCGCCAAAGTCGCGCTCGACATGTTCTAGAAATGAGACGAATGCTTCTTATATTAGGTCCGTCATGAGCACAGCACAGACGATTGCACCCAAGGCTAAGCGTTCTTTACCTCCGCCCATCCGCATCACGGACGCGGCCGCCAAGCGCATCAACGAGGTCGTCGCCAAGGCGACGAAGCCGGTTTTGGGCGTGCGCGTTGGCGTCAGCAACAAGGGCTGCTCGGGTAAGTCCTACGTCGTCGAGTACGCCGAGGATGTACGCAAGTTCGAGGACGTGGTCGAACACAACGGCGCGAAGGTGTTTATCGACCCCAAGGCGGTCATGTACCTGCTCGGCAGCGAACTCGACTACCGGGAAAGCAAAATGGAAAGCGGGTTTGTCTTCACGAACCCGAACGAAAAGGGCCGGTGTGGCTGCGGCGAAAGCTTTTCGATCTAACGCTGAAAAGGAGGAATGCGCCGTTAGCGCATTCCCATGACCTTCATCAGGCGCTTGTCGACTTCCGCCAGTAACATCACCGGATGCACCGGTTTGTAGAGCATCGCCACGCGGCCCGATTGGAAGTCCGGATCGTCGTCGACAAGATCCTCGACTTTGTCCGGCTGACCGGTCACGAGAATAGTCGCGATTCCCGGCGCCTTGTCCTGCAATACCTGGCGCAGTTCAAGCCCGCCCATCACCGGCATCATCACGTCGATGATGGCAAGATCGATGGAACTTGCTCTGATAACCTTGAGTGCTTCTTCGCCGTCACCGGCTTGCATCACATCGTAGCCACGATGGCGTAAGAGTTCGGTATACGACTCCCGCACCATCACGTTGTCATCGACAACGAGAATGCGACCTAACACGATGATCCCCCGTCTTTCTATCCTCACGACCCCAAGGGCAAAAGGATAGTCGTGAGGCCTATTTACTTCAACGTTTTCGCCTGCAACTCTGCGGTGATAATGTCGCTACAAGCTTGAAGCGAATGCATATTCGCACCACGCATTTACCGAGCACCCCCTATGGAAAGCGTCGTCACGGTTCTTCTTGGCATATCAATGGTGGCGGTGTTTGCCGTCCTTGCGACGGGCCTTGTCGCCTTTATCGCGGGCGGTGAATTCAATCGCAAATACGCCAATAAATTAATGCGTCTACGCGTCGCCACACAGGCTGTGGCTGTGGCGCTTTTGTTGATTCTGTTGCTGCTGAGGACTTTCGGTCACACCGGCGGCTGACAAAATGCCCGCCACCCGCGCATAACCCCTGCGGTTTAGGCCGCGCGCTCCGCGCTAGGCCGCGCGCTCCGCGCTAGGCAAGGCTCGGCCGTTCCGGCCGGTACACGACTTTGTTCGCGCCTTCGAAATTCTCGATCTGCTGCGTGAGGTCGCGGCGGCGATTGCGCGTGGCCTGCACCAGCGCCGGCGTGATGCCCGCGTTGCCGATCGCGTTGGTCGCGATCAGATCCTGCACGCGGTCGAGGAAGGATTTGTGCGTCAGCGCTTCGGCCATATCGGCGCAGAACGATATGAAGTGCGAAAGGCGCACCGGACGCTGCGGCGACGGGTGATAGGCCGAGATCGCGTAAGAACCGGTCTTGCGGTCGCGGCGCTCAAGGATGGCGGCACGGAGATAGGCCGGGAAGGCGCTAAACACGAACGCGGTCTGTGTGTCGTGTTCGACCACGAGGTCTTCGAGCGCGCCGATGATGTTCGCCGCCGCCTCCGAGACGATCGCATCGGTGACGTCTTCGCCGGCGGCCAGCGCCTCAACTTGCTCGATGGCCGCATTGTCCTCGCGGCTGGAGAAAATCTGCTCGCCGCCGATATGCAGCGATACCCAGTTCTCCGGATTGTAATCGAGTTCGTACTTCGACACCTTGCGGCGCCACATATTTTCCCAATCGAAGGACCCGGCGTCTTGCAGGATGTTTGGGTCGCGGCGGACTTCCTCCACCACCACGGCGGCCATGCGCATGGTCCCGGGGATGTTCTGCCCGCGCACGATGGCCATGATCGTGCTGATCTTCGTCTTCACCGGGATCGTGATGCGGTTCGAGCGCAGCGTCAGGACGGGGATGTCGCGCTGGCCTTCTTCGTCCAGAGCGCCGAACGAGTGGACGACCGATTTCTCCCGGAAAAGCGTAAGTGTGCCGATCTCAACCATGCCTATGCCATTCACTCCGGGCTATGCCGCGTACTCTTTGAAAGGACTATATTTTATCGAAAGGGGCGCAGAAAGGTATTTCAACTCCCGCGCGTGGATTATTCCGCGCTGAGACGCTGGGGCTGCAAGGCTGCGGCCTGCTCGCCGGCAAGCGCGACAAGGCGCCCGATCAATGCGGTGATATCGTTCTTAAGCACGGCGAACCCTGGACGGGGCTCAAGAGTCGCTTCGTCCATATAGAGGTTCCGGTTGATCTCCAGCTGCAGCACATGGGTGCCATTCCCGGGATCCCCGTAGTGTTGCGTGGTGAATCCGCCTGCGTAAGGGTTGTTGCGTGTGACGCGGTAGTGGCGCTGCGACAGGAAGGCTTCGACGCCGTCGGTGACCGCCGGCGCGCAGGACAATCCGGTCCTGTCGCCAAGCACCATATCGATGGTGCGTGGATCGCCCGCTGCCGCCACGGGCAGACCTGTCGAGGGCATCGAATGGCAGTCGATGAGGATGCAAAAGCCGAACTGCGCCCGCGCCCGCGCGATCAAACCGGCGAGCGCGCGGTGATAGGGACGGTAAACCGCCTCGATCCGCTGTTCGGCGTCTTGGAAATTCAGTTTCGCGCGATAGATCTCGCGGCGTGTCGCGACGATGCGCGGGATCGTTCCCAAACCCGCTCCCACCCGGACCGACGTCGTATTGGCGAAGGGCGGAAGAGCGTCCTTGAACATCTCCGGATCGAGCTCATAGGGCTCGCGGTTGACGTCCAGATAGGCGCGGGGATACAGCGCCCGTACCAACGGCGCGCCGAACGCGGGCGTCCCGGCGAAAAGCTGATCGACGTAGCAGTCCTCGGAGCGCCGCAGCATCGCGAGATCCAGCGGCGACGACGCCACGAACTCCGGCGGATAGAACGCGCCGGAATGCGGCGAAGCGAACACCAAGGGGACGCTGTGCCGGGCAGGCTCCAGGACCTCAATAGGGCTCGCGGGCGTGGATTCGGCTAGGGACACAGGGCGGTAAAGGGGCTGTAAGGGGCTGGAAACCATGGATTGTAAGGCTATCTATCGGGCCCATTCCAGCCTTTCCGACCAAATGCATGGACGGGGCGTTGCGCGTCCTAAGAGGCCTTGCACTTCCTAAAACTTGCCTATAAACAACGCCTTCCAACCCTGACCGGTCGTCAGCGTAGTGCCCTGGTTTGGTTGGAGAAATTTTCGAGACGCGGCCGCAATTTGGCCGCGGACACGAAGAAGATGGGCGATTGGCACAGCGGTAGCGCGTTCCC
The DNA here is from genome assembly GCA_050246995.1 of Rhodospirillaceae bacterium. Classification (GTDB taxonomy): domain Bacteria; phylum Pseudomonadota; class Alphaproteobacteria; order Rhodospirillales; family Rhodospirillaceae; genus SHVO01. The sequence goes on along the minus strand of JBFWVA010000002.1, from coordinate 163,255 downwards.
TTGACATGGGAAAGGTCACAGGTTCGATCCCTGTATCGCCCACCATTCTTCTTAAATTCGCGCCGTGAATTTAAGAGTGGTCCCCCGGACGGACGGACCGGCAAGCTCCCGTCGAGAACTTTCCTTCGAAACGATGCGGTTACCGCGCGGCGAAAATCTCGCCGAGCGACAAATCGCGTTCGCAATCCAAGAAGCGGGCGATCGTTTCGGTCTCGCTCACCAAATTGTCGTCATAGTCGAAGATCAACACCTCGACTGGGGTGGGCAGGGAATCTTGGGTGTGGCTTGGGTATTCCGTGGCTCGAAGTGCTCTCATGGCGCTCCTCCTTGATGCCGAGGATGTTGCCTGCGCACGCCCGCAACCGCTAGGCGCACCAACGGATAGCCCGGTTGTGCAATGGTATAAGCGCGGAAATACCTGCGCGGCGCGGCGTTGCAGGATTTGCGGGTGTGATTGAACCCTCCGGCCCACTCCCGGCTGTCCAAATTCCCGACACCTCGCGGCGCGATTGCGCCTCCTCAATTCTGAGCTTTTTTACAGTGACGCGTGTTCACTCCCCGTAAATACGCGACTTTGAGTGGTGGCACGCTTCTTGCTGTTTAAAAGACGCATTTAACCCGCGTTCATTTCGGCGCGGGGTTTCGGAGAAGAACTATGTTGCGTCAGCTTTTTCAATTGAAGCGTTTACTCACCTTGGCCGCGGCGCTGGCGGCCATCGTGACGGTCTCGCTGCCCGCTTCGGCCGCGGTCATTCAGCAGACCTCGTTCGGCATTTCCGGCGCTTTCAACATTCCGTCGGGTTCCCATCTCGGCAATACGGACTCGATTTCCATCGCCAACGGCGGCGCCATTATCGTCACGGCGGCGGATACGTTTGATCTGGCCGGGATCGTCAATTGGGGACAGATGGGCACGCTGAAGAACATTCCCAGCCTGACCGCCTTCACGCCGATCCTGAGTTACCTGACCCTGTCCAGCGGCGTGTCCCTTGACCTCAACGAGCTGAACATCGTCAGCCGCACCGGTCCGACGCCCGGGTTCCTCAACCTCTTTGGGCGCGGCATCCTGCATGCCCCGGGCTTCGACGCCACGGAAGCGCTCTTCAGCTGGAGCGGCACGACCACCGACAACATGAGCTTCACGTTCTCGGTGCACACCTCGGCGGTGCCGGAGCCGCTGCCGGTGGCCCTCATGGGCCTTGGCTTGTTCGCCGTTGTCTGGATGCGCCGTCGTCAGCTCACCCAGAGCCTCTAAGTTAAAACGGTTTTATGTAGAGAAATCCGCCGCAGGCGATTGCGGCGGATTTTTCATGTCCGGATGGTCTGCACGATCTCGCCCATCAGATCGTGCAAATTCTCGCGGTGACCGGTGCGCCCCGCCGGCGCGCTGTCGTCCGATGTCATCGCCACCGTCAGACCGAGCGCGGGCGCGATGTACAGCATTTGGCCGCCAAATCCCCAGGCGTAAGGCACCGTGTGCCCGCCGATCTCACGCACGAACCAGCCGTAGCCATATCCATCTCCGGTGAAGCGCGAATTCGTGCGCGGCGCCCAGGAACTTTCGATCCATGCGGGCGAAATGAGCTGTTGTCCGTTCCTCGCCCTGCCGCGATTGCGGAACAACTCGCCGAAAGCCAGCAATGACCTAGCGCTCATCGCCATCTGATTTCCACCCATGTAGATCCCTTGCGGATCGCGCTGCCAGTCGCCGATGACAAAACCCTCCTGAGGCCCCAGCCAGGCGCGCGCGAGTTCCAAGGTCGAGCGTTTGCCGACCCGCGTCAGGATCGCCGACAGCAGATGGGAGGATCCGGTGGAATACAGCATCGCGCCGCCGGGCTCGTCGTCGAAGGGTTGCGCCAGCGCCGTCCGAACCCAGTTCCTGCTTTGCACCCAGCGCCCGTAATTGGCGCCCGATGTGCGCGCGAGTCCGGCCTGCATGGAGAGAAGATTGCCGACCGTGATGATGGAGAGCCGCGCATCAGGTTGGGCCGGCAAATCGGTTTCCAAAAGCGGGGCGATCGGTTGATCCACACCGGACAGCAGGCCTTTGTCGATCGCGATGCCGACCAACGCAGCGACGATCGACTTGGAGGCCGATTTGATGTTGGTAGCGGCGCTTACGCTATGACCGCGGAAACCGCGTTCGGCGATGATCTCGCCGCGATGTGCGATGACCACCGTCTTCAATGGCCGCAACGCGCCCGCGCGGTCCAGCACGGCGCCGAGCGATACGGCGCCGGCGCCCAGGGCGGTGCGCGGCAAGGTAAGGAGAAAAGCAAACGAGAGCGCTGTGCGTCGATCCATCGTCTTCGTCATGGCAAGGGTTGTGCATATTTTATGCATAACTGTGCGGTTTTCATGCCCATATTTTCGTTGAAAAACCGCAGTTACAATGGAAAGTATCGCGCCAAGACCGATGCGCAGAAAATACGCGGGGATGCATGGACTTCCGGCTAAGCGACGACCAATTGGCCTTTCAGGAAACGGCGCGGAAATTCTCGCGCGATGTTTTCACCCCTAACGCCGGGCGCTGGGACGAAGACAAGCATTTCCCGGTCGATGAGCTGCGCGAAGCCGCCGCGCTCGGTTTCGGCGGTATGTATGTCTCGCCGGAATACGACGGTACGGGACTGGGACGTCTCGACAGCGCGATCATCCTCGAGGAACTCGCCGCCGGCTGCACTTCCACCGCCGCCTATATCTCGATCCACAACATGGTCGCGGCGATGATCGACCGCTTCGGCGCGGAACCCTTGAAAAAGAAGTTCCTGCCCAAGCTCTGCTCCATGGAATGGTTCGCGAGCTATTGCCTCACCGAACCGTCGTCGGGTTCTGACGCCGCCTCGCTGCGCACCAAGGCGGTGCGCGACGGCGATCACTACATCCTCAATGGGTCAAAGGCGTTCATCTCCGGCGGCGGACGCGCGGACGTCTACGCCATCATGGTACGTACCGGCGACGACGGCCCGAAAGGCATCAGCTGCGTCCTGGTCGAGAACGGCACGCCCGGTCTTTCATTTGGCGCCCAGGAAAAGAAACTCGGGTGGAACAGTCAGCCCACCTCGGCCGTGATCCTTGAAGATTGCCGCGTGCCGGTTACGAACCGGCTCGGCGCGGAAGGCGAGGGGTTCAAGATCGCGATGGTCGGGCTCGATGGCGGGCGCATCAATATCGGCGCCTGTTCCCTCGGCGCGGCGCGCGCGACGCTGGAGATCGCCACCGACTACGTCCAGACCCGCACCCAGTTCAATCAGACTCTCGCCGGTTTCCAATCGGTGCAGTTCAAGCTCGCCGACATGGCGACCGACCTGCACGCCGCGCGCCTCATGGTGCATGACGCCGCGATGCGTCTCGACGCCAAGGAACCTGACGCGACCAAGTATTGCGCCATGGCCAAGCGCTTCGCCAGCGATGTGGGCTTCGAGGTCTGCAACACGGCGCTGCAATTGCACGGCGGCTACGGTTACCTGAAAGATTATCCCATCGAGCGATTCCTGCGCGACGCGCGCGTGCACCAGATCCTCGAAGGCACGAACGAGATCATGCGTGTGATCGTCTCGCGGTATGTCCTGCAGAGCGGTGGCCGCGCATGAGCGAACCCGCCGGCGACGAAGTCCTGTTTCAGCGCAAAGGCGCCATCGGTCACATCCTTCTCAATCGTCCGAAGGCTCTCAACGCGCTGACCCTCAACATGTGCGAGCTGATGACCGCGCAGCTCAAGGCATGGGCGAAGGACGATGCGGTGAAGGCCGTCGTCATCCGGGGCGCGGGCGAGAAGGCGTTTTGCGCGGGCGGCGATGTCGTGCGCCTGTACGAGGACGGCAAGGCCGGCCTCCCGTATCCTTATGCGTTCTGGAGCACGGAATACCGGCTCAACACGCTCATCAAGCGCTACCCAAAACCGTATATCGCCCTCATCGACGGTATCGTCATGGGCGGCGGGGTTGGTGTGTCGGCGCATGGCGGCTATCGTGTCGCCACCGATAAGACGATGTTCGCCATGCCTGAAACCGGCATCGGCCTTTTTCCCGACGTGGGCGGCGGCTACTTCCTGCCGCGCCTGTCCGGATCGGTGGGCATGTATCTCGGCCTGACCGGCAAACGTTTGAAAGGCGCGGACTGCGTCGCGCTCGGTCTCGCCGAAGCCTTGGTGCCGCATGACCGCATGGACGAGCTCGAAGCCAAGCTCGCGAGCGACGCCGCCAGTGACCTTGATGAGATCTCCTATCTTATCGCTCCGTTCGCCGAGCCGGTGAAGAGCGCGCCGGTCTCGGCCGACCGTACGGCCATCAGCCGTCACTTCGATCTCGATTCCGTTGAAGCCATCATCGCTTCGCTCGAGAACGAGGGCGGCGAATGGGGCGCTGAACAGGCCAAGATCCTTCGCACCAAATCGCCGATGGCCATGAAGGTGACCTTCCGCCAGATCCGCGAAGGCGCGAACCTTTCTTTCGAAGACTGCATGAAGATGGAATGGCGCATCGCCAATCGCTGCGCCGTGGGCAAGGACTTCTACGAAGGCGTGCGCGCGCTGCTCATCGACAAGGATAATACGCCGCGCTGGTCGCCGGAGACCTTGGCGCAAGTCTCGGACGCTGACGTTGCGGCCTACTTCGCGCCGCTGCCCGGCAAAGAACTCGATCTTTCGAACATCTTTTAGACTTTTTTGGGAGAGCTCACATGGCGAATGTCGCATTCATCGGTCTCGGCAACATGGGCGGCCCTATGGCCCAGAATCAGATCAAGGCCGGTCACAGCGTGCGGGTGTTCGACCTTTCGCAGCCCGCGCTTGATGCCGCCAAGGGCGCCGGCGCGAGCGTCGGCGCCACGGCGGCCGAAGCGGCCAAGGACGCGGACTGCGTGATCACCATGCTGCCGGCCGGTGCTCACGTGCGTCAGACTTATCTCAGCGGCGGCATCTTCGACGCGGCCAAGAAGGGCGCGATCTTCATCGATTGCTCGACCATCGACGTGCCGGCGGCGCGTGAAGTGATCAAGGCGGCCGAAGACAAGGGCTTCCTGATGGTCGACGCGCCGGTCTCCGGCGGCATTGCCGCGGCGGCGGCTGGCACCCTGACGTTCATGGTCGGCGGCGCCGATCAGGCTTTCGCTGCCGCGAAGCCGTTCCTCGAGCCCATGGGCAAGGTCATCGTCCATGCCGGCCCGGCGGGCAACGGCCAGGTCGCCAAGGTTTGTAACAACATGCTGCTCGGCATTTCGATGATTGGCACCTGCGAAGCCTTCAAGCTCGCCGAGCGCCTGGGCCTCGATGCCCAGGTCCTGTTTGACATCAGTTCGAAGGCGTCGGGCCAGTGCTGGTCCATGACGTCCTATTGTCCCGTCCCGGGGCCGGTGCCGACGTCGCCCGCCAACCGCGATTACAAGCCGGGTTTCGCGGCGGCGATGATGCTGAAGGACCTGAAGCTGAGCCAGGACGCCGCCGGCGCGGCCAATATGACCACGCCCATCGGCAAAGCGGCCACGGAGCTCTACGAAAAGTTCGTGAAAGACGGTAATGGCAACGTCGACTTTTCGGGTATTATCCGCGCGCTCTAGGTCTTCCAGTTTCTAGAAAAGCATTCGCGTGGTTCTTTCCCTCTTCAAAAGCTATATGGCGAGACGGCGGCGCGACGCCATGCGCGCGCGCACGCCTCACCGCCAAGTCGACGATCATTTCGCCGAATTGCCGAATTCGCCGACGGGTCTGGCCGGCGAACTCGCCGCCGCGCTGCTCGCGAAAAAAAGCCTCGATACGACCAAGCAAGTCAGCGTTCCGTTCCCGGAGGAATATTTCACCGGCCGGCCGATCGACGCCGAGGGGCGGGAAACGCTGCAGATCTACGAACAAAAGCTTCAGCGCTTCCGCGAACAGCTTGTTCACCGCAACACGATCTTCACCATCTCAGTGGCCCGGGGCGTGTCGGTCTGGATCACGTCCATCCACACCTTGATGCACCCGGAATTACGGCCGAAGGGGCAGGATCTGTGGGCGCGGTTGATGCGCGGAGAACCGGAGCTCGAAGGCGCCTACTTCATGATGCTTCGCCGCGATATCACCGACGTGGAACGCGAATATATGAAGTTCCGTCCGTCGGTTTTCCTTGAAGGCGGTCCCACGCCGTAAGCCCGCTCAGGGCCTCTGATACATACCTTTGAGCAAGGCCCTTACCCCTATGATTGATGGGAAAGGACGGGGGCTGTCCATAGGGTACGGCGAATAACCAACGCCGAGCATCAGTCATGGGCAAGCCGCGACCAAAGCCAGTTCCCGAACGCCGCCGCACGGCGCTTCGCAGCCAGGTTCAAGCCTGGTTCGAAGCGCTGCGGGCGCATATCGGCGAAATCGAGGGCGCCGAAGCCCTGGCGAATCGTATTCAGGGCTGGTCGAAGCCCGAAGACATCATGCGGGCCTATCCCGTGCTGGTGCCGCTGTTCCTCGACATTGTGTGGCGTTCACGCAAGACCGAGCCATTCGCGGAGTTCCTGCGGACTGAAAGCGGCGCGGTGGCCGAGAAGCCAACCGATGTCCTCGCTCTGTCGCAGAAGCCCTTCGACGACATTGTGATGGCGCATCTGTACGGCACCGCGCGCCTCATCTGCGAGCGCTTGCAAAAGGAGTGGATCGAAAAAGAGCGCGAGAAACGCCGTAATCCTCTCTCCAGGGTCCCGCTCCTCGGCGCGCTGTTCCCGCCGCCCAAAACTGATCTTCTGTTGGCCGACTATCCGCAGAAAGGGGTGTACGAAGCGCTGAAGCCGTTCCTAAATCGGCGCGGGCAATTCGCGCTTGTTGAATCCTTGGCGACTCTTCCGACTCGTACGGTGTCCGCTTTGGGCGCCGTCGTCGGCGCCCTCGAATCGCCGGTTACGATCCGCGCGCTCGGCGAACTTAATAAATCCGACTTCAAGATCGTCATTGAGATGGCGGAGGCCTATGTCCACTGCGTGAACGGGGCGCCGGCCGAAGGCGCAAGCGCGCCGGAGATCGCCGCGCCGCTGGCGCAGGCTCTTTCGCATATGCTCGGCGCCGGTCCCGATTTCCTGGCGCTTGCCCTCGCCAACAGACAACTTGCAAAAGACGCGATCGCGAAGCTTGCCCCTGTCATGAAGGACGCATGCTGGCCGGTCTTCCGCGATGCGGAAGCGCTTCGCCGCGTCGCCGAGTGTCCGCCGGCGATTGTCGGTACGCTCCAAGCCTTGAGCGCCGAAATGCATCAACGTGTTTCGATGTCGCTCTCGGAAATCGACGATGCCGATGTCATCACGTTTGCTATCAAGACCCTGCGCGATGCGACGGACGGCGCGCTCTTCCTGTCATGGATCAGAGACGAAGCTCATCTTTCGGCTTGGAAGCAGTTTATCGCGCATCTCAAGAAGGACGCCGGCGGCCCGCGCGCCGTGGGCGCGCTGCAGCAGCCGGTCAAAGCCGCGATCAAGGCGGTCTGCGAACGCAGCGTCCGCGTGTTCGCAGATATGGCCGCGCCGGTGGCTGAGGCTGCGTAAGCCGGTTAGATATCCAGCGCGGCGGCCGCGAACTGCGCGTTTTCCTGGATGAACTTGAAGCGTTCTTCCGGCTTGCGGCCCATCAACTGCTCGACCAGCTTGGCGGTCGCGCGCTGCGAGCTTTTTTCGCTCTCGTCCGCCATCATCACCTTCAACAGCGTTCGGCGGGCCGGATCCATCGTCGTTTCCTTCAAATAGATCGGCGGCATTTCACCAAGGCCTTTGAAGCGGCTGACTTCCACTTTCCCGCGCGCGTCGAAGTGGCTTTTGATGAGCTGCTCCTTGTGCGCGTCATTCATGGCGTAGGCGATATTGGCCTTTTGCGTCAGCCGGTACAGCGGCGGCATTGCGAGATAAAGATGCCCGTTTTCGATCATCTGCGGCATTTCGCGGTAGAAGAACGTCATCAACAGGCTCGCGATATGCGCGCCGTCGACGTCGGCGTCCGTCATGATGATGATTTTCTCGTAGCGCAGCTTGCTTTCGTCATACCGGTCGCGGATGCCGCAGCCCAGCGCTTCGATCAAGTCCTGAAGTTCTTGGTTGGCGCGCAGCTTGTCGTCGCTCGCCGACGCCACGTTCAGGATTTTGCCGCGCAAGGGCAGCACGGCCTGCGTTTCGCGGCTGCGCGCCTGTTTTGCTGAACCGCCGGCGCTGTCGCCTTCGACGATGAAGAGCTCGGTGCCGATGGGGTTGGAGCGGGTACAGTCCGTCAGCTTGCCCGGCAGGCGGAGTTTCTTGGTCGCCGACTTGCGCGACAAGTCTTGGTCCTGCTTCTTGCGCACGCGGTCGTTGGCGCGCGCAATCGCGGTTTCCAGAAGCACGTTCGCCGAATTCGGATCGCCCGACAGCCAATGGTCAAAGTGATCCTTGATCACCGTGTCGACGAGCCGCGAGGCGGACACGGAAACGAGCTTCTCTTTGGTCTGGCCCTGGAACTGCGGTTCCTTGATGAACACCGACAGCATCATGCAGGCGCCGCCCCACAGGTCTTCGCCCGTGACGATGCCCACGCCCTTGGTATTGGTCAGTTCGGCATAGCCCTTCAGCGCGCGCAGCATCGCGCTTCGCATGCCTTGTTCGTGCGTGCCGCCCTCTGGGGTGGGGATGGTATTGCAGTAGGAATTGAGGAAGCCGTCTTCATCGTCCGGCCAGCACACGGCCCATTCGACGCGGCCGCCGGAATCGTTGGTGCTGGCTTCCAGTTCCGCCTTACCGGAGAAGAAGGGCTCCACAAGCCGCTTACGTCCGGCGAGCACGTGGCGGAGATAGTCGCCCAGCCCGTTCTCAAAATGCAGCTCTTCTTCCGCCGGCGTCTGGTCATCGCCTTTGAGAAGGCTCTTTTCCACCGACCAGCGTACACGCACGCCTTCGAACAGATACGCCTTCGAGCGCACCATCCTGTAAACCGTGGCGGGGCGGAATTTCGAGTTTGCCTCGAAAATCGTCAAGTCCGGCGTGAAGCGGACCGTGGTCCCGCGGCGATTCACCGGGCCACCCTTGGTTAGCTTCGACGTGACGTGCCCGCGGCTGAAGGTCTGCGTGTACAACGTCTTGTCGCGCGCGACTTCGATCGTAAGGTTGGTCGACAGCGCATTGACGACGCTGGCGCCCACGCCGTGCAGACCGCCGGAGGTTTGGTAAACCTTGTCCGAGAACTTGCCGCCCGAATGCAGCGTGGTCATGATGACCTCGAGCGCAGACTTCTTCGGGAACTTGGGGTGCGGATCGATAGGGATGCCGCGGCCGTTGTCGCGGATCGTGACTTCGTTGTCCTCGCCCAGGTGCACTTCAATGGTGCTGGCGAAGCCCGCCACGGCCTCGTCCATGGCGTTGTCGAGAACTTCGGCGATCAGGTGATGCATCGCCTTTTCGTCGGTGCCGCCGATATACATGCCCGGCCGGCGCCGGACAGGCTCCAGGCCCTCCAGGACTTCGATGTCCTTCGCGGTGTAGCCGCCGCCCGGCGCGCGCGGTTCCTTTTCTTTCTCTTTTTCTTTGGCGGGACGGGGCTTGGAGGAGAATAAGTCGGCCATCAGCTCTTAATCTTAAGGAGGACAGGGGCGGCGCGCGCCGGTAAAGTATGAGCCTTCGCGCCCGCGCACAATATCTTGCGTTTTTCCAAATAAGTTGAAGGCTATGCCCGAACAAGCATCCGAATCACCACAAGGCGAACTTGCCTTACGCGTCTACGCTATGCCCGCCGATACCAATGTTTACGGCCAGATTTTCGGGGGGTGGGTGCTGGGCCAGATGGACATCGGCGGCGCCATCGCGGCCGGCCAGGTCGCGGGCGGCCTGCGCATGGTGACCGTGGCGGTGGACGCCATGAAGTTCCATAAGCCGATCAATAAAGGCGACGAAGTGACGATTTACACGCGGATCGGGCGGATCGGGCGCACCTCCGTCGCCGTCGATATCGAATGCTGGGTCCGTCGCCGCGCACCCGGCGCCCCTGTCACGCAGCTCAAAGTCACCGAAGGCCGCTACACCTTTGTCGCCGTCGACGAGAACGGCAATTCGATCGAGATCAAGAAGGCGCCTAACCGTCTCTCTTAAACGGCCCCAATTCCGTCAGCTCTTCCATCTGGTGAGCCACGGCCTCGCGTTCGCGTTTCAGGAAATCCGCGACCGCGCTGCGGAACCCTCGGTCCGCGATCCAGTGATTTGAATAGGTGGCGCGGGGCAGATAACCGCGCTGAATCTTATGTTCGCCCTGCGCGCCTGCTTCGACCCAGGCCAATTTTTCCGCGATCGCGAAATCCATGGCGCGGTAGTAGCACACCTCGAAGTGCAGCATCGGGTAATCGACGGCGGCCCCCCAGTTGCGGCCGAATAGCGTGTCGCCGCCGCGCAGGTTCAGCGCGCCGCAAACAAGTTCGCCGTCTTCCTCACCCATCACCAGCACCACGGCGTCCTTGAGCCGCTCGCCGAGCAGCGAAAAGAATTCGCGGTTGAGGTAAGCCTGGCCCCACTTGCGGTCGGACGTGTTCATGTAAAAGCGGAAGAAGGCGTCCCAATGCCGCTTCTTTATATCGTCCCCGGTGAGGGTGGCGATCTTCACGCGCTGATTGGCGACCTCGCGTTCGCGCCGGATCGTCTTGCGTTTTCGCGACGACAACGCGGTCAGGAAATCATCGAAGCTCGCATAGCCCTCGTTCTTCCAGTGAAATTGCTCTGAGAGCCGCGGCATCAGGCCTTGATCGGCCATCAACGTATGTTCCGCTTCGGTCGCGAAGGTCACATGCACCGATGAGACTTTGAGCTGTCTCGCCAATTCGATCATGCCTTCGGCGAGCGCCCGCTGCAGGTCCTCGCGTTGGGGCGTGGTCTCCGCGACCAGCAGACGCGGACCGGTCGCGGGCGTGAACGGTGCCGCGCATTGAAGCTTCGGGTAGTAACGTCCACCGGCGCGCTCGTAGGCCTGTGCCCAGCCCCAATCGAAGATGTACTCACCATAGGAATGGTTCTTCAGATACAGCGGCGCGCAGCCCACCACGCGCCCGTCTTCTTCAAGGATGAGATGCTGCGGCGCCCAACCGTTCTCCGCGCTGACGGAGCCGGAATCCTCCAGCGCGCTCAGGAACGCATGGGTGACGAAAGGATTGTGCGTCGGCGATCCGGCGCCCGCGCAGGCGTCCCACGCTGCGGCATCGACGCGATGGATATCGGAAACGACTTTGAGGGAGAAACGATCCGGCAACGGCCTTACGCGACCTCGAAAATGGCGTCCACTTCGACGGGCGCGCCGCGGGGCAGGGACGGGGCTCCTACGGCGACGCGGGCATGACGGCCCATTTCACCGAAGACTTCCACCATGAGATCGGACGCGCCGTTGATCACTTTAGGGTGATCTGTGAAATGGGCGTTCGCGGCCACAAACCCCGTGAGTTTCACCACCCGCGTGATGCGGTCCAGATCGCCGTCGCAGGCGGCTTTGGCCTGGGCGAGCAGGTTCAGGCCGCAGAGCCGGGCAGCGTTCACGGCCTCGTCTACGGTCACGTCCAGCCCCACGATCCCGTTGTAGTGGACAGCGCCGTTCAGGAGGGGGATTTGACCCGCCACGAACACCAGGTTCCCTGTTTTCACGAACGGGATGTAGTTCGCCACCGGCGTCGCCGCCACGGGTAGGGTCAAACCCAGCTGTTTTAAGCGTGTTTCGATCGTTCCGGCCATGCGTGGGTTCCCCGCGGTCGACGTGTCCGATGAGGGTCCCGATTCGAAAGTGCGGCGACGTCCGGACCCTGGCCGGATGGCCTGCCCTGCGAACTTTGCAATCGCGACCCTGGGGGTGTTTGTGCTAATCCCCGCCCCACATTACGACGGTCCCGGCTGGCGAGGCCAGAGGCAGGCGGGATCCCCAGACGGAGATTTAAGGTGGCGGAACGTCTTTCCCTTCCCAAAAGCAAGATCAACGTCCTTCTGCTCGAGAACGTTCACAAAAGCGCTGTCGAGCTGTTCAAGCGCAACGGCTACAGTTCGATCCGCACCGTCAATGAAGCCCTCGACGGCGACGCCTTGAAAAAGGCGCTCCAGGACGTTCACATCCTCGGGATCCGCTCGCGCACCAAGCTGACCAAGGATGTGCTGGCCTCGGCCGAGAAACTCCTCACCGTCGGCGCCTTCTGCATCGGCACCAATCAGATAGACAATAAGTGCGCGAAGAAGCTCGGCATTCCGGTTTTCAATGCGCCGTATTCCAATACCCGCTCGGTCGCCGAACTCGTGCTGGCCGAGATCATCATGCTGTTCCGCGGCGTGCCGCAGCGCTCCTGGGGCGCGCACGAAGGCGAGTGGGACAAGTCGGTGAAGGGCGCCCGCGAAATCCGCGGCAAGGTGCTCGGCATCGTCGGGTACGGTCACATCGGCTCGCAGCTCTCGGTCATCGCCGAAGCTATGGGCATGCAGGTGCGCTTCTACGACATCATCGAGAAGCTCGCGATCGGCAACGCGCAACCCTGCCGCTCGTTCGACAATCTGCTCGCGACGTCCGACGTCATCTCGCTGCACGTCCCCGAGACGCCCGAAACCAAGAACATGATCACCGCCGCCAAGCTCGCGAAGATGAAGAAGGGCGCCTTCCTCATCAACGCCGCGCGCGGCAACGTCGTCGAGATCCCGGCTCTCGTCGATGCGCTCAAGTCCGGCCACATCGCGGGCGCGGCCCTCGATGTGTTCCCGAAGGAGCCGGGCAGCGCGGATGAGAAATTCAAGAGCCCGCTGCAAGGCATGCGCAACGTCATTCTCACGCCGCACATCGGCGGCTCGACGGAAGAAGCGCAAGCCAACATCGGCGCGGAAGTCGCCGAGAAGCTGGTGAAGTACTCGGACAATGGATCGACCATCGGCGCGGTGAATTTCGTCGAAGTGGCGCTGCCGCAGCAGTCCGACACGACCCGCTTCATGCACATTCACCGCGACGTGCCGGGCGTCATGGCCAAGATCTCCGAAGTGTTCTCGCGCCGGAAGATCAACATCGCCGGTCAGTATCTGCGCACCGATGGCGAGATCGGCTACGTCGTCACCGACGTTCTCGGCCGGGTCGAAGTCGGTATGGGCATCCGCAAGGAGCTCGCCGCCATCGAAGGCACCGTCCGCACCCGCTTCCTCCACGAAGCTCCGAAGGGCTAGCGGGCGTAAGCCAGCTCCGCGAGGAGCGCCGGCAGGAACACGACCAGCACGTGAAGCGTTGCATTCGGTATGCAACGCCAGAAATTGCTTATCCGCATCGCTTTCGGCGCCGTGGGCGTGGTCGCGGCTGCGCTGCTCATACTCGCATTAGCTGATTTCCGGGGCTTCGCTGAACGCCGCATGAGCGCGGCCTTGGGCCGTCCCGTGACCATCGGAGCGCTCGACGTCGATATCTTCCCGCTCGAATTCGTGGCCCGCGACGTGAAGGTTCCGCCGCGCGACGGTGAGGACCAACCGGCGCTGGACGCAAAGCTCATCGAAGCGCGCATCGCCTTCTGGCGCCTCGTCTTCGGCGATATTGTCCTGCCGCGCCTGGTTGTTGCGGAAACCACCGGCATGTACGCCCGGGACGCCGACGGCCGCACGAATTGGAGCACGGCGGATAAGGACGCCGTCCCCGCTCAACTGCCCGAGATCCGCGATCTCACCCTGCGCGATGTCCGCATCCGTGTGCGCGATGCGGGCAGTAAAAGCGATCTTCAGTTTGATCTTTCCACGTCCGAACGCACGGAGGGCCGCGAGCCGACGCTGCACGTGAAGGGCTTCGGCAACTATCAGGGCGCGCGCACGACCATCGCCGGCACCGGCGGGTCGATCCTCACGCTGCGCTCGGCCGAGACGCCGTATCCGATCGATCTGAATTTTGCTTCGGGCGACACGCGGATCACCGCGAAGGGCGCCGTGACCGATCCGGTGAATATCGCGGGGCTTAATATCGCGCTCAATATCGAGGGCAAGGATACAGCCGATCTCTATCGCCTCTTCGGCATCGCGCTTCCGGCCAGCCCGCCGTACACCTTCACCAGCCACCTCGACCGCGCGGGTCAAAAGTGGATCGCCAAGAATCTCGTGTGGAAGCTGGGATCCACCGCGATGGATGGCACGCTGACCTGGGACGTTTCTCAGCGGACGCCGCGCCTGGAAGGCAACCTTCACGCCGCGACCCTCGACATGAAGGACATGGCCGGCTTTATCGGCGGCGCGCCGGGCTCTGCCGAGACGCCGACGGAAGTGCGCCGCCAGGCCGCGCAGAAGGAACTCAACCGCCGTACGGTGCCGGGTCAACAGCAGCCGGTGGTCGCGGCAGAGCTTGTCATCCCGGATAAGCCCATCGATCTCGAGAAACTCAAGAGCATGAATGCGCGCGTGGGTCTCGTCGCGGACAAGGTGACAAGTTCGGGCATCCCGCTCGATACGCTTACGGCGGAACTCGGCTTGGAAAGCGGCAAGTTGACCTTGAGTCCCCTACGATTCGGGATCGATCCCGGCTATATCGCCATGGACATCAAAGTCGACGGCAATGCCCAGCCCGTGCGTGTCGATATCGCCGGCCAGGTGCAGGCCTACCCGATCAAACGCTTGATCGGAAAATCGGGCGATAAGCTGGCGAACACCACCTTCGGCGCCATCGGCGGCCGCTTTGAGATGCACGGCACGGGCAATTCCGCGCACCGCGTTGCCGCATCGTCCGACGGCGGCGTGGGGCTCATCGCGGGCGGCGGGCAATTGAGTCTCTTGTTCGTCGAATTCGCCGGGCTCGATCTCGCGGAATCGCTGGGACTTCTGATTGGAAAAGACAAACCGGTCGATATCCGCTGCGGTGTCGCCGACTTCAAGATCAAGCAAGGCGTCATGACCACGGACACCTTCGTCGTCGATACCACGGACACGATCTTCCGCGGCGAGGGCGCCGTCGATCTGGGCCGCGAACTCATGGATATGAAAATCCGCCCAAAGCCCAAGGACATTTCCCTGGTCACGTTGCGCGCGCCGATCCTTGTGAAAGGGACGTTCGCGCAGCCGCACGTAGGCCCCGACATGAGCAAGGTCATCGCCAAGGGCGGCCTCGCGACCGCGCTCGGCGTGCTGCTCACGCCGCTCGCCAGCCTGCTCGCCACCCTCGACATCGGCGGCGGCAAGGACGCGAATTGCTCTCAGTTGTTTCTGGATGTGTCGCCGAAGTGACGCCGCGCCACGCGGTGCTGCCAAAGCGCCAGCGCGGGCGTCACAGCCAGTTCCATGACCAACGCGGCGGTCATTGAGGTGGAAGGCGCTCCTACTGCGATAAGCGAGATAAGACGCCCCAAGCCGCCTATGACAACGATCGCGGTCAACATTTGGAAGCGTGTGCCGCGCGATTCGATTCCGCGGATCGTGGATACATATCCAAGCCCGATCCCGAGCAGCAGTCCGGAGAGATAGCGAAAGTGACTATCGAGGTCGCCGACCGGCGCCCCGCTGACCATGGCGGGCCCGCGCCAAATGCCTAACGCACCGCCCACGAGAGGGACGAGGCACCCGGTGGTCACCGCGATTTGAAGTAGCCGTTTTTCCAGCATGTCCGCGCACCTTCCGAAATTCCCAATGAAACGTCGGTGCGCGCCTGGGGTTACTGCTACGCCGTCTTCTTCTTGAACAGCGGCAAGGTGCGAAGCGGCGTTTCGCCGGGCACGGGGAACGCCGGGCCGAGCACCTGCCGCCACTCCACGGCGGCGTCGATAAGCTTGCCGGTCTTCAGGTGATGATCGGCCAGGGTCACGCGCCAATAGGCCGCTTTCGCTTTGCCGTGCCAGCTATCGCCGATCTCGAGCGGCGTCGCGCCGCCGGGCGGCTTAATGGCGCAGGGCGTCCGCTTGCGGCTCCAGGCCCAAAAGTCGACCAAAGCACGCTCCAGTTCATACGGGCGCGGCGCGCCGGCATAGAACTCCTGCGCCAGTTGCTCGAGCGCGAAGGGGCTGACCGCGGCGTCCACGTTGTCGCGCCAGGCTTTCAAGGCCGTCAGTAAGAGGCGCGGACGCCCGCCGTACAAGCTGTCGGAGAGCCGCAGGGTTGCGGCCTCGGCGACGGGATTGGAAATGATCCACCCTCCCGCCTGCGAGGCCGCGTTCCCCCCCGGGATCACAAAGGCCTGGCCGTGCTCGCGCGCCGGCATGACTCGGATTTCAATATCGTCCTGCGGGACTACCACGGCGTCTTCCGCCAGCAGTGTGCCCGGGAATCGGTTCTTGAGGACCGCCCAGACGACCTTCAACGCGTCGCTGGCTTTCGCCGCCGCCAGCTTCGCTGGCAGCAGGTACATCACGTCGATGCGCGAGATCGGCGCCAGCGCCGTGCGCTTGCCGACACCGCCGACGACAAAGTGGTCCACCGTGGTGTCGCCCTTGGGATAGAGCTCCTCGCGTAGCGCCGCGACCGCGGGCACACAGGCGCCGCGGGCGACGCCATACGCCGTGTGACCCGGCACCGCGCGGCGCAAAAATACGCCGAAGCACCCGCCGATGGTGGTCTGCGCTTCATCCGGCGGGAAGCCGGAGATCTTCACCGGATCCACCGGCGGCCGCGCTGCTAGGGCTGGAGGAACCGGCATTGGGATATCTTATGAGCATCCGCTAGTGGTTCCGCACGTGTCGCACTTCATGCACGTGCCGTTGCGCAGAAGCGTGAAGTTGCCGCATTCGCCGCAGGCATCGCCTTCATAGCCCTTCATGCGCGCGACCTGCGCGGCGCTGCGGCGGGTTTCGGTGACCTCGGTGACGCGTGTCACCTTCACCTCTTCCTGCGCGAAAGCGCCTTGTGCGAGAGCCGTGGCGCCGCCGGACATCGTCACGCTGGGCGTGACCGCCGCGCTGATGCTCGACAGTGCGCCCGCGATCGGGCCGGTGGCGGTGCTGCCGGCTTCCGCGCCGCGTCCTTGCGGTTTCAGGAAGTACAGGTTCGACGAGCGGATGAACGCTTTCGACACCGACTTTTCGGCGATCTGCAGCAGCTTGTCGGGGTTCTGGCCTTCGCCCATCGCGTCCGGGAGCATGTCGGCGTCGGTCGCGTGCGCGAGATCGTTGCGGCCGAGGTAGCTCACGGCCAACTCGCGGAACACATAGTCCAGCAGCGACGTGGCCATTTTGATCGAAGAGTTCCCTTCCACGATCCCAGCCGGCTCGAAGCGCGTGAAGGTGAAGGCGTCCACATACTCCTCCAGCGGCACGCCGTATTGAAGGCCCATGGAGATGGCGATGGCGAAGTTATTCATGAGGCTGCGGAACGCCGCGCCTTCCTTGTGCATGTCGATGAAGATTTCACCGAGCTTGCCGTTATCGTATTCGCCGGTGCGGATATAGACCTTATGACCGCCGACGACAGCCTTCTGAGTGTAACCCTTGCGGCGGTCCGGCAGGCGCTGACGCTCACGTTCGATCACGCGCTCGATGATGCGTTCGGCCACGATCTCCGCGCGCGAAGCCGACGGCGCGGCGGCCACGGCCGCCACGGTGTCCTCGTCTTCGTCATCCATGTCGCTATCGCTGAGCACTTGGGCGGCCAGCGGCTGCGACAGCTTGGAACCGTCGCGGTACAGGGCGTTCGCCTTGAGGCCCAGCTTCCACGACTTCATGTAAGCGTCTTTGCAGTCGGCGATCGAGGCGCTGCTCGGCATGTTGATGGTCTTCGAGATCGCGCCCGAAATGAACGGCTGAGCGGCGGCCATCATCCCGATGTGGCTGTCGGCCGACAGCGAGCGCGTGCCGATGCGGCCGCAGGGCGACGCGCAGTCGAACACCGCCAGATGATCGGCTGACAGATGCGGTGCGCCTTCGAGGGTCATGGCGCCGCAGACGTAGGTGTTGGCTTGTTCGATGGCCGACTTGGTGAAGCCCAGCGCTTCGAGCATGTTGAACGAGGGATCGTCAAGCTGCTCGGCGTCGAAGCCCAGCTTCGAGATGCAGAACTCCTCGCCCAGGGAATATTTATTGAATACGAACTTGATGTCGAACGCGTCTTTGAGGGCGCTCTCGACGGCGGCCAGGGCTTTCTCGTCGAACCCGCGGTCGGCCAGCGACGCCGGATTGATCGCCGGCGCGCCTTTCAGGGTCGCGCGTCCCAGGGCGTAGGTCGCAATCTCGCTGATCTGCTGCTCGTTGTAGCCAAGCGTGCGTAGCGCCAGCGGGACGATGCGGTTGATGATCTTGAAGTAACCGCCGCCCGCGAGCTTCTTGAACTTCACCATGGCGAAGTCCGGCTCGATGCCGGTGGTGTCGCAGTCCATGACGAGGCCGATGGTGCCCGTCGGGGCGATCACGGTGACTTGCGCATTTCTGAAGCCGTGCGCGGTGCCGAGTTCCAGCGCGCGGTCCCAGGCCTGTTTTGCGGCGGTGACGAGGGCGCTGTCCGGGCAATCGGCGGCGTTGAGCGCCACCGGGTTGATCGCGAGACCTTCGTAGCCGTCGTGCGCGCCGTAAGCCGCGCGGCGGTGATTGTGGATCACGCGCAGCATCGCCGCGGCGTTCTTTTCGTAAGCCGGGAAGGGGCCGTGCTCTTCGGCGATTTCGGCCGACGTGGCGTAGGACACGCCCGTCATCAGCGCCGTGATGGCGCCGCACAGCGCGCGGCCTTCTTCGCTGTCATACGACAGACCGTTGGCCATCAAGAGGCCGCCCAGGTTCGCATAGCCGAGGCCGAGGGTGCGGAAGTCGTAGGAAAGCTGCGCGATCTCCTTGGACGGGAACTGCGCCATCACCACCGAGATCTCCAGCGCGATGGTCCACAGGCGCACCGCGTGCGTGAAGCCTTCCGTGTCGAAGCGCCCATCGGCCTTGCGGAAGCTCATCAGGTTGAGCGAGGCGAGGTTGCAGGCCGTGTTGTCGAGGAACATGTACTCGGAGCACGGATTGGACGCGTTGATGCGCCCGGACGTGGGGCAGGTGTGCCAGTCGTTGATGGTTGTGTCGTACTGCAGGCCCGGGTCGGCGCACTGCCAGGCGGCCTCGCCGATGCGCTCCCACAAGGCGCGCGCCTTGATCGTCTTCACCGTCTTGCCGGTGACGCGGCTGGTGAGCTCCCAATCGGCGTCGTCCTCGACGGCCTTCAGGAAGGCGTCGGTGACGCGCACGCTGTTGTTGGAATTCTGGCCCGAGACGGTGCCGTAGGCTTCCGAATCCCAGTCGGTATCGAACACCGGAAGCTCCAGGCTCGCCGCGCCTTGCGCCGCGAGCTGCAGGACGCGTTGGATCATCGCATCCGGGATCATCGCCGCCTTCGCGGCCTTGATTTCCTTGCGGAGCTGCTTGTTGACGCTCGGGTCCAGACGCTTGGTCGAATCGATGCCGTCCCACGAACGGCACGCCTTGAGGATCAAGTTGAGGTGCTTGGCGGTCAGTTTCGAGCCCGCCACCAGCGCGGCGACCTTTTGCTCTTCGCGCACTTTCCAGTCCACGAAGGCTTCGATGTCCGGATGGTCGGCGTTGAGGATCACCATCTTGGCGGCGCGGCGCGTGGTGCCGCCTGACTTGATCGCGCCCGCGGCGCGGTCGCCGATGCGCAGCCAACTCATGAGGCCCGAGGATTTGCCGCCGCCCGAAAGGCGCTCGCCTTCGCCGCGCAGGTTCGAGAAGTTGGTGCCGGTGCCGGAGCCGTATTTGAACAGGCGCGCCTCGCGCACCCACAGGTCCATGATCCCGCCCTCGTTGACGAGGTCGTCTTTGATGCTCTGAATGAAACAGGCGTGCGGCTGCGGGCGCTCGTAGGCGCTCGGCGAGGGCAGCAGCTTTCCGGTCGCATGGTCGACGTAGTAGTGGCCTTGCGAGCCGCCATCGATCCCGTAAGCCCAGTGCAGGCCGGTGTTGAACCATTGCGGCGAATTCGGCGCGCACATCTGCGTCGCGAGCATAAATCTCATATCGTCGTAATAAGCGCGCGCGTCGCGGTCGCTATCGAAGTAGCCGGCTTTCCAGCCCCAGTAGGCCCACGTGCCGGCCAGGCGGTCGAAGACTTGGCGCGCGTCGGTCTCGCCGATGAAGCGCTCTTTCTCGGGCAGTTCGGACAGTTCCGCCGTCGCGGCGACCTTCCGCCACAGGAAATCGGGAACGTCATCCTCGGCGACGGGCACCAGCTTGGCGGGCACGCCGGCGCGGCGCACATATTTCTGGGCCAGGATGTCGACCGCGACCTGGCTCCACGATTCGGGAACCTGCAGGCCGTTCTGGGCGAATACCACCGAGCCGTCGGGATTGCGGATCTCGCTCGCTTGCGCCCGGAAACCGATCCCCTGGTAGGGGGACTGACCTTCGCTCGTGAAACGCCGTGTAATCCGCATGGCATCGTCCTCTGAAACAAATAAGTGCCGCCGAAGCGACGAAAACTCCGCCGAGGCTCCCTGCTGGAGCCTCTACCTGCCTGGTTTTCCAAGCTTTTTTTGCGGTCCTCTAGGTCGCTCCGCCCCGGAACCCCATATATTGGGCCCCCTCGATGCGACACACACAAGAGTAGGTGCTAACCCCCCGCACTTCAATAAAGAACGCCCTGTGGATAACGAGGATACCGGTTACAAGAAATGGGGTCAGACTCCATTTCTTTGGTCCAACTCTGACCCCCTTTACGCAACCTCTTGAACCGGGGCCCGCCCCGCGACACATCTGCAGAACACGCCTTTGGAGGTATTGATGATCCGCTTCGCGCCCCTTTTGCTCCTGGCCTTGTTCGCGTTCGCGCCCACGGCGTCCAAAGCCGAGGAAGTCGGCTGCGTCTCCACGACCTTCCGTTACCTGGGCGCCGCCAACGACAAGATCTGCATCGAGGCCTTCAAGGACCCCGACGTCCAGGGCGTGGTCTGCCACCTCAGCCGCGCCGTCACCGGCGGCATCAAAGGAAAGCTCGGCCTCGCCGAGGACACCTCCGACGCCTCCATCGCCTGCCGTCAGGTCGGCCCCATCACGCTCCCTGAGAAGCTGAAAGACGAGGAGGATGTCTTCGAGGAGAACCGCTCGCTGTTTTTCAAGGAGCTGCATGTCGTGCGCTTCTACGACAAGGCCAACAACACGCTCGTCTATCTCAGCTACTCCGACCGCGTGATCGAAGGCTCGCCCAAGAACGCCATCTCCACCGTGCCCATCATGCCGTGGGGCGGGAAGTAAGAAAAAGGGCCGGCGCATCGCTGCCCCGGCCCTGTTCGCAAGTCTCGCGGGGATTACCGCTTATCCGGCGCGGCGCCGCTCGTCGTCGTGGCGCCCGAGGCGTTCGGACGCCATTCCGGGCGCTGACGCAGCTGCATCGCCGTCATATCGACCTTCACCTCATTGCCCGCGTCGATGGACTTGAGGTCGGCCCAACGCAGTTCCACATCGCGTCCGCCGAGGCCCATGAAGCCGCCGACGGTGACGATGACGCTCTCCACACGGCCGGTGCTATCGAGCAGCACGTTCTCGACCTCGCCGATGGTCTGACCGGCCGGATCTTTCACGTCCGTCCCGATCAGGCGGGCGATGTTCATTTCGCCGGCCACCGGGCCTATCACGGCCGGCGTGGGCGTCGCGGCGCGCGGCGCCGGCGTCACGCGCGCGGTCTCGCGCGGCGGAAGCTCACGGGCGGTCGGCGAGGTGATCGGGGCCGGCCGCGGTTGGACGCGCGCCGTTTGGCGCGGCGCCGGTTCGTTGGCCGCGCATGCAGCGAGGGCGGCCGCCGACGCGGCCCCAATCAAAAGTGAAGCCAGTCTCATGAAAAACCTCCTTGTTGGACCCAATCCAACCCAAAGAGGTAACGCTCGGACAAAAATCCAGGTTCCCGGTTGTTGCGCACCGAAAACTTGCACGCTTCCCGCGGAACGCTTAATCCATTAAACTAATCAAGTATTTAGCGAGTTCCGCGCGACGGTTGTCCCGGCGGGGGAAAAACGCCATAGTGCGGCCCGCGTCACGAGCGGCAACAGCTCGGACGCGCGATGACGGAGATAGGAACGCGATGAGCATTGGCACTTGGCTGCATACCAAGCTGTACGGCGAGAAGGTCGGCGAAGACGCTTACGGCAACATCTATTACAAGTCCAAGCGCAAGCGTTTCGGCAACCGCGAAGAACGCTGGGTCGTCTATAACGGCGAAGTCGAAGCCTCGCGCGTGCCGCCCGAATGGCATGCGTGGCTGCATCACACCACCGATGCGCCACTCGCGACGCCGGCGCGCCCGTGGATCAGGCCGCATCAGCCCAATCTCACCGGCACCGTCGAAGCGTATTATCCGCCGGGTCACGACCTGCGCGGCGGTCAACGCGCCAAGGCCAGCGGCGATTACCAGGCTTGGACTCCCGAAGGCTAATCAGTGCAGGCGCGTGATCCGGAAACGCGTGACGCGGATTTCCGAAAAGATCATCCGCAAACATAAAGAATCGGCCGTGCACAATTCTTGCAAATGGCACATCTGATGCAGGCCGCCGACCAGCGCGAGACATATGTCGGCGCTATCGCGGCTGTCGTGCTCGCGGTGGGCCTGATCCTCGTCGTGCTCACCAACCGCGCCGCGCAGCGCACGGACGATGGCCTTTTCCACCTTCTGGCGGATTTTGACCGCGTCGACGGCGTGCACATCGGTACGCCCGTGCGCGTCGCCGGCCTCGATATCGGCGCCGTTGCCCAAATGAGCGTCGACAGCCGCGGCCGCGCGCTCTTGGCGTTCCGCTTCGACGAGGCCATCGACCTGCCCGACGATACCGCCGCCGTCATCGAGACCGACGGCCTCTTCGGCCAGAAGTATGTTGAATTGCGTCCCGGCGGTTCGGACCGCAATCTCAAGAACGGCGCGCGCATTTCCTTCAGTCAGGACGCCGTGATCCTGGAAGACCTCGTCGCGCTGATCGTGCAGCGCGCCAAGGCCGCGCAAGCGGCCGCGAACGCACCGCCTGTTGAAGCGTCCTCTCCATCCCCGATCCCATCCCCGAGTTCACCATGACCAAACGCAACCCCATCGAAACCGTTCTTGGCGCCGTGGTGATCGTGGTCGCGGCCATGTTCCTGGTCTTCGCCTACTCGGCCTCGGATCTGCGCGCGGTCACCGGTTACGACGTCACAGCGACCTTCCTGAAGGTGGGCGGACTGGAACGCGGCAGCGACGTGCGCATCAGCGGCATCAACGTCGGTACGGTCACCGACCAGCGGCTCGACCCGCAGACCTTTGAAGCCAAGGTCACCATGTCGATTTCATCGGACGTGAAGCTGCCCGCCGACACCACGGCGGCGATCGTGTCTGACGGTCTGCTCGGCGGCAAATACATCAATCTGGTGCCCGGCCAGGCGGCCGAACGGATCGCCGCCGGCGGCGTCATCGCCAAGACCCGCGACTTCCAGTCGCTCGAAGACCTCGTCGGCGAGATCATCTTCCTGGCCACCAACAGCGGGAATGGCGGCGGCGCCACCGCCCCGACCGTGCCTGCCCCACAATGAACAAAAAGTTCGCTCATACGTTGTTCAGGACGGGCTTATGAAAATCGCTCTCGCACAGACCCTGGGATGTCTCACGATGGCCGCGCTTCTAACGGCGCCGGCGAAGGCGACTGATATCCCCATGGACACGGTGGTGTTCGGCAATCTCGATAAGGTGACCGGCCGTGTCAACACGGTGTCGGGCGCCATCAATACGTCGATCCATTTCGGCACCCTCGAGATCGTCGCGCGCTCCTGCTTCGCCCATCCGCCGGAAGAGCCGCCCGAGAACGCGGCTTTCGTCGAGATCTTCGATCAGCCGGAAAAGGGCGAGAAGAAGAAGGTGTTCAGCGGCTGGATGTTTGGCTCGAGCCCGGCGCTGTCGGCGCTCGATCACCCGGTTTACGATATCTGGGTGCTCCGCTGCGAAAGCAGCAAGGCTTCCAATTCGGGCTGAGACACCGGCGCGCCGAATTCGCCGCGGCGCGCGAGCGCGGCGCCGAGCTGCGCCAGATACTCCTTCTGCGGAATTTCGATCGCGCCGAACGTCTTCAGATGATCGGTGATGAACTGCGTATCGAGCAGTGTGAAGCCGCCCTTCTTGAGGATGGCGCCAAGGTGCGTCAGCGCGACCTTCGAGGCGTCGGTGGCCCGGCTGAACATGCTTTCCCCGAAGAAGGCCGCACCCATCGCGAGGCCGTAAAGCCCGCCGGCCAAGTGAGGCGTGCCGTCCTCATCGTCCAGCCAGGTTTCGATGCTGTGGGCGAGCCCCGCTTCGTACAGCTGGATGAATAGCCGCATAATGTGATCGTTGATCCAGGTGTCCGTGCGTCCTTCGGCGCTTTCCGCGCAGCCTTGGAGCACGCCGACAAAATCAGCGTTCGCGGTCACGCGGAAAACCCCGCGCCGCAGGGTTTTACGTAAGGACCGGGAAACGTGAAATTGATCGAGCGGGATGACGCCGCGCAGCTTGGGCTGCACCCAGAACACTTCGGTGTCCTCACGCGACTTCGCCATGGGGAACACCCCATAGGCGTAAGCCTTGAGCACAAGTTCCGGGGTGATAGTGGTCACGCCGTCCTCACACTCCCTGACGAAATGTGAGGACGCGTATGTCTCACTTTTCTGTCTTCAACCGCTCGATGAAGCTTTCCAGCCAGCGGATGTCGTATTCGCCGTTGATGACCGCCGGCTCGGACAGCACCGCCATATGCAGCGGGATCGTCGTTTTGATGCCGTCGATCACGTACTCATGCAGCGCGCGGCGCATGCGCATCAGACACTCTTCGCGTGTCGCGCCCTGCACGATCAGCTTCGCGATCAGACTATCGTAATGCGGCGGAATTTTGAAGCCGGAGAACAAGCCTGAGTCGACACGCACGCGGCGTCCGCCGGGCGAATGGTAACCCGTGATTTTGCCCGGCGAGGGGGCGAAGGTTTCCGGGTCCTCGGCGTTGATGCGGCATTCCATCGAGCAGCCTTCGAACGTGATGTCCTTCTGCGAGAAGCCAAGCTCGAGGCCGGCCGCCACGCGGATCTGCTCACGCACGAGGTCGAGACCGGTCACCATTTCGGTTACCGGATGCTCCACCTGCAGGCGGGTGTTCATTTCGATGAAATAAAACTTTCCATCTTCGTAGAGGAACTCGACGGTCCCCGCATTGTCGTAGCCGAGCTTCTTCATGGCCTTCACGACCACGGCGCCGATTTCCTCGCGCTGGCCGGCGTTGAGGGCCGGGGACGGGGTTTCCTCGAAGATCTTCTGGTGACGGCGCTGCAGCGAGCAGTCGCGCTCGCCCAGGTGCACGACGTTGCCGTGTTTGTCGCCGAGGACCTGAATCTCGATGTGACGCGGCCGCCCCAGATACTTTTCCATGTAGAGCTCGCCGTTGCCGAAAGCGGCCTTCGCCTCTGCAGAAGCGACTTGGAAGGCTTCGCGCACCTGATCGCGATTCTGCGCGACTTTCATGCCGCGCCCGCCGCCGCCCGCGCTCGCTTTCAGAAGCACCGGGTATCCGATGTCGTCGGCGATCTTCACCGCCTCGTCTTCGGATGCGACCGCGCCGTCGGAGCCGGGAACCACGGGAATACCCGTTTCCTTCGCGGTCTTCTTCGCCAGCACCTTATCGCCCATGGTGCGGATATGCACCGGCGCGGGGCCGATGAAGGTGAGATTGTGGTCGGCCACCATCTCGGCGAACTCGGCGTTCTCCGACAGGAAGCCATAACCGGGGTGGATCGCGTCCGCGCCGGTGATCGTGGCGGCGGAGATGATCGCGGCCTTGTTCAGGTAGCTTTCGCGCGCCGAGGGCGGACCGATACACACGGACTCGTCGGCGAGACGCACATGCATCGCTTCGGAATCGGCGGTCGAGTGGACCGCGACCGTCTGGATGCCCATCTCGCGGGCGGCGCGCTGGATGCGCAGCGCAATCTCGCCGCGGTTCGCGATGAGGATTTTTTCGAACACGTGCTTACTCGATGATCAGGAGCGGTTCGCCGTATTCCACCGGCGCGCCGTTCTCGACGACGATCTTCACGACTTTACCCGCGCGCGGCGCCTTTACCGGGTTGAATGTCTTCATGGCTTCGATCAGGCACAAGGTCTGGCCTTCGCTCACGCTGTCGCCTTCCTTGGCGAACGCCGGGGCGCCGGGTTCCGGCAGCAGATAGCAAACGCCGACCATGGGCGACTTCACTGTGCCTGGGTGGCTGGCGGGATCCGCGGGCGCGGTCGGCGCGGCGATGGCGGACGGTGCGGGCAGGCCGGCGGGGGCCGGCGCTGCAAATGCGGCCGGCGCGGCATAGCCGCCGGCGCTGTGGTTGCGCGCGACGCGCACGCGCACGCCGCCCGCTTCATATTCGATTTCCGTCAGCGCCGTTTCGTCGAGGATCGAGGCCAGCTGTTTCACCAGCGAACCTTCGACGCTGAGGCCAACCGCGGACTTCCGTTCGGACGCCTTCGGGGCGGCTTTCGGCGCGGCGGGAGCTTGTTTCTTGGCGGCGCTTTTGGCGGCGCCTTTCACGGCTTTCTGTACGGTCTTCTTCACTTTGTCTTCCTTGAGTCGAGAATGTTTGCCATCGCATCCACGGCCAGCTCGTAGCCGTGCGCGCCGAACCCGCAAATCACGCCGGTCGCCGCGCGGCTGACGTAGGAGTGATGACGGAACTCCTCGCGTTTGTAGATGTTGGACAGATGTACCTCGATCACCGGCAGGTCGCTGGCCAGAAGCGCATCCAGGATCGCGACCGAGGTGTGGGTATAGGCGGCGGCGTTGATGATGATCCCGGCGGCGGAGGTGCGCGCCCCCTGGATCGCCGTGACCAATTCGCCTTCATCGTTGCTCTGGCGGAAATCGGCCTCGAGCCCGTGGGTCTTCGCGCGCGCGAGTGTGGCCACCTTCAGATCGTCCAACGATCCGCGGCCATAAATCTCCGGTTCCCGTTGCCCCAGTAGATTGAGGTTCGGGCCGTTCAGCACAACGATGGTACGGCTCAAGCGTGTCTTTCCTACCCTGGCCCCATGACCTCACCCGGGCGGGCGGTCGCGGAGCCGAGACAGGGATATACCACCCTATTGGTTGCGGCAACCTTTCGACCGGTCCAGGGTGATAAAAATTAATAGTTGCAATGGGCTAGCCCTTTTTTTTGGCCCGGTAGGGCGCTTGACTCAGGGGCCTTCGTCCCCCATCTTCCGGCCAAACCGGGGTGCCTGACCTATTCGGGCTGAGACTGGGCCATGCGCCCGGAACCCGCTGAACCTGATCTGGGTCATGCCAGCGAAGGGAGGAGTATCCTTGAACATCACCTTGAACGGCGACGCGCGCGCGATTCCTGACGGCCTTTCGGTCGAAGGGCTGCTCGCGCATCTGGGCATCCAATCCAAGAAGGTCGCGGTCGAGCGCAATCTCGAGATCGTGCCCAAATCCGCCTTTGCCTCCACCGTACTCGCCGACGGCGACCGGATGGAGATCGTGCATTTTATCGGCGGCGGATAAAGCGCAACAGCGTTCTCAAGCGGAATTGGGGTCAGATACCAATACCGCCTGATGATTTTCTGAGGGACGTGCAAACGTAGAGCGGTTTTGGTGTCTGACCCCAATTCCGCGCTCTCTCGAGAGGCAAGATCCATGAACCACATCGACACCACCACCGACTCATTCGTTGTCGCCGGCCAGCGCTTCACCTCGCGCCTCTTGGTCGGCACCGGCAAGTACAAGGACTTCGAGGAAACCGCGCGCGCCATCGATGCCTCTGGCGCCGAGATCGTCACCGTCGCCGTGCGCCGCGTGAACCTCTCCGATCCGTCCCAGCCGATGCTGGTCGATTTCGTGGACCCCAAGAAATACACGTACCTGCCCAATACCGCGGGCTGTTACACGGCCGACGATGCCGTGCGCACCTTGCGCCTGGCGCGTGAAGCCGGCGGATGGAATCTCGTGAAGCTCGAGGTCCTCGGCGACCAGAAGACCCTTTATCCCAACATCGTCGAGACTCTCAAAGCCGCCGAAGCGCTGATCAAGGACAAGTTCGACGTGATGGTCTATTGCACGGACGATCCGATCATGTGCAAACGCCTGGAGGAAATCGGCTGCTGCGCCATCATGCCTCTGGCGGCCCCCATTGGATCGGGCCTCGGCATCCAGAACCCGGTGAGCATCCGCATCATCGTGGAACAGGCGAAGGTGCCTGTTCTCGTCGATGCCGGCGTCGGAACGGCTTCGGACGCCGCCATTGCCATGGAACTCGGCTGTGACGGCGTTCTCATGAACACCGCCATCGCGGCGGCCAAGGACCCCATCAAAATGGCCCGCGCCATGAAACTCGCGGTCGAAGGCGGCCGGCTCGCCTATCTCGCGGGGCGTATGCCGCGCAAGATGTACGCCGATCCCTCAAGCCCGCTGGCGGGCCTGATCTAACGCTCTATACTCCCTCTCATGGGGGAAACGGCATCATGACGGACACGACAGCGCCCGGACCGGTGAGCGTCAGCGTCACCGTGGAAACGTTGACGGTGCCGACGGTCATCTATGTGCTCTACGGCCTGGGCTTTTTCTTCGCGCCCCTGGCCCTAGTGGGCGTCATCATGGCGCACACGGGCATGGCGAACGCGGGGCCCGTGGCGCTGTCGCATTTCTCCTACCAGGTCCGCACCTTCTGGTTTGGTCTTCTGACCCTCCTTGTCGCGGGCATGGTCGGCATGAGCTATCTCGTCGTGAATTTCGCGGCCATGATGATCGAGGCGTCCGAGAACCCGGGCAGCCACAATTTCGCTATGCCCGATGGCGTGCCGCCGGTCCTGATCGTGTCCGGCGTGATCCTCCTCTGGTGGCTGATCTGGACCCTCGTGCGCTGCATCAAGGGATTTGTGACGCTGCTCTCCCGTAAGCCCATGCCCAAGCCGCGCACGCTGCTCTGGTAGCTGGTCTAGCAACTGGAGGCCCGGCAATTTCTGCCGCCGCTGCGCCGCTTCTGCCGGATAAAGCCGCGATTCGCTGCCGCTTGTCTCGCTAACGCATTGAATTTCCTCACCTGCGTTGCTGGCACGGCCCTTGCTACATCCGAACCGACGCTCGAAGTGTGCGCTTGGGAAAAGTGCGCGCGTCGGGCCGAGAATGATCGGAGCGCAAGATGGGCTTAGGTACGCAAGGGATCTTCAACACAGCTGTGCAGGCGATGAACGCCCAGTCGCAGCATATGTCGAACATCTCGACCAACATCGCCAACGTGAACACCACCGCCTACAAGGCGCAGGGTTCTCACTTCGCGACCTTGCTCAATCACGTCGATCCGCTTTCGCGCAGCTTTTTCAGCGTCAACACCTACGATTTCCGACAAGTCGACAGGCAGGGCGCGATCGCCACGACTAATCGTACATTCGACGTGGCGCTCAATGGCCGCGGCTTTTTCATCACCAATCAGAACACGCAAGGCCTCGGCGAGTATCAGTACACGCGTGACGGCGCGTTCTTCGGTGAATCGGTAGATCTCGGCGTCGATACCGACGGCAACGGTCAGAACGACCAGGGCGTGCTGCTCAAGACGTCGACCGGCGGATACGTCTACGGCTGGGCCGCCGACGAGAACGGCGTCGTCAGTCCCGCCAACGACATCACGACGCTGCAGCCGATCATGTTCAACAACAACAGCATCTTCGAATCCAGCGCAACGACGAACATCCAGCTTCAGGCGAACTTGTCGGCCTCCAATGGCGGCCGTCAGAGCGTGGGGCTGCCGTTCGTCGACACCACCGGCGCCTCGCGTACCCTCGGGGTCGGTTTCACCGCGAACCTCGACTCCACCTGGTCCCTCGACATGGAAGCCATCGGCGTCGACACGTCGAAAATTCCGGTCGACTTCTTCCCGCCGACCATCGCCTTCAACGGCATCGGCGGCATCGTCGATCCGCCGGACGGCAAGATCGAAGCGACGATTCACGATCCGGCGGGCGACCAGACGGTCACCCTCGATCTGAAGAAACTTTCGCAGCTCGCCGATGCCGGCACGTTGACGGTGCAGAACATCGAGCAGGACGGCTATATCATGGGCCGCCTGAACACCACGTATTTCGACAATACCGGGATGTTGATCGGCAGCTACACCAACGGCCAAAAGCGCAATCTCTATCAGCTCGCGACCGCGCGCTTCACGGCCGAGAACAACTTGGAAGCCAAGAGCGGCAATCTGTTTGAGCGCACCCAGGCGGCGGGCGAAATGGAGATCTCCGCGATCGGTTCGCAAATGGGCCGCACGCAGCTCATCATTGGCGCGCTGGAAAGCTCCAACGTCGATCTCGCCGACCAGTTCTCGAAGTTGATCGTCACCCAGCGCGCCTACACGTCGTCGGCCACGGTGCTCCGGACCGCCGACGAAATGACGATGGCGGCGAGAGATCTGAAGCGCTAGTCGCGCCGGCGCTGAAGAAGGCGGACTAGGCCGCTCCGGCTTTCGGGCGCATCAGCAGTTTTTCGCGGAATACATCATAGATCGTCACGCCGGCGGCGGCGGCGATCTCTTTCGCGCTCATATTGGTTTCCGTCAACAGCACGCGGATGAACTCCGGACGCGGCCGCCATGCGCTGTTCGAGCGTTTGAGGCCGCCGCGGGCCCGCAGCGCGTCCGCGCGCCGCCGCTTGGCTTCCTCGGCCTTGCGTTCGTCTTCGTCGAGGCCGCGGCGGATGGCGTCCGCCATCGCTTCCGCATGGCGGCGCTTCTCGGCCGCATAACGCTCGACCTCGGTCTGGAATCCCGCGGCCGTCTGCTCGGTGGTTTCGTTGTTCCGGCGCTGCGACCACCAGCGGCCCATCTGTTCGGCGGAGGCGGCGCCGAAATCGGCCGGGAATCCGGCCGGTCCTTTTTGCGCGCGCGGCGGATGCTCGCGCGGCGCTTCGGCGTCCATCCTGTGGTCGGCCATGCCGGCGGCTTCGCGCAAGGAAAGCCCATGCGCGGCAGCGAGGCGCGTCGCCGCCTGCATCGCGGCTTCGCGTTCGCCTTCATAAGTAGTGGAGTTGGCGACCTCGAGCAGCTTACGAAAACGCAAGCGCTCCTTGGCCGTGAACTGCGAAACGCTCATCGAAACGAAACGATGCCCCTAAAACAAACGGCGCGGTGTCACCCGCGCTTATTTCTTACGCGCGTCCGCGATCAGTTCCTTCAGATGATCCTTCTGAAGCGCGCCCGGAACCAACGTCTCGCCGATCACGATGGCGGGCGTGCCTTCGATGCCGAGGTCCTGGGCCAACTGATGGTTCTTCTTGAGAACCTCGGTGATCTCCGGCGCCTTCATGTCTTCGCGCAGCTTTTTAACGTCGAGCTTCACGTCCGCGGCGATCTTCATGATCGAGTCTTCGTTCAGCTGGCCGCGGTGGCTCAGCATCGCCATGTGGAACTCCTGGTACTTGTTCTGCTTGCGCGACGCGAGCGCGGCTTGCGATGCGACCACCGAGCCTGGCCCAAGGATCGGGAACTCCTTCAGCACCAGCTTGATCTTGCCGTCTTCCTTCAAGGTTTCCATTACCGTCGGATAGACCTGCTTGCAGTAGCCGCAGTTGTAGTCGAAGAACTCGACCACGGTGACGTCGCCCTTGGGATTGCCGATGACGGTCGCCTCGGCGGGGCTGAATAGCGCGGCCTTGTTGGCGTTGATGGCCGCGACGACCTTCGAGGCCTTGGCCTTTTCTTCCTTCTCCTGAAGAAGGCTCACCGCCTCGGTGATGATCTCCGGGTTGGCGAGGATGTACTCGCGCACCAGCGCCCGCACTTCTTTTTTCTGCGCGTCGGAAAGCGCCGCGCTTTGCGCGAAAGCGGGCGCGGCGGTCAGTCCGGTCAGGGCCAAAGCGCTGACGGCCGTGCGCAGACGCTTGTTCGTGAGGAAGCGAGCCATATCCCTTGTCCTTTCGCGCCTAGCGGCGCCGCTCTTTCATATCGCGCATGTGGTTTTGCGCGGCGATTTTGATGTCTTGCAGGCGATACCATGTCGGCGTGCCTTTTTCGAGCAGCTTGTCCGCTTGCATCGAGTAACGGGCCACATCGCCGAATTGGCCGATCAGCATGGCCTTTTCCGCCGCCGCGTAGGCGCTCATGCCCTCGTTTCCGGCCAGGGCGTAGGACCGGGCCATCAGGTCCCATGTATAGGCGTTCTCCGGGTCGAGGGCCGCGGAACGCTTCAAGGTCTCCTCGGCTTCGGCCACATAGGCCTTGTCGCCGTTTTCGGTCATCGCATGGGCCTTGGCGTTCAGGATTTCCGGCGCGTTCGGCATGTATTTCAGCGCTTCGCGGTACGCGACGATGGCGTCGTCGGTCTTGCTGCGCGACAGCTGCATGTCGCCCTTGATCTGCCAGAAATACGGATCGTGCGGGCGGTCCTTGAGCAGGTCGTCGACGATGGGCAAGGATTTGTCGAACTGTCCCCGGCGGTAATAGGCGATCGCTCTTGCGTAACGGCCCCACACCGACTTGTCGGTCTCGGGATAGCGCTGCAGCGTCGCGTACTGCGGCTTCAGGAAGGCGTACAGCTTCGCGACCATGCGCCGGTGCTGCTCTTCCAGGTTCGGCACGTCGCCGGGGCCGGCGAGCATCGACTTCGTATCCAGGAAAGCCTTGATCACCGCGCGTGTTTGATCGGGCTGCATGACCCGCGCGCCCAGCGCCATCACGTTCGCATCGTTCTGTTCGCGCGCCGCGCGGGCGCTGGTTTCATCGCGCGCCACGGCGACACGCACGCCGGGGCGAGGGGTGGCGGCAACGTTCGCGGTTCCGCCGCCGTACACCACGATCCCGGCCTTGGCGGCGTGCGTCTCCACGGCCTGATTGACCGCGTCGCTTGCAACGGCGAAGTCTTGCGCCTTGAAGCCCATGCGGGTGAGCTCGGCGCTCACTATCGATTTCAGTTCCACGCCGGTGGCATCGCTGGCAATGGCGATGGTATCGCCGGGCTGGCCCAGCTTCGGATCGGCGCCCGGCGCCGCCGGTTTTTGTCTAGTCCCCGAACGGTCGATGGCGGCGCGGATCGTCGCCATACGCTCGCGGCTCATCGGGTGCGTGCGCACGTAAGGGTCGCCGCGGTCGGTGATCAAGAGCTCGTCGCCGGCGAGACGATTGAAGAAGGCGTAGAGCCCTTCGGCGGACTGATTGGTTTTCTCAAGGGCGTTCAGCGCGAACTGGTCGGCGCGGCTTTCGACCCCGCGGCTGAAGGCGAGATACTCGCCGATGGCGGCGCGCTGGCCGCCCATCATGAGGGCGATGCCAAGATCGGGGCTGCCCGCGGCGACGCCGGCCGCCACGCCAAGCAACGTCGAAAGCAGTGAGATCGCGTTCGGCGCGGCCGCGCCGTCGCTCGCCGTGACCACGTGTCCGCCGGCGATGTGGCCAAGTTCGTGCGCCATCACGCCGATCACTTCATTGGCGTTCTCGGCCTTCAGGATCAGGCCGGTGTTGAAGAACATCTGGCTGCCGTTTGTGGCGAACGCGTTGATGGAATCGTCGACCATCAAACCGATCTTCACGCGGTCCGCGGGCATGCCGCTCGCCGCCAGAAGCGGCCGCGCGTAAGTCTGCAGGGTCGCTTCGATCTCGGTGTCCGAGAGGATGGTGCCGGTCGAGAATTCCTGCGCGCGGACGGGAAGGGAGCCCGCGATCACGGCGGCCGCGGCCAGGGCGCTCGCCGAACGCCGGAAACGCGAAAACGGGGCAATCTTCGTCAGGGGAAAACCTTCCACGCTTTATAAGGAGCAGCCTAACCCACTAGCCCGGCCGGGACCTAGTCCCAGGCGCCAGTTACCAACAGCTGCCAATAGCCGCGAATTGTGGCATTTTGCAGCCATGGGCCGGGGCTACAAATCCGTAATCATGCTGACTTTTCTAAGCCTTGTGGGGTGCTTACTGGGGTGCGGCGAGATGCCGCCTGTGCGCTTTCAGCTGGGCGGCCTGCAGGGTGCGGAAAACGTTGAGTTTACCCCCGCGCCTCCGCGCCCCGAGATGCAGATCGTCACATTCGATCACGAGGCCGGCGCGGTTGCAAAAGAGGTGCTTTTCGCCAAAGGCGCCGCCTCCGATGCCGCCGCCGCCCTGGCCTTCACCTTGTCCGTGACCTCCCCCGCGTCGGTGGGCATCGGCGGGGGCGGGGTGTGTGTGACCCGCGACGCCAAGGGCGCGCTTGAAGCGCTCGATTTCCGCCAGGCCCGCCTCGCGCGGGGCCTTCTCGCGCTTCAAGCCAAGCGCGGGAACCGGCCCTGGTCGAGCCTCGTGGTGTCCGCCGAGACGCTCGCGCGCTTTGGCCACAAGGTTTCCCCGGCGCTCGCGCGGGATGTCGAAAGCTATGGCGGCGTGCTGGTCGCCGATAGCGTCGCGCTTGCCGCTTTCATGACGCCCGAACGCCGCCTCATCGCCGCGGGCGACGAATGGCGCCAGCCGCGCCTCGCCGACACGCTCGCACGCCTGCGCAAACCCGGTTTCTTCGCGGGCAGCGCGGCGATCTGGTTCGCGCCGGAAGCAAAACCCGGCGCGATCACCTTGGAGCCTGGAACAACGGGCTTCGCGGTCGCGGATAGCGAAGGCGGCGCCGTGGCCTGTGCGTTGACCATGGGCCGGCCCTTCGGCATCGGCAGCATGACGCACGACGGCGGTTATCTCTTTCCGGCGGCATCGCCGCAGGACAAGACGCTCGACCAGCTTGCGCTCGGCTTCCTCGCCTGCCTTAAGTCGGACAAACCGGCCGACCAAGGCGCGCCGCGCTGCCCGGCGCCGAACTCCAATTTCAGCCTTATGCCATAGGACGTAACCATGCCTTTCAAAGTTGCCGAGCGCGGGCTGGTTCCGCCGTTCATCGTCATGGATGTGATGCGCGACGCCACCGCGCTTGAAGCCGCCGGGCGCAGCATCATCCACCTCGAGGTCGGCCAGCCGTCCACGGGCATGCCGAAGAAAGCCGCCGCGCGCGTCGCCGCGCTGCTCGCCGGAACCGATCCCCTCGGCTACACGGTCGCCGCCGGCATTCCCGCGCTCTCGGCCCGCATCTCGCGCTACTACGCTGAGGAGTACGGTATCGGCATCCCCGCCGACCGCATTTTTGGCACGATCGGGTCCTCGGCCGCCTTCGTGCTCGCGTTCCTCACGGCCTTCGAGGCCGGCGATCGGGTCGCGCTCGCGTCACCGGGATATCCCGCGTACCGCCATATCCTGAAAAGCCTCGGCATCGTCCCCGAACTCATCGCCGTCGACGCCGGCAGCCACTACCAGCTGACCGTCGATCATTTGAAAAAACTCCCGAAGCATCCGCACGGCGTGATTCTGGCCAGCCCCGCCAATCCCACGGGTTCGATCATGCCGGCCGATGCCTTCAAGGATCTCGCGCGGTTTTGCGACGCGAACGGCATCCGTCTCATCTCGGACGAGATTTATCACGGCATCACCTACGGGCCGGAAGTCACGGTCGCGGCGTCGGTGTCCGACAGCGCCATCGTCGTGAACAGCTTTTCAAAGTACTTCAGCATGACCGGCTGGCGCATGGGCTGGCTCGTCATTCCCGAAGACCTTAAGCGCCCGATGGAATGCCTCGCGCAGAATTTGTTCATCTCGGCGCCGACCGTGGCGCAATACGGCGCGCTGTTCGCATTGGATTGTAAGGACGAGCTCGAAATCAATGTCGCGCGGTATGCCCGCAATCGCGAGGTTCTGCTCAAGCATCTGCCGGAGTTGGGCTTCAGCAAGTTCGCCCCGGCCGACGGCGCGTTCTATATCTACGCCGACATTTCCAACATGAGCGACGATTCCATGGATTTCTGCCGGCGCCTCTTGCACGAAGCCGGTGTCGCCATCACGCCGGGGATCGATTTCGATCCCTTCCATGGCCGCCGCTTCGTGCGCTTCTCCTTCGCCGGCGCGACCGCCGACATGGAAGAAGCCTGCGAGCGGCTCAAGAAGTGGCGCCAGAAGAAGTAAGAAAAAACCCCTCGCCGAAGACGAGGGGTTTTTTATTTAGGTCTTATTCGACCACCAGCCCTTGCGCGGCGGACCGGACGGCTCTTCCGGCGCCGCGGTGGGTGCGGGTGCGGGTTGCGGCTCGGGCTTCGGTTCGGCGCGCGGCGGTTCAGGCGCGCGGACCTCAGCCTGCGGCGCTTCGTCACGCCGGCCAAGCACGCCCTCCTTGATCGCACGGAAGAACGAACGCCCAGAACCGTTGCCGTTACCGTTACCGTTGCCGTTGCGCGGCTCGCTTGCCGCTTCGTTTGTCGTTTCGGTCTGCGGCGCGCTTACGGCTTGCGGCGCTTCGGACGAGGTCTCGCGCGGCGTGAAGCTGGCGCCTTCACCGGCGCTATCGCCGCTGAAAGCGGCCTGTTCGCCGCCCTGTTCGCCGTTTTGATGCTCACCCTGCTCGCCGTGTTCGCCATGCTCCCCGTTGCCACGGCGGCGGCGGCGGCCACCGCGGCGTCCGCGGCGGCGGCGGCGGGCTTCACCGTCACGGCCTTCGCGGCCCGGCTGCTCACCACGGCCTTCCTGTCCTTCGAACGCCTGTTGCTCATCGCCGGCGGCGGCTTCACCAGCTTCGCCTTCGGCGCGTTGTTCCTGGCGGTCCTGGCCCGGCTCATGACGCTGACTTTCGTGACGTTGGCCTTCGTGGCGCTGGCCTTCGTGGCGTTGACCGCCTTCGCGGCCGCCTTCACGCCCGCCCTCGCGGTCGTCGCCGCCACGGCCACGGCGTCTGCGGCGGCGTTTGCGGCGGCGCGCGCCGTTTTCGTCATCGCCGTCGCCGCGTTCGCTGCGGTCACTCCGCTCACCGCGCGATTGGCTGTGGCGGGGCTGCTCGCGCCCGGTCTCTGCCTCGTCCTCGGCTTCGTCTTCGGCTTCCTCTTCCTCTTCCGGCTCCGGCGGCGCGATTTCGCGCACCGGCGTCGTTTCGCGCAGCTCGCGGCCCTCGTGGCCTTCACCCGGCGCGCGCATGGCTTTCACGCGATCGAGGCGCAGGTTCGGCGGGATAAGCATGGCGTCGCCCAGCACGAAGATGCGCAGGCCGTAGCGGCTCTCGATGCTGGCCAGGGCTTCGCGCTTGTAGTTGAGAAGATACAGCGCGACGTCCGGATGCACGGTGATCGTCACTTCGCTCGAACGCTGACGCACGCCTTCTTCTTCCAGCATACGCAGCGAGTGCACAGCGGCGGACTCGGTCGATCTGATCATGCCGGTGCCCGCGCAGTGCGAGCAGGTGCGGAAGTTGGCTTCGATCAGGCTGGGGCGCAGACGCTGGCGTGACAGCTCCAGAAGCCCGAAGTGGCTGATGCGGCCCACCTGGATGCGGGCGCGGTCGGCCTTCAAAGCTTCTTTCAGACGCCTTTCAACCGCGTGGTTATTGCGGTTGTCTTCCATGTCGATGAAGTCGATGACGATCAGACCGGCGAGATCGCGCAGCCTCAGCTGTCTTGCGATTTCCTCGGCCGCTTCCATGTTCGTCTTGAACGCCGTCTCCTCGATATGCCGCTCCTTAGTGGCGCGGCCCGAGTTCACGTCAATGGCAACCAAGGCTTCCGTCTGGGCGAACACGATCGAGCCGCCCGAGCGCAACTGCACCACTGGGCTGTTGATCGATTCCATCTGCGTTTCCACCTGGTAGCGGTGGTACAGCGGGATGATATCGTCCTTGTAGCGCTGGACCTTCTTGGCATGGCTGGGCGTCAGCATGCGCATGAAGTCCTTGGCGACCTTGTAGCCTTCTTCGCCGTCGACCCACACTTCTTCCAGGTCTCGGCTGTAGATGTCGCGGATGGCGCGTTTGATCAGGCTGGCTTCTTCGTGGATCAGGGCCGGGGCGCGGCTCTGCATCGTGATTTCGCGGATGCTGTTCCACGTGCGCTGCAGGTATTCGTAGTCGCGCTTGATCTCGGCGCGCGAACGCTCCGATCCCGCGGTGCGCAGGATGACGCCCATGTTCGTCGGCAGTTCGAGATCGCCGAGGATCTGCTTCAGACGGCGGCGATCCTGGGCGCTGGTGATCTTGCGCGATACCCCGCCGCCGCGCGCCGAGTTCGGCATCAGCACGCAATACCGGCCCGCCAGCGACAGGTAGGTGGTCAGCGCCGCGCCTTTATTGCCGCGCTCTTCCTTCACCACCTGCACCAGCATGATCTGGCGGCGTTTGATGACTTCTTGGATCTTGTAGTGACGCGAGGCAACGAAGCGGCGGCGGCTGCGGTCGTCGCTGCTTTCTTCCTCTTCATCGTCTTCGCCGCCCACGGTCTCGACGTGGGGTTTCTCGGCTGGCTGCGGCGCGCTTTCGGCGGTTTCCGCGGCGGCGGCTTCGGTTACCTCGCCGCCGACGGTTTCCGGCGCGAGGTCGGAGCCGGCTTCATCGTGCGCGGCTTCCTCATGGGGCTCGCCGTGGGCCTCTTCATGATGGTCGTCGTCGTGATGTTCGTCATCGGGCGGCAACGCGGACGTGATCGCCGGCGGGATGAAGGCGAGGGGAATGGCCCCATCGTCATGATGGTCGTCGTGCGGATCGTCCCCATGATGGTCATGCGCATGATCCTGGGAATGATCGTGATGATCGTGATCATGCGAATGATCATGCGAATGATCATGGTCATGATCGTCGTGGTGATCATCATGATGATCGTCGTGCGCGCCTTCCCCGGCGGCAGCGCCTTCCGCCGTCTGGCCTTCCGCGCCCGGCTGGGCGGCGGCCTGCGCCTCGCGGCGCGCGCGGCGGCGCGCCTGGCGTTCTTCTTCTTCGCGCTCGTGACGTTCCTGTTCGGCGATCAGGCGCTCACGGTCGGCGACGGGGATTTGATAGTAGTCGGGGTGGATTTCACTGAAGGCGAGGAACCCGTGACGGTTCCCACCGTAATCGACGAATGCGGCTTGCAGCGAAGGTTCGACGCGGACGACTTTGGCGAGGTAGATGTTGCCTTTGATTTGCTTCTTTGTAGAGGTCTCTACATCAAATTCCTCAAGGCGTGTTCCATCCAGAACCACCACCCGAGTTTCCTCGGCGTGTGTGGCATCGATCAGCATTCTTTTGACCATAGTAAGGCGTACTCCGTAGCACCGCGGACGGCGCGCGTGTCCGGACTTCAAGTCTGGAGAGCGGGGCGCGGTGGAAAGTTAAAAGATTTAAAAGTTGGGCGCGCTGACGGGCGTGCGTCTTCAGCTCACGGCCGAACGACACGTTCATCAGGCGAAAACCCTGTGAATTGGGGGAGGCGCTCACGGTAAGCGGCGCTTTCATTTGTAGCGAGGCTGACGGCAAACCTAGCCCCCTCGAGTGAACACATTTGGGGAGAGGTGCGCCGAAGTGCGATACCACGCGACGGTGAACCGTCCCCATCAACGGGGCCGCGTCCATCCAATAAAGCTAGCGGGCTTATATTCTAAGTCCCGATTCCGACCGCCACCGGAGCAAGGCCTTTACGGCTTGGAGCTCATTACGGCGGGCGCAGCCTGTCAGGCGCAACCTCGTAACGATAACCATAAACAGGTGATCGCAGCCGTGACAACGTTTAATTCCAGCCGCTTAAGGCCAGGACGCAAGCTTATTGCCGCGATTCCGCGACTCGGTGTATATATAGGAGAGTCAAGGGG
The DNA here is from genome assembly GCA_050246995.1 of Rhodospirillaceae bacterium. Taxonomy (GTDB): domain Bacteria; phylum Pseudomonadota; class Alphaproteobacteria; order Rhodospirillales; family Rhodospirillaceae; genus SHVO01. The sequence continues at coordinate 123,815 of JBFWVA010000002.1, read as the reverse complement.
TTAAGGTCCCAGGTATTGTTAGAGCGGTTACCATTTTTCGTGCCCGGATTGTCCCGGCGCACCCTGCTTGCGACCGTGGCGGGGAGCGCGCTGTGGCCCATGGCGGCCAGGGCGCTCGGCGTGGCCTCCTCCATCCGCGTGCACGACCACGGCACCCATACCCGCCTTGTCCTCGAACTCTCTGAAAATATTGAGTTTTCCATCTTTTCGCTGGGTGATCCGTACCGCATCGTGGCTGATCTGCCCGAGCTGGACTGGACGATGCAAGGCAACGCGCTCGCCCATCCGACCGGGGTGGTGAGGGCCGTCCGCTACGGCCTGTTCCAGCCGGGACGGGCCCGCATTGTGATCGATCTGGCTGATCCGGCCGCCGTGAAGAACGCTTTTGTGCTTCCGGCCACCGGCGGTACCCCTCACCGCTTTGTCATCGACCTGGAAAAGACCGCGCGCGACAAGTTTATGGCCGCCGCCGGCCCCCAAAACCGCATCGGGCGCCTCGCGGCGGCCTCCGCCAAGCCGGTTCCGGCCAAGGGCGTAACCCCGCCCGAGAAGAAACAAGCTAACCGCAAGAAGCTCATCGTGGTCGATCCCGGCCACGGCGGCGTCGATCCGGGCGCAATCGGCCTCAGCGGCATTTATGAGAAAGCCATCACCCTCGCTGCCGCCAAACAGCTCAAGAGCCGGCTTGAGGCCACGGGGCGCTACCGCGTCCAGCTCACCCGCGAACGCGATCTGTCCCTCGAACTCGCCGAGCGCCGTGAAATCGCGCGCAATGCCGAGGCCGATCTCTTCATCTCGCTGCATGCCGATTCCATCGCGAATAAGGCCGTGCGCGGCCTCTCGGTCTATACGCTGTCCGAGAAGGCGTCCGACCGCGAAGCCGAGCAGCTCGCCGAGCAGGAGAACAGCGCCGACAACATCATCGGCGTCGATCTTAGCCGCGAAAGCCAGGAAGTGCGGCACATCCTCGTGGATCTGGCCCAGCGCGAGAGCATGAACCTCGCCACCAAACTTGCGGACCGCCTCATCGGCGAACTCAAGCGTGAGACGACCCTTCTGCGCAACGGCCACCGTTTCGCGCGCTTCGCCGTCCTCAAATCCCCCGATGTGCCCTCCGTGCTGATCGAGATGGGTTATCTCTCGAACCGTCAGGACGAAACCTCCCTCAAGACCGAAGCCTACCGCGGCAAGCTCATGGCCGCCGTGGTGCGGGGGGTCGACATCCATTTCGGCGGCGTCCAGAGCGCCAGCCGCGGCTGATTTCGCTCCTTGCTCCGAAAACCCTCCCCCTTGTGGGGCGCGGAACAGGGTTCAAAGGGGAGGAAGGGGCGGTATGCCTGTCGCAAGTGCGGAGTGTAAGCGCAGGGTGGGGGAGCCTAACCACCGGATCTTTGACCGCTTTTTCGCCCGATTTCCGGGTCACAAATAATGTTCCGCGCGCCAGAAACGTCCCATGGCGGGCATGCGTTATGGTAGAGCATCCCCGGTTTCGTACTCTTTTTTAGCCGCCATCATTTAGCCCAGCGAGCCCCCTCATGGCTGAGACCAAGCGCAAGTTACCCGTCCTCGACAAGCGGATGACCCGCTGGCTTATGGTGGGATTCTTCGTTCTGATGATGGGCGTGTTCGCCGCGGGCGCCGGCGCGATCTTCATCTTCTATCACTTCGGTAAGGGTTTGCCGGACTACCGCCAGCTCGCCACTTACAATCCGCCGGTCATGACCCGCGTCTATGCGGGCGATGGACGCCTGATCACCGAATATGCCGTCGAAGGCCGCGTGTTCGTGCCGCTCGAGGCTATCCCGCGCCGGGTGATCAACGCCGTCGTCGCCTCCGAGGATCAGCGCTTCTGGTCTCACCCGGGCGTCGATCCCATCGGGCTTACCCGTGCGGTGATCGCCGCGCTCGGCCAGAAGATTATCGGCAGCGATCGCCGCATGGCGGGTGCGTCGTCGATCACCCAGCAGGTCGCCCAGATGTTCCTCATCGGACGCGAATACTCCATCGACCGTAAGGTCCGCGAAGCGGTGCTCGCCTTCCGCATCGAGCAGGCCTACACCAAAGAACACATCATGGAGCTGTACCTGAACCAGGCTTACTTCGGGTACGCCTCATACGGCATCGCTTCCGCGGCGATGAACTACTTCAACAAGTCGCTCGACGAACTCACGATCGGCGAGGCGGCCTATCTCGCCGGCATCCTGAAGGGTCCGTCGAACTACAATCCGGTGCGTTATCCCGACGCCGCGCGCGATCGGCGCGACTACGTCATCGGCCGCATGCAGGACGACGGTTACATCACCCGCGATCAAGAGAAAGCCGCGCGCGAAGAAGTCATCACGCCCCGCAAGCGCGACGAAACCGAACAGATCGTCGCCGAACATTTCGCCGAGGAAGTGCGCCGCGATCTCGCCGACCGCTACGGCTCCGACACGCTCTACAAGGGCGGTCTCGCGGTGCGCACCTCGCTCGATCCGCAGCTGCAAAAATTGGCGACCGAGGCCCTGCGCAAAGGCCTCATCAACTATGACCGCCGCCACGGCTGGCGCGGCGCCTTCACGCGCTTCAAGGACGGAACGGATTTCGCCGAACAGCTCCGCAAGCTTGAAGACCCGGCCGGTATCCTTCCGACGTGGGAAGCCGCCGTTGTCGGCGGCGTCCAGAACGACAAAGCCACGGTCATCCTGCGCGACGGTTCGCATGGCACGATCCCGCTCAGTGAACTGCGGTGGGCGCGCCAGTCCTTGCCTGAACAGCAGGTCGGCGCCGCCGTGAGCGCCGCCACGCAGGTCCTGCATCCTGGCGACGTGATCGCTGTCGAGGCGGTGAAGGCTAACAGCGAAGGCGTCGCATATCCGGAAAAGACGTACGGCCTGCGCCAGGTGCCGAACATCGATGGCGCCATCGTCGCGCTCGATCCGTTCACGGGCCGCGTGCGCGCCATGAGCGGCGGCTTCTCCTACGCCAAGTCGCAGTTCAACCGCGCGACCCAGGCGCAGCGCCAGCCGGGCTCATCCTTCAAGCCTTTCGTTTATCTCGCGGCGATGGAATCAGGCTTCACGCCATCGACCCTCGTGCTCGATGCGCCCTTCGTCATGGATCAGGGCCCAGGCCTGCCGAAGTGGAAGCCCAGCAACTACACCGATGAGTATCTTGGCCGCGCCACGCTGCGCATCGGCATAGAGAAGTCCCAGAACCTTATGACCGTTCGCCTTGCGCAGGCTGTGGGCATGGACAAGGTTGCCGAAGTCGCCGAAAGCTTCGGCGCGGTGAATAAGCTGCCGCGCAATCTCGCGGCCTCGCTCGGCGCGGAATCCACCACCGTCCTGCAAATGGTCACCGCGTACGGCGAACTCGTGAATGGCGGCAAAAAGCTCACGCCCAGCCTCATCGACCGCATCCAGGATCACAACGGCAAGACCATTTATAAGCACAACGTGCGCAGCTGCGAGGCCTGCGCCGCCGAGACGTGGGACGGCCAGGGCCCGCCCGAACTCAAAGACACGCGCGAGCAGCTCGCCGATCCGGCCAGCATCTATCAGGTGGTTCATCTGATGGAAGGCGTCGTGCAGTACGGCACGGCCGCCGGCAGCGTCGGTCAGCTCCGCTGGCCGCTCGCGGGCAAGACAGGCACATCCAATGACGCGCGCGATGTCTGGTTCATCGGCTTTTCGCCGAACCTCGTCGCCGGTGTGTTCGTCGGCTTCGACGAACCCCGCTCCATGGGGCCCAAGGAAACCGGCGGCAGCGTCGCCGCGCCGATCTTCCGCGACTTCATCCAGGCCGCCCTCAAGGACGAAGCCAAGACGCCGTTCCGCGTCCCGCCCGGCATCAGCCTCGTGCGCGTGAACAAGCAGACCGGCCGCCCCGCCGAGCCCGGCGACGCCCGCATCATCCTCGAAGCCTTCAAGACCGGCACGTCGCCCTTTGATCAGCAGAGCATCACCAGCGACGCCGACATGCTGGTGGACAATCCGGCCAACAACCCGCAGCAGCCTGCCGCCGGCGGCTTGTATTAACTTCTACCCTCTTCCCCTTGTGGGGAGAGGGGGGACCCGCGCCGCGCGCGGGAGGATGGGCGGGGGCGGTTCTTCAGCACGACAATTCATGCTCGCGCAATTCAATGAAGGTGCCGGCCGTGTCGCAGGCCTTGAGCATGTAAGCGAACGTGAAGTCCTCGGTCACGCCCACGCATTGCTGGAGCCGTTCAACCGGACCGTACTTGACCCTGTACTTGGTGTAACCGTCCGCGATCCAAACGCCGCGTAATTTGCGGCGGAAGCTGTTGTGCCGGTCCTTCAGCAATCGCGGATAATCCAGCACGCCCTCCTGCTCGTAGTGCAGATCGGTATTGAGAAGGACGACTTTACCTTCGGGAACGGTGCTCAGAAAACCGTTTGCGTGAAGATAGGCGTGGCTCATGCACGCAGCCGCCATGAGGTCCGGCGATATCGGGCGCGGCGCGGTTTGGCATCCGGCGAGTAATGGAAGCACGGCAAGAAGGACGCTGACACGAAGCATCGGCCGACCTCTTACGGTTTCGCGCAATCATCGTAAATCCGCGCCTTCGGCGTTTCAATCGTCAACGGTCTCGTGAACGGCTAAGTCCGGTCCCGGCCGCCCCGTACAAGGCGAACCGGAGCGAGCAGGCCTTTGCCGATGTAGGTCCGCATCGTGCCGGTGCGGAAGTTGATCATCCATACCTTGCGGCCGCTCTTGCTCGTCGTCCAATAAACCAGGAACGGCTCTTCCATTCCCGGGAATACGGTCGGATTGAGCGCCGGTGTACAGCTGCCCGAAACGATCGACATGAGTTCGAACCGCGTCGGCACCCGCCAGCCGTCGGTTTCAAGCGAGCGCGCTTCGTCCCAGGTGAGGCCTACGACCTCTCCCGTGCATCCTTTCTCCTCGCTCCACGTTTGTCCGAGCGCGCAACGCTGCCATTCTAACCGTGTCTTTTTGTCGAGGGCGGTCTCGCCGCGAAGTTCGTAGCGAGCCGTGGGCGGGCGGATTTCGTCGTTGTGACAGGCCGCGAAGACTGGGCCCGGCGCGAGAAGGGCGAAAGCGAGGAGTGATCGTGCGATCATTCGTACCTCAGGGCTGTCACGGGGCGGGCCCTCGCCACCAGCATCGCATGCCCAATGACCGTGGCAAGCGCGATCACGAGTGCTAAGGCGGAAGCACCTACGAACATCCATGGCGCAAGTTCGACGTGATAGGCGAAACCCTCCAGCCAGCGTTGCATCAGATAGTATGCCGCCGGCCAGGCGATGAGATTGGCCCACAGCACAGGTTTCGTGAACTGCCAGAGCAACAGGCCCAGAATGTCGCGCCGGTCGGCGCCCATGGATTTGCGGATGCCGATTTCCTTCGTGCGCTGCTCGGCGGTGAAGGCGGACAGGGCGAACAGGCCAAGCATCGCGATCACGATGGCAGTGGCGGAAAGGGCCGTGAAGAATTGGGTCTGCCGTGTGATATCGAGATAGAGTTCCTGCACGCGCTGATCGAGGAAGCTTCGTGTCAGCGGTTTTGCTTCGCCCGACGTCGCCCAGGCCCGGTCGATGGAAGCCAAGATTTCAGGGATGTTCTGACCCTCGAGCTTTACGCTCAGGATTTGATACCCCGCCGGGTTCGGCGCGTAGGCGACCGGGCGGATTTTCTCGTGGACCGCGTCGAGCCAGATATCCGGTGCTACGCCGACGATCTCATAAGGACCCTTTTGGAACCGGTTGGCGCGTGGCGTGCTAGTCCATTCTACTGACTGCCCCAACGCGTCCTCGTTCGAGGCATAACCCAGAGCGCGCACGGCCGCTTCATTGAGCACGAGGCTGCGCGGTGCGCTGGAGGTATCCATCGCATTGTCGTTCCGGAAGAACCGGCCGGCGAGCGGCTTGACGCCGTAGAGTTCGAAAAACCCGATCCCGACGACGGCATCATCGATATCCACATTCGTGCCGTCGGAGCGTTTCGTAATGAACTGGCCCCACTCGTAGTTCAGCGCCATGTTGCTCGAACAGGCGGCCGCGGCAACGCCGGGGAGCTTGGCGACTTCATCCTTGAACGCGGTGGTACAGTTCGTGCGCGCGAGCAGGACCTGCTCCGTATTGAGGCGCATGCCTTCATCGAAAGCGAACTTGGTCTGGCGGTACACAATCCCACTGATGAGGATAAGCGAAACCAGGACGGCGAACTGAAACGCGACCACGAATTGGCGCAAACGCCCGGATCCGACGCCGCCCGCCCCGCTGCCCTTGAGGGAAGAAGTGACCTTGAAGGCCGGCATGATAAGCGCCGGGTAAAGTCCGGCAACAAGGCCCACCACCGCCGTCGTCGCGAAGATCGCCGCCGCGAGGGCTCCGTCCGACAAGACGCTGAAGGAAATACTGTCGCGTGCCAAGAAGGCGCTGAGGTGCGGTGTAAGAAGAGTGACAGCCGCGACGGCGAAAATCATAGCGAGCGCCGCGGTGAGCCAGGACTCGCCGATGAACTGACGCGCGAGGTCGGCGCGAGAAGCGCCCGAAATCTTGCGAACGCCAATCTCGACTGCCCGTTGCGTGCCGCGCGCTGTGGTCAGGCTAGCGAAGTTGATAGAGGCCAACAGGATTAGGCACAGCGCGACGACGGCAAGCGAGCGGAGCGTCTGCGGGTTGCTTCGCGGTTTTTGAATCCAGGTGGACGACCCCGGCGAGAGGTGAAGGTCCGTGATGCGCGTCACGGCGTATCTCTGGCTGACGCCGTGTTCCTCCTGCATTCGAAGCCGGTCGGCCGTGCCGATCTGCGCGAGCACCGCCGGCATAGCCGCACGCAGCAGCGCCGGGTCCACTCCGGGCTTTAGGCGAAGGTAGGTAAACGTGTCGCGCCGTTGCACATTGTCCGCAAACGGCGCCCGCGATGACGCGAGAATGTCGAAATTGAGATGCGTATTCGAAGGCAAGTCTTCGATCACCGCCGTCACGGTCAATGTATGTTGTCGGTTCAACTCGAGTGTCTCGCCAAGCACGTCGTCGCGGCCGAAATACTTACGCGCCGTGCGGCGCGTGATTACGGCTCCATCGGGTCGTTCCAAGGCGGTGGAGTCGCCCGCGACCATCCGCATCGGCAGAACGGATAGGGTCGCCGGATCGGCCCAATACATCCGCTCTTCCGCCTCCACATTGCCGCGGCGAATGCCTTCGAGCGGGTCACGCGACGCTGGTTCGTTGAAAAGCCGCGCCGCGCCCTCGAGTTCCGGGACGGCGGCCACCATTGCGTCCGCGAGGGTGCTGGGTGACGTGTCGCCGTTGATGGGAGGATTGCCGTTGGTGTTAAATTTCACATCGAACGTGATGGTGAAAACCCGGTCCGATCCTGGGATCCAGCGCTCATAAGTGAGCTCGTCCCGGATAAAGAGGCCGATCAGAAGCACGGCGGCGAACCCCCCCGCGAGCCCAAGGATCTTGATCGCGGCGTAGAGCCTGTTCCGCGCCATATTGCGCAGCGCGGCGGCGATGTAATTGCGAATCATCTTGTTTCCCCTCCCCGAGAATGACGCCGTATGCGCTATGCGGCGGCGGAAAGAGGATCGACGATCCGTCCATCCAGCAGATGAATGCAACGGTGGGCCCTGGCGGCAAACGCTTCCGAGTGCGTCACCATGATCACTGTCGTGTCATTGCCCACGCATTGTTCCAGCATCTGCATCACCGCTTCGCCGTTGGCGGTGTCGAGGTTGCCGGTGGGTTCGTCGGCGAAGATGAGTTTGGGTTCGCACACCAGGGCGCGCGCCACCGCAACACGCTGTTGTTGGCCGCCGGAGAGCTGCTGCGGCATGTGCTTCGCGCGGTGGGAAAGACCGACATGCTCCAGCACTTTAGTCACGCGGCGGCGGCGCTCTCCGGCGGGGACGCGGCGGTAGATGAGGGCGACTTCCACATTCTCCGCCACGTTCAAGTCGTCGATGAGGTTGAAGCTTTGGAAGATGAACCCGACGCCGATCTTGCGGCGCACGGCGGTCAACTGGTCCTCGCTGTAGCCGGCGACATTCTCGCCGTAGAACCAGTAGTTGCCAAAGGTCGGCTGGTCGACGAGGCCAAGAACGTTGAGAAGCGTCGACTTGCCGCACCCCGATGGACCCATGATGCCCACGAACTCATTGGGCCGGATTTCGAGATTGATCGCATCCAAGGCCTGCGTCTGGACATCCGCCGTGCGATAGACCTTCGCTATATTTTCCAGCTTCAACATTCTCTGGTTCTCCCCTTCATCGTGACAGAACAATGCGATCTAAACGTTCGTAACCCGTGTAATCGGACGTGATGATGCGTTCGCCCGCTTTCAGGCCGCCGGCGATTTCGACCTGCTCGGCGTTACGTCGGCCGATCTTGATGCGGCGGCGTTCGGCGGCGTTGTCCCCCGTCATGACGAACACCCAGTCGCCGCCCGTGCGTTCGAGAAAGGCACCGGAGGCAACCACGAGCGCGGCGCGGTCGTCGCCGAGGGCGAGGCGGCCTTGCAGCGCTTGCCCCGGCACCAGACCCGCCGGATCGGCGCTCTCGAAGGCGAGATCGATCATGAAACGCCCGTCGTTCACCTGCGGATAGATGCGCGCGATCTTCGCGCGCACGGGCTGGCCATTGAGTTCCACCGCCGCGACCTGGTCGGCGCGGACGCGGGCGAGATAAAACTCGTCGACCTCGGCCGAGAGCTTGAAACCGGTCTCCGGCGTGATCTCGGCGAGGCGTTGGCCGGGGTTGCGGTTCTCACCGATCTTCAGGTCGATATGGGTGATGCGGCCTGCGACCGGCGCGCGGACGATAAGGTTGTCCAGCTTGGATCGCACCACCTCCAAATTGAGGCGCAGCTTGTCGAGCTGATCGCGGATGGCGGGCAGGAGCCGCGTGCGCAGGTCCGCCTGCGCGCGGTTACTTTCAGCCTGAATCGGGCGAATGCTTTTGTAGTGCGCGAGTTCGTCGACAACGGACTCCCGCGTTTCGGCCGACACCGCGCCCTTGGCGGCAAGGGCTCCGCGCCGCTCCGAGGACTTGGAGAGCCGCACGATGTTGTAGTCGATATCGGCCAAGAGCCGTGCATTGGCGGCGTAGTTCTGTTCCAGCGCGATCTCGTTCTGCTGAAGTTGCGAGATGGCTTGATTGAGTTGGGACTCCTGCTGGATCACTTGAAGCTGGAGGTTCGTGTTCCCGAACTCGATCATGCGCTGCCCGGCCTCGACCATTTCGCCCGGCTGCACGAGCACGCTTTCAACACGCCCGCCCTCGACCGCGTCGAGATAGACGGTATCGCGCGGTACGACCTTGGCGCGCAGCGGGATAAGATCGCGGAAGACGCCCTGTTCCACGGGGCTGATCGTGACCTGCACCGCGGGGACTCGTAATGTCCGCGCACCGGAACCGGCGAAGATCGCGATGAGGATCAGAACCAATCCAACGCCGCCGCCGGCGCTGAGCCCTATGCGAACGGCAAGCGGTTGGCGCATCCACAGATTCGGTTCGATCTGGGTATCCATCGCCGCGCCGGGAGCCTGAGCAACCTTGAGCTGCGCGACGGCCATGACGTCACCGTGCCTTAAGGCGCGTTTTCGCCGCCGCCTTGATCAGGTTCATCACGGCGTCGAGCGATCCGCCGCAGAACTGATCGGCGATTTCCTTCACAGCCTTGACCGCGATTTCCTCGCGCGTTTCGACCGCGTGGTAGATGAAGGCGCCGGCCTCCACCTCGTGGCGCAAGTAGCCCTTTTCCTCCAGACGCCGCAGCACCGTGCGAATCGTCGGGTCTTTCAAGGCGCGTGGCAGCGCTTTGCGCACCGCCACCGCCGTCATGGGGCCGTGGGTCCAGATTAACTGCGCGATTTCGTGCTCGAGGTCGCCGAGAGGCGGGAGTGTTTTAGCCATGTTACCACCTGTCACATGTGACGAGTCGTAACATGATGCCCTCTCCTCGGCAAGGCCCGCTTGTCAGACGCGCGCCGCTTTCATAAATAGAGCCTTCATTTCTAAAGTGAGCAGGTTCCCCATGCGCCCGGACATTGAAAATAAGGCCAACGACATCAAGCGCTCGCTGGACTTGCTCCGGAGGCATCTTTGACTGGGATCGTGCCCTCCTCCGTCTCGATGAACTGAACGCCAAAGCCGAAGACCCAAAACTCTGGGACAGGCCCGCCGACGCGCAGAAGGTTATGCGCGAGCGCACCCAGCTTGAAACCGGCATGGGCAATGTGCGCAAGCTCGAGCGCGACCTCGACGACGCCATCACTCTTGCCGAGCTCGCCGATGAAGTGAAGGACGAAGCCTCGATTGACGAGGCGCGCCGTCTCATCGCCGACCTCATGGGCCGCGTGAAGCAGGCCGAGCTTGAAAGTCTGCTGTCCGGGGAAGCCGACGCCAACGACTGTTACCTGGAAGTCCACGCCGGGCAGGGCGGCACCGAAGCCCAGGACTGGGCCGAGATGATGGCGCGCATGTACACGCGCTGGGCCGAAAAGAAGGGCTACAAGGTCGAGTATCTCGAAGAAAGCGCGGGCGACGGCGCGGGCATCAAGTCCGTGACGTTCCGCATCACCGGGCACAACGCCTATGGCTGGCTGAAGACGGAAAGCGGCGTGCACCGTCTCGTGCGCATCTCGCCCTACGATTCAAACGCGCGCCGCCACACCAGCTTCGCCTCGGCCTGGGTCTATCCGGTGGTCGATGACACGATCAACATCGAGATCGACGAGAAAGACTGCCGGATCGACACTTACCGCTCCTCCGGCGCCGGCGGCCAGCACGTCAATAAAACCGACAGCGCGGTGCGCATCACGCATATCCCGACCAATATCGTCGTGCAGTGCCAGAACGAGCGTTCGCAGCACCAGAACCGGGCCAAGTGCTGGGACATGTTGCGCGCGCGCCTGTACGAACAGGAATTGGAGCGCCGCGAAGCCAAGGCCGCGGCTACCGAGGCGGCCAAGACCGACATCGGCTGGGGCCACCAGATCCGCTCCTACGTGCTGCAGCCCTACCAGCTCGTGAAGGACCTGCGCACGGAAGTCGAAACCTCGGACACCCAAGGCGTCCTGGACGGCGACCTCGACAAATTCATGGCCGCCTCCCTGGCGTCACGCATCAAGACAGCCAGCGATCTGACGCATTAGCACCTGCTTTCCTGTCATCCTTGCGGCCGCGAGGCCGCGAGGATCCAGGGGTATTTCGTTTTTTCGTCATCCTGGGCAAAGCCCAGGATCCAGGGTCCCGGGCGCCATTGTCCGCACTCTTCCACTGCCGTCGCCCGGTTTGACCGGGCAATCCATTCTTCAACGCAATCCATCGCCTGTTGTGCGATGGATTGCCCGCATAAAGCGGGCAATGACAGGTCGGGACATGGCGACTCGCCCGATACACACTTCCGATTTTTTGAATCATTAAATTCGCCGCCGCCCTAAATATCGCTCGACGAAAAATGTGCGCCGGACGCATCATAATGCGAGCGGCTTCCGTAAGGCGGCCTGCCGCGCCGGAGCTTTAGCGAAGGCGGTGATCTTTGACATCGTGAATCAGTTGGAAAATCGAGCGAGAACGCGCGCCTGCGTTCGCGCCGCGCAGCGGACGCAGGGCTCGCGTCAAATGCATGCAAAAGCGCCGTGGGTGTCGCAAAGTGTCGCAAAGTGTCGCGTGCGCCATAAATCCGGCAACGTGCTGCTGCGCTTTACGAATTCAGAAAGTGTCGCCTGTCGCGGGGTGTCGCACGACGCGGCGTTACAGAGTGAGGTTTCTCATTGTTGCCGCCGGTGCAGCATAGATGCAGCGTGACCGGGACCCGTCTCACCGCATTGATTCGGATGCGTTTTCGGCGAATTGCAGCATGCAGCGTGCAGCATAGGGCGCGTTGTGGCCGGGCAAGAATCCAGACCTACGACATCCACGGCGCGACGTACGCGGCTTTCATTCCCGCCTGCGCGCGCGCTTCCAGATTGAATGGCGGTTTCGGTTTGCCGGTGAATCGCTCGTCGAGCACTTTCTTATAGGTGGCGATCGGATCGAGTCCGCGTTTCGCGCACAGGTGCTCGAACCAGCGTACGCCCACGGCAAGATGTTTGATTTCGTCGGTATAGATCACGGCGAGGAGATCAGCGGTCTCCTGGTCTTCGTTTTGGCGCAGTTTCGCGGCGCCGACCACGGTGGTATCCAGCCCGCGCGCTTCCAGGGTCATCGGAACGATAGCGAGGCGCGCCACCAGATCGTCCGCCGTGATCTCGGCGGCTTCCCAGAGACCATTGTGCGCCGGCAAATCACCGTAACGTACATCCCATTGTTCGAGGCGTTTGCGGAGCAAATCGAAGTGCTCGGCTTCTTCCGCCGCGACGCTCACCCAATCGTCGAAGAAGGCTTCGGGCAGATCTTCATCGCCGAAGCGCGCGATGATGTCCCAGGCCAGATCAATGGCGTTGAATTCAATATGCGTAAGGGCGTGCACCAGCGCGATACGGCCCTTGGGCCCGGACGAGCGTTTGGGCATATCGCCGGGGCGGCGCAACTCGGGTCGTGCGGGTCGTCCAGGCTGGTCGGGCGGGCTCGCGGTTCCGATGCTCCGCTCCCCGCCGCGCCAGCGCGCGGCGGCCTCGGCCGTCAAGGCCACCTTCTCGGCAGGATCGGCGGCCGTGAGGATACGAACCGCGTCGGCGCGTAGGCTCACAGCGAACGAAGCGCTTTCACGACTTCGTCGGCGTGGCCTGGGACACTGACTTTACGCCATTCGGCGCGCACCTTGCCTTCTTCGTCGATCAGGAAGGTGGAGCGTTCGATGCCCATGTAGGTGCGGCCGTACATGCTCTTCAGCTTCCACACGCCATAGGCTTCGCAAACGCCGGCATCGTCGGCCAGCAGCGGGAAGTTCAGTTTGTACTTGGTCTTGAACTTCTGGTGGCTCTTCACATTATCCTTCGAAACGCCGAGTACGACCGCGTCGGCTTTGGAAAAGTTCGCTTCGGCGTCACGGAACGCGCAAGCTTCCGTCGTGCAGCCCGGGGTGTCGTCCTTGGGGTAGAAGTACAGGACCACGCGCTGGCCGCGGAAATCCTTGAGCGAAACCTTCTTGCCTTCGTCGTTCATCAGGCTGAACGCGGGCGCCGCCTTGCCGGCGAGGGTTGAAATACCCTTCGGCGCGGCTTTTTTCGCGGAGGCCTTGGGGGCCGCTTTTTTAGCGACTTTCTTCGCGGCAACCTTCTTTACGGCTTTCTTCTTGGCTGCTTTCGGCTTCGCGGCTTTCGCTTTGCGTTTGGTCGCCATGGTGCTCTCCGGTGTGTTAGTGCGGAACCTCGGCGAAATCCGGCCGGGCTCGCTCGGCCGGGTCCGCGATGAGGCGCTGGAACAGCTCGGAAATAGCCTGGGCTTCGGTCTCCATCAAGCGCTCACATGCGGCGAAGTCATCGACTCCCACCGCCCGCGCAAGTTTTTGCTTAAGGCCGGGTGGGATATCGGCCGGCGCGATGTCGCTTTCGAAGGTCAGCCGCAGCATTTGCTGCAGGCGGGCCCACAGAGCCAGGCCGTCCAAAAGGACCTTGGCGTCGGCTTCGGAAAGGGCTTTGTGGCTCACCAAACTTTCGATGATCGATGGCGGATCGGTATCCTTTGGCTGGGTCTTGGGCGTCGCGAGCTTCAGGTATTGGATAATGAACTCGGCATCCACCAGGCCGCCGGCGCGGTGTTTGATGCTCCACGGACCCTGCTCGCCCTTGTCTTTGCGCATCCGCGCCCGCATATCGCCCACGGCCACGACGAGGGCTTTGGGATCGCGCGGTTTCGCGAGCGCTTCGGCGATCACGGCCTCGGTCTTGGCTCTTAAACTGTCCTCGCCCAGGACCACGCGGGCCCGCGTCAGCGCCATATGCTCCCACGTCCAGGCGTCCTGGGTCTGGTACTTCGCGAAGGCTTCCAGGCTGGTGGCGAGCGGACCTTTATCGCCGCTCGGGCGCAGGCGCATGTCGACCGAGTAAAGCTTTCCTTCGGATGTCAGCGAGGTAAAGGCCGACACGATCCGTTGGGCGAGGCGGATGTAATAGGCCGGCGCGGGCAGGGAGCGCGGGCCGTTCGCGGAGTACGAGTCCATCACCGCATCGTAAATGATGACGAGATCGAGGTCGGACGTCGGCGTCATCTCGTGGCTGCCCAGCTTGCCGTAGGCGATCACACCCAGTTGTCCGCGCGGGATCTCGCCGTATTGCTTGGCGAATTCCATCGCCACGCGCGGCGCCAGGTTATTGATTACGACTTCGGCCAAGGTCGTGAAGTGTTTGGCCGCGGCCAGTGGATCGATCAGCCCGCGTAGCGCGTGGACCCCGACCCGGAACTGCTGATCGTTCAGCCACCGGCGGCAGAGATCCAGCATCAGTTCAAAGGCCTCCGCGCGTTCCAAGACGTGCGCGAGGTCTTCGTTGAACGTCTTGAAACCTTCGAGGGGTTTGTAGAACTCGGGCTCTAGCACGTAGTCGAGGAGCGTCGGTGAGCGGGTCAAGTGATCGGCGAGGCGAGGCGCGTCGCCCATGATCTCGGCCACCAGGTCGAGGAGGTCCGGGTTCGAGAAAAACACCGAAAGGATCGGCACGCCCGCCGGCAATCCGGCGAGACATTTGTCGAATTTGATGAGCGCGGTGTCGGGCTGCGCCGTTTTGCCGAAGGCCGCGAGCAGCGAAGGAATGACTTCCGTCAGCAATTGCCGGGCGCGGTTGCTGCGGGTCGCGCGGTAGCGGCCATGATGCCAGCCGCGCACCATCTGCGTGACCATGCTGACGTCCTGATAGCCGAGGCGGCGCAAAGTGGCGAGCGTGTCGGGATCGTCCTCGGTGCCGGTGAAGACGAGGTTGCCGTCCACGGCGAGCGAGGGCGCATCCTCGAACAGTCCGGCATAGTGTTTTTCCACGAGGCGCAACGCGCCTTCGACTTCGGCCATGAAGGCGTCGAGATCGGTAACGCCCATGAATAAACCGATATGCGCAAGCTCGCTGCGGTTCGTCGGCATGGTCTGTGTCTGCTGATCGGCCACCATCTGGAGGCGGTGTTCGAGTTTGCGCAGATAACGGTATGTTTTCTTGAGGTCGTCGCGGACGTCGGCCGTCACGAAGTTGAGTTCGGTGAGCACATCGAGCGCGGGAAGCGTGCGTGAAACGCGCGCTTCTTCCATGCGCCCGCCCCAGATCAACTGCTGGACTTGCGCGAAGAACTCGATCTCGCGAATGCCGCCGCGCCCTGTCTTGATGTTGTGTCCCGGCACGGTGACCTTGCCGCCGCCCTTGTGGGCGTAGATCTGGCGCTTGATCGAATGGATGTCTTGGATGGCGTAGAAGTCGAGGGATTTACGCCAGATGAAGGGCTGCAGATCGCGCAGGAAACCGGCGGCGGAATCCGCATCACCCGCCACGGCGCGGGCCTTGATGAGCGCGGCGCGCTCCCAATTCTGTCCGTAGCTCTCGTAGTAGATTTGCGCGCCGCCGCGCGAAACGGCGATCGCGGTCGAGCCGGGATCCGGGCGCAGGCGCAGATCGGTCCGGAACACATATCCCGCCGACGTGCGCTCCTGCAGGATCTTCACCAGGTCCTTCGTGATCTGCACCGCGAATTCCTGCGGCGTCTTCGAGCCGGTGTAGACAAGGCGTTGTTCGTCGTAAAAGACGAAGAGATCGATGTCGGAGGAGTAGTTGAGTTCGCGCCCGCCGAGTTTGCCGACCGCGAGCACGACGTAACCCGATCCCCGCTCGGGATCGTTCGCATCGGGCAGTGTGATCAATTCATTGCGCTGCGCGATCCCAAGCAAGCAGCGGACCGCGCTTTTCACGCAGGCGTCGGCGAAGTCGGACAAGCCCTCGATCACCTGATCGACCGTCCAGGTTTCGGTGAGGTCGGCGAGTGCGATCAGGAGCGCCGCGCGGGCCTTGGCAACGCGCAGGCCCAGCATGGCGGTTGAGACCTCGGCGTAATGCGCACCGCTCACGCCGCCGAGGATTTCGGCGAACACCGCGTCGGGCCCATCGGCTGCGAAGGCCGCGAGGATATCCGGATGATCCATCAGCAGCTTGCTGAGGAACGGACTGTTGCCGAAAACGGAATCAAGTACAGCGCCCCACACGGGGTGCTGTGCGGGGCCATTCGCGAACGCTTGCACGCTGTCCGTGTGAGTGGCCGCTGCCGCCAGCCAGTCCTGCCTTTGATCGCGCGCGCGCGCATCGTCGAAGGGTGGCGGAAGCCTTGTAATATCAGGGTTAATCAAGCCCGACTCGCGGTATTTTCTGTTGTTTCAACATACAGTGGGATATAGAGGGCAGGGTGGTCAAGCTGCGGTGCCGCGCCAGCAATTTGCCAACATTTTGTACGATTGTCCTTTGAAACGGATAGGGCTCCGGGATCTTGGCACACGGCGCAGTCAGATTCTTGCTTCGCGTCCTGGAAGCGACATTGCTCGTGGTGTTGCTCGGCGCCGCTATCTTGGCCTGGCGCCTGAGCCAGGGGCCGATCGCGCTTAATTCCGTCGCGCCCTACGTCGCATCCCTGCTCAGCGATCTCAATCCTTCGCTCCAATTCCGCATCGAGCGCGCGGAATTCCGTTGGCAAGGATTCAAGGGCAGTCCTGAAATCACCGCGCGCGATGTGCGTGTGCTCAATGCCGCCGGCGGCGTCGTCGCCGGCTTGCCCACGATGGTGGTGCGGCTTGAATCTTCCGCCTTGCTGAAAGGCGAGATCGCGCCGAAGCATATCGGTCTCACCAACCCCATCATCCGCTTCGTCCACCGCGCCGACGGAACCTTCGGTCTTGGTCTCGAAGGACCGGCGCCCGCCGCCGCGGCGCCGAGCGCATCCGAAGAGAGCAGCAACGCGCTCGCCGTTACCCTGCTCAAGGCATTGAACGGCGACGCCACCGGCGGCTTCGCGTTCCTCCAGACGGTATCCATCGATCACACAACATTGGTCCTGGTCGATGAAGTCTCCGGTCAACGCTGGCTTGTACCGGACGCCACCCTGGATTTCACACGCGACAGCAGCGCGATGCTCGTCCAGGCGACGCTCCCGGTCACCGAAGACGGCAAATCGTGGAAGCTCACTGCGAAAGGCATGATTCCGGCGGGCAGTCGCATGCTCAATCTTGATATCGATATCGACGGCCTACGCCCCGCGCGTCTTGCCGTCCTGGCGCCGCAGCTTGCCCCGCTGGCGATGGTCGATCTGCGCTTGAGCGGAACGATGTTCACAAGCATGGCCCTCACCGATCAGGGTGCGCGCATCACCGGCGTGAAGTTCGATGTGGAAGGTCAGGCGGGACATCTGCGTTTGCCCGAGCCGATCTCGAAGGACTATCCGATCAAGAAGGCGATATTGCGCGGATCCGCCGGCGATGCGCTTGACGAGATCAAGATTGACCGCTTCAGCATGGAGATCGACCGGGGCAAGGAAGCCAACCCTGTCCTCACGATGACGGCGGACGCCAAGCAGCTCAACTCCTCGCCGGTCGTGCACATCGAAGCCGGACTGGGCGAACTCTCGATCGAAGGGCTCAAGGAGTACTGGCCGCCGACAGTGAAGCCGAACACCCTGCGTTGGATCAGCAACAATCTCACGGATGGCGGCCTTACGGGCACGAAGCTGCGCATGAAACTCACCGGCCCGAGCATGGCCGATATCGACGCCACCGAAATGCTGCTGACGTCCGCGCTCCACGATATGACGGTCGGGTACATGGACGGCATGCCGAAGGTGCGCGGCGCCAACGGCAGTATGGCGCTGACGCTCCGTGACTTTAAAATCGACGTGAATACCGGTCACGTGCCGGATGATTTCTCGGGGAAGGGTTTGCGTATCACGAACGCGAATCTGCGCATGCTCGGGCTCGGTTCGGGCACAGAGACCGCGGACTTCGATATCAAGATCGCCGGCGATTTCGGTGATGCGATGCGTCTCATCGATAACGAACCGCTGCACTACTCGACAAAGATGGGCGTCGACGCCAAGCAAGCCACGGGTGCGGCGGATATCGATCTCTCCATCAAGTTCCCGCTGGTTTCGGATCTTGATCTGGACAATGTGCGTGTTGGCGTAAAAGCGCAGACCGAAAATGTCGGACTCGCGGACGTCGCCTTTGGCTTGCCTCTCGAAAACGGCCGCATGAGCCTTGTTCTCGATGGTACGGGTATGGACGTCTTGGGAACCGGGTCTCTCGGCGGCATTAAGACGAAGATTGATTGGCGCGAGAATTTCTCCGGCGGTGAGTTCCGCAGCCGCTACGTACTCGATCCTGTGGTTTCGAACGAGCAGCGGCCTCTGGTGGGTCTCACGACGATGCCGTTCGTGAAGCCTTACCTTGACGGTGACGTTGCGGCGCATGTGATCTATACGGTATTCCACGATCAGACCCGCCACATGGAGGCCGACGTCGATTTGACGGCGCCGGCGATGTCGCTCCCGGAACTCGGTTGGAAAAAACCCGCCGGTGTCCCGGCGCAGGGCAAGGTGGTCGCGCGGTTCACCAATGATCGCCTCGACGAAGTGCCGTCGTTCATCGTGACGTCAGGGGATGATCTTAGCGTCGAGGGCTCCGCTACGTTCGGCGAAGGCAAGACGATGACCGCGCTGACGATCAAGCCCAGCACTGCCGGCGAATCCAAGCTTAGCCTCGACGTGAAGCGCAACGGGGAAGGCTACGATATTGTCGCCGAGGGTTCGGCCTTCAACGCTACGGATTTCCTCAAGGAAATGAACCGCGATGATCGCCTAACGGCGGAAGAGAAAGCGGCCGGACCGATGCCGATGACGGTACGCGCGAATTTCTACCGCGCGTGGCTGGCCAAGGATGACGATTTCCGGAACACCACGCTCTTCTATGAACGCACGAAGGCCGGCGTTCAGGCGATCGACTTCAAGGGCTCGGTGAACGGCGTCGCGCCGGTGTCTCTGATCTTGAAGTCGGAAAACGGCGCCCGGACCTTCAAGGCTGAAAGCGCTGATGGCGGCGCCGTGGTGCGGGCACTCGGTCTCTTCAAGGACATCGTCGGCGGCAAACTTGAAGTGAACGGAACCGTTGCGCCGGACGGCACTTTGACCGGCATGGCGGGCATCAGCAACTTCCAGCTTGTGCAAGCTCCGGTGCTGGCCCGTCTGCTTTCGGTCGCGGCGCTGAGCGGCATCCTGGATGAGCTGCGCGGCGGCGGAATTTCGTTCAGTACGCTGCGCCTGCCGTTCTCCTACGCGAACTCGCAGCTCTCCATTCAAGACGGCGAAATGTTCGGAAGCTCGCTAGGTCTGACGGCCAAGGGCACGTACAGCTTCACGAACTCGACTATGGATATGGAAGGCACCTTGATCCCGGCTTATGCGATCAATTCGGCGCTGAACTCGATCCCGTTGCTCGGTGATCTTTTGACGGGCGGCGATAAGGGCAGCGGAATTTTCGCCGCCACTTATACCTATCGCGGGCCGATTGCGTCGGCGGAACCGTCGGTCAACCCGCTCGCGGCCCTCGCGCCGGGTTTTCTGCGGCACATCTTCGATATCTTCCGCTCGAACCCGCGCGAACAGGCGGCCAAGGCGCCGTCTGCGCCGGTTGCCGATACGCCGGCCAAATAAGCTCTAACCGACCTTAACGATAGCGTGGCGCTTCTTGCCGGCGCTCAGCTTGATCACCCCATTCACGGCGGTGCTTGCCGTGATGCTCAGGTTCTCGTCCTCAAGCTTCTGATCGTTGAGCTTCGCCCCGCCGCCGCGAATCAGACGGCGCGCTTCGCCGTTGCTTTCGGCAAGGCCGGCTTTTTGGAACAGGCTCCACACCGGAATGCCCGGGCCGAAATCGGCCGCGCTCATATCGATGGTCGGCAGATCGTCGCCGATGCCGCCCTGCTCGAAAGTCTTGCGCGCGGTTTCCGCGGCGTCGTTCGCCGCGGTATCGCCGTGCAGAAGGCGGGTGGCTTCCAAAGCCAGGACCTTCTTCGCCTCGTTGATTTCGCTGCCGGGCAGTTTTTCCAGGCGTGCGATTTCGTCCAGCGAAAGGTCGGTGAACAGCTTGAGGAAGCGGCCGACGTCGGCGTCGTCCACGTTCCGCCAGTACTGATAATAGTCGTAGGGGCTGAAGCGTTCGGCATTCAGCCACACCGCGCCGGCCGCGGTCTTGCCCATCTTGGCGCCCGAAGCGGTCGTGATTAGCGGGCAGGTGAAGCCATACAGCTCGGCTTCGGCCACGCGACGGCCGAGTTCCACGCCCTGCACGATATTGCCCCACTGGTCCGAGCCGCCGAGTTGCAGCGTGATCTTGTGGCGCTTGTAGAGCTCGAGGAAGTCGTAGCCTTGCAAGATCATGTAGTTGAATTCGAGGAAGGTCAGCGGCTGCTCGCGTTCAAGACGCAGTTTCACGCTGTCCATCGTGAGCATGCGGTTGATGGTGAAGTGCCGTCCGATATCGCGCAGGAACGGGATGTACTGCAGTCCGTCCAGCCACTCGGCGTTGTTCAACATCACGGCATCGGTCGGTCCGTTGCCGAACGTCAGGAAGCGGTCGAAGCAGCGGCGGATGCCGGCGATGTTCTGGCCGATCATGGCGTCGTCCAGCAGCTTGCGGGATTCGTCGCGGCCCGAAGGATCGCCGATCTTGGTGGTGCCGCCGCCCATCAGCGGCATCGGGCGGTGACCTGTCTTCTGGATCCAGCGCAGCATCATGATCTGCACCAGGCTGCCCACGTGCAGACTGTCGGCCGTCGCGTCGAAACCGATATAGGCCGAGATCGGGCCGGCGGCCGCTTTCGCGTCCAGGCCCTCAAGGTCGGTGCACTGGTGCAGGAAGCCGCGCGAAGTCAGCGTCGCGATCAATTCGGATTTGTAAGCAGCCATGGAACGCTCGGGGGTCTACGGGGTGATGATTCGCCAGCGCGGGGGTGTTATCATAAAGCGCACGGCCAGACAAATCGCGCCCGGTGTCAAAATGCCCTCATTTGCTGCTCAAAACCGCCTTTTCCGCGTCATCGGATTGATGAGCGGGACCTCCATGGACGGGGTGGACGCCGCCCTCGTGGAAACGGATGGCGAAAGCCGGCTGACCCTCGGTCCGGATAGTTCCACGCCTTTCGATCCCGCATTCCGCACGACGCTCCGGACCTTCGTCGCCTCGGTGCCCGAACGTGGGGCGTCCCGCGAGATCGAAAACGCCGTGACGGATTTACATGTTGAAGCAGTGGACCGTCTTTTGGAGAAGGCCAAACTCAAACACGAGGCCATCGATCTGATTGGCTTCCACGGACAGACCATCTGGCATCGTCCGCAGGTGCGCGATACCTGGCAGATGGGCGATGCCCAGCGCCTTGCCAACGCCACAGGCATCACGGTCGTTTCGGATTTTCGCACCGCCGATGTGAAAGCGGGCGGGCAGGGGGCCCCTCTGGTGCCGATCTTTCACGCCGCTCTTGCGCGCAATGTTGAGAAGCCTGTCGGTATTCTCAATATCGGCGGCGTCGGAAATATCACGTGGATCGGCGAGGCCGAATTGCTGGCGTTCGATACGGGTCCTGGCAACGGCCTGCTCGATGACTGGGTCTCGAAACGCACGGGGCTTCCCATGGACGAAGACGGCCGCATCGGCGCCGCGGGCCGCGTTCACGAGGACATCGTGCAGAAGATGCTGGCGAAGGATTTCTTCGCGAAGCGGCCGCCGAAGTCGTTGGATCGCTATGATTTCTCGCTGGCTCTTGTGTCGGCGCTCTCAACCGAGGACGGCGCGGCCACGCTCACCGCGTTCACGGCTGC
This sequence comes from Rhodospirillaceae bacterium, assembly GCA_050246995.1. Classification (GTDB taxonomy): domain Bacteria; phylum Pseudomonadota; class Alphaproteobacteria; order Rhodospirillales; family Rhodospirillaceae; genus SHVO01. The sequence goes on along the minus strand of JBFWVA010000002.1, from coordinate 102,075 downwards.
CTGTGTGGCGGAAGGCCTCAAGCATTGCCCGTCTCATCCCACGCGTCTTCTCGTCACGGGCGGCGGACGGCGCAATCCCACGATGATGGCGTTCCTCACCAAATATACCGGAATTACAGCTGAAAGTGTGGATGCGGAAGGTTGGCAGGGCGATGCGGTGGAAGCGCAAGCGTTCGCCTATCTCGCGGTACGCAGCTTCCGCGGTCTGCCGATTACGTTCCCGGGAACGACGGGTGTGTCCGCCCCGCTGACGGGCGGCGTTATCACGCCGCCCTCGCGTCAGAAAGCTGCGATGGCTTAGCCCTGGGCTTTCTTCTTGCCGGGCGCGGCGCCTGCGCCCATGCGCATATCAAGGTAGGAGTTCACCGACGTGGTGAGATGGTCCATGTGGTCCTTGAAGAAGTGGTTCGCGCTCTTCACCAGCTGATAGTCGATGGTGATGTTCTTCTGAAGTTTGAGTTTGTTCGCGAGCTTCTCGACGGACGGCTCCGGCACCACGTCGTCGTCGGTGCCTTGCAGGATCAGACCCGATGACGGGCATGGCGCGAGGAACGAAAAGTCGTACATGTTCGCCGGCGGCGCGATGGAGATGAAGCCTTCAATCTCCGGACGGCGCATCAGGAGCTGCATGCCGATCCAAGCGCCGAACGAGAAGCCGGCCACCCAGCAGGCCGAGGCGTTCGGATTGACGGACTGCAGCCAATCGAGGGCGGCCGCCGCATCGGACAGTTCACCCTGGCCGTTGTCGAAGTCGCCCTGCGAACGGCCCACGCCGCGGAAGTTGAAGCGGACGACCGAGAAACCCTTTTTCACGAAGACGTAGTACAGGTTGTAAACAACCTTGTTGTTCATCGTGCCGCCGTGCTGCGGATGCGGATGAAGAATGACGGCGATGGGAGCGCGGGGGATGTCGCTATGGTGGTAGCGGCCTTCCAGACGCCCCTCGGGGCCGGCAAAAATCACTTCAGGCATATGTGGTCCTTCAAGGCGGGTCGCGCGGAGAACGGCTGTCCCGTTAACGGACCCAGTAGGCGGCGATTATTTAGGGTAACGCCTATCCAGGTGCAAACGGCAAATCTTGGCCGACACTATATATCTAGGTGCGGACCGATTACCTCCAAATTCTGCATTTAGGCCCATTTTGTACCGTTATATCAATGACTTGTGATCGCCTGAAGAACGCTTCTTGAAGAGGGTTCTTGGTGCTAAAAGCCCCCATGACCGACGCCGCTCATTCCTACCTGGATTACAACGCCACCGCGCCGCTCCTGCCGCAGGTCGAAGCGGCGGTTCGCGAGAGCCTGACCGCGTTCGGGAATCCGTCGTCTGTGCACGGCAGCGGCCGCCGCGCCCGGGCCCTCGTGGAGGATGCGCGCGAGGAGATCGCCGCGCAGACCGGGGCGTCCACCGCCGAGATCATCTTCACCTCGGGCGGCACAGAGGCCAATGCATTGGCGCTCAAGGGTGCGAATTGTGCATCGATGATCGTCGCCGGTATCGAACACGCCTCCGTCCTCGCGTCCGCGCCGGGAGCCCTGGTCGTCGGCGCCGATGCAAAAGGGGTCATCGATCTCAACGCGCTTGAGGACGCGCTCAAATCGGCGCCGCGTCCGGCGCTCGTCGCAGTCATGCTCGCCAACAATGAAACCGGCGTTCTGCAGCCGCTTGATGCGGTGATCGCGCTGGCGAAGACCTATGGCGCCTACGTGCACTGCGATGCGGTGCAGGCGCTTGGCAAAGTACCGATCGGCTTCTCGTCGGGCGTGGACAGCATGAGCCTATCGGCCCACAAGATCGGCGGCTTGAAGGGTGTCGGCGCTTTGATTTTCCGGGGCGATCTCAACGCCCAGATCACCGGGGGCGGCCAGGAAAGGCGGCGCCGGGCGGGCACCGAGAATGTTGTCGGCATCGTGAGCTTCGGCGCCGCGGCCCGGGAAATCCCACGCTTGCTGGCTGATATGCCGCGCATCCGCGCGCTTCGTGATAACCTCGAGAGCAAGGTTCGTGCGGCGGCCCCGCAGGTCAAAATTTACGGCGAAGGCGCAGCTCGTCTCGCGAATACCAGCTGTTTCTCCCTTGCGAATGTCGCCAGCGAAACACAAGTCATGCGCCTTGATTTGGCCGGTGTTTCCATCAGCGCGGGTTCGGCCTGTTCATCCGGCAAGATCGCCCCGTCGCATGTCCTGTTGGCGATGGGCGTAAGTCCGGCCGAAGCCAAGAACGCCATCCGCGTGAGCTTGGGATGGGCGACAACGCAAGCGGACGTCGACCGATTTATCGACGCCTGGCGTCCCTTGGCTCTCAACGCCGCCGCATAAGTGAGAAGGTCATGACGAAGGTTGTATTTGTAGAGAAGAACGGCGCGCGGAAGGAGATCTCCACGGACTCCAAGACCACGCTGCTGCACATCGCCCAAGCCAACGACATCGAGATGGAAGGCGCCTGCGAAGGCTCCATGGCTTGCTCGACCTGTCATGTGATCGTGGCCGACGAATGGTACGCAAAGCTTCCTGAACCCAGCGAAGCGGAAGCGGACATGCTCGATCTCACATATGGCGTCAGCCGTCATTCGCGCCTGGCCTGCCAGATTGTTGTCACGGAAGCTCTTGACGGCCTGACGGTGCGCCTGCCGCAGTCCACGCGGAATATGATGGAATGAGCGCAAAGTCGCGCATCGTTGTAGCGATGTCGGGCGGAGTGGACAGCTCCGTCACGGCGGCGCTTTTGCATTCGCAAGGCTACGACGTCGTCGGCCTCACGATGCAGCTCTACGACCACGGCGCCGCAACGGTCAAGAGCAAGACCTGCTGCGCGGGCCAGGATATCTATGATGCCCGCCGCGTCGCCGATCGCATCGGCATTCCGCATTACGTCGTGGACTACGAAACCAATTTCAAATCGGAAGTGATGGACCGGTTCGCGGACTCTTATATCCGCGGCGAAACGCCGGTCCCGTGCGTGCTGTGCAATCAGACCGTCAAGTTCCGTGACCTTTTGAAGGCCGCCAAGGATCTCGGCGCGGATGCGCTTGCAACTGGTCACTACGTCCAGCGCATCGAAGGCGCACACGGCGCTGAACTGCACCGCGCCATCGATCCCGACCGGGACCAGAGCTACTTCCTGTTCGCCACCACGCAGGCGCAGCTGGATTTTGTACGGTTCCCGCTTGGCGGCCTGACAAAACCCGAAGCGCGCGCTTTAGGCGTCCAGTTCGGCCTTCATGTCGCCGAGAAGCCCGATAGCCAGGACATCTGCTTCGTGCCGAACGGCCGCTACGCCGATGTCATTCAGAAGCTGCGGCCCGATGCCGCGCACCCGGGCGATATCGTGCATATCGATGGCCGGGTGCTCGGGCGCCATACGGGGGTGATCAATTTCACCGTCGGCCAACGGCGCGGGATTGGCGTCGGCGGCGAAGCGGAACCGCTGTATGTCGTGCATGTCGATCCGGAGAATGCGCGCGTGATCGTTGGGCCGAAGGAAACGCTTCTCCGCAACGCCTTCGAGATCCACAGCGTCAATTGGCTTGGCGCGGGGCGCGGGCCATCTACCGACGGCACGCCGCTGCACGTGAAACTCCGCAATACACAGCCGCCCATGGCGGCGATGGTGTTTGGTGAAGCGGGCGGAAAAGCGCGGGTGGTTCTGGCGGAAGCCGAAGCGGCCGTCACGCCGGGTCAGGCCTGCGTGTTCTATGACGGCGAACGCGTGTTCGGCGGGGGATGGATCGCGCGCGATGTCGGAATCGCGCATCTGCCCCACAACTTGCGCCGTGGGGCAGCCGCGGCGGCCGTCTAGCGGCCGATGACCTTTTCGACTTCGTCGAGGATCTCGCCCGACTTCACAAGCTTCTGCATCGCATTGTGGTCCGGGAACAGCGGACGGTCGATTTCGAGGTGCTTTACATACTTGCGGATAACTTCGCGCGCCTTCTGCGTGCCCTTGCCGGGCGTGAACTCGCGGAAGTCGAGCGCCTGCGCGGCGGCCATGAACTCGATGCCAAGAACGCCATAAGCGTTTTCAAGGATCTGGCCGTTCTTGAGCGCCGTGTTCATGCCCATGGAGACGAAGTCTTCCTGGTCGGCCGCGGCCGGGATCGACTGCACCGAGGCCGGGGCCGACAGGATGCGCTGTTCCACGATCAAGTGGTCGGCGGTGTACTGGCTCAGCATCAGACCCGAGAAGAAGCCGGGTTGGTGCGCGAGGAAATCCGGCAGGCCCTGTGACAGCGCCGGGTTCGTCAGGCGGTTCAGCCGGCGCTCGGAAAGCACCGAGACCATGGTGATCGCTGCGCCCGCCATATCCATCGGCAGCGAAACCGGCGAGCCCTGGAAGTTGGCGCCGGTCAGCGTCAGTTTTTCTTCCGGCACGAAAATCGGGTTATCGGCAACGCCGTTCAATTCAATCTCGACCTGCGAACGGGCGTAGGCGACGGCATCGCGCGCCGCGCCGATCACCTGCGGGCTCGAACGCATCGAGTAGGCGTCCTGCACCTTGGTCTTCATCTTGCCGGTCATGAGGTCTGAACCCGCCACGACGCGCGAGATGTGCGCCGCGGACGCGATGGCGCCGCTGAAGCCGCGCAATTCGTGCAGCTTCGGGCCGTAGGGGCGCATGTTGCCGAGCAATGCTTCGATGCTCATGGCTGCGGCGATTTCAGCCTGCTTCAGCCAGCGTTCCATGTCGTAGATGTGCAGCGCGGACATGCCGGTGAGTACGTTCGAGCCGTTGATGGCGGCAAGACCATCGCGGGCTTGCAGGCCGGGAACAGGGATGCCGGCGCGCTTCAGGGCTTCGGCGCCGGACAGGCGTTCGCCCTTATAGAAGGCTTCGCCTTCGCCCATCATCAGAAGGGTGAGCTGGGCCATCGGCGCCAAGTCGCCGCAGGCGCCGACGGAGCCTTTTTGGCAAACAACCGGCGTGACGCCCTTGTTGAGCATCTCGACGAAGGTCAGCGTGATCTCCGGACGGCAGCCGGAGTTGCCGTGCGCGTGCACGTTCACGCGCCCGGCCATCGCGGCGCGGACGTGCTCGGCGGGGATTGGCTCACCGATGCCGGCGGCGTGGTTGTAGATGAGGTACTTCTGGAAGTCCTTCACCTGCTCGTCCGTCAACTTGGTCTCGGAGAATTCGCCGATGCCGGTGTTGATGCCGTACATCGTTTCTTTCGCCGCCAACTTTTCTTCCAGCATCGCGCGGCAAACTTTGATCCGCTCCAGGGCGGCGGGCGCGAGCTGAACAGGCTCGTTGAAACGAGCAATGGCGACGAGCTTTTCGATGGTCAGCGACGAGCCGTCGAGAACGATAGTCATGAAGGTCCCCTTGGAATGAGCGGTAGTGTGCGGGGCATTATGTCTAGACAATATAGGACGTGTCTATAGCCGGGTTAAGGGGAGATCGCCCGGAGCCTTTCAGCAGGCGCGGCGCCGGCCGTGCGTCGGGGGATCGGTGGCGTTGGAGAAGGGCCGGCGGTGTCGATTCTATTGAAATCATCAATATTTTGAGGGGCGTAGCCCGTGTTTGACAATCGCCCTTCATGCTCTTAAAACCGCCTCTCCGCGATAGGACCACCTATCGCAATGGTGGTTGGGCGGGGTAGCTCAGCTGGTTAGAGCACGGGAATCATAATCCTGGGGTCGGGGGTTCGAGTCCCTCCTCCGCTACCACCGTTCCCCCAGTTTTGCTGGGGTCTTTCCGCAACGGCGGAAAACAGCGAAAAATCATCTCGTCCGTGCAGGTTCAGAAGAAACTCCATTCTGAAGCGTACGCGCGTGGCCTGCGCGAGGCGTAACGTGCCGCCAATTGGAGATGTCCCATGGCGAATCGCACGCTTCTTAAAGCCCTGACTGTCATTGGCCCTGTCGTGCTCGGTATGTCCGGCGCGCACGCCGACCTGTCGAAACCACAACTCACCAGCGCCGCACTGCCATCGCCTCTGCCGTTTCCCTACAACGAGCAGGCCGATGCGAAAGCCGAGGTCGCTGCCGCGATCGCGCGCGCCAAGGCGAGCGGTAAATATGTGCTGCTCGATTTCGGCGGCAACTGGTGTCCGGACTGCCGCGTGCTCGGCGGCGTGCTCGAACTCAATGAGGTTGAAGGCCATGTCGCGCGCACGTTCGAGGTCGCGATGATCGACGTCGGGCGTTTCAACAAGAATTTGGACATTGCCCAGACTTACGGCGTGAAGATCACCGCCGTTCCGACGGTCATCATTCTGGACCCGCAAGGGCGCTTCCTGAATGCGGGGCATCCGACCGCGCTGTCGAACGCGCGGGCCATGAAGCCGCAAGCCATCGTCGATACGATCTTCGGTTGGTTGGTCGCCGCCAACTAATGGGACGGCGGCGCTTCCGGGATCGGGAGCGTCGTCGCTCCGAAAACCTTGCCCGCGATGAAGATGCAAAGGCCGATGGCGAGCCACGCTAATCCCGCCATTTGCGCGAACGGTTCCATATTCCACAGCACGTAGCCGATGAAGGCGACGCCGATGGCCGGCGCCACGATATGGCGCCCCCAAAGGCCGTCTTTATGCCGGACGGTGTAATGGGCGATCACCGAAAGATTGACGAAGATAAATCCCGTCAACGCGCCGAAGTTGATCATTGAGGCCAGCGTGCCGACACGGTCTTCGAAATAGACCATCAGCGCGATGGTGATGGCGCTCACTAGGAGAACGGCGCGATCGGGCACGCGGCGGCCTTCGCTGACGTGGGCGAGAAAGCGCGGCAGTTTCCCATCGCGGGCCATCCCGAACAGCAGGCGTGACGTCGCGGTCTGGGCGGTTAAGGCCGACGGGATGCAAGCCAGCGCACCACCGGCGAGAGATACGAGCACCTTCAGCCATGTTCCGCCAATATCACCCGCGATGTTGTAGCTTGCCTGATCGGTGGCGTCGCCGGCGGGCAGGCTCGTTTGTCCCAGGATGAACAGGGACATGATGTAGGTCTGACCGATGAACAACAGGGCCGCCACAATGAGCACGATGATCGTGGCTTTGCCGACCGTACGCCCGCCGCCCTCGGACTCTTCGGCGAGAGTGGAGATCGCATCGAAACCGAGAAAGCTCAGCGCAGCGATGGAAAGGGCGCCAAAAATCACACCGGGGGAAATACCTGCGGGATTGACGAGAGGCGCCGTCGAGAAGGATGCGCCTGCTGTTCCATCCGTCACGGCGATGATGGCGATAGTCATGAACAGCGCCAAGAAAAGGACCTGACACATCATCATGTAGGCGCTGACCCGCGTCGTGTTGGCCACCCCGAACAAGTTCGCCGCGCCGTTGCAGACGAGAAGAATGCCCAGCCAGACCCACTTCGGCACCGCCGGAACGACCGAGGTGAGCGCGATGGCGCTCAGGAGATACATGAGTGAGGGGACAAGCAGATAATCGAGCAGGATCGCCCATCCCGCGATGAATCCGGCGACTTGCCCCAGCGAGCGCGAAGCATAAGCGTAGACCGATCCGGCGATCGGGAACGCCCGCGCCATGGTGATGTAGCTCCAGGCCGTGAACAGCATGGCGGTCAGGCCGACGGCGTAGACCAGTGGAACCATGCCGGCGCTGGCATTGAAGACGTAGCCAAAGACCGCGACAGGCGCGATCGGCGAAATCATGGCCAGCCCATAGCCGACCAGATCGCGCAGCTTGAGGCTTCGCTTTAGTTCCTGTTTATAGCCAAAGGATTCGAGCGAAGCGGTCGCGGAGCCTTGGGGCGCGGAAGCGTCCATATCACAGCCTTTCGTATGAGGCGCCGCCGCATACGTTCACTGGCGCTCGAGCGCCATAGTAGCCATGAAACAGGGACGCTGAGAACCCGAGCCTATTGCGGACGGCGGAACAGCCCGACGTAGACCGCCTTGCCGAGGATGTGCCCGTTCATCGCCTGATAGACCTTGGTGCGCGTTTCCCAGGCGTCCGCGCCGGCGGCCACATCGATCTTCGTGTCCAGGGCGAACAGTTCGAAGGTGTAGTGATGCAGAGGACCGGTCGCGGGTGCGCCCGGACCGCGGTAGACCGGCCCACTTGCGCTGATCTGCTGGGAACCGTCGCCAAGTTTTTCGCCCTTCGGCACGCCTTCGGGCATGCCCTTCGTGGTTCCCGGAATGCCCCAGACCAGCCAGTGCACTTGGTCCTCAGTCGTCTTGTTGCGGGCAACGTCAGGGTCGCGCATGTGCAGCACGAAGCTCTGCGTGCCTTCAGGGACATTCGTCCACGAGAGCACCGGAGAGATCTGCTCGCCGGCTTGCGTGTACTTCACCGGGATCTGGGTGCCGTCGGCGAAGGCTGTCGTTGTCAGGGTCAGAGGAGGACGGGCGGCAGCCGCCGGAGCAGGAGCCGGTTCAGCGGCATTCGCTGCGAAATAGATCGGCATGACGCTCATGGCGAAAATCGCGCGAATCGTACGGTGCATCATGGTGTCCTCCACTTTTGGGTTCCGGGGGCGAAATCATATTGGCGGATCATCGTTTTGAGCAAGGCGGCCTCGCGCAAAATTGCGCTCGCAAACGAAACATGCTGTAAGTACGCCCACATTTGTAACAACGCTTTGTGCGGAGATTTAAGGCCGTGTTCGAAGCTCATGCCATCGACAGTTCCAACAAGACCGATTTCTACCGGGAACTCACCTCGCAGCTCGCAGGCCTGCTCACCGGCGAACGCGATCTGATCGCCAATTCCGCCAACACCTCGGCGCTGATCTATCAGATGCTGCCGGACCTCAACTGGGCGGGATTCTATTTCTTGCGCGCCACTGACGAACTGGTGCTCGGACCTTTTCAGGGCAAGGTTGCCTGCGTGCGCATTCCGAAAGGCAAGGGCGTGTGCGGCGCGTCCGTGCAGCGCCGCACCACGGTGCTTGTCGAGGACGTGCACGCCTTTCCGGGCCACATCGCCTGTGACTCCGCGTCGCGATCGGAACTCGTTGTGCCTTTAATCAAGGACGGGCGGGTTTTAGGCGTGATTGACCTCGACAGCCCAAACCCGGGGCGCTTCGACGCCGACGATCAAGCCGGCATCGAGAGGGTCGCGGAAATCTTTCTCAGCGCCACAGACTTCTAAAAAGCGAACGGGGCGGAGGTCCTTCAAGACCGTCCGCCCCGCGTTTTGCGCGCGCTTGTGAGCGCTTATGGCTTCTTGCGGACCGTAAAGCGGGTCAACTGCAGCTTCGGATCTTCCCACTCCGGCTTCAGAGACGCGGCTTTCATATAGTCGAAGTAGGCGCGGCGGACATCGCCCAGCTCTTCGTAAGCGATGCCGCGATTATAGTAGGCTTTCTCCAACTCCAGCGCGCCGAGTTCGATGCCGCGATTAAGCGACGGTACGGCGTCGGCCCAACGCTTCAGCGCCACCATGCTGGCGCCGCGGTTGATGTGCAGTTCGCCGATGTCGTTGTGGTGGCGAAGGCCTTGTTCAAAGTCCTTGATCGCTTCGTTGAACATGCCTTGCGAGAAGTACACGACGCCGCGGTTGTTGTAGGTGCCGGCGAGGTCGCGGGAAGTAAGATCGCCCGCGCTGATCGCAATGGAGCAGATATCGAGCGGTGGAATATCGATCCGCGATCCGGTGATCTGCGTGCTGAAGGCCGGTTCATCGACCGCGCGCGCGGCCTCGTAGCACATCTGCGCAAAGCCGCCGCCGAGCACGATCACGGCCGCCTTCGCACTCATCGGCAGGGAAACGCACAAGACGCTTCCCGCGATCATCATCAGATTCCGAAAACTCATGTTTTCCTCCCAGAAGTCCCACGCTCAGCGACGAGACATCGGTGAGCGCGTGTTTAGCGGCCAGTATACGCCGGGAGCGGCCTCTTTGCCGTATGAGAATTTAAGATTGAGCCCTATTCACGACTCGCCATCCCGCGGCAGTCCTTCTGAAATATGTATCGAAATCAATATCATATGCGATATATCCGGAGGAGCTTTGGCGCTTCGACGGCCTTAGGGCCGGCCGCGCGCCATGCTAGTGATTAACTCTCTCGTCCTTTCGTTCCTGTGAGGTCCCGCCATGAAAACCCGTGCCGCCGTTGCCTTCGAAGCCAAGAAGCCGCTCGAGGTCGTTGAAGTCGATCTGGAAGGTCCGAAGGATGGCGAGGTATTGGTCGAGATCATGGCCACCGGGATTTGCCACACGGACTCCTACACCCTGGACGGCTTCGACTCAGAAGGGCTGTTCCCCTCGATCCTGGGGCATGAAGGCGCCGGCGTCGTGCGCGAGGTCGGCAAGGGGGTTACGTCGGTCGCGGTCGGCGATCACGTGATCCCGCTCTACACACCTGAATGCCGGAAGTGCAAATCCTGCCTTTCGGGAAAGACGAACCTGTGCACCGCCATCCGCGCCACACAGGGCAAGGGCGTGATGCCGGACGGCACGTCGCGCTTCTCGTACAAGGGTAAGCCGATTTATCACTACATGGGCTGTTCGACGTTCTCGAATTTCACGGTTCTGCCGGAGATCTCGGTGGCGAAGATCCGCACCGATGCGCCGTTTCAAACCACCTGTTATGTCGGTTGCGGCGTAACGACAGGCATTGGCGCTGTGGTGAACACCGCCAAGGTGGAGCCCGGCGCGAATTGCATTGTCTTCGGTCTCGGCGGCATCGGCCTCAACGTCATTCAGGGCCTTAAGATGGTCGGCGCCGACATGATCGTCGGTGTGGACATCAATCCCACCAAGGAAGAATGGGGCCGCCGCTTCGGCATGACCCACTTCGTCAATCCGCTGAAGATCGAAGGCGATCTGGTGCAGCACCTGGTCGCGCTGACGAGCGGTGGCGGCGATTACACGTTCGATTGTACCGGAAATACCACCGTCATGCGCCAGGCGCTTGAATCCTGCCACCGCGGCTGGGGTGAGAGCATCATCATCGGTGTTGCGGAGTCCGGCAAAGAGATATCAACGCGCCCCTTCCAACTCGTCACCGGCCGCGTTTGGCGCGGCAGTGCGTTCGGCGGCGCGAAGGGCCGCACCGACGTGCCGAAGATCGTCGATTGGTACATGAACGGAAAAATCCAGATCGATCCGATGATCACGCATGTGCTCAAGCTGGATCAGATCAACAAGGGCTTCGATCTCATGCACGAAGGCGCATCGATCCGCTCCGTCGTCGTTTTCTAGGCGCGTTCGCGCCGCACGGTGATGATCAGCGGGGTCCAGCCCTGCGCGAGGATCATGATCTCCGCCGCCGCGGCGCTGAGGCCGAGGCGGCGGGCCGCGCCGACGAGGCGCGCAATCACCGAAAGTCCGCGCATCCCAGGGACGTCGGCCGTCTTCATTCGCTCGCGGAATTTATCCTGCCCGAGCGTATGAATGCTGATCGGCACCGCTTTGCCGATGAGCTTCAGCTGTTTGCGGACCCACACCGGATTGATCTCGGTCCGGATCGTTCCGGCAAAGGTGGGATCGCGCCGCCAGACCCACTTGATCCACCAGCGGAAGAACGCGTTGGAAAAAATCGGCGGGTGGAAAGCCGCATAGTGGCCGTCGAAATAGGAAAGATAGTTTGGGCAGACGATTTGCAGCGTGCCGCCCGGCTTCAAAACGCGCACGGCCTCGCGCAGCACCTGCGCGGGGTCGTTGGTGTGTTCGAGCACGTTGGTTGAGTAGACGACATCGAAACTCGAGTCCGGGAACGGCAAGGCTTCACCGGTCGCGTTGATGATGCGTGACGTATCGAGTCCATTCGCACGAATGAGATCGCGCGCGATGGAAGCGGTGTCACCGAAACCTTCCCCTTCCGGCTCAATGCCCCATCCATCGACCCCAAGCGCCTTCGACCACACGATATGTGTCACACCGCCGCCGGACCCGATCTCAAGAATCTTCTTACCGGCGAGAGGCGTGTAGGCCGACAGTACAGACGCCTGATCCAGCGCGCGGCGTGGGTCGAGCATGTCGGTTGCGAAGCGAAGAGGCGGCACATGCATCAGCGGTTCGAAATATCGCCCTTGTCCGTCGCGCGCACGCGCGATGGCCGATGGCGTGATCCGGCAATCCGGCGTCGAGAGTTGCTCGGCCAGTTGTTGCAGATCGTCGTCGGACGTGTTCGGCTGTGATGACATCGTTGCTTTGTTACCATAAACGTGAAGCGGAAGGGGCCGACTTCTAGACGCCTCGCCATAAAGTCGTCATGGTGCTTTCCCATGGTAGGGCTGGAAAAGTCCATCGAGGAACCAATGCGTAAAGCCGCCTATATCGGATTCATTTCGGCGTTTTCAGTGCTGTCCTTCACCGCGGCGATGGGGCAAGACGGCGGCCAGACGCCCGCGCCGCCCTCCGATGCGCCGGTGCAAGAGGGCGCATGCGATGTGCACCCTTTTTCCATGCAGATCACAGTGGAGCATGTGCGTGAGGCGACCGGCACGATCACAGTCGATGTTCACGACGATGATCCGGCCAAGTTCCTAAAATCCGGCGGTAAGCTCGCGCGCATTCGCGTGCCGGCCGTTCAGGGCGAAACGCAGTTTTGCATTACTGTCCCGAAGGCCGGTATCTATGCACTGGCGGTGTATCACGACCGCAACGGCAATACGAAGTTGGACAAGACCTGGATCGGTCTGCCGAGCGAGCCCTTCGGCCTTTCGAACAATCCGCCGCGGCGTCTCGCCATGCCGAAGCACAAGGACTCGGCTTTCGAGGTGAGCGGCCCGCGCACGCCAGTTGTGATCGACCTCGGAAAGTAAATTGAACTACGATCCCAGGCGCTGGACGCCGACGATACGGTAGATGCCGCGCAATCTGCCGCGCGCGAGAGTCTCGCGCGTGCGGGGCGAGAGGGTGGTAAGACGCACGCTGTCGTCGCTCGCTGAGATCAACGAGCCGACGATAAATCCGCCTTCAGCGCGTTCGGCGACGACGTCGATCTTTTCGCCCTCCAACGTACGGGCTGGGCTGACGTAGAGCATGTCGCCGGCATCGAAACGCGGCATCATCGATTCATCGGGCATGAGAATGGCGAAAGCCCGCGGATCGTTTCCGAGAAACGGCGGGCGCTGGGTTTTAAGGGGCGCGCGCACAAGATCGCCGGCTTGCACATTCACATCGCGGGTCGTGGCGAGCACGACGACGAGGTCCGTCGATGCCGTGCTGGTGAGAACCTGCGGCGTCTCCTTCGTCAGCGCGGATTTGGCTTCAACGAGGGTGCTCTGCACGTCGGGCGCATGCTCGAGAATGCCTTTTTCATAGACTGCGATTGCCGGTGCGAGTTCCGCGAGCGCCGCGCGGTCGAAGACCGGGGCCGGTTGGCGTTTGAGGGCGAGGAAGGTCTCGGTCATGAGCGCGAGCATGGTGCGTTGGCTCAATGTGTGTCGGACGGGCCGGTGCATGAAGCGATTGACCGTCGAAGGCGTCAGTCCCGCGGACCGGGCAAGTCCGCTCGCTGTGCGTCCCGTAAGGGCCATCATGGCGCGCACTAGCCGGCGCGTCTGCTCCTGATGGGCAGACACGTCGCTCGTCAGCGCGCGCGGCTGAAGGTCCTCGGCAATCACAGATGCACCCCAATCCCAGGCAACCGTATCACCGGCTTAAATACGAAAAAAAGCGCTCATGAGGCGCATATAGAAGCAAAATCACTTAATAAAATGCACACCGCAATTGCTTGAGATAATCGATTAAATCGGCACAACTGCTAGATGGCGCACGCAAAGAGAGTAAAAAAAGCATTTACATGTGAAATATGGTGTGTGATATTTCACATTGTGAGATTTCCGGAGGGTGTGAGTGTGTTTCGGGATGATCACAGCGGGCCTCGGCCCGCGGGGCTTTGTTATCGGTCCTCTCCTCTAAATACTTTGGCCCGCCGTCCATGTGACGGCGGGCTTTTTTACGGCCGCCGCGTGAGTGAGAAAAAGCGTTGCCCTGGCGCAACTTAACGGGATGTTAAGTGAGGCAAACGATGGTCCAACCTGATAAACTGCGGGCTTCGCGTCCTCTCTTGGGCGTGTGGGGTTCGCAGACCGATGGCCGGTGGCGAATAAGCGCGTGACGAACAAGCGATCGCACAGAGACATGAGAACATTGGTATCAGTGCTGGCGTTGACGGCCGGGTTGTCGGCCTGCGCAAACTTTCCAGGCCCGATGGGCGCGAGCGCGCCCGCGATGGAAACCGCGCCAGCGAACAACGACATTAGCGTCGATCCGCTCGACGCGCCGCCGCCGCCAATGGCCGCCGCCGCGCCCGCGGCGAGCGAGCCGTCTGCACCCACGTCGGATCCGCTTCTTCTCGTGCCCGCGCAAAATCAGCCGGCTTCGCAGCGCGTTCCTCTCGGCACCTTGAATGCGAGCAGCGATCCGAAACCTGCCGCGAAACCTCCAACGCCGCTCGCCGCGAAATCCGCAGCGTCCGCGCCCCCGTCCGCTCCGTCTCAACCGGCTCCGGCGCCCGCGCCCACGCAATTGGCCGCCGCTCCCGCGCCGCCGCCGCCGGCCGCGCCTGTGATCGCGAAGCCTCCGGTCAATTCCATCCCGAGCGCAAACCAGGCGGCCGGCAGTTTAACATCGCCGCGTGGCGTACCCGCCCGCGTTGAGCCTCCCGCGATCGCGCCGACGGTAGACGCGCCGGTTGAGCCTCAGCCCGCTTCTCGCGCGAAGGAACTTTTTCCCGACGAGCAAGAGACCACAATCATTTCCTCGACCACCGCGCCGCCGGCGGTTCAGAGCCGCGAATTCATCCCCGCGCCGGTTGTGCCCGCGGTCGCCGCGCCCGCGCGCCCGGCGCTCGGTGAAATGCCGTTCAGTCAGGCCGAGAAGAATATCGCGCGCCGTTTCGAGACATTGTCGCGCTTGCGCGACGAAGGTCTCATCACGCAGGAAGAGTTCAGCCGCCGCCGCGCCGCGAACCTTGGCGCGATCCTGCCCTATAGCCAAGACCCACCGGGCGTAGGTCTTGATCGCGCGGTCCCGAGCGGCGATGCCATCATGGCTCGTCTCGGCGCTTTGCGCCGCTCGTTCGAGATGCGCGCGATTACAGCGCAGCAGCACGCCCTCGAACGCACGATGATCCTTAATGCGCTTTTGCCTGAGAACCCCGAGCAACGCACCGCGCGTAAGCCGCCGCCCGAAGACGTCATCCAGGGCGCGGCGATGGTGGGCCACTTGGAAGCGTTGCGCGAAGGCGGCGTGATCACGCAGTCTGAGCTCGACGCGGAAAAGCGCATGATCGACGCGGTGCTACGGACCGGCTTATTCCCGCCGAAGGGCGGTGAAGCCGCCGCGAAGCCCGTACAAGCCAAGACCGCGGCGAAACCCGCCGCGGCGTCTGAAACCGCCAGCGCCGAAGCGGGCGAAAGCCCGATGACCCGGCAGATCACAGGCCCCGTGCTTCATCTTGCTTCTTTTCGTTCCGAGGCTTCGGCGATGAAAGGCTGGCAGGAAGTGATCGACCGAAATAAAGAAGTCATTGGGTCGCTGAAGCCCATCATCCGCCGCGTCGATCTCGGCGAGGGCAAAGGGATCTTCTACCGCTTGATGACCGGAAGCTTCACCTCGATGGCGGATGCGGAAGCAACCTGCGTGAAGCTCAAGCAGAACAATCAATTTTGTCGCGCCAGCGCCGACGGCAGCTGAGTTCGCCAAGACATGAAATAAAAAAGCCCTGCCGAGGCCCCGCGTCTATCGTTGTCTCCGACAGAAATACGGCCTCGTTTCAAAACAAGGGCGATACCTAAAAACGGAAAGCCCTACGAGTTCTTGCCTCGCTGACGGCGGGCTCGCGGGTGTCCGGCTCGTTTCGGAGCAGACCTAGCCCGGCTTGCCGCCAACTCCATCTCGATGTTCCATCTTTTTCCGGCTGAGAAGTGCCGCCTTGGACTCGAGTTCCTGGACAATCTCCTGCCGACGTTCGTCGGACAAATTGCGGAGATCTACAAACAAGCGCATTCCATCCGACTCGCTTCGTATAAACGAACGCCCTTGGTCCATATCTTCGAATATTCCTACGACCTTGTACGGTGTCACAGGCTTTGAAATGCCTTTGACTTGAATCGGATTCTGGGGCGTTGCATCGATCTCGTTTTTTACGAGTTGATAAGTGTGTCCCGAGATTACAACTCCATCCGGCTCGCAGATACTTTCCAGCCGCGCCGCCAAGTTAACTTCGGCTCCTATAATCGTGTAATCCATGCGGGTGTCGCTGCCGAAGTTGCCAACGTTGCAGAAACCCGTGTTAATCCCGATGCGCATGTGTATGGGACGAGAATAGCCCATATCTATCCACTTCGCTCTCAGGTCGATCATCTCCCTTTGCATAACGACCGCCATCTTCACGCACGCTATCGCGTCTTCCTGCACGCCGCGAGACGAGGGGTCGCCGAAGAAGACAAGCATCGCGTCGCCAACATACTTGTCGATCGTCGCACCATACTTCAAAGCAATCGTCGTCATCTTGGTAAGGTAATCATTCAAGAGGAAGTTCAATTCCTCCGGCTGCAAATTTTCGGTGGTCGCAGTGAAATCTTTTATGTCTGAGAAAAAGACAGTCAGTTGCTTTCTTTTCGTCGAAATTTCGACTGCCTGACGTCCTTCGAATATGGATTCATAAATCTGCGGCGATAGATAGCGAGAGAGCTGCTTGGACAGCGTAGCTAGCTTTTGGTTGGCGGTTTCTAGGTCATAAGTTCGCTCCGTGACCCTCTTCTCGAGGTTCAGGTTTAGCGCCTCGAGGTCATTTAGGGCTTTCTCTCGGTCACCGGATACGATTTGAAGCGACTGGGCCATCTCATTAAAGGCAGTTGCTAGAGCCCCCAGTTCGTCGCCGGAACTCACTAAGGCGCGCCTTGATAAATCTCCCGAGCTGGTAATGCTCCCAACCGCTTCCTTAAGCTCCCTGATTGGATGGGTAATTCGGCGAGATATCCAAACAACCAGAAGAACAATGGGAATCGCCAAGGCGATACCCAATCCAACCAACTGCAGCGCAACTTGGATGACGGGCGCATCGACATCATCAAGGCTTCTCAACGCCACAACCTGCCAAGCTTGCAGCAGGTCAGATTCAATAGATGAGTAGCCGCCGACGAATGATTGCTCGCCGATAAATAGGCGGCGCGTTTTCGACTTCAAGGGCCCTAGGTTCGAAAAGTGATCGTCGCTAAGTCCATAGCTCCCGGTTACACGCCCAAGCGAACGATCAAACAGAATTGCGAGTGATTCCTCGCCCTTGAGATAACCAAGAATTGTCGGCCATGGAACGGTCGCCACCAGCAAACCAAGGCGGAGGTGCGGATCAAACGCCGCGTAAATTGGCAGAGTTAACGCAATGCTCTCTGTCGCTTCAAACGGGTTCTTGGAGTTTTCAATAAAAGTTGTGCGGCGATCCCGAGCAGACCATTGAGCGGGGCGCGGGGGCTGGGGCAACTCAGTCAGGATCGCGGATGAAGCAATTAATGTGTCGTCAGAATCAAAGACGTAAATGTTTCCATCCAATCGATAGTCGAGTTTTAGCTTCTGCAATGACGAGGCAATACGTTTGTCAATGTCTCCGGACGCAATATCATTCATCACATCCAGTTTTGCCCACGCGCGAAGATTTGTATCCAACGCATCGACGGAAGTGATGATCTTCGCAAGCCGCTGATTGGCGATGGTATCGAGCGCATTGGCCTGGGCGTCCACAATTGACGATCGCACGCTGGTGAATACGATCAGAGCGGTCGCCAAATAAGTCGCGCCGAATATCGCCAAGAATGCGATCAGCAGCTTCCGGGTAATTGACTGCGATAGCCAAACCATCATGGCAATTCCGCAATAATCTTGACGCCATCGAGGCCGGCCGCATTTTCAACGTATCCGATCGCGCCAGGGATTTTGCGAACGAAAGCGGCGACGGATTCGTCCGAAGACTGCACGATAGGAGGGGCCTTTCCCCGAAAGTGCATTTGATTCCAGTAATTGCTGAGAGAACGAGGTGATTGTTTAAGAACCACGTCTGAAAAGAACTCACGGAGCGTACTCGATGCTTCGCGATTTACCGGAACGATAAGGTTTCCATCTGACCAGTACGCTTGCCGGAGGAGGTATATCTTCTCTAGGTCCTGCTGCGACAGCGCGGAGACCGGGACATTTGGATTCCCGATTACAAAAATCGTTTTCGCTTCCGCAATCTTACCGACTGCCAGGAGGCATAACGTGCACGCGGTGATGAATATCCGCATCATTCAGAACAGGATATTGAAGGACGCTATCAGCCCACTCGAAATTCCTAAATTACGTCCACTTTGTTTGACGTATTCAAGTTTCCAAGCGATGGGAGAATTTGGGCGATAGTTTATGCCGATAAGGAAATTTCTGGACGTGCCATCAAAATCGCGACCTTTGAAGAATTCTCCGCGGCTCACCAAGTACCAGCGATCCGCGAGCTCGAAGGAACCTTGTAGATATCCGGCGTATTCGTTCCTATGTCTGAGAGGGACCGCAGCCGCGGTCAGCGATGTCCATGTAAGCTCCGATTCAACTTCAAGGGAGCCCACGGTCACACGTCCGTTTAACCCGACGAGCCGTTGCCTCTCTCCTGTCCCCCGAACATCGGACTGTTGAACGGAAAGTCCAATCTTATCATTTAGGCCGAGAGCCCATCTGACATGTATGCCGAACGTGTCGCGAAAAAGATGAACAGCGGTCGCGGGATTCGGGCCGTCTATGTCACCGGCGGGTTGCCAATACGCTTCGATTCTTAGGCGATCATCAAGCAAACCATCAGTGATCGCCGAAATGCCGGAGATGAATTCCGGATAATTTAAATACGTCGTTAGTGGGCGTGTGGTCGTCCAAACCAAAGGCCCCGCGTGGATCGAGTTCCACTCGCCGACCGGCGAAAGCATCTTTCCGACACGCAGCGTAAGATGTTCATCAACGATGAAATCATTGTAGATGCGTTCAAGATCTATTCGAGGGTTTACGTTTGTGAGGGGGGGCTGACCTTCGATCCATAAGTCCGCCTCCGCAAGCTCAGCTTCAATGAACGGGTTGATGGCTTTATTGACAGCGCCGCTAATAAATAAACTCAAGTCTTCGATCAATAATGCAGCCCGCTCATCTTCTCTCGCCGTGGCTTCAACGGTTGCGTAACCAGCGACATTGAATGCTCCGACATTCAAGCCCTGGCCAAGCGCATAACCGCTGGTCTGCGCGACAGCGGCAGTTGAAAATCCGGCAATTTGGATGGCGAACGCGAAACCTACGAAAAAGCGTCGCCCGTTCGATGCTCGTACCATTTGATTCTTGGATTGCCCCCAACTGAGCGCCAATTTATTGGTCTTCGAGGCCGAATAATTTGATTTCGATCAATTCACCCGCCATCCCCGGTTCGCGAGCAATTAGCCAATGAATCATACGAAAAGGCCCCCGTTTTGAGACGGGGGCCTTCTTTATCTCTGGCGGATATCGCTAGACCCCAGCCAATGCGCCAGGGCTTCTTGGAGTTCGCTGTGTCTACTTCGGCTTCTGGAAAAGCATTGTGAAGCGATCGCTTTCACCGATGGCCGTGTACTTGGCTTTGTCCTTGTCGC
This sequence comes from Rhodospirillaceae bacterium, assembly GCA_050246995.1. Classification (GTDB taxonomy): domain Bacteria; phylum Pseudomonadota; class Alphaproteobacteria; order Rhodospirillales; family Rhodospirillaceae; genus SHVO01. The sequence continues at coordinate 82,578 of JBFWVA010000002.1, read as the reverse complement.
CTTCCGCGTAGTTCGGCGGCAGAGTCCAAACGCCCTTGGGATAGTCTTTCGTATCCTTCGGGTTCGCGTTGATCTCGGATTTCGAGACGAGCTTGAAGCCCGCGCTCTCAGCCGTCTTGATCGCGAAATCTTCACGCACGTAGCCTGAAGCCGCCTTGGGATCCTGCGGGGCCGTGGTCGGCGCGCGATGTTCCTTGATGCCGAGATAGCCGCCCGGCTTGAGGGCGGCGTACATCGCGTCGAACATCTTCTTCTCTTCGCCGCGGCCCATCCAGTTATGCATGTTGCGGAAGGTGAGGATCATATCGACCGATCCCGCGGTCACGGCGGCGTCAGGAAAAGTCACGACCTGCATTTTACCAAAAGCGGCCGCATCCTTCTTAGCCATCTCCTGCAAGCTCGCGACGGCCTTCGCATTCGGTTGCGCGGCGATGTACTTGCCTTTCTCCGCCAGCGTGGGCGCCAGGAACTCGGTCCACCAGCCGCCGCCCGGCCAGATTTCCATGACGGTCATGTTGTCCTTGAGACCGAAGAACTTGAGGGTCTCCAGCGGGTGACGATAGGCATCGCGCGCCTTGTTCTCGGCGCCGCGCTGCGATCCGGCGAGATGGGTCTTGAGCTTCGCTTCCGTCGCTGCATCCGTGCTATTCGGGCCTTCGGCGGCCGAAGCGCCACCCACGACGAGCATGAGCGTGAAAGCCGCCGCGGCAGTGCGGCTCAAAAACGTACGCATGTGAATCTCCCTAAAGTCGAGAATTGAGCGGAGGCACGGTGTCATCGCCGCTGTTTCGTTGCAAGGCGGAAAACGCTTATATGTGAAGCTGTTACATTCACGCGGCGTCCCGATTAAGCTAGTGTCTGTAACACCAACGGGAGTGCCGCGCGGGTTGTGGCAACTCTCTTAAGATTGCCACGCTATTCAAATGTTGATTTTAGAGCTGCGCGCGTAGGACCCATTCGATCCATGGCAAATGTGCTGTTCTTTCCCGCGCTTCCGAGCCGGCCGCTGCTGCTGGACCAGGTGTTTCGCGCTGTGTGGCACTTCCTTCCGGCGCTCAGGAAGCTCGACCGCTTGATCTTCCCCTACGGCGGCGAGGATTACGCCTTGCTGGACGCGGACCAGACGCTAGGCGCAGCGCGCGCCTACCTTAGCCGGGATTTCGATCCGGCCATCGCCGACTATGCCCCGCGCTTTCAGGGCAAAATCCAATTCCTTCAGACACAGACGGGCGATCTCAGCGACGTTGCTTCGCAGCTTCCAGCGCTCAAGACCGTCGTGGTGTGGAATCTCAGCGACGGGCGATTTGCCGCTTTGGCGAGGCAGATCGCTGATCGTCACGGTGCTGAGCTTGTGCTGGCGGATCCCACCGTCGTTCAGCAGGAGACGTTGCTGACGCTTCGGGGCGTGCACAAACTGTTTGAGCAAAGCGAGCTCCACGATCTGGTCAATGATTCATATCGGCGCTTTTCGGGATATTTGAAGGCCTGGAAGGGACAGACCATAAGCCTTTTTGGAAACGGCCCCTCGCTCGCCGAGGTCGTCGAAAAGAAAGCGCCGATCCGCTCGAGCCTGCGCGGTATCTGCAACTCAACGATCGGCGACGCGGCCGCGCTCGCGTACCTCAAGCCTCAACTGATGTTCTGCGGCGACCCTGTGCAGCATTGCGGCGTGTCGCTCTACGCCGGTCGCTTTCGCGCCGATATGGCCCGCGCGATGGAAGATCCAAGCAGGATCCTGGTGACGCAGCTTGGTTATGTCCCCTATTTCCGGGAGGCGCTGCCGGCGTCGGCGCATGACCGCGTAATCGGGATCGGCAACGATCGCCGTCCGCAATTCAATATCGAACTCGATAAGGAATTCCTGACCGCCGCGACCGCCAATATCTTCACCATGATCGTATTGCCCATGGGGCTGACCATTTCGAAGCAGGTGGATATCTACGGCTGCGACGGCATGTCGTTCGCCGCGGCGACCAAGCCGTGGTCACACGCCAACGAAGACGACTATATGGGCAAAATGGCCGTGACCCACCGTGTCCACGCCGGCTTCTGGAAGCGCAACTATGAGGAAGAGTTCTGGAGCTACTGCAAGGACATGGAAGATATCCTTGGTGTCGCATCCGCGCGCGGCATTGAAGTCCACGCGCGGACGCCGTCGTACGTACCCGCCTTAGCGAAGCGGTTTAAAGCGCTCTAGTTTATTTGCAGTCCGGCGCGCCGGCCGCGCGCTGCGTCTTCAGGAATTCGATGAGGTCCGTGCGGTCTTTTTCGTCGTAGAGACCGGCGAAGCCCATATTGCTGCCCGACAAAAAGGTCAGCGGCGATTCGATGAACTGGTTGAGGTTGTTTTCGTCCCAAGTCAGGCCCGAGGACTTCATAACTTCCGAATAGGCGTAGCCTTCGATCGTACCTGCCTTACGGCCGACAACACCGCAGTGCGGCGGGCCAACGAGGACTTCTTTAGCGGCATGGCAACCGTTGCAGCCCTGTTCTTCATAAATCTGGGCGCCGCGCGCGGCATCGGCGGCGAAAGCAGCGCTGGAAACAAAGGACGCAAACGCAATCGCGGTGGCGCCGATCAAGGCAGTCTTAGAAAGGGACAACGTAATGACTCCTCGTGATGACATGTGCACGAGGCCCCTCATAACGTTCGGGTGTTTCAAGTCAAGCCACGAGGCGGTGCGTAACAGACGCGTTACATTTTCTTACACGACTGTCGCCCGCACACCCGTCTTCGTTAGTCCCTGAGGCTTTTTGTTACAAGCTCGCCGACGTCACGCGAAATTTGCGCGGCGCTCGCGAGGCGCTCCAACTGGGCCTTCATCAAGGCCTGGCGCGTTGGATCAAAGCGGCGCCAACGGCCAAGCGGCGGCACTAAACGCGCCGCGACCTGCGGATTGAATTTGTCGATGGCGAGGACTTGCTCGGCGAGGAATTCATAACCCGAGCCATCGGCGGCATGGAAATTGGCCGGGTTGGACAAGCTGAACACGCCGATCACGGCCCGCAGCTTGTTGGGGTTCTTGAGATCGAAGCTCGGATGCGACAGCAGTTTACGCACCGTCGTCAGCGTGCCGGGAAGCGGGCACATGGCCTGCACTGAGAGCCATTTATTAACGACCAAGTGATCGTTCTTGAACCGATCGTAGAAGGCCGTGAGCGCGGCTTCGCGCTCCTCGACGTCAACCTGGTTGAGGATCGCCAGCGCGTCCATGCGGTCGGTCATATTATCGGCGCCGTCGAACTGGGCCTTCACCAGGGCGACGCTGTCGCTGGTTTCGAGCGCGCCGATATAGCCTAGAGCGGTGCGCTTCAACATCCGCCGGCCCATGCCCGCGGCATCTGGCACATAGGGAGCGTTGACGCGCTGGCTGTCGTAGATCCGGCGAAAATCGGCGGCGTGAGCTTCGGCAATGGCGCGGCGGACCTGCTTGCGCACCTGATGAAGTTGCAGGGGCGATTCCTGCGACATCCGGTTGGCGAGATAATCCTCGGCGGGCAGACCGAGCGCCGACGCCTTGAAAGCGGGCTCGAGCGTATCGTTCTGCGCGATCGCACCGACCGCGGAAAGGAAGAGCGGGCTGATCTTCGGCGTTCCGCCCTCGAGCGCGGCGCTCACACCGGATAGAATGACGCTGCAGGCAAAGTCCTGGGCCGCGTTCCAGCGGTTGAAGGAATCGGTATCCTGCGCCATGCGGAATGCGAGGTCTTCTTCGGCTTCCTTGCGATCAACGATGACCGGTGCGGAGAACGCACGATTGAGCGAGAGACGCGGGCGCGCGGCATCGATGCCGGTGAACTCGAAGGCCTCTTCCGCCTTTCGCAATTCCAACACCTTGCTCGCGAGATCGCGGCCGTCATCTCCAATCACGCCCAACGCGAACGGGATGTGATAGGGCTTTTTCTCGGGTTGTCCCGGCGTGGGCGGACAGCTTTGACGCACCGTAAGTTTGAGGGTTTTCGTTTCGGCGTCGTAGTGGTCTTCGACAGAGATGCGCGGCGTGCCGGCTTGGCTATACCAAAGCTTGAATTGCGAGAGATCGCGGCCGGAGGCGTCTTCCATGGCCTTGGCGAAGTCGTCGCACGTGACCGCCTGGCCGTCGTGCCGCTCGAAATACAAGTCCATCCCCGCGCGAAATGCCTTGGCGCCGAGCAAGGTGTGCATCATGCGGATGACTTCGGCGCCCTTCTGATAAACCGTCGCCGTGTAGAAGTTGTTGATCTCGACATAGCTGTCGGGCCGTACGGGATGCGCCAGAGGGCTCGCGTCCTCGCGGAACTGCGAAGTGCGCAGGGTCTCGACATCGTCGATCCGCTTGTTGGCGCGGCTACGCATATCGGCGGTGAATTCCTGATCGCGGAAGACGGTAAGACCTTCTTTCAGGCTGAGCTGGAACCAGTCGCGGCACGTGACGCGGTTGCCGCTCCAATTGTGGAAGTACTCATGACCGACGATGGACTCGATGAGGTAGTAGTCGAGATCGGTGGCGGTATCGGAATCAGCGAGGATGTAGCGGTCGTTGAAGACGTTAAGGCCCTTGTTCTCCATCGCGCCCATATTGAAATCGCTGACCGCGACGATGTTGAAGACGTCGAGATCGTATTCACGCCCGAAGGCGACCTCGTCCCACTCCATGGACCGAATCAGGGATTCCATCGCATATCTGGCGCGTGCGGCCTTGCCGTGCTCGACATAGATGCGCAGGCGCACCTTGCGGTTCGAGGCCGTGGTGAACCAATCCTCGATATGCGCGAGATCGCCGGCGACGAGGGCGAAGAGGTAGCAGGGCTTCGGATGCGGATCGTCCCACACCGCATAGTGCCGGCCGTCGGGGAGATCTCCCGTTTCCATCGGATTGCCGTTGGCCAGCAGCACCGGGCAGTCCTTTTTCGGGGCACGAATAGTGGTGCGGAAGGTCGCCATGACGTCCGGGCGATCGAGGTAATAGGTGATGTGGCGAAAGCCTTCCGCTTCGCATTGGGTGCAGAAGACGCCTTGCGACCGATAGAGACCTTCCAGGGCTTTGTTCGCTTCAGGGTCGATCTCGACCTCGGTTTCCAGGACGAACGCCGCAGGCGGCTCGAGGAGGGTCAGCCCACTTTCCGTGAGCTGATAGGCCGAAGAGGGCAGCGGCTTGCCGTCCACGGCAATCCTGAGAAGTTTGAGGCCTTCGCCGTTCAGGGCCAGCGGCTGCGGCGATGTGGACCGGCGCTCGATGGCAAGACGGGACGTGACCCGTGTCGCCGACGGCAGGAGATCGAACGTGAGTTCGACGGTCCGGATCCCGTAAGCGGGCGGGGCGTAGTCGGCGAGCCGGATGGTCTTGATCGCGGAAGAATCGTCAGGGGTCATGCGGTCCTCAACTAGCCTCTTTAGGGGTCTCTTAACCTCGATTGTCGTAGTCTAAACTCGGCGGATTGTCCCGTTTTCCGAGAGTGAGTGGAGCTTCTGATGCGCACCGTCGCGTTCGTACCGGCAAAGGGCGAGAGCAGCCGTATTCGAAATAAGAATACCGTTATTCTCGACGGCGAATACCTCTTTAAGCGCAAGCTGATCCAACTCCTGGCCTGCCCGGAGATCGACGAGGTCTACCTCGACACGGAATCGGAGAAAATTATCGAGATCGCTTCCGATCTGCCCGTGAAAATCCTCAAGCGCGACGCCAAGCTCGCCTCCAATTCGACCGACGGTCACGAACTCTTCGCGAACGAATGCGCGAAAGTGGACGCCGATCTTTACATTCAATGCCTTTGCACCAGCCCCTTCATCACCGCTGAGACGATGACGCGCGCGATCCGCGCGATGAAAGCCGACAAATCCGCTGACTCGCTTGTCGCGGTTCAGAAACGCAAACAATACACGTGGGCGAAAGGGCGCCCGGCTTATGGTGAAGGCCGCATCCCGAACTCCGTCGACCTGCCCGAGACGATCTTAGAGTCCATGGGGCTCTACATGGTGAAGCGCAAGGGCAAGGCCAAACCCAAGCGCCGCTTCGGCGACAAGGTTGTGTTCTTCGAGCTTACCGATGAAGAAGCCTTCGATGTGAACTGGCCGGACGATCTGGCGCTGGCCGAGCGCATTTCGGCCGGTTATCGCGCCGCGCATAACGCGCAACTCGACGCCATCCGACCGCACCTGTGCGCCTCGCTGCTGGCGGACATCTGCAAGGAGCGCGGACTCAAGGCGCTATTTCCGCCCGGCTTCCGCCGCGTGAGCGGCCGCTCGGTGCTCGGCGTCGCCAAGACCCTCGAGCTGCGTAAACTGCGCAAGAAGGATGACTGGAAGGGCATCTACACGGCCCTCGGCACCTATGACTTCATCCGCCCGGGTGATGTGATTGTTGTGCAGAACGACGTGAAGGAGAAAGCCTACTTCGGCGACCTGAACGCCAATATCTCGATCCGTTCGGGCGCCGTGGGCGCCGTGGTCGACAGCTTTACCCGCGATTCCGCCGAGTTGAACGGCCTGGAATTCTCGGTTTTCGCCCGGGGCATCTATTGCGACGATATCAAATATGAAGGCACGGTCCACGCCATGAACCGGTCCATCAAAATCGGCGATGTGACCATTAATAACGGCGATTATATCTACGCCGACGACGACGGTGTTTTGGCGATTCCCAAGGACTTGTGGCCTTCCATCCGCGATGAGGCCATGGCGACCTTGAAGAAGGAATTCGATATCCGCTATGCCATCATTATGGGCGAGGATGTCGGCAAGGTCCTTGGGACGCACGGCGCGTTCTAACGGTCGGCGCCGCCGTCGGGGGCATGGGCCCCCGCGCACCATAGGCGTTGAAATTCATGTTCCATACGATCCTGCTGTCCGGTGACCGTCCTGGGGATGTGCTCGCGCAAATGTCCCCCGGCAAGCGGAAGGCGTTCCTGCCGCTCAATGGGCGGCCGATGATCTGCTACGTGCTCGACGTCCTTCTGTCCGCGCGCGGGGTTGGGCCGATCACGATTGTCGCGAACCGCGTCGCGGACTTCGAGACCAGCGCCGATGTCGCCGCGCTTCTCGCCGCGCGCGGGGCGACGAGCCGCGTCACGTTCGCCGAGGGCGCCGAGAGCCCGGCGGGGAGCGTCCTCAAGATCGCGGAGAGCCTTGGTCCCGATGTCGCGACCCTGGTCACAACCGCCGACAATCCGTTGTTGAGCGTCGCGACACTCGAGCAATTCTGCGACGGCGTGAAGCAAGATCCGGAACTCGACGCCGGAGTCGGTCTCGCCCGCGAAGCCGACATCCGCGCCGCTTTTCCGAATTCCAGGCGCACGTTCATCCGCCTCGGCGGGGCCGGCTTCAGCGGCTGCAATCTCTTCGCGCTCATGCCCGGCGTTGGCCCCAAGGCCGCGCGCGCATGGCGGGAAGTCGAGGGGCGCCGCAAGAAACCCTGGCAGCTGATCCTTCATTTCGGCGTTTTTACATTGGTCCGCGCGGTCTTAGGCTTGCTCGACCTCACCAAGGCGTTTAAAGCCGCTTCAAAGACCTTGGGCTTGCGCGCAAAGCCCATCGTGCTGGATGATGCTGTCGCTGCCATGGATGTCGATCGTCCCGAGCACATTGCGATCGCTGAACAAGTTCTTGCGAGCCGAGGGGAAGGCGCACGCGCCTAATCGTGAACGCGGTATCGAAGCCAACAGGGACGTCGGCTGAGCGTCCTTTGCGCGTCGGGTTTCTTTACAACCACGAAGGCGTGCATCAAGTGCGTCACAGCGCTGTGGTGATTCCACAGATGCTGGAGCGGCATAAGCATATCCAGATCACCGTGCTGGCGACGTCCGAAGCGCTGATCCAAGCCGTGATCGATGTTTGCGGACCGGAGCTGATCGGGCGAGTCGAAATCATCAAGCTGTCGCGCCCAGGGTGGCGCAGTCCAATCGCCGGGGTGCTGGATAAGGTCAGTCCTTTCAGCCGCCTGGACAACCTTTACAGCAACCGGGACCTGTTCGCGAAACTCGACGCTCTGATCGTGACGGAAGGCACCAGCCTCTTCCTCAAAAAGCTGCGCGGGCTGGAGCATCTCAAAATCATCCGCATCGATCACGGTGCGGGCGATCGCTCCATCGGGTTCAAGCCTTCGTTCGGCGGGAACGATTTGGTGCTGATCGCCGGCGAGAAGCAGCGCGAACGTTTCCTGCGTCTTGGCTATTTACGCGACGAGCAAATCGCCGTGGTGGGTTACACCAAGTTCGATTCCGTGAACGCCGGGCAAGCGCCGCGCAAGAAGCTGTTTCCCAACGACAAGCCCGTCGTTCTTTATAATCCCCACCCCGAACCGAAGTTGTCGTCCTGGTACAACATGGGCATCGAGGTGCTGGATTTTTTCCGCACCAACACCGACTACAACCTTATCTTCGCGCCGCATGTCATGCTGTTCCGGCGCAAGTTGCATGTCTCCTTGGAATCCTGGGTCGCTCGCGTGCGCCGGGAACTGCCGCGGCGGTTTCTCGACTGTCCGCACATGCTGATCGATACCGGCAGCTCGGCCTCGGTGGACATGACATACACGCTGGCGGCCGACATCTATCTCGGGGATGTGAGCAGTCAGGTCTATGAATTCCTGGTCGAGCGCCGGCCGTGCGTATTCTTGAACGCCCACGGCGCGCGCTGGCAAGACGACGCCAACTATGCCTTCTGGAAATTCGGCCCCGTGCTCGACGACGTCCGCCATCTCGGCGCGGCGCTGGACGGCGTGGCGACATCGCACGCCCAGTATCGTCCGATCCAGGAAGAGGCTTTCCAGGAAACGTTCGACCTTCAACCCACGGCGTCGTCGGTTCGCGCCGCGGATGCCATCGCCGGATTTCTAAGGGCGCGCTATTTAGCGGCCTGACTCGGCGGCGGCGCGTCGACTTTCGTGATTTCGATCACGGTGCAGATATACTTATCCGCGATGACCTTGCTCAGGCGCTCGCCGGTTTCGATTTCCTCGGTGATGAAACGCAGGCCTTTATCGTTCACGAACTTCATGCACGTCTCGTACGTGTCGACCCGGTACCAGCCGTTGTCCTGGCCTTGTACGTAAACGATGGTGTCCTTCTCGCCGGGACGCCAGCTTTTCACGCCACCGAGGTCGCGAAACTGAAGCGGCTTCGCGGCCGCTTTCTTCGCAATCGGTTTGGCGGCCGCTTGTGCGGCGGGCGCTTGTTTAGCGGGTTCCGCCGCGACGGCCACCGATGCATACGCGAGGGCGGCCGCGCCAGCGATCAGGAAATGAAAATACCGCATGGAGACCTCCAGATTGGGCCTGCAAGTATAGCGCAACGGCCTTCGGATTGAACGCGCCGAAGCGCTAAAGCAGCAAGTCCTGGCGGCGAATCACGGTGACTTGATCGGGCAATTTTTTCGCATCCCCCGCGACTCCGGCGCCGCCGATTTCCGCAATGTTCGCGGTTACGGCGTGAGCGACTTGCAACCGGCTGGAGAGACCAAGAGCGTAGGTCTGGCGGCGGCCGGCGCGCTGGCGGAACACCAGCATCGCCTGGAAGATTTCGTCATCGCTGTAGCGCGCATTGCGCGGCATTTCGATGCCGACCACGATGTGATCCAGCGCGAGCACCTGATCGGCCAGAGCAAACGGGTCCAGCAAAAACGCGACGTCGCGGGTGTAAGGGCGGAAGAGTTCGCGGAGCGGCACCAACGATTCCGCGCCGATGCGCGGCGGAATGTGTGTGATCTCGAGCCTCAGGTGCATGAGCCGGTCACGCTGCGGAAGATTGGCGATCAGTTTTTGAATTTCAGAAAGGGCCGGACCGCGCAGCGTGGAAAGCGCAATTGGGATCGTAAGCGTAGCGCGCAGCCCCCGTTCGCACATCTCGGAGAAGGCTTTTGCGGCGGCGCCCAGCAGATCGAGCATGGTCGCGTCGTTGGGTGGCGTGCTGCCAGCGGCAAAGACGTCGGACCCGTCGGGTTTCGCAGCGCGGAAGAAGTAGGAACTCAGGCTCTGCGTTTCCGCGTTCCATGCGGGACGGAATGAAATGGCAAGCTGCGTGAGTTCGGACTTCGCGGACAGATCCGCCTTCGCCGGTACGATCGCCGCAGGAGGCGGTGCGGGACGGGCGGGTTTGACGATTTTCTTGATCGCGCCCTTGGCCGCGCCGACGCCCAAGGATGTCGCCTGGCGCACATTCTCGACAGCGGTCTTCACACGCTCCAGATTGAGCGAACCGTCGGCGTTGAGGGCGCTGCTGAGATCGAGCTTGGAGGCTTCCGGCAGCGGCGGCGGCACCTCGGTGAATTGTGCGCCCACGAGCTTTTCACCGATACGCGCGGCGATGGCGTCGGCGCGCTTCAGGGCCTCGGGCTCCGATAACGCTGGAAACAACAGCAACCAGGTATCCTTGTCCTGAGGGATGAAGGTGTTGCCCTTGCCGATCATGCGCGAGATCGTGGTCTCGGCGATGAGGAGAATGCGCGCCTCATATTTGTCCCAGAGCTCGCCAATAGCGGCGCGGAATTCGCCGAGCGTGATCACTTGGACACGTCCGCTGGCGCGCGTCTCGGCTTCCTGTACGATATCCGTGAGCGCAAGGGCGACGCCGTCGTCCCAATAGACGCGCGCAGATTCGATCGCTTCTTCTTCCTCAACGCCGGCAAAGCGACGGATCGCGGCGCGCACATTGGAAAGCGCCGGTGTCAGCGCTGCCATCCAGTTCCGGGTCATTGGGACATGGGGCTAGGCGGCGCGGCCGAACGGAATCCGTTCGAGCGGCTTCATCGGCAAGCCGATGCCGTCTTGCGCGTATACGACGAGATCGCGAATGCGGATCGCCTGACCGACGACCGGCTGGGCGAATTTTGTCAGCAGGTCCATCACCGCCTGACGTTCGTCATCGTCGTCGATGCGGTCTGTGAGCGAGATATGGAAGCGGAATTCTTCCATGACATAAGGGTAGCCCCAGTGCTCCAGCATCTGTTCCTGGTGCACCGTGAGTTTGTTGAGCTTGTAGTCTTCTTCCTGTTGCTTGGAGAGCGGTGTGCGGAAGCCTTCGAAGGCGCGCACGCACGCCGCGGCGAGGCGCTCGAGCGCGGCCGATTCAGCAACCGGGGTAAGGGCAATGAACTTGCCAATGACAGCGAGTTCGAGCGGCGGCAGATCGATCGGGCCGCGGCTGCGGGCAAATACGTGGGCCGCCTGCAGCAATCCTTCCGCGCGGTTTGCGACGTTCAGTTCGAAGGGCGGTTTCAGCGTGCCGTGAAAGCCATAACGCCGGGGGCTTTCGGTCAGCTGACCGATGCGCGCCACTGACACCTTGCTGTTTTTGCCGATGGCCGCGGCCAAGGCATCGGCGCCGCGATGACCCAGCCACGTTTGGCCAAAGGTATCGAGCGCGCTGTCCGGTTCGGGCGCGTAATAGATGGCGTATCGCGGTGCTGTTTGCGAAGCCATACGTCAGTTCCCCTATGCCGACGCAGGCGGGGCGTTCCGCGCCCCGGAGCGTAATCAGCGAGCAATCAGTATGTTACGTAATACCAATACGTTAACAAAAGGATCAAGCCGCTTCCGCCCGCTGACTGTCGAGGTCGGCGGCCAGCGCAACGAGATCAGTAATATTCTTGCCCTCGCGGCCAAAGGTCATGACGCTCGTGCGCCACCCGCGCGCGCCCGGGCAGCCATGGAACAGGCCGGACGCGTGCCGCAAGATGTGGTGCGCGAAGACACCTTCGGCCATCTGGCGGCGGGCATAGTCCACATAGCCGGCCATGACTTCGGCGCGCGTCGGCGCCGGCGCCGGATCACCGAAATAGAGGCGATCGACTTCGGCCAGGATATACGGCGTGTCATAGGCGGCGCGGCCGACCATCGCGCCATCGAGGGCGGGACCGTGGGCGTCCGACATGTGCGCCACCCCAACGCGGAGGTCGGTGATGCCGCCGTTCAGGATGAACTCGAGGTGCGGGAACCGCGCCTTCAGCGCATGAACGCGCTCATAGTGCAGCGGCGGGATTTCGCGGTTCTCTTTCGGGCTGAGGCCCTTCAGCCAGGCTTTGCGGGCGTGGATCGTGAAGCTGGAACAGCCCGCCTGCGCCACGGTGGCGATAAAGCCGGCGAGATATTCCGGGCTGTCGAGATGATCGATGCCGATACGAGTCTTCACCGTGACCGGTATGGACACCACCTTGCTCATCGCGGCGACGCAATCGGCGACCAACTGCGGTTCGGCCATGAGGCAGGCGCCAAACCGGCCCGACTGCACACGATCGCTGGGGCAGCCGACATTGAGGTTGATCTCATCATAGCCCCGGTCGGCGGCCATACGCGCGGCGGCGGCCAGCTCTTGCGGGTCCGAACCGCCAAGCTGAAGCGCGACGGGATGTTCGAGCTCGGAGAAGCCCAGGAAGCGTTCGGGCGTGCGGCCGCGGACGACGGCGGGACTCGTGACCATTTCTGTATAGAGGAGCGCCCGGCGCGAGATGAGCCGCATCAAGACGCGGCAGTGCCGGTCGGTGCGGTCCATCATGGGCGCGACGCTGAAACGTCGGGAAAGGGGCGGAGAGGCTGATTCCATAAACGGGTCATTTAGCAGCGGCAGGGGCTCAAAGACAGCCGAACAACCCATTTGCGAAGACGCTTGACTGTTCGTTCTCAATTTGTTCTTATCCACAGCGGGAACAAACAAAGAACGTAGGAGAGACCGATGTCTGCGAAGTCTTTTTTGAAGGAAGCCTCTGCTCTGATTGGCCTTTTCGTGACCCTGTACATGTGGTCGCTCGTGGCGCTTGCCCTGCAAAGCTGACCAATAGCCCCCCGGACTCTCAGTCTGGGGGACTTAAGGACTCTTTAAGTTTTGGAAAGTAATAGTTTTTTTACCGTGGGAGACACCGCGCCTCACAGAATATGAGGTTCGATGTTTGATCCAGGTCATTTGACTTGCCGAAGAACGGCGCAATATAAGTGATCTGTGGAAAACTGCATAATTTCTACGTCTGCGCTTAGGGCGCCAGGTGCGCCCAAATGAGCACCGCTCAGGTCTCCAATGCTGGGATCGTCGGTGCGAGCCCCCGGATTCCGCTCCATCGCAACTCCGTCGCGTCGACCCATGAGTTCGTGGACTCAATGGGCGGCACCTATGCGCCGCCCCCGCGCGATCAATGGCATCCCTACGACGATATGGGCGGCTTCGATACGACGCCCCGCCGCCGTGGGCACCATGGACCGTTCCAGGAACAGGTCGTCAGCTTTGGCGGCGTACTGGTCTCGCGTGAAGTCGGCACCACCATCATGCAGGCGCAAGCGGCCCAGGCCGCCAACGTGACGCCGCCTTTCGCGGTCGAGGCCGAACGCGGCATCGCGATCTACGAATTCAATCAGGCCCTCATGGGCGCCGCCCAGGCCATCACCGGCGTCGGTTATACCTCGACGCCGGCCAGCGCGCGCTAAGCGCGACGCTTAGCGCGCTGACGCGCTCTCTAGTGATCGAACTGATACGCTAGGGCTTCCGCCAGCGTCCGCCGGCGTCCATCACAAACCAGCCATTCCGCGCCGCCGCTTGGGTCTGACGTTCACCCGCGACGGTCTGCACCGCTTCCAGGGGCGTGCCTTCCTTCTGGGCCAGCGCGCGATAAGCGTCGAGGCGCGCCTTGTTGATGCTGTCGACCAAAGCGCGGACTTCGCCGTTCGCGTCGGCCGCTACGGCGCCGACGAGACCATCGGGCCGCTCGCCGATCTGACCGGCCGCGCGCGCCTGGTCGAGGTCGAGCGCCACAACGGGCGCGGCGGCGCCAAGTGTGAACAACAGCGCGCCGGCGAAAGCCGCGCGCAGACGCTGAGCATGTGTGTGTGTCATAGAAAACTCCTCACACCGAAACGGGAAGATTTGAAGCTGGAAGATTCTTGAAGTTAGAAAATTTTGGGGTTTTTCAGCATCGCTTCTTCGACGCCCTTCTCGAGCTTCACACGCACTTCCTGCTCGATCTTGACGTTGAGATTGATGACGATGGGCTTGTCCGGTACTTCCAGCCGTACCGTCGGCGAGCATGCGCCGAGCGCGGTGACCACGGCGCAGACTGCGATCGTTTTTCTGTCGAGCACGAGGCTGGTCCTCTTCATGAGTGAAATCGTGAGTTCGAGTATTTTAGCCGAAAATGGCCGCTTTGCGGCAAGACACTAGCCGCCCGGTGTTTTTTGCCCCTCGCGGAGCTGACGTTCGATGTTTGCGGGGATTCCGTAACCGACGAGGCCTTGCTTCAGGATCTGCGTGAGGCGGCCGGAAAGGTTCAAATTGAACTCGATGGGGTAGCCGCCATAGAGGTCGGGATTTCGCCCGGCGAGCGATACGCCCAGAACGATGTCCTCGGTGACAGGACCGTTAAGCGCAATGGACAGGCGGTCGTAGGCGAAATTCGAAAGGGCCTGGAGCAAAAGCGAGCCGCCTTGGTTCTGCGCAAGAGCGTCCGGCGGCGCAGCGGGCTTGTAGACAAGGCGTCCCGGCGCATCGGCGCGCAAAGTCCCGTCCGCGAAGTGGAGTCCTGTGTTGTCGCTGCGCAGCGGGACTGTGCCCGAAAGGGTGCCGGTGACCGAGAGGCCGTCGACTTTCGCCAGCGCCGACAGTTGGGCCATGTCGATCTTCTGAACACCCATCGTAAAGGCGCCGTCCTGTCCGGCGAGCGGGATAGAGGCCTCGGTGAGGGTGATTTGTCCGCCGGCGATCTCAAGGCTGCCGCGTGTGACGGTCGCAGTCTCGCCGTTCACGACGAAATCGGCGGCGAGGTTGGTCAGAGGCAGGCCTGCAGCGATGGATTGAACCGCGACGTGGTGCGGCGCTTTCGACGTCAGTGGGCGCAAACTCGCGAGGTCGATCGTCGTGGTGAGTCCCGCGACGCTGACGTCGCCGAGCGCAAATCCCACGTCCTCGAGTGTCGCCACCGCGGTCTCCGCACGCCGCTCGCCGTTCCAGCTCGCTTTTGCTTCGAGGCCGATCGTGCCCGTCAGATCGGAGACAGCGGAGATGAAACCGATGTCGGCGGGATCAAACTTTCCGCCGCGTTCAAACCGCTTCTTCGGGATCGACAGCGTGACCGTGCCGCGATCCGCGTTGGTGGCAATGCGCGCGGTGTAGGTGCCAAGCGCGCCGCCGCCGGCGGCGGTGAGGGCGCCGCTGAGATCGAGATTGCCGCCGCGCGTCGTCAGCGTGGACGCCGCGACAACAGCGCCGGTTGGACGCCGGTCATCTTCCGGGGGCGGTCCGAGGCGGACCACGCGCATGGTGCTTTTGGCTTCAATCTTGCCTGCGTTATAGGCGGTATCGAGGCGCCCATCGCGGATTTCGAAGGCGGGATGGCGGAGCGCGATGCGTGTCGCCGCGAGCGCAACGTCGAAACCCTTGGCCGTGAGCCGCGTGTCCGGCGCTTCGGCCACGAATGTTGTACCGTCCTTCTCGAGGGTGAGGGTCGGCAGCGAGAGGGCGAGCGCGCCGGTGAGACCCGAGAGCAGGCCCACGGATATCGTCTGCTCGCCGCCGCCCGCCGGGAGTCCCAGCTGCGCCGGCGCGGCCAGCGTCCATCCGGCGAAGGCCGCATGCGTCACGTCGGCTTGGAGGGTCTTCAGATTAAGGGTCGCCGTGCCGTTCAGGAGATGAACGGCGCTTTCAAATGCAAATTTTGCTTGGCCCAAGCTTGTCGCGCCGGCGGTAACGCCCGCAAAGTCGACGGCCGCCGCGATGCGGCCCTGCGCGTCCCGCATGGTGCCCGCGAAATTGGACACGTTCACCGCGCCGTTGACCGTGCCGCCGCCGGCGGGAAAGTTTTCGATATCGGCGCGGCCGCTGGAGAGTTCAAATCGGGGAAGGGTCCCCGCCGATTGCGTGCCGGTCCCCGCGGCCGCGAAGCGCAGCCGGCCGTTGCCGGCTTGGGCCGTCGCCGCAAGATCGAAGCGCAACGAACGTTCGTCGCCGGTTTTTGTCAGGATGAACGCGGCTTGCGACGCGGAGGGCGCAATGGTGATGGACCACGGCAAGGTGTCGAGACTTTGAACGCCGAGCGGCGGCGCATCAAAGGAGAACGTCAGCGGTTCGTTCACGGTAACGGCGAAGGCGCCGTCGCCGGCGCCAATAGTGATCAAGCCACTGGCGTCGAGCCGTTCGGTGAACCCCGGAACCGCGAAAGCGTCGATGTCGACTTGCAGCTTGCCTTGTCCGGTGGACTGCACGGGATCCGCGGCGGTGATGACGCCGTTCCAATCGGCGGCGACATTGACGCCCTGACCGGTGAGGTTGCCGCGTATCGATGAACGCCAGCCGGTGTCCGTGCTTTGCGCCGACAGCGAGAACGGCGCCTGCAATTGATTCGTCGGGGTCGTGACCGTGAGCGCGCTCTCGGTGACGTCGAGGCGGCGGATATCGGGCAGGGACAGCGGCTGGTCGGGCCGCGGACGGAGAAGGAAGTCCCCAAGCCGGACCCCATCCTCCCGCCAAGACAACGCGGCGGTGAACTTGTCGACTTCAAGCGCGTCGATCCGTCCCCGCAGAAGTCCCCACGGTGTGAAATCGGCTTCGATGCGGGCAATGCGCAGCGCGCCGTCTTCCGCCGTCAGGCCTTCGATGGTGACGCCGCCGGGATTCAACCGCGCGACATTTAATGCGACATCCGAAAGGCCAGCCTGGCGCAGGGCGTCCTCAATCAAATACGCGGCGACCGGCTTGCGCGCGAGGACCGCCAGGGCGCCGATGACCACAACGCCGGCGGCCGCGAGCGCAAACGGGCGCGCGAACGCGGTACGCGGGGGGCGGTGGCCGGAATAGGGCGCGTCGACTGACATCAGAGCGTTGTCTTGTCCTGGTGACTTGCGGCACACTTGAGCGCGCCGCCGCGGCGAAATTGCGGCGGCCCGCGAAGAGGTTAGAAGAGTAAGGATGCGCCCGACGGCTGTCGACTCGAGCTTCGAAGTCGCTTTCTGGTTTCTCGACCGCGCGATCGAGGACGGCGAGTACCTTCAGCCCCAGAAACTCCAGCGCCTCATGTACTTGGCGCAGGCCTACTTTGGCGTGCTGCAGAACGGCGCCAAGCTGATGCCGGCCACTTTCGTTGCGCGGGACGAAGGTCCGATCGAGCCGACGATCTTCAAGGCGCTGGCCCGGGGACGGCCCCCGATCGACGTAAAACCGATCGACGAAGTGCCGCGCCATGTGCTGGACAGCGTGTGGCGTCAGTTCGGCGCGCATTCCATCGATTACCTGGACAAGTTGATCCGGCGCCATCCGCCTTTCGCGGATGCTCTCGCGGCCGGCAGCGGAAGTGAAATCCTGCTCGAGGCCATGATCGAGTTTTATGGAAGCCAAGGCACGTCGCGCCGCCCGTCCGCGGCCGCGCAGGACGCGCCGTCGGCCAGCAAAGTGCTGCGGCCGAAGGTGATGCGCAATCACAGCGGAAAGCCCGTGAGCACCACGCGCTGGATGCCGAAACGAGTGGATTAGGAATGACGAACGTGAATCCGTTTTGGACAATGCGCGCGGCGGCCGTCGTTGGCTTGTCCCTCGTGCTTTCATCGTGCGAGAAAGCCGCGCCTCCGGCCCAGCCCCAGGCGGCGGTTGCGGCTGGCGCCGCCGCGGCGACAAGCCCGGTCCGGGAGCTCCCGCCGCACGAGCCGCTCGATCCCAAGAAGGCGCAAGCCTTGCCGGAAGGCCCGCTCACCATCGCGGGCCATGCGTTCACGGTCGAACTCGCCGATGACGATCAGGAGCGGGAAATCGGCTTGATGCATCGCGGGCAGATGGCCGCCGATCACGGTATGCTGTTCGATTTCATGACGCCCCGGCGCGTCGGCTTCTGGATGCGCAACACATTCATCCCGCTCGACATGCTGTTCGTGAAGTCCGACGGCGAGATCGTCGCCATCATGGAGAACGTCCGTCCCCACGCCGAAACGCCCGTCGGACCGGACCGGCCTGTGCGCGCCGTGCTCGAGTTGAACGGCGGGATCGTCAAGAAGCTGGGCCTTAAGGTGGGCGACGTCGTGCATCACGCGGCGTTCAAAAATCTGCCCTAGGGCGGCGTCCGGGAGGCCCGCGAAACCGCGAAGCGTCCCAAAACGCCCAAAAATCAACGATTCTTTGCATTTGTTGTAGGTTCTTGCGTCCACGGCCTCGACCGCATAGGGTCCGGGCGACTTAAGGCGACTTTTAAGGTCCCGGGGTGTAGCTCAGCCTGGTAGAGCGCCAGCTTTGGGAGCTGGATGTCGTAGGTTCGAATCCTATCGCCCCGACCATCCCACGCAGCGACTTTGCGTGGTCGCCGGCAAAGAATTAGAATGTGATCCGCGCAAGAGTCCGAGAGTGGTGGCATGACCAAGTCCGTAAGAATCTACAAGCCGGCGAAGACCGCGATGCAGTCGGGTGTGGCGAACACCAAGCGCTGGCTGCTCGAGCATGATCCCGCCGACGCGCA
The DNA here is from genome assembly GCA_050246995.1 of Rhodospirillaceae bacterium. Lineage (GTDB taxonomy): Bacteria > Pseudomonadota > Alphaproteobacteria > Rhodospirillales > Rhodospirillaceae > SHVO01. Next base: position 64,196 of record JBFWVA010000002.1, on the reverse strand, counting down.
GGAAGCCGATCCCCTGATGGGCTGGTCGGGTTCGGCCGACACCGACCGTCAGGTGAAGCTGTGGTTCGCGAGCAAGGACGAAGCGATCGCCTTCGCGGCTCACAAGGGTTTCACGTACCGCGTCGAAGAGCCGCACAGCCGCACCATCAAGGCGAAGTCTTACGCCGACAATTTCGCTTTCAAACGGGCCTAACGGTCTCACGACCCCGTAGCTCAGCTGGATAGAGCACCCGCCTTCTAAGCGGGTGGTCGGGGGTTCGAATCCCTCCGGGGTCGCCACTCCCTCGCTGCCGTTCAGCCCTCGCGCTGTTACACGCGCGATACAAATTGCGACGTGTCTGCAACCCGGAACCGCATTGACGGCGCGCCCCCTTCATTGAGACAACGACCTCTTTGCGGACGCCTTGAAGACAAGGTTCGTTCCGCCTCGGGGGGGACTCATGTACATCGGCAGCCAGCTTTGCGCGCGCATGCGCGGCGAAGTGCCGGCGAACACGGCGCGGCGTCTGATGCGCAACTGTCTGCTCGCGTCCGCTTTCAGTGTCCTTCCCGCCGCGGAAACGTTTGCGCAGTCGGCGACCAACGTCGCGACCGTCGCGGTCGATGCGTTCGGCGAAAAGGTCGGCTCGGAGCAGATCGGCCTTTATAACGAGCAAGCGGTGCGCGGCTTCAGCCTGCAGGATTCCGGGAACTACCGTCTCGACGGCGCCTACTTCATCCGCTCGGCCAATATTGTTCCGTTGACCCTCGACGGCACCACCATCCGCGTCGGCATCAACGCGCTCGGCGTCGATTTCCCGGCGCCGTCCGGGATTGTCGAATACCGCTTGGCGACCGCAACGCCCGGCATGCGCGAGGAATTCGAAGCCTCGCCGGTGCGCGACTACGGTGGGCATGCATGGCTGCTCAAGGGATCCGCGGCCACCAGCGACGGCGTGATCGGCGCGGCGTACGGCGTCAACATCATGAACGACACGGGATACGACGGGCAGAAGCGCCGCCCGCGTCACTTCGCCTTCGTGCCCACGTGGCGGCCGAACGACAAATTACAAGTGCGCGGCATGTTCTCCGCCGACCGGTTTTATAAGCCGGGTGGCGACTACGGCTTCGTCTTGTCCGGTACGGCGCTTCCGGAGGCGATGCCGGTCCCCAACCGCTATTGGGCCGATTGGGCGCACTTCAGCCAGTGGCAGTTCGCCTCGGGCGCCATCGCGCGCTACAATTTCTCCGACGCGGCGGCGCTGCAGACGTCGTTTGTGTGGACGAAGCTCGACCGCTGGCGCCAGGACTTCACCACTCTCACGATCGACGGCACCGGGACGGGCACAGCCACCGTCGTGCGCGGGCGTGAAAGCGACGCGAGTTCGAAGGCGGTGGAAACGCGTATGCATTGGCAGCTGACGCCGGGTCAGCGTGTGTTCGGGACCCTGCGCTGGCGCGTGTCCGACAGCAATATCCGCCCCGGCGCGGCGGCGCCGCTGGGCTTTTTCGACATGAAGGCGGGACTTGCGACGTCGATGCCGGCGCCCGCGCCGCTGGCCGATGCCGCTCCCACGTTCGACGAAACGCGCCAGGTGATGGCCGGCGTCGGATATGAAGCCGATCTAACCGAATCCGTTTGGCTGCGCGGCGCCGTCATGAAGACGCGCTATGAGAAGGACCGCACGCCGCCGGGGCAGCCGACCCTGAGCAACCAGGCTTCGCCCTGGCTCTACGATTTCGCGGCGACGTTCACGCCGACGGAAAGCCTTACGCTGTTCGCGACCACGGTGCGCGGCCTGGAAGAATCCGGAACCGCGCCCAATAACGCGGCGAACCGCAACGAAGTGCTGCCGGCGGTGCTCGCGACCCAGTACGAACTGGGCCTGCGCTACCGCATTTCACCGGCGATGACGTTCATCAGTTCGTTGTTCGAGATCGAGAAGCCGACGCCGGGGCTGGACGCGAACAATGTCTACGGCCTGATCGGCGATGCGCGCCACCGCGGGCTCGAGCTGTCTTTCGTCGGCCGGCCGACCTCGTCGATCAACATTGTCAGCGGCCTGGTGCTTCTGGATGCGGACCGCCGCGGCGAACTCATCGATCGCGGCGTGCTTATCGGACGCGCGGTCGGGGTGTCGAAGCTGAATGCGCTGGTGAACGTGACGTATCAGCTCGCGTTCCTGAAAGGCCTGTCGATCGACGGCCAGGTGAACTACTACTCGAAGACGCTGCTCAACCCACGCGCGGGCGTTTACACACCGGGCTATACGACGTTGGACCTTGGCTTGCGCTATTCCTTCCAGCTTGGGGATGTGCCGGCGACGTTACGCGCGCGCATGGGCAATGTGTTCGATGAGGACACCTGGACGGCGAACCGCAACGAGACCCTGAACCGGATGGCGCCGCGTTCGTTCCGCCTGTCGTTGACAACGAACTTCAATCACTGAAGCGCGGCGAGTTCCGCGCCAATACGTTCTTGCTCGGACCGGTGATGCGCGAGCGTGCGCGCCGTCTCGTCGATAAGCGCCGGATTGCCGCCGCCGGCGCGGCGCCGGTCTAGCTCCGCCGCGACCTCAATTTCCTTTCCCCGGTGCCACGCCAGCGCCGCCTTCGCCGCGGTAACCACATCGGATATCGTGGGCGGCGGCGGAGGCGTCGCGCCATAGTTCTCCAGGGCGCGGAAATGCGGGGCAAAAAGAGAGTCGTGAAGGGCCGTGAGGGTGCGCAGGTGGAGGGAGGCGGAGCCATGCAGCCTGGCCGTTTTTCCGCCGCCGCCTTCCGGCATAAAGGCTTAGCCCTTTCTTCAAGAACGTCCCCATAATAGGGACTTTCCGGGCCAATGTCAATGGCGTTCGCCGTGCTGGTCCTCGAATCGGGACGGAGAATGAGGCGCGGGGGGCCTAAACCTCGACCATGGCGCAGCCGACGACCATATGAATGGCCTTCACTTTCGACGGCTTGAATTCCATGGGTTCGCGCGGGTTGAACTGCTCGCAGATGATGAGCCGCTCGGTCCGCCGGACGAGGCGTTTGATGAACGCCTGACCATCGGCGGTTTGAATGACTACATTGTCTCCCGGCCGCACGGGCCGGGTCGGGTCGACATGCAGCACATAGCCCGGCTCGAAGGCTGGCGACATGCTGACATCGTGAACGCGCACCGCATATGCGGTGCGCACATCGCGAAGGGCTTCCGGCCGCACTGTGACGCCCTGGCGCTCGCCCTGGTCAATGAACAGCCCCACCTGTCCGGCTTTCACGTACCCCAGAATCGGAAGGTCCCGCGGACCGGACCGGTAATCCCTGTCCTCGAAGCTCAACGCGGATTGGTTTGATGGCGCCGCAAGCTCGCGGGGCGTTCGGGGTGGTGATTTGTTGGAGTCCTGGTCGGGCAGAAGATCGGCCGGCCGCATCCCGTCGCCAAACGCCTTGGCAAGACGCTCCATCCATTCCTGCGACAATCTCAGCTCGCCGTTTTCAAGCTTGTAGATTTGCTGCCGCGTGGTGTCGGCGCGTTCACCCAGCTTCTCGAGCGACCATTGGCGCGCGAGTCTGAATTCCTTGATCCGGTTCCGGAGCCGGGACTTCTGCGGTGCGGCGATCATGGCGCCTATTTTGCCCCATCTCGCCGTGGACGCAAGTCGTTTGTTGACAATGTCCCCATAATAGTTACTAAATTGTCCCTATGTTGGTTCGATTCGCACATGACGGGATCATAACGACCACGCTCACATCACACCGAAAGGACTTCCTCCCATGGCAAAACGCGGCCGCCCCAAGCTCAATAGACCCAATATCGACTGCGGTACCCCGGAGCTGATCGCGAAGCGGGCGTTCCTGACCGGCGGCGCCGATCCTTCCTACGCTGAGCATCCGCTGGGAATCTTGTATGTGCGCGGCTATCTCTCCGACGCTCATGAACAGTCGCGGCGCATGTATGTCGCCGGCATGGAGTTCGGCGTCCTGTGGGGCCGGGTGTTCAAGCCGCCGTTCGCGCAAAGTCTCATGGCGCAATTCATGCCAAGCGGTGACGGCGGCGCCTGGGATGAAGCGACGCAGGCCGAGGCCGAAGCGCGTTTGAAGCGCGTGGTGAGCTTCCTGAAAGAGCGCGCGGTTTATGACGCGCTGGTCAACGCGGTGATCTATCGCCGTACGAATCCGCGCACCCTCGATAAGCTTCGCACCGCGCTGTGCCGCCTCATCGACTACAACAAGGCGGCCGCCCGGCGCGCGGCGGCTTAAGGGTAAACGCTTTGTTCTGTACACGCCCTGCGTGAAGGTTAACTCAATGCGGCAGCATTTGCCCAAATGCTGCCGCGCTCACGCCATGCCGGCCGCGTTGAATGACCTCTGCATCGTTCGCTCTCTCGGAGGCATTTTATGAAAAACATGATTTCTCGTGCGCGTTATGTCCTGCCGCTGGCCGCTTTGGCGTTCGCGGTACCCGTCGCGGCGCAAGCCGCGCAAGGCTTCACGGACGGCCGCACTGCGCTGTACGCCGGCCCGGACAACGACTATCCGCGCGTGACGACCCTCAATCGCAATACCCGCGTCCAGATTCACGGCTGTATTAACCGCTATGACTGGTGCGACGTCAGCGTGCGCGGCGTACGCGGCTGGGTCGAAGGCGAGGATCTGCGCCTGCGCTACAGAGGCCGTCCGGTCCGCGTGGTCGAATACGGACCGCGTATCGCCCTGCCGATGCTGACCTTCAGCTTCGACACCTATTGGCATGACAACTACCGCCGCTCGGGCTTCTACCGCGACCGCGACCGCTATCGTGATTTCGCGCGCCGCGATCAGGACCGCGACGGTATCCCGAATCGCTTCGATCGCGACCGCGACGGTGATGGAATCCGTAATAACCGCGATCGGGATCGGGATGGTGACGGTGTGCGTAACCGTAACGACCGTGCACCGAATAACCCGCGCCGCGATTAGTCCGCCTCTATGAAGATGTGAAGCCGAGAGGCTCGTTAAGTCTCCCGCTGTAAAAGCGGTGTGGACGCCTCAAGGCCCGCAGAACGGCCGATCTCCTTTCAGGGATCGGCCGTTCTCTATTTCACAAAAAAATCCGCGGCGAATTTTCTTGACGAAAAATAGCGGCCGCGCGCACACTCATAAATATACCGTACCTGTTCCGCGCCCCGTCCCACCGACGGGGCTTTTTTATTTCCGGATGCCAATGGTCACCCCTGCGCTCCTCGACGATGTGAGCGGCGCGGGGATCCGTGCGCGCTTTCTGCAAAGCGGCGGCGGCCGCATCGGGCGCACCGAGGTGCGCGCACGGGCGGGCCGGGCCATGGCGCGCGGCTTGCCGACGTTCCACGAATGCCCGCTGGCCGCGGGGACCTGGGCGATTATTGGAGGCGGTCCGTCCATCGCGCAGGAGGTTGACGCGATCCGCGCCCTTAGGCGCGGGGGCGCCAATATTGTCAGCGTCAACAAGTCGCACGATTGGCTGCTCGAGCGGGGCATCGTGCCGTGGGGCCACGTTCTGCTCGATCCGAAAGAGTGGGTGGCCGATTACGTAAGGCGACCGCGAAAGGATGTGCGCTATTTCCTGGCGTCGCAGTGCCATGACGACACGTTCGACGCCCTGAAGGACTATCCCGTTTTTCTTTGGCACGCGGGCCAGGATTTTGACGAAGGCCCCGAACCCAATCGTTACTTGCGGCAGTGCTGGCCGCAGCGGCCTTGGTTCGTCGTGCCGGGCGGGACAACCGTCGGGCTTCGCGCCATGCAGCTGGGTCACGCGATGGGCGCCCACCGGTTTCATCTTTTTGGCATGGATAGCTCGCGCGCGGCGGGGCGGCTTCACGCCTACGCCAAGGACGAAGCATCTGACGCCGATTCGGGAACGCTGTCGCTGCGATTTCGCGGAAAGAAATACGTTTTCGACACCAACAGCCACATGGCGCGCCAGCAAATGGACTTCGACAAGTTCATCGAGGACATGCCGAAGAATTTTGCGGCGGGCGTGTTGCGGCGCGATTTCGCCCTCACGGTCCACGGTGCGGGGCTGCTGCCGTTCTTCGCCGCGATGATCGGACTGCATGCGGACCCCGCCTGCAACGCCGACCCGGCGCGCGTCGGCGGTTATGTCGAAGTGATCGCGGGAAAATGCGAAATAAAAAATATTATTCGCGAAGCGCAGACGATTTCTGTTGACGAAAAATGGCCCGATGAGCGATGCTCATAAATGTACCGTACCACTGAAGCGCTCCGATTTCCGTCGGGGCGCTTTTTGTTTTCCCCCGCATAAATCTCAGGCGCGCAAACGCTTACGGAAACGATCGGTGACGGGCTATTGCCGGATGTACCGTTGGAACAGCTTGGCGTAGGCCGATGGCGCGGTCAGCAGGTTTTTCTTGGCTTCGCCGGCGGTGAACCAAAAGATGCCGGGCTCGCTGTCGATGACCGAAGCGGTCTTCGGGCCGACCAATTCAATAGAGGGCTTAAGCGCGGTCCAGGCGGAATACAGCGCATATTGATCGATCCCCCACCACAGGGGAGAGGCCTTCACGATCTCCGCGACTCTGCGGAAATAGGCGCGGGATGTGGCGTCCCCGCGGATAAAACACGCGCTGAACTGGTTCCACGGCGCGAGGCGCCCGGCGCGAACGCGCATCGCCAAGGCGCCATCGACGACTTTGCTGATGTCGCCGCCGGCCAAGGCATCGACATCGGTCATCAGCAGCGAGCCCTTGTTTTTCTCCAGGGCCTCGGCGAAGCGTACCAGGCGCACCGCATGATAGTATTTATTGCTGGGTGCGCATGTCTCGTGCGTGAGGGACATCTTGAGCGGCAACGATTCGACAAAGCGCATGAGGCTCATGTCGGGGTTCATCAAGTGCATGTGCACCCGCATGCCCGGTGAGCGGTCGGCGATCGACCTCAAAAGTACGATGCCGAAATTGCGAAAGTACGCCCCGTCGCAACACAGGAAGTAGGCGGTGTCTTCGGGATAGGTCCCCACGACGGGCGGGAGATCCATGATGGCGGGCGGGATGGGAAACGCGCCGAACCGCATGGCCGCTTTTGGGTCGGCGGGCTCGCCCTGCTGAAAACGCTCCATCGCGTCGTTGGCCGCGTCAATTTCGCCGTACGCCAGGTGGACACAGGCCTGGAGAAAGGGATGGTTGGGCTGCTCCGTCACGATGCGCTTGAACTCCGCGAGAGCGTCAGGCGCGTAGGCAAACGGGAACTGCGCAAAATCGAGAACATGCGTGGGCGGAAGGCCGCGCTTAACGCGCTCGGCGCGCTCGGCGGCTTCAACCGCTTCGAAGAGCTCTTCTGACGTCATGAATCTTACGTGATTTGCGTGTTTGAGAAGGTTGAGCGTCGGGAGCACCGGGGGAAATCGCGCCGGTGACCCGCAATAAAATCAGCGCCGATATCATCAGATTTGCCGGCGCTTTGCCATAGGCGATTGGGCGCGCGCCCGATCATCGGTCAGCGGATTCAACAATAGGAGTTGTGATGCGTACCCAGGATGCATGGCGGGAGCGAGCCTCCGCTTTGGTCAGCGAAATTGTCAGTATCGCCGATCAAGCGGCGTCCAAGGACGAGATCGCCACCGCGAAAATGCGGATCGAGGCGCGGCAGTGGGTGGTCGAGAAATACTTGCTTAAGGAGACGGCGGGCCGGGACGAGGGCGCGGAAAGTAAGCCGATCTCCGTGACCATCAACGCCGCGTCCGACGCCGTCTAAGACCGGCAGGTGAGCACGATCAACTATCGATCGCCGGGCCCCGTGGCGGCGCGGTTCATGCGTTCGTCGGCGCGCCGCCGCGTCATCCTCGGGCCGTTCGGGTCGGGGAAGTCCGTGACGTGCTGTGTAGAGATCATGCGGCGCGCGCGCGAGCAGGCGCCTTCGCCGGATAAGGTGCGGCGCACGCGCTGGGCTGTCGTGCGTAATACCTATCCGGACTTGAAGAACACCACGGTCAAGACATGGCGCGACTGGTGGGGCGACGATTTCGGCCCATTCTCGCGCATTGCCCCGTTCGTGCATCATATGAAATTTCCGCTCGACGATGGCACGCATGTGGATTGCGAGGTCATCTTCCTCGCCTTGGACGATGAGGCGGACGCAAAGAAGTTCCTGTCGCTCGAGTTGACGGGCATCTACTTCAATGAAGCGCGCGAACTGCGGCGCGCCGTGATCGAAGCCGGCGACGGGCGTCTGGGCCGCTATCCCTCGATGAAGGACGGCGGACCGACGTGGTACGGACTTATCTGCGACGCCACAATTTCGTGGACCAACTACACGACCGGGAACGTCGGCGCCGCCGCGCGATTGAAGCTGACGGGATCGCCCGGCGCGGCCTGCACGCTGACATTTCCGGCGTACCATAATTTCATCAGTGTCGAGAACGCAGCCTCGGTCGCGGTCACGATCAAGTGCGCGGGCGGGACGGGTGTCGTTCTCACGCCCGGGTCTAAGGCGCTGATGTACTGCGATGGCGTGGACTACTACAACGCGGCGGCGACCATCCTGCCGGGCGCCACGTCGGTCAATGGCGCGCTCACCGTCGCCGGCCAGATCAGCGGCGTCGCCGCCGCGACGAGCGGAACGCAAGCGGTCAATAAAACCCAAATGGAGACGGCGATCGCGGCCGGCGCGATCCCCGCCGCCACAGGCGCGGTGAAAGTCGATGCCGCAGCCGCCCCCGGTTATCTCTACGACGTTCTTACCGTAAGCGGTTCGCTTGTGAAAACCGACAATGGCGACACCATGAACATCGGTTTCACTTTCGATGAAGGCAACCAAACCCTTCTTGGCGGAGTACTCAGCGTATGACGACGGCAATCACGGTTCGCCCACTTTCGGGCTCCACGGACGGGCGCGGGATCAAGGTGGTCGCCACATCAACGCCCGGCACGCTCATCCACACGGCGCAGGCGTCGGCAACCGACTTGGATGTGTGCGAACTGCAAGTTTACAACTCGGACACATCGGACCGGACGATTACGTTTGAATGCGGCGGGACAACAGCACCGGATGATCACGTGAAGCGGACCGTCCCGGCCGGCGAGACGGTGGCAGTCCCGATACCGGGTCTTCGAAATAGTCTCGCTCTGCGCGCCTTCGCCTCGCAAGCGAGCGTACTAGTCGTTACCGGTGCGCCCGGCGTCAAGCGAATCACGGTGATTTAGAATGTTGGATATCTTTGGAAGCGTGCTGTCGGCAATTAAGGCATCGAAGCTCCCGCTTTTGCAGTTTGCACCGATAGAACGCGCGGCCGCCGGTACGTATATCATTTCGATCCCCAAAAACTGCGTCGCATGGGAGTTCTTCGGGATTGGCGCGGGTGGGAGCGGAGGTGCATGTGAAGGGGACGGCGTCAACAAGGTGTGCGCGAGCGGCGGCGCTGCGGGTTCTCACGTCCACATCGTCCGTAAACCCACTCTAGGTGCGACTGACATTACTATAATGATCGGCGCTGGCGGCGCGGCCGTCTCCACTTCAAACGGCGCAGTTAACGGCAATGCTGGCGCATCTACTACGGCCACTGACGGGACCGTGACCGCGACTGCGCCCGGCGGTGGGGCGGGACAAGCCGCCTTCAATGCGAACGCGACGGCATCAACGGCGGGTGCGACAGGGTCGGTCAGTGATGGCGGCGACGTCGATGGCGCTGTCGGCGGAATCGGCGGTGCTGCGGCAAACTCGACCAGTGTTGGTGGAGCTACGGGCGGCGGCTCTCCGGCAGGACCGTGGGGTGCTGGAAAAAGCTCTGGTGCGACTCTCGCGAATGGTAGCGCTAGCGGGTCAAGCGGCGGTGCAAGTCCGTTGTTCAGCTCTGGCGTGGTAACAAACTCGGCGAGCGCAAGTGGCGGCGCCGGCTTGGGCGGCATCAGCGCGGTGCCGACAGCTAACACGGGCGGCCCGGGGGGTGGCGGCATGGGGGCCGCTACCGCGACGTCTGTTGGTGATGGACTCTCTGGGACACTGTCGCGCCTTGGCCTCGTGGGACCGCCGCTGCTCTTCGCGACGGGCTATGGCAAAGGCGGAGCTGGCGGCACAGACGCCAACGGGGTGGACGGCGACGATGGTGGTGGTGGTGGCGGTTCGGCTGACGGCACTACGGCCGTCGCAGGGCACGGCGGTTTTAAAGGCGGCGGCGGCGGGGCGTATCTGTTTGCCGCCGCTACTACGCGCGGCGGAGACGGCGGCCTTTTTGCCGGTGGCGGCGGCGCGTTCAACACTAATGGCGCGGGGGCGACGGCAGGTCGTGGTCGTTGCGGTGCTGGCGGGGGCGCGGCTTGTACATACTCGAACGGTCAGATCGCGACATCCGGGGCTGGTGGCGACGGATACGGCTTGCTGATTTTTTACGTGAAGGCTCCATAAGGTAGGTCAGCATTAAATTTTTGCGCTTACTGCCTGCGAAGAAGTAGAGCTTTGAGCTCGACTTTCGACGCGACTACGTCGTCTGCTTCTGGGACATCGGTAATGCCTTATGGTGCAGAATAGCGGCGATATAACGCCGCGAATGGCGTGTCGCTGCTTGAAAGCGTCTTCTTGGCCGCACCGGCGGTAAACCAAAACAGCCCCGGCACATCATCGACAACGCCCGCGATATCGGGACCGAACAGAGTCAGCGCAGGTTTCTGCGTGATGTAAGCTGCGAACAGCGCGTATTGATCCAGGCCCCAGAACGGATTGTTCATGAAGCGGCGGATAATGTCCGCCGCAGCCTCGAAGTATGGCAGGCCGGATGCGGCGCCGCGAATGAGGCACGCGCTGAAATGGTGCCACGGTTCGATGCGGCCGGCGCGCACGCGCAACCCGGCGCCGCCCGGCAAGGCGAGGAGCGGACGCGGATCGCCGGTCACCAGCGCATCGGCGTCAGACATGACGAGCGGCCCGCCACCCTCACGCAGCGCCTCGGTGAAACGGACCAGCCGCACGGCGTGATAATACATTTTAGGGTCCACGCCGCGCCGCAAGAACGGTTCGGGATCCTCGCGGGTCAGCGTCAGCCGTAAATCCAGCTGCCCAAGGGCGACAACATCCGTGCCCATGATGTGAACATGCACCGCCGACCCCGGGGCGTTCGCGGCGAGGGAGCGCAGCAGGGGAAGGCCGTACTGCCGTAGATACACAGGATCGCAGCCAATAAAGAAAGCCGGTCCGGAAGGCCATGCGCCTGTCACGGGCGGCAAAGCGACGGGATCGCCGGGGACCGTCTCGGCGAAGCGCATCCGCGTGATGGGAAGAGCGGGACTCAAGGCCTGATAACGTTTGATCGCTTCGTCGGCGCCGGCGTAGTCGCCCATGAGAACGCGCGCCCAGGTGTTGATGGAATGCGGGCCGGGATCGTCCGGCGTTTGCGCCGCCCACTGCGCGGCCGCCCCGGCGAAGCGCTTGAATGTGCTCGTCGCGAAAGCGAACGGGAATTCGGCCATATCCAGGACGTGGTGGGGCGGCAGTCCGCGCTTCACGCGCTCCGTACGTTCGGCTTCTGAAATGGAATGCAGAAATTCGTCAGGCGTCATGGCTGTCCCGCATCAATCGTGCCCGCCCGGACACCGCGGCGTGCGGCGCGTCTTCTAAGCTCATGGAGTTCAAGTGACCTGGACCAACATCACCTTTGAGCCCGGCGTGTGGAAGGACGATTCCCCGCTGAAAGCCCAAGGCACCTATATCGACGCCGATAAAATCAGGTTTGTAAACGGCTTGCCAGAGACGATTTACGGCTGGGAGCGGGCGAGCGCGTCGGCGCTGCTGGGCCTGTGCCGGGGTCTTTTCACATGGCAGGACAACGCCCGCAGCGCGTATGCCGCGCTGGGCACGCACCTGCGCCTGTATGTGATGGACCAGGACGGGACGGTCACGGATCTCACGCCCGCGACCGGATACGATCAGCAGTCGATCAGCTTCGCGACGGCCGGCGGGGCGGCCGTGGTGACCGTCACCGGTTGGACCCATGGCCTGGCGATCGATCAAAAATTCAAGTTCGAGAATGCGACCGTCGCGGCGATCGGGGGCGTGACAGTGAACGGCACGTACACGGTGCTGACGGTCGAAAGCGCGACCTCGCTCACCTTCACAGCCGCGCAAACGGCCGCGTCCAGCGCGGGGCCGACGGCGGTGCGCGTGGATATCACGGCCTATCTTGCGCCGGGGCAAGCCGATGGCCTCGGCGGTCTCGGTTTCGGAACGGGCGGCTACGGCTCGGGCGGTTACGGCGGCGGCGCGTCGTCCTATGCGCTGTATCCGCGCACCTGGGCGTTCGATCAGTGGGGGCAGAACCTGCTCGGCAGTCCGCGCGGCGACGGCCTCTACGAATGGGCGCCGCATGTGAACGCCTCGGAGTTGGTGACAAACGGTTCTTTCTCATCGGCGGCGGGGTGGTCGGTGGGAAGCGGATGGTCTGTCGGCGGCGGTTTCGCGGCAGGTTCCGCCGGGGCCTCATCGCGCCTCGATCAGAACATCGTCCTTCAGCCGGGCGCGTGGCATCTGCTGACCCTCAACCTGACGGTCGGCGCCGGCGCGCTGGCGGCTATCGCCGGCGGCGCGACCATCGGCGCAAGCATCACCGCCACAGGCAACTATCGCCGCGCCTTCTATGCCGGCGGCGGCGCGGCGCAGCTGCAACTGCAGAAAGACTCGGCCTTCACCGGAACGCTGCACGATGTGTCGATCGCGGTTCTGACAACGGCGCGGCAGGTGCCCAACGCGCCGACGCAAATCGGCTCGATGTTCGTTACCGCCGAACGCATCGTCGTGGCGTGCGGGACCAATCTGGACGGCGCGTTCGACGCGCTTCAAGTCGATTGGAGCGATGCCGAGGACCATCAAGCCTGGACGCCGACAAGCGCCAATCTCGCGGGCGGCTACACGCTGCCGGCGGGCGGCCGCATTGTGCGGGGGCTGCGGGGCGCGCGTGAAAACGTCATCTGGACCACGGATGCAGTGTGGTCCATGCGGTTCAACGGCAATCCAAATTCCGTTTATGATTTCACCGAGATGGGGCGTGGGTGCGGCCTGATTGGGCCCAACGCGGCGGCGCAAATCGCGGGCGTCTGGTACTGGATGACGCCCACGGGCGCATTCTACGCCTACGGCGGGGCGCAGCCGCAACTGTTGTCCTGCACGCTGGCGCGCGACGTGCGCGACCATCTCGCGTGGGTGCAACAGGACAAGATCTACGCAAGCCGTGTGACGGGGAAGAACTACGCCGAGGTGTGGTGGTTCTATCCCGATCTGCGCGACGGCAACGAATGTTCACGCTATGTGATTTACGACACGATCCGCGGCACGTGGAGTTGCGGCCGGTTCGACCGCAGCGCCTATGACGACGGCGCCGTGTTCGAGCACCCGCTTGCGGCCGATACGAACGGCGGCGTGTGGTTCCATGAAAAGGGATTCACCCAGGATGGCGGCGCGCGGGCCTGGTTCGTCACCAGTGCGTTCAACGCGCAAGCCGGCGGTCAGCTCGCCATAAACGGCGTCCGTCCCGACGCGGACGACCTGCAAGGCGGTTACGCCATCGCCTTCACCAGCAAAGTCCGCAGTGTGAAGGGCGCGGCGGAGCGATCCTATCCCGCGCTGGGGGTGACGGCCTCGACCGGCGAACGGTCGGTGCGCGTCAAAGGCGAGCAGGTCGGCTTCACCATCTCGGGCAACGCCGCGCCAAGCTATTGGCGCCAGGGCGCGCTCGCCATGGACATCTTCGTCAATTCGTCGCGGCGATAACGGCATAGGACCTCAATGACAATCTCTCTCGATCCCCTCATCAGAGCCGCCATCCTGGAGGAACGCATGGAAGGTCACGAAAAACTCTGCGCCGAGCGCTATGGACAGATCGCGAAATCCTTCGACCGCGTCCACAGCAGGCTCGATTGGATTATCCGCGCGCTTGTCAGCGTCATGGCGTCGATCCTGGCGTGGGTCGTCGTGAACGGCCTGCCTTGGCCGGCCGGTTAACTCGCATGCCCGCGCCAAAAGCGCGTCCCGCCGCGATCGAGGTGGTTCGGCGCGCAAAAACCTTCAGCTACGAACTGGCCGATTTCAAGGACTGGGCGCTGTTGTTCGACAACGCCGTGCTCGAGGTGAGATGCCGCGACGGCGTCACCACCTATTGGCCGCTGGATTCCATCACCTGTTGGCGCGTGCGCTGACACTTTTCATCACAAGCAGGAGGTATCGCGTGGGTAAAGTCATCGCGCTCAGCACCGTTACGGCCGCCGCCACCCCACCGGAGACAATCCTCTCGGCGGCCCTGAAAGCCGAACTCACTGAAGCCCTCGTGATCGGCCAGAAGCCGGACGGAACCGTCTATTTCGCGATGAGCACGGCGGCGGCGCCCAGCATCAATTGGCTGCTGGATTGCGCCAAGCGCCTGCTGATGGACGGGATTAGCGAGGACGGCATCATCGAGGACGGCGGCCGTCATGGATGACGTGCAGATTCTTTTCCTCAGCCTCCTTGCAAAGACAAGCACGTTCGCAATCGCCGCCTTGTCGCTTTATCAGGTCGGCGTTTTCTACGACCGCAAGAACAAGATCGATTGGGAGCGCGTCTATGACACCATGGAGACCGATCCTCATGCGATGTCTCGCTACTTTGGCCTTCGTATCCTGGCCTTCGCCGTGCTGGCCGCATGGATTTACGGATAGGTATGACCGGCCGATCCAGCAGGCGGTGAAACGCTGGTGGCCGGATCTCCCGGTGTGGAAATTGTGGAAGGCGCAGCTCTACCAGGAATCGCGCCTGGACCCGGCGGCGGTTTCCCCTGCCGGCGCGCGCGGGCTGGCGCAATTCATGCCGGCGACCTGGGCCGATGTCGCACGGAAGCTCGATCTTAAAGGTTCGCCGCATGACGAGATCGCCATCGACGCCGGCGCCTACTATATGGCCAAGCTGCGCGCCGCGTGGCGCCGCGACCGTTCGCCGCAGGAACGGAATCAACTGGCGCAGGCGTCCTATAACCCCGGGATGGGGAATATCCTGAAAGCCCAGGCGTATTGCGGCGGCGCGCGAGACTGGCGCGCGGTGCGCACGTGCCTGCCACTTGTCACCGGGGCCGGGCATGCGCAGGAGACCATCACCTACGTTGCGCGTATCGAAAGGTGGTGGCGTAAGATGGAACTGGCGCCATGACCGTATTCAAAGCCGTTATCGGGTTGGCGGTCTTCGCGCTTTGCATTGGGCTGTGGGTGCGCGGCGCGCACTATGCGGCGCGGGCCCGCACCAGCGAAGCCCTGCTCGGATCCGCCCTCGCGATCGGCAACGCGAACGCCGCGCTTGCGCGCGCGCAGGCCGATCAAGGCCGCAAGATCGACGCGGCGGCGGCCGTGAATGCGCTGCGAAAACGCGCTCTTCGCACCGAATCAGACTCCAGACGAAAGGCAATAAGCGATGCGCCCGTGGACACCGATGGCCCGCTTGCTCCCGTGCTTCGCGATCAGCTTGACCGCCTGCCAAAGCCCCCCCGTGCAGACGCGGGCCGTGACGGCGCCGCCGCCGGCGATCCCGCGGTCGCTCTTGTTGCCGAGTGATGGACCTTTCCGTCCACCGGCAAGCGCGACGCAGCGGGACGCGGCCTTGGTCATCGAGGATTTCGTCGAGGCCCTGGCGGCCTGCAATGCGGACAAAGAGGCGATCGTCTCGATTTTACGGGCGTATGAAAACAGCGTGACTGGACGGCGCGATTGACGGATGAGCTGCGCCTTGACGCCGTCGGGTTTACAGCGCCCGAGCCGGGGCGCCGTTCGCCGGCATGTTGAGGTAAAGCGCCGCGTGTGAGTCGGCCACGCGCTCCGACGAGAACTCCTGTTCCATCATCAGTCGCGCGGCGCCCGCAAAGGCTTGCCGGTCCGCCGGATGTTCCATCATCCACTGCATGGCGTCCGCGAGCGCCGCCGCGTCGTTGGCTGGAACGACGAGGCCGGTTTTGCGGTCAATGACGATTTCGGTGCTGCCGGGGATGTTGGTGGCGATAAGGGCGCGGCCCGACGCCGCCGCTTCCGACAGGGCGCGCGGCAGGCCTTCGCCGCCCAGCGACGGCAGGACGAGGACATGGCAGGCGGCGATATAGGGTTTCACGTCGGCAACCTGGCCTGCGAAGACCAAGCCCGGCCGCCGCTTCCATTCGCCGAGAATGGTTTCGGGAATGGATGACGGGTTGTCGGAGTCGGGCGCGCCGCAAAGGGTGAGTTCCGCCGCGAAGCCGCGCTCCCGCAGAAGACGCAGGGCTTCGACGGCAATATGGATGCCCTTCATGTAGAGAAGACGGCCGATCACGAGGAAGCGGAACGGCGTATCAGGAGGCGCCGCGAGCAGGGTGAATTTCGCAAGGTCGATCCCCGTGCCGTGGATCAAGCGCAGGTTTTGTGACGGCACACCCATGCGGTCGCGCACCAGCGCCATATCATGCCGGTTGATGAGAAGGATCAGCGCATCATTCAAGTGGGCCGACAGCTTGAGGACGGCGCCGCATCCGGCCTGCACCGCACGCGCCATCACGCCGCGGCTCATGAAAATGAAGCCGAAGCCATGAATGGCGTTGATCACGGTCATCTTCCGCCCGATGGCGGCTAGCGATCCGAGGACCGAGGATTTAAGCGCGATATTGTGCAGGACGTCCGGGTTCACGTCCGTCAGCAGCCGGCCGACGCGCAGCAGATCCGGGATGAAATAGCTGAGCGAGACCAGCAATGACGGCGAGCGCTTCCATGCGAACGGAATAATCGTGATTTCGTCGCCGGCGCGTTCGAGATCGCCGGGCCGGCAGCGTCCGGCGACATAGATTTCGTAGCCTTGCGCGCGCGCCCCGCGGATGAGTTCCTTGCGCAACGCATCGAAGAAATAGAATTCGGTGACGAGGAACAGAAGGCGTTTCGGCTGCGCCGCCTGCGGATTCAAGGCGCGGACCGCGAAGGCTGCGCCGGCGGCGGTGAGGCCGAGCACGGCCAGCCACCATCCTTGCCATACGCCGAAACTGAGCGACCAGAGTACTGCGCTGGTGGTCACGGTCGCCGATACTGTGGCCAGCGTCAGGCGGGCCGGCGCCGCGGCGAGGAAGGTTCTAAAGCCCAGGACCGCCGCCGCGAGAAACAGCGCAACGCCGATTCCCCCGAGTTCCAGCCAAAGCTGCAGCATGCCGTTATGGGGATGCAGAAAGGTCGTCTTGCCCTCGAAGGAGGGCAGCATCGTCGCGGAACCGCCGAGAACGCGGGCGGAATCGAAACCGTAGCCTTGCACGAGGCGTCCTTGAATCAGCTCGTGCACATATCGCCAGATCTCGACGCGATAGCCCCAGTTGGGATCGACACGGTCGATCAGCCACTGATGCAAGCCGGCGTCCGCAGCGCCTTCTGCAATGAACCCCCACCCAACCATCCCCAAGGTCATCAAAGCCATCAACGCGGCCGCCACGCCGCGTCCGCCAATCAGGATCAGCATGAACACGGTCGCGCCGCAGAGGATGGCGACGACTTCCGCATCCATGGGATAGAAGACGCTGACAAGCAGCGTCATCCCAATCCAGAGCGGATAAGCGATCAAGGCTCCGGCGTAGCGCGAGAGAAGGGCGGCGCACACGAAGGATGTCGTGCACAGCAACACCAGGCCGCCCGACAAAGTTGTCAGGCGTTGGAAGACCGTATCTGCGGTCCGATCGAGCCCGATGAAAAAGCCGCCTGTCACGCGCTCAATGGCGAGAAAAATAAAAAGCGCGCCGGCCGCATAGAGAACGGACGATGTCGTCCGCTTAATCGTTTCGTCCGGCTGTGCGGCGATCAAAAAGGACAAAAACGCGCCCCCTAAGAGTGCGGCGGCGCTTTTCAGCCAGGTGTCCCACGGGCCGTGCGGCGCCCAAAACACCGACGCGAAGCTCCAGACCAGGAAGAGCGCCGCGCACACGCCGGCGGGCGCAAAAACCGCCGCGCGCAGCGTAAAACGCCGTTCGCCCCGCAGCAGCAAACTGAGCGCGGCCAAAATGACGGTCGCGACCGCGATGTCGCGGCTCCAGGCGATCAACGGGATGGTGACAAGGGCGAGGGCCCCCAGCAGGCGAGGTGCGAGCGGCGTTGCGCGCGGGTTATCCACGCAAGCATTCCTCTAATATGTGATGGAGCGCGGCGGCCGCGATGGCCGTGTCGTACTTGGTTTCCGCGCGGCGGCGGCTTTCCGCGCCCTGCGCGGCGAGGGTGGACGGAGTGTCATGCAGTTGAAGCAACCGCCGATACCAATCGTCCGCGGTTTGGCAGTGAAAGCCCGTCACGCCATCCTCTACAATATCGGCGGCGATCCCGACTGGGGACGTGAGCGTGGGTTTTCCGGCGGCCATATACTGGATGATCTTGTAGCCGCTTTTTCCCCGTGTCCACGGGTTGTCTTCCAAGGGGCAAAGGCCTACCGAAAGCCGGGGCAGCGCGGCTTGTTCGGCCGCTTCGCTCCAGGCGATACGCTCTCCGGGAAGATCGGGGAACTGGCTTTCATCCATGCCGATGAATATAGCCTTCGATCCGGTTTCCCGCAGGAATCGCCCGAGCGGTTCGCGCACGATATGTAAGGACTGGTGGGCTGTCATGGGTGTGCCGATCCAACCCACCGTGAAGGGCTGCGGGGCCGGTGAATGCGATGGGAAAGCGGCCGTGTCGACGGCGCTAAACACGAGCGTGACGTTGCGCGCCCCCGCTTCGCGCGCAACCTGCGCCATCATCGGACTGCCGACCGTTACGGCGTGTGCGCGGCGCATGAGGTTTTCGATCTTATGCGCGCAGAAAAACCGATCCTTGTAATAAAGGTGCTGCGCGTCGTCGAAGTCGACCACGAGTTTCTTACCCGCGAGCAGCGCCGCCTCGAATGCGTACGGCAGGAATGGAAACAGTTCTTGCTGCAGCCAAACAACGTCGCCGCGATGGCCGCCGATGACGGCGGCCATACGCCCCGCCAGCGCGGACATGAGGCGCGGAAAGGATCTGCGCCCCTCCTGGTAGAGACGGCGCAGGTCCGCGTCGCTGAAGAGCGCATGAACGCGGACGTTTAGTCCTTGGCGCGCCAGATAGGGAAGGTATTGCAGCACACGGACGCGGCTGCTGGCGCCCAGGCGGTCATACCGAGTTAATGCGAGTACCGAGCGCGCGGTCATTCCATCACCTTTCGCGCCGGCCGAGAGTCACAAGGCTCGCACCGGAGATGAGATGGATCGAGAGCAGGCGGTAGGCCCGCAGCACGGCCAAACCGGTAATGCTCCGCCCGCCGAAGAGCGTGAGCAGCAAGCGCAGCGGCAATTCCGCGAGGTAGCTCGTCAAGATCAGCAGCGTTTGCGCGGCCACGCCAAAATGCAAGCGGGCATAGGTAAAGCGGCTGCGCAAAAACAGCGCGAGGGCCATTCCGGTATCTTGAGAGCTCGAGACGCGGCCGATGTGCGTGGCGCGCGCGGTGGATAAATAATATGTCGCCACGCCTTTGTACGCGGCGCGCGCGCACAAATCGACGTCCTCGTAGTACAGAAAGAAACGCGGATCGAAACCCGCCAGATCCTGGAAAACGGGCCGCCGTATCAGAAGAACGGCTCCCATAACCTGTCCAACGGCGCCGCTGTGCGCGTGCGCGGCGGCGGGCAGAAAGCCGCGCGAGAGTCCGATGGTGCGCGTCATGAGGGTCGCGAAGCTGGGAAGGGCCGAACTGGTTTCGCTGACCATGCCGTCTTCCCGTTCGATGGCCGGTCCGAGGATGCCGACTTTGTCGTTCGCGGGATCGTTCATGAAGGCGGCGACGGTATGGAAATATCCCGGTTTCAGGACGGCGTCGGGATTGAGGAATAAGATGAGCGGGGCGTTGCCGCGCGCGGCACCGATGTTGCAGGCCGCGCCAAACCCAAGGTTCGCGGCGTTGTGGACAAAGTCGGCCGTACCGCGCGCGCCGACCTGCGCCTCGAGCTCGGCGGCTGGATCGCTGTTGTTCACCACGATAACGGTGACGGAAACGCCATCGCCGCGCGCGACCTGGTGGACCGCGCCGACACAAGCGGCGGTATAAGCCGCCGAACGATAATTTACGATGACGACGTCCACGTGGGACATGATTGGCTATCAGCGCAGTGAATCGATGTACGCACCGATGGCACGGTCGTGCCACGGAACTTTACTGTCCTTAGCATGAAAGCCCACATGGCCTCCACCCGGCGTGACAACCGCGGTGAGGGGCTTATTGACCGGCCATTCGCGGCTTGTATAGGACGCGACGGGGATCCAGGGATCGTTCGCGGCGGCGATCAGCAAGGTTGGTTTTTCGATCGTTTCCAGGCGCGGCGCCGCCGAACTCCGGGCGTAATAATCGTCCGCGCTTGTGAATCCGCCCAAGGGCGCGACGATCTGATCGTCGAAATCATAAATGCTACGCAATGCACGCAGCCGGTTCTCAAGCGGCGTGCCCGCAACGATGCAATGGCTGTCGCGTACGAGGAAACCGAGCAGATGCCGCTGATAGACGAAGTTGCGGGGCGCCATGATGCGCATTTGCGCGGCCTTCAGATCAATCGGGGCGCATACCGATGCGGCGCCGATGACCCGTTCGAGACCATCGCGCTCGGAAAGGCCCTTCAAAAGCATGTTCCCCCCGAGAGACACGCCGACCAGGAACACGCCGTAGGCCGTGAGTTCGCGGGGAAGAGCGGCGAGTGCGTCACGCAAATCCTGGCTACGTCCCGCATGATAGAAGTGCCGGCACTTGCCGTGCGACGGCCCTGCGTTACGCAAATTCAAACGCAGGACCCGGTGGCCGCGCGATAAATGGTATGCCGTGCTGGCGAGGATGTTGCGGCTGATCTCGGAGCCGGTCAGACCGTGGATAAGGATCACCAAGGGTTTCTTGCGATCTTCGGACGGCAGGTTGAGCGATGCGATGAGTTCGTCGCCGCTCCCGTCGTGCAGCGCCAGCCGGAGGATGCGGAAAGGGTAGGCCGAGAGATCCGGCGGCGTGAAATGGAGGGTGTTGCGCAGCGTCTGTAAATCGCCGCCCAGCCACGGAAAACGCGGATAAAACGGCGGCAGCGCGCACGCGACATGGCCGAGTTGCCGAGGGTTATTGCTCATAGTTGTCTGGCCGCAGGTGCGCTAACATGAAGGCGATAAACGTGGAGCAGGAGCCCGATGATCCGAGCTTTTCGCGATTGGTTCCTTGATCAACTGGCGATGTATGCCGCCTATCACACGAATAGGCGCAACCAGCTTACGCATTATGTCGGCGTTCCGATCATCATTTTCTCGATTCTGATTGTTCTGATCCAGATCCCCATGGGCGGACCGCTCTCGGCGGCCACCGTGCTGCTCGGTATTTTACTTGGGTCTTATCTCGTGGCGGTGCCGCTTGTCGGCGTTCTGTCGTTGGTCGCTTGCGTCCCGATCTACCTTCTTGCGGCAGGCGCCGCGGCAATGGACACCACCCCGCGATGGACTTTAGCCATTGGGTGCTTTGCCGCCGGATGGGTCATTCAGTTCGTGGGCCATATTTTTGAAGGCCGTAAGCCGGCCTTCCTCTCCAACATCCTGCAGCTGTTCATGGCGCCGGCTTTTCTCGTCGCCGAAGCGATGTTCGCCGCCGGACTGCAGCGGCGCCTCGCGGATATCCTGCAGGTTCGCGCCCAGAAATACGCGCGGACGTAGCTACGCCGGCCCGGTCACGACAGGCACGTCCTGATCGCTTCCCCAGTCGAGCCAGCTTCCATCATAGATCGCGACGTCGTCTTTCCCCACGAGATGAGCGCCGAGCGCGAGAGCACAGGCCGAGACGCCCGAGCCGCACGTGGTTGTCAGCGGCGCAGCCAGATCAACGCCGGCGGCGGCGAAGCGCTCCCGGATAAAGTCCGGATCTCTCCACATCTTCGTGTCGGCATCGATCAGTTGCATGAATGGAAGATTCCGGCTGCCGGGAATGTGCCCCGAACGCAGCCCCGGGCGCGGTTCCGGCTCGGTGCCCTCAAAGCGGCCTTGCCCGCGCGCGTCGAGAACTTGGTAAGCGCGGGCCTCTATATTCGCGCGCATCTCTTTCTTGAACCGTACGGAGGGCGCGGCGCTGACGTGGAAATCCGCCGGTGGAAAATTCGATAGGTCCTGGCTCATGGGCCGGCCTTCCGCGGCCCACTTGGTGCGTCCGCCGTTCAAAACGGAAACGCGCTGATGGCCGAAGGCGCGAAACATGAACCATACGCGCGCGGCCGCGCAGGTTCCGCCCAGGTGATCGTATGCGATCACATGATGATCGTTGCCGATCCCGAGGGCTCCCACCTTGCGGGCAAACACGCCGGCGCTCGGGAACGTGTGTTCCTTCGGCCCGCCGGGTTCCGCGACATCGTTGATGTCGAAGAAGATCGCCCCTGGAATGTGGCCTTCCATATACTGTTTGCGCGCCGGTTCAACGCCGCCGGGTACGAAGTAACTGACGTCCACGATGCGGACGCCGGGATCATTCGCGTGGTCCGCGAGCCACTGGGTTTCCACCAGTGCGGGGGTCTTGTCGCTCATTTCTATGCCTTCCACTTCGCCAGGACGCGATCGCGATTGAGGAAAAACCACTGCGCCATGATCAAGGTGGCCGCGTTGGTCAGCGCCCCACGATCCATCAGGTTTTTCAATTCGTGCTCATCGACGATTTTGACCCGGATGTGCTCATTCTCGCTGGGCAGGCCAAAAATGCCGCCCGCGCCTTCGGCGGAGATGCGTCCGAGATAGAGGTAAATCGTTTCCGATGTGCCGCCCGGACTCGCGAGGTAACGCTGGACCGGCCAGAGATCGAGCACCGTCCGTCCGGCTTCCTCCTCGGTTTCACGGCGCACGACGGCCTCGGGCGCTTCGCCCTCTTCGATAATTCCGGCCACGACTTCCAATTGCCAGGGATCCATTCCCCCGGCATAGGCGCCGACCCTGAATTGTTCGCACAGAACAAATTTCCGCAGCACCGGATCGTAAGGGAGCAAGGCGGCGGCGTGGCCGCGCTCAAAGACCTCACGGCTCATCGGGCCGCTCCAGCCGCCGTCGAACAAGGCGTGACGCAGCGTATAGGCGTCGACGCGAAAATAGCCCTGGAAGACGGTGCGTTTTTCGATGATGTCGATATTCGCGGGCGGTGCCGGTTCGCTCATGCGTAAGGGGTAGCAGGTCCGCCTAGACTTCGCCAATGACGACTTGATTCCTGCCGCCGCGTTTGGCGCGATATAGCGCGTCGTCGGCGGCTTGCGTCATATCCAGAACCGTTTTGAAGGCCGGATAGGTTCCGATGCCACAACTAAACGTCACGTGGAACGGTCCCCGATCGGACTCATGTTCAAGTTCCTGCGCGGCTTCGCGCAATTTATCCATGACTTCCTTGGCGGCGACGGCGTCGGTATTCGGCATGACGACCGCGAATTCCTCGCCGCCGTAGCGTCCAACGTAATCGACGCGGCGCAGGCGATTGCGCACAAGATGCGTCACGCGCAAAATGACCTGGTCTCCGATCACATGCCCGTAGGTATCATTGACGACCTTGAAGTGATCGATATCGATCATGGCGAAGGAAACGGGGCTTTGTGTACGGCTCGCGACGCTGAGCTCGCGTTCCAGATTGCGAAGAATATTGGCGTGGTTGAGCAGTCCCGTCAGGCTGTCGCGATCGGTCAGTTTCTTCAGCTCGCGGTAGCGGTTCGCGCGGCTGATCACCGCGGAAATAAGTTGGCCGGGCTGCAGAGGCTTCGGTAAAAAATCGTCGGCGCCGAGGTGCCGCGCCCGCAGTTGGAGGTCGAGCCGCGATTCCGTGGACAGGAAAAGAATGGGAATGGTGGTGTAGGCCGGGAACTGCCGTACGATCTGCGCGAGATCGAGGCCCGTACATTCCGGCATGTAAAGATCCATGAGAATGAGGTCGGGATCGAAGCCGGAAAGCGTGTCGAGCAGCTTCGAGGGTCTGCGGATGACGCGCGTTTCCATCCCGGCATGCTCGAGAGTCGCTTGATAGAATGAAGACAGAGGCCCGTCGTCTTCCGCGATCACGACACGGTAAGGGCGGTCGTAATCGTTTTCTTCCAGTGCGGCGATGCGTTCGATCAGCTGCTCGGGTTCGAAAGGTTTTGCGACGAAAGCCGCCGCGCCGTGCCGCACAGCGCCAAGCCGTTCCGCGAAACCGGTCTGGCTGGAACAAAGAATGAGCGGAAGGTGCGCGAGCGACATGTTGTGCCGCAAAAGTCCTAAGTGCTGATCTCCGGTCGATACGTCGGCGAGCACGATCCCGCGCTCGCCGCGCGCCAGTTCCGCGGGCATGTCATCCACGCTTCTGAGGATTTTCACGCGGTAGCCGTAGCCTTCCACCGCGTCACGTAAGGAAGCGGCGTCGGTTTCCGAAGGACCCGCCAGCACCAATACATAAGTGGAGCGGGGTTGGGTCTCGCCAGCTGTCGGAGCATCGCCCATGTCCTCGAGATCGATGGCTTCTCCGGGGGCGGCGGCGGCGTCCTCGAGCGCCTGGATCAACATCTCGACCTGGGCGATTTCCTCGAGAGACAGACTTTTCGGGAGTCCGCCGCCGGCCTGTTCCGAAACCAATCTGAACAGTCCGTCGAGCGGGGCCGCCGCGGTGCTGATGCGAGGGAACCCGAAGCTTTTGCCCGCGCCCGCCAGTGTGTGAACAATGTCGTGGATTTTGACCAAGGCGGAGCGGGCTTCCTCCGCCGAAGGCGCGGTTGGGATCAAACCCCAAATCCGGCGGACCTCGTGAATTTTGGCGGCCAGACTCTCGCCGAACTCGGCGCTCAAGCTAGCGAGACGCTGAACGAGCGCATCGTGCTTGGCTGCCGTCGAGGCGCCGAATTTTGCGATGGCCGTCATGCCTCAGCGTTCCCCGGCGATCCTTTCTTACGAAAGCGCCCCTGATTTCGCCCACGGGCAACAGTGGCCCGCAGTCACCACCCCGTCAATATCCCCCAGTCGGGCGCCTCAATCTTTCCAAAAGGGCGTTTAAAGGTTTGATCTAAAGCCCCGATTCGGAAAATGATGTGACAAATCCGATAGCGGTGATCGAGCGCGCATTCCTTATGGCGGCCAAGACCGACCCCATCGACATCTTTTTCGAAATGCCGCTCGATAAGTGGCAGATTTTCGACAGCAAAACGCTGAGCAAATCCAAGATCGTGCTCTTGCACGATTTGAAGCCGGTCGTTGATATGTTCAACGCCGACGGCGTTGGCATCGGCGTGCGGACCGCCTCCGAGGTTATCCGCGAAATCAGCCTGAGCGCTCACGATCAAAAGCGCCTGCTCTCGTTGATGAGCGCTCGCAGCTTCGACGTGTACTCGGTACGCGCCGCGCTCAACGATCATCTCACGGACGAGGAACTCGAGCAGATTAAGCTTCCGCCGAAGGAGCAGGAACGTCTGCAGAGCTATATGAACAACTATTCGCGCGGGCTGCTTAAGGTGATTCTCGAGGGGACCGACGTCAAGGTAACCGGGCGCTCGTCGCTTTCAAGCATTCTCGATGGAGCCAATCGCGGCGCTGTGCTCAAGAATCTCATCGACATCGCATCGCGCCTGAGGATCGAGCCTACCGAAATCGTCGTCTACATTTCCAAGCTCAGCGAAATTATCCTGGCCATATCCTACTATCAGCGGGTCTATGACAGTCTTCTTGCCGATCTGCGCGAACTTCTCGCCGATACCAAGAAGCTGCACGAGCAGGACACGTTGATGATGCGGTTTCCGGGCATGAAGGAAGAAACGCAGGAAGCCTTGAACGCCGGACGGCAAACGATCCTGACTCTCAACGGTTATTTCGACCAGTTTCACAAGGTCGAGAAGTTTTTCGACGAGATCACGCCCGAGAAGTTCAAGACCATGCGCGAGAGTGTCGAAATCCATTATCGCGCAATCGGCATGATCGTGTGCTTCTGGCAGATCAAGATCAACGAGTGGCGCCGGCGGTTCTGGGATGCGAAAGGCAAGCGCCGCGATTCCACGTGGGAGCAGCGCTACAATTTCTTCAAGGACACGGTCTATCACAATCTCTACACGATTGAAGACAACGTTGAGCTGATCAAAAACGCGAAGCTCGACCTTTAATACGCACGCAGCGGACCTCGGGGGTTCGCGCAGGAACAACCTCATCCTCGCTCCGTTCTGCACTCGCCGCACGGTCAAAAGAGCGGCGATTCAAAAAATGCGGTTAGGAGGTTGAAGATGATCAAGTACTCAATTGCGGCCCTGAGTGTTGCGGCAATGTTGGGTGTGGCGCCTGCGATGGCGGCCGGTACGCCGAACTCGGGCACGAGCGCGACGGCCGGAACGGCGGCAACCACATCGATGGGCCGCGCGGAAGCTGGCAAATTGATCGGCCAGTCGGTTGAAAACGCCGCCGGCGATCGAATTGGCGAAGTCGAAGCGGTGAACATCGGCACCGACGGCAAGGTCACGAGCGTGATCGTGGGCGTCGGCGGTTTTCTCGGCGTGGGTGAACGGGACGTCGCGCTTGGTTGGAAGGACCTGCAGATCACCAACAACGGCGGCAAGGTCGTCGCAAACCTGAGCAAGGCGAACCTTGAAGCCATGAAGGCCTATAAGTATTCCGATCCGAAACACCGCGGAACGGTTTTCGAAAGCGGTTCGCACTAGTCTCCAAATCTGAACGCTTAAACAGGGCGGCGCTTGGCCGCCCTGTTTCTATAATATGTTGAGCACGCTTTCCGGCGGCCTTCCCATGGCCGCCTTTTCGCCGTTCACGACGATAGGGCGCTCTATAATTTCCGGGTGAGCAACCATTGCGGCGATAAGCTCGGATTCTTTCATCGCTTCCGCATCGATCTTCGCTTCGGCCGCTTCCTTCTTACGCACGATCGCGGTTGGCGGCACGCCAAGCGCTTTCAGAATCCGTTTGATCTCAGCTTGGCTGGGCGGCGTCTTCAGGTATTCGACGACGCGCGGTGAGAGGCCCCTGCTTTCCAGGAGCACGAGGGTTTCGCGCGATTTCGAACAGCGGGGATTGTGATAGATCGTCAGCGACACGTCGGGTCTCCGTATGGGGAGAGGCAAGAGTGTCGGCGCGCGCCGCGCAATACAAGTAGAAACCCCGGGCCGGGCCATTCTGGCCCGCACCCGGGGCGGTGGTCACCTCGTGGAACTTGGCGACTTCGAACGAGTGGCGGTGAATTATTCCTTCACCACGCCGCGCACCTCGACGAGCTGGGAGGCAATGGCTTCGTTCAGTTCGTTGTGGGCGGCTTCGAGCTCCTGAATTTTGACGCGATAGCTGCGCAGCTGCTCGAGCTCGGAATCTGTAATGGGTTGGCGGTTCGACGCGATCGCGAGGGTCGTACCGATGTATTTGGCCTTCAGCTCGGCGACGAGCTTGGCGAGGTCGATCATTTCCCGGGGATCGATCACTTCGACGTGGCGCTTCAGGGAGCGGCGCATCTCATCCTCGATAATGTGGGCGATGTGGCGCGTGAACTGGCTGGCGGTAAGCGCCGCCGGCGTTGCACGGGTCTTGTCGCTGGTGGCGGGCGTTGCTTCGGATCTCGTGTCGCTCTGGCGCCGGCGCACAGCAATGAAGTCAATGACGGACATAAGTACTCTTCCCCATAGCCTCGGATGGCCACGCTACCCGCGGCCTCACGCGCCTATTTCAGCAATAAGCGTGCCAGGAAATTCGCCTTAATAATAATGTTCGTAATCAGTGACTTATGCTGTATTTTAAGATCGCGTTCATGGGGGTTAACACGTTCAAGCGAACGAACGTGCCGCGTTGACGGAATTGCTAGGAAAGGTCTGCCGGGTCGTTTGGTCCCACGCGGGGCCGTTGCGGGCCAAGTAAGCTATCGTTAACGTTTGAAAAACGGACGCGGCCATCACCGGCCGAACACAGCGGGGAAAAAATGTCAGTGGCAGCGCCGCGCGGCGGAAGACTCTTCATCCGGAAATCGGTCGACCAGGTGCAGCGCGAGGCTGCCAACCACCATCTCAAACGAACCCTCGGCGCCTTTCACCTCATCTTGCTGGGCATCGGTTGCACCATCGGCGCGGGTATTTACGTGATGACCGGGAACGCGGCGGCAAACTTTGCAGGGCCGGGGGTGATGCTGTCCTTCATCGTTGCCGGCACGGCCTGCGGTTTCGCAGCGCTCTCTTACGCCGAGCTTGCCTCGACGATGCCGGTCGCCGGATCCGCTTATACTTATTCCTACGCCACCATGGGTGAGGTGTTCGCCTGGATCATGGGCTGGCTCCTCGTTCTGGAGTACGGCGTCGCGGCCGCGACGGTTGCGGTGGGGTGGTCCGGGTATGTCACCAGTTTCCTGAAGGATTTTGGGATGGTGATTCCGCCGGAATTCACAAGTTCGATGGTTCAGTCGGTGGCGGGTTCAGCGGGCCATCTGTCTTTCGACGTGACCGGCAACTTCAATCTTCTCGCGACGACAGGCATCCTTGCGGTCACGGTGCTGCTGGTCATCGGCGTTTCGGAATCGGCGAACGTCAATAACGTCATCGTCTTTATTAAAGTCGGCGTGCTCGTGGCGTTCATCGCCCTGGGCTTCGGCTTCATCAATACCAGCAACTGGACCCCCTTCATTCCCCCGAACGAAGGGGGTTTTACTTATGGGCTTCAGGGTGTGTTTCGCGCGGCCTCGGTGATCTTCTTCGCCTACGTGGGTTTCGAGGCGGTTTCGACAGCTGCCGCCGAAGCGCGCAATCCGCAACGTGACGTACCGATCGGCATCTTGGGATCGCTGCTTGTCTGTACGACCATTTATATCATCGTCGCGGCGGTTCTGACGGGCGTGGTTTCCTATAAGGAGCTTGGCGTCCCCGAGCCGATCGCGCTTGCCGTGGATCGCATGGGTATGCCGGCGTTCTCGTTCCTGATCAAAATCGGCGCCATCGCCGGCCTGTCGTCGGTGATGCTGATCCTGACTTACGGCCAATCGCGCGTCTTTTTCGCCATGGCCCGCGACGGCCTCCTGCCGCGTGCTTTCTGCAAGGTGCATCCTAAGTTTCGCACGCCTTATATCGGCACCATGATCCTCGGCGTACTGATCGCCATTGCGGCCTCGTTGTTGCCGATCACAATTCTGGGCGATCTTGTCAGTCTGGGAACGGCGACCGCTTTCGGGATCGTCTGTCTCGCGGTGATGTCGCTGCGCACGAGCCGACCGGAACTGCCGCGTCCGTTCCGCGTGCCGTTCGGCGGAGGCTTCGTTACAAAGCCGGTCATGGTGTTGCTTTCGATCCTGATGGCCTTTGTGGGCCTGGCGATCTTCCGCTTCCTTATGCAGTCCCAGTGGACTAATTACGGCGCCGTCGGCCTGATTATCATCGCGGCGATCTGGTTGGCGTCGGTATGGGGAACGCGTCAGGAGAAGGTGTGGATGGGCCCCGCGCCCATGTTCGGCATTCTCTTCGCCTTCATCATGATCACGCCGCTGGTGGAAGACATCGTAACCAAGGCCATGAATGATGACCGTATTCCGGCCTATATTCTTAGTACTTATTTCGTGATCGGCGTGCTGCTGTATATGTTCTATGGATATCGGAACTCGCGCCTCGCCCAAGGTCTCGATTGTGTGGACGATTCCCCGTTGCCGAGCCCGAATGAGGCTATCGCGCATGGGCTCGATGAGCGCCGTTGAACGAGCCTATAACCCCGCTCAGAATTGAAGGACACGCCGGAGAGGATCCACGCGATGGCGCGGATACTTACCGGAACTTCCGTAATGCACTCGGTCAATTCGCGACTGGGGTCACGGTGATGACAGGTTTATCGCCGAGCGGAGAGCGCTTCGGTATTACCGTGACGTCCTTCAATTCGCTATCGTTGGATCCCCCGCTCATCTTGTGGAGCCTGGGCCGAGACGGAGGAAGCTTCGCTTGCTTTCAGGCCCGGACGCCTTTTGCCGTGAATGTGCTGTCGGCGGACCAGAAGGACGTGGCCGAACGCTTTGCCCGCGTCGGCATTCCAAAATTCGAAGGTGTTGCCACGGATGAGGGGCTCGATGGAGTGCCATTGATCGCCGGCGCGTCCGCTTATTTCGAGTGCGTGGTCGAGGCCCGCTATCCCGGCGGCGACCACGACATCATCGTGGGCCGCGTGCGGCGTCTATTCAATATCGGTAAAAGCCCGCTGGTGTTTCATCGGGGCGCTTTACGGCCCCTGGGCTAAGGCGCGGGTTTCGCCTTGCGGCGGGCCGAAAGCGTTTTGACGATTACATCGCCCAGGCCAGACGGTGATAGATCTCGCTCGCTGTTGTTGGTCAGGACGTCGAGCTGCAGGCCGGCGCGAATGACCCGATCGTCGTCGATTTCGCGCGCGACGATTTCGGCGGTCCCGAGATGCAAGTGATCCCCTACGTCAGGCTTACCTTCAAATCGCAGGGAAAAGAAATCGGCGATGCTGAGATCGGCAATCTCCGGATCGACGGACAGGCCGTAAAAAGCCGCGACATCCTTGAGCAGGATGTCTCCGGTGAAGGCGAACTCGCCGAAGAAGGGCTCGTTGGCCGATAGAAGCTCCGCGTGCGCGGTGAACAACTGGTCAAGACGGCCGACGCGGTCGGGCGGCGCCAGGAAATAGGCGTAGTCGTTTGCTTTGAGGGCGCCGGCATCGCCCGCCATGAGAATGTTCTGATTCCTGATCACAAAAGCGGTGCGGGCCCATTTCGGCACCACCGCGCCATTCATCACCGCGCTTTGCGCCGAGACCGGATATCCAACCATTTCCAGGGCCAACTGGCCGGGAAGATCGAGTTCCGAGCGGTGGACCGATGCGGTCGTGCGGGGCAGCGCGAGGCCGAGTTTGCGGGCGGTCCACGTCAGCGTCCAACCTTGCGAAAGCAGCGAGATGAACACGATCACGAATGCAACGTTGAAATAAAGGTCCGCATGCTCGATGCCCGACAAGGTCGGGATCGCCGCGAGGAAAATGCTGACCGCCCCGCGCAAGCCTACCCACGAGGCAAAAAGCTTTTCGCGCTTCGAGAATCCCGAAGCGATGAGGCAAAGCCAGACAGCAACCGGGCGCGCGACAAACAAAAGGAAGACGCCGACGAGCGCGGCTGGAAGGACATAGGTCAGCAGGCGCGTCGGCGTTATGAGAAGGCCGAGCACAAGGAACATGACGATTTGGCTGAGCCAGGTCGCTGCGTCGTTCACCGTCACAATGCTGGCTGAAGCGCGTAACGGCCGGTTTCCCAGCACGAGGCCCGCGAGGTAAACCGCGAGAAAGCCGCTGCCGGATAAGACGGACGTGAGCGAATAGATGAGGACCGCCGCCGCGATCACCAGCAGAGGATGGAGCCCGCCGGGGAGGTTGATCCGGTTCAGGGCGATTGATGCCGCAAATCCACCAATGAGACCCATCGCCGCGCCGATAAAGGCGTGGCCAATAAGGGTCCCAATAAGTCCAATCGGCTGGATATCCAGGCCCTGCTGCTGGAGCGAGATGATTTGAACGAGCACGATCGTCAGGAACACGGCCACTGGATCGTTCGTGGCCGATTCCATTTCAATTGTCGCTCCGATCCTCTGGCGGATCTGGAGGCCGCCCGCATGGATCAGAAAAAACACCGCCGCAGCGTCCGTGGACGCAATCACGGTTCCGAGGAGCAAGCCGTGAATGAGTGGGATATTCAGGACTTCAGCCGCGATCACACCTGTTAGCGCCGCGGTGATGACGACGCCGAACGTCGCGAGCAGCAGGGCGGGCCGCACAGCGCCCTTGAGGTGTCCGATTTTTGTCCGAAGGCCCCCGTCGAACAGGATAACGGCGAGGGACAACGAGCCGATGATATAGGTGAGACGATAATCGCTGAATGAAATGCCGCCCGGGCCGTCCTCGCCGGCGAACATTCCGATGACAAGGAATATCAATAAGAGCGGGGCCCCGAAGCGCTGAGCGACAAGGCTCGACAGGATCCCAAGGACGACAAGCACCGACCCGAAGAGCAGAAGCGTATTTGCGGTATCGATGCTTTCCATGCCGGTAGATGGTCCCCTGGCGCGCCTAGGCGAGCGCGCTCCTGAAAAGTTCGACGCTACGCCCGTGCGCCAACGCGCTGGCATTGGCGTCGTAGTGGTTCGGATCGTTGGCGCGGCAGAAGGCGTGCGGCATGCCAGGATAGACATATACGGTGATATTGGACGTGTCTTTTACCGCCGCCTTAATGGCATCGACGGCATCCGGCGGAATGTAGGAATCGCTGCCGGCCAAATGCAAGATTGTCGGTACCTTGATATTTTTGACTTCCGCGAGCTTGGTGTTGATGCCGCCCCCGTAATAGCTCGCGCAGGCGTCCGTGTCAGTGCGCGCCGCCGTCAGGTACGATAGCAATCCTCCCAGACAGAAGCCGAGGTTGCCGACTTTTCCGGTACAGCCGGGTGTCCGGCGCAGCGTGTCGATCGTCGCTTGAATGTCTTCGACCCCTTTATCGACGTCGAATCTCTGATAGTAACCGAAGCCTTCTTGAAGCTGCGCTTCGATGGTCGGATCGAGTTGCACCCCAGGCTTCATGCGCCAGAAGATGTCCGGCGCCAGCGCTATAAACCCTTGGGAAGCGTACCAATCCGCGACGGAGCGGACCCACGGGTTGACCCCGAAGATCTCCTGAATCACCACCACGCCCGGGCCCTTGCCAGCGGCTGGGGCGGCGAGATAGCCGGTGAAGCTCCCGTCCTTGCCGTTGATTGTGATGTCCTTGCCGCTCATCGGAGCCTCCCTGAACGAAGCGCATGCATATTCTTCTGTCTTAGGAAGATTCGCCCGGGCGCGCCAGAAGCGGGTTTTGGAAGGCGTGCGATTTGCAGACATTCCACAGGAAATATTCTAATGTTCGGCCCCTGGGAGCATCGGAATCGCCGCGATCATGAGCCAACAGAAGAAGACCGCCGGCCGTGCGCCGGACCGCCTTATTGTGGGCCTCAGCGGCGCTTCCGGTATCGTGTACGGCGTACGGATGCTCGAAGTTCTGCGCGAGACGGGCCTCGAGGTCCATCTTGTCATGTCAAAGTCCGCCGAAGTCACATTGGCCCACGAGACCGACTACAAAGTCGCCGAGGTCAAGGCGCTCGCACACATGGTTCACCAGAATAGCGATCTCGGTGCGGCAATCTCTTCAGGGTCTTTCAAGACGACGGGCATGGTCATCGCTCCCTGCTCGATCCGGACCGCCTCTGAGATCGCATGCGGCGTGACTTCGACGCTGATGGCGCGTGCCGCCGATGTCGTTCTGAAGGAGCGCCGGCGGCTTGTCGTCATGGTCAGGGAAAGCCCGCTGCACACGGGGCATTTGCGGATGCTGACGCAGCTCTCCGAGATCGGCGCCATTGTAGCGCCGCCGTTGCCGGGGCTCTACGCGCGCCCGGAAACGATCCAAGACATAATCGATCACACCGTTGGGCGAACTTTGGACCTCTTTAATATCGAAGCTGGCCTGGTCAGGCGCTGGCGCGAACCGGCGGACGACGTACCGGCGGGGCGTGGCCGGAAACGTAAGACCACGAAATGACCCCAGTTGTTGATGAGGCTGTTAAGGCCAACCCGCTCTGGGATTTCGTAACGTGGGCCTATAAGCGCGATGGGGTCGAGAAGGCCTGTCTCGCGTTGCAGAACCGGCTGAACGCGGACGTCAACATCGTGCTCTTTTGTATCTGGCTTTCGTTTCGCGGCGCCGGCACCACGAACCTCGCAACCTATCTGGGCACGGCGCTCAAAATTTCCCGCGACTGGCAGCGCAATCTGATCGAACCTATGCGCACCACACGCCAGAACCTCAAGCACGTGCTGGAAACCGGCTCGTTCGCCGGTGTTGAGCTGCAGGCGGCCGAAGCTTTACGCAACCGGATCAAGCAGTGCGAACTCGATCTCGAACACCTGCAAACCCTCGCGCTCTATGCTTTGGTCACAACGGGCGACGATCAGGGTGTGACCCGCTCCCCAGCCGAGCAAAAAGACGATGCTCATAATAACCTCACGGTCTATTTCGCCGCGTCGGGAATCAAGCTCGATCCCTTGGCCCAAACCCACGTCATGCGGATTTTGACGGCCATTTTCGGGGCGTAGGCTAAAACGGCTTGTCCACACTTGGGGCCG
Organism: Rhodospirillaceae bacterium; assembly: GCA_050246995.1. Lineage (GTDB taxonomy): Bacteria > Pseudomonadota > Alphaproteobacteria > Rhodospirillales > Rhodospirillaceae > SHVO01. The sequence continues at coordinate 30,150 of JBFWVA010000002.1, read as the reverse complement.
ATATTTCGCCGTAACCACGACATCTTGGGTCAAAGAGAAAATCCCACAAGCGACCCACAAAATTCATGCCCGCCGGTCTTGGCCGGCGGGGGCTTTTATGGTGAGCTTCCTTCCGAACGGTGCACAAAAAAAATGGGCGGTGCTTTTACGCACCGCCCCAAGTTTCAGGGACGCACCTCGGAACCGCCCTCAATTTCCATTGAGGGCGGTTTGTGTTTCTAAAGCGCGGCGAGCATGCACGCGACCAGGGGATGCCGTACGACATCCTGCTTTGAAAGGCGAACCACGGCGATATCGGAAATGGCGCTCAAGCGTTCGGCGATGTCCCCGAGACCGGACACGCCGGGCAACAGATCGCTTTGATCCGGATCGCCCGTTATGACCATTGTCGAGTGCCAGCCTAACCGCGTGAGCAGCATCTTGATCTGACCGTAGGTACAGTTTTGTGCTTCGTCGATCACGACGAAGGCGTTGTTGAGTGTCCGTCCGCGCATATACGCGATGGGAGCGATCTCAATGGTGCCATCGGAAACGAATTGACGCAACCTTTTGCCGCCAAGACGGTCCGAAAGAGCGTCATAGAGAGGGCGCAGGTAAGGCGCCATCTTCTCTTCCATGGTGCCGGGCAGGTAGCCCAGCGCTTCGCCAGCTTCGATCGCGGGCCGCGATAGCACGATGCGGTCGATACGTGACTCCTCAAGGGCTTTCACCGCCGCAGCGATGGCGAGATAGGTCTTTCCAGTTCCGGCCGGTCCAATTGCCAGGGTCAGCGCATTGCTTTCGATTGCCTCCATCAGCGTGCGCTGAGCATCGCTGTGCGGCTTTACGTGGCGGATGAAACTCTGGTCGCGACGTTCTTCGATCGGATCCCAACCCCCGGGGATCGCATGCAGTTGGAAACTGTCGTTGTTCTCGTGAAAATGCTTCTTTGTACGAGCTGACCGTTTGCCCATCTGGACCTTTTGCTCCTGAATGGTGAACTTACCCGTCCCGGCCCGGCGGATGCCGTGCGCGAGGTCGTCACGTCTGTCTTCGGCGCCTCCTTCGCTTGAATATGGGGATGCGGAAATGAAATGCGGCGGGCGATGATCGGGCCCGCGGTCGTTCGGTGGGTTCAGGAATGCTGGAGGGGTGTGATCGCCGAAGGCAGACCGCGCGGCGTCCTCGGTGTGATCGGACCCCGTGTCGGTGGTAGCGTTGTAACCTTGAGTTCGCGCCGTCTGCATGAGCGATCTGGCGAACGTCCCCTATTACTATAGGAATTATACTAAAATTGCGCGAATTGTCACCCTATTTTGTATGTATGTCTCGTGACATCGCAAGATGTGGCGGCTGGCCGCACGGAATTTGACGTAGGATCACGTCGGGCTGTGGATAAAATTTGGTTCCTCTCACTTCCGCAAGGGCATGAGCGTTGATGGCAAGCGATGAACAGCGTTTCGACGATCCGCTGGCCGACCTCGAGCGCTGGATGGCGCAAGGTCAGCGTGTCGCGCTTGCGACTGTTGTCGCGACGTGGGGTTCGAGCCCGCGCCCAGTCGGAAGTCACATGGCGATCACTGCGCGCGGCGATTTCACGGGTTCTGTTTCGGGCGGATGCATTGAAGGGGCTGTCATCGCGGCCGCTCTCGAAAGTCTCGAGAACGGCCAACCGAAGCTTCTAGAATACGGCGTATCCAACGAGATGGCATGGGAGGTCGGCTTGGCCTGCGGCGGCCGCGTTCAGGTCTTTGTGGATCCGCTCACTCCATGAATGCGCAACTTCTTCACACGCTCCAGGCATGGCGGGCGCAAAAACGCGCCTGCGCGCTCGTCACGCGCCTCGCCGCGGGAACTTCCGCGCTCGTGGATGACGCGCATATGGCCGGCGAAATGTCTCTAAGCGAGCAGGAGCTTGAGGCGATACGGGCGCGGATCGCGGCCGATCAGTCGGGCGTTGTGCTCGGCGATCTCTTTGTAAGGGTCTACGCGCCCGCGCTCCGTATGATGATTGTCGGCGCCGTTCATATCGCAAAAACCTTGGCGCCCATGGCGGCGCTGGCGGGTTTCGAGGTCATCGTCATTGATCCGCGCGAAGGCTTCGCGCGTTCGGAACAAATGGCAGGAGTAGCGGCAAAGGTTGCTTGGCCCGATGAAGCCATGGCTGAACTGAAGCCCGATCGGCGTACCGCTGTCGTGACGCTCACACACGATCCCAAGTTGGACGATCCGGCCTTGATCGCGGCGTTGCGATCCGATGCTTTTTACATCGGCGCCCTCGGTAGCCGAAAAACGCATGCGAAGCGAACCGATCGCCTGCGGGACGCCGGCTTCTCAGACGCCGAGATCGGCCGCATCCACGGTCCGGTAGGGCTCGACATCAACGCCCTAACGCCGGCGGAAATAGCCGTCTCAATCGTCGCGCAAATCGTCGGCATCCTGCGAACCGAGGTCGCATGAAGTACGGCAAATTCCCCGTTGAGGCCGCGGTGGGCCTTATCCTCGGCCATACCGTGCGGGGGACGGTGCTCCTGAAAAAGGGGCACGTTGTTACGGCGCCCGACGTGGATATGCTGAAGGCCAACGGCATTGACGCCGTTATTGGAGCGCGGCTGGAGCCGGACGACATCGAGGAGAACGCCGCTGCCGCGCAAATCGCTACAATGCTCGCCGCCCCCTACATTCAAGCTTCGACGGCGCGCACCGGGCGCTGCAATCTTGTTGCGGACGAAAGCGGCCTCATACTCGTTGAGAAAGAGGCTGTGGACGCGGCCAATATCACTGACGAAGCGATAACGATCGCGACGCTTCCACATTTCGCGCCCGTGCGGGCAGGGCAAATTGTCGCGACGGTGAAAATCATCCCATTCGCGGTTGACCGCGGCGTGCTGAGCGAAGTCGCAACGAAGTTGGGGCGAGCGAGCCTTCGCCTTGCCCCATATCGCGCCAAGAAATTCGCGCTGATTTCCACGTTGATGCCGAACCTCAAGCCGTCGGTGATCGCTTCGACCGAGGAGATCGCGCGCCAACGCATTGCGGATATCGGTGGAAGCGTATCAAGCGAGACGCGGGTGGCGCATGACGTACAAGCGGTCGCCGCGGAAATTCGAACGGCCATCGGCAGCGGGGCCGAATTGGTTCTTATCGTGGGTGCGTCGGCGACCGCGGACCGCGAGGACGTGGTGCCGGCGGGTATCGTTGCGGCGGGTGGCCTCATCGATCATTTCGGGATGCCGGTCGACCCGGGTAACCTCCTCGTTCTCGGGCATGTCGGCGCTTGCCCCGTCCTCGTCTTGCCCGGGTGCGCCCGCTCTCCCAAACTCAATGGCGTGGATTGGGTGATGCAAAGACTCGCCGCGGAAATTCCCGTATCGGGTCGCGATATCATGGCGATGGGTGTGGGGGGGCTTCTCGTCGATACGCCCAGCCGGCCGCTTCCGCGCGCACAAGCCGTTCAAAAGTCCGCGCCCGCGCCCAAAGCGAAGATTGCCGCCGTCGTGCTTGCCGCCGGTCAATCGCGGCGCATGGGGGGGCGCAATAAGCTGCTCATGACTGTAGAGGGCACAGCACTAGTACGCCGAACTGTAAATGCGGTTCTCGCCGCGCCGGTCTTCGAGCTTGTGGTCGTAACAGGTCACGAGCCAGAAAAAGTCGCAGCCGCGTTGCAAGGTCTCAATGTGCGGATCGTACACAACCCGCGATATGCCGAAGGCCTGTCCACATCCTTAAAAGCGGGCCTTGATGCTGTTGGCGCGGCCGCCGACGGAGCTATCATCTGTCTCGGCGATATGCCTGATATCGCTTCCAGGCACGTGGGGCCACTGGTGGCCGGCTTCGATCCGAGCGAGGGGCGCGAAATCGGCGTGCCCACTCATAACGGCAAACGGGGAAATCCCGTCCTTTGGGGGCGCCGCTTTTTTGAGGAAATCCACGAGATATCGGGCGATGTGGGTGCGCGGCATCTGATTGGCGCCAATGAGTCTCTTGTTTACGAAGTCGAATTTGAGGACACTAGCGTCTTGATGGATCTCGATACGCCGGGGCAGTGGGACGACTATCTATCGTCATCGTCTCCACCGCGGGAGTAGTTAGGGTCATCGTCCGGCGTCGTTCGGGGCTCGCGTGCCGTTTCTTGGAACGGCACGTTTCATGTCTGCGTTCCTGTACAGGGAGGGACCATGCCAGACGCCGGGAGCCAATCTCACAAGACGGATGTGATCATCATCGGTGCGGGGCCCGTGGGTCTCTTCGCCGTGTTCGAACTCGGACTGCTTGGTCTTTCCGCGCACATCGTCGACATCCTCGACCGGCCCGGCGGGCAATGCGCCGAGCTTTATCCGGAGAAGGTGATTCTCGATATCCCGAGCCGACTCAAAATCACCGGGCAGGAACTCACCAACGACCTCATGGCGCAGATCGCGCCCTTCAATCCGGTCTTCCATTTCCAGGAGATGGGCACGACGCTCGAGAAACGCGAGGGCGGCGGTTTTATTCTGACCACCGACGTTGGTACGCGGATCGAGGCCCATGCTGTCGTGATCGCCGGGGGTGGTGGCAGTTTCACGCCGAAGAAACCGAAAATCGAACGCCTGGACGAGTTTGAAGGCAAGTCCTTGTTCTATGCGGTGCGTAAGAAGGAGCAGTTCCGCGGCAAGAACGTGCTTATCGCGGGCGGGGGCGATTCAGCGCTCGATTGGACTGTGAACCTGCAAGGCGTGGTGTCCGGCATGAGCCTGGTGCATCGGCGTAATGAATTCCGCGGCATGCAGGCGACCGTGGACCAAATGTACGCGTTGGTGAAGGAAGGGAAGGTGAACCTTCAAATCGGGGACATCATCCGGATCAATGGCGAGAATGGCCAGATCAGCTCCGTCACTCTCAGGAATGCCGAGAAGCAGGAGTTCGACGTCGCCTGCGACATATTGTTGCCCTTCTATGGCCTAACCATGAAACTTGGGCCGATTGCGGATTGGGGTATCCAATTGGACGACAAAGACCGGATCCCGGTCAGCACCGAGAGTTTTGAGACAGCAGTTCCCGGTATTTTCTGCATCGGCGATATGTGCGCCTATCCGGGCAAGTTGAAGTTGATCCTGTCTGGATTCCACGAATCGGCCTTGATGGCCCATGGCTGTTTCCATTATGCAAGGCCCAATCAAAAGCTGAGATTCGAGCACACCACCTCGAGCTCCAACATCCAGGCCAAGCTGGGCGTTTCGTAAGGACGGCTCTTCGCCGGCCTCGGGTTTAAGAGGCCGGAATGAAAGTCGTTGTCGCGCTGCCCGATGGATCCACCCACGAGGTGCCGGTCCGCCCGGGCGCCAGTGTCATGGAAAGCATTCGGACCGCCGGTCTGCCCATCCGCGCTGAGTGCGGCGGAGCGATGGCCTGCGCGACCTGTCATGTCCGGGTGGATCCGGCGTGGATCGATCGGGTCGGCACGGCGCGCGGCGAGGAGATCGATCTTCTCGATATGTCCGATTATCGCACCGAGAATTCCCGCCTATGCTGCCAAATCCGTCCGGGCCCGGCCCTTGACGGGCTTAAGGTCGAGCTTCAGTTGGATGCGTACGAAGGTTAGGTCATGTCGGCACAGTTAGCGCAAGAAGTTGTCCGCCGTCGTACGTTCGCGATCATCGCGCACCCCGACGCCGGGAAGACGACCCTGACCGAGAAGCTGCTGCTGTTCGGCGGCGCCATCCAGCTTGCGGGCGCCGTAAAGGCAAAAGGCGAACGCCGCCGTGCACGCTCCGACTGGATGAAGGTTGAACAAGAGCGCGGTATCTCCGTGACGTCCGCGGTTATGAGCTATGAGTACGATGGCCATGCCTTCAACCTGCTCGATACACCCGGCCACGAAGATTTTAGTGAAGACACCTATCGCACACTGACGGCCGTCGATTCCGCGGTGATGGTGCTCGATGTGGCCAAGGGCATCGAAGCGCAGACGCTGAAGTTGTTCGAAGTGTGCCGCTTGCGCGACATGCCGATCGTCACGTTCGTCAACAAGCTTGACCGTGAAGGGCAGGAACCGTTCGCGCTTTTGGAAGAAATCGAAAGCCGCCTCGCGCTTGATGTATCTCCGGCCAGCTGGCCCATAGGCATGGGCCGCGACTTCCTTGGTTGCTACGACCTGTTGCACGACCGGCTCATCCTGATGGCGCGTACGAAGGGCGAAAAGGCCGATGCCGGTGTCGAATGCAACGGCCTCGACGATCCGAAGATCGACGATCTGTTGCCTCCTGCCGCGGCGGCGAAACTACGCGAGGACGTCGCCATGGTGCGCGGCTTGTGCAAGCCGTTCGATCGTCAGGCCTATCTCGAGGGCCACATGACGCCCGTCTTCTTCGGAAGCGCGGTCAATAACTTCGGCGTTCGCGAGCTTCTGCAGGGCCTTTCTGAGATGGCGCCCTCTCCACGGCCGCAGGCGGCGGCCGAACGATTGGTGCTGCCGACCGAGAAGGACATTTCGGGATTTGTATTCAAGATCCAGGCCAACATGGATCCAAAGCACCGCGACCGCATCGCCTTCGTGCGTCTGTCATCGGGGCATTTCAAGCGAGGCTCGAAGCTCTTCCACGTCCGGTCCGGCAAGACGCTCAATATTTCCAACCCGCTGCTTTTCATGGCGCAGGACCGAGCGACCGCCGAGGAGGCGTGGCCGGGAGATATCATTGGAGTGCCGAACTACGGCAACCTGCGCATTGGTGACGCGTTAACCGAAGGCGAGGAGCTTCATTTCACGGGGATTCCCGTCTTCGCGCCGGAATTGCTGCAGACCGTCCGTCCGGAAGATCCTTTGAAAGCCAAGCACCTGGGACGCGCCTTGGAACAACTGGCGGAAGAAGGCGCCGCCAGCGTCTTTAGGCCTCGCTTCGGGACCGACTGGATTGTCGGCGTTGTGGGGTCGTTGCAGTTCGACGTGCTCGCCGACCGCATCCGCACCGAATACGAAGTGCCGGTGAAGTTCGAACAAACGGAGCTTTATACCGCGCGCTGGCTGAAGGCGGACGATCCGGCGAAGCTCAAGAAATTTCTCGACTCAAACCGCATCGCGGTCGCGGACGACCATGACAATGCGCCCGTCTTCCTCGCGCGCAATGCATGGCACCTCGGGCGTACGATGGACGACAATCCGGATATCACCTTCCTGAAGACACGCGAGCTCGTGCAATAGACCATGCTGCGGCTGACGGAAATCAAGCTCCCTCTGGATCATCCCGAAAGCGCCCTACAGGCCGCGGTGTTGAAGCGGCTGCGCGTGCCCGCGCCGGAACTCGTTTCCTTCACAGTTTTTCGCCGGGGTTATGATGCGCGCAAAGTCGGAGCCATCAGCCTCATCTATACGCTCGACGTTGAGCTAAAGGACGAGGCCGCCGTGCTGCGCCGCTTGGGGGGCGAGAAAGGAATCTCGCCGTCGCCCGATACAAGCTACAAGCTCGTCGCCAAAGCGCCCGCCCATCTGGAAAACCGTCCCGTCGTTATCGGCACCGGCCCGTGCGGGTTGTTCGCGGCCTTCATCCTCGCGGAGATGGGGTTCCGGCCCATTGTCCTCGAGCGCGGCAAGATCGTGCGCGAGCGGACGGTGGATACGTTCGCGCTGTGGCGTAAGCGCATTCTCAATCCAGAGTCCAACGTGCAATTTGGCGAGGGGGGCGCTGGCACCTTTTCCGACGGCAAACTGCATAGTCAGATCAAAGACCCCGGGCATCGTGGTCGCAAGGTCCTCACTGAGTTTGTGAAAGCCGGCGCGCCCGACGAAATCCTCTATGTCAGCAAGCCGCATATCGGAACTTTCCGTTTAGTTTCCATGGTCGAGGCCATGCGCGCGACGATGATCGAGCGCGGCGCAGATATCCGTTTTCAAAGCAAAGTCGAAAGCATCGAAATCGAAAGGGGGGCCGACGGCACACGCCAGGTGCGGGGCGTCACCTTGCAAAGCGGTGAACAGATCCGGACCGACCACGTCGTGCTCGCAATCGGGCACAGCGCCCGCGACACATTCAAGATGCTTTACGACAAGGGTGTTTATGTCGAAGCAAAGCCTTTCTCGATCGGTGTGCGCCTCGAACACCCTCAGTCGATGATCGACAAGTGCCGCTTCGGAAAATTCGCCGGCCATCCGATCCTCGGCGCCGCGGACTACAAGATCGTGCATCACTGTTCCAACGGCCGTACGGTCTACAGTTTTTGCATGTGCCCCGGCGGTACCGTGGTCGCGGCGACGTCGGAAACCGGCCGCGTTGTGACGAACGGCATGAGTCAGTATTCGCGCGCCGAGCGCAACGCCAACAGCGGAATCGTTGTCGACATCAATCCCGCTGACTATCCGGGCCACCCTCTCGCAGGGGTCGACTTCCAGCGTCATTGGGAGTCCATGGCCTTTACCGCAGGCGGAGGGACCTACGAAGCGCCAGGCCAGTTGGTGGGCGACTTCCTGGCGAACAAGCCTTCGACGGCATTTGGTGACGTTACGCCGTCCTATCGACCGGGCGTTCACCTGACCGATTTGAGCCAGTGCTTGCCGGACTATGTGGTCGCGGCAATCCGCGAAGCTCTTCCGGCTTTTGACCGCCAGATCAAAGGCTATGCACGGTCTGACGCGGTCATGACGGGTGTTGAGACGCGCACGTCTTCACCGATCCGCATCACGCGCGGCGAAGACTTCTGCAGCGTCAACACGCGCGGGCTCTATCCAGCCGGCGAAGGGGCGGGATATGCCGGCGGAATTCTCTCAGCCGCCGTGGACGGCATCCGCGTTGCCGAGGCCATTGGCCGCGATATCGCACCGATTGACTGATTGCCAGTCCCGCCATCCGGCAGCTAGGTTTATGGCGAACTGAACGGGGTATTGCCTGTGTTATTTGCCCGCTTCCTCCATCCACTGATGAAAAACGGTACGCTGACGATCATAGATCATGATGGTCAGCCTCATGTGTGCGGGAACGGCAGCGCGCCGCACGTCACTGTGCGCTTCAAAGACCCCAATCTCGGCACGAAATTGTTCCAGAACCCCGCGCTGTACGCCGGCGAGGCATATATGGACGGCACGCTCGTGGTCGAGAACGCCGATATCTACGCGATGCTGGCGCTGGTCATGTCCAACCTCGCTGGCTACCACGGTCATTGGCTGGCGCGGTCCATGAAGTCGATCGAACGCAGCATGTCGCTGGTGCGGACCTACAATCCCGTTAGCCGCTCCAAGCAGAACGTCGCGCATCACTATGACTTGTCGACGACGCTATACCGCACCTTTCTTGACGATCAGATGCAGTACTCGATGGCGTATTTCCGCACGCCGCAAGATACGCTGGAACAGGCGCAAATTCAGAAGATGACCCACATCGGCACGAAGTTGCTTCTTAGGCCGGGGCAAACCGTGCTTGATATCGGTTGCGGGTGGGGCGGCCTCGCGCTGTTCCTTCACCGTACTTACGGCGTCAAAGTCGTCGGTATCAGCCTTTCGGAGCGGCAGATTGAGGTGGCCAACCAGCGGGCCGCAGCGGCCAATGTCGGCGATAATGTGACCTTCAGGCTGCAGGACTATCGACACGTCACCGAAACGTTCAACCGCGTCGTTTCCGTGGGCATGTTCGAACACGTCGGCTTGCCGCACTACCGCCGCTTCTTTGATGTTATCCGCGACCGCCTTGATCCGGACGGCGTTGCGGTGCTTCACACCATCGGCCGCACCGATGGGCCGGGCGCGACCGATAGCTGGACAAACAAGTACATTTTCCCGGGCGGCTATTCGCCGGCCCTATCCGAGGTCGTTCCACACATCGAGCGCTCTGGCCTGATCCTCACGGATATCGAAATCCTGCGGCTTCACTATGCTCATACCTTGCGGGCGTGGCGGGAACGCTTCACGGCGAAGCGCGAAGATATCAAGAAGCTATACGATGAGCGCTTTTGCCGGATGTGGGAGTTTTTCCTGTCTACCGCCGAGGGCGCCTTTCATTACGGCTTCCATGTGAATTTCCACATCCAGATGAGCAAAAAGCTCGAAACCGTGCCCTTGACCCGCGACTATATGTACCAGTCAGCTTGAACTCCGGCCGGCGGTCCGGGTATCACCCTTCCGGCAACCCAATGAACGGAGAAAGTTAGATGGCGCAAATCCAGCGTTTCGAAGTCGGCCCGCGTATGAGCCAGGCCGTTGTGCACGGCGATACGGTTTATCTCGCCGGCCAGGTCAACAATCAGGCTAAAGACGTCACCGGCCAGACCCAGAACGTCCTGGCGCAGATCGACAAGCTGTTGGCCGCCGCAGGTTCGTCCAAAGAGAAGATCCTCACGGCGACGATCTATCTGACGGATATCAACACCTTCGGTCAGATGAACACGGCTTGGGAAGGGTGGGTGCCGAGTGGTTCCACCCCGGCCCGCACGACGTTGGAAGCCAATCTCGCCGCTCCTGAATACCTCGTCGAAATCACCGTCGTCGCCGCCAAATAGCGGCGCTTATCGGCCGGTTGCGGTGGCCTCTCCCACCGCAACCGGGTTTTCGATTTACGGAAACACCGCTCCGCCATTGGCGTTAACTCTCAGTCGGAAGTGAGAGCAGAGCCGTGGAATGAAAGGTGAGTGAGTGTCCCGTACTTGTGTCAGCTGTGTAATTTTTGGTTCCCCGCAAGTTTTCCCTAAGTTGTTGGGAAATAAATAAAAAATTACCGCATGTAGCTATGCAGGTATGCATACCTCCCGCGTCGGTTTGTACTTTACGTGGCGGCGAGAGGTTGATTAATATTCCTGAGTTGCACGGGGGCGCCTCGAAGGGCCTTCGACAACACGGTCAGACCATGAGGTGGGCCGAACATATAAACGTCATGTTGCTCCAGGAGGATATGACCATGCAGAGTCCCATTCATCTCCATCCGACAGCACCGTCCGGTTTCGCCTGCTAACAGGTGATCGGCTGACGTTTTACTCGTCGCATAAGCGAGGGTTGTTGGGCTTAGGCCCGTAGGAGGTTGAGATGTTTAATTCACGTGTTCCCGTTCTTGCATCAGAAAGCGGACTGTCGGCGTATATGGCCGACATCAAGAAATTCCCTGTCCTCGATGCGCAGGAAGAATACATGCTGGCCCGTCGTTTCGCCGATCATGACGACGTCGAGGCCGCTCATAAGCTCGTTACGAGCCACCTGCGCCTCGTCGCCAAGATCGCCATGGGCTATCGCTTCTATGGCTTGCCGGTTTCGGATTTGATTTCCGAGGGCAATGTCGGCCTGATGCGCGCCGTGAAGAAGTTCGAGCCGGAGCGCGGCTTCCGTCTGGCGACCTATGCCATGTGGTGGATCAAGGCCGCGATCAACGAGTACGTCCTCAACTCGTGGTCGCTCGTTAAAGTCGGAACTGTGGCGGCGCAGAAGAAACTGTTCTTCAACCTGCGTAAGCTGAAGGCGCGCCTTGGCCTCTATGAAGAAGGCGATATCCCGCAGGAAGCGGCCGAGACGATCGCCAAGCGTCTCGACGTAACGACGAATGACGTTATTGAGATGAACCGGCGCCTGTCGCGTTCGGACAGCTCGCTCAATCAATTCGTCGCTGAAGATGGCGATACCGAGCGCCAGGATCTTTTGGTCGACGACAAGCCTGATCAGGAAACTGTCCTGGGCGATCGTGAAGGCCGTGCGCTGGGTAATAAGCTTCTTAAGGAAGCAATGTCTGAGCTAACGCCGCGCGAGCGACGTATCATTGAAGAGCGTCGTCTCTCCGACGAGCCGCGTACGCTTGAAGAGATCGGCGAAGAGTACGGTATCAGCCGCGAGCGTGTCCGGCAGATCGAAAACCGGGCCTTTGCCAAACTGCAGCGTGCCGTGCTGCAGGCGGCCAAGAGCCTGGAGTCGGCTGCCGCCAATGCGCTTCCCCGGCCGGCTTTCGCCCGCGCTTAGTCTCAATCTAGATGTTGGGCCGCCCCGCCTTCGGTGGGGCGGCCTTTTTCTTTGTCTTGAGGGGGAAGGGGCCGCTCGCCTATACCCTACCGGCCAAACAACAATGGAACTGTGCCAATGACTGCGGGCAAATATATCGCGAACATCACCTGTCCCGACGCCACGGGACTGGTTGCCGCGGTATCCGGATTCCTGCGCGATCATCAGTGCTTCATGGACGAGTCGTCCCAATACGGCGACCCGAATACGCGCCGCTTTTTCATGCGCGCCGTTTTCACACGTTCACCGCAAAGTCCGACGTCGGAAGTGCTTGAGCAGAAGTTCGCCGAAGTCGCGCAGACGTTTCAAATGGAATGGAGCTTCACGCCGGCGGAAGAGCGTCCGCGCGTTCTGATAGCCGTGTCGAAGTTCGGTCATTGCCTCAACGACCTTCTGCATCGCTGGCACACGGGGCAGATGCCGATCGATATCGCGGGCGTGTTCTCAAATCACGAGGACATGCGTTCGCTCGTAGAATGGCACGAAATTCCCTACGCGTATCTTCCGATCACGCCCGATACCAAGCGGCAGCAGGAAGCTGCGTGGCTGCGAATGGTTGATGACCTCGACATCGATCTGGTGGTGCTCGCCCGTTATATGCAGGTGCTTTCACCCGAGGCCGCTAAATGCCTATCGGGCCATTGCATCAACATCCATCATTCGTTCCTGCCGAGTTTCATGGGCGCCAGGCCCTATCAGCAGGCGTATGAACGCGGCGTCAAAATCATCGGCGCCACCGCGCACTATGTGACCGACGGTTTGGACGAGGGGCCGATCATCGAGCAGGCGGTCGAGCGTGTCGACCATACCCATTCCGAACGCGATATGATCGGCATCGGGCGTGATTTGGAAAATGTGGTGCTCGCCCGCGCGGTGAAGTATCACGCGGAACGACGCGTGCTTCTGAACGGCCATAAGACAGTCGTTTTCCGTTAATTTGAGTGATCGCGGGCGCGCGGCTATAGTCCCGCGTGCAGGGGCGGGTGGACGCGAGCAAAGGCTGTATACGCCTTGCGCCGCGGGCGCCATGCACTATACTGATTTTAGTCGAAACCAGTTCGCGCGGGTCTAGATTTGCCCGCGTGGCCATGGCAATACGGCTGCCAGGAAACGTCGAGACCAGCACGTCAAGCTATGTCGAAGACCATTCTCATCGTCGAAGATAACGAGTTGAACATGAAACTGTTCAACGACCTCTTGCAGGCGCACGGTTACAACACCCTGCAAGCCAAGGATGGGCGCGTCGTCGTGGATATAACGCGCAAGAACCGGCCTGACCTGATTTTGATGGATATCCAGCTGCCCGAGATCTCCGGCCTGGAAATCACCAAGATGCTGAAGGCCGATGACGATCTTCGCTCTATCCCCGTTGTCGCTATCACCGCCTTCGCGATGAAAGGCGACGAGCAGAAGATTCGTAATGGCGGCTGCGATGGGTATATCGCCAAGCCGATCTCGGTCGCGAGCTTCCTGCAGACCGTATCGCGCTTCCTTGAGCCGCAGGCGGCCCAATAGTCTGCTGCGTCCTAAAAGCAAAAGCCCGCCGTGAGGCGGGCTTCATAACTCATCGCTATGATGCGATGGCTATTTAATTTTGCCTTCTTTGAACTCGACGTGCTTACGCACGACGGGATCATACTTCTTGAACACCAGCTTTTCGGTCTTCGTGCGCGGGTTCTTCTTCGTCACGTAGTAGTACCCCGTGCCGGCGGTGCTCTCGAGCTTGATCTGGATCGTGGCTGGCTTTGCCATGGTATTTACCTTGTCGCTTCTCTAAACGCCTGCGATTGCGCGAGGCGGGTGCAATTGAGCGGCGCACAATACACTGCTGCGCTGAGGTGTCAAGAAAACCGGGGCAGCCTCACAGCACAAAATTATTGTGGTTTTTCAGCAAGTTGTCTGGCCCCGCCCTGACGCGCCTGGGCATATAGGGCGGGATCCTGTACGAGCCGGCGCGCGACCTCGAGATCAAGCGCCCGGTCGGGATGGGCTTCCGGGGGGCAGGCGGCACGCAATTCCTCCAAGCCCTGAGCTTCCGCCGGCGGTGAGCGCCAGCCGTTCATGAGCGCCGCAGGCAGGCCTCCGCCATTGAAGATCCGCCCCACCGTATCGGTCAACGTCGCACTGTCGCCGCTGAGGCAGACGTCGGGGAGCACGCCCAAGCCATGAAGAAGCGCACCTCGCGGCGTATAGGCCCGCGACCAGGTCAGGACGATCTCTCCCTGATTCGGGAGGCGAATGACCGTCTGAACCGATCCTTTGCCAAGGCTAACCGTGCCGACTACGGCGGCACGTTGGTTGTCCTGTAAAGCGACGGCGACGATTTCCGACGCCGAGGCGGCACGGCCATCAATCACGACTGAGATTGGAATACCTGCGGCGATGTCGCCGCCGTGGGCGCCGTAGAATTGCTGTGCGCCGGGATGCCGCCCGCGCAGAGCGATAATCGTGCCGCTGTCGAGAAAGAGGTCGGCAAGATCGACCGCCTGATCCAGAAGGCCACCCGGGTCGCTGCGCAGGTCCAGCACGATGCCTTGTACCGGGCCCGCTTCGCGGGCCTTAATGACCGCCTTCTCGACGCTTTGAGCGGTGCGCTGGTTGAAGCTCCGGATCCGGATTTCGAGAACGCCGTTGACGGTATCTGCGATGACCGTGTCCGGGATCACAAGCTCTCGGCGAATGGCGACGGAAAATGTATCGAGAGTCTGCGGCCGGTGGACGGTCAATTGCACGACGGTATCGGCTTTGCCTTCCAGGAATTGGCGCGCTACTTCAATCGGGCGATTGATCAACGACATGCCATCTACGTGCGTAATCAGGTCGTCGAGCTTCAAACCGGCATTCTCGGCTGGTCCATTTTTTACGATGGATTGAATAGAAACACCGTCCTTGGCTGCGACCACGCGAATGCCAAGGCCGATGATGCCGTCGCGAATAAGCCTGCTGCGGATTGCTTCGTCGCGACCGGCATAACGTGAATAGGGATCGAGAACCTTCAAGGCGGGCGGGAAGATCGCTTTATAGAGCGCTTCCGAGTTCGCCATTTTCAGCGGCATGGATACCTGCCGCAGCGTGAGAATGGCCGTGAGTGTCGTCTTGACCCAAGGGTCGATGTCCCCTTGCGGAGGTGTAGCGACCGGCGGAAGGGGAACGTCCCCGTAAGTCAGCTGAAGGTCGCCGTCTTTGGCGACTGCACCGATTGCCGGGTCGATGGTGGAAAGTCCTTCAAGCGAGCGCATGAAAAGCCCCGCCATGTCGGGCTCGTTCAAGGCGCGGTCCTTGATCTCGGTAAAACCAGTGTTGAGAACGTGCGCCATCATGGCGATGTCGATGCCGTCGACAATAACACTGCGTGGGCGGCGGCCGGCATCTGGCGTGGTCGTGGAGCACGCCGCCAACGCGGTAAGACAAATCATGGCGGCGGCACGCTGAAGGGAGCGCGACAAAGGTCTGATGGAAGACATCATCGCCGGCGAGTTCTTACTTTCTGCCGGCCGGGTTTTGCGCGGCGCTCTCGCTGCTTTTCATGACCATGTCTCCCGCGATCCGCTGATCCGACCCGGTCAGCGTATTCGAAGACGATGCTGCCTGCCACCTCGTTGGTCTCGACAAGGCGGACGTCGATCACATCGCCGACGCGCAGCTCGAGTTTGCGGCGGCGGCCGACCAGACGATGGCCTTTTTCGTCATGATCATAGAAATCCTGGGGAAGGTGACGCATCGGCAAAATGCCGTCCGCGCCTGTCTCTTCGAGTGTTACGAACGCGCCAAAACGGCTGACGCCGCTGATGCGGCCCACGAACACGGCGCCCGCGCGATCACGCAGATAGAGTGCGGCGAAGCGATCGACTGTTTGACGCTCCGCCATCGCGGCGCGGCGCTCGGTTGATGAGATGTGCTCGGTCGTCGCGACCAAGTCCTGGTCACGGTGGGGATCCCAGCCGCCTTCCCCCAGTTTGTTCGCCGCAATGAGCGCGCGGTGCACAAGAAGATCGGAATAACGGCGAATCGGCGAGGTGAAGTGCGCATATTTACGCAAACCCAGACCGTAGTGTCCGATGTTCTCAGGGCTGTAGACCGCCTGAGCCTGCGTGCGGAGCACCAGCGTATTCACCATGCTTTCGTGCGGACTGTCCTTCACCTGACGCAGCAGCCGGTTGAACTCCTGCGGCCGCGCCGAACCCGGGCTTGGGAACTTGAGGCCGACGCTCTCCATCGCCTCTTGCAGGTTCTCGATCCGCTCAGGATCGGGACGGTCATGCACACGATATACAGCCGGATAAGCGGAGCGTGAGAGAGTCTCCGCGGCGGCAACGTTGGCCGCGATCATGAACTCTTCGATCAACTTGTGGCTGTCGTATCGTTCGCGAGGCGTAACGCCGAGGATCTTTCCGGTTTCCCGATCCACGATGATCTTGCGTTCTACGATGTTGAGTTCGAGCGTGCCGCGTTTCGCGCGGGCGCGGTCCAAGGATTCGTACGCGCCGTAGAGCGCCGGAATGATCTCGGCCATTAGCGGCCCGGTCGTGTCGTCGGGCTGGCCGTCCTTCGCGCGTTGGACCTGCGTATAGGTGAGGCGTGCGACGGACCGCATCATGCCGCGGATGATCTGGTGGCGCAGGAGCTTGCCGTCGGCGTCGATCCACATATGCGCGGCAAGGCATGGCCTGTCTTCTTTCGGCTTCAGCGAGCACCAACCGTTGGAAAGCTCTTCCGGCAGCATCGGGACGACGCGGTCGGGGAAATAAACGGAATTGCCGCGGGCATACGCGTCGCGATCCAACGCATCGCCCGGGCGCACGTACCAGGAGACGTCGGCGATCGCGACCAAAAGGTGCCATCCACCGGCGTTCTGCGGGTCCGAGTCCGGCTCCGCCCAAACGGCGTCGTCGAAGTCGCGCGCATCTTCGCCGTCGATCGTCACCAATGGGATTTGGCGCAGATCGACGCGCTGTCCCATGGGCGCCGCTTTGGAGCGCTCTGCTTGCTGCGCGGCGGCTTCGGAGAAGATATGAGGTAATCCGTGGGTGTGGATCGCAATCAGACTGAGATTGCGGCTGGCGTCCATTGGGCCCAAACGCTCAAGAATGCGGGCGCGCTGCGGACCGTGCTTGGGATCTTCGTAGACTTCCGCCGCGACCAGATCGCCGGGCACCGCATCCTTCGCATCCCGCGGCGAAATCCACACTTCGTAGCGGTACTTCTTGTCGACGGGGCGGAGATAACCGCCTTTACCTTCGGCGCCGGGTTCATAGACTCCAAGCAGGCGCGAGGGCGCCGTGGCGAGTTTCTTGATCGGCCTCGCTTCGAAACTATTGTCACCGGCCGGAAGAATCTTCGCGAGGATGCGGTCGCCGACACCGACGGTGAAACGCCGCTCGCGGCCTTTCAGGATTTTGGAGGGCTGACGGACGAGGATCGTCGGCGGCGGCGCGTCGGAGTCCCACTTCAAGGGTTTGCCGTACATATCGCCTTCGCGGTCCGTATGCGTAACTTCAATCGCATCGACGGCCTGCATGGCCCCATGTGCGCCAACGCGCTTGCCTTCGCCCCCGACCACGGCGCCCGAGACCTTGAGGTCCTTCAGGATGGCTTTCAGCGCAATTTTCTCGGCGCCCTTGAGGCCGAACGCGCGCGCGATCTCACGCTTGCCGACCTGCGTAGTCGACTCTTGGATGAACTTGAGGATTTCGTCTCGCGTCGGGAGCGGCGATGTATGGCCGCTTTTTGATTTCGCTTTTTTTGGCGACTTGTCCCGGTTCAACTACGCATCCGCTGATTTACGGGCTGTTTTGCCCTTGCCCTTCGTTGCCGGCTCCTTGGCGGCCTTCGCGGCCAACAAAGCGACGGCGGAATCGACGCTTACATTCGTTGCGTCCATGTCCTTGGGCAATGTCGCCCGAACCTGGCCATGTTGTACATAGGGTCCGAAGCGTCCCGACCGTAATGTAATGGCGCGGCCATCTTGCGGGTGGTTGCCGAGCGTTTTGGCGGCGCCGGCGCCCTTGCGGCCGGGCTTGTTTCGGCCTTCAGCGATCACGACGACGGCGCGGTTGAGCCCGATCTCGAGGACGTCATCGTCCTTGCCGAGCGATTGGTACTTGTCGCCGTACTTGAGGTACGGGCCGAAGCGGCCGATACCGGCCACGATCATTTCGCCCGACTCCGGATCCACGCCGATTTCACGCGGCAGCGACAAAAGCTTCAAGGCGCGATCGAGATCGACGGCGTTCGGATCTGTGCCTTTCGGGAGCGAAGCACGCTTCGGCTTCGGCACCTTGGGCTTGGCGGCCTTTTTCTTTTTCTTCTTTCCGTCCGTAACGACCTCTTCAGGTTCCGGCGGAGGTGGCGGCGCGGGCGCCGGGGCGACCTCTTCACCACCAAGCTGAACGTAGGGACCGTAAGGACCGATACGCAACGTGACCTTCAGGCCCGTGGCTGGATCGCTGCCCAACTCTTTCGGGCCGTCCATCGCCTGGCCGGGGCCGGCGTCGGGTGCGCCAAGCGGGCGCGTGTAACGGCACTCAGGGTAGCGGCTACAGCCGATGAAGGAGCCGAACTTGCCAAATTTCAGGCCGATGCGCCCTTCGGAGCACGCCGGACACTGGCGTGGATTGCTGCCGTCGGCGCGAGCCGGAAACAGATGCGGCTCAAGCAACGCATCCACGGCGTCAATCACGGCCGTACGGGTCAGGTCCTTGGTGCCGTCGATGGCGGCGATGAAATCGCGCCAGAAGTCGGCGAGCACTTTCTTCCAGTTGAGGCGTCCGCCCGAGATGTCGTCGAGCTGCTCTTCGAGATCGGCGGTGAAACTGTATTCGACATAACGCTCGAAATAGGTTTCGAGGAACGCGATGACGACGCGGCCGCGATCTTCCGGGATGAAGCGGCGGTTATCCATGCGCACGTACTTGCGGTCCTGGAGAACCTGAATGATCGAGGCGTAGGTCGACGGACGGCCGATGCCCTGTTCTTCCAGCGCCTTGACGAGGCTGGCTTCCGAGAAGCGCGGCGGCGGCTGTGTGAAGTGTTGCTCCGGCGTCACCGTCGTCACCGACAGCGGCTGGCCCTCGCTCATCGCGGGCAGGATATTGCCGAGATTTTCGTCGTCTTCTTCGGCCGCCGGCGTGGAAGCCGAGGCGCCCGTGTCTTCGTAGGCTTCCAGGAAGCCCTTGAACACGATGGTCGAACCGCTGGCGCGCAAATTCGTCTGGCTATCTGGTGTCGAGGCGACGACCGACACCTGATCGAGCACCGCTGATTCCATTTGGCTGGCGACGGTGCGCTTCCAGATCAATTCATAGAGCTTGAGCTGATCGGGCGTGACGTACTTCGCGACGATATCCGGTGTGCGCGACGGATCGGTCGGGCGGATCGCTTCGTGCGCTTCCTGGGCGTTCTTCGCCTTGGTCTTATAAATGCGCGCTTCGTTGGGCAGATACTTTTTGCCGTAGCGGTCGCCGATCAGGCCGCGCACCGTGTTGATGGCGTCGGCGTCCATCTGGACACCGTCGGTACGCATATAAGTGATAAGGCCGGTCGTTTCGCCGCCGATCTCGACGCCTTCATAAAGCTTCTGCGCGATGTCCATGGTCTGGCGCGCCGAGAAATACAGCCGGCGCGAGGCGTCCTGCTGAAGGGTGGACGTCGTGAACGGCGGATACGGGCGACGCTGCTTGCTCTTCTTTTCGACCGAGATGACCTTGAACGCGCCGCTACGCACGATCCCGGCGGCGCGCTCGGCTTTGGTTCCATCGTTCAGGTCGAACTTGTCGAGCTTCTTCCCGTCGAGGTGGGTGAGGCGAGCCGCGAACGGTTCTTTGGCCGCGGTCGCCATGTCGGCGCCCACCGTCCAATATTCCTCGGCCTTGAACTTCTCGACTTCCAGTTCCCGGTCGCAGATCATGCGAAGGGCGACAGACTGTACGCGGCCGGCGGACTTGCTGCCCGGTAGCTTGCGCCACAGAACCGGCGAGAGGGTAAAGCCGACGAGGTAATCCAACGCGCGGCGCGCCAGGTAGGCGTCGATCAGCTCGCGGTCTAGCTCGCGCGGATGCTCCATGGCTTCCAGCACGGCTTTTTTGGTGATGGCATTAAAGGTGACGCGTTTGACCGGCTGACCGGTCAGCGCCTTGCTGCGGTTCAACTCTTCCAGCACGTGCCATGAGATCGCTTCACCCTCGCGGTCCGGGTCGGTCGCGAGGATCAGGCCCTTCGCGCCCTTTAAAGCGGAGACGATTTCTTTGAGGTGCTTTTGTGACGAGGCGTCGACTTCCCAATCCATTGCGAAGTCTTCGTCGGGGCGGACGGAGCCATCCTTTGGTGGCAAGTCGCGGATATGGCCATAGGAGGCGAGCACCTTAAAGTCGGTGCCGAGATACTTATTTATGGTCTTCGCCTTGGCCGGCGACTCAACGATAACGACCTGCATCGGACGACCTATCGGTTACCCACATCCACGCCGAAATGGGGAGCGGTGAACCCGCTTTTTGCATCTCCCATGGCGTGCAAATTCTGGCTGATAGCTCGGAAAAGTTAAAAAATTCAAACCGTTCCGACTAACGCCACCCGATTACCTGGTAATCGCTCCAGCCGTCCCGCAAGTTCCAGTTCCATTAAAACGGTGGCGACGACGGCGGCGGACACTTGGCATTGGCGCACAAGTTCGTCAACGGCGGCAGGGGCTGTGCCTAAGGCGCTCTCGATTTGAAGGCGAATATCGCGCTCGTCAATTTGTGATTTATTTTCAGTGCCTTGGTGGCGGGGCTCGAGGCCTGTGGATTTTTTTGCACCCGACCCCCGTTTAAGGGGTAATTGTTCAATAATATCATCTTTAGATTGTACAAGAACGGCCCCATCCCGAATCAAGCTGTTCGGACCATGGGCCCGGGGGTCGAGGGGGGACCCGGGCACAGCGAACACATCCCGACCCTGGTCCGCCGCCAAGCGCGCGGTAATGAGCGAACCGGAGCGGAGCGTGGCTTCGACAACCACCACCCCGATGCTGGCGCCGGAGATGATCCGGTTGCGGCGGGGGAAAAGCGGGGCTTGAGGCTCGGTGCCGGGCGGCATCTCGGAAACAACCGCGCCTGTCTCTGCGATGCGGGCATGAAGCTTCGCATGCTCTGGCGGATAAATAACGTCTGTGCCTCCCGCGACGACGGCCACGGTTCGCCCGCCGCCGACCGTTAAGGCGCCCTCATGGGCCGCGCCGTCCACGCCGCGCGCCAAACCGGAAAGCACCACAAGTCCTTCAGCCGCGAGTTCGGCGGCCAGGATGCGGGCCATCTTGCGGCCGTTCACCGTTGCATTACGCGCGCCGACGATGGCGATCATCGGTTCGGCGAGGACGTCGGTCTGGCCTTTGACGACGAGGAGGGGCGGTGCGTCCTCGATCGCCTTCAAGGCGTCCGGAAAGTGCGGGTGCGCCCACGTGACGTAAGTCAGTCCCAGCCGGTGCGCGGTTTGAAACTCCCGCTCGGCATCCGCCGCCGGCAATAATTTTAACGGACGCCCGCCGCTGCGTACGAATTCAGGCAGGCGCTCGACGGCTTCGGTAGCTGTGGTGAAGCGTTCGAGAAGATGACGGAAGGTTTTGGTGCCGACCCCTTCGCTGCGCGCCAGCCTGATCCAGGACAGAAGTTCCTGATGCGCGCGGTCGGCCATGGATCACTTTTTCGCGCCGATGCGCGGCTCTTCGCCTTTGAGCAGCCGTTGCAGGTTGGAGGCGTGGCGGATCCAGCCCAAAACCCCCAGAGCGGCAAAATCGATCGCCTCGTAAGGAAAGCCGAAGAAGTAAGCGTAGACCGGCGCAAGCGCGAGCGCGGCGAGGGCGGAGAGTGAGGAGATTCGCGTCAGGGCCGCGACGATGATCCACGTCGCACAGGCCATGATGCCGATCACAGGGGCGGCGGCGATCATCACGCCGAGGGTCGTGGCCACGCCTTTGCCGCCTTTGAATTTCAGCCAAACCGGAAAATTGTGACCGAGGATGGCGCCGAAGCCGCCGATAAGCGGAACAAGCGGATTATCGGTGAGCAGCTTGAGTGCGACCACAACGATCGCGCCCTTGCCACCGTCGAGAAGGAGCGTCGCCAGCGCCAGCCCCTTGCGGCCGGTGCGCAGGACGTTGGTCGCGCCGATGTTGCCCGAACCGATGCTGCGGATATCACCCAGCCCGGCAAGTTTCGTGATCACCAGGCCAAACGGAATGGAGCCCGTGAGATAACCGCCCGCGAGCGCGGCGATATAAAGCAGAAAAGGGACCTCGGCGGACATTAGGCCTTCGCCGCGCGGCGGGCGGGCGCTTGCGCGGCGCCGAGCACGTCATAGACCGCGCGCCCGTCGATGACCGTGCGCAGGACGCGGCCTTGAACCGGACGTCCGTCGAATGGTGAGTTCTTCGATTTCGATTTGAACGCGTCCGCGATCACCTTCCAGCTTTCGTCCGGATTGAAGATCACAAGGTCCGCCTTCTGGCCGCGCGCGAGGCGCCCGGCTTCCAGCCCCAGCAATTTTGCCGGAGCGGACGTCAGGCGCCGTATGACCTCGATCAGCGGCATGTCGCCGTTGTGGAAGAGATCGAGCGATACGGCGAGCAGTGTCTCAAGCCCGCTGCCGCCGAACGCGGCCTGCGGGAAGGGGAGGCGCTTGCTGTCCTGGTCGTGCGGCGCGTGGTCGCTGGCGATCGCGTCGATCACGCCCGATTTCAGGCCTTCAACGATCGCCTGGCGGTCCTTCTCATCGCGCAGCGGCGGCGAGAGTTTCGCGAAGGTGCGGTAATCTCGGACCGCGAGTTCGTTCAGCGAGAAATAAAACGGCGCCGTGTCGCAGGTGACGTTGAGGCCCTGTTTCTTGGCGCGGGCGATAATCTCGACACTATCGGCCGTGGAGATGTGCGCCGCATGATAGCGCCCGCCGGTCATGGCGGTGAGGCGGATGTCGCGCTCGAGCATGATGATCTCGGCTTCACGCGGAATGCCTGAAAGGCCCATGCGCGTCGCGATCTCACCGGCATTCATAACGCCGCCGGCGAGCGTCGGCTCTTCCGGATGCTGAACGATCATCAGGCCGAAGGTTGCCGCGTACTGCAGCGCGCGGCGCATCACCTGCGCATCCGCGACGGCCCGGGTTGCATCGGTGAACGCGAGCGCCCCGGCCTTGGACAAAAGGCCCATCTCGGCCAGTTCTTTGCCCTGCAGCCCTTTGGTGACGGCGCCGTAGCAATAGACCTTGGTCAGGGCGAGCTGACGGGCGCGGCGGGCGACAAACTCCAGCGTCGGCTCGTCGTCGACCACAGGATTCGTATTGGGTAGACACACCATCGTGGTGACGCCGCCCGCGACGGCGGCTTCACCGGCGCTCTTCAGGCTTTCTTTGTGTTCTTCACCCGGTTCGCGCAGCTGAACGCGCATGTCCACAAGGCCGGGCGCGAGGCACATGCCTTCGCAGTCCACCACCTGCGTGCCGTCCGGCGTCTTGCCGTCGAGCACCTTTGGGCCGACGTCGAGGATCTCCTGGCCGCTGGTCAAAACCTCGCCCGGTCCGTCAAAGCCCGATGCGGGATCGACGACACGGGCGTTGATGTAAGCGATGCGGCCAGGCTTCGCGACACTCATGATGCTGCCTTCCGCGCTTGGACGTCCCGGTTATTCAAGGCGAGGATCTCAAGAACGGCCATGCGCACAGCGACCCCAAGCTCGACCTGCTCGCGAATAACGCTGCGTTCGAAATCGTCGGCGACATCCGAATCTATTTCAGTGCCGCGGTTCATAGGGCCGGGATGCATGATGAGCGCGTCCGGTTTGGCTTGCGCTAGTTTCGCTCGATCCAGGCCGAAGAAGTGAAAGTATTCGCGCACCGAGGGAATGAAGCTGCCGCGCATACGCTCGTTCTGCACGCGCAGCATCATAACGATATCCACGTCCTTGAGGCCGGCGTGCATGTCGGTGAAGACCTCGACGCCCATCCGGTCCACCTGACTGGGGATGAGCGTGCGCGGTGCGATAATGCGCACGCGCGCGCCCATGGTGAGTAGGAGAAGGAAATTGGACCGTGCGACGCGGCTATGGAGAACGTCGCCGCAAATCGCCACCAGGAGGCCGTTGAGCTTGCCCTTGCGCCGGCGGATCGTGAGCGCGTCGAGCAGAGCCTGCGTCGGATGTTCATGGCTGCCGTCGCCGCCGTTGACCACGCCGCAATTGACCTTGTCGGCCAGCAACTTCACCGCGCCGGAATCGGGATGGCGCACGACCAGGACATCCGGGTGCATCGCATTCAGCGTCACCGCGGTATCGATCAGGGTCTCGCCCTTGGCGACCGAGCTCGATTCCACCTGCATGTTGATCACGTTCGCGCTCAGCCGTTTGGCGGCGAGTTCGAACGACGTGCGCGTGCGGGTCGAGTTCTCGAAGAACAGGTTAACGATGGTCCGGCCCTGGAGCGCGTCGGACATCTTTTCCGGCGCGCGGTTTAGCGCGACGTAATAGTCCGAACGGTCCAGTAAATTATTGATTTCAGCCGGGGAAAGCCCCTCGATGCCGAGGAGGTGACGATGCGGAAATACGGGATTGAGCATAAGCCCGGACTATAGGCAGCAGCCCGGCCCGAGGCAACCCCTACGCCTGATAGCGCATCGCATCGAGCGCGCCCTGAAGGATGTAGGCGGCGGCGGTTTTGTCCACCAATTCGGCCCGGCGTTTCCGGGATAGGTCGGCCTCGTCCGTCAGCATACGTTCAACGGCGCTGGAAGAAAGTCGTTCGTCCCAAAAGGCGACCGGGAGATCCATGCGCTTGAGGACCTCGCTTACGAAGGAACGGGTAGCCTGGGCCCTGGCCCCTTCGGTTCCATCCATCTGAATGGGCAGCCCAACGACCAGCGCCCCGACATTCCGGTTTTGGATCACTTCAGCAAGTTCGATCCAATCTTGGGTGAACTTGCGCCGGCTGATTGTCTTAAGGGGCGAGGCGATCATATAGCCGACGTCCGAGAGGGCGAGGCCAATGGTTTTAGTCCCGAGATCGAGGCCCAAAATCGTTTGATTTCGGGCCATTTGCGCCTTCAATGCGCTGGGCTTGCAGATCGCCATATCGGGTGTTACGCACATTCCGCCGGCGGGACGCCGGGTTTTGACGAGATGTAACTGATGTCATTGGATAAAGCCACTGTGCGGCGCATCGCCACTCTGGCGCGCATCGA
The DNA here is from genome assembly GCA_050246995.1 of Rhodospirillaceae bacterium. GTDB lineage: Bacteria > Pseudomonadota > Alphaproteobacteria > Rhodospirillales > Rhodospirillaceae > SHVO01. The sequence goes on along the minus strand of JBFWVA010000002.1, from coordinate 5,038 downwards.
AGTGCAAGAGGCCGATCTCGAAACCGTCGCCGAGCAGCTGTCGGGAATCCTCAATTGGATCGAACAGCTCAAAGAAGTCGACACATCGAATGTCGCGCCGATGACCGGCGGCACTGATTTGAAACTGCAGTGGCGTAAGGACGTGGTTAACGACGGCGACAAGGCCGACAAAGTGCTCGCCAACGCGCCCGAAGGCCACGATGGCTTTTTCGGCGTGCCGAAGGTTGTTGAATAGAGGCTGCGCGTGACTGAACTCACATCCCTCACCATTGCCGCCGCGCGCGAAAAGCTCGCGAAGAAAGAATTCACCGCGCTGGAACTAGCGGAAGCGCACCTCGCCGCCATGGAACGCGCTAAGGACTTGAACGCGTTCATTACCACGACGGGTGATCTCGCCCGCGAACGTGCGCGCGAGTCCGACAAACGTTTGTCCGCCGGACAGGGCGGTGCGCTTGAAGGCATTCCGCTCGGGATCAAGGATCTGTTTTGCACCGAAGGTGTGCTGACGACCGCGGCGTCTCACATCCTCGACGGCTTCACGCCGCCCTATGAAAGCACCGTCACGCAAAAGCTGCGTGACGCCGGATCCGTGATGTTGGGTAAGCTCAACCTCGACGAATTCGCGATGGGGTCGGCCAATATCACCAGCTACTACGGCCCGGTGAAAAACCCTTGGAAAGCCAAGGGCCGCAATGTCGAGCTCGTGCCCGGCGGTTCGTCGGGGGGATCGGCGGCGTCCGTGTCCGCGCATCTTGTCATGGGCGCGACCGGGACCGACACTGGTGGTTCTATCCGTCAGCCCGCGGCGTTTTGCGGCATTGTCGGCGTCAAGCCGACCTACGGCCGCTGCTCGCGTTGGGGCACGGTCGCGTTTGCCAGTTCGCTTGATCAGGCTGGTCCGATGACGCGCACCGTCCGCGACGCGGCGATCATGCTGCGCGCGATGTCTGGATACGATCCGAAGGATTCGACGTCAGCACAGCTGGATGTGCCGGATTTTGAAGCTGCGCTCGGCAAGGGCGTGAAGGGCCTGCGCATCGGCATTCCCAAGGAATACCGCCCGTCCGGTCTTAGCCCCGAACTCGCTGCGTTGTGGGACAAGGGCGTGGAGTGGCTGAAGGCTGCCGGCGCCACGCCGGTAGAGATCAGCTTGCCGCACACGAAGTCGGCGCTGCCCACATACTATATTGTGGCGCCCGCGGAGGCGTCCTCGAACCTCGCCCGCTATGACGGCGTCCGCTTCGGCCTGCGAGTTCCCGGCAAATCACTAGACGATATGTACGGTAAGACGCGCGCCGCCGGTTTCGGCGCGGAAGTGCGCCGCCGCATCATGATCGGCACGTATGTGCTCTCGGCTGGCTACTATGACGCTTATTATCTCAAAGCCCAGAAGGTCCGCGCTTTGATCAACCAGGACTTCACGGACGCGTTCGAGAAAGTCGATGCGATCTTGACTCCCACCGCGCCGACGCCAGCCTTCGGGATTGGTGAGAAGTCGGACGATCCGATCGCGATGTACCTCAATGACGTATTCACCGTGCCGGCTTCGCTGGCCGGTATTCCCGGCGCCTCCGTGCCGGCAGGTCTCAGCTCCGACGGTCTGCCGCTCGGCTTGCAGGTGCTCACGCGCCGTTGGGATGAGGAAACGCTGTTCCGTGTCTGCCAGGTGCTCGAAGACGCCGCGCAGTTCCCCCTGTTGCCGGCCGTATAGAGGGCGCCATGGGTTACATCATCAAAGGCGAGAAGCACGATTGGGAAGTGGTCATTGGACTTGAGGTCCATGCCCAGGTGATTTCCAAGGCGAAGCTGTTTTCAGGTGCTTCCGTTGATTTCGGCGGCGGGCCGAACACGCAAGTATCGTTCGTCGATGCCGGCCTTCCCGGGATGCTGCCGGTTCTGAACGAGCATTGCGTGGAGCAGGCCGTGAAAAGCGGCCTTGGACTGAAGGCTAAGATCAATCGCCGCAGTGTTTTCGCGCGTAAGAACTATTTCTACGCCGACATGCCGCAGGGATATCAGATTAGCCAGTACGATCAGCCGATCGTTGGAGAGGGCACGATTGTGCTCGATATGCCCGACGGCACGGCCCGCGAGATCGGGATCGAGCGCTTGCACCTGGAGCAGGACGCCGGCAAATCGATCCACGATCTGCACCCGCAGAAGACTTACATCGACTTGAACCGCTCCGGCATTGCGCTGATGGAGATCGTTTCCAAACCGGACCTGCGTACGCCGGAAGAAGCCGGCCTCTATCTCAAGAAGCTGCGGGCGATCCTGCGCTACCTCGGCACCTGCGACGGCAACATGGAGGAAGGTTCCATGCGCTGTGATGCAAACGTCTCTGTCCGTCCGGTCGGGTCCACGGAGCTGCGCACGCGCTGCGAGATCAAGAACGTGAATTCCGTCCGCTTCGTGATGCAGGCGATCGAGCACGAAGCGCGGCGTCACGTCGACGTGTACGAAAGCGGCGGCTCGATCGATCAGGAAACGCGTCTCTACGATTCCAATAAGAACGAAACGCGGCCCATGCGCTCTAAGGAATTCGCGCACGATTACCGCTATTTCCCCGATCCCGATTTGCTTCCCGTCGAATTCGACGAAGCTTTCGTCGAAAGGATCAGGGCGTCGCTGCCGGAACTTCCCGACGACAAACAGGCGCGGTTCACAAAGGATTTTGGTCTGACCGCTTACGATGCCGGCGTGCTCGTCGCGGAAAAGGAAAACGCGGACTATTTCGAGGAAGTCGCCAAAGGCGGTGATCCCAAGCTCGCGGCGAACTGGGTGATCACCAATCTTTTCGGTGTTTTGAACAAACGCGGCGTAGGAATCAGCGAAAGCCCCGTTAGCGCGAAGGATCTCGGCCGTCTCATCGCCCTCATTTCCGACAACACGATTTCCAGCCGTATGGCCAAGGAAGTCTTCGAAGCTATGGTGGACACGGGCAAGACGCCTGATGCCATTGTCGAAGAGCGCGGAATGAAGCAGATCACCGACACTGGCGCGATCGACGCGGCGGTCGATAAGATCATCGCCGAAAATGCCGACAAGGTCGCCCAGTACAAGTCAGGCAAAGTCCAGATGTTGGGCTGGTTTGTCGGTCAGGTGATGAAGGCGACTCAGGGTAAAGCCAACCCGGCCATGTGTTCGGACGCGCTCAAGAAGAAGCTCGACGCTTGAGCGATCCGGCCGACCAGACGCCGCCGCGCCGCCTCAAGAGCGGAACGGTTTTCGTTCTTGGCCTGGGCGCCTGCGCGGTCATCGGTTGGTTGCTTTATCAACCCTACCTTCCGAAGGCGTGGCTGCACGACTTCTCGGGTGAAATTGCCGTCCGGGCGGCGCCGGATCCGACGCCTCCTGAAGTCGAGGACACGCGTCAGGTCCAAAAGCGGGAAACGCCCTCGCATCCTTACATTTGCGCCACTGACTTCATTCACGTCCCCTGGGACCGCATGGTGGTCGTGACGTCGGCCGAGGATATCCTTTCGCATCCCCTGCTGGCAGATGCGGCATGGGGCGAACTCTCTCGCGATGATATTGCCGCGCAGATGAAGACGGACAAGCGCTATCAGCTCATCGTTCTGTTGAAGGATCGCGCCGTGGTGGACGCGCAGCTGTTCTTCACCTTCTGGGGTGACCTCACAGCGGTCGCGCGTCCCGAAGGATTCGGCCGTGCCGAGGCCGTGTTCACGGCCTACAGCAACGACGGAATATATTTCGTTCAACCGGCCGCCGATGTTCCTGCCGGTGTGTGCAAGACGCCGTAGCTACTTGGGCGGTAGTTTGCCTTCGATCTCCATATAAACGCGGCCGATTGCAAGGTCCTGCTTGCCGCGCGTCTGCGGCACCGTCGCGAATGGCCCCCAGTTTACTTGTTTCGAAGCTTCGCACACCGGAGGCTTGCCCTCATTGGTGCAGGGCAGGCCCAGCGCGTGCAGGCGCTTCCCTTCGGCGACGATATATTCCTGAATTTTGAGCGATGCATCGAGATCACGCTTCATTTCGGCCATGCTGTCGACGAAGCCGTGACCTGGGATGTACCAAGACACGTCCATTGCCTTGGCCTTCTTGAGCGTTTCAACCCATTCGCTCGGATACGAAGAGCGCTGCGAGGGGAAAATGTCGCGCGCGTAGATTTCGCCGAGGAACAGGACTTTTGTTTGTGGCAAGTAAACCGCGAGATCGCCGCCCGTATGGGCGCGGCCAAGATTCAGGATCTGGAATTCTGTTTCGCCAACCCTGAGGATGCGCTTGTCCGCGACTGTTTCACTCGGCACGACGGCGCTTTTGGCGAGGACCTTTTGCGAAGCTGGCGAGGAGACGAAGATCGCATTCGGGAACGCGGCTTTGATCTCCGCATTGCCGCCGACGTGATCGATGTGATCCGAGGCGGTTACGACATACTTTAGCGGCAGCGGCGAAATTTTCTTGATCGCATCGACGAGGCGCTTGCCGTCCTGCGCGTCGCCCTGGCCGTCCATCAGAACGACGCCGTCCGTCGTCACGACGATCAGACTCACTGTTCCGATCACCGATCCGTCGGCATCCGGCGAATGCGTGTCCTCGTAGACGTAGATGTTGGGTTCGATTGCTTTCCAGCGCGGAAAGTCTTTCTCGGCGAGCCCGCGGTCCGCGATCAGACCGGACTTTGGAAACGCGGCGCCTTGCGCGACGCTTGCACTGAAAAGCGCGGCGGCCATCAAACCAAACAATTTCATGCAAACCTCCCCTGGTGATGCAAAGAGCTTAGAGAAGGGCCGCGCCGTCTCCAAGACGGGCCGGCGGGCTGGTTCAACGCGCGGAATGAGCCGCTAACGCGCGGAATCGCTTAAGTTTTTAGGTTTTGCCGGTTGGGTTGACTTTCCCCCGCCCAAGCTTCATCTTCCGGCCCGCCTCGAGGCCTCTCGTGAGAGAAAAGCGCGTGATTTCAGCGCTCTGCCGGCCCAGGGGAGAGGTGGCCGAGTGGCTTAAGGCGCTGGTTTGCTAAACCAGTGTATTGGGAAACCGATACCGAGGGTTCGAATCCCTCCCTCTCCGCCAG
>JBFWVA010000001.1:266187-729840 GCA_050246995.1 Rhodospirillaceae bacterium | reverse complement strand
TGGTGACGATCAGCATCGTCACGCCGCCGATCAGCGCCACCACGTTGCGCAGGGCGATCGACAGGGACCAGCCCACGACCTGTTGCAGCAGTGAGGTATCCGTCGTCAGGCGCGAAAGGATCTCGCCGGTCTTGGTGGTCTCGAAGAAACCGGGCGAAAGCCGCAGGATGTGGTTGAACACCGCGGCGCGGATGTCGGCCACCACTCGTTCGCCGATCCACGAGATGTAATAGAAGCGCGTGAAGGTGCCGACCGCGATCACCACGATCACACCGATCAGCGCAAGTAGGCCCTGGTCGAGCATTTCGCGGCTGCCGGCGGAAAGGCCCCGGTCGATCACGAACTTCAGCCCCAAGCCGATGCTCAACGTCGCCGCCGAGGTGATGGCCAGCGCGATACAGAAAATGAGCAGCTGGCCCTTGTACGGACGCATGAATTCATAGGTCCGCCGCAGGTGGGCGTAATTCTTGCTCCGGGGCCGGTCGGGCATGTTCCAGCGGGAGGGGCCGGAAGACCGTTCACTCATGGGGGGAATCCTTCGAAAGATGCCTTCACTTGGGGCTTTCTTTCTCCTAAGTCAACGCGCAGCATCGTGAAGCAAATGTCCGCCTTCGACCGTATCATCGCCCTCTGCCGGGACTGTCTTGCCGAATATGAATCGGACGAGCTTTCGTGCACGCGCTGCGGCTCGGACCGCCTGATCCGCCACGCGGAATTGGGCCGTCTGTCCATCGCGCATATCGATTGCGATGCCTTTTACGCCACCATCGAAAAACGCGATGACCCCAGCCTTGCCGATAAGCCCGTCCTGGTCGGCGGCGAAAAACGCGGCGTCGTCTCAACCGCCTGTTATATCGCCCGCAAGTTTGGGCCCCGTTCGGCCATGCCCATGTTCAAGGCGCTGCAGATGTGTCCGCACGCCGTGGTCATCAAGCCGAACATGGCCAAGTACAAAGAGGTTAGCCGGCAGGTGCATAAGATCTTCGAGACCGCCACGCCGATGATCGAGGCGCTGTCGCTGGACGAAGCCTTCCTCGATCTCACCGGCACCTTGAAGCTGTTCAACCGTTCGGCCGCCGCCACGCTCGCGCATATCGCCCGCGAGATCGAACGCGAGATCCGCATCACGGTCTCCATCGGTCTTAGCTACAACAAGTTCCTCGCCAAGCTTGCCTCCGATCTCGACAAACCGCGCGGTTTCGCCGTGATCGGTCGCGGCGATGCGGTGTCGGTGCTGCATGATCTCCCCATCACACGCCTTCCCGGTGTGGGCCCCGCGCTCGGGGATCGCCTCAAAGTCGGCGGACTTTTCACCGTCGGCGATGTGCAGCGCCGCTCACATGAGGAAATGGCGCTGCTGTATGGGGAAACCGGGTCCTACATCGCCCGCCTCGCGCAGGGCATCGATGAGCGCCATGTCAATAACGACCGAGAAGCCAAGAGCGTATCGGCGGAAACCACCTTCAATGAGGATATCCGCGATCCCGCCAAGCTGCGCCGCATTCTCTGGACTCTTACCGAGCGCGTCTCGGAACGCTTGAAGGCCAAGAATATCGCGGGACGCACGGTGGTGCTGAAGCTGAAGACCTCGCGCTTCAAGACGGTGACGCGCAATCACAAGCTGTCGGCGCCCACGCAGCTTGCCGAGACGATCTTCCGCGAGGCGGAAGCTATGCTATTGAAGGAAGCGACAGGCCCCCTGTTCCGTCTTATTGGCGTTGGAGTCGATCAATTGAGCGAGCCGACCGGCGCCGACCCGCAGGACTTGTTTTCGGTGATGGACAAGCCGGCGGGCAAAACCGGGACGCGCAGCGCCGAGGTCGAGAAAGCCATGGATACGGTGCGTGCGAAGTTCGGCCGGGCAGCCATACGTAAGGGCCGCGCGGATCTGTAAGAGGTTTACGTACGATGGATATGACCGGCGACTATCTCATTCCCGCCCCGCGCCTGGCGGTTTGGGAGGCCCTCAACGATCTCGCGGTGCTGAAGGAAGCCATTCCCGGCTGCGAGTCCATTGAATGGACCTCGCCCACCGAGATCGATGCCGTTGTGACCGCCAAGATCGGCCCGGTGAAAGCCTCGTTCAAAGGCCTGATCACGCTGTCCGATCTCGATCCTCCAAAGGCCTATACCATTCGCGGCGAAGGCAAAGGCGGCGCGGCCGGCTTCGCCAAGGGCGGGGCCAGGGTCCGGCTCGAAGAAGAAGCCGAAGGCACACGCCTCATCTACACTGTCGATGCGTCGGTCGGCGGCAAGATCGCCCAGGTCGGCGGACGGCTCATCACCGCGGCGGCCAAGAAGCTCGCCGACGAATTTTTCGCACGCCTCGGCACGATTGCCGCCGCGCGCGCAGCGGGGACCGCATGAAGATATCGCTCACCGTCAACGGAACCGCGCACACGGTCGAGGTCGAACCGCGCACGCTGCTGGTCGATGTCCTGCGCGAGCAGCTTCGCCTCACCGGCACGCATGTGGGCTGCGATACAAGCCAATGCGGAACCTGCACCATTCATGTCGGCGCCCGCCCGGTGAAAGCCTGCTCCATGCTCGCCGTGCAAGCAGACGGCGCGCAGATCACAACGATTGAAGGCGTTGCGAAAGACGGCGCCTTGCATCCGATGCAAGCGGCTTTCCGCGAACACCACGCGCTCCAGTGCGGGTTCTGCACGCCGGGCATGATCATGACCGCGCTCGCTATGGTCGAACGTCACAAAGGCGGGCCGCTCACCGAGGATGTGGTGCGCAAGGAGCTTGAAGGGAATTTCTGCCGCTGCACTGGCTATCAACCCATCGTCACGGCGATCCTCGCGGGCGCAAAGGCCATGGCCTGATGCATAACTTCACTTATCACCGTCCCATGACAGTGTCCGAAGCCGGCGCCATCTTCGCTGGCGCCGAGGATGCCGTTTATCTCGCCGGCGGTCAGACCCTCATCCCCACCTTGAAGCAACGTCTCCGGCAGCCCTCCGATGTGATCGATCTCTCTCAGCTCATCGAGCTGCGCGGCATCGCCGTGGAGAAGGACGCGGTTATCATCGGCGCGATGACGCCCCACGCGGATGTCGCCGCTTCCGCCGACGTTCGCCGCCTCATTCCCGCGCTCGCTCATTTGGCCGGGGAGGTCGGCGATCCGCAGGTGCGCAACCTCGGCACGCTCGGCGGCTCTCTGGCGAATAGCGATCCTGCGGCGGACTATCCCGCCGCGGTGCTGGCTCTGGGGGCCACGGTCCATACGCCTACGCGCACCATCGCCGCTGACGATTTTTTTACCGGCCTCTTCGAAACCGCCCTCACGCCCGGCGAGATGATCGTCAAAGTGAGTTTCCCCGTGCCGAAGCGCGCCGCCTACATGAAGTTCCGCAACCCGGCCTCGCGTTACGCGATCGCAGGGGTCTGCGTGGCGGAAACCGCGGCGGGGATCAGGGTCGCCGTCACCGGCGCGGGCGCGAATGTCTTCCGTCAGACAGAAATGGAAACGGCCCTATCCAAATCTTTCACGCCCGGGGCGCTTGCCGGGATCGTCGTCTCCGATGAAGATTTGAACAGCGATCTTCACGCCACCGCGGCGTATCGGGCCCATCTTGTCGGCGTCATGGCCCGGCGCGCCGTGGAGGCTCTGATTTAGAGGAGAAGGGACAATGTCCGCACCGATCCGCTTCTACTTCGATCTGGTCTCGACCTATTCCTATCTCGCACTCCGGCGCATCGATGACCTCGCCGCCCGTTACGGGCGCGAGGTCGATTGGTTCGCGGTCTCGCTCGGTCACATCTTCCAGTCGCTCGACGTCAAGCCGCCGCCATTCGTCCCCGCCCGGCTCAAGTACAACACTATCGATCTTCTGCGCAGCGCGGCCTTCGCCGGGATCGCCTTCAAAATTCCCGATGTCTTTCCGTTCGATGCGAAGGTTTCGCGGTATGCTTTCTGGAGTTTAAAGGCCCGCGATCCCAAGCTCGCGCGCGATTTCGCCATTGCCGTCATGACGCGGGCCTTCGGCGAGGGCCGCGGTATCGCCACGGCGGCAGAAGTCGCCGACGCGTGCGGGCACCTCGGTCTTTCGCTCGCCGATATCGAGGCGGCGGCGGCAAATCCTGCCGCGAAGCGCGCGGTTCTCGAAGCGATGGACAGCGCGCGAACCGACGGTATGATCGGCGCCCCGTTCATGGTCCTGGACGGAGAACCGTTTTGGGGCGCGGACCGGCTCGATCACTTAGAGCGCCGCCTCAAAGAGAAGAGTTGAGATCTGGAGCCTCGTTTGAAAATCGCACTTGTCGGCAACGGCGCGATCGCCCGCCTTGTCAGTTCGTTCTGCGCGGAGCGCCCGCACACCTTTTCCATCGTCGGCGCGCTTGGTCTTCCCGCCGATACCGTGTCGGTCGGCGCCCACCCTCTCGTTTATTCCGTCGATGAGCTTCTCGCGCTGAAGCCCGATCTCGTCGTCGAGTGCGCGGGCCATAGCGCCGTGCGCGCGATCTGCGGCCCTGTCCTCGGTGCGGGCATCGATCTCGTAATCGTTTCCACAGGCAGCCTCGCCGATCCGGCATTGTGGGAAGAACTCACCGCCGCCGCCGGCCGCTCGTCTGCGCAAGTGAAGCTGGTCGCGGGCGCGCTGCCCGGCGTCGATGCGCTGGCCTCTGCGAAGATCGCGGGCCTCGATAGCGTCACCCTGACCTCGAGCAAGCCGCCGCTCGCGTGGAAGGGCACGCCGGCCGAACAGTCCCATGACCTTGCCAAGATCACCGCGCGCGCGGTCATCTTCTCCGGCAATGCCCGGGACGCCGCGCTGACCTTTCCGAAGAACGCCAACGTCGCCGCCACGGCCGCTCTCGCGGGACTCGGATTCGAAAAGACGCAGATCATGTTGGTCGCCGATCCGGCGGTTACACAGAATGTCCACCGTCTCGAGGCTGCCGGCAAATTCGGGCGTATGACCCTCGAAATTCACGCGAACCCCTCGCCGGACAATCCGAAAACCTCGCATATGGCTGCGCTTTCCATCATGCGGGTTCTTGATAACGAAGCCGCTGCAATCGTAATTTGAAGGCAACGCGGCCCGGGGTTGGGGCGTATCTCCCCAAAAGGCGCTGATTTCAGAAGTTTGCTGAGCTAGTTTTCAAGTATGGCGGCGGATGGACATAACTCTTTGGCTCACATGTTGAGGTCGGCATCGGTCCTGATCGTTGAAGATCAGAACTTCGTGCGGGACCTCTTGGGCCGGTTATTGACAAGTCTGTCCATTCCGAAGGTGTTCAGCGCTCGTTCGGCCGAGGACGCCCTCACGGACCTCGAAAACGATCCCGATCTCGCCAATGTGCTGATCGTGGATTTCGAACTGCCCGGAATGAACGGCGTGCAATTCCTCGAGAGACTTCGCGCGTCTGCGCACCGGCAGCTCAACGAAATGCCGGTGGTTATGCTGACCGGACACAACGATATGAACCTGTATCGCGATGCCGCTCGCCTTGGCATCTCGGCCTTCCTCGTGAAGCCTGCCGGGCCCAGCACGCTGAAGACCGCGCTTGAAGAAGCGCTCGCCGGCCGCCGCGTCGCGGTGCCGCGTCTCACCGCCGATCCCGAGTAGTTTTTATTTCTTGAGGCAATCCGCGAGCTCGCCCAGGCGGGCCGCGCGCGCCCGCAAGGTATCGGACCGCCGCTGCACGTATGGCCCGGGGTTCGAGGCCGACCAGCGCAACGGGCTCGGCAGCACCGCCGCGAGGCGGGCGGCTTCGGCGGCACTCAACGTCGCTGCGGTTTTCCCGAAGTGATGGCGCGCGGCGGCTTCGGCGCCGTACACGCCCCGGCCCCATTCCACCACGTTCAAATAGACTTCCATGATCCGCTGCTTCGGCCACAGCATTTCGATGTAGATCGTCAGCCACGCCTCAAGGCCTTTGCGCACCCAGTCGCGTCCCGGCCAGAGCAAGAGATTCTTCGCGGTTTGCTGGCTGATGGTCGATCCGCCCCGCAAGGTCCCGCCGTCGTCGTCGAGATACTCTTCCCAGGCCTTTTGCAAAGCCTTGGTGTCGAAGCCGTGGTGCGTGCAGAAGGACTCGTCCTCGGCGGTGAGGGCGGAGCGGGCGAGGGCCGGCGCGATGCGGTCCAGCGGCCGCCACGTGTAGTTCCATCCCGCGCCCTCGATGGCCCGCAGCACCATCAGCGGCGTGCCGGGCACGGGAACGAACCGATAGAGAAGGATGAGGGCGGCGGGCGCGAGAAGGGCGATCGCGAGCGTAAGAAAGATGGCGCGGCCGATGCGAAAGCCGCGTGTCCGTTGTGGCATCTCTCTTACGTCCGCTGTGGGTGTCTCGCCTGTCGTCCCGTCCGTCACGCCCGCTCCGGCTCTTCCTATTCCTTGGCGGTCTCGAGTGTACGATAGATTTCCGCGCCGCCGGACTTAAATGCGTCCGACATTTCCGCCATGCCTTTCTCGGCGAATTCGCGCACTTCCTGCGAGATTTTCATCGAGCAGAACTTCGGACCGCACATGGAGCAGAAGTGCGCAACCTTGGCGCCTTCGGCCGGCAGGGTCTGGTCGTGGAAGTCCTCGGCGGTTTCGGGGTCGAGGCTCAAGTTGAACTGATCCCGCCAACGGAACTCGAAGCGGGCCTTCGAAAGCGCGTTGTCACGCGCGCTCGCGCCCGGATGACCTTTGGCGAGATCGGCCGCATGGGCGGCGATCTTGTAGGTGATCACGCCGGCTTTCACGTCGTCGCGGTCCGGCAGGCCCAAATGTTCTTTGGGCGTGACATAACAAAGCATCGCCGTGCCGAACCAGCCGATCATGGCCGCGCCGATGGCCGAGGTGATGTGGTCGTAACCCGGCGCGATGTCGGTGGTGAGAGGTCCGAGCGTATAGAACGGGGCTTCGCCGCAGGACTTCAGCTGCTTGTCCATGTTCTCCTTGATCTTGTGCATGGGCACGTGGCCCGGGCCTTCGATCATCACCTGCACATCATGCTTCCATGCGATTTGCGTGAGTTCGCCCAAAGTCTCTAGTTCGGCGAACTGCGCGGCGTCATTGGCGTCGGCGCCCGAACCCGGGCGCAGGCCGTCGCCCAGCGAGAACGAAACGTCATACGCCTTCATGATCTCGCAGATCTCTTCGAAGTGCGTGTAGAGGAAGTTTTCCTTGTGATGGGCCAGGCACCACTTCGCCATGATCGAACCGCCGCGCGAAACGATGCCGGTGACGCGGGTCGCGGTCAGCGGGATGTAGGCCAGACGCACGCCCGCATGGATGGTGAAGTAATCCACGCCTTGTTCGGCTTGTTCGATCAGGGTGTCGCGGAAGATTTCCCACGTCAGGTCCTCGGCTTTGCCGTTCACCTTCTCGAGGGCCTGGTAGATGGGCACGGTCCCGATCGGCACCGGCGCGTTGCGCAGGATCCATTCGCGGATGGTATGGATGTTGCGGCCCGTCGAAAGGTCCATGACGGTGTCGGCGCCCCAGCGGATCGCCCACACCAGCTTGTCGACTTCCTCGGCTACCGAGGACGTCACGATCGAATTGCCGATGTTGGCGTTGATCTTCACCAGGAAGTTCCGCCCGATGATCATCGGTTCGGCCTCCGGGTGATTGATGTTCGCCGGGATGATGGCCCGCCCGCGCGCGATTTCGTCGCGCACGAATTCAGGCGTGACGAAATCCGGGATCGACGCGCCGAAATCCTCGCCGTCGCGCTTCAGCTTCGCCTTCGCTTCCGCGCGGCCGCGGTTTTCGCGGATCGCGATATATTCCATTTCCGGCGTGATGATGCCGGCGCGCGCATAAGCAAGCTGCGTCACGGCTTTGCCGGGTTTGCCGCGCAGGGGCTTGCGGCCCGCACGGTCGAACTTCGGCACATCGTTGACTTCACCGGCTTTCAGGCCGTCGTCCTCGGGACGGGCGGCGCGGCCGTCGATCTCATCGACATCGCCGCGCGCTTTGATCCAGCTGTCGCGCAGCGGCGCGAGGCCAAGGCGGATGTCGGTGGTGACGGCGGGATCGGTGTATGGACCCGAGGTATCGTAAACAATGACGGGCGGCTCTTTGCCGCCGGCCACTTCGATCTCGCGCATGGCCACGCGCACGCCGGCATGGGCGGTGCCGTTCAGATAGATTTTGCGCGAAGCCGGCAGCGGGCCGGAGGTGACCGTGAAGGTCTGAGGGCGCGAGATGACGTTCATATGGATCTCCTTGTGTGGAGACCCGGGAATCGTGCGCAAAGGCGGATGAGCTGTCGAAGGTCCATCCCTACGCCGGTATCACCCGGATCAGGTTCTAAGGGTTTACCGCTCACGCGGTCTCTCAGCCTGAAACCTCAGGCACCCCTTGGATGGACGGGAGTATTAAACCCTGTGGGAGCGGGGTCAACCGGGCTTAATCGGCCGGGCGCCGACCTGACGGTATTCCAACGGCGCGGCGTTGGAAGTGTCCACCGGCGCTTGTGACCATGCCGCGGCGAATAGCGGCGGCAGGTCGGAATAAATGTCCGACAGTGAAACCGGCTGGAATTCAATGATATCCGTCGCATCGTCCTTCGCCGCCTCGGTGCAGCAAATGCAATTGGCCGACGCAATGGTTGCAAGGGTCACGGTGCGCGGGAGCGCCGCCGATACATAGTTGTGAGCCACGATGGCGCCCATGTCGGTGTCCACGCCGATTCTCGGCACCACGATCAAGGTCGGGTTTGCGCGCGCGAATCTGTCCAGGGATTCCATGATCTGTGCGGCGGCGCGAATCGCCCGTGTGGCGTCGTCGAACACGATGATGCGGCCGTTGCCGAGGTTGTGAATCTCGCGGCCCTGAAAGCGGTGCAGGACTTCGGTGATCACGGTCGCATGGGCGCGCAGCACGCGCTGTTGGTCTTCGGGCTGGATGGTGATGCCCGGCGGCGGCACGCCGACAGAGGTCGTCACGAAGGTCATGACTTCCGGTGCGTGAACGATGCCGTCCTGGATCTGCCACTGCACCAGCATCTCGGACAGCGCCGACGCATCGGCCATTCCGGTTTGCGCGAAGGCGGCCATGGCGCGGAAGCCGGCTTCGATGGGCGCGCGGAAATGCGGGACCTGCGCGAAGGTGCTCGCGTTCGCCGCGAAAATCCCGGCGCTGCGTTTGGACATGCCTGTCTCGGCCAGCATCGATTCCAGGATCTGCCGGCCTTGCGCAGGAGCGAGGCGGCTACGGGCCGCGATCTCACTCGATGCTCCGGCCAGGAAAAGGTTCACGCCGAACTGCGCGAACAGTGTCGGTCTGTCTTCCAGCGCAGCCACGGCGGCGGTCACGGCCTGGGCGAACAGAATGGCGGTAAGATCTTTAGCTGGCGCGGGCGCAGGCGCGGAAACCGCCGCGGCAACGGCGGGTGCGATGGTCGCGGATGCTTGCGCGCCCGCCGCCGCCACCTGTTTTACCGGGTGCGGCGCCGGGGCGGACTGATCTTCGTTCTCCGCGAACAGTGGATCGAATTCCTTCAGGCGCGCTTCAAGGATCGCGCCCCAATCGTCGTCGCGGATCTTCTCCGATCCCTTCGCGGCGGGTTTGTTCGCCGCGCGCCGGCGCTTTGCGTCCTCTTCCTTGCGGCTCTGGATGTAGTCGCACACCAGATAGGCGCACAACGTGATGAGCACGAAAATGAAAAGCAGTACGCCGCCGTACTGGCTTTTTTCCAGGCGGATGCCGGAGCTTTTTTGAAGCCAGAGAAGGGCGATTGCGAAAAAGGCTGTCGCGATCAGGCCGACGATGAGAGCGTTCAGCCCCACGGCGAAGGCGCGCGCGAAGGCGTAATTCGCAGCCGCGCTGCGCTCCTGCGTTTCTTGTTCGTTATCCGGCACTGAAGCGGCCTACACGTTAAAGATACGGCGCCGCTTCCTCGCCCTGGCGCGCCGGTCAGGACAAGGTAATCTGCCGAAAATGCTCATTTCAATTGCGCGTTAGTTTAAGGTCCTTCACGGCCTACAGATTTCCCAACCGGCGATTTCTTTGTAACAAAGATACGAACGTTTCGGGATAAACTAGACAGGTCGTTCTTCCACGGGGAAAAACTCATGGCGTCGTCACAGCTTTGGCTCGCGGCCGGTTTGCGCACCCCCTTCGCGAAAGTGGACGGTCCGCTGTCAAAACGCGATGCGATCTCGTTGTCGGTGCCGGTCGTGCAGGCCATGTGCGGCCAGCTGAAGGGTGCGGATCGCCCCGATCTTGTCGTGTGGGGTACGGTCGCGCCGAGCCTCCGGTGGAGCAACATCGCGCGTGAAGTCACGCTCGATGCCGAGGTCGGTACGCATATCCCCGCGCTCACCACGATCATGGCCTGCGCAACCAGCATGGTCGGCGTGTTCGCCGCCGCCGACCGCCTGCGCGTGGGCGCCTCGTCGCTCGCCCTCGTCGGCGGCTCGGAAAGCATGAGCGGCGTACAGATCGGCATCAATCAGGGTTTCTCGACGTGGCTGCGGCGATTCTTCCAGGCCAAGTCCGTTGGTCAGCGCGCGGAGATGCTAAGCGCGCTGCCGCTGAAGGACGTGCGTTTGCACATCCCCAGCGTCACTAATCGCACCACCGGTCTATCCATGGGCGATGGTTGCGAACTGATGGCGAAGACCTGGAAAATCGCGCGCGAACGCCAAGATGAACTCGCGCTCGAAAGTCATCAGCGCGCCGTCACGGGATGGAGCAAAGGCTTCTTCGACGATCTTGTGATCCCCATCGACGGACTCACGAAAGACGTTCTTCCCCGCGCGGACACCTCGCTCGCGAAACTCGCGAAGCTGAAGCCGTCCTTCGATACCGAAAGCGGCGAGGGCACGCTCACCGCCGGAAACTCTTCGCCGCTGACCGATGGCGCCGCCGGTATCTGGCTGGCCAATGAAGAAGGTCTCGCGCGTCTGCCGTCAAACACGCCGCGCGTACGCCTCGTGGACTGGGAACTTGCCGCCGTCGATATGCTGCGCGATGGGCTGCTGATGGCGCCGGCGATCGCGATCCCGCGTCTTTTGGCGCGTCACGGTCTCACCTATGACGGCGTCGCCCTTTGGGAGATACACGAGGCTTTCTCGGCGCAAGTGCTGTGCCATATCGCGGCGATGGAAGATAAGGCCTGGCTCACCGCGCGCGCGGGCGTTACGGCCCAACTTGGTTCGTTCCCGTGGGGCCGCATGAATCCCAATGGCGGCAGTGTCGCGCTCGGCCATCCCTTCGGCGCGACCGGCGCGCGTATTCTTAGCCAAGCCGTGAAGGAGCTTTCCACATATCCGGCCGGCAGTCTCGCCGTCGTCAGCATTTGCACGGACGGCGGTCTCGGCGGCGTGGCGCTGCTGTCGTCGTGAAGCAAAAGAGCCCGACCTTGCGGTCGGGCTCTGCAGTGCCGTGATCAAAAAGTAAGGAAGAAGCTTAAGCCGCCTGCGGGCGGTTCTCCCAGGGACGGCCACCGCCGCCGCCACCGCCGCTACGACGGCGGCGATTGCCTCCGCCGCCCGGCTTCTTCGGGCCGCCATGGCTCGGGCCGCCGTGTTTACGGTGGCCGCGGCCGCGATCCGGGCGGCCTTCGTCTTGATTGGAACCACGCTGCGCGGGCGCATTGTGATAAGCGTGCGTTTCGTCCACCGGCACAGGCTGGCGGATCGAACGTTCGATGGCGCGCAGCGCGCCCATTTCTTCGCGGTCGCAGAACGAGATCGCGATCCCGTCCATACCGGCGCGCGCGGTGCGGCCGATGCGGTGCACGTAGCTTTCCGGCTCGGCGGGCATCTCGAAGTTGATGACGTGCGAAACGCCGTCCACATCGATGCCGCGCGCGGCGATGTCGGTCGCCACCAGAATGCGCAGCTCGCCCGACTTAAAGGATGTCAGGCTGCGCTGGCGCGCGTTCTGGGACTTGTTGCCGTGAATGGCGTCGGCTTTCACGCCGCCCTTCTGCAATTGTTCGGCAACACGATTTGCACAATGCTTGGTGCGCGTGAAGACGATGGCGCGGCTGATGGCGCTGTCCTTGAGCAGGTCGGCGAGCAAGAGGCGCTTGTTTTCACGGGCCACGAACATGACCTTCTGCGCGATGCGTTCCACGGTCGTGGACGGCGGCGTGACTTCGATGCGTTCGTGCTGAGCTTTGAGCAGGCTCTTGGCGAGATCGGTGACGGCATCGGGCATGGTCGCCGAGAACAGAAGAGTCTGACGCTCCTTCGGCAGCTGACGCACGATCTTCTGCACGTCGCGGATGAAGCCCATGTCCAACATACGGTCGGCTTCGTCGAGCACGAAGAATTCAAGACCGGCGAGCTCGATCTTGCGCTGGTTCATCAGATCGAGCAGACGGCCCGGCGTCGCGATCAGCACATCGGTGCCGCCCGCCATCGCCGCGATCTGCGGCTTCTCGCTGACGCCGCCGTGGATCACGGTGCGCTTCAAGCCGACAAACTTTCCGTAGGTCGCGAAACCTTCGTTGATCTGCAGCGCGAGTTCGCGCGTCGGGGTCAGGATCAGCGCGCGTGTCTGGCGGGACGCGGCGCGGCGGTTGTTCTTGGTGAGGTGCTGGATCATCGGCAGCGCGAAAGCCGCCGTCTTGCCGGTGCCGGTCTGGGCAATGCCGAGCACGTCGCGGCCTTCGAGAAGGCGCGGGATTGCTTTCGCCTGGATCGGGGTGGGGGACGTATAACCCTCAGCGGTGAGCGCACGGGTCAGCGGCTCGATCAGGCCGAGGTCTGTAAACAGAGTCATAGAATCACTTTCAAATAGGCAAAGGTCGTGCAGCCGCTAAGGCGGCGCAAAACGGGTTTGCGGTTACCCGGTGGGCACGCAACCGACGGGAGGGAATTCAAAAACGTCTCAGGAGACGGTGCGGGATCTCGTTCGATCCTCGCGGCCCTTTATTCACGTTATTCTTTGGGGCCGGTGCACCTGCGCGCGTTCGCGAGATGTTGTCCGCATTGGGCAGACGGACGCCCATATACGTCTTACGGCGCACATTGTCAATGTAAGGGGCTTTACCTACCCCGTTTCAGGGCCTGCACAACCACTTCTAAAGCATCAAGAAATCGGGATCTATCGCGCGGCGTGAAGGCCGCCGGCCCGCCGGTGATCTCGCCCGTTTCGCGCAGGTGCGCGGACAGATCGCGCATCGCCACGGCCATCCCGACCGAGCTTTTGTCGATGGGTTTGCCGTTGGGCCGCAGGACCCGCGCGCCCGCCTCGATGCACCGCGCGGCGAGCGGAATGTCGTTGGTGATCACGATATCCGTCGGTGTGGCGTCGGTCGCAATCCGATCATCGGCGGCATCGGGTCCGCTCGCCACCAAGATTCGCTGCACCAGGGGATGATCGGGCCCGCGCATCCAGGCGTTGCTGACCAAGATCACCGGCAGCTTGTGGCGCTCCGCCACGCGCACGACCTCGTCTTTGACGGGGCAGGCGTCGGCGTCCACCAGGATGCGGATCGGTTTCTCCGTCAAAGCGGTCCTCTCGGTTCCATTGCAGCGCAGCACGAGGTGTTACAGAACGGTGTTTCCCTTGAGCGCGCTAACATGCTGTTGTATTGCGGAAAAAGGGGTTTGTCCGCTCAGGACTTAACAAGCAGGGAGGCCGCCGCGATTTCTCCAATCGCGTCATCCCCATGAATAACGAAACACATAACGCACCAAATAGAGTTCTCTCGCTGACAGATTGCATTGCGATCATCGTCGGCCTTGTCATCGGCACAGGGATCTTCAGTTTCCCGGCATTCGTCGCTGGCACACTGGGCAACGCCAATGCCATCCTCATGGTCTGGCTGGCGGGCGGGGTGGTCTCGATTATCGGCGCGCTTTGTTATGCCGAACTGGCCACGGCCTACCCGTCCGCGGGCGGCGAATACCACTTCCTGCACCGTGCCTTTGGGCCGAATGTGAGTTTCATGTTCGCCTGGGCGCGCCTGACGGTGATCCAAAGCGGCTCCATCGCCCTGTTCGCTTACATCTTCGGCGATTACGCCACGCAGCTTATGCCTCTCGGACCCTTCAGTTCCGCGCTTTATGCGGCGCTCATCATCGTCGTACTCACGGGCCTCAACCTCGCGGGCGTGCGGCAAACCAAGACATTCCAGAACACGCTTTTCGTGGCCACCCTCATCGGTCTCGGCGTCCTGATCTTCGCGGGTCTGACCAGCGGCGCCGTGCCGCCGCCGGCCGCTGAACCGCCGTCGCCCGTGACCATGGCCAGCATCGGCGGCGCGATGTTGCTTGTGCTGCTGACCTTTGGCGGTTGGAATGAAGCGGCTTATATCTCCGCGGAAGTCAAAGACCCCAACCGCAACATGGTCCGCGCGCTGCTGATCGGGATCGCGATCATCACAGCGCTCTATGTCGCGGTGAACTTGGCGTATCTCGCGGTGCTGGGACCGGCCGGCATGGCTGCGTCAAAGACTATCGCCGCCGATGTGATGCGCGCGGCCTTTGGCGATGCGGGCGCGGTGGTCATCACCTTCGTCGTGCTGTTCCTCATCATCGACAACACCAACATCACGTTGTTCACCGGCGCACGCAGCGCCTTCGCTTTGGGCCAGGATTTCCCGATGTTCCGGTTTTTGGCGCAGTGGAACGCGGTGCGCGGCGTGCCGACGCGCGGGGTCATTTTCCAGGGCGCGATCGCGCTTGTGATCGTGGCCGCGGGCGCTTTCGCCCGCTCGGGCGTACAGACGGTGGTCGATTTCCTGCAGCCGGTTTTCTGGGTTTTCTTTTTCCTGACAGGCCTTTCGCTGTTCGTCCTGCGGCGGCGCGATCCGAGCACCCCGCGCCCTTTCCGGGTTCCGCTTTATCCTGTCACCCCGGCGCTCTTCTGCCTTACCGGCGCCTATATGCTCTATAATAGTCTGGCGTTCACAGGCCGCGGCGCCCTTGCCGGCGTTGTCGTGCTTGCTCTCGGCCTCCCGGTTCTTCTGCTTGCCCGCCGTTCGTCACGCACGGCCTGAAAAAGGAATCGCTCCATGAAGATGCACAAAAGTATCGGTCTTGCCGGCATTGCCGCGGTGTTCATGACCTTCAGCGCCGTCGCGGCCACCAAGTACACCGGTGAAGGCGGCGTCGAACTCGATGTGCCGTATGTGCCGACGCCGCAGGAACTCGTCGATCGCATGCTCAAGCTCGCCAACGTCGGCCCTGACGATATCCACTACGACCTGGGCTCGGGCGATGGACGCATCGTCGTGACCGCCGCGCGCGATATGAAAGTGAAGAAGGGCGTCGGCGTCGATCTCGATCCGGTGCGCATCGCCGAAGCCAATGAGAACGCGAAGAAGGCCGGCGTCACGGACCGTGTCACCTTTAAGCAGGCCGACCTCTTTCAGATGAACTTCAGCGAAGCCTCCGTGATGACGATGTATCTGCTCCCGGAAGTGAACCTGAAGCTGCGCCCGAAGATTCTTGACGAGATGAAGCCCGGTTCGCGCATCGTCACCCACGCTTTCACCATGGGCGATTGGCAGCCGGATAAACACGAGGTCGTGGACTCCCGGAACATCTATCTCTTCATCGTCCCGGCGAAGGTGCAGGGCACTTGGACCTGGCAGGTAGGCAACGAAACCTACAAGGCCGACCTCAAGCAGCAGTACCAGATGGCCTCGGGCTCCCTGACCCTGCCGAACGGCAAACAGGTGCCGATCGAATCCCCGGTTTTGGCCGGCCCGAACATCACTTTCGCCGCGACCGTGCCCGGCGCCGCCGCACCGCTCCGCTTCAGCGGGAAGGTGAACGGAAGTTCCATCGACGGGACCATGGACATGGCCGGCAAGTCGACCAAAGTGACGGCGAAAAAAGCCATCTAACTGTTTCTTATTATTGAATTTTATAAGGGGAGAACCGCAGGTTCTCCCTTCTTTTCCCACCGCCGCAAAACGGCTCCCCGCTTCGTCTGTTTCAAATCTGAAATATGATTGGCGGATAAGAGTGTTAGACTCATTTATCGAGTATGGCTTTGTGGCGCTCGCACCCTGGTTTCACTCCGGGTGGTTCGGGCGTGTCGGCATTAGTGGAGGGAGTGGTCGTGGAGGCCAGAACGTTTCGTTGGGTCCTTGGCTCCGGCGTCGCCGGTGCGTTTTATCTCGCCCATGTTGCGGCCGCTAACGCACTGGAATCGCGCAGTTATGTCGTCAGCTACTTCTCTCAACAGCTCAATTCGCGCGACGGGGACTGTCCGGGCGGTGTGAACCCGGACGATCAGGCTGGTCAGTACGCGGTGATTCTTCAAGGGCTCGGTTATAAGCCGGACGAAGTGAAGTCGATGATGGCCGAATGGGCGAAGGGCGGCGAAGGCGAGGACCGCATCAACGCGATCGTCAACGCCCGCGCTGTGATCGACGGTCAGCAGGTCAATGCTTATACGCACCCCGAAGCCACCAAGGACCCTGGTCTCAAATTCATCACCTCCAAAGTCGGCTACGGTTTCAATCTCGACGGCAAGATCGGCGAGGTGGATTTTACCGATCCTCAAACGGGCGAGAAGGGCGTGGACAACATGCTCTCACGCGCCATCGGCTGTAACCAAAACTTCCGCGGCAGCTGGGACGCGCCATCAGCCTATGGCGAATGGATCTGGGTGCAGCTCAAAGACTCTCAGCCGGCGTGGCTGATCACAATCACAGGCGAGGACATCGACAAGGATGGTCCCGTCACCATCCGCCTGACGCGCGCGCTTGAATATCTGAAGTCCAATCTCGACGGCTCGCCGCGTCACTTCATGACTTACCGTGTCGATCCGGATCCGCGCTCGCACAACGAGTTCAAGGCCGATATCAAAGACGGCGAACTGAAGATCACCGAACACAAACCGCTGAGCCTGCTGTGGAACGCGCTGAGCTCTCCGGTGCTCAATCTCAAGAACACGCATCTTCGCCTCAAGATGCTGAAGGGCGATAAGCTCGATGGTCTCGTCGGCGGATATCAGCCGTGGACCGAGATTTACTTCGCCTTCTCGCATAACGGCATCGTGGGCGATCGCCCCGGGCTTTATTACGCGATGAAGAAAGCCGCCGACGCGGACCCGGATCCCAAGACCGGTATGAACATGTCGATTTCGACGGCCTACCGCATAACGGCCGTTCCGGCTTTCGTCCAGGAAACACCGCAGCCGCGCTATCAAAGTGCGGAAGTGAAATAGCTGCGCCCGATGGAAAAATTCTCGATGCACGTAAAGCTACGTACCTTTTTCCTTAAAGCCGTATCGGCGGTCTGTATTGCCACCGTACTCGCCGCGTGTTCGCCGTCAACGGACGCGCCGTCCGCCGCGAAGCCAACGGCACAAGTTGCCGCCGGGTTCGAGCCGGCGCCGGCCGCCGTGCCGCGTCTCACGCCGGCGCAGTACCGCGCCACCGTCGCCGATATTTTTGGCCCGACCATCGATCTCGGCGGACGTTTCGAACCGGACATGCGCATCGATGGCCTGCTCGCTATTGGTTCCTCGGGTGTTGGTGTGACCAGCGCCGGCATGGAACAGTATGACGCGATGGCCGATGCGATTGCCGCGCAGGTCGTGGGTAAGAAAAACCGGGCGATGCTGATCCCGTGCAAACCGGCCGCGGACAATGCGCCGGACGACGCGTGTGCGAAGGCTTTCCTTTCCAACGTCGGGCGTCTCCTGTTCCGCCGTCCGATGACCGGCGCGGAAGTCACAGCCTACGTGAATGCAGCCAACACTGCGGGCACGAAGCTGAATAGCTTCTATGACGGTCTTGCGATGAGCCTGTCGGCGATGCTGTCCTCGCCGCAGTTTCTGTTCCGCGCGCCGCAAGTTACCAAGATCGCGAATGGTCAGGGCGTGCTCGATGGCTATTCCAAAGCCAGTCAGCTCAGCTTCTTCCTATGGAACGCGGGACCGGATGTGCAGCTGTTGAACGCCGCGCAAAAAGGCGAACTCGATACGCAAAAAGGTCTCGAGCATCAGGTCGAACGCATGATGGCCTCGCACCGCGTCGAAGCCGGTGTGCGCGCGTTCTTCGCCGATATGTTCCATTTCGAGGACTTCGAGTCTTTACGTAAAGACAATCTGATCTATCCGATGTTCAGCCGCCGCGAGGCGATGGATGCACAGGAGCAAACGCTCCGCACGCTGGTGGATTTGCTGATCACCAACCGCGCCGACTACCGCGACATCTTCACCACGAAAAAGACATTCCTTACCTCCTCGCTCGGCGCCATTTACCGCGTACCTGTCGTCAACGACCGCCCGAACGGCGCCGTCGATCCATGGCAGACTTTTGAATTTCCCGCCGACGATCCGCGTGGCGGCATTCTGAGCCACGCCAGCTTCAGCGCGTTGCATTCGCCCGCGAACCGCAGCTCGGCGACCATTCGTGGTAAAGCAATCCGCGAAGTCTTCCTTTGCCAGAAAGTCCCCGCGCCCCCGGGCAACGTCGACTTCACGCTGGTCAACGATACGACCGTCTACAAGACCGCGCGCGCGCGCCTGACGGCCCATTCGAAGGAGCCGATGTGCGCCGGTTGTCACAAGATCACCGATCCTATGGGTCTCGCGCTCGAGAACTTCGACGGCTCGGGTGCGTATCGCACGGAAGAGAACGGTGAAACCATCGACGCCAGCGGCACGCTCGACGGCAAGAAGTTCAACAACTCCTACGAACTTGGCCTCGCGCTGCATGACAACACCTCAGCGACGGCATGCCTCGTTGATCGCCTCAGTTCATATGCGTTGGGGCGCAGGCCGGCGAAAGGCGAGGCGCCGTGGGTCGAGAAGTTGAAAGCCGATTTCACGGCGGGTGGATATGTCGTGCCCGATCTGATGAAGCGTATCGCCACCAGCCCTGAGTTCTATCGTACTGTGTCGCCGGCGGCGACGCAGACGGCATCCGCCGAATAGGCGAGGAGAGACACGTATGACCAAATTGCAGAACCGCAGAAATGTCCTGAAAGGCATGATCGGCGGCACGGCCGTCACGGTTGGACTGCCGTTTCTCGACGCCTTCCTGAATGGAAACGGTACAGCGCTCGCACAGACCGGCCAGGCGCTCCCCACGGTTTTTGGGACGTGGCTCCAGTATCTCGGCTTCAATCCCGGCCGCTGGATTCCCGACCGCGTTGGCAAAGGCTACAACAACAATATCGAGCTGAAGGTGTTCGACCCGTTCAAGGAGCGAATGAACATCGTCAGCGGCGCGAACTACTTCCTAGACGGCCGTCCGGTGGAAACGCACCGTACCGGCGCGCAGATCGCCACCCTCGGCGGCATCCCTACAGGACGCGATAGCGGTCCTTCGGTCGACAGCGTCATCGCGGACACCATCGGCACGCGCACGCGCTTCCGTTCCCTTGAAGTATCGTTGATGGGTGACCGCCGCAGCTACAGCAAACGCGCGGGCGCCGCCGTCAATCCGTCCGAACCGTCACCGGACGCGCTTTATAAGCGCATCTTCGGACCTGAGTTCCAGGATCCCAATGCGGGCGAATTCACGCCGGACGCAAAGGTCGTCGCGAAGCGCAGCGTGCTGTCCGCCGTCGCCGACCAGCGCCATGCGATCATGGGTCAGCTGGGGACCTCCGACCGCGCGCGCCTCGACGAATATTTCTCCTCTGTGCGTCAGATCGAGAATCAGCTCGCGATGAAGCTGGAAAAACCCGCGCCGCTGCCGGCCTGCCATGTGCCGGGCGCCAAGCAGGAAGTTCAGCCGGGCGAGGAAGTCGCGCAAGTGACGACCAACACCAAGCTGTTCGCCGATCTTCTGGCGAATGCGGTGGCCTGCGGCCAGACCCGTGTGTTCAACGTTTTCATGGACGCGCAAGGCGCGCGCAAGCCGGGCTCGACCAACGGCTGGCACGGCTATACCCACGAAGAGCCGATCGACGAAAAACTCGGCTACCAGAAGGAAGTGACCTGGTTCATCCTCTGGGCCAACCAGGTTTGCGCTGAATTCCTGACCACGCTTCAGGCCCAGAAAGAAGGCGCGGGCAGTGTCCTCGATCGTACCCTGATCCTGTGGCAAACCGATCATGGTTACGCACGCACCCACACCATGGACAATTTGCCGGTCATGACCATCGGCAACGCGGGCGGCCGCTTCAATACGGGCATGCACATTCCGTTCTCCGGCGATCCGGCGACGCGCATGGGTCTGACGGTGATGCAGGGTTTTGGCGTTTCGATGAGCACGTGGGGATCGCTCTCGAACCAGACGCAGAAGCCCGTGACTGAAATTTTGGCCTAGCCGGTCAAGCGAGGGAGAGCGGTGATGAGTCAGGTTAAACTTATGCTGACGGTGAGTGTCGCGGCGGGGGTATTCGCCGCTGCTAATGTCGCCGCGGCTGCGGATAAAAGCGCCAAACACCCGGTCTATACCACCCCGCCAGGCATCACCTTGCAGGCGTTGGGGCGTGGGCAGGGATGGGATCTCGGCAAGGAGACCGCCTCGGTCGTCTTTCGCGATGAAGTCGCTTACGCCGACGCGCGCGGCATGACCCTGTACAGCTATAAACTCGATGCGCCGGGAAAATCCAATTGCACTGCCGAATGCACCGAGAAGTTCAAGCCTGTGGCTCCCATCCCCGGCGCTGTGGCTTTTGGCGATTGGACGATCATCGCGCGCGATGACGGGGCGAAGCAGTGGGCGGTTCAAGGGCGCCCTCTCTATACCTTCACCGAGGACGTCGATCCGGGGTCTCTCGCCGGCAACAGCGCCGCGCGCTTCGGCGCGAAACGCATGGACGGCTCGGGCAAGATGGTTGGCGGGGGCATCCGTGGTGCGGGCGGCCGCGCCGGCGGCAAAGACAAGCCAATGCCGGAAAATTGGCAGCCCGCGTTGATGTATCCGGCGGGTGAGAAGTTTGGCGCTGTGCCGAACGGCGTGCAGATCGAGGAAATTCTTGAGTCGTCCGCACTCGGTCTAGTCGATCACCGCCGTCACACGCTTTATGTGTTCGACGGGAATGCGAAGGACGAAAGAAAGTTGACGAACGTCGGGTGGAAACCGCTAGCCGCGCCGGCGATCGGGTTCCCGATTGGCGATTTCACGATCATTGCGCGGGAAGACGGGACTTCGCAGTGGGCCTACAAGGGCCAGGGCCTGTACAGCTATGACGAGGACCAGAAGTTCGGTGATGCGTACGGTGTCGGCGCCGACTCGCGTTGGAAAGTCGCGGCCGTGCAGAAGCATTTCCTGCCGGATGGGGTGAAGCTGCAGCCGACTTTGAACCAGGGCTACACCTGGGCCACCGAGGCGGGCATGACGCTCTATAAGCGTGACGGACATATCTATCAGTCCGGCGGCGGGCACAGCTTGCATCGCGGTCAGCCGCATAGACCGGCCGTGGGCCGCGATATCGGCACCAAGTCGCGCTGCGGCGACGCCTGCGACCAGTGGAAGCCGTTTCTGGCGCCGGCCAATGCGCAACCGCAAGGCTATTGGACCGTCTATACGCGGGACGACGGCCAGAAGCAGTGGGCCTACATGGGCTATGCGCTCTATACTTTCGCCGGCGATAAGAAGCCCGGCGATATGCTGGGTCACGACACCTACAACATGGAGCTATCGTTTGACGCGAAGAAGATCGTCGACGTCGGCACGCCGATGGACGGCGTCGCAACGCTCGTGTGGGCGATCGCGCATCCGTAAGCGTTCTTAGCCGGCCGGAGCAATCACGCGTATGAGGGGCGCGGGGGGCTGGCGGCCGGTGAGGCAGAGGGGCCGGGTTTCACATCCGGTTTAGTTTCGTTTCATCGTCACATCCTGGGGGGAATATGTTTACAGTCTTCAATACGACCAATCGACGCCGCGCGCTTTTTTCGACGGTCAGCGCCACGGCGCTTGCCCTGTCCGCCGCCACACCGTCCTTCGCGCAAGCGGAGCAGGCGCAAACGGGACCGGTGGATGAAATCGTCGTCACCGGCACGCGCGTCGTGCGCGATGGTTATCAAGCGCCAACGCCACTGACGGTTGTCGGTATAGAAGAACTGCTTCAGTCGCCGGCGGAAAATCTCGCTGACTTCGTGAACGATCTGCCGTCGGTCGCCAACTCGACGACGCCGCAAGGCTCAAGCACGTCGGCCTCGTCGGGTACCGCGGGCGTGAACTCCATCAACCTGCGTGCGCTGGGTTCGAACCGCACGCTCGTCCTGATGGATGGTCAACGCTCGGTGCCCTCGACCCTCAACAGCATCGTCGACGTGAACAACTTCCCGCAGATGCTGGTGGAGCGTGTCGACGTTGTTACGGGCGGCGCATCGGCGGCTTATGGTTCGGACGCTGTGTCCGGGGTTGTCAACTTCATCCTCGACAAGGACTTCACGGGCCTTAAAGGCGCCGTCGAAGGCGGCCTAACGACGTACGGTGACGGCGCCAACTGGAAGGTCTCGATCGCAGGGGGAACACCTTTCGCCAATGATCGCGGCCATATCATCTTCAGCGGCGAAATCGCCGACCGTCACGGCATCAACAACGTGCCGTCCAATCGCGATTGGAACAATCAGGGCTGCTATCAAATCAACAATCCCGCATACACCGCGACCAACGGCGCTCCAGAGCGGCTGAATGTCTGCGGCGCGGCGCTGAGCCAGGCTACGATTGGTGGCATCATCACCAACACCGCGCTCGCAGGCACGGCATTTGGCCCGGGCGGCACGCCCTATCAGTTCAATTACGGCTCGACCCGCCTCGATCCCTGGATGGTCGGCGGCGATTGGAAGTCGAACCAGTTCAACAATGTCCAGGCCCTCGATCCGGCCGAGCACCGCGAAGGACTGTTCACACGCGTCAGCTACGACATCGCCGACAATATTGAAGTGTTCGGCCAAGCCTCGTGGAACTACACGGACTCCGACGGTGTGACGGGTTATCAATTCAACCAGGCGAACATCATTATCCGTTCGGATAACGCCTTCATTCCGGCTGCGGTTAAGTCGCGTATTGATGCGCTCGGACTGACTCAATTCAACATGGGCAGTATGAACGGCGACCTGCCGCTCCGCCGCACCGACAACCGCCGCTACACCACGCGATATGTTGTCGGCATCAACGGCGATACCGAGGCGATGGATACGACATGGACGTGGGACGCCTACTATCAAAAAGGCATCACACGCACCCATGAGTCAGTCGTCGACATCACAAACAATGCGCGGCTCGCGAATGCCAGCGATGCTATCCGCAATGCGGCCGGCGTCATCGTGTGCCGGATCAATGCCGACGCCAGCACAACCAACGACGATCCGCGCTGCGTGCCGTTCAACCGCATGGGCACGGGCGTAAACAGCGAAGCGGCGCTCAACTATCTGATCGACGATCCGTACCGCAATCAGCGCTTTGCACAGGATGTGGGCGCGTTCTCGGTCTCTGGGGAACCGTTTGACCTGTGGGCGGGTCCCGTCTCCCTCGCCTTCGGCGCCGAGCATCGCATTGAAAAAGTGTCAGGCGCCGTTGATCCGGCCTACCGGAGCGGCTGGTTCGTCGGCAACTTCTTGCCCAGCTTCGGTAAGTACAATGTGACGGAAGGTTTCATCGAAACGGTCGTACCGCTCATCGAACAGCAGCTCGACCTGAACGCGGCTGTGCGCTTCACGGACTACTCGACCTCCGGCTTCGTCACGACCTACAAGGTCGGTTCGACTTGGTCGCCGCTTCCGGATATTCGCTTCCGCGGTACTTACTCGCGTGATATCCGTGCGCCGAACCTGCAGGAACTTTTCGCCGCCGGTACATCGAACACCAACACCGTCATCGATCCGTTCAACGGCCGCCAATCGATCCAATACACCGGCTTCAATACCGGCAATCTCAATCTCGATCCTGAAAAAGCCAAGACCATCGGCCTCGGCGTCGTTGTTCAGCCCAGCTTCCTCTCGGGCTTCCAGGCGTCGGTTGACTACTTCAACATCAAGATCAATGGCGCCATCGGCACCGTGAATGCCCAGCAGATCGTCGATTTCTGCTTCGAAGGAATCCAGCAATACTGCTCGGCAATCACCCGCGGCACCAGTCCGGGAGGGGCGCCAATCATTTCACGTATTTCGATTTCGCCTTTCAATCTCGCCCTCAAGGAAGCGCGCGGTGTCGACTTCGACGTCAGCTACCGGATGGCGCTCGCCGATCTGAGCGATAGCATGAACGGCAACCTTACGCTGCGCCTGCTGGCCTCTCACTACATCAAGAACTACGAGAACGACGGCATCGTCGCGCCGACGGATACCGCCGGCCAAAACGACGGAGATGAAACCCCGAGCTGGACGTACCGAATCTCGGCGTCGTACTCGAATGATCCGTTTACATTTACTTTGACGGGCCGCGGCGTGAGCAGCGGTACGATCTTGAATTCGAACATCGAGTGCTCCACCGGCTGCCCGACATCCACGGCCAGCAATCGTACGATCAACAATAACCATCTGGCGGGCGCGTTCTATTTCGATACCAACATCGCGTACAAAATCAGCAGCTACGCCGACCAGGGACTCGATGTGGAAACGTTCCTCAACATCAAGAACCTCACCAACAAAGACCCGGTCATCGTTCCGGGCGGCCCGGCGGGCAGCGCCTATGGCACGATTTCGACGAACCAAGGCGTCTATGACGCCCTGGGCCGCGTCTTCCGCGCGGGTATCCGCTTCCGGATGTAAAATCCGAGTGATCACAAAAGGAGGGGCCAAAAGCCCCTCCTTTTTTTTCTATAATGATCGGAACCTAGGGAGGGACCCGGCCATGCGTATTCTTCACTCATTCTTTGCGCTTGCACTCACACTCGGTGTTACGGCTCCCGTAATCGCCGCCGATGCGGCGCCTGAATTTAAAGTTGATCCATTCTGGCCGCAGACGCTGCCCAACAACTGGGTGCTTGGCGAGATCTCCGGCCTCGCCGTGGATGCCCAGGACAATGTGTGGGTGATCCATCGCCCGCGCACATTGACGGCGCGTGAAACCAAGGCCGCGCGTACGCCGCCGGCCGCGCCGTGCTGCGTCGCCGCACCGCCGGTGATCGCGTTCAGTCCCGACGGTAAAGTCGTCGCCGCGTGGGGCGGGCCTGGCCAGGGGTACGATTGGCCGTCAAGCGAACATGGCGTGACCGTCGATCCGCAAGGCAACGTCTGGATTTTGGGCAATGGCGATGGCCCGCTCGGAGCGGACGGAAAGCCCGATCGCACCAAGGCGGACGGCCATGCGATCAAGTTCACGCGTGACGGCAAGTTCCTTTTCCAACTCGGCAAGCCCGGCGCGACCAAGGGCAGCCTCGACAAGAACCAGCTCGCCAAAGCGCCGAAGATCGTGTTCGACGCCAAGGGCGAGGAAGCCTATATCGCCGACGGATATGTGAATCACCGCGTCATCGTCTATGACGCCAAGACCGGCGCGTTCAAACGCATGTGGGGTGCTTACGGCAATGCGCCGACGGATAAGGAAAAGCCCGGCGTCAATGCGAAGACCAACCTGCCCGACCAGATGGAAACGGTGCACTGCGTCGTGCGCGCCAACGACGGCTTGGTGTATGCGTGTGATCGTCAGAATCAGCGCATTCAGGTGTTCGAAAGCAGCGGCAAGTTCGTGAAGGAGTTCCTCTACAACATGCCGAACCTCGATCAACGCATCCCGGGCCGCGTCGCCGACATGGCGATCTGGCAGGATAAAGCGCAGAGCTACCTTGTCATCGCGGACGGCAATTTCGAAGCCGTGCGTATTGTAAGCCGCGACAACGGTCAGGAAGTATGTACCTTTGGCCGTCAAGGGACCTATGCCGGCGAATTCTCCCGCCTGCATGTGATCACCACGGACTCGAAAGGCAATGTCTTCACCGGCGAGGCGGGCGGTCACCGTGTGCAGAAGTTCGCGCCGAATACGCCGATTAAATAAACCGCGAAAGACCGCTAGGATCGAAAGGGAGGAGCCGCGCTCCTCCCTTTTTCTTTGGGGATACCAGATTGCCAGATTCAAAAGCGCGCGCCGAGCCAGCGCCAGCGGCGTTCAAGGATTTCTTCAACAAGGCGCTAGTGGAGGATATGGCACACCATCTCCACCGCGTGTGGCCGGCGTTCGATAAAAAGGGTTTTGCGGCGGAAGCGCTCGCGAATTTCCCCGCGCTTGAACTCAAGCAGCGGTCCCATCAGATCGCCAAAGCGCTCTGTACTCATCTTCCCAAGGATGTGCCGAAGGCGCTTCGAACCTTAACCGCGGCGCTGCGTCCGTTGCGCGCGAATGGCGTGCTTGATGAAGACGCCAAGAAAGGCATTGCCGGTTGGGCGATCTTGCCCTTTGGCGAATATGTCGCCGCGCAGGGTCTCGGGCATCTGAAGGAATCACTCGCGGCGCTGCGTGAGCTTACGATCCGCAGCACCTCCGAGTTCGCGATCCGGCCCTTCGTCCTCGCCCACCCCAAGGAAACACTCAAAATCCTCGCGGAATGGTCGAAGGATAAGAACGAACACGTCCGCCGTCTGGTCTCGGAAGGCACGCGCCCGCGGCTTCCGTGGGGCATGCAATTGAAGGCCTTCGTAAAGGACCCCGCGCCGATCCTTCCCCTATTGGAGACGCTGCGTGACGATCCTTCCGAATATGTGCGACGTTCGGTGGCCAACAGCTTGAACGATATCGCAAAGGATCACCCGGATCTGGTCGCTGCGCTCGCGGGCCGTTGGCTGAAGGATGCCACCACCGAGCGCACACGACTGATCCGCCATGCCTGCCGTACACTGATCAAAGCGGGTCACCGCGCCACGCTGACCGCGCTTGGCTATGCGTCATCCGTCAAACTGGATTTGATCGAGTTCGCTGTGAGCCCGGCGACGCTCACGTTTGGGAATGCGCTGACTCTGAAGGTGCGCCTAAAGAGCACAGCGAAGGTTCCGCAGAAGATCGTGCTCGACTATGTGCTGCATCACCGCAAGAAGAGCGGAACTTCGGCGAAGGTCTTCAAATGGAAGGCCTTCACGCTGGAAGCGGGCGAAACGATCGAGCTTGTGCGCAAACACGCCATCAAGCGCATCACCACCCGGGTCTATTACCCGGGCGCCCATAAGGTCGAAGTGGTGGCGAACGGCAATGTGCTCGGCGGGAAAAGCTTCACGCTGGTCATGTGAGCTCTTCCCGCGCCGGGACCTTACGGCGTGTTGTCGTCGTCCGGGACGGCGAGCTGCATGCGGTCATCGCCGGCGCTGAGATTGCGGACGGTTCGCATGTGATCTTCCCAATTATCGGCGAACTCGGTCATCGCCTGGATCAGGACCTCTTCGAGGCTCAGGTCCATCTGAACGGCGAGGTTGCGCAGCCGGGCGTCGAGTTCCAGGGATACGCCGAGGCGCACGCCGTCGGCGGCGGACTTCTTAATAGCGCGTTTTTTTGAGGGGCTCTTCTTCGCGGCGCCCTTCCTGACGCTGCTCTTCCCGCGCGCCTTCGCCGCCGGGGATCGCTTCGCGCTTGTCTTCTTCTTGGCGGCTTTGCCGGTTTGTTTCTTCGCGGCTTTCTTCTTGGTCTTCGCCATGGGAGCACCTCGGACGTGGGGTTTTGTGATATGATAGCCCTTAATCCGCCGTATTTAGACTTCAAAACCGCGCCTGTCAGGGGTTCTTTTTCACATGCTCGATCATGGCTAAGCGGCGCAAGTCCCAGGACGACGGCGAGACCGGCGGCGCAGATGAGGCGCCTGTCCGTAAGAAGTCTGGCAAGGGCGTGAAGTCCCGCCGGGGTCTCGCGCTCGCAGGGCTCTTATTCACCAACGCGCTCGCGGCCCTCATTCTTCTCGGGGCGGTCGGCGCTGGAGTCCTCGGTTTCTTTGCGCTCGACCTGCCGGCGGTCGACGAAGCGGTTCTTACCCGGCGTCCCAATATCAAAGTGGTCGACGCCAATTCCTGGGAAATCGCGAGCTTCGGCGACATCTATGGTCCCGCGATCGACCTTCGCAAGCTGCCGCCGCATGTGCCTGGCGCGGTGATCGCGGTCGAGGACCGGCGCTTTTATGAACATCATGGCGTCGATCCGCGAGGGCTGGCCCGCGCCGTGTGGGTGAATTTGCAAGCCGGCGAAGTTGCGCAGGGCGGTTCCACCATCACCCAGCAGGTCGCCAAGAACCTCTTCCTCACGCCGGACCGCACGCTGGCCCGCAAAATTAAGGAGGCGCTATTAGCGCTCAAGCTTGAGCAGCGCTTTACGAAGGACGAGATTCTCGCGCTCTATCTGAACCGTGTGTACTTCGGCTCCGGCACTTACGGAATCGAAGCCGCCGCCGACCGTTACTTCGGCAAAAAAGCCAAGGACCTTACGGTCTATCAGGCGGCTATGCTCGCGGGCCTTCTCAAGGCGCCGTCGCGCTACAATCCCGTGCGTGATCCGGACCTCGCGAAGACGCGGACCGAAGTCGTGTTGTCGACAATGGTCGACACGGGCGTGCTGACGCCCGAGCAAGGTCGGACGGCGCTGAAAAACGCCAGCCGCGCGCTGAAAAGCGTGATCAACCCGACGGTTTATGGTCGCTATTTCGCCGATTGGGTCGTCTCGCAGGCCGAAGACTATGTGGGATCCGTCGACCGCGACCTCGTCATCTACACGACCCTCGACGGCCGCCTGCAGAACGCCTCGGAAAAGATCCTGACCAAGCACCTGGATAAATCAGGCGAGAAGCTGAAGGTCGAGCAAGGCGCGATTGTCGTGCTCAACACCGACGGCGCCGTGCGTGCCATGGTGGGCGGCAAGGACTACGGCGAGAGTCAGTTCAACCGCGCGACGCAAGCCCTGCGTCAACCGGGTTCGGCCTTCAAACCCTTCGTCTATGTCGCCGCCGTCGAGGCGGGCTACCGGCCGGATGACATGGTCACCGACGCGCCGATCAAGATCGGTAAATGGAAACCCCAGAATTTCACCAAGACCTACGAAGGTCCCGTCACTGTCGAGCGCGCATTGTTCAAGTCGCTGAACACCGCCGCGGTCCGCCTCGCGCAGTTTGTCGGCCCGCGCGCGATCGTCGACACGGCCCATCGCTTGGGGATCTCGGAAGACCTGAAGCCCGAACTTTCGCTTGCGCTCGGTTCAGGTGAAGTCACGCTGCTCGAGCTGTCTGGGGCCTATACGCCCTTCGCCAACGGCGGTTTTGGCGTCACACCCTATGCGATCACTATGATCACCGACCGCGACGGGAAGATCCTATATAAGCGCGGCGGCGGCGGTTTTGGCCGCGTCATAGAGCCGCACGTCGTCGCCGCCATGAATCATATGATGACCCAGGTGATCACCCAGGGTACCGGCACCGCCGCGGCTTTTGGGTATCCGGCGGCCGGGAAAACAGGCACCAGCTCGGACTTCCGCGATGCCTGGATGATGGG
Source organism: Rhodospirillaceae bacterium (assembly GCA_050246995.1). Taxonomy (GTDB): domain Bacteria; phylum Pseudomonadota; class Alphaproteobacteria; order Rhodospirillales; family Rhodospirillaceae; genus SHVO01. Next base: position 700,609 of record JBFWVA010000001.1, on the reverse strand, counting down.
CTTCACCGCCGATTTCGTGACGGGCGTCTGGGTCGGAAACGACGAGGGCGCGAACATGAAGGGCGTCACCGGGGGTGGTTTGCCGGCGCTCATCTGGCGTGACGTCATGACCGAGGCCCATGTCGGCCATCAGCCGCACGTCCTGCCCGGCATGGAGCCGGAGAACGAGGACTTCATCGGCCGGTTCCTCTCCGTCTTCAAAAGCTAAAGCCAAAAGCCCGGATAAACGAAAGCGGCGCGGGCCCGCCGCGTCGGGCCTGGGGGTTATTTTATTGGGGTTTTGCGCGGAATAGTGGCGCGACTCCCAATGAAATCACGCTTTCTCTGTGTGGATAGCCACAAAAAGGCCCGAAAAATCGAACTTTCTTTGAAATTTTCTTTCAAATTTCTCCGCATTCGGTCGTTTAGGCTGTCACAATAGTTAACGTCTCCCGCCGTCTCTCAACGTACTGAAATACAGTCCGAAATTTCGCTTAGCCCGCTGCTCTTAAGCGATGTAAATGCGCAATTTAATTTCAATTCGGACAGATCATGATGGAATTAAAGCAAACAAAGCAACGATCGATCCCAATTTAACCGTATTCACGCAAGAATATTTGGGTTGTCAGGGTGTTGGCTCGTTCCCAATTATCCGCCCAACACAAAGGCGCGCCTCCAGGAAGGAGGGCCGACCGCGGAGAGTGGGGAGAGACGCTCTGATTTGCGGACCGGGAGTTTAGTTACCAACGAGAGCCAGCACACAACCGGAGCTGGCCGAGATCACAGGGAACACGGCGATACAACGGGCGTTCACATCCCGGCGGCGGTGCTCTGTCGATTTAGACAAGGAAGACGTGCTGTGATCCGATCAAGCTTCCTCTCTCAGGCTGGCGCTGCCGTGCGCGCGTGTGTGGCTGTGCTCGCGTTTGCGGCCGCCGGCGCGACCGCGGCCCGGGCCGCCGATATCCCGTCCGACCTCAATATCGACCTGTCGTCGGTCGTCGTCTCCAAGGACGAACTCGTTTGCCTGGCGCTCAACGACTATTGGGAAGCGCGCAGCGAGACCATGGCGGGGCGTATCGCCGTTGCCCAGGTGGTCATGAACCGCGCGATGGATTTCCGCTTTCCCTCGAACATCTGCGAAGTGGTAAAGCAGAATTTCTTCCAGGGTTCGCTCAATAAGTGCCAGTTCTCGTGGTTCTGCGACGACCGCGCCGACACGCCGTACGAAGCCGACGCATGGCGGACCTCGCTGAAGATCGCCGCGGCGATGCTGCAGAAAGATTCCTCGATCCCCGACCCGACCGGCGGCGCCCTCTGGTATCACGCCGATCATGTGCGCCCGTCGTGGACCGGCAACTACGAGACCACCACGATCATCGGCAGCCATGTGTTTTATCGTGACGCCGACAGCCCGCACCGCCAGCAGGCCCGCAAGCCGTTCATTTACCGGCTCAACGCGTTCGCGGAATATGTAAGCAAGCATCAGGGCCGCCGGACGACCGCCGTCGCCTCGGCCGCGACGACCTCACCCGTACCGATGCAACGCGGCGCCGTTCCCGTTCAGCCAATCGCGCGCTAAGCCGGCGTCCCGCCGCACTTGCGGATCACTGACATAAGAGTCCAACACTTCGTCGACGGTGCGCCAGAAAGCGCGGCCATGATTGAGGTGCCTGAGGTGCGCGACCTCGTGCGCAGCTACGTAAATAAGGACGGGCAGCGGCGCGAGGATCAGGCGCCAGGAAAAAGAGAGCCGCCCATCCGGCGAGCAACTTCCCCAGCGTGAACTGGTATCGCGCACGGTCACGCGTTTGACCTTGCAGGCGATGGATTCGGCCATCGCATGGACCATTGGGGTCAGCGCGCGGCGCGCTTCGTCTTTCAGCCAATCGGTCATGCGCCGGGCCGCGAACTCAGGCCGGCCAGAGATCATCACTGTTTCGCCGTCTCGCCATACGCCGCCGCGGCTGCCGGAGGCGAGCCGCAGCGTGTGATCCTTGCCCGCAATGGGAATGCTGGCCCCGTCCGCAAAGGGGATCGGCGCGGGCAGCGCGGAAAGATGCTGCCTGATCCAGTCCACGCGGCTTGCCAGGAATTTCAAGGTGAAGCTGGCGCTCGCGCGCTTCGGCCGCACCAGGACGATCCGGCCCGCGGCGGGATCAAGGCGCACGCAGAGTCTGCGGGCGCGGGGATTGTGAACGCAGATCACGCGCGCCGCGAGATCGGCAGGCAGGGCCTCTGTCAGATCAAGTTCGACATCGAAGCCGGCGCTGGATTTCATGGAACGATGTGGTCTTCCAAAGGCCCCGCATCGCGCTCCGAGATCACGCGCCCACGCACCGAAATTCCTGCCGCGTGAACGCTCTCGGGATCATGGGTAATGAGAGGGTGCCATTGCGGCAAGTCCTCGCCGGCGGCGATCAGGCGATAGGCGCACGTGCCCGGCAGCCATGTGAGGTCGGCGATGTTGCCGGGCGTCAGGACCACACAATCGCGCACGATGCGCTTGCGGCGCGGATAGTTCTTACATTGACAGGTGTCGCTATCCAGAAGGCGGCAGGCCACGTTGGTCTTGAGCGCGGGGCCTTTCGGCTGGGCGATCTTATGCAGGCAGCACTGCCCGCACCCGTCGCACAAACTCTCCCATTCTTCCGGTGTCATCTCCGCCAGCGTTTTGGTGCGCCAGAACGCGGCCCGCGTGATCACTTCGTGACCTCACGGCGGATATAGTCCGCGATGTCCTTGCCCGCCGCGCCGGTCGAGAAGTGAGTCAGGTATTTACCTTCTGGATCCATCAGGAAGATAAGCCCGCTGTGCTCAACGGTGTAATCGCCCGTCTCCTTGCCGTCCGCGTCCTTCATGGGCGCCTTGCGATAGAACACACGGAACGCCTTGGTGGCCGCGGTCACCTGATCGACGGTGCCGGTGAGTCCCACGAAGCGCGGGTGGAACGCGCCGACATAAGCGCCGACCGCTTCAACCGTATCGCGCTCGGGGTCGACGCTGATGAATACGGGCGTGACGCGCTCTCCGGCCGGACCGGCTTGTTCGATCCCATCCGTCATGACCTGCAGCGTCAGCGGGCAGATGTCCGGGCAGTGGGTAAAGCCGAAGAAGACTAAGTGATAGCCGCCCAGGAGATTGGCTTCGGTGAAGGTGTTGCCCTTGCCGTCGACCAGCGTGAAAGGCCCGCCAATCGCCACGGCGCCGCCGGTCCCCCCGGATGGCGGCGCCTGCGGGCGCAAGTCCGGATAATAAAGCGCGAGCATCGCCAGGGTGCCCAGGAGAATGATCGAGGCGATCAGGATCCGTCGGATGATCATGCGCGTATCACTTCAACAACTGCAGACGGCGGTCAATTTCGTTTCGCAGCGCCGAGCCTTCCTGAGTCACTTTTTGCGCCTTCTGCCAGAAGCCCCGCGCGCCCGTCGTATCGCCCGTTTTCGCGCGCCCAAGTCCGGCGAGATAGAGGGCTTCGGGGTGTTCAGGTTGCAGCTTGAGGATTTCGGCGACGGTCGTATTCAGTTCCGCCGGCAGCGGCGTTTGCGCATTCGGGTCCACGTCCATCATCAGGAGGCCCGCATACTGAAGGCGCGGAGCGACATCGGTGGGTTTGAGGGCGATGGCCTTCTTATAGGCGTCGCCGGCTTTATCCGGCTGGCGCAGCACGGTGTAGGAGCGGCCCAGCATCATCCATCCGTCGTAGTCCTGAGGATTCTGCTCGAGGCGCGCGGCAAGGCCCCCCACCATGCCTTCGATCATCTTGGTCTGCTCGGGATTGTCGCCGGGCGCGGCCATCGGCTGCGCGGACGCGGGCGCCGCGGGCTTCGCGGCCGCCATCGCTTGCGCGGTGGCTTTCGCGTCCTGAGGCAAAAGGTCGAGCGGGTGTTTCGGTTCAACCGACATCGGCGCGATGCTCGCGTCCTGCGCGACCGCCGCCATTTGTTGGCGCACCATATCCACCCAGGGCGCATCGGTGGGCGCATCGCCCGTCAAATCGCGCCATATGGCGATGGCATTTCGCGGGTTGCCGTTGCCGGCTTGCTCGAGGCCCAGATAGAAGCGCGCGCGAGGATCCTGACGGTCGAGTGTCAGCGCGCTCATCAGCGCCGCATGAGCTTCCTCGGAGACTCGTCCGTTCTGCATCGCCGACAACGCTTCACCAAGGCTCGAATACGCTTCGGCGCTGGGCTGCAGTTCCGTGAGGCGTTTGAAAGCCTGGGCGGCGTCTTCGAAGCGGCCAAGCTCGCGATAGGTGCGGCCCAGGATGGCATAGCCCTCCGGATTGTTGGGCTCGCCGGCGACGCGGGCGGCAAGGCGGTCCACCAGCGCATCAATATCGGACGTCGCCATATCCCCGCCACCGCCTGCTTCCAGGGCGGCGAGCTGTGCCTGTTCGGGATCGGGCGTGCCAACCTTGAGGTAAACGCCAAGGGCGATCAGCGGCACGGTGATCGCCGTGATCCCGACGCCCACCAAGCGCGAGCGGTTGGTGCCGGTGGTGACCGTTTCCGCCGGCGCGCGCCCGGCCGCGAGGATGCGGCGCTGGATCTCAAGACGCGCGGCATCCGCTTCGGAGGCGGTCAGAACGCCCCGCGCGAGATCGCGATCGACTTCCTTCAGCTGGTCCTGAAACACGGTGATGTCATAATCCGCACGCGTGGCGACGGATTGACCGCGGCGCACCACGGGCCACGCCAATATGCCGACGACAACAAGACTGATCCCAAGCGCGATCCAAATCATGGTGTGCGCTCTCCGGGCGCGAGTTCTTCAAGCGCGGCCTTTTCCTCCGGGCTCAATGGGGCGGGGCCCGCGACGGGCGTTCCGCGCAGACGGCGGTAGACCACGCCAGCGCCCAACAGGAGCAGGATGAACGGCCCTAACCACAGAAGGTACGTGCTCGCCATGAAGCGCGGTTTCAAAAGGACGTAGTCGCCATAGCGGCTGACGAGGAACTGGATGACCTGTTCGTTGCTGTCGCCGGCGAGAATGCGCGTGCGCAACAAAACCCGCATGTCCTTGGCGATATCGGCATTGGACTCATCGATGGTCTCGTTCTGGCAGACCACGCAACGCAAGTGCTTGCTGACTTCGCGGGCGCGGGCTTCGAGGACCGGATCTTTCAGCATCTCGCTTGGCTCGACGGCATGAACCGCGCCGGCGAAGAGAAGGGCGAACAGGAGGACGAAAATTCTCATTTATTGAGCTGTGCGATGAGGGGCTGGATTGTATCGCGCCACATTTCGCGGGTGATGATCCCGCTCACTTTGTAGCGAATGACGCCTTCCTTATCGATCAGGAAGGATTCCGGCGCGGCGGTGACGCCAAGGTTGATGATGGTCTGGCTGTTCGGGTCCTGCCCGATCTTGGTGAAGGGATTGCCGTACTTCTCCAGCCACGCGAGGCTGCGTTCCGGCTTGTCGCGCCAGGCGATCCCATAGATGGGGACTTCGCCCGCTTTTGCGATCTCCATCAAGAACGGATGCTCAACCGTGCAGGCGACGCACCAAGAGCCCCAGACGTTGATGAGGCTCACCTTGCCTTTGAGGTCGGCGCTGGTCAGCGCCTCGCCGAGACCCGGCAGCGGCGGGAGATTGAATTCGGGCGCGGGCGTATTCAAGAGCACGGTCGGGATGACCTTCGGGTCATATCCGCCGGAGATATCGGACAGGCGTTTGGCGAACACGCCGCCCAGGGCCAGCACGGCCGCGAGCGGAATGAGGTAGGGCCAACGCTTGGCGCGCGGTTTCAATTCGGAGGACGCCGTGTCGGTCATTCCGCGGCCGCCGGAACAGGCATAGCCGCGGTGACGGCCGCGCGGCGCGGCGCGCCGACACGATGGCGGCGATCGGTCAGCGAGATCAGGCCGCCGAAACCCATAAGCAGGATGCCGTACCACAGGAACGGCACCAGCGGCTCATGATAGAAGCGCGTTACGTAGGCACCGTTGTCGCCCTGGGCCTCACCGAGCGTGGTGAGGAGGTCGGAAGCGTAAGTGGTGTGAATGGACGAGAAGGTGGTTTGCTCCGGCGGCTGCACGAAGGTCCGCCGCTCCGGATGCAAAGTTGCCACCAGCTTATCGCCGCGTTTGACTTCGATGGTCGCGCGTTCGGCGGTGAAGTTGGAGCCCGGCACCTCGGTCACACCATTGAAGGTGAGGTCGTAGCCCGCGAGCCGCACGGTTTCACCGGGCGCTTGGATCTGGATGGTTTCGGTCTTCCACGCGGAAGCGCCCGACACTCCCGCGATGAGGATCGCCATGCCGAAGTGGGCGATGGTCATGCCGTGAGCGGCGCGCGGCAGGTTCGTGATGCGCGCCCAGGAGCCGCTGCGGCCGAACTTTACGCGTTCGGTCCACTCGATGAGGGTGGAGGCGGCCAACCACACGGCCATGCCGATGCCGAAAGCGCCTCCGATGTCGGTGACGGTGAAGCCGGCGATGACCATGGTAATTGCGATGGCGGCGACCGAGAGGCCCGCCGCGACCTTGAGGCGCGACAGCGCGCCGCTGAGATCGCCGCGCTTCCAGGCAAGCAGCGGCCCGATGCCGAGCAGAATGATGAGCGGGATCATCAGTGGAATGAACACGCCGTTGAAGTACGGCGAACCCACCGAGATGCGCCCGCCCGCCAGGGTCTCGGTAATGAGCGGATACAAGGTGCCCAGCAGCACGGTCGCACATGCCGTTGTGAGCAAAAGATTGTTGATGAGCAGGCCCCCTTCACGCGAGATCGGCGCGAAGACACCGCCGCCTTCCATCTGCGGCGCGCGGATGGCGTAGAGCGTGAGGGATCCGCCGATCGCCACCGCGAGCAGGATGAGGATGAACACGCCGCGCGTCGGATCGGAGGCGAAGGCGTGCACGGAGGTCAACACGCCCGAGCGCACCAGGAATGTGCCCAGCAGCGACATGGAGAAGGTGAGGATCGCGAGCAGGATAGTCCAGCTCTTCAGGGCTTCGCGCTTCTCGACGACGATGGCCGAGTGCAGCAAAGCCGTTCCGGTCAGCCACGGGATGAATGACGCATTCTCGACCGGGTCCCACATCCACCAACCGCCCCAGCCGAGGGTGTAATAGGCCCACCAGCTGCCAAGGCCGATGCCGAGGGTGAGAGAAGTCCAGGCGGCCAGCGTCCACGGGCGCACCCAGCGCGCCCAAGCGGCGTCCACGCGCCCCTCTATCAGGGCGGCCACCGCGAAAGAGAAGGCCATCGAGAAGCCGACATACCCGAAGTAGAGCATCGGCGGGTGCACGGCGAGGCCCGGATCCTGAAGGATCGGATTGAGGCCGTTGCCTTCCGCCGGCGTGGGAAACAAGCGCAGGAACGGGTTCGAGGTGAAGAGGATGAAGGCGATGAAGCCGACGCTGATCATGCCCTGCACGGCGAGCGCGCGGGCGCGCAGCGCCGGCGGCAGGTTGCGGCCGAGAACGGCTACCAGCGCGCCGAAGATGGACAGGATCGTGACCCATAGGACCAGCGAGCCTTCGTGGTTCCCCCACACGCCGCTGATCTTGTAGATGAGCGGCTTCGCCGAATGCGAGTTCTCATAGACGCCGACAACGGAGAAATCCGACGTCACGTAAGCGTGGATGAGTGTGGCGAATGCGAATGCGACAAGGACGAACTGCAGCACCGCCGACTGCCGGGCGACGTTCATCCAGGCGACGTTGCCGCGCGAGGCGCCGATCAGCGGCACGCTCGATTGGATCAAGGCCACCGCGAGAGCAAGAGCGAGCGCGAAGTGTCCCAGCTCGATAATCATAAGGTCGCCCCGTTATTCCGAGTTCAGCGCGTTAGTTGTTGTTCATGCCGGTATTTTTCATACCGGCCGGCGGAGCTTCGCCCTCTTTCCAGTGGCCGCTCTCCTTGAGGGCTTTGGCCACTTCGGGCGGCATGTAGTTCTCGTCGTGCTTGGCGAGCACGTTGCTGGCCATGAACACGCCGCTGTTCATGCGGCCTTCGGCGACCACGCCCTGACCTTCCCGGAATAGGTCCGGGAGGATGCCGACATATTTTACATTCACGGTCTGGACGGCATCGGTAAGGTCGAAGGAGATATTGTGACCTTCCTTGACGAGGCTGCCGGCGGCGACAAGGCCGCCGATGCGGCAACGCTGCTCGCATACCGGTTTCTCGGCGAGGTCCTTCGGGCTGTAGAAGAACACGATGTTGTCCTGGAAGGCTGTCAGCACCAGCGCCGCGCCGGCGCCGAGGCCGAGCAGGCCGAGAAGGACAAAATAGAGTCTGCGCCGTTTACGGGTCATCGCCGGCTCGCTTTCAGATCTTCGAACTCACGCTCGCGCGCTTTCAAGGTGCGGCGGGACATCACGAGCATCCCAACAAGCGCAACCGCCGCAAGTCCATAGGCGGTCCATACCCAGGCGGCATATCCGCCCATGTCGATAAAGGCCGCGAAATTTTCAAATGCCATGCGGGTCACTCCGCCGGTTGCGCGGCCGATTGGCCGGCGATTTGCGACAGGCGCGCATTACGGATTTTCGCCGCCAGCAACTCGCTGCGCAGGCGCAGTACAAGCAGCGCGAAATAGAACATCGTGAACGCGCCCATCATCAGGAACAACGGCAGCAGAATGGAGCCGTGCACCGAGCTGTCGACGCCCTCCTTGCTGGCTTTGATGATCGACGGCTGGTGGAGGGTGTTCCACCATTCCACCGAGAAGTGGATGATCGGTACGTTCACCGAACCCACCAGCGCGAGAATGGCGGCGGCTTTGTCGCCGCGCTCGGAATCCTCGAAGGCGTCAGCGAGCGCGATGTATCCGATATAGAGGAAGAAGAGGATGAGGGTGGATGTGAGACGCGCGTCCCATACCCAGAATGTGCCCCACATGGGCTGACCCCACAGCATACCCGTAATCAGCGCGAGCGCGCAGAACACGGCGCCCATGGGGGCGGAGGCGCGCGCGACGAGATTGGCCATGGGATGGCGCCAGATCAGGAACATGGCGCTGTTCGCGGCGATGATTCCGTAGATCATCATCATCAGCCAGGCGGAGGAGACGTGGATGTACATGATGCGCACGGTGTCTCCTTGCTGATAGTCCGGCGGCGAGACGACGAGCGCGATCGGGATCGCGGCGGCGAACAGAAGAACGCATGCGCCCGCCACCCACGGATAGATGGCGTTGGCGATGCGCATGAACTGCGTCGGGTTGGCGAACTTATGCACGAACGGTCCTTAAACTGGGCTGGTTTAGCGCGCGGAAAGGGCGTGCCGCCAGCGCTATTAATATAGGGCTAAAGCCCTGAAAATTCGACATCTCTCGCGTGAAATCGCCGATAGGAAACACGTTGTTACCGCCCTGATACCTACTCGGCCGCCTGCCGCAGCGCAGCAGCCGTCCCAAAGGGGCAAAGCGTGATCGCGATCAGGGCAAAGCCCGCCAGGATGGAAAGCATCGGACCGCTCGGCATGCCGGTGAGCGCCGCTTCCACCACGGCGGTTCCGAAGATCAGCACCGGGATGTAGAGCGGCAGCACGAGCAACGACAAGAGCACCCCGCCGCGCCGCGCGCCCAGCACCAAGGCCGCGCCCAGCACGCCGACAAGGCTCACGGTCGGTGTTCCAAGGAGCAGCGCGAGCACCAGCGCGCCGTACCCTTGCGCAGGAAGCTGCAAGGTAATCGCCAGTATCGGCGACATGATGATCAAAGGAACTCCGGTTGTGAGCCAGTGAGCGATGACTTTCGCCAGCACCACAAGCGTCATGGATTGGCCGTTGAGCAGAAGCTGGTCGAGCGTGCCGTCTTCAAAGTCGACCGTGAACACACGATCGAGTGAGAGCAGCGCCGCGAGCAGCGCCGCGACCCACACCACGCCGGCCGCGATGCGCGACAAGACCTCGGCTTCAGGACCCACGCCGAAGGGAAAAAGCACGGTGGCGATGGCGAAAAACGCGATCACGGTCAGGCTATCGGCGCTTTGGCGCAAGGCAAGCTTCAGATCGCGCGACAAAAGAGCTGTGAATACGCTCATGTTTCGTCCCACTGCATGACTTCGGTGGGCGTGAATTGATCGAGCGCGAGGGTGGTTGCGCCGGTCACAAGATCGGCGCCGTGACTGGCCAGAACGACCATGCCGCCTTTCGCGCGGTGACCGGCGATGGTGTCGGTCAACGCGTTCAGCGAGCGGTCGTCGAGGGCGTTCGCCGGTTCGTCGAGGAGCCATAAAGGAGCGGGGCTCGCGATCAGGCGGGCGAGCGCCAAGCGGTGGCGTTGTCCGGCCGACAGGAGGCGCGCCGGAAAATCCGCGAGCGCGCGCAGTCCGAAGGCTTCCATGGCCTCGACCACGAGCGCGGCATCACGCGTGCCCCAGAAGTCGGCCCAGAAAGCGAGATTCTCGCGCACCGTGAAAGCGGGTTTGATCGCGTCGAGGTGGCCGATGAAGCGCAGGTGTTGACCGTGCGCTTCGGGATCCTCGAGGGCCGCTTCCGACCATTTCAACTGACCGGTCATCGGCCGGGCGAGGCCCGCCATCAAGCGCAGAAGGGTTGTCTTGCCGCTGCCGTTCGGACCGCGCAGCACGATGGCCCCGCCGGACGATACGGAAAAGCCAAGCCCGGTGAACACCATTCGCCCGCCGCGCCGGCAAGTGAGGTTTTCGCCCGAAAAGGTAGCTGTTTCAAAGGTGTCGCTGGTGCCCACGGGCCGGACCATACCAGAGCAATCCGGTGGCGCCAGGGCTTATGCGGACGGAAAAAACGGCGGCCGGCGTGGGTTGGGGGAGAGGGGGGATGCGCCGGCCGCCAGGTGGGTCTTTTGGTGAAACGACAGGGGAGTCATTTCACTGGTAAAAAGGCCGCCCGAAGGAGCACGGGGCGTCTTTTCCCATGGCCCTTATCTAACGGTTGGAATATGGCCCTTTTGGGGTACTACCGAAGGTGTGGGTAAGTTCGCGCGACCCCGTGGCGGATTCAAAAAAATCCTAATAGTCCCAAAGCGTTGGCAATGATTTTTGCACTGCGCAACCCCTGGACTTTGTGGCCGATATGTGGATGATGCCGACTTGGAGAAACCGGGACGATAAGCCGGGGTGGGGACAGCACGTAGCGCGCGTATCGGCGAAACCGTTACAGCCAGGCGCAGGCCCATTCCTTTCGGCTCACACCGTCCTTTTTGTATGCGGTCAAGGAGCCCCCAATGCGTCTTAGCGGTCACGACAGTCTGAAAACCCGTCGCACTCTTACGGTGGGCGGGAAGAGCTACGATTACTTCAGCCTTCCGGCGGCCGCGGAAAAGCTCGGCGACGTTTCGCGCCTGCCCTTCTCGATGAAGGTGCTCCTCGAAAATCTGCTCCGCTTTGAAGACGGCTCGTCGGTCACGCCCGATCATTTGAAGGCCCTCGTCGGTTGGCTGAAGGACAAGAAGTCCGATCAGGAAATCGCATACCGCCCGGCGCGCGTGCTCATGCAGGATTTCACCGGCGTTCCGGCGGTGGTCGATCTGGCCGCGATGCGCGAAGCCATCAAGGCGCTCGGCGGCGATCCGCAGAAGATCAACCCGCTTTCGCCGGTCGATCTCGTCATCGATCACTCGGTGATGGTCGACGCCTATGCCAGCTCCACCTCGCTGCAGCAGAACATCGATCTCGAGTTCGAGCGTAACGGCGAGCGTTATCAGTTCCTGCGTTGGGGCCAGATGGGCTTCAACAACTTCCGCGTCGTTCCGCCGGGCACGGGCATCTGCCACCAGGTGAACGTCGAATATCTCGCGCAGGTCGTCTGGACCGGCGAAGAAGGCGGCAAGACGCTCGCTTATCCCGACACGCTGGTCGGCACCGACTCTCACACCACCATGGTGAACGGCCTCGCGGTTCTCGGCTGGGGCGTGGGCGGCATCGAGGCTGAAGCGGCCATGCTCGGCCAGCCGACGCCGATGCTCATCCCGGAAGTCATTGGATTCAAACTCACCGGCAAGATGAAGGAAGGCACAACCGCCACCGACCTCGTGCTCACCGTCACGCAAATGCTGCGCAAGAAGGGCGTGGTCGGCAAGTTCGTGGAATTCTACGGCCCCGGCCTCAATGATCTGTCGCTCACCGACCGCGCGACCATCGCCAACATGGCGCCGGAATACGGCGCGACCTGCGGCTTCTTCCCGATCGATGCGGAAACCTGTCGCTTCCTCGCGTTCTCGGGCCGTGACCCGCAGCGCGTCGCGCTCGTCGAACAATACGCAAAAGCACAAGGCATGTGGCGCGACGAAAGCACGCCGGATCCGGTGTTCACCGACACGCTCTCGCTGGACATGAGCACGGTGGAGCCTTCGCTCGCCGGTCCGAAGCGTCCGCAGGATCGCGTGACTCTCTCGAGCGCCGGGTCGGAATTCGCCAAGGCGCTCAAGGAAGGGTTCAGTCACCCGATGCCGGCCTCTTGCGACGTCGCGGGCCTCGCGGGCCCCGGCGCGAAGGCGAAGCTGGACGACGGCGACGTCGTGATCGCCGCCATCACCTCGTGCACCAACACTTCGAATCCGTCGGTTCTGTTCGCCGCCGGACTCCTCGCGCGTAAAGCCCGCGAGAAGGGCCTGACCCGTAAGCCGTGGGTGAAGAGCTCGCTCGCGCCCGGCTCGCAAGTCGTCACGGACTATTTGACCAAAGCCGGTCTGCAGGCCGATCTCGACGCGCTTGGTTTCAACACTGTGGGTTACGGCTGCACGACCTGCATCGGCAACTCGGGCCCGCTCGACGATAACATCGCGAAGTCCATTGAAGGCGGCGATCTCGTCGTGACCGCTGTGCTGTCCGGTAACCGTAATTTCGAAGGTCGCATCAGCCCGCACGTGAAGGCGAACTATCTGGCCTCGCCGCCGCTGGTGGTCGCCTACGCGCTGTTCGGCACCATGATCAAGGACATCACGACCGAGGCGATTGGGACCGGCAAGGACGGCAAGCCCGTTTACCTCAAGGACATCTGGCCGACGTCGAAGGAAGTCTCGGAGTTCATCGAGCAGTTCCTGACCCGCGAGATGTTCGCCAGCCGCTACTCCGACGTCTTCAAGGGTCCGGCCCCGTGGCAGGCGGTGAAGGCCTCGAAGAGCGAGACCTACACCTGGGATACGAAGTCGACCTACGTCGCCAACCCGCCGTACTTCGTCGGCATGGGCAAGACGCCGAAGGCGCTGTCGGACATCAAGGGCGCCCGCCCGATGGCCATCCTCGGCGATTCGGTCACCACCGATCACATCTCGCCCGCCGGCTCGATCAAGAAAGACAGCCCGGCCGGCAAGTACCTGATGGCGCACGGCGTCGAACCGAAGGACTTCAACTCCTACGGCGCGCGCCGCGGTCACCATGAAGTCATGATGCGCGGCACCTTCGCCAACATCCGCATCAAGAACGAGATGGTTCCGGGTGTCGAAGGCGGCATCACCAAGCATCAGCCGTCCGGTGACGTCATGCCGATCTATGACGCCGCCATGAAGTACCAAGCCGAAGGCACGCCGCTCGTCGTGGTCGCCGGCAAGGAATACGGCACCGGCTCGTCGCGCGACTGGGCAGCGAAGGGCACCAACCTTCTCGGCGTGAAAGCCGTGCTGGTGGAAAGCTTCGAGCGTATCCATCGCTCGAACCTGGTCGGTATGGGCGTCCTGCCGCTGCAGTTCAAGGGCGACATGACCCGCAAGAGCCTGAACCTCGACGGCACCGAGACCTTCGACATCACCGGCATCAATTCGCTGAAGCCGCTTGGCGATGTCAGCGTCACGATCCACCGTGCGAACGGCAAGAGCGAGACGATCACGGTTCAGTGCCGCATCGATACGGCCGGCGAGCTCGACTATTACAAGAGCGGCGGCGTGCTGCACTACGTGCTGCGCACGCTGGCGGCTTAGGCGCGGACGGCGCGGGTTTCCGCGCCGTGTCGCTTCTCAACGCCGACTCACTGCTGTCTCAGGCGATCGCCGCGCAGAACGCGAAAGATTTTGCGCGCGCGGCGACGCTTTATGAGCAGGTGATCAAGCTCGCGCCGCGCCGGCCCGAGGCCTACATCAATCTCGGCCTCATGCATCAAAATTCCGGGCGGCTCGAGGTGGCGGAGAAGCTCTACCGTCAGGCCATCAAGCTGGCGCCGAAGATGGCGATCGCGCATCTCAATCTCGGCGTCGTCCATGTCAGCCGCCATGAGGAAGAGGCGGCGCTCGCTTGCTTTCAACAAGCCTTGAAACTCGAGCCCGACAGAAAAGACGCTCTTCTCAATCTGGCCGGCGCGTACGAACGCACGGGCCGCCTTGAGAACGCGGCCAAGGCCCTTGATCGTCTCGTCACCTTGGCACCCGCGGACATCACCGCCAACATGGCGCGCGCAAACGCCTTGTTCATGCTGGGGCGGTGGAAAGACGCCTGGACATCGTACCACCGGCGGCATGCGATTTTCTGGGGCGAGGGCCGCGCGCTTCCGGGCCAGGCGTGGCGCGGCGAGGACATCACGGGGAAAACGGTGTTGCTCTCGTTCGAGCAAGGACTCGGCGAACAGATCATGTTCGCATCCATGATTCCGGAGATCGCGCGCGCGGCGAAGCATGTGGTCGTTGAATGCGAAGCGCGTCTCGTCGCCTTGTTCCAAAGGTCCTTCCCCGAGGTCGAGATCGTGCCCTGGAACGCGAGCTGGCATCCGCGTGTGCGCGGCGCCGACATCGATTTCCATGCGGCGTTGGGCGACCCCGGCCTCTGGTTGCGCGCGGCGTTTGAAAACTTTCCCCGGCACGCCGGCTATTTGATTCCCGATGCCGCGTCCGTGGCCGCAATTCGCGCGCGCTATGCAGCGGCGGCGAACGGCAAGCGAATCGCCGGCCTCGCGTGGCACAGCGCGGCCGTTCCCTTCGGTCCGCAAAAAAGCATTCCGCCCGCCGCGCTCGCGCCGCTGCTGGCGCGCGAGGATATCTTTTGGGTCAATCTTCAGCACGGCCCGGCGCGCGGCGAGATCGGCGCGCCGCTCTGGACAGATTCCGCCATCGATCCCTCCGGCGACTTTAATCCCCTTGCCGCGCAGATCGCCGCGCTTGATGTGGTGATCAGCGCCAGCACCGCCACGGCGCATGTCGCTGGGGCGATGGGCAAACCGACTCTGCTTATTCTTCCCAAGGTGCTTGGGCGCCACTGGTATTGGTTCCCGGAACGCGCTTCGAACCCGTGGTACCCGTCGGTGAAAACCTTCGTGCAAGAGCGCGACGGCGTTTGGAACGATGCGGTCGCGCGCGCCGAAACCGCGCTCTAATTGACAATCGCGCGCCTCAAGCGCTAGATGGGCTCATGAGCGACGCGCGCCTTTTCTCGACGACGACCACCACCACGACCCACTTGGCTGGGCCGTTTGGATGGTGCGCGCGCTAACGTTCATACACAGCGTCACAACCCAAAAGGCCCCGCCGGCAACGGACGGGGCCTTTGGCTTTTTGGCGCACCCCGTCCGTCCTGGTTTGCACAAGGAAAAACGGACATGGATTCAAGCGATCATCGCGCCCTCGGGCGCAAACTCGGGCTCTTCCACCAGCAGGAGGAAGGTCCGGGAATGGTGTTTTGGCACCCCCGCGGCTTCGCGCTCTATCACCTCATCGAGAACTATATCCGGGCGCGTATGCGGAAAATCGGATTCGCCGAGATCAGAACGCCGCAAGTCCTTTCGCGTTCGCTATGGGAGAAAAGCGGCCACTGGCAGAAGTTCGGCGGCAACATGTTCGCCTTTCATCAGGATGGCGAGGACGGTCACCGCGACTACGCGCTGAAGCCCATGAGCTGCCCAGGCCATGTGCAGATCTTCAATGCGGACTTGCGTTCGTTCCGTGAGCTGCCACTGCGCTACGCGGAATTCGGGCTCTGTCATCGTAACGAACCTTCGGGCGCGCTCGCGGGCCTGATGCGCACGCGCGCATTTGTCCAAGACGACGCGCATATCTTTTGTCTCGAGGAGCATGTGGTGCCGGAGGTCGCGCGCTTCTGCGGACTCCTGCGCGAGGTCTATGCCGACTTCGGTTTTGAGGATGTCATTGTCGGTTTCTCAACGCGCCCCGTTGCGCGTGAAGGCGCTGACGAGCTCTGGGACCGCGCCGAGGCGTCGTTGATGGCCGCCGCCGATGCGGCGGGACTCAAGTATCGCGTCCAACCGGGCGAGGGCGCTTTCTACGGGCCCAAGCTTGAATTCGTGCTGAAGGACGCGCGCGGTCGCGAGTGGCAGTGCGGCACGATCCAGCTCGATTTCGTGCTGCCGGAAAAGCTCGATGCGCGTTATGTCGATTCGCACAATAACCGACCGCGGCCGGTGATGATCCATCACGCGGTGCTCGGCAGCATCGAGCGTTTCATCGCCATTCTATTGGAGCACTACGAAGGGCGGCTGCCATTGTGGCTGGCGCCTGATCAGATCGCGGTGGCTTCGGTGACGAGCGCGAGCGCCGAATATGCGCGCAAGGTCTACGAGGCTCTGGTCTCAGCGGGTCTGCGGGCCATGGTCGATACGCGCGAGGAGCGCATTGGGCGCAAGCTCGCCGAAGCGCGTGAATCATGCATCCCGGCGTTTATCGCGGTCGGCGCGACGGAATCCATGAACGGGACGGTCGCGTTACGCCGTCCCGACGGCGGGCAGGATACCATCGCCCTGAACGAGGCCGTCGAACGCCTCCGGGCGGAGGCGTTCAAATGATCAGCCGGATGAGTGGGCAGATGAGCGGGCAGACGAGCTACAGGCCCTTCTCCATGATACGCGCCAGGCGCCGGGCGAAAGCGGCCGGATCGGGCACCGCCTCGCCTTCCACGATGCGCGCCTGGTCGAGCAGCAGCAGCGCGGCGTCGTTCAGCGATTCGCCCTCCAGGGACTCGATGCGTTTGATGAGGGCATGTTTGGGGTTGACCTCCAGCACCTTGCGGATGCCGAGGTCGGCCCCTTCGCCGTGCTGTTTCAGCATGCGCGCCAGATGCAAGCTCATGCCGCCCGTATCGGCCACGAGGCACACCGGACTTTCGGTCAGGCGAACCGAGGCGCGAACGTCGGCGACGGCATCGCCCAGCGCGGTCTTCAACTTTGCAATCGCGCCGCTCACATCCGCGGCGGGCTCGTCGGATTTCTCTTCCGTGCCCTGCACCTTGGAGAGATCGGTGCCGGCTTCCGCGACCGACTTGAAGGACTTCTTGTCGTAGGCGTTGACGGAAGGCACCCAGAACTCATCGATGGGATCCGTCAGCAGAAGCACTTCGATGCCCTTGGCCGCGAAGCCTTCGAGCTGAGGGCTAGCCTTGAGCGCGTCGAGCTTCTCGCCCGTGATGTAGTAGATGGCCTCCTGGCCTTCCTTCATCCGGGCCACATAGTCCTTCAAGCTCACCATTTCGCCGGCGGTGGTGGTGAAGCGGGCGAGATCGAGCAGCTCCTCGCGGCGTTCGAAGTCCTCATAGAGACCTTCCTTGAACACCGGCCCGAAGGTCTTCCAGAACGTGCCGTAGGCTTGCGCGTCCGCAGCGCGCTCCTTCAGGTCCTTCAGAAGACGTTTCACGAGGCCGCCCTGGATCTTGCGCAGCATCGGGTTGTCCTGAAGCATCTCGCGGCTGATGTTCAGCGGCAGATCGGAGGAATCCACCACGCCGCGCACGAAGCGCAGATAACGCGGCAGCATTCCCTCCAGCGAGTCCGAGATGAAGACGCGGTTCACATAAAGCCGGACTTGACCCTTGCGTTCGGGATGGAAGAGGTCGAAGGGCTTCTGCGAAGGAATGAACAGAAGCGCGGTGTATTCGATCGCGCCTTCGGCGCGGTAGTGCAACGTGTGCCACGGCTCGTCAAAACCGTGGCCGATGCTGTGATAGAACTCGGTGTACTGCTCCGGCGTGATCTCGCTCTTGGAACGCATCCACAGGGCTGACGCGCTGTTGAGGGTTTCGTCCTTCGCGTCCGCTTCTCCGGCCTGAGCGTCCAGGATCACAGGGAGCGCGATGTGGTCGGAGTATGTCTTCACCACATGACGTAGGCGGTGCGCGTCCAGGAAATCCTCGGCATCCGGCTTCATATGCAGCACGATGCGGGTGCCGCGTCCGGCATCGGCGCGCTCGCCGACACTGAACTCACCCTTGCCATCGCTGGTCCACATCCAGCCGTGGGTCTCACCGGCTTTGCGGGAGATCACCTCGACTTTGTCGGCGACCATGAAGGCCGAGTAGAATCCCACGCCGAATTGACCGATGAGATTGACGTCCTTCGACTTGGCATCCTTGTCCTTCGCGAGTGTCTTGACGAACTCGGAGGTGCCGGACTTCGCAATCGTGCCGAGGTTGGCGATCAGTTCGTCGCGCGACATGCCGATGCCGTTGTCGGCGACGGTCAGCGTCTTCGCGCTTTTGTCGAAAGAGATGTGGATCGCGAAATCGGCGCCGCCGTCTTCCAGTAATTTTGGCTCGGTCAGGGCCGCGTAGCGCAGCTTGTCGCACGCGTCCGACGCGTTTGAGATCAGCTCGCGCAGGAATATCTCGCGATTCGAATAAAGCGAGTGGACGACGATATCGAGAAGTTTGGCCACTTCGGCCTGGAACGCGCGCGTTTCCGGCGCGGAGGTTGTGCTGCTCATAAGCTTATCCCGTGCGAGGATTCTGAAATTCGTGTTTCGCCCTGTCCCTGTGAGACTCGGGCGGGCGCAGATATGTGTCGGCGTATCGTATCTGGCAAGAGGTTCCACCCCTTGTTCGTATTGTCTTTTTTAGTTCCGAAACCGGCCGAAAGGGGCTGGAGGCAGTTGCCCTCGGCCTCTTGAAGTCCCATCATTAGATAGTGGGGCGCTCCCGGGACCACCGGGGGCGAGAGGGGCTGAGATTGGATCAACAAAGCGGAGCCTGAAATGCAAATCCCCGTCCAGATTGCCTTCCACGGACTCGATTCGTCCGAAGCCGTTGAAACGCGGATCCGGGAAAAAGTGGCGAAACTGGAGACATACTTCGACCGGATCACCGGTTGCCGGGTGGTTGTGGAGCGGCATCACAGGAATACGCACGCCAGCGGGGTTGGTCAGCCCTATCACATCTCCATCATCTTAGACGTGCCGGGCGACGAGCTTGTCGTGAAGCGCGATCCCAAGCGCGATGAAAGCCTAAAAGATCATGAGGACATTCAGATTGCGCTGCGCGACGCCTTCGCCGCCATGGAGCGGCAGCTTAAGGACTACGTGCGCCGCCGCCGCGAAGGTCGCGGCGCCAAGGAAGCCGCGCGCGAAATCAACGAAAGCCTCTAGGCCCCTCTTTGCCGGAGGGCCTTTGCGGCCGTGACCGCTGATTTCCGTTCTACGCCGGCGCCGGAGCCTCGCACCGGCGCCGTCACGGCCGTGTTAGGGCCTACCAACACCGGTAAAACCTATCTCGCCATGGATCGGATGCTCGGTCATGCCAGCGGCATGATCGGCTTTCCGCTGCGGCTGCTGGCCCGCGAGAACTACGACCGTGTGGTGCGCGCGCGCGGCGCGGGCGTGGTCGCGCTCATCACGGGCGAGGAAAAGATCGTCCCGCCGAACCCGCGCTATTACATCTGCACCGTCGAGAGCATGCCGCTCGATCGGGACGTGGCGTTCCTTGCCGTCGACGAAATTCAGCTCGCGGCCGATTCGGACCGCGGCCATGTCTTCACACACCGCCTCCTGCACGCGCGCGGCACAGTGGAGACAATGTTCCTCGGCGCCGAGACCATCAAGCCGCTGATCCGCCGCCTTGTGCCCGGCGCTGAGTTCATCACGCGCCCCCGGTTCTCCAAACTCACTTATACCGGCGCGAAAAAGCTGACCCGCTTACCGCGGCGCTCGGCCGTCGTGGCGTTCTCGGTGTCCGAAGTCTATGGCATCGCCGAGTTGATCCGCCGCCACCGGGGCGGCGCCGCTGTCGTGATGGGCGCGCTGTCGCCGCGGACCCGCAATGCCCAGGTTGCCCTCTATCAAAATGGCGACGTCGACTACATGGTCGCGACGGATGCGATCGGCATGGGCCTCAACATGGATGTCGACCATGTGGCCTTCGCCTCAATGAGTAAGTTCGACGGACGCGCGCCGCGCCCCCTCAATGCCTCGGAGGTCGCGCAGATCGCCGGCCGCGCCGGCCGGCACATGAACGACGGCACATTCGGCGTGACGGCGGAACTGCCCGAGATAGACCCCGATATCATCGCGCGCGTGGAATCCCATGAATTTCCGCCGTTGCAGAGCCTGTACTGGCGCAACAGCGAGCTGCGGTTCACGTCCCTCGAGGCGCTCATGTCCTCGCTGAAGTATCCGCCGCCGTCACCTTCGCTGGTGCGCCCACCCCCGGCCGATGATCAACTCGTTCTCGAGGCGATGACAAAGGATGCGGTCGTGCGCGAGCGCGCCGTTTCGCCTGCGCGCCTGCGCCTTCTGTGGGATGTGGCCCAGGTCCCCGACTTCCGTAAAGTGCGCCCGGAGTTTCACAGCCGTCTCATGGCGCAAGTGTATGACCACCTCACCCATGGCGATGAGGTCATGCCCAACGATTGGATCGCCGGCCATGTGGACCGCCTCAACCGGACCGACGGCGATATCCACGTGCTGATGGACCGGATCGCCGCTATCCGCACCTGGACTTATCTTTCGCATCGCGGCGACTGGATGCCGGATGGACGTGAGTGGCAGGAGAGAACGCGCGAGGTCGAGGACCGGCTTTCCGACGCCCTGCACGAAAAGCTCACGAAACAATTCGTCGACAGCCGCACGGCGCATCTCGTCAAACGCCTGCGCGGCGACGACCTGATGGCCGCCGATATCGCCGACGACGGCGTTGTCAGTGTGGATGGTCACCGCCTTGGGCATCTGGAAGGATTGCGGTTCCGGGCCGATCGCACCGGGCTCAAGGCCGCCGACAAAGCCGTGCTCAATGCCGCCAACGCCGCTCTGCGGCCGCTTATCGCGGCGCGCATCGAGAACATCATCGCGGCGGCGGATAAGGACATTTCGCTTGATGACGAAGCGCGTATCGTTTGGCAGGACGAGGCGGTCGCCGTTCTTGCCGAGGGAAGCGAGCCCCTGCGGCCCCAAATTGAACTGCCGCCGGACGAACGCATCGAGCCGGCCGATCGGCTGAAACTCGAGGCGCGTCTGCGCACCTGGCTCACCGCCCATATCGGCCACCTGCTCGAACCGCTTGCAAAGGCGCGCCAAGATGCGGCGCCGCCGGCGGTGCGCGGCATCCTCTTCCATCTCACCGAGACTTTGGGCGTCGTGCAACGCGCCGCGGTCGAACAACAGCTAAAGGCGCTCAGCGAGGTGGACCGCAAGGCGCTCGCGCGCGCCGGTGTACGCTTCGGCCTGGAACATGTCTTCATGCCCGCGCTCCTGAAAGCCGCGCCCGCGCGTTTACGCGGCCAGCTCTGGATCGCTGGCCACCGCGACATTCCGCCGCCGCTGTTGCCGCCGCCGGGTCGGGTGTCGATCCCGCTCGCACCCGGCGTGTCTCACGACTTTTATCGTGCGTGCGGTTATCAGCCGATGGGTGGAGCGGGCTATCGTATCGACATGCTCGAACGCTTCGCGGCGACGGCGCGCAAGCTCGCGCGCGAGAAAGTCGGCATCTTGCCGCCCGAGACTCTTTCCCTGCTTGGGATCAATGCGGTCACGGGCGCGGACGTTCTGCGCGCGCTTGGCTTCAAGGCGAAGATCGAGGAGGCCGGACTCGTGTTCCGCTTGAAGCGCCGCCGGCCCCATCACCCGCCCGGAAAGCACATGCACAAACCGCAAGCCGTTTCGGTGAACGAGGATTCTCCGTTCGCCAAACTCAAGCGCCTGATGCCGTCGTGAGCGGCGAGTCGCTGCGCCTGGATAAGTGGCTATGGTATGCGCGTTTCGCCAAAACGCGCGCTATGACCCAAAAACTGATCGAACGCGGTCAGGTCGCCGTCAACGGCGCACAAGTCCTGAAGACCAGCGCGCAGGTGCATATGGGTGACAAGGTCGCCGTTGTGCTCGGCCCCGTGCGGCGCACGGTCATTGTGCGCGATACCGGTGAACGGCGCGGCCCGCCGACCGAAGCGCGAACCCTGTACGAAGAACCGGCGCCGCCTGAGCGTCTTTCGTGGGAAGAGGCGGGGTTGCCGCTCCACAAGTCAGGCCGCTGATCCTGCGCTGTACTTGTCCATTCCGGGGATGAGTTTTATGACGCCGTTATCCCCTGACCGCCAGTTCACCGCGGTGTCATCGAGGAACAGCGTCGACGGTGGACGGTCCTCGGCGCTCATATGCGCATAGCTTGAGAACAGGGCCACCTGATCGATACCCCAGCCCCAGACGCCGCGGTTCTTCCAATAGATGATGTAAGCGGCGACGCGGCGCGCGAACTCCAAACCGCGCGGCGACGGCGCGAGACCAACGCAAGCGGCCGTTATCTTAAGGCCTGGTGAGAAGTCCGCGGGCCGCGTGTTGATCGCCAGGTCGTATCGCTCGAGCGAGGCAAAGAGCGCGCGTGGATCGCGCAGGAGGCGTACATCGGCGTCGAGCACCCACAAAGGCCGCCGCGAGCGCTTGAGCTCTTCAAAGGCGCGGACATATCTTATCGCGTGATAGTAGAGGCGCGCGTAGGCGCCGCCCTGCAGCGCGGCGCCGGAGGCTTCGGCCGTTAGCGTGACGCGCACGGTTTTCAGCTCGCCAATCACGCGCGCGATCTCAACCCAGGCCGCCGGCGTTCCATCAAGGATATGAACATGAGCGTCGAGCGGCATCGCCGCCGCCTCCGCCTGCCGCAGAAGCGGAAGGGTGAAGCGCGTGAAATATCCGGGATCGCTGCCGATGAAAATGCTCGCGCTTGCTTGGAAGGCGGGTGATGTGAGGCGTTCGACAGGGGCGAGCCCGCCGATGATCTCGGCGTCGCTCAGTGCGTCCAGCTCGGCGTGAAAAGTCCGGCCAAAAGCGTAGAAGTCGGCTGCTGATCTCTTCGGGCCGTTGCGCAACTTCGCAAAGCAGTCGCCGGCGCGTTCCCAGTTTCCCTCGGCGACGGCGAGGCAGGCCAAATCCGCCCAGACACTCGCGCGGTTGCTGCCCGCGACGATCTCGTTCGTCAGCGCATCTTTGAGCTCAGGCAACGCGTTATCGTCGGGCCACTGGTAGGTGTCGGCCCAGGACGTTCCGTGCGGTGGCAGGCCGCGTTCTGCGCGGCGGCCCGCGGCCCGGGTCGTTGAAATCCGAAGAAGCGTATAGGCCGAGCGCACCGGGTCGCCTCGCACCAGTTCCAGATGCTTTTCCAATGCGCCGACGGCTTCGTCGGGCGGAAGCATGTCCGCGTAAGCCGCGACGAACTCGGTGGCCGCTGGACGTGCGGCGGCGGCGCGCGCGATCACGTCGCGCGCCTCGTCGGGACGCCCATCGGCGGCCTTTGCCTTGGAGAGCCTTTGGTGGATCGCAAGCGGGGCATCCGGCGCCGTGGTCACGAGGCGCTCGAGCGTCCGTTCGCACGCGCGGAAGTCCCGCCGCTCGTATTGGATCAGCGAAAGGCGATCCAGCACTTCCCGCGCGGCGCCGGGTCCGGACGCGGTCAGAATCGCTTCGACAGTGTCCCAGTCACCCGCGGCGACCGCGACTTCATACGTTGGAGCGCTGGACATCAAATCTTTTCGAATACGAGCGTGTGATTGTTGGCGGGCATCGCGATGCGCTCAAGCAGCGAAAATCCATGCGTGTGAGCGACAGGCTCGATGTCTTTAAGGTCGCGGATGCCCCAGGCGGGATTGCGCGTGCGCAATGACTGATCGAACGCCACGTTGCTTTCGGCCTGGAAGTCGCCGTTGATTGCGTAGGGGCCATAAGTGACTAACGTCGCGCCAGACGCGAGGAGGCGCTGGGCGCCCGCGAACAGGGCGATTGTGGCCTCCCAGGGCGAGATGTGGATCATATTGATGCACAAGATGGCGTCGGCGCGATCCACGGGCCAGGGCGAACGAGTGACATCGAGCATGACGGGCGCGCGCAAGTTCGCGAGCCCCGCGTCAGCGACATAGGCGGCTATGCTTGCGCGGGCGCCTTCGTCCGGATCGCTTGGTTGCCAGTCGAGATGAGGAATCTCCTTTGCAAAAGCCGCGGCGTGGTACCCCGAACCCGACGCGATTTCGAGGACACACCCGCGCGCGAGGCGGCCGGGTGCGAGGATCCGCGTCAGCACCGCGAGGAGCGGCGGCGTGTTGCGCACGCTTGCTGGAGGAATCTGTTTGATATCGTTCATGAACTGCCCCTTGCGGTTGCCATGGCTTGACGCCTCCGCGCGAAACGAAGTACGTGAAGCTTGTGTCATCGCCCCAGTAACATATCAGGGCGGCGAGGGGGTTTAATGGCGTACGTCGTCACCGAAAACTGCATCAAGTGCAAATACATGGATTGCGTCGAAGTATGTCCGGTGGACTGCTTCTACGAGGGCGAGAATATGCTCGTCATTCATCCGGATGAATGCATCGACTGCGGCGTGTGCGAGCCTGAATGCCCGGCCGAAGCCATCGTCCCCGATTCGGATGAAGCGGCGACCGAATGGTCTGATATCAATAAAGAATATGCCGACAAGTGGCCGAACATCACGGCCAAGGGTGAAACGCCTTCCGACGCCGATGAGTGGAAGGGAAAACCCGATAAAAAACAGCTGCTTAGCTCCGAGCCTGGATCTAACGCCTAAGGCTGTTTCCCAGCCGATGCACCCGTGCCCTGCGAGGGGCGCGGAGCTTTAGCGCTGTTTTTGACGCCCTTTTTATGCTATATAATTGGCCAGTCCGTCGGGGAACCGGCGGATTATTTTTTCTCTCGCGTACGACATCACGATCTAGCGGTAAGCCACTGATAAACCGCGAGTTCTTGCGTTGATCACGGGAGAACGCGCTCCGCCCCCTACGCCTCAACGGCGAGGGGCCGGCCCGGTCCGACAACGAGAAGCCGCCCCTTCGGCATAAGGGCGGACGATGGGGGATCCGGGGTCAGCGCCAATAAAGAACAGGCCCTGGTGTGGAGAGACCGAAAATGCCCAAGACAGCAACGAAAAGTGCGAAAGAAGCGAAGATCGCGGCGCCGTTTTCGGCGGGCGATTTTGTCGTTTATCCGGCTCATGGCGTCGGCAAGGTGACCAGCATTGAGTCCCAACTGATCGGTGGCCAGAAAGTTGAGCTGTTCGTCATCAGCTTCGAACGCGACCGTATGACCCTCCGTGTCCCCGTGCGAAAGGTCGAGAATTCCGGCCTGCGCAAACTCTCCACCCGCAAGGTGATGGAAGCCGCTTTGACGACCCTCAAGGGCCGCGCCCGCGTGAAGCGCGCCATGTGGAGCCGCCGGGCGCAGGAATACGAAGCCAAGATCAATTCCGGCGACCCGGTATCGATCGCCGAGGTGGTCCGCGACTTGCACCGCGGCGCTTCGCAGCCCGAACAGTCCTACAGCGAACGCCAGATTTATGAGCAGGCTCTTGAGCGCCTGGCGCATGAAGTTGCCGCCGTCGAGAAGATCAAGCCGGAAGCGGCCACCGCGAAGCTCGAGAAGCTTCTGAACGCCGCCTAGGTTTTTTAGAGTTCCGAGAAAACGGCCTCGCATCAGCGGGGCCGTTTTTGTTTTAAAGTCCCTCGATGATGCTGCACCTCTCCCGCCGCCGGTTCCTAAAGGCCGCCGCCCTGGCCGCAGCGCCCTTGCCGGCGTTCGCGGCGGCTTCCGCCACGCGCCCGGAGGCGTTGCCCGAAGGTGGGCGCGGCAGGATCGGCGTGGTCCATGACGGCGATACCATTCGTTTTCAGGACGGCGCGGTCGATATCCGCCTGGTCGGGATTCAGGCGCCGAAGCTTCCACAAGGACGGCGCAATCCCACCGCTTGGCCCATGGCCGATGAAAGCCGGGCCGCGTTGCGGGCAATGCTGGAAGGCCGCGATATCACCCTGCGTTTGCCCACGACCTCCAAAGACCGCAACGGGCGCATCCTCGCGCACCTGATGCGCGACGATGGTCTCTGGATCCAGGAGAACATGCTGAAGGAAGGGTGGGCCCGGGTGTACACCTTCCCGGACAATCGCCTGTTCGCGCGCGACCTTTATGCCGCGGAAGCCATCGCGCGCGCGGCGCGGCGCGGTCTTTGGTCACATCCCGACTATGCGATTCGCAAACCCGATCCCGCGGTGCTGAAGGCCGACATCGGCACCTATCAGATCATCGAAGGCGTGGTGGCTGAAGCGGCCAAGGTGCGCGGACGCGTGTATCTCAATTTCGGCGAGGACTATCGCACCGACTTCACCGCTTCCATCCCGCCCGACGTCGCTTCGCTCTTTAGCGCGGCGAAGTTCGATCCCCTGAAATTGAAAGGGCGCACGGTGCGTGTGCGCGGCTATATCCGCGACTTCAATGGGCCCGCGATCGACCTGACGCATCCTGAGCAGATCGAACAGCTCTAGTGTCATGATCCTAACGCCTGTCGATCCCGCGGCGCTGCCGCACATCATCAAGACTTTTGAGATCGGGCTTGGCGACGACGCCTTTGCGCGAGCGGCGCTTCGACGGATCGCGGCGACGGCCGTCTTCGCGCCCGGACTGAAAGCGGATCTCTACGCCGGTCAGGCGAAAGCGGTGGCGCTCGCCAAGCGCTTCGGCATCCCGACATTGGACGAAGATCCGGCGGTCGCTTTTTCCTGGGATGGCCGCGCCATCCGCACACGTTCCGAAACCAGCGTCGTCTTTCACGAGATCGCGCACTGGCAGATCGCATCGCCCGAGCGCCGCCTGCTACCGGATTTCGGCGTCGGCGCCGGACCTGAAAGCGGGCGCATCGACGAAGCCAATGCCGCCGCGTGTGTCGATGCGGGCGTGCGGGAAGAGGAAGAAAATCTCTCCTCGCTGCTCGGTATTCTATGGGAAGTGGAATACGGCGAGCCCGCGATCCTCGCCTTCGCCGAGCAGAACTGGCTCGAGCTCTACGACCGGCCATCGACACCGGCGCATTTCGCGCGATGCCTGCGCGCGCTCAAGGACCGTGGATTGTTGACGGACGAGGGCCGTCCGGCACCCCCGCCGCTTTAAGCCTTCACGAATGGGATCTTCGGTTCACGCATGCGGCCAAAGAGGCCCCAGTGCGCGCCCACGCCGGCTTCGAGGCTCTTTTCCTTCCACGGCTGGTCGTAGGCTTCGCAGAAATTATAGTCGTATTTCTTGAGCGCCGCACGCGCGACGAACGCGCGTGTGAATTGCTCCTGTCCTTCGAGCGACGGCACCGCGCCCATGTATCTCGGACCCGCGGAAGGCCAGCCGGTCTCCGAGATCAAAAGCGGTTTGCCGGGAAAGATCGCTTTCAACTCATCGTAGCGGCGATCGACATGGTCGACCGCTTCACTGGCCGGCACGCCGTCCCAATAGGGAAAAAGATGCGCGCCGACGAAATCGCAAACGCCGGCAAGCTCGCGGTTCTTCTGCCAGTCGTACCAGGCTTCCG
Organism: Rhodospirillaceae bacterium; assembly: GCA_050246995.1. Taxonomy (GTDB): domain Bacteria; phylum Pseudomonadota; class Alphaproteobacteria; order Rhodospirillales; family Rhodospirillaceae; genus SHVO01. Next base: position 673,218 of record JBFWVA010000001.1, on the reverse strand, counting down.
CCGTGCCCACTTGAAGCGCGGGGTTGGCGATGAACGTCCGCACGCGCCGCACATAGTTGATCAGTTCAGCGACGGTCATGTCTTTGCGCTGGAGACATTCATTGCCGACATAGATGCGGTCAATGATCTTGCCGTAAGTTGCATAGAGCTTGGTGCCGCGCGCGATCTCCAGGTCATTATGATTTTTGTTGCGTCCAAGATAGAGACCAAGCGAAACCTTGAGCCCGGCCTGCTGGGCCATCGGCAGGACGCGGTCGAGCCCCCGATCCACGGTATAGGTGCGGATCCGGTCGGTGTATTTGCGCACGAGGTCGATATCGAGGCGGATACGCGTTTCGGCCACGCCGCGCGCAAGCTCGGCTTCCAGGTCCACGCCCGAGGGCGAGTAGGACAGGCTCATGAAAGGCTTCGCCGGCGCCGCCGCATACCCTGTCGAGGCGAGAGTCAGACCCGCCGCACCTGTCGTCAAGAACTCGCGTCTTCGCATGATGACCTCTTTCTTCTAGTCTAATGGCCCATGAAGAAAGACACCAAGGTCATTCGCGCCGGGCATTCAAGGAAGCGAAATGGGGGCGTCGTCAATACGCCCGTGTATCACGCCTCCACCGTCGTCTTCGATACGATTGCGCAGATGCGCGAGATTGTGCCGCGCGGCTTGAAGGGCGAAAAGGTCCTCGCCTACGGCCGCTTCGGTACACCAACGCATTGGACTCTCGAGGAGGCGATCACCGAACTTGCCGGAGGCGCGGACACAATTCTCACACCCTCAGGCGTCGCGGCGTGCGCGCTCGCCATCGTGGGCAGCGTGAAGGCCGGCGACCATGTACTCGTGTCGGACTCCGCTTATGAGCCGACCCGCAAACTCTGCGATGGGCTCCTCAAGCATTTCGGCGTCGAGACCGATTACTACGATCCCTGTATCGGCGCGGGCATCGCCGCGCTCTTACGCCCCAATACGACTCTCGTTTTCTGCGAATCCCCCGGCTCGCACACGTTTGAGGTCCAAGATATCCCGGCCATCGCGAAAGCCGCGCATGCCCGTGGCGCCAAGGTCGCCATCGACAACACGTGGGCAAGTCCGCTGTTCTGCCGGCCCATCGACCTCGGCGCGGACATCAGCATCGAGGCTGGCACGAAATATCTGTGCGGCCACTCCGACGCGGTGATTGGCGCGGTCACGGCGACGGCCGACGCGCTGCCGGGTCTGCGCCGCGCGGTACTGGCGCTGGGTTATGCGGTCGGGCCGGACGACGTCTTCCTGACCACCCGCGGGCTGCGGACCCTCGCGGTGCGTCTCGCGCGCCATCAAGAGAATGCGATGCGGCTCGCCTTGTGGCTTCAGACTCGGCCGGAGGTCAAACGCGTGCTCTATCCCGCGCTGCCCGGTGATCCCGGCCATGCGATCTGGAAGCGCGACTTTCAGGGCGCGTCCGGTCTTATGGGCGTCCTGTTGCACCGCACATCCCCGGCCGCGGTGGCGGCGATGATCGATGGGATGAAGCTTTTTGCCCTCGGGTTCTCCTGGGGCGGGTTTGAGAGCCTTATTGCCCCCTCTGCGCCCAAAACCATTCGGACGGCGGTGCCGTGGACAGAAAACGAGCCAAGTCTGCGGTTACACATCGGGCTCGAGGACCCGGTGGACCTTATTGCAGACCTCGAGGAAGGATTGGCCCGGCTCACGGGCGCGTTGTCGGCTTAAGCGGGTCTTTAAGGGGCGCCCGCCCCGAAGTGGCCTGCCGCGGCTGTTAGCCCCTGACTCCATGTGATTTTTTATGCGCGGCGATTGACCGCGCGCCGCCAGTGCTCTAGGTCAAGCCCACAATCGGTAACCGTGCGCGGAAACGCCTTTGGTTGCTGCGTTTTTTGTTAAGCCGGCCGCGTATGTCCGTTAGACTATCCGAAGTGCATAGGTCTTTTGACGGGCGCCGAACCCGTGCGGGAGTGATGACCTAATGAACTTGCAGGCCGACGATATACGTAGTGGCGCGCCCGACGGCGCGCCAATCCCCAAATCTGACCTTGATGCGATTGTAGTGCGCTTCGCCGGTGACTCCGGCGATGGCGTGCAGCTTCTCGGCAGCCAGTTCTCGCAAGAAACCGCGCTGGTCGGAAATTCGCTCGCGACATTCCCCGACTTCCCCGCCGAGATCCGCGCGCCCACGGGCACGACCTACGGCGTGTCGGCCTTCCAGATCAACTTCGGTTCGCGCCCGGTCAAAACCGCGGGCGATCAGCCTGACGTGCTGGTGGCGCTCAATCCCGCCGCGTTGATGGTCAACTACAAGGGTCTTCGCAAAGGCGGGCTCGTGATCCTCGATGCGGGCGCCTTCAAGGAAAAGGACATCAAGCGCGCCGGCTTCGCGGTCGATCCGCGCACCGACGGCACGCTCAAAGAATTCCGCGTCATGGAGATCGACATCTCCGCGCAGGCGCTCGAAGTCGCCAAGCCGTTTGGGGTTTCGCAGAAAGAAGCGTTGCGCACGAAGAATCTGTGGGTGCTTGGCCTTGTCTCGTGGATGTACGACCGCGAGCTCAAGTCGACGATGGAATATATCGCGCGTAAGTTCGGCGCCGAGGACCCGATCGGCAAGGCCAACCTCGCCGCGCTCAATGCGGGCCACGCCTATGGCGAAACGCACGAGTTGTCCGGCGATGTCGCGCCGGTCTCCGTTCCGAGCGTCAAGGTCGATCCCGGCACTTACCGTCTCGTCTCCGGCGCTGAGTCTTTGGCGTGGGGCCTCGCGGCGGGTGCGCAGCTCGCCGGCCTCGAACTGGTGCTTGCGTCCTATCCGATCACACCGTCGTCCCCGATCCTGCACATTCTCGCGCGTATGAAGCAGTACGGCATCACGACGTTCCAAGCGGAAGATGAGATCGCCGCCTGTTGCGCCGCCATTGGCGCCTCTTACGGCGGCAAGCTCGGCGTTACGGCGTCCTCCGGTCCGGGCATCGCGCTCAAGACGGAAGCCATTGGCCTTGCGATCGGCACCGAATTGCCCTTGGTCGTGGTCAACACCCAGCGCGGCGGCCCTTCAACGGGTCTTCCGACCAAGACCGAGCAGTCGGACCTGTTCATCGCCGTCTTCGGCCGCAACGCCGACGCGCCCATGCCTGTGATCGCGTCACGCTCGCCCGGCGATTGCTTCGACGTGGCCATTGAGGCCGTGCGCCTCGCCACCAAATACATGACGCCGGTCATGCTGCTGTCGGACGGCTATATCGCCAACGCGGCTGAGCCATGGCGCATTCCGTCGATGTCCGATTACAAGCCGTTCAAGGTCGAGTTCCGTCAGAATCCGGAAGGCTTCCATCCGTTCGTGCGCGACGAAAAGACGTTGGCAAGAGCTTGGGCGATCCCGGGCACGCCGGGCCTGATGCACAGAATCGGCGGCATCGAACGCGATTATAATTCGGGCAACATCTCCTACGACGCCGCCAACCACCAGAAGATGACCGATACGCGCGCGGCGAAAATCAACAATATCGCCGACGATATTCCGGAGCAGGGCGTCGAGATCGGCGAGGCCAAGGGCAAGCTCGCGGTCGTGGGCTGGGGCTCGACCTTTGGTCCGATCAACCGGGGTGTGGCCAATATGCGCGCCAAGGGTCACGACGTGTCGCACATCCACATCCGGCACATTTGGCCGTTGCCGCGCAATCTCGGCATATTGCTGAAGAGCTACGAAAAGGTTCTGATCGCGGAGATGAATAACGGTCAGATGTTGCAGCTTCTGCGCGGCCAGTATCTCGTGGACGCGAAAGGCCTGCTGAAGGTCTCCGGTCAGCCGCTCAAAATCTCGGAAGTCGAAGACGCCATCCGCGCGCAATTCGCCAGCGCCTAGGTAAAGCCATGAACGTTCAAATCCCGACGGAAAAACTCACCGCGAAGGACTTCGCCTCCGACCAGGAAGTGCGTTGGTGTCCGGGCTGCGGCGACTACGCGATCCTGAAAGCGATGCACAAGTCGCTGGCGGACATGGGCGTGCGCCCGGAGAATACGGTGTTCATCTCGGGCATCGGTTGCTCGTCGCGCTTCCCCTATTACATGGCGACCTACGGCTTCCACACGATCCATGGCCGCGCGCCCGCGATCGCAACGGGCCTCAAGCTGTCGCGCCCCGAACTCGATGTGTGGATGGTGACTGGTGACGGCGACGCGCTTTCCATTGGTGGAAACCACTTGTTCCACGCCCTGCGCCGCAACATCGACATCAACATCCTTCTCTTCAATAACGAGATCTACGGTCTCACCAAAGGCCAGTACTCGCCGACCTCGCGTGTCGGCCAGCGCTCGCCGTCCACCCCGATGGGCAGCGTCGACAGCCCGGCTGAAGCGTGCGTCTTCGCGCTTGGCTGCAACGCGCGTTTTGTCGCGCGCGGCATTGACGTGCAGGCCAAGGAACTGGGCGAATTGTTTTCACGGGCCCGCGCGCACAAGGGCGCGTCGTTCGTCGAGATCATCCAGAATTGCATCGTTTACAACGACGCCGCTTTCGCCGGGTTCACCGAGAAGGCCGTCGCGGCCGAGATGCAGCTTCACGTCAAGAACGGCGAGAAGATGATTTTCGGCAAGGACCGCAACAAGGGCCTGCGGCTCAACACGCAGACTCTCGCGCTCGACGTCGTCGTCATCGGCGAGAACGGCGTCACCGAAGCCGACATCCTGGTGCACGACGAGAAGAACAGGGTGATCGCCGGCCTGCTTGCCGGACTGCGGCCGCCGCAGTTCCCGGAAGTGCTGGGCGTCATCTACTGCGACCCGGCGCCGTCCTACGAAACGGCGGTGGCCGCGCAGGACGCCGCTGCGCGTGCAAAGGGTCCCGGCGATCTCGACAAGCTCATGCGCGCCGGCAACACCTGGCAAGTCACCTAACCCCGCCGAAGCTTATTTTAAACCCGCGTTGAACGTCCCTGCACTCCGCGCAACTAACGCGCGGTTGGCCGTGAAGACTTTGACTTTCCCGGGAAAACCGTTGAAAAATAACGGCATGGATCGCGGGATGAGACGAACCCCGCGAGGGGTGGCGTCGTGGACATCGTTTCCTTTCCTAAAGGCAAGGTGCTGTTTAAGCAGGGCGAAAGCGGCGATGCCGCTTATATCGTCACCAGCGGGGCTGTTGGGCTCTACCGGGAAGCCCAGGGCCGCAAGATCCCCTTAGCCACCGTCCGCAAGGGCGAGCTGTTCGGCGAGATGGCCGTCATTGACGGCAGTCCGCGCATGGCGACCGCCTTCGCGCTCGAAGATTCGAAGCTCACCGTCATCTCGATCGAGACCATGATCGATAAGATGAAGCGCGCCGATCCCTTCATCCGCACCATGATCCATATGCTGATGAGCAATTTGCGCGGCGTGCACGATTCCCATACGCCGAAGTCGCGCAGCCTGATCGACGCCGTGAACTCCCTGGCGCGGCAGTGCGACATTGTCGCCCGCCTCCTTCAAGGCGACCTGCCGCCAGCGTTCCGCGCTGAACTTGAGAAAAAGCTTAAGGACCTTGATCCAGTCCTCAAGGAGCTGCGCCGCATCGCCATGGCGCACCGCGACGACGACCGCCGCGACGACGCCATCCCCAACGAAGCCGAACTGCCGCACTAGCTTGAAAATGCAGCGTTTTTCGCCCGGCAAAAAAAGGCGAAAAAAAGTGAGAGCCGGCTCTTGCGACCGACCGATCCCACCTTAAATCCTACTCGGTAGGCGCCTTCGGGGCCTGCACGGCCAACGGGCGCGGCCTTTGAGGCGCGTCGCGGCTTTAGGGGTTCCGGCGAGGAGATCTCGTTTCGGCTCTAGCCACGGCAGCTTGATAAACGCGCTCCTTGAATATTGCTCATTGGAGAATATTCCTATGCGTACTTTCGACCTTTCCCCCCTCTATCGCGCCACCGTCGGTTTCGACAACCTGACCCGTCTGTTTGACGCGCAACTCAACGAAGCACCCTCTTATCCGCCGTACAACATCGCGAAGGCCGGTGAAGACGCATACCGCATTACGTTTGCGGTGGCCGGATTTGCCGACAAGGACCTCGACGTGCAGGTCGAGAATCACACTCTGACGGTCCGCGGCAAGACCTCGCAAGATGAACAGACGACGTATCTCCACCGCGGCATCGCCGGCCGCTCGTTCGAGCGCAAGTTTGAACTCGCCGACCATATCCACGTCACCGGCGCCGCCATGGAAAACGGCCTCCTGCATATCGATCTCAAGCGCGAGATCCCGGAAGCCTTGAAGCCCCGCAAGGTTGCGATCGCGGGTAACACGAACGCCCAGAAGACGATCGCGCACGCCGCCTGACCCCCCGGGCGCCAACGCGACGAAAAGATCTGGTTCACTCAAACGCGCGCCGCATGTCGGCGCGCGTTTTTCTTTTGCGCAGCGCATGTGTAGGCTGAGGCCATGACCAGCGCGGTTCTCGCATTTTATCAAGGTACTGGGCTCGACACGGCCGGCAGATCCATAAACGTGATCTGGGCCTGGGATCATCGCCGTCTCGAAATGGTGCACGATTTCATCCAGTGGCTATTCCCGACGCACGAGCTAAGCCGCTTTAATCCTGCTGCTCCCCCTCTTTCCCCCGAAGATATGAAAGCGTTCCGGACCTCGCCCGATTTGCAGGCGAGAGCTTTGCGGTCTCTCGACCTGATGCTGGCTTTCTATGGCCTCAACCGCGCGGGAGCGGCGATCGCACGCGGGCCTGATTTTGCGGAAAAAGCGCATTGGCTGGAGCCGCTCAATCACAACCACCTCCGGCTCACGCGCATTATGACGTTCTTGCGTCTGGTCGGATTAGGGGCGGAAGCCGACGCCCTTCTCGGCTGTCTTCTCGATATCGCCGCGCGTGAAGGCGCGGGTGCGATTTCGGAACGTACGATTCAGTTCTGGCGTTCCACTAAAGATGTGTGATCGTCACGCCGTTCCAATGTTTACCCAGGTACTCCGCCACGAGGCGCCGGTGGCAGTGGTGGGGCGTCGGTTCACTGCATAGAAGACAGCCGTCCTCGAACATCGCGCGGTCCAGCTTCTCGACCTTTCGCGCGGCCATCAAATCCATGAACTTCTTCTCGTAGGTCCCCCAGCTTCCCTTGGCCTTCTTGACCGCAGTCAGGATCTCATCGGTTGGCGCGAGATCGGTGGCATGGGTGTAGGGAATGCGGCAGATCGATTTGGCGAAATAGGCGAGATCATCGCGTTTTGTGAAGCCGGCGAGCTGCGAGACGTTATTCAGCCGTATATCGATCAGGTGTTTGACACTGGCCTTCTTCAAAATCGTGAAAAATGTCTCCGCTGTCTTCTGGGTGAACCCGATGGTGAAGAGCTTCATGCGGGTGACAGCGCATCCGGAGCGTCGTTGGCGTTCATGGCGAGGCCGCGGGATTTGCCCCGATTCGCCGGTGTGTCGCGCACCACGGTGGTGGCGAAAGGCAGGAACATCTCGAACCTCGAGCCCTTGCCCAGCGCGCTTTGCACCCGGATCTCACCGCTCTGCGCCTCGACCAAACGTTTCACGATCGCGAGTCCGAGCCCAATACTCCGTTCGCCGCCGGTAGGTTGCGGCGACGCCCGTTCAAAGGGCTCGAAGATGTCGTCGAGTTCATCGGCCGGAATGCCCTGTCCCTCGTCGATCACGGACAGCCGCGCACGGCCGTCGATGGCGCGCAGCTCGATCGTCACGCGACCCTCGTGCGGAGAGTATTTCACGGCGTTGCTGACCAGATTGTCGAGCACCTGCGCGGCGCGCTTAGCGTCCGCCCAGGCCGGCGGAATGCGCGTGAGGTCCAGGCGCAGCTCGATGTCCTTGGCCTGGGCGGTCATACGGAAAAGCTCGGCGCGCGACTCCACAAGATGAAACAGATCGATGGAATCGGGCACCAGCTCGACCTTGCCCTCGCGGATCGCGGCCACGTCTAGAAGATCCTCGGTCATGCTCAGAGTCACATCGGCCCCGTCACGTATCGTGCGCAGCAAGGTCTCGCGTTTGTCCTGATCCAAGGGGATTTCGATCAAAAGCTGAGCGGCCGCGCGGATACCTGAGAGCGGGTTGCGGAGGTCGTGCGCCACAACCCCCAACATGCGGTTCTTAGCCTCGTGAGCTTCGCGCAGCGCTTCGTTGGCCACCGACAATTCCGCCGTGCGTTCCTGCACTTTGCTCTCGAGATTCTCGCGGAAGCCGTCGGCAAGGCTGACGGTGATGCCCACGACAAGCAGGGTCAGTGCGATGACCGCCAGCGAGATGGAGATGGGATGCTCCGTGAGGACGTGATAGCTCGCGATGTTGGTGAGCAGAAGGCACGTAATGAAGGGCGCCGCGATCACCGCATAGGTAATTGCCGCGCGCATTTTCGCACGGAGCGCGCTGACGACCATGACCGTGATGAACGCGGTTGCGACCCCCAGGTTCAGCACGGTCACGAGGAAGAAGTTATAGGGCGCAACGAGCACCACCAGCAGCATCAACAGCACCATGGCCAGCGCCGCGATCCGCGCGGCCGCGTGCAAACGGGGGTGTCGATTGGGGATGTCGAGGAAGTATGACGTGAACATCAGGCCGAAGCCGTGGACCAGGCCAGATCCGCCGAGATAGACGAGACGCGTGAAGTCGCCGTTCTGCAATGCTTCGGGCCACAGCAGCCGATCGAAGTTCACGTGCGACTGCGCGGTGATGAAGATGCTGAAAACGACCGCGAAGCCGAAGCCATAGACTGGCTCGCGCAGATGAGCCCACAGGAGGAGGCAAAAGAATCCGGCGAGCGCCATGGCGCCGAATAGCGGCCACATCACGCGCTCGACCGCCATCTCGGCGCGCACTTCTTCCTGCGCGGTGACGAGGAACTGCGTGAGGGTGGAGATGTAGTGGGTTGTCATACGGGCGTAGAGGGTGAAGTGATCGACCCCCAGATCGCCCACGGCCACCGAGAACTTGCGGTAAGTGTTGCTGCGCGGCACATCGAGGCCGCCGGTGTAGGTGCGTAAGACGTTGCCTGCGTCATCGACGATGAAAAACGAGACGGTATCGGGATGGATGGCGCTGAACTGCGCGCGGCGACTTGCCCGCTCGGGATCCTGGGACAGATCCACGGCTACCCGCGTCCACGCCGCACCGCGCGAGATGCCGAAGGCCGGCCGGTCCGTGCCCGCGGGTTTAAAGCTGCTGTGAAGCGCGCCCATGACATCGGCCAAGCTCGCCTGACCCGTGGGATCCTCAAGAATTTCGAGATCGCTGGAGATCGAAACCGTCGCCGCGCTTGTCGGGCGCACGACCGAGATCTCGGCATGCGCCGCCCGCGCCGGAAGGCACAGGCATATCAACATGAAAACGAAGGCCAGTGCCTTCGAAACAGTGCAAATCGCTGCGCGCAACATGCCCCCGCGCCCCGTGTGTCGTCCCAACAACCGCCGCGCTCCCGGCGCCACGGTCCCCGGCACTGCTATAGCATTCCCTAGGGTAGAATTATTATGCCATTTAGTAACGGGGGAAGGATGGCGCGGGGCCCTCATCTGCTTGTATTTTGGCGATCCCTCGTCTTTGCCAATTCGCCGTGAAAACCAATCCGTTAGCCGCACCAGCCGCCGCTCGACCGTGGGTCCCCGCCGTTCTGATCGGGGGACTCTCGCTGATCTATTACGCCTTGTATTTTGACGCCGGATTCAATTTTTCCGATGAGGGTAATTACGCGCAGTTTGTCTATGAACTGTCGCGCGGGACCAGCCTCAACGAGCTTCCCGTCAGCTACGGTTTGTTGTGGTTCAAGGTCGGCGAAGGTCTCTTTCGCTTGTTCGGCCCCGATTTTCTCCTGACGCGCGCGTTGTTTTTCGCGTGCGTGCTCGTCACGGCACTGCTTGTCTATGCCGCGGTATTCATCGTCACGGGGCGGCCCTGGTTCGCGGCCTCGATCGCCGCCGTGCCCGCGTTGGCGCCGGCCTTCCTGCCGACGGCGTTCTACGGGCTGTGTATTCTGATCAGTACCGTGCCACAGCTTATGTTGGCGCAGCGTCTTGAAGCGGCGCGTCCGCGCCATGCGTTCGTGGCGGGGGCGGCGCTTGCCCTCTCGTTCCAGATCCGCCCTGACTTCGGCTATATCTTCGCCGTGCCGCTGGCATTGCTGCTCATCGCCGCGACCCTGCGCGGGGGGCGCCGCCTCCACCTCATCGGCGCGGCGCTTGCGGGATTTGTGGTTACGCATGTGCCCGGGGTCCTGCTCGCGCTCAGCGACGGCTATCTCGGCACACTGATTGGCCAATATCTTTCCTATCCCGAGATGCTTACCGGTTATGCCTTGCGCGGGTTCGCGGCGCTGACAGGCGCTGGAACGGCTAATGCGACGGCCGCTGGAACGCTCCTCGCGCGCCCCCGCTTGTTCGGCGCGGTGGACGGCGCTGAGATGCGCCTTGCGGCGCTGGTCTACCTCCCCATCGTCATCATCATCGCTTTCGCTGTATTCAGCGCTCTACGTTTGATGCGCGATACGGATCGCATGAAGTCGGCAGCCGCTCTGTTGGTCGTCCTCACCGCCGGGGCAGCCGCCGCGCCGCATTACTTCTTCTATCGCCCGGATCTTTCACATATCGCCAACTTCATGCCGGGGTTCGCGGTGCTTGCGGGTGTCTTCGCCTGGCAGGCCACGACGCAGGCGCGCGGCCTCATGCTTGTCTTTCCGGGGTTAATCGCGCTCACCCTGGGCCTTTATGTCGGCGAGGCGTTGACACAGGAAGGCACCGGATCGATCGCGGGAAGTTTCGGCCGTACCGACCGTTTTGAGGCAAGCAACGGCGTGAACGTGCGTGTGCATCCCGGCGAAAAGGCTTTGCTTGAAGACCTCAAGGCCGTCATCGAAACAAATTCAATGCCGGGCGATACGATCGTCTGCGTCCCTTACTGTCCCGGGATCGCTTTCATGACGGGGCGGCATCTTTTGTTCCGCGAGCAGTATGTCGACGACGCGCTACCCTTGCGCGATCCCGCGTGGCTGCCGCGCGCCATCGCGCTCACCCAGGAAAAACGGCCGGCGGTCGTAATCGTGATGGATTGGGCCATCAACGGCACCGATATTTCGCGCTTCTCACGCTGGGCCGCGCCTTATATGGAAGCACTGGAAAAACTGAAGCGCGAGAAGCTCGAGCGCCCCGGTCTTTCGATCTATTTGCTATAGCGCCTGGAGAAACGACGTATGTCCCTGACGGTCGAAAGCCTTGCGATCCCCGATGTGAAGATCATTCGCCCTAAGAAACATGGGGACGCGCGCGGCTTTTTTTCCGAAACTTATTCACGCAAAGCTTTCGCCGAGGCGGGGATCACCCTCGATTTCGTGCAGGATAACCACGCCTTTTCCGCCACCAAGGGCACCGTGCGGGGTCTGCATTTCCAGTCCGCCCCTTTCGCCCAGGATAAGTTGGTACGGGTGGTCCGGGGATCGATTCTCGATGTCGCGGTGGACCTGCGCCGTGCCTCGCCGAGCTACGGAAAACATGTTTCCGCCGTTATTTCTGCCGATGAATGGAACCAAATCCTGGTGCCGGTGGGGTTTGCCCATGGCCTTCTGACCCTCGAGCCCGATACCGAGGTCATATATAAGGTGACCAACTATTACGCGCCCCAGCACGATCTGGGCCTGTTGTGGAACGACCCGGCGCTTGGTATCGCATGGCCAGTGAGCGAGGCCGATGCGGTTTTATCCGCAAAAGATAAGATCCAGCCGCGGCTCGCCGATCTGCCGGCCTATTTCTAGACTGCGATAGGAAAGACGGAATGAAGGTACTTGTCACGGGCGGCGCCGGCTTTATCGGCTCGGCGGTCGTCCGTCTTCTCGTGGGTGAAGAAAAAGTCGACGTGGTGAATGTCGATGCGCTCACCTATGCCGGCAATCTCGACTCCGTCGCGACCGTGTCGGACCGCCCAGGTTATAAGTTCGTTCATGCAAATGTCTGCGACGCGCAGGCCATGACCGGAATTTTTGCGGCCGAGCAGCCGGATGCGGTGATGCACCTTGCCGCCGAAAGCCACGTGGACCGCTCCATCGATGGACCTGCGGCGTTTATCACCACGAACGTTGTCGGCACGTACACCATGCTGGAAGCCGCGCGTGCCTATTGGCAGGCGCTGCCTGGCGCGCGCAAGGATGCGTTCCGCTTCCATCACATTTCTACGGACGAAGTGTATGGTACGCTCGGCGAAGAAGGCCTGTTCACCGAGACGACGCCCTACGCGCCGAACTCGCCTTACTCCGCGTCGAAGGCCGGATCCGATCATCTTGTACGCGCCTGGCATCACACGTACGGCATGCCGGTTGTGACGACGAATTGCTCGAACAATTACGGGCCCTATCACTTTCCGGAAAAGCTCATTCCGCTCACGATCCTCAATTGCCTCGACGGCAAACCGTTACCGGTTTACGGCACGGGTTCCAATGTCCGCGATTGGCTGTTCGTCGAAGATCACGCGCGCGCGCTGTGGACGGTGGTGAAGGCCGGTCGCTTGGGCGAGGTTTACAACGTGGGTGGGGAAGCCGAGCGCAAGAATATCGACGTGGTGCGCGCGATCTGCGATTTGGTGGACGAACTGGCCCCGGGGGCGAAGCCGTCGCGCGAGCTCATCACCTTCGTGACGGATCGTCCCGGCCACGATGCGCGCTATGCAATGGATATCACCAAGATCGGCCGCGAACTGAACTGGCGTCCGCGCGAAACTTTCGAGACCGGTCTGCGTAAAACGGTCGAATGGTATCTCGCCAACCGTCCGTGGTGGACCAAGATCCGTTCCGGAAACTATAGCGGCCAACGCCTCGGCCTCTCGACGAGAAAAACCGCGTGAGCTGCGACATTCTCGTCACGGGCGCCGGCGGACAGGTGGCGTGGGAGCTGGAGCGCCGCGCCGCGGCTGCGAAGCTCTCCCTGCAAGCGCTTGGCATTGAAGCCCTCGATATCACCGACACCAAAGCCGTGCATGCGACGGTGTCGGAAGCCGCGCCGAAAGTGGTCATCAATGCCGCCGCTTATACTGCCGTCGACAAAGCCGAGACCGAGAAGGATCTCGCGTTCGCTGTTAACCGCGACGGCCCGGGGCACCTAGCGGCGGCCTGCGCGGCGCGCGACATTCCCCTCGTTCATATCTCCACCGATTATGTGTTCGACGGACAAAGTAAAGACCCTTACCGCGAAGACGATGCCACCGCACCGCTCGGGGTGTACGGCGCGAGCAAGTTGGCTGGCGAAGCGGCTGTACGAGCGTTCCTGGACCGTCACATCATTATCCGTACGGCCTGGGTCTACGGCGTGCACGGACATAATTTCGTCAAAACCATGCTGCGGCTCGGCGCCGAACGCGACTCACTGCGCGTGGTCGCGGACCAACGCGGCGCGCCGACTTTCGCGGGAGACCTCGCCGATGCGCTGCTCGTGCTGTCGCGCCGGTTGATCGACGACGTCCTCCCGGAGGAGGCGTATGGCACCTTCCACTATACCGGCGGGGGCGCGGTAAGCTGGCATGGGTTCGCCGAAACGATCTTTGAGATTGCCGCGCCCACGCTGGGCCGGCGGCCCAAGGTGGACGCGATCACCACAGCGGAATACCCCACTCCGGCTAAACGCCCGGCCAATTCCGTCCTCGACTGTAGCAAAATCAGCCGTATTCACGGCATTATGCGGCGCCCCTGGGAAGCATCCTTGCAAGAGATGCTGGCAGAGACGCTCGCGGCCAATTGATCATCCGACTTAGGAAGACACGATGAAGGGTATCATCCTCGCCGGAGGCTCCGGAACGCGCCTGCACCCGATCACCTATGCGGTGTCGAAGCAGCTGCTGCCGGTCTACGACAAGCCAATGATCTATTACCCGTTGAGCACCTTAATGCTCGCGGGGATCAAGGACGTACTCATCATCACCACGCCGCATGACGCCGCCGGTTTCCAACACCTTTTGGGTGACGGTGCGCGTTGGGGCATGAACCTCACCTACGCACAGCAGCCGAGCCCCGACGGTCTCGCGCAAGCGTTCATCATCGGTAAGTCTTTTGTCGGCAACGAGAGCTGCGCGCTCGTTCTTGGCGACAACATTTTCTACGGTCACGGCCTCACGGAAAAGCTTAAGGCCGCGGCCGCGCGCGGCAGGGGTGCGACGGTGTTCGGTTATCACGTACGCGACCCCGAGCGGTACGGCATCGTCGCGTTTGACGCCGAGGGCCGCGCCAATTCCATCGAGGAGAAGCCAAAAGCGCCGAAGTCGACATGGGCGGTGACCGGACTGTATTTCTATGACAACGACGTCTTGGATATCGCGGCGAACCTGAAGCCGAGCCCGCGCGGCGAGCTTGAGATCACCGATGTGAACCGCGTCTATCTGGAGCGCGGCGGTCTCAATGTTGAGCGTCTGGGCCGCGGCTTCGCTTGGTTCGACACCGGCACCTACGACAGCTTAGTAGAAGCCTCGAGCTTCGTGCAGACCATCGAAAAGCGTCAGGGTCAGCGCATTTGCGTGCCCGAGGAAGTCGCCTTCGTCAACGGATGGATCGACAAGGTGCAGATGCTTGCGCTCGCCGAGAAGCTGAAAAAGAGCGGTTACGGCGAATATCTGATCCAAGTCGCCGAGAACCCGAATCCCTGATATGCAGCCGCGCGTTACAATCGCAATCGTGAGCTATAACTCCGGTGCGACGCTCGCGCGGTGTATTGAGGCTCTTGCGGCGCAGACCGAGAAAAGATTCCGCGCCCTTCTCATCGACAATGCCTCACGCGAGCGTCCGGCATCCCTTGTGAAAGGGCTTTCGTTGCAGATGGACTACCTCGAAATGGCCGATAACCTCGGCTTCGCGGGCGGCATGAATGTCGCGCTTGCGGCGTGTGAAACGCCGCTGCTCGTCGCGCTGAATCCGGATGCGTTCCCAGATCCTGAATGGCTCGCGACTCTTCTGCGCGCCGAAGCGCGTTATCCGAATGTCGGGGCCTTTGGCTCGCTTCAACTTGGCGCGAATGATCGCAGTCATGTCGACGGATTTGGCGACCACTATTTAATCACGGGCCAGGCTTGGCGCGGCGTCACACGCCCGCCGCTTGCGGGCGAACTCGCCTATAGTTTCGGTGTTTGCGCCGCGGCCGCGCTGTATCGCGTCGATCTCCTGCGCCGTATCGGCGGCTTCGATGAGCGCTTCTTCTGCTTCTATGAGGACGTCGATGTGGCGTTCCGCTTGCGGCTTGCGGGGGCGGACTGCGCCGTCGTTCCCGCCGCCGTCGTGGCGCACGTCGGCGGCGCCAGCTTCGAAGGCCTTTCGGACTTCGCCGCGTTCCTGATCGCGCGGAATCAGTGGTGGGTGCTGGTGAAAAACATGCCATTCACCCTCATGTGTTTCGCCTTGCCAGGCTTTGTGCTGTTGCAGATCATCGGCGCCCTCCGGCATCCGGGTTCGGCGCGCATGAAGGGCTTGTGGGAAGGCCTCTCGCGCACCGGCGAGTTCTTGCGTTCACGGCGCGAAATCCGCGCGGCGCGCTCACCGGCCGCTAACGCCGGGCGCTGGATCAGTTGGAATCCGCTGGCGTTCCTGAAGCGGACATCGCTGGTCAGGGATTAGTTATTCCGGCGGATTGCGGTCCACCAGCACGCGACGCAGCTGCACGCCCACCATGGCGAGGCGTGCCGAACTCGACAGCACCTCGAAGATCACCGCGTCGTGGATCCAGTGGCGCTGGATATGATTTTCCATGGTGCCGTCGGCGAAGCCCACGGTGAGGGTGTAAGTGCCGCGCGCGAGGGCCGGCCATCGGAAGCGGAAGCGGAAGGCAAGGCGCTCGCCCGCCGGGATCGCCGGCTGCGGCACGGTGTCCCAGTAGCTGTTGTCGCCCAACAGGAACTGTCCAAGACGATCCTTCACGTAGAAGCCCATGATAGGGCGCTCGACGGCGACGTCGGCCTTCACGAGAACTTTGAGATCGACTTCCTGTCCTTCGACGACCTGTGTGAGGCGATGGCCGTCGGCGGGGCTGAAAAGCCCGGCGTCGACGATGGCCGCGCCGCCACTTCCGAATGAGCTGCCCTCGGCGTTGAAGGCCGATACGCTGGTCGCACCCGGCTTTGAGGCGCGCGGCGGCGCTTCTTCGTCCATCAGGACGATTTCACCGCTGACGGCCTGGGCGGGCAGATTTTGCGCAGGCGCGGCCGGAGCATCGGCCACAGCCCCTTCGAACAACGAGGCGACATACTGTTCGCAAATCTTGATGGCGGGGCCTTCGGCGCGTACGCGGCCATGATCCAGCCAGATGGCCTTGTCGCACAGGCCCGTCACCGAACCGAGATCGTGGCTGACGAACAAGATCGAGCCCCGCTGCTTGAAGTCCTTCAGGAAGCGCAGACATTTTTGCGTGAAGCGCACGTCACCGACCGACAGTGCTTCGTCGATGATGAGAAGATCGGCGTCTACATGCGCCGCCACCGAGAAGGCAAGCCGCATGAACATGCCGCTGGAGTAGGTGCGCACCGGCCGATCGATGAAGGGGCCGAGTTCGGAGAAGGCGATGATCTCCTCGGTGCGTTCCTTCAACTCCTTGCTGGAAAGACCAAGGATCGTGCCGTTGAGCATGATGTTTTCGCGGCCCGTGAAGTCGGGTTCGAAGCCGGCGCCGAGTTCCAAGAGCGCGGCAACGCGTCCGCTGACCTTCACCTCGCCCGAACTAGGGGTGATGGTGCCGGTGACGACCTGAAGGAGGGTCGATTTGCCCGCGCCGTTTTGGCCGATGATGCCGACGGTCTCGCCGCGGCCCACAGTGAAACTGACGCCTTTCAAAGCTTCGAAGGCCGGATATTTGCGCCACGGCATGAACAGGTGGGCAAGGCGGTCCGACGGGCGCGGATAGAGCGTGTAGCTCTTCGCGACATCCTTGGCGACGACAACAGGGGTGGTGTCAGAGGACATCGGCAAAATTCTTACGGGCCCGGCGGAAGAACGCGAGGCCGAGGGCGGCGACGATCCAGGCGACGGCGAAATAGGTCGCAAGGCCTGTCCAATTTGGCGCGCGGCCTTCAATGAGGACGCCGCGCGCTTCAACCACAATGAAACTAATGGGATTGAACATCAGCGCCGTCTGGAGGCCGGGCGATAGGCGTTCGATGGGATAGAACACGGGTGACAGGAAAAGGGCGCCCGTCATGAGCAGGCCAACGACATGCATGAGGTCGCGGAAATAGACGCCGATCCCGGCCAGGAGCCATGCGAGGCCCGTCAGGAGCAGGACCAGAGGCAGGATGACGACCGGAAATAGAAGAATCGTCGGATGCAGGCCGGCGCCAAGGACAAGGAGGGCAGCGATAAGCACCAGCGTGCTGATCACGCTGTGAAACAGCGCCGTCCCGACGACAACCGCCGGTATGACTTCCAGCGGGAAGACGGACTTCTTCACGAGGTTGGTTTGCTCCACCACGGACGTCGGCGACTGGGTGATAACTTCGGCCATCAGCCAGAACACGATCAGCCCCGCGAAAAGGCGCAGTGTGAAGGCCGTGGTATTGCCGTCGCCGCTGGACGACGGCATCACGACGCCGAACACAAAAGTGTAGATGGCCAGGGTTGCGAGCGGGATGACCATGGTCCACAAGAAGCCGAGACTGCTCATGCGGTAGCGGCGCGAGATGGCGCGCACCAGGAACTGACGCAGCGCCACCCGTTGGCGGATCAGCACCGCGATGGGGATCACGAGGTCGGTTGGCCGGTCGAGGTGGGTGGAGTGAGAACTCATTCGGGTCCGGTTACATCCGCGCCGGCAAGCGGTCGAGCACTTGGCGGATGGTGCGTGGCTGCTGCGGGTCGCGAAGACCCAGGGACTTCTGTACCACGGGGGTCACGATGGTGCCGCGGCGGCGCGTCTCGATGGCGGTTTTCACTTCGCGGATGAAACGGACGCGCGCTTCACCCGACAAGCCGCCGCTTACAGGCACCGTATTGCTGCCGTCGGTTTTATAATAATAGTCGCCGATGTCGGTCTCGATCAGGGTGAAATCCGACAGGAAGGTCGCGCAAATGCGTAAGAGGACGTCGTAATCCTCTTCCATCGTCAGACCGGTGACGAATTCGAGCATCCCGGGCGGACACTGTGAGCGGTCGATGACGTAGCTGTGCAGGGGGCAGTAATTATTGTGGAACAGATCCAAGAGATCTGACCCGCTGAAGGGTGGGATCACCCGCTCCTTGGTGTAGAAAAACTCATCGTAAACATCGACGCGCATCACGCGGACCTTGGCGAAAGCGATGGCCGCGCCCGTATCCTTTAAGCGCCCAATCATCATTTCGTACGCTTCGGGATAGAGGACGTCGTCATAGTCGAGGAACGCGAGGTATTTTCCGGTCGCGTTCTGGACGCCAAGATTGAGGAGCACAGAGCGCGCATCGGCGGGCTCCGGATCGGTCAGATTCACAATGGAGAGTTGGGGCGCGTCGCGGCCTTCCAGGAGGGGGCCCAGCGCTTGCTCCACCGCTTCGATCTGGTGGCCGTTGAAACGCTGCAGGACGAGGACGATGCGCAGCGGTCTATAGGTTTGGCCCACCAGCGAGAAGACGCAGCGCTTCAGCTCCGCAACGCGGCTGGGATCGTGAAAGCGGACGATGGTATCGATCTGTTCCGACATGGCTACCAGCGCATCTCAGCAAACGTGAAGTGATGTTTGAAATCGGCCAGGCGCCGCCAGTCGGCGAGCACCGGCCCCGGCTGCTGGGCGGGGGGCTTGCCGCCCATGTCCTCCAACTCGCCGATCAGCATGGCCTCGAAGTCCGCGTTGCCCCACTTGCGGGCGAGGATAATTCCCGAGCCATAGATCATCTTAAGCACGCGCGGATCGGGCTCGCGGTTGGTCACCTCGTGGAGGAATAGAGCCCGCGGACAAATGCGCACGGCGAAGCCCAGCGCCTTGGCGCGCCAGGACATGTCGACGTCCTCGCAATACATGAAGAAGGTCTCGTCGAAACCGTTGGTCTGTTCGTACAGCGCCCGCGGGATCACAAGGCAAGCGCCCGACGCCCACGGCGTTTCGAAAGTGTAGGGATCGTAGGTCTTCGGATGTTCCGCCGGGAACTGCATCGCTTCGATCAGGGCGCGGTTTCCATGGGCGCGCATCATCTGCATCAGGTTGATGATCGCATCGGGATGGAAGGCCCCGTCCGGGTTGGTGGCGATGTAGAACTCGCCGCCCGCCGCGAACCAGTCGGCCATAAGCTTGTTGTGCGCAGCGCCGAAGCCAATGTTGCCCGCCGACGGCAGGTAGTGCACGAGATCGCCGCCCACGCCCGCGTCGCGCAGTAAGATCTCCGACGCCGTGCCGTTATCGATAAGGCTTATGCGTCCGGTATGGACGAGGCCGGCGCGTTCCAGGGCATGGCGGACACTGTCCACGACGCGGCGCAGCTGAGCGGCCGTATTATTATAAGTAACGATACCGATGCAGATCTTCGCCGTCGGATCGACTTCCATATCGCAACCGAGCGCCTTGTACTGCAGGCGGTCGACAACGACGCGCGGGGCAAGAACCGGTGTCGGGAACGTTGCGCGCTGGGCCGGAAGGTTGGGACCGGTGAGTTTCAGGCCATGTTCAGTGACAAAGGCGCTCAAAGCCGCAGGCGTATCTATGGTCACGATGCAGGGCGTCTGGGGGTAGAGCGCGCGCGGCGCGATCTTCATCCATCCGAAACCTGCACGCTCGCAGACGTAATAGTAGAGGCGTTCGATCGCGTGCGCGATGGTGCCGTCGATCTGGCCCTTTTCCTCGTCAAAATCCTCGAAGGTGAGGTTGAGATCGAGAAGGGGCTTCAGCGCCGCCGAGCGCGCCCAAAACATGGAGCCCGACGGGAAGTCGGCCGGTTTGTCCATGGACAGGGAATGCTCACCCATGCGCTGCGCAAGCGCTTCCGCGCCTTTGAAGTTGCCGCCCCAGTTGATCCAATGACGCACGGCCTCGAAGTGCTGGGGTCCGATCATTCCGATATCCGAACGGCGCGCAAAAGCATCGAACACGCTGGTGACGATGTCGGGAGAACCGATCAGCGTCTCGAGGAGCAGCCCGCGCCAATTGGCCAGCGCGCTCGCGTGATCGGAGATCTTCGAATGCAGATGCAGAACGAAAGGATAGCGGTCGTACACCTCGCGGAAACCCAGGAGCTTCGGCGCGATGTCGCGGCCACGATTCGGGGTCACGCGCACGTCCACCTGGCCCTGTGTCCAGCCGTTGAAATGACGGGTGATGACGCCGGCCTTGGCGGAGTTGTCCGTGGTGATGAACAGGTCGAACGCGAAAGGAATATTACGTAGGTAGCGCTGGAACTCCGGCGCGAGGTTTTCGTGATAGAGATGCAGGAAAACCGCGAGCTTCGGCGCTTCCACGTCCGCCGTCGGATACACGAAGGGCACCGCGGCGCTGTAATCGATTTCGATGGCGCGCGCGACTTCCTTGGGCAGGGTGCGCAGCCCTTCGCCCGGCAGCTGCATCTGAGCTTGTTTGCGGCGGTTCTCGAACCAGAGCGTATAGAAGGCTGTATGGCGCACGAACGGTGCGACCGCGTGCAACAGAGCGCTTACCATTCGCGCTTTCACCGACACAGGTAGCGGCGTGAAGCGGTAGACAATGCCGCCGATGACGCGAACGGGATGCTTGATAGTACGGAGCGCCTTGCCCATCAGGCGGCTTACGAACCTTACGGGCTTGGTGATGCGCCAGCTGAACGAGGTCTGCAGGCGCGCAATGGTGAGATCCTTGGCATCCACCTGAGCTTGAAGGGCTTCGGCGCGATGCTCGTGGGCCCGGATCTGAACGATCATGTTTTCGGTGATGGCGGCAATCTGGGCGTTCAAAGCTTTCGCCTGCGCCTTCATCTGGCGCCCGATGTCCTTGGTCTCGGCCTCAAGCGCGTTTGCGCGGCTCTCCTGCGCTTTCCATGCCGACGTCAGCTCATCGACATGTTGCTTGAGCTTGGCGGCGAGATCGCGGTTCTCGCCTTCGAGCGCTTCGGCGCGCGTTTTCTGCGCCTGCCATTTGCCGGTGAGGTCCTCGCGCGTCTGCTGCGCCTCGAACTGCGCCTTAAAGGCGGCGCCGAGGCGGCCATACGCCTGACGTACATCGATCAGCGCTTGCGGGTTTTTCGCGGCTTCGAACAGCGGCAGGATTTCCGCCGGCAGGTTCTTGCCGTAGCCAAGAACGCCCAGGCCGTGACCGTGCATGAAATCGAAACTTGGGAACTTGGTCTTCAGGTCTTCCCACAGCTTAAACACGCCGAACCCGCGCTCACGCACATTGATGTCGTGGAAGATCACCACGGCGCGGTCGGACAGTTTCGGAAGCCAGCTCTCGTAGTCTTCCTTCACGTCTTCATAAAAGTGGCGGCCATCGATATGCAGCAGGTCGATGGAACCGTCGGTGAAGTGTTGCAGGGCCTCTGCGAAGGTGCAGCGTACGAGCCGCGAGAAAGACGCGTAGTGACGTTCATTGTGATCGTTGACGCGGCGATAGATGTCTTCGCCGTAGAAGCCGGCGTGCTCGTCACCTTGCCAGGTGTCGACGGCATAGCAACGCGTGGGAAGGCCGAGGGCCTTCACCGTCTGGCACATGGCGAAATAGGAGTATCCGCCGTGCGTGCCCAGTTCCACGAAGCTGCGTGGTTTCAACGTCTCGATCAGCCAGAAGGCGAAAGCGCCGTGGTCCAGCCACGCCGATTCCTCGAGGTAGAGCGGCGACCAGAAGGACGACGGCGTCAGCAGGGCACGCAACTGGTTCGCGCGCTCCGCGTCGCTGTCCGAGGGGGTCTGGCGCGCCAGATTGCCGGCGAGATCCATATCCGGGCTGTGACCTTGAAAATGAACGAATGGGTTAGAGCGATGTGTACTTAAAATAGGCTGCCGCTGTCACCTGGAATAGGGGACTCATGGGCTGCTTTCGCGTTGATTGGCCTAGGTTTTTGGCTTTAGTGGGGCAAAGCTGAAGTGCTTATGGCCCAGGTAGCTGGTGAAGACGGGCACGATGACCCCAATCACATGGGCTACCTCTTCGGGATGCCAGCCGAATCCCAGCTCCGGAAATGCATATTCCGCAAGGCCGACGGAGACCACCCAGACCTGTGCGGCGGCGACCACGTTTACGAGGCCGAAGCGTGCATATTCGGCCGCGCGGCTGCGGCCGGTTTCCGCGAAGACGAACAGCCGCGACAGGACCCACGCCGTCGTCATGCCGAACAGATAGGCCACGATCACCGCCCAGCGGTAGTCCATGGTCATCGACAGGAAATAGCGGCTCACCACGTTCACACCCGCCGCGACGCCGCCGGTGATCAGAAAGCGCGCGAAGCGATTGGCGAGGATGTTGCGCGCGAACGTCATTGGACCCGGGCCGCCATTTCCCGCGCTACGCGCACCCCTTCCGAGATGCCGCGGTCTTCCGGGTAATAGGACGAGGTGTCGGCGATCTGCAGGCCGCGAATCTCGCTCTCGATGGGGGGCAGCATGTCGAGGAAACCGGGCGGGCAGATCGGCTGCGCATACTTGAGGCGGCCAAGGGCAGAGGCGATGCGGTCGCTGTCCTGGATGTCGGGATTGATACGCTTGAGATAACCGAAGGACTCCGCGATCAAGGCCTCGTCGCTCCAGGCGAACTTCGGGTGCGTGATCGGCATGTAGTAGGGCACGTAGACGACGGTGTGTTCGACCGGGCGCAAATTCGAGAATTCGACAATGCCGGGGATCTCGATCGCCGGATCGTTGGTGTTCAGCCAGAAGTGTTTGGTCACGGAGCGTTTCAGTTTGTGCACGACGCACACGACGCCGATGTTCTCGAGGCGCGCATAGGCTTCTTTCACGGGTGCGGAGAGACCCGGAATCAATTTTGGGATCAACGGCAGCGGCATGGTCGAGATCACATGCGTGAAATCGTGGCGTACGCCGCCTGCGGTCACACCGCTCACCGCGCCGTTCTCGATATGCACTTCGCTCACCGGCGCGCCGAGATGAATGAGGCCTCCCAGCGCTTCAATACGCTCGACCAGGCGTTTTACCAACGTCTCGGATCCGCCCCCGATATAACCCAATTCTTCCTGAAAGAGATTGCGGCGCGATGTGCCGACGCGCTTGAGACGTGTCCACATCCACGCCGCGGACACCTTGTCCGCATATTCAAAGAACTTCAGTGCGAAGAGTTTCTCCCAAAGCACATCCCACCCGCGCGGGCCGCACCAATCTTTAAGCCACTTTTCCGCGGTGATTTTATCCAGCTTCGACCAATCGCTTCGTTTGGTGGACAGGAACGCCATCAGGCCGTAACGAATCTTGGAGAGAAGCCCGAGGTGCGGGAACTTCAGCAGCGAAATTGGATCGCCCCAGGGATAAAGGCGGCCGTTATAGAAGTAGCCCATGGAAGTAGGCCGCCAACGCATGGCATCGCCGAGCCCTATTTCTTTGAGTAAATCGAAGGTCGGCTGGTCCGCCTTGCAGACGAAATGATAGAAGCGCTCGATGCTGAGGCCGGCGAGATCGAAGTGCGCCGCCATGCCGCCCGCGATCTTGTCCGCTTCGAAGACCTCGACGTTGTGGCCGGCTTTCGCGAGATGGTAGGCGGCCGCGAGACCCATGGCGCCGGCGCCGATGACTGCGACCTTGGCCATCAGAACGCCAAGACCACGTCGGCATAGCGTCCCTTGAAGGTCTCACGCACGGCGTCGGCGAAGGGCGTTACCGGCACGTTGAAGATATCCCACCAGGGGATCAACTCGAACTCTTCGGGGATCACCAGCGCCTCGAGTTGCTTGGTGGTGAAGGGAGGATCCTTATCGAAGAGCGCATAAACCTTCAGCAGCACCCAGAACAGGGAATACGGAATGCGCACGATCATCGCGCCGGCGCCAGCTTCGCGCTTCACGGTACGGATAATGTCGATATAGTCGACGCGGTCGCGGCCTGTGATGTTGTAGGCGCCCGTCGTGCGCTGCTCCAGGCACGAGCGGATGATGCGGCAGAAATCCAGAACGAACAACGGCTGGCGGAGATAGCGGCCGGATCCCGGGATCGGAAAAATCGGCGCACGGCGCATGAAGCGCGACAGCCAGCCGAGATGTTTGCGGTCGAACCAGCCGAACATCAAGGTCGGACGCAGAACGACGTGGCGGATGCCACTGTCGGCGATCACTTTCTCCTGGGCCTTCTTGGTTTCGGTATACCAATCGACGGCCTGTGAGTTGATGACCGAAGAGCTGATGTGAACGATGTAAGGTACGTCGTGTCTCTTGCAGGCGGCGATCGCCTGAACGGTGGACTCGACGTTATTGCGTGTGAACGCGCTTTCGTCCTCGCCGCCGATTTGAGCCTGCAGCATCACGACTGAATTGGCGCCGGCGAACGCATCCTGCCACGCGCCGGGCAAGGCCATATCCGCTTCCAGGACGGTCAGTTCAGGGTGCAGTTTGCGCAGCACCGCGACGTTCGAGGGGTGTTTGTCCACGATGGTGAGATTGGCGAAGCCCTCATCCTTCAATTGGACGACGAGATTCTGGCCAACAAGGCCGGCGCCGCCGAGGAGGACGATTTTATCGTTCTTGTTCAGGCTCATTGCAGACGGTCTAGAGGCGGGTGCGCTGGAAAATGGCGTCGGGGACTGATCGGATGATCAGCATGATCCAGCGCCAGAACCAGGGCGTATATAGCATCGACGCGCCGCCTTCCATGGCGGCTTTGATGTCCGCCCCGACCTTCGCCGGCGTCGCCCACAACGGCCCACCCTTGGCGAGGCCCGCCGTCATCGGCGTATCGACAAAACCCGGCTTCACCAATGTGACATTAACCCCATGGCGGCGCATGCGATGGCGCAACCCTTGTACGAAAACGCCGAGCCCGGCCTTGGCGCTGCCATAGACGTAGTTGCTCTGGCGGCCACGGTCGCCCGCGACCGAACCGATGACGGCAATGGATCCCGCGCGTTGCAGCTCCATGACATTCGCTATGTGTGTAAGCAACGAAGCTGCGCTCAGGAAATTGATACTAATCTCCTGCGCCATCGTCTCCGGGCTGGCTTCGGCCGCGCGTTGGCTGGTCAGCGTCCCGTGCGCGATCAGCACGCGGTCCAATGTGCCGAGGGCGCTTTGCGCGCGCGCCACCAAGTTGGCGTGCAGCGAAAGATCGGCCAGATCGGCATCCGCGGTGTCGACGTGGACGCCGCCGCGGGCGCGCAAATCGGCGGCGACGGTGGCGAGCCGCTCTGCATTGCGGGCCACTAGGAAAAAGCGCGCGCCTTTTTTCGCGTAAAGCCGTGCGACCGCCTGCGCAATCGCCGATGTCGCGCCGAAGATGACCACGTTCATGCGGCTACTCCCGCGCTGACGCGGCGCCAGAAGCTGGACGAAAATCCAGAGTCGATAAAGCGCGCGAAATCCCGCCACTGCGGATAGCCCGCCTGGAAATCCGCGGCGGACACGCGGCCGTCTTTCGCCGGGTAGATGCGGCCCCCGGCTGCGCGTGTGATTGCGTCGAGGCGTGACAACAAGGCGAGGGTCGACGCGCCGTCATTGGCGAAGTCGAGGGCGAGGGTGGTTCCAGCCATGGGGAAAGACATCATTCCGGGCGAGGGTTTATCACCGAATGTCTTTAGCACCGCCAGGAACGATCCGACACCGGCTTGCGAAATTTCGGTCAGCAGGGCGCGCGTTGCGTCGCGCTCGCTCCGCGTGGGTACGGCGCATTGATATTGATAGAAGCCGCGCCGGCCATAAAGCCGGTTGAATTGGCCAATCGCGTCCAGCGGATAGAAAGCGGCGTCAAAGGACGTCCGCTTACGCGCGGGCCTGCGCGGCGCCTTGCGGATATAAAGCGCATTGAACGCCGCCAAAGTGAGCTTATTAAGCGCGATGTACGGCAGATCGAAGGGGAGCGCAAAGTGCGGGTCCACCACGCACGGCGACGGGAGGGAAGCGGCGGCATGGCGTGAACGCGAGAAAATGCCGCGTCCGGTTGCCGCGCCGCGCGCCAGACAATCGATCCAGGCGACCGTATATTCCCAGCCCTCAAGCGATTCGTTGGTCAACGCGTAGAATTCGTCCAGCGAGTCATAGCGAATATCTTCGCTTTCGACCCACAGCCCCGGCACGGACTTCAAGGCGAGACGCGCCGAAAGAATTAACCCAGTCAGCCCCATGCCGCCGAGCGTGGCGTGGAACAGATCGGCATTCTCGCCCCGTGAGCACGTCAGGACGGTTCCGTCCGAGCGCATCAGCCGCAATGACAGGACGTGATTGCCGAAGCATCCGGCGCCGTGGTGGTTCTTACCGTGCACGTCGTTTGCGATCGCGCCGCCAAGGGTGACAAACTTGGTGCCGGGTGTGACCGGGAGAAACCAAGCGGCGCCGTGGTGCGCGCATAGTTCAATAATGCCCTTCAAAGTCACGCCCGCCTCGGCATCGAGGACGCCGGTCGCCTGATCGAAGCCGCGCACATGATCTAGCGCGCGCATATCGATCAGGATGTTGTCCGCGTTCAGGCCGCTGTCACCGTAAGATCGGCCGAGGCCGCGGGCCAATACTGAATGTCCGCCGCGCGTCTTGAGGATAGCGGGCAGTTCGTCGGCGAAGCCGGGTTGCGCCATCTGATGCGTGAAGTGATGGGTTCGTCCCCAACTCAGCGCATCTTTGCGTTGGTGCAAGACGTCCATCAGAGATTGGCGAGCAGGCCGAGGATCGCGCAAATTGCGCCGAGCGCAAGCGACACTCGGTCCTTCAAGGCAAAGACCACGACGTCATCATGCATCTCGCCGCGCCCCGCGAAGAGCCACGCGCGGCCCAGCCAATAAGCAAGCACAGCGCAGACCATCCACAAAAGCTCAGGCCGGCTGTAGGCGCTCACGGGCGACAACGGATCGATCAAAAACAGGAAGAAGACGAGGATCGAGCAAAATCCACTGGCGACGCCCAGCGCCATCAAAGTCGCCGCGTCGGCCGCGTGATAGCCGCGCCCCGTGAGGTGGCTGCGGCCTTCCGCCGCCATGACTCGGCATTCGCTATAGCGTTTCACCGTCGCGAGGCTGAAGAAGAAGAACATCGAGAACACCAGCAGCCACGGCGAAATCGAGGTCTCCGACGCCGCGATGCCGGCAAGGATCCGTACCGTGAAAAGGAAACCCAGCGCTAAAAGGTCGAGAATAGGCGTGCGCTTCAAAGCATAGGAATAAGCGAGTGTGACGCCGAGGTAGACAAGCGCGACCCCGGTGAACTCCCAAGGCAGTTGGGAGAGAAGCGCGGCGACGGCCAGCGCCATTACCGGCAAGACCATGAGCGCGGAGCGCAACGGCAACGTGCCCGAGGCCAGGGGGCGTTTCGATTTGGATCGGTGCATCCGGTCCGCGCGCAAATCCACGAGATCGTTGAAAAGATAGGAGGCCGATGCCAGCAGGCTGAAGGCGATGAAGCCGAGCGCCACACGGCCAATCAAATCCAGATTCAAAAAATCGCCCGACAGAAGCAGCGGAACGAACAGCAGCGCGTTTTTCGCCCATTGCTGAACCCTAAACTCCCGCACCCAAGTAGCTATCGTCACCGCTGGCGTCGCGAAAGCGCCTGCAACGGTCACGGATGGTGAGAGACGATCGCGCAAGCTGCATCCACGGCCTGCGAGCACGGCGGAGCGGCAATGCTCCCAGATCACGATGTCGCGGTGCTCATCACCGACATAAGTGAAGTTCGCGCCGAAGCGCGCCTTCAACGCATCGAGCTTTCGATGCCCCGCGAGATTGACGCCGCCGTCGCTGCCTTGCACGATGTCGAAGAGATCGCCGAAGCGCTGTGCGACACGGCGCACGACCCCGTCGTCGGACGCCGATATTAACGCGAGCGTCCGCCCCCGCGCCTTCTCGGCGCGCAGCCACTCCAGAAGCTGTTCATTGACGGGAAGTGTTTCCACGTCGAGGTCGGCGCGCCGGGCGAATTCGCGTTTCAGATAGGCCTTGCCGCGCAGCAGCCAGAAGGGAATGAACGCCAGGATCCAGGGCTTCGAGAACAGCAGCAGCGCGAATTTTTCGTACAGAAGATCCGTACGCAGCAGCGTTCCGTCGAGGTCCACGACCAGCGGCACCTGAACATCATCGATCGCCGGCCGGGCATTCTCGTTCATCAAACCTGTCTCGCGAACGTCCATAAGTCCTTGGGTCTTCATAATTTTACGGCAGCGCGGATGCCGCGTCAGCGGAATTCTCGCTTGCGCCTCTATAGCGGCGCCAGGCTGCAAGCGCAAAGCCTGTGAGAACCAATAGGACGGCGCCCAATGCCGCGAATAGAGCCGGTGTAAAGCCGGGCGGCGTATAGCGGAATACGATCTCGGCCGGTCCTTCGGGCAGCTCAATGGTCTGGAACGTATTGTCGGTAAGTCGGATCGGCGTGCCCCGTCCATTCACCGTCGCGGTCCAGCCCGTCATGTGAACATTTAAGCGGACAAGCTGTGACGTACGCCGGCACATGGTCCGCATCCTGTCGTGAGAACGTAAGGTCACCTCGCAATCGGGGGCGGCGGCATAGGGCCTCACGTCTTGCAGCTCAAAGATCGACATGGAGCGGCTGACGTGAACGGGCTTGGGGCGTCCGGCCGGTACGAAAGCGAGTTCAATACCGTAGCCGTCCATAAGTGGCGTGGGGCTCTCCAAAGCGCGTTGCATGGGCGCACTTTCTTCGCGGGGGTAGGTCCAGATGACTCCTGCGGTCCCCCCTTCTTTCCGGAATTCGACCGTGTATGCCTCGCCGGCCTCGAGAGTCAGCGGCGTATCCAAAGCGATGAAGGCAAGTTGGCCATCCTCGATCTTCGCAAAGTCCGCGCTACCTTTTGCGCAGACATCTTTCGAACAGACCCGCGCCGTCAGAAAACCCGTCGTGGTATTGCGGAAATTGCTGGTGCGAACGGTCAACGCTTCGACCGGCATCGTCGCGGTTGTATGGCGACTCGCGATCGTCAGGACGCCGTCCTGCGGCAGCACGATGGCTTTCTCATCGCGCCAGATTACCTCGCCCGCGGTATCGGCGTAGAAATTTGGCGCGGCCATGACATATTTCACGCCCGCGCGCGCATAGGCGGGCAGGCGCTCGCGCAGCCGCCGCCGGCGGTCAGTGAGTTCCTTGCCAGCAAGGGCCGGCGATTCAGGCAAGAAGATGTTGCCCGCGTATTCGTCGATATGCGTGCCTATATATTCAATGGTGCGGAGCGGAGAGGGAAGGTCATCAAAGTTGATGAGACCGATGCCGAAAGTCGCGCCGAAGTTAGCGCCGAGGCCAAAGCTATCTGTCTTGGCGACACGCTGATAGCCGGTGTTGGCCTGAAGGAATGCGAGCGCGCTACGGTCGATATCGCCGCTGCGCGGATAGGCGAAGAAGGGCACGATAAAAAGAATGCCGGCCTCCACCACAGCGACGGCGAGGGCCGCTGCGCGCATTCGCGGTGCACGCGCGTACAATGCGATCACGATCGAGGCCGTGACCAGCATTCCTGCCGTGACGCTCAAAGTCACGGACAAGGGGCCGCTCGCCCACGCGCGCGGAAGCATTTCGGCTGCGGGCACGGCGACTGCAATAATCACGGCGGTCAAGACGGCGAGCGCGCCCATGGCGCAGCGGCGCCGCTGCGCGGCGTTCAAGTGCGCCAACTGGTCGATCATCAGCGCGGCAAGGAATATAACGCAGAATAGCCAGCTCGCGTTCAGGTAACGGCCCGGGACCGCGAGTTTCATGAGCGGCAGCGACATAAATGCGGGATAGATGCCGGGCCAGCCGTGGCTGGCGCCGAGTGCGATCAGCAACCACGCGCACAGCAACAGTTTGACGGCCCGGTATCCCGGCGCGAAAAGCGACGCGGCGGCGAGGACTACAGGCGCGACGGCGATATAACCGCCGGAGCTGATGGAGAGGCTTCCAATCCGTACGTCGGCGGCGGCGATGAAGTTTCCATAGAAGTACGGCAGGAGATAAAGGATCGCTGTTTCCTTCTCCTGCACCATGCCGACGAACGTGTCGCCATGCCCCCCGACACTCGCTTCTGGGAGATATGTAATAAACGCCACGAGAAGTGGGGCGCTGAGGACGAGGGCAAGGCAAGCCGCGACCGCGAGATCAAGGAAGAGGGCGAACGCTTTACGGCGCTGTAGCCCATTCAAGCGAAAGAGGGCCCAGACAACGACAAAGAGGGCGTAGAGATAAGCGGTCTCGGGAAAGCCGGCGTAGAGCGCAAGGGCGCCCATGGCGCCCGTCACGCAGATCGCGGTAAATCTTTCGCCGTACCGGCGCCCCCGCGTCACGAGGTCGCGCAATGCTTCCACGCAGAACAGGAGCCACGGCAGGAAGGCGACAGGATTGAACGCAGCGTTGCGCAGCGTCGCGAAGACGCCATTGAACTCATACAGTACTGCGCCGATGACAGCTGCGGCTGTGCCGAGACCGAAACGGCGAAAGAACAAATAAGCGCCGACCCCACCGATCCACTGCAAAAATATATGTTCTAGCGCCTGCCCGCTTGGCAGCAGCAGCAAAAGGGTCGGCGGAAAGAGGGCGGCCGATTGCATCTCGCCGAGAAGGGGCGCGCCAAATCCCTGGAAATGATTCCAAAGAGGAAGATGGCCCGCGACGACGTCCTGCGCGGCCCGCAGTCCGAGGGCAAAAGACGTAATGGCGATGTTTGGATCGATCGTTGGGACGCCGGGCAGAAGTCTTGGGCCGATCCCGATGCCGAGGCCGCTATGGGTATAGATCGGGCTCGTTAGAAACGGACCGAGCAGCACAAACATCGCCAGGAGCAGCGGGCCCGCGGCCACAGCCAGCATGGGTGCTGCGGCCTTCAGGCCGGCAAGGCGTGTTTCTTCGATTTTGCCTGGGACCATGGTTGATGATTCATGCGGAGCGCCGCGATCGACAGCTTATTTACCCTGAAGGCCGTTCACAATGGCGGTGTCCATCATGCTATTCATACGCGCGGCCTGAACCTCTCCCGTTTCACGATGAACGTTGCACCCACCCAACTTCAGTCGCCTTGGCGCTTACGCATCGAACGCGTCGCGGAAATTATTGATCGTCTGCCGGCGGCCGTTTTTGCCGTTATCCCCTTCATCTTCTTCGTGGTTATGGCGGTGGGGTTGGTGCGTTGGTACACGCCGGTGCCCTTCTGGGACATGTGGGACGCCTATCTCGCGGCTTATATCGATTATCTGGACGGCAATTGGCGCGCGCTTTTCGTTCAGACCAACGAGCATCGTATCTGGTTCTCGGATGTCTTGTTCTATCTCGATCTCACGTTTTTCGGCGGCCGGTCGCTTCTGCTTGTTCCCTTCAACGGCCTTCTCGCCGTGCTGACCTGGGCCGCGCTCGCCGCCATCGCGCGGCATCTATTGAAGGATCGCCCCGGTCTATGGCCGGTCACTGCGTTGGCGCTCGGTCCTCTCTGTTTCTCTTGGCTCCAGGAACAGAATCTGAGTTGGGGCTTTCAGAGCCAGTTCTTCGTCGCTTACTTGTTTCCTCTGGTGGCCTTCGCCTGTCTGGCCATGTCGTTTCGGCCGCGCGGTCGTGGATGGTTCGGAGCCGCCCTGCTCTTCGGACTCGCTTCTCTCGGCACGATGGCGAACGGTCTTCTGGTGTTGCCGTTGTTATGCGTGATGCTGGTTGCGATGCCGCATCCTTCGTGGCGGCGTGCCGGAGTTGCCGCGGTCATCACGCTCGCGGCGATCTTCGCGTGGTTTCAGGGGTACTTTCTGGTCGAGCGCGACCATGCCAATTTTTCTCAGGTCGTGACGTTCATTCTCACTTTTTTTGGGCTGCCATTCGAATCCATGTTTCGGTACGCGGCGGCGAATTATGTTGCCGGCGCTTTCTTCATTGCTGCGTCGGCCGTTTTTGGAGTCCGATGGCTGCGCGCGCGCGCGGATCTTGATCCGATGATCCTCGCGCTTGTCATATTCCTCATTTATGTCGGGCTAAGCTGTGCCGTGATTGCGCTGGGGCGTGCCGCGATTCAACCGAACGCGGCATTGGTTTCGCGGTACTCCACCCCATCCCTCGTGGCGTGGGGCGCGCTTGCGCTTCTTTTCGCGCATGCGTTCAGAACGGCGCGTTTCGCCCGCGCCAGCGTGATTGTCATCGGCGCGGTTGTCGCTCTGGGGCTGTGGGATGCGCAGGCAGTTGCTTTTAGCGACGCCGGACCAGACTCCGTGCACTCTAAAATGAGCGGGGCGCTTGCCCTCAAGATGCGTGTCCGAGATCTCCAGGCTATCGGAAATCTTTATCCGACCAGTACGCCGGACGCCGTCGGTCAGGTGTTGCGCGTTGCGCAACGCGCCGAGGAAGAGCGCCTTTCGATCATGAATGCCGGCGAACTCATCGCCGCCGTCGGCGCGATCGGCAAATCCGCAGAACAAGGTTTCCATCCCTGCCGCGGCGTTGTTCATGAGCCCGAGGCGATCGATGGCGAAGCAGCATATCTGCGCGTCACGGGATGGGTCTTCGATGCGGACGGGGACATGCCAGATTTTGTTTATATCGATCATGACGGCGTGATCGAGGGGGTTGCCGTCACAGGCCATAAGCGCGCCGATGTCGCCCAACAAGTCGACCCCCGCGCGCTTTGGGGCGGATTCACCGGTTACATCCGCAGCGGCGCGGCCGCGGGCGCGTTGCGGACCGCATGCCCAGATCGGCCCACCAATGCAAACTGACGCTGTGAAATTAGCGCGGTTGGGTCGGGGCGCAGGCGTCGTGCTTTTGTGCCTGCTGTTATTCCCGCCGTGGCGTCCGGCGATGCCTTCGGCGGGGCTCGATCCTGCGTGGTTCATGGTGATCGGCCACGCGCTGACGCACGGTTGGCAATTTGGCCGTGACGTGATCTTCACCTATGGTCCGCTCGGCGCCCTGGCGCCGCCGGCTTTTTTTCCAGGCCTCTTCCTGATTTCGATTGCCTATTGGCTCGCCTTCTACGCGGCCTTGGGAGGCGCGCTCTTAATTCTTTACCGCGCGGGCCATGTCATCTGGTGGATTCCGCTGTTCGCCGCGTTGGCTCTGGTGGGGGTGAGCGCGATCCAGGATGGGCGGGTCTTCGCGGCCTGCTTCGTTCTTTTCCTGGTTGGCCGTCGCGGGGGCCGCATTGGCACAACGGCCGCTGCAACGCTTGCGATGTTGCAGGGCATCGCGGCGTTGATGAAGATGACCTATGCGGCGGCCTCATTTCCCGCGGTGATCCTCACGGATGTCGCGCGGTTCGCCCGTTACCGCGCCCCGCCCGTTTTGACGCCGCTTTATCTCACGGCTTATCTCGCGGCCTATCTCGCGGCGGGGCAGGAACTGTCGGGCCTTTGGACCTATCTCGCGGCGGCCTCTGAAATTTCCAGCGGCTATAGCGAGGCCATGGTTGAATACGCGCCAATTGGCGAAGTGGCCGCCTTCATGTTTATCGCATTCGCTGCGACTGCGATGATTGCTCATCGCGAAGCGGCCCGCAATCTACGCCAGACCATGGATGCCGCGCTCGCGATGGCCGTGTTTGGCCTGCTGGCCTTTCTCGCCGCGAAGGCGGGATTTGTCCGCCACGATATCGGACACGCCGTCATCGCTTGGGCAGCGCTCGCGCTGTTGACCGTCACGTATCTCGGTGATGCCGTCTCACGTGGCGCGATCCCCCATCGCATGGGCTTCGCCGTGCTGACTCTTGCGAGCCTCGTGTATTTTTCAGGGGCGCATTTGGCCCTTATCGGACGCTCCGAACATGGGGGCGCCGCCGCAATGGCGGAAGACACCTTGAACGTCATGCGCGACGACGTGGCCGCGGTGGCGCGCTTCACCTTTGGCGGTCATTACAGTCAACTCATGCGGGAGTGGCCCGAATTCCTGAAGAGTATTCGCGAAAGTCATCCGTTGCCGCCCTTCACGGGAACGGCCGATATCGCGGGCGGAGACCAGGCCATTCTTCTCGCGCACGAGGCCGATTATCGGCCGCGTCCGGTCTTTCAAACTTACAGCGTCTATACCCCGGGCCTTATTGCGCGGAACCGCGATTTTCTCCGTTCGGAACGCGCCCCGCAGACGTTTCTATTCAAGATAGCGCCCATCAATGGCCGCTTTCCGGCGCTTGAGGAAGGCGCGCTCTGGCCCGATCTTCTCCGGCTATATGATGCGGCGCCCGTTGAACATGGCTACACGGCTTTAACCCGCCGCGCGGTGCCGCGTGAAGTATCACTCGAACCTATCCATGAAACACGGGTCTCCTTTGGCCAAGCCGTAGACATTTCACAGTGGAATGACGCGGTCTTGTGGCTTGAGCTTGATCTCGAACCGTCATGGCTCGGTCGTCTGCGCAACCTCTTGTTCAAGCCGCCGCTGGTGGAGATCGTAACGACCTTTGATGACGGCCGGACGCTCACGCACCGTTTGGTGCCAGGCATGGCACATACGGGTTTCGTTTTATCGCCATTCGTCGACACCACGGAGCGGTTCGTCGACTTGAAATCGGCGGCGAGTCCGCGCGTGGCCTCGGTCGCGGTCGGGCCGGCAAAATTGGATGGAACCTATTATCGCGGTGGCATCGCTGTCCGGCTTAAGCGTTTGAGAATAGGTGAGCCCTAGCGATAGAGGGCGAGGAGCTTGTTTGCCCTCGTAAGCGCATGTGAAACCTTGTGGATGACCATGTGGTCGAACATCGCCGCAAGCGTAGGGTGGGCCTCGCGCAAGCGTGCCAGGCCCTCGCGGCGCAATACATACACCGTCGAATCCACGTCCGCGACGATCGCCGCCGTACGAGCTTCGCCCGTATAGAACGCCAGTTCACCGACCACGGACCCCGCATCCAGTTTCGCCAGCCGCAGGACACGTCGGTCCGTCGTGACTTTCACCACTTCAAGGCCGCCGCTTTCAATGAAGTAAACTTCGTTGGACCTATCGCCCTCGGCGCAAAGAGCTTCGCCGCGCGCAACGCGCCGCTGTTCGCAGTAGCCCAAGAACGTTACCCGCCCGTCGGCGTCTGTCAGGAATTGCAACGCGGTCGCGCGCGTCAACGCCCCGCCCTGCCGCGCGATCAAGTGGTCTTCCGCGGTCTCGATGGCCCGGTCGAGCGCGTCAAAGTAATGAACGCGCTGCTCCGCTGTGTTCAGCGTGATGGCGCGCACAGCCCGTTCGGTCGGTTCGCTGTACACGAGGTAAAAAGTGGTCTTCTTGTCCTGGTGACGGCGCAGCATGCGTTGGAATACGCCGACCGCCGAACTATCGATGCCGCTGACGCTGGAGAAGTCGATGACGATCGCTTCCACGTCCGCCGCCATGGCGCGGAACACTTTGTCGATTCTGCTGGCCGACCCGAAGAAGACGTAACCTCTCAGGCGATAGAGCAGGGTCTTCTCGCCATGCTCGCGCAGGATATTCGTTCCGGCTTCGGACCGGGCGACGGAACTGGTGAAGAGCGCAAGGTTGGTTGAGACGCTGGCGATCGGCAGGCGGCTGTACGTGACGATGAACACCGCGCAGGACAGAAGAACGCCCGCCACAAAGCCGACCATGAATCCGAAGTTCGCGACCAGCAGAAGGATGAAAACAATCTGCGCGAGTTCGAGGCGCGAGGCCGTGCGCCAGGGATCCCACAGCCATTGCTTGAGCATCCCCAGGCCCAGGAAAAGGACGAGCCCGCCCAGCGCTGGTTTCGGTACATAAGAAATCACCGTACCGGCGCCAAGAAGCGTCGCGAGGCATAACCCTCCGGCAATAAGCCCGCCGACCCGCCCGCCGCCTGCGCGGTAGTTCAAAAGCGAACGGCCAATCGACAGAATGGGTGAGAACCCACCGACGGCCGCTGAAATGGCCGATGCGACGGCCTGTTGCTTCAGGATTTTATTGAGATCGAATTCCTTCTGATAGCTGAGCTCCAGGCTTGCGATCGACAAGAGGGTTGTCACCAGGCCGACAAAGGCGACGACAAGCATCTCCGCCAGATTGTCGAAGAGGAAGCCCGTATCGGACAGGTCGAGCGCGAGCTCCCACGGCGGCATCCACGGCAGCGCCGTCATCTTCTGGAATAGCCACGTCTGCGCAGCGCAGTACTCGGGTGGGCACAGATCGCTTTGCAGCGCGACGTTGACGATCAATGCCGCGCCCGCCATCACGGCCGGAATCAGCACGGAGCTGGAGATGCGTGGCGCCAGGGCGAGAAGGACAAGCGCGACCGCGATGCCGAACGCGAGCTCCGGGCGCCACGGGTTGGCGGCGAAGACGTCGAGGCCGGCGAAGCTCAATGGAATGCCGGCGATGATATTGAGCGCGCCGCTGGCGATCAGCCAACCGGTCGCCGCCAAGAATCCAGCCATCACCGCAAAGGGAATGTATCGCACCAACTGCGCGAGGTTCGCGCGCGCGACAAAGAAGAACGTCAGGCCCAGGAACACGCCTGTCAGCGCGACGGCCGCCAACGCCAGCTGTAGCGCGAGAGGCCCCGCCGGACCGCCAGGCAACTGCATCGTGCCGAGTGCGGCCAGGATACTGGCGAGCACCGTAATCGTGTTTGAGTCCGGGCCCGCGATGAACGAACGGCCTTCGGACAGTGCGCCGACAACCGCCCCGATCACGGCCGTGATCAACGTCACCGTGATCGCATAGGCGACGAGGCTGGACAGAGGCCCGGCAAAAAGCAGCGCGCCATATGAAAGCGAATAGATGATCGCCGATAGGCCGGCGATGACGCCGGCCGATGCCTGACGTATCAACGCCGCGGCCGCCATCTCAGGCGG
Source organism: Rhodospirillaceae bacterium (assembly GCA_050246995.1). Lineage (GTDB taxonomy): Bacteria > Pseudomonadota > Alphaproteobacteria > Rhodospirillales > Rhodospirillaceae > SHVO01. The sequence goes on along the minus strand of JBFWVA010000001.1, from coordinate 636,516 downwards.
CCACAGGCGCTGAATTTGCGCCCATGAACACGTCGAGCACGGCGTCGACCAGCGCATCGTTGGAATCGACGAACTTCATGGGATCGGCGCGGTACTGGCGTTCCATCCCGAACGGAATTTCCGTGCATCCCAGCACCACGATTTCCGCGCCGCGATCCCACAAATGCTGCGTGGCCGCGTCGTAGAGGTGCTCGGCTTCGGTCCATTTGTTCGCTTTGTTCATCGCGATGGCCGGAGAGATCAGGGTCTCGAATTCGTCATCGGTGGGGGTCACGACCTGATAGCCCAAGGCCGCGAGAGTCTCGCGATAGATGCCCATGCGGTGTGTGCCGAGGGTCGACAGCACACCGACTCGGGCAACGGCTGGGTTCTTCCGGCGCACCTGCGCGGCGCTGGCTTTCACGATGTGCAGTACGGGAACCGGCGACGCCGCCTGCATCTCGTCATACCAACAATGCGCGCTATTGCACGGAATGCAGATCGCACGCGCGCCTTGCGCGGCGAGGAACCGTATTCCAGCCAGAAGGTGCGGAAGCGGCGAGGGACCCTCGCCGATGACATTCGCGGTACGGTCGGGCGTGGTGCAATCGCCGTAGAGAAGGACGGGAATATGCTTCTGATCGACGTCAGCCGGTGTTTTCTTCACCAGCTTCCTCAAGAAATCGGCGGTCGCCAGCGGTCCCATTCCGCCTAAAACGCCCAGAAAATTCGTCTCCATCGTACGCCCCTCGCATCCTATGGTTGACCATACGCGAACGATGCGGCGAACGCATCTTTTCAGTTATAATTTCTCGAGAGCTTCACAGTGAGTGGCCACTAACGATCGAGAGAGAGGACCGCTCGCCTGTTGCCCGCTATACTCGCCCACAAAGAAAGCGAGGGGGACATGCGGGCGGCTCTTGCATCAGCCCAATCAAGGATATCGTTTTGGACGCCGCGGATCTGGGCGGTGGTGGAGCGCCCGTCCGTTCTATGCGCTATTCCCTTTGTCTATTTTGGTCTGCTGCTCGTTGGTGTCGTGCGCGCCTACACGCCCGTACCGACACACGATATGTGGGAAGGCGCACTGCTCTCGTACTTTCGTGCGCTCCAAAACGGATTCTTCCACGAGACATTTACTTTCTGGAACGAGCACCGGATCGTTCTTTCGAAACTGCTTTTCTGGCTGGACTTCCAATATTTCGGCGCACGCTTCGTTTTCCTGACAGCCGCCAATGTCATGCTCTTGCTTTCGATTTGGGTGGCGCTCTGTGCCCTCGCGCGTGTTCTCATCGCCGAGCGTAAAGCTTGGATCGCCGTTTGCGCTGGCTTATCAGCGCTTTCGCTCTCGTGGTTGCAGCGCGAGAATGTGGACTCGCCTTTTCAAAGCCAATTCCTTCTTGCGTATCTCTTGCCGTTACTGGCTTTCTTCGCGATGGCGCGGGCGATACAAGAATTCGCGCGTATCCGTTGGTTTCTCGCGGCCTTGCTGCTCGGTGCTGCGTCTCTTGGAACGATGGCGAACGGCCTTTTGGCGTTCCCGCTGCTCTTTGTCATGCAGCTGGTTCACGGTATCGCCACGGCGCGGCAGTCATGGGGCCGGCTCACCGGCATTGCCGCATGCGGCGTTCTGCTGACCGCCCTGTGGTTCCAATCCTATTCGGGAACGGCGTCGGCGCCTCCGGGGGGAGAGGCTTTTGCGACTTTCGCCGCGACATTCATCGCGTTTCCATTTGCCGATCTGACAGGCAGCATTGCCGGCGGGGTCGTGGGAGCGGTCGTCTATCTCGCGGGACTGGCCTTTGGCTTGCGCGGGCTTTGGACATCGCGTGTTCAATTCGATCCATATGTATCCGCTCTTATGGCGCTCATCGCCTTTGTCTTCGCGACCGCGCTCCTCACGGCGTACGGCCGGGCGGGCGAACTCGACAACGCGGCCCTGGTTTCGCGTTATGCCACACCCTCTCTCGTTGCGTGGGCGGCGCTTGCTCTTTTGCTGGCGGTCACGCTGCAAGGGCGCGCACGCGCGGACCGGTTGTTTGCGCGCGCCGGCATCGTGGCGGCGCTTATCCTGCTTCCGGTCCAATTGACGCGCCCTCTCGGCGACGATGGGCCTGCGCTGGTTCACGGAAGCTTACGAGCGGCTCTGGCGTTCGAACTCGATATTCCGGACCCGGCGGCGACGGCTTGGGTCTTTCATGTGAACTCCAGTGAACAATATGAAGTGCTGCGTGATATCGCCGCGCAACTTGCCGCCGCTGGACGGTCGATCTTCGCCGATCCAATGTGGGCCGAGGCGGTTGGGCGCCTCGGCGCAGACGCGACCTCCGGCTACCGCGCTTGCGAGCATGCGGTAGAGGATGTGAGCTTCATTCCGGGCGATCACCGCTATCGCGCTGTGCACGGTTGGGCGGTGGATCTGCAGACCCTGCGTCAGCCACGCTTTATATATTTCGCGGCCGAAGGAAAGATCGTCGGTCTCGCGCTGCGCGGCGCGCCCCGCTATGACGTGATGGACATCTTCTATGTGCGCAACGGATATCGCGGTTTCGATGGCTATGTTCTGGCCTCGAACGCCACCGCGTTCGAAATTCTTTGCCCAGCGCCGGCATAAAAAAGCCCCGGCAATATATTGCCGGGGCTCCTTCACAGATAAGACGCTTTAGTACGCGAAGCGCGCACCGATACGGAACATCCTGCCGATGCGGTCGAAATTGTCGTTATCGAGACCGCCGTAGAAGCCGTTCTGGATACCGGCCGCGATCATCGGCGGATCCCGGTTGAGCGCGTTCTGAATCACCGCGTACATCGTGATGTGATCGTCCATGATCTTGTAGTTGGCCGCAAGGTCGATGTACTGCACAGACCCGATGGTGTTCTGATTGATCGTCGGCGCGGTCGGTGACGAGGCGGGACAACCGGACGAACAGACAACAAAGGCGTTGTTGTAGACGCCGGCCCCCGTGCCACGCCATGTCACCGTACCGGAGAAGGCCTCAAGGGTGTAGGTGAACGACGTCGTCCAGCGGAAGTGCGGCGTCGCGAGGCCGGGCGACAAGCCGATGCCGCCGCTGTCAGGCATCACGCCCGCGCCTTTGATGATCGTGGTGACGTTTGTGACTGGATCGGTATCGCTCGTATCCAGCTTGAACACGTAGTTGGCAAGGCCGCGCAACGCGATTTCGCCGTTCATGCCGCCGATGAAATTATCAAGAGGCGTATTATAGGCGAACTCGAAATCGATCCCGTCGGTCTTCTGGGTGAGGACGTTCTGTGGCTGGACCGCCATGAACGTAATCGGGCCGACGGTTTGGCCGGCGGGAGCCGGGCCCCGCTGAATACCCGCGCACAATGATGTGACGCCCGCGAAACAACGATTGAGTACGCGTTGTCCGTCAAGGATCGTGATCGCATCCTTGATGTGGATTCGATAGTAGTCAAGCGAGGCGGTGAGCCCTTCGATCCAGCTGGGCGAATAGACAAGACCCAATCCCGTGGTATCGGCTTTTTCGGGCTGCAGGTTGGGATTGCCCACGTCCGCCGACACGATAGTCACACTCTCATTGTTGCGGAACGGATCGTTCACGTTACCGGTTCCGGCGCGGCCTTTATTGAAAAGGTCGCCCAGGTTCGGCGCGCGGATGTCCCGCGATTGCGTTACACGCAAGGTAAGGTCGTTCGTCGGCACGTAGATCAATCCGGCTTTCCACGTCAGGTTAAAGCCCGATTCGCTATACTGCGCGCCGCGTACGGCGGCGTTCAGTTCCAAGGAGTCGGCCCATGATTCTTCCTTCGCCAACGGGACGACTGTTTCGACGAAGCCTTCCGTCACATGCCACTGCGCGTCGGTGGCGATGTAATTGCCCGCAAAGAACCGGCGTGCGACGTCGTCGGCGCTTGCCAAGCCACGCACCTTCTCCTTGCGGTGTTCACCGCCGAACGCCAGCGACACAGGCCCGGCCCATGTCGAGAAGGGTTCGCCGGTGAGGCTCGCCGACATGACGTCCTGCGACAGAATGGTGATGGCGTAGCCGGGTTGTGGGGCAAGATACTTCCACTCGGTCGGGCCGTTCACATTCGTCCCGAAGATATTGTACGGAATACATCCGTCATTTGGGTTGGTGAGGCTCGACCGGCAGACGATGGAGCCGTTGGCGGGGTTGCGCACGGCATCAAGAGCCTGATTGAGTCGGGCCGGTTGGATATTGTCCGCACCGCGGGTCGAGTTGTGGGTGGAGCTGCGCGCGTAGTAGGCGTCCCACTTCCAATTTGCCTCGCCAATATCGAAGTTGCCTTCCAGGCCCGCGACGTAACGGCGCTGCGTGCGGCCGTTATCCGCCTTGATGTCGATCGGCGTATTACCTGTGGCCGGATCAGTGATGGACGAGCGGGGCCCCGCCGCCATGAATGAACCCATCGTCAGATTGGTGACGCCGAGCGTAATCATCTGCGAGCGGATATTCTCCGGCAGGAACGCATTGTCGACGCGCACGTTGATGTTGCCGAGTCGGAAGTTCGGCACCAACGATCTATTTAGCGCATGCGTATATGCCCACGACACCTCTGTGTAGACGTTGACGTTGTCGGCGAGGTCGTAGCTCAGGCGGTTAAAGATATTTGTGCGCTGAACCTCGAGGTCAAGCGACGGCCATTTCCAGATATTGGACTGATCGTAGTCGCCTCCGATCATCTGCAGCCCGGAGATCTGGCCGAAGCGGAATGGCGCCTGCTTTCCGTCGGCCAGGAACTGGATGCCGCGGAACGGTGAATTGGTGCCGTTCACGTTGTCGCTGAGAATCAGGCCGCCAGCGGTTGCGTTCGAAAGGCCGACCGGACCTGCGATGATGTACTGCGGTTGTCCGTTCCCCGCGACATAGGCCGGATTGAGGATGAGCGCGGTGGAGTATTTGGGATCGTTCCACGGGCGCGGGTTGCCAACGATCCCGGCCGAAAAGGTGTGCTCGCCGAACATCAACACATGGCCGCGTCCGCCGGCGAAGGGCGTGCCGCCGGTTAGGCTCAGCTTGTAGTTTTCATCGTCGCCATAGGTGGAAACGCCGCCTTGGATTTCACCTTTTATGCCGGTGTATTCCCGGTCGAGCACGAAGTTCACCACGCCGGCCAAGGCGTCCGAGCCGTACACCGCGGAAGCGCCGCCGGTCACAACGTCGACGCGCGCCACGAGGCCGCCGGGGAAGCCGTTGATGTCCGGCGTCGAACCGTTGTTCTCAAATCCGGCGAGAGTAGCGCCGACGATACGTTTGCCATCGAGCAGGACCAGCGTGCGGACGGCGCTGAGCGCGCGGAGGTTCAGCTGGTTCACGCCGCCGGTACCCGAACTGACATTGGTGCTGGCGTTTGTTGTTCCGAGGCTGCCTTGCAAGGCAGGCAGGCGATTCACCGCGTCGGCGATGTTGGGCGTGGAAATAACATTCAAATCGTCCGAGCTCAGCACGGATACAGGCGTCGGCGCTTCGAATCCGTCGCGCACGATGCGTGACCCCGTGACGACGATTTCGTCGAGCGACGAAGGTTCGCCTTGTGCGGTTTGCGTTTGAGCGAAGCTGTGCGTGGGTGCGGCAAAGGCAAGCACTGCCGCGGCGGCTGTTGTTGTAAGAAGATTTTTGGTGAAGATAGACTTCAAGTGCGCGTGCATCAGAGTTCCCTCCCAGGAAGCCGTGAATTCCGAACTCAAACTGACTAAAGGGTGAAAACCAGCGGTTAGCCCCTCGCCCTTGTAACACGATTGTGGCCAGAAACTGCGTAGGGGGTTGGAATAATGCGTGATTCCGCACTGCAGAGATGCGCCGCTGCAACAGGCGCGATACAACTTTTAGCTGATCGAGTGTAGAAAAATTCGTGCGCGTCGAAGACCTTAGGTCGCGACGGGGTAGGGACCCTCGGCGAAGACCTGACCATGGTAACCCTTGCTGCCAATTTCACCCGCGAGCGGACTGCGGAAGTCACGGCCCGAGCGCAACGCCTCGAGCGCTTCGCCGAAGCCGAATCGCGGCTGCCATCCAAGGGCGCCGCGCGCAGCGGCGTTCACATAAACGCGGTCAATCGTGGGGAACATTTTCCATCGGCGGAGCGCATAGATTTCGGGGGAGTCCGGAAACATCCGTGCAACGACGGCGCGCGCATCACGCCGGAGTTCGGCAAGATCGTCGGTGGAAAACGGCGTTGTCGCGGAAACGATGTAGCATCCAAAACCGAGGGACGGCGCGCGCTCGGCCGCCAGCAGATGCGCGCTCACAATATCCGAAACGTCGGCGCGCCGGTGCAGAAGTTCGTTCACCTGCATATTAGGCGTTTGGTAGGCGCCACGCATGTTCTCGTTATCGTCGGCCTCGGGGAAAAAGCGCGACGTGCGCAGGATCACGACCGGCATGCGGTCGCGCCGCGCGAATAATTCACAGAGCTGCTCGGCCGCAATCTTGGTGACGCCATAAATATTCTTCGGCACGGGCGTCACCTGCTCGGTGATCCACGCGGCCGGTGCGCCGGCCGGCGGGGACAGAGCGGATCCGAACGCGCTCGTGGTGCTCGTGAAGACAAAGGATGTCACATCCGCCTTCACCGCTTCTTCCAGCAGCGCGAGCGTGCCGGTGACGTTGGTATCGATGAAGTCCTGCTGGCGATGGGTGCCGACATGTGGTTTGTGCAACGCGGCTGTATGAATCACAACCCGCACATTGTCCAAGCAGCCGGCTACAAAAGTCCGGTCGCTGATCGAGCCAACACGGTCGGTGAACGGTGATGGCTTGAGGTCGAGACCGCGGACCTCACGACCGTCGCGGCGCAAGGCGCGCATCAGCGCTTCGCCGAGGTGCCCCGCGCTACCCGTGACAAGGATGGTCATTCTAGAAAGCCTTCAGGATCGTCAGCGCCACGCGGTCCGCGCAGGGACTGTTGCAGGCGCGCGCGTTGTTGCCGTGATAGCGCAGATCGAACGTCAAGCCGAGCGCGTCGGCTGCGAGGCCTGCTTGCCAATAGACATAGTCTGCGCCGGCAAGGGAATCGAGATGCGCATGGCCAAAAACAGCGACGCCCCTGACGTCTCCGTCAATGGGCCAATGGCCCTCGATATCGGAAAACAGGGCAGGCCCCGCGTCGCCGGAGTATCGCGGTGTGTAGTGTAGCGCGCCGGTGAGTTCCCCGCCGGCGAGCGCCCTATGGGCGGCCCCGTAGATCTCGACGTAGTCATAATGTCCGCCGCGCGGCGCGCCGGGATAGGCGATATACGTTACACCGCCATCGAATACCGCCGGTCCTGCCTCAAGTTCGTAACCCAGGGTCGCGGACAACTCGGCTTCCGTAGGGTCGCCGGCGCCGAAATCGATGGACGAAGCCCAGCCGTCGATATGAACACCCGCGAACGGGACCCATGTTGCGGACGCTTGCACGGCTGGTCCGCCGTCACTGAACGATAGTCCCCGGTAGACATAATCCGATGTCACTGAAACTTCGGCCGAGAGATCCTTCGGCGCTTCGTCCGCGGCGGCGCCGAAGCCTAGAAGCAAGCTAAAAGCGGCGGCGGCGACCGAGCGCATGAAACATGCGCGAGCTGAGACAGTTTGCAAGAAAAGCTATCCTTGATTTTCGCCCTTCGCGCGCCATTATTGGTTTCCCTTCCGGGGTCAGCAAGAGGCTCCGCAACATAGGTTTTTTGCCGTGGCGGAGTTTAATCAGGTTTACGCGCGCGCGTCGTATTACGACATCGCTTTTCGCCGCGATATTGACCCCGAAGTCGCGTTTATCATGGACGAGTACCGGCGCCTGAATGGGCGTCCGCTCGCTTCGGTGCTCGAGATCGCATGCGGCCCGGGCTATCACGTCTGTGCGTTTGTGAAAAAAGGCGTGCGCGCCATTGGCCTCGACCTGCGCCCTGAAATGATCGAGTTCGCGAAAACTTATGCCGCGCGCGAGGGCGTCGAAGCGGAGTGGATCGCGGCGGACATGCGGGGCTTCTCATTGCCGACGCCCGTCGATGCGATCATCACGATGTACGACAGCATCGATTGCCTGGCGACCGGCGATGATCTTGTCGATCATTTTCGCACGGTGGCGAATAACCTGACGCCTGGCGGCATCTACCTTTTCGAGGTCACGCATCCGCGTGACTGTTCGATGTTCAATTATGGCTCTTACAAATATGAGGGCGAGCGCGACGGTACGAAGGTGGAAATCATCTGGGCCGTGAACGATCCGGTTCCCAATCCAATCACTCAGATCGCCGAAGTCGAGACGATTTTGCGCGTCACCGAAAACGATAGGGTCATGGAGTTCCGAGATAAAGCGCGCGAGCGTTTCACCATGCCGCAGGAATTCATGGCACTAATCAAACTCGCAGGCGGTCTCGATGTCGTCGACGTCTATGGGGATTTCGTTCAAGGCTTGCGCATGGATAATTCCCCAGCCTCACGCCGCATGATATTTGTCTTGCGGAAATCCGCCTGATCCCATGAGCGGCTCATCGCGCGAATTATCGGCCCACGCCAATTATCTGTCGCCTAAGCTGACGGTGCAGGACTGCGGGGATAAGCAGGGCCGAGGGGTCTTTGCCGTCGAGCCCATGTGTAAGGGCGAACTGGTGGCGGTCTGGGGCGGACGCATCGTAACGCAAGCGGTGGCGGAAGCCTTGCCGCCGGAGATCCGGCGTTATGTGGTGCAGGTCGAGGATGAACAATTCCTCGCGCCGGTGGAACCGATCGACGCCGCCGAACTCATCAATCATTGCTGTCAGCCCAATTGCGGACTCAGCGGGCAAATCGCGTTGGTGGCGCTGCGCCCCATCCGAGTAGGTGAAGAAATCACATTTGATTACGGAACAACGGACTCCAGCGAGTTTCTCTCCTTCTCCGTCTCCTGTGGTAAGTCGCCCTGCCGGAAACGCCTGCGGCCCGACGATTGGCAGCGGCCTGATGTCCAGGAGGTCAATCGCGGCCACTTCTCGCCGTACCTGCAGCGCCGCATCGACGAAGACGCCAAGGCCATTCAGGTCGCCGAGTAACCTTTAAGCGGCCGCCAATAGACGATTGGTTTCGCGCAGCCGCGCCCCGAACATCTTGCAAATGTGAAACAGCACTTCCGGACGCTGCAATACGAGCGTTGAGAACCGGTCGCGGTCGAGCGTCAGCAGCGTTGTGTCGGTCAGCGCGACGATGCTGGCCGAACGTGGTTGATCGTCGAACAGCGCCATCTCGCCGAAGAACTCGCCTTCGCCGAGCCGCGCCACTTCCTTTTGCTCGCCGCCGATACGCACCGAGGCGACGCCGGTCGCGAGGATGAACAAAGTCGCGCCGCTTTCGCCCTCCCTTACGATGGCCTCCCCGGCGAGATAGCTGTCATTGCCGAGCGCTTCGTCGACCGAAAGCAGGTCATCAAGCGAAAGCCCCTCAAAGAGCGGAATGGTTTTGAGGAAGATCAAGCGGCTCATTATGGCCTCTCTGTCCTTAGTGGTGACGGTCTCAATGGCGTTGCGAACGATAACATCGCTGTCGGCATGCAAGGCGAGCCCGAACTCAGCGCCGGCCAGAATGGCGCCGGCGCGGATCCAGCGGTTCGGGTCCTCCAGCGCATTCTCGGCGACTTTCTCGAGTTCATCGGCGGTGCTGTGTCCGCGGCGGCTCGCGGCGGCATCCATTCCACCTTCGAGAAGGGGGAGGAGCGGCAGCACAAAGCGGCGGTGGCCAATGGACGCAATTGTCTCGACGGCATTCGCGCGGCTACGGGCGCCGCCGCCCGTCATGATGCCGCGCATGGCCTGGAGCGTGCGGCGATAACCGAGCGCCGCGACCACGGCCAAGGTCGCTTCGAGCGCTTGCCGGTTACTGTCCGCAAGAGCTGCGGCGAACGGCGTCCAGCGGTCGTTCGCACGCGGTGGCGGCAACATCGCGAGACGTTTGGCGTTACGGCGCAAGGTCTTGAAGTGACGCTCCTGCAAATGTGCGTACAGCATCTCCTCGATCTCGGCGCCGCCAATTCTTCCGGCGGCTTCAATGGCAGCGGCTTCGATCAGATCGTTTCCCAGCGCGAGACTGTCGCGCAGGACCGGCAGAGCCAACGCGCCGAAACTCGCCACGGCTTTCGCCGCCTGGAGCCGGACTTCCTGCAAAGGATCTCCCAAGGCCGCCACGAGCGCGGGTAATGCGAAAGCGTCTTGGCGCGCGGCGAGCAAACGGCAGGCGGCGCGGCGCGCAGCGCCTTGCACGGTGTCTCTGATGATGAGCGTCTCGCGGGCCCAAGCGTCGGACTCAGGTGGAGCGGCCGGTCCGAGCGCGGCCGCGGCGTTCAGAAGTTCGGGCAGCGCGGCCGCGGATGTCTCAGTGCGCATGCGCATCAAAAGAGGACGAAGTGCGGGATCACGCGTACGGCGCACAACATGGAGTGCGCGGATCCGGAATCTTTCCGGTCCCGCCAGGAACCGCGATAGCGCCGCTTGCTGCGCTGGAGTGGGGACGCGCCGCCGGCTGAGGGCGATCACGGCCAGGGCGGCGACCGTCGGCGCAGGATCCTCGGCGAGCTCGGTAAGGCGCGTTTCATCCATGACACCCGGTGTCTTCATCAACGCTTCCAGGGCCAGCGCCCGTACACCGGCGTCTTCCGCGCTCGTCAGGGCAAGGAGCGCGCGTGTGCTGGCTTCGCTCGGATGCTGATCGACCAACGTCAGGAAGAGCGCGCTCACGGCCTCCTCACGTTTACCGAGAAGATTTTCAATCTCGTTTCGAACCGCGCCGAGATCGCCGCGCACGGCGAGTTCGAGACCGGTGCTCTGGGCCTTCGGATCGCTGCTGAGAAGAAGGCGCCGAATATCGTCCCGAGGAATCTGCAGGTCGCGCGCGGCGGCGCCGCCAAACTCCATCGATCCTGCGCGCAGCATATCGCGCAAGGCCTTGGGATAGGCGTAACGAATGGCGACGCCGCACGCGAGGAACGCGAGCGCAAGACCAAAGCCGATCCACGTCACCAGGTTTTGCGCGACATGATCTTGCATAAGCCACAAGGCGCCGCCTGTGACCGCCATGGCGAATGGATACACCAGACCGTCGTTGAAAATGCGGACTTTGCCGACGAAGCGGTGCGGCATCGCGTTGTAATTCGAAACGAAGATTGGCGCGTCGACACTGTGCGCCCACGGGTCGTACACCACATGGCTATAGACGGCGGATGGCAGCGTGAATGACGCGCCCAGGGCGCCAAATGCGCTCACTGCCATCACCGGATAGACTATATTCATGCGCGCGACGCCCAAGCGATTGAGCAATGGGCCCGTGATCAAGGTGCTGGTCAGGATGTTCAGGACATTAAGCGCGCCGTTCAGGATGCCCAGAAATCTTGTGAGATCCTGTTCGTCGGGAAAGCGTTCGGTGTAGATCACGAAGACCTGATATTCGATCACGCTCTGCACGACGATGTTGAGAAACACGCCGGCTGAAATCAACGCGACAATGGGATAGCGCGCAACAAGCGGCGCGAAGGCGGCGAAACTTTCCCATAAGCCCTCTTCCTCTTGAGGTTCTGATTCGCCCAAGGGTTTTGTGCGCCGCTGCAGCACCATGAAAGCGCCGAAAGTTGCGGCGAGCAGCGCGGGCATGCCGAAGAGGAGCGCGGCGGGGCTGAACGCTTCCGCCCCTATCCCCGCCAAAGCGCCACCGAACAGGCCGCCCAGCGCCATGCCGACGGCCAACGCCGTCGTGCTGCGATTGGTTTCAACCGAGGTGAAGTAATCCGCCACCAGCACGTAGAAAATGCTGTAGCTCGTTTGTTCGAATACGCTGATGACGATGTACAGGCCGTAGAGGAGCGGCAGGGAGTCCGCGTGCGCGGCCGCCGCGGCGCCGGCCATCACCACCGCGCCGCCGCCAATAACGGCCGTGAACAGTGCGGAGCGCGACCATCGGTCGATCAGGCGCGTGAACGCGATCGAGATGGGGATCGAGATGATCGCGTAGACGACGTAATAGACTGGAATGGCATCCGCGCCGGCGCGGTTTAGAAATAGCGCCGCGGCTAGGGTCGAACCGTAGGTGTTGGCGGTCGCGAGGACGGTCGCCAGAAAAACGAAACTTAAGATTCGTGGAGAAAAACGTGCTGCACCCACCATGAGGCGGGTTGTAGCAACATCCGGCGCAAGAGGCTACCAGGTGAGCGGTTCGTTTCCGCTCACCTGATCTTTCTACGGCGCGGCGGCCGTTGCATGCGCACGCGGTGGCGGCACTCGCGCGTGTGACGCTTGTTCATAGTCGTAAGCGAGCGCGAGCAATGTGGCTTCGCTCCACGCCGTGCCGGCGAACGAAAGTCCCACGGGCAGTCCGTTCACCAGGCCCATGGGAACGGAAAGGATCGGATACCCCGCGACCGCAGTGGTGGTCGTGAGCGAGGCTGGGCTCGTGCTGCGTTCGGCGGGGATGGGCCCGCTGCCCGGCGTGCCGTCGGGCGGCAGGACGCCGGCGGGACCGCCGGTTGGGGTCACGATCGCGACGGCGTTGTATTCCTTGAGAATGCGATCGATGCCGTCGTCGCGCGTCATCTTCAAGGCCTTGGCCATGTTCTCGACGTAAGCGGGATTTTGGCGGCCGCCCTGCGTGGCCTCGGAATCTTCCCACAAATCCATCTTATGCATGCTTTCGCGCGGATCGGCTTTACTGAAGGCGATCAGGTCCGCAAGCGACTTCACCGTCACCGTATCGGGCGTCGCGGCCAGATAGGCGGTCAGGTCTTCCTTGAAATCGTGCAGAAGAGTCACGCGCATTTCCGGGCGCGGGTCGATCAGGATATCGGCCGGGACCTCGATCAATTCCGCGCCTTGCGCTTTCATGACCGCGAGGGCTTTGTCGAACGTTTCACCGACAACGGCGGCATTGTCGCCCGTCGGGCGAATGACGGCGACGCGTTTGCCCTGAAGGGCGTCTTCGCTCAACGCGGCGACATAGTCGGTTTTATGCGCGTCCGCTTCCGCCGACCATTTATCGCCTGGGTCGCTGCCGGCCATGACGTTCAGCAGCATGGCGGCATCGCGTACGTTGCGCGCCATCGGGCCCCCGGTGTCCTGCGTCAGGCTGATCGGCACGATCCCGCGGCGCGAGACGAGGGCGATGGTGGGTTTCACGCCGACCACGCCATTGACGTTCGCCGGGCTGACGATCGAGCCGCCCGTTTGCGTTCCAACGGCTGCAGCCGCAAAGCTCATCGCCGCCGAGATGCCTGATCCGTTGCTCGAGCCGGCTGCGGTCCGCGTGATGTCATAGGGATTTTTGGTGCTGCCGCCGACCGTGCTGCCGTTGAGCAGCGACGAGGTGCGGAAGCCCGCGAATTGTTGCGTATTGGCTTTGCCGAGAATGACCGCGCCGGCGGCGCGCAGGCGCTTCACGACTTCGGAATCCGCGGCGGGGTAATTCTTTTCCAGCGCGAAGGAGCCGGCGGTGGTCGGCATGCCGACGGCGTCGAAGTTATCTTTAAAGAGGATCGGGATGCCGTCGAGCGGGCCAAGCGCCTGGCCGGCCGCGCGGCGTTTATCGGAGGCCGCCGCCTGTTCCAGAGCGTCCGGCGCGATCATGATAATCGCGTTCAGCGGCTCTTCCATGGTTTCGATGCGGTGGAGATAGGCCTTTGTGATCTCGGCCGAGGTCGTCCTGCCCGCCGCGAGATCGGCGGAGACTTGAGAGAGCGGAACTTCTTCCACCGAATAGGCCTCTGGGGCCTTCTTTTCCGAACACGCCGCGAGCGGCAAAGCCAACGTCAGCAGAACCAACAGGCGATAGCGCATTTTCTATCCTCCGGGCAGCGGCTGGAAGGACGGGCAGCTTGGCCGCAACGACGGCCAAAGTAAATGCGCGGCGCATAATAAGTGGTGCCCACTGCCGGACTTGAACCGGCACGTCCCTTTCGAGACTACGGATTTTAAGTCCGTTGCGTCTACCAATTCCGCCAAGCGGGCACGGGCGAGGATAGATGGCCCGTAACCTACCGGGCGGCTCCTCTCTAGGCAATCTCTAGAGGCCGTGCATCGCCTGAGCCAGAATTTCATAAGAACGCACGCGCGCCACATGATCGAAAATCATGCCGGTGGCCATGATCTCATCCGCGCCGGTTTCCGCGATTGTCTTGGCGAGACCCGCGCGCACAGTTTCGGCCGATCCCACGAAGGTGTAGCGCAGCATGCGTTCGACGTGCGCCTTTTCCGCCGCGCTCCAGATCGCGTCCATATCGTCTACCGGCGGCGGCAATTGTGTTCGCGCGTTGCGGATGATGCCGACAAAGGCCTGTTGCACCGACGTTGCGATGCGCTGAGCCGCGGCATCGGTGTCTGCCGCGACGACGCCAACGCCAACCACGGCGTAGGGCCGATCCAATTGCGCCGAAGGTTTGAAACGCGCTCGGTAGATATCGAGCGCTTCCATCAAGGCGTCGGGGGCAAAGTGTGAGGCGAAGGCGAACGGCAGTCCCATGTGCGCAGCTAATTGCGCGCCGAACAAACTTGAGCCGAGAATCCACAGCGGCACCTGCGTGCCGACGCCGGGCACAGCGTGAATCCTTTGATCCGGTCGCGCCGGGCCCAGCAGGGCCTGCAATTCGGCGACATCTTGCGGAAAGCGGTCCGCGGCGCCGGGATCACGGCGCAACGCGCGCCAGGTGAGTTGATCGGTGCCGGGCGCGCGGCCCAAGCCAAGATCGATACGCCCCGGGTAGAGCGACTCAAGCGTTCCGAACTGCTCGGCGATGACGAGCGGAGAGTGATTGGGCAGCATAACGCCGCCCGACCCCACGCGGATGGTCGAGGTGCCGCCGGCGATATGGCCGATCACAACCGATGTGGCCGCGCTGGCGATGCCCGGGAAATTGTGATGTTCGGCCAGCCAGTAGCGCGTGTAACCCCAGCGCTCGGCGTGCTGCGCGAGATCGAGGGAATTGCGCAAGGATTCCCCGGCGGTTGTGCCTTGAGGGATCGGTGCGAGATCGAGAACGGAATACAGGGTCATGAGCGCCTCAATTCGAGGGTAACGTAGGGAGATGCGGCTCATCATGCAACGCGTGCGAAGGCCCGCCTTATTTTGATTGCGCGCGTTCGCGCCCGGGGCTTGACCGGCGAGGCCGCTTTGCGGCAAAGCCTCGCCATGCCGAACCCCGCCGCAGCGCCCGTGTCCCAAGCCGAGATCGAATCACGTGTGCTTTACCGTGATGCGATGATCTTGGTAATCGACAAACCCACCGGCATCCCGGTGCACGCCGGCTTCGGCGGCGGCCCGAACCTCGAACAATCATTCGTGCATCTGACGTTTGGCCTGCCGCGCACCCCGTCGCTCGCTCATCGGCTCGACCGCGATACGTCCGGCTGTCTTGTCCTTGGCCGCCATTCAAAAGCGCTGCGTCAAGTCGGCGACCTGTTCGCGAGCGGGAAGGTGCGCAAGACCTATTGGGCCATCGTCGATGGGCGTCCCCGGGAAGACGAAGGGCGCATCAAGCACGCGCTTGCCAAAATCCCCGGCGCCGGCGCCGGATGGAAGATGCAAGCCGATCCCAACGGCCAGCCCGCGATCACCGACTATAAAGTGCGCGGCTCCGTCGAGACGCCGGACGGCATCCGCAGTTGGGTCGAATTTCATCCTCACACCGGCCGTACGCACCAAATCCGCGTTCATGCCGCGCTTCTCAACTGTCCGGTGATGGCGGACCGCGTCTATGGCCGCGCCGGGACAAAGGCGGCCGAAGGCCAGCTCATGCTGCACGCCCGCGCCGTGGTGCTTCCGCTCTATCCTAAAAAGGACCCGATCCGTGTGCGCGCGCCGGCCCCGGCGCATATGCTTGAAATGCTGATGGCCTGCGGCTTCAAGGGCGATGCGCCGGAGAAGGGCGCAAAAGAAGCCGCGAACGACGAAGCTTAAGCTTCACTGCTGGGACTGCCGCCCTGGGCGCGCATCAAGGCCGCGACTTCTTCCAGCACTTTGTCGATCAACGCCCGGTCCGTGCCGCGCGCCACGATACTGGTGTGAAATCCGCTGCCGCGCATGGACGGATAACTTCCAATCGCGACGCTGGGATATTTTTCCTGGATCGCCGTAAGGCCCGTGGCGATATCGCCTTCACGCAGGCCGGCGCCGACGTTTCCCGACAGCATCGGCGCGCCGCCCTTCAGCTGCGGGGCCAGCGCCTCGAACATCGCGTGAGCAATGCTCGGCACGCCTGCGAGGACAAACACGTTCTCGATGCGAAATCCGGGCGCGATCGTCACCTCGCTCTCGATCAGGCTGACGTCCGGACCGTCGGGCACTTCGGCCATCTTAAGCCGCGCTTCGTTCAGACGGTCGCCAAAGTAAGCCGCCATGCGCTTTGCCACGCCGTCGTGCCGGATGACCTTGCGTCCAAAGGCGCGCGCAACGCAAAGAGTCGTGATGTCGTCATGGGTAGGGCCTATGCCGCCGGTGGTGATGACGTAATCATAGCGCGTGCGCATCGTATTCAGCGTATCGACGATAACGTCGGCGTCGTCCGGAATGACGCGTGCTTCTTTCAGCCGCACGCCCAGCTCCGCGAACCGGGCCGCGAAATACCGAAGGTTGGCGTCCTGGGTGCGGCCCGACAGAATTTCATCGCCGATGATAAGGACACAAGCGCTCGGCGCGTCGGTCATAGCCAGTCCTGCAAGATCGGAATCAACGGGATGTCCGCCGCCGGCATTGGATAGTCGCGCAGTTTATCGGCGCGCACCCAGGCCATGTTTTGGTTCTCGCGAGCGGTCAATTTTCCGCGCCACTGACGGCACACATACAGCGGCATCAACAGGTGGAACTTCTCGTAGGAATGCGAGGCGAATGTCAGCGGCGCGAGGCAGCTCGTGCGAATATCGACGCCGAGTTCTTCGTGCAGCTCGCGGATGAGCGCCGCTTCCGGCGTCTCGCCTTCATGGACTTTGCCGCCCGGGAATTCCCACAAACCCGCCAGCGGCTTGCCTTCGGGGCGCTGTGTCAAAAGGATGCGGTTGTCGGCATCGAGCAGCGCCACCGCCACGACGGTGAGGATCGGCAGGCCCACGCGCGGCTCTTCGCCGGCGTTCCAGCAGCCGTCTTCGTCGTCTAAGTGCGCGCCATCAGGTGCGGTAGGAGCCATTGATGTCGATATAGCCATGGGTCAGATCGCAGGTCCACACCACAGCCGCGCCTGTGCCGATCCCGACATCGACGTCGATGCCGATCTCCTGGCCTTTCATATGCGCAACCACGGGTGTTTCGTCATAATTCGGGACGGGCGCGCCATCGCGCGTGATGGTAACGCCGCCCACGGCGATCGTGAGTTTGTCCCGGTCGGCGCGCTCACCCGCCTTGCCCACCGCCATGACGATCCGGCCCCAGTTCGCGTCCTCACCCGCGATGGCGGTTTTCACCAGCGGTGAGTTGGCGATGGAGAGTGCGATACGGCGCGCGGCTTTATCGTGCTCGGCGCCGGTCACGCGAATCTCGATGAATTTGGTGGCGCCTTCGCCGTCGCGTGCGACGAGTTTGGCGAGTTCGATCAGCAGCGAATCGAGCGCGCTCTTGAAAGCGCCAACCCGAGGATCGGCGAGGGAGGCGATAGGCGCATGGCCAGCCTTGCCCGTGGCGAACAGAAGGAGCGTGTCGGAGGTCGAGGTGTCGCTATCGACCGTCATGCAGTTGAAGCTGAGATCGGCGCCCGCGGATATCAGCTGCTGGGCGACATCGGGCGCGAGCGCGGCGTCGGTGAATACATAGGCGAGCATGGTCCCCATGTCCGGCGCGATCATGCCGGAGCCTTTGCAGAAGCCGTTGATCGTCACGGTTTTGCCGTCGATCGAAAGGCTGCGTGTCGCGAGCTTGGGGAACGTGTCGGTGGTCATGGTCGCCTGGGCCGCCGCCAGCCATTCGCCGGCGCTCAGTTTTTCCGCGATCAGAGGCAGGGCATCGGTGATTTTCTCGACCGGCAAAGGTACGCCGATGGTGCCGGTGGAGGAGACGAAGACTTCCGACGGCGTGCAGCCGAAAGTCTTGGCCGCGGCCGCGCAGGTCGCTTCGACGTCGGCGACGCCGCGTTTGCCTGTAAACGTATTGGCATTTCCCGCATTGACGACCACAACGCGGCCTGAACCGCCTTTTAGATGAGCGCGACAGCTCTCGACCGGGGCCGAAGCGGTCAGCGAGCGGGTCAAAACGCCCGCCACCGTTGTGCCGGGGTCCATCACCGCAACCATCAGGTCCGAGCGCACTTTGTAACGGATGCCGGCCGCGTGATGGGCCAGCCGCACGCCCGCGACGGGCGGCAGCGTAGGTACGGTGGCGGGCGCGAGCGGCGAGACTTTCGTGGCCATTCGGGTTCTTCGGACAGATGGGGCGGGCGAAAAGGGTGCGCGCTTCAATGGCATAAGCGCCCCCAAGGGACAAGTTTGTCCGCTTTAAGCCCACTTCGCCGGCCGCTGGCCCGCGATCACGCGGCCGTTATCCGTGCTCCGGCCGAAAAAGTCCCAAATAATCAATGAATTCAGCGAAATCTTCAGTCCCTTCCGTTGACTTCACCCCCCTCTGCTTCTATCTCTCCTGCCAGCGTCACCCGGCGTCGGCTTAAGCCAAGCGCCTTTTCTCTCCCTCCTTGAGGTTCCAATGCTCGGCGCCCTCGCCAAACGCATTTTTGGGTCGCGTAACGACCGTCTTATTAAGTCCCTTCGTCCCATCGTCACGGCCGTCAACGCGAAGGAGGCCGAAGTCGCCGCCCTGGATGATGCGGGCGTGCGCGCGCGTACCGAGTGGCTCAAGGGCCGCCTCGCGGCTGGTGAAACCCTGGATGACGTCCTTGTGGATGCTTTCGCCACCGTGCGCGAAGCGGCCAAACGCACCCTGAAGCAGCGCCATTTCGATGTGCAGATGCTGGGCGGCATCGTCCTGCACCGCGCGATGATCGCGGAAATGGGCACCGGCGAAGGTAAGACCCTGGTCTCGACCCTTCCGGTGTATCTGAACGCGCTCTCGGGCAAAGGCGTGCACGTGGTGACCGTGAACGACTATCTCGCCAAGCGCGACGCCGAATGGATGGGCCAAGTCCACCGTTTCCTCGGCCTCACCGTCGGCTGCATCCAGCACAACATGAGCGATGCCGAGCGCCGCGCGGCCTACGCCTGCGACATCACCTACTCGACCAACAACGAACTCGGCTTCGACTATCTGCGCGACAATATGAAGTACAGCATGGAGGACATGGTCCACCGTGACTTCAATTACGCCATCGTCGACGAAGTGGACTCGATCCTCATCGACGAAGCGCGCACGCCGCTGATCATTTCCGGCCCATCGCAGGACCGCACCGATCTTTATGAGCGCGTGAACCACATCATTCCGGACCTCAAGCCCGAACACTACGAGAAGGACGAGAAGCAGCGCTCTATCACGTTCACCGATGCCGGCAGCGAATATGCCGAAGGCCTGCTCCGCCAACGCGAGATCCTGAATGAAGGCGATCTTTACGATCTGCACAACGTCGCGCTCGTGCATCACTTGAACCAAGCGTTGCGCGCCCATCACATGTTCAAGCGCGACGTCGACTATCTCGTGCGCGACAACAAAGTGCACCTGATCGACGAATTCACCGGCCGCATCATGGAAGGCCGCCGCCTGTCGGAAGGCCTGCATCAAGCCATCGAAGCGAAGGAAGGCGTCGCGGTGCAGAGCGAGAACCAGACTCTCGCCAGCATCACCTTCCAGAACTATTTCCGCATGTATCCGAAGCTGGGCGGCATGACCGGCACGGCGATGACGGAAGAGGAAGAATTCGGCCAGATCTACGGCCTCGAAGTGGTGGAAATTCCGCCCAACGTCACGCGCGCCCGTAAGGATGAGCACGACGAGGTCTACCGGACCGCAGAAGAGAAATACAACGCGATCGTGACGCTGGTGGAAGAGTGCATCGCGCGCCAGCAGCCGGTGCTGGTCGGTACGGTATCCATCGAAAAATCGGAAACCCTCGCCACGCTCCTGCGCAAGAAAACCAAGATCGTGCCGCAGGTTCTGAATGCGAAGTATCACGAACAAGAAGCGCTCATCATCGCCCAAGCGGGCGTTCCGGGTGCGGTGACCATCGCGACTAACATGGCGGGCCGCGGCACCGACATTCAGCTGGGCGGCAACGCCGAGTCCCGTTTTCGTGAAGAGGAAAACAAGCTCGGACGTCCGCTCACCGAAGCCGAGCAAGACGCGATCCGCGCCGATATCGCCGAGAAGAAGAAAGTGGCCCTTGCCGCGGGCGGTCTCTACGTCGTCGGCACCGAGCGCCATGAAAGCCGCCGCATCGACAACCAGCTGCGTGGACGTTCCGGCCGTCAGGGCGATCCCGGCGCTTCGAAGTTCTATCTGTCGCTGCAAGACGATCTGATGCGCATCTTCGGCTCCGAGCGCATGGACACAATGTTGCAGCGCTTGGGCTTGCAGCCCGGCGAAGCCATCATCCATCCGTGGATCAATAAAGCGATCGAGAAAGCACAGCAGAAGGTCGAAGCGCGCAACTTCGACATTCGCAAGAACCTGCTGCAGTACGATGATGTGATGAACGATCAGCGCCGTGTGGTTTTCGAGCAGCGCAAGGACATGATGCGCACCGACGACCTCTCGGACATGGTCACGGACATGCGCCATGAAGTCATCGACGATATCGTCGCGAAGTTCATCCCGGCCGGCCAGATGCAGGAGTCGTGGGATTGGGCCGGCTTACATGAAGAAAGCCTGCGTCTGCTCAACCTCGACCTCCCGGTGAAGGAATGGTCGACGGAAGAGGGCGTCGCGGAAGAAGAAATCCGCGAACGCATCACACAGCTTTCGGACGCGAAGTTTGCAGACAAGGTTGCCGCCATCGGTCCGGATATCATGCGGCGCGTGGAAAAGAGCATCGTTCTGCAGATGATCGATCAGGGCTGGCGCGATCACCTCGCGCAGCTGGACCTTTTGCGTCATGCCGTCAACCTGCGCGCCTACGGCCAGAAGCAGCCGCTGCTGGAGTATCAGCGCGAGGCCTTCGAGATGTTCAACCAGCTCCTGTCAGGCCTGCGCGAGCGTGTCGCCGGCATCTTGTCGCGTGTCGAACTCCGTGTGGCTCCGCCGCCGGAAGACCTGGAGCCGCGCGCGCCGCAGCGCGTGCAGGAGATCAAGGAACAGGTGCAACCCGTCGTCGGCAGCATCGCGCCGCTGCCGTCGGCCATCGACGCTCAGCGCATGTTGCCGCGCGTACAGCCCGACCAGCGCGATCCCAACGATCCGTCCACATGGGGCAAAGTCGCGCGTAACGAGGCTTGTCCGTGCGGTTCCGGCAAGAAGTACAAGCACTGCCACGGGACCGTCGAAGAAGTCGCCTAACGCTCAGACCGGAGTTCGAGGATGCCGCGCGCGCGCAAGCAGGACGGCGTGAACGTCGCCGTCGTTCGCCATGTCGCCTTTGAAGACCTCGGTACGTTAGGCGAGCTGTTCGCCGCGCGTGGTTGGAACGTGACCTACATCGAGGCGCCGGTCGCCGATTGGAAGAGCTTCGACCCGCTGGCGCCGGATTTGCTCGTCGTTCTCGGCGGCCCGATCGGCGTCTATGAGGACGACCTCTACCCGTTCCTCAAGCTGGAACTCGCCGCCCTGCAGAAGCGCCTGAAGGCCGACAAGCCCACGCTTGGCATCTGCCTCGGCGCACAACTTATCGCCGGCGCGCTTGGCGCGCGCGTTTATCCGAACCGCGAAAAGGAAATCGGCTGGTCGCCTCTGATTCTTTCCAAAGCGGGTTATACGTCGCCCGTCCGCCACTTGGGACCCGAATACACTTTCATGTTCCATTGGCACGGCGACACCTTCGATCTGCCCAAGGACGCCACGCTGCTCGCCGGCACGGGCGTTTGTTTTCATCAGGTTTTTAGCTGGGGCAAAAATACACTCGGCTTCCAGTGCCACCCCGAGGTCATCGGCCTCGAGCTGGAAAAGTGGTACGTGGGGCACGCAGTGGAAATCACGACAACCCAAGGCGCCCATGTGAAAGCGTTGCGGTCGGACGCGAAACGCTATGCGGCGAATCTCGAGAAGCAAGCGAAGCTGTGCTTCACTGAATGGCTGGATAGCCTCGGGCTCTAGCTCGTTGTCGGTAAGTCGGGGTTTAATCCCATGAGGCTGCGCGCAAAGTTGTGCGAGGTAAACGGCCGCAGATCGTTCGCGCCCTCGCCCACGCCCACATAGTGCACCGGCAGGCCGAATTTTTCGGCCAGCGCCACGACTACGCCGCCTTTTGCAGTGCCGTCCAACTTTGTCATTACAAGACCGGTGACCCCGGTCATGCTCTTGAAGACTTCGACCTGCGCATGGGCGTTCTGGCCGACGGTGGCGTCCAAAACCAGCAGCGTCGCGTGCGGCGCGCTGGGCTCGACCTTCTTGATGGCCCGGACAATCTTCTGCAGCTCCGCCATGAGCGCGTCCTTATTTTGAAGTCGCCCGGCCGTATCGATCAGCAGCACGTCGTCGCCGCGCTTCTTGGCTTCCAGGAGAGCTTCGAATGCGAGACCCGCCGCGTCGGCCCCGGTGTCCTTTGCAAAAACCGGCGTGCCCGCGCGCTGGCCCCACACTTTCAATTGTTCAACAGCGGCGGCGCGGAAGGTGTCACCCGCGGCCATGGAGACCTTGGTCCCCGCGCTTTTCATCTGGTGGGCGATTTTCCCAATCGTGGTCGTTTTCCCCGCGCCATTGACGCCGACTACCAGCACGACAAAGGGCTTATGGTCAGGATCGATCACCAGAGGCCGCGCGACCGGTTCAAGGATACGGCGGATGTCGGCGGCGAAGGACTCGCGTACTTCGTCCGGCGTGATGTCCTTGCCGAAGCGCTCCTTCGCCAGCGCTTGCGTCAGCTTCGAAGCCGTTGCGGTGCCAAGATCGGCGGTGATCAAAAGGTCTTCGAGTTCGGTCAGCGTCGCGTCGTCGAGCTTACGCTTAGTCAGGATGTCGCCGATCCCGGCGACGATCTTGCTCGACGATTTGGCGAGGCCTTCGCTCAGCTTGAGCTGCCACTCGCCTTGATATTGTTCATGAACGTCATCGGAGGTTCTGCCTCCGGGCAACATATCGCGAAGGGACATTAGATCACGCCAACCAGAGCCGTTTCCGTAGCACTCACGATGCGCGCCGTAATCACCGCGCCCGGCGGTGCGTGCGCGATCTCGACGGGCAGATAGTGTTCGCTGTGTCCGCGGCCGTCCTTTTCCATCAGCACATTGACCGATCTGCCCACCTGTTCTGCAAGGCGGCGCGCAAAAGCTTCGTTCCCTTTCGCGCGAAGACGCGCGGCGCGTTCCTTGACCACGGCGCCGTTCACCTGCGGCATGCGCGCGGCCGGCGTACCGGGTCGGATCGAATAGGGGAAAACATGAAGCAGCGTGAGGCCGGCATCCTCAACGAGGGCAAGACTGTTCTCGAACATCGCCTCGTCCTCGGTGGGAAAACCGGCGATCAGATCGGCGCCGAAAACGGCATCCGGTCGTAAGGCGCGCACCCGATCGCAGAAGGAAATGATATCGGCGCGGCCGTGACGGCGTTTCATCCGCTTCAAGATCATATCGTCGCCGGCTTGGGCGGAGATGTGGAAATGCGGCATCAGACGCGGCTCGTCCGCGATCAGCTGGAACAAGTCCTCGTCTGCTTCCGCCGGGTCGAGCGACGACAGCCGCAGGCGCTTCAATTCCGGAACCGCCATCAATAAGCGGCGCACCATCTGGCCGAGGTTCGGCGTTCCCGGAAGATCGCCGCCATAGCCGGTGATGTCGACGCCGGTGATCACGATTTCCCGGTACCCGCTTTGTACGAGCCCGCGCACTTCCTGTACGATGCGGCCCATCGGAACGCTGCGGTTGTTACCGCGCGCGAAAGGAATGATGCAGAAAGTACAGCGGTGGTCGCAGCCCTGCTGGACCTGAACGAAGGCGCGGGTGCGTCCGTCGAAACCCTCCACCAGATGTTCGGCCGTCTCGCGCACCGTCATAATGTCGCTGACAAGAACACGCTCGTTCGTCTCGGTGTGGAAGCTCTCGGCCTTCATCTTGTGCTCGTTACCAAGCACCCGGTCGACTTCGGGCATAGCGGCGTAGCGTGCCGGATCAAGTTGGACGGCGCAGCCGGTCGCCACAATATGTGCGCCGGGGTTCTCGCGGCGCAACTTGCGCAGCGTCTGCATACCCTGACGTTCAGCTTCTTTGGTCACCGCGCAGGTGTTCACGATGATGGCGTTGGAAAGTCCGGCATCGCGCGCGTGCGCGCGCATCACTTCGCCTTCATAGGTGTTAAGCCGGCAGCCCATGCTGATGACGCGCGGCGCCTGATCGCGTGGCCCTTGCGCCGTCATTGTTGAAGGCCTCGTGACAGGTGCGCATCGAGCGTGCCACGGAAGCTATCTTCAGCCGGTCCTGTCATGACGACGTGGCCGTCCTCGCGCCAGGTGATGAACAGGTCTCCCCCGTCGAGAGTGACAATCGCGGAACGGTCGGCGAGGCCGCGCCGCGCCGCCGCGACAAGCGTTGCGCACGCGCCCGTGCCGCAGGCCATGGTAATGCCGGCGCCGCGCTCCCACACACGCATCCGCAAATGCCCGCGACCAATCACCTGCACCGCTTCCACGTTGGTCCGTTCGGGGAACAAGGGATGATGCTCTAACCTTGGCCCTACGGCGGCGAGATCGATGACGCCGGCGTCCTTCACGAAGAACACCGCATGAGGATTGCCCATGCTGATGCCGACCGGATCCTGCAGAGGGCCTTCGCCGATACCGAGATGAAGCGTGTCGGATTCCTTGGCGAGCGGAATGCGTTGCCAGTCGGTTTGCGCCGGGCCCATGTCGACGGAGATGGCGCCGTTTGGCGCGCGCCAGGCCGTCACAGGCCCAGCCAGGGTTTCGATGACGATTTTTTCTTTGCCCGTTTCCTCGAACAGAACCTTTGCGATCGCGCGGCTGCCGTTCCCGCAGCTCTGCACTTCGCTGCCGTCGGAATTGCGGATGCCCATGAAGGCATCGCCGCCGTTGCGGGCCTGTTCAAGGATCAGGATCTGATCGCAACCCACACCCGTGCGCCGGTTCGCGATCGCGCTCGCGGTCTCACCCGTGAAGCGCAAAGGCGCGGTCCGTCCATCGAGCACGACAAAGTCGTTCCCGAGTCCGTGCATTTTACGAAATGCCAAGCCGGTCGATTGCTGTTGGGCGGAAATCATGGGCGGGTTATAGGTGCGGGGGTCCCTACTGTCCAGGGCAGGGCACCCAGACTATTTATAAGTCATTGGTAGAAAACAATAAATCGCGTTGCCCATAATGCTGATCTCTGATTCCTCCGTTTTCCGCCAGTTTCTGCGTAGTGAAGCGAGTAGCGGCATATTGCTGATGGCAGCCGCCGCGGCCGCGATGATCGTCGCGAATAGCCCCTTCAGTGAGACCTATGCGAGCATCCTTGAGACTTATGTTGGGCCCCTCTCGGTGCTCCATTGGATCAACGACGCACTCATGGCGGTCTTCTTTTTTCTGGTGGGGCTCGAGATCAAACGCGAGTTCATTGCCGGACATCTTGCCAGTTGGCCAGATCGCATACTGCCGATGCTCGCGGCCGCCGGCGGCATGGCGATACCGGCGCTTGTCTACCTTGTGGTCGTTGGCGGAGAGGCTGGGCTCCATCGCGGGTGGGCAATTCCCTCCGCCACTGATATCGCGTTCGCAATCGGGGTGGTCGCGCTGCTCGGTTCCCGCGTACCCGTATCGCTGAAACTGTTTCTCACCACCGTCGCGATCGTCGACGATATGGGGGCGGTTGCGATCATTGCGCTTGCATACACGGATGAAATCCGCGGTGCCGCGTTACTCGCGGCCGCCGTCATCATGGCTGTCATGTATGCGCTAAATCGCGCAAAAATCATGAATCTCGCACCCTATCTTGTTCTTGCGATGGCGCTTTGGGGGGCGGTGTTTATGTCCGGCGTGCATGCGACCGTCGCCGGCGTGCTTGCGGCTTGCATGATCCCCATCCGCAATACCGTGATTGAAACGGATCAGGGGCTTTCGCCTCTCCATCGCCTGGAGCATGCCCTCCAGCCCTGGGTCGCCTACGCCATCGTCCCGATTTTTGGGTTCGCCAATGCCGGCGTTTCTTTCGCCGGGATTGGAGTGGAGCAACTGGTGGCGCCGCTGCCTCTGGGAGTCGCCGCGGGGCTTTTCTTCGGCAAGCAGTTGGGCATTTTCTTCACCGTGTGGCTGTGCGTGAAGCTGCGCTTTGCGGAACGGCCAAGTGGGGCGTCATGGTCTCAGGTTTATGGGGTCGCCCTGCTTTGCGGAATTGGGTTCACGATGAGCCTCTTCATCGGAGGGCTCGCGTTCAAAGACCCGGTGCTTCTCGATGAAGTGAAAATTGGCGTCCTCGGAGGATCGATCCTATCGGCGATCACCGGCTACCTTCTTCTGCGAATTCTTGCCCGCCCACGCGCATAACTATTTGAAAAATATTACTTTACTGCCCCGCAATTGACTCGTGGCGGCGGACCGCGTACACCACCGGCCGCTAAAGCCTGAAAATCCGGGTTTTCGCTTCCCCTCCGGGGCCGCTCGTCCGCGTTATCGCGCACGGGCGCGACACTGCTTTTGGTCATGGAATTTGTAGCCGCCGATGTTCGATACGCTAACCGACAAGCTTAGCGCCGTCTTTTCCAAGCTCACCGGACGTGGTGCGCTTTCGGAAGCCGACGTGGCTGCGGCCATGCGCGAAGTGCGCGTGGCGCTGCTCGAAGCCGATGTCGCGCTGCCGGTGGTGAAAGATTTTATCGCCAAGGTTAGCGAGCAGGCTGTCGGCGAAGCTGTCGTGAAGTCCGTCACGCCGGGCCAGATGGTTGTGAAGATCGTTCACGACGCACTCGTGGACATGCTGGGCGGCAAGGACGCGCACGGCGACATCGATCTCGCGGCGCCCGCGCCCGTCGCCGTTCTGATGGTGGGTTTGCAGGGTTCCGGTAAGACCACGACTACCGCCAAGATCGCTAATCGTCTGCAGTCGCTGTTCAAGAAGCGCGTGCTGATGGTCAGCTTGGACGTCTATCGTCCCGCCGCGCAGGATCAGCTGGCCATCCTCGGCAAGCAAGTGAGCGTCATCACCTTACCGATCGTCGCCGGCCAGCAGCCGGTCGACATCGCGCGCCGCGGTCTTACCGAGGCGCGCAACGGCGGCTTCGATGTCGTGATCTTCGACACCGCCGGCCGTCTCACCATCGATGAAATTATGATGGCCGAAGTCGCCGCCGTGCGCGACGTGGTGAAGCCGCATGAGACGCTGCTCGTCACCGACGCCATGATCGGTCAAGACGCGGTGACCACCGCGCAATCGTTCAATGAAAAAGTCGGCATCACCGGCATCGTGCTGACGCGTGTCGACGGCGACGCCCGCGGCGGCGCCGCTTTGTCCATGCGCGCGATCACTGGCCGTCCGATCAAGCTTATCGGTGTCGGCGAGAAGGTCGACGCGCTCGATACCTTCAGCCCCGAACGTATTGCCGGCCGTATCCTCGGCATGGGCGACGTGGTCAGTCTCGTCGAGAAGGCGATCACCACCATCGACCAAGAGAAGGCCGAGAAGCTCGCCGCGCGTATGCAGGAGGGCAAGTTCGACCTCAACGACATGCTCACCCAACTGCAGCAGATTCAGCGCATGGGCGACATGAAGGGCCTTCTCGGTCTCATCCCTGGACTTGGTCAGGCGGTGAAACAACTGAAAAGCGCCGATCTCGATCCGAAGCAGTTCAAGCGTCTTGAAGCGATCATTCAATCGATGACGCCGAAAGAGCGCCGTAATCCCGATCTCATCAAGGCCTCGCGCAAGCAGCGCATCGCCACCGGCTCAGGTACGTCCGTGCCTGAAGTGAACAAGCTCCTGAAGCAGCATCAGCAGATGGAGACCGTCATGAAGCGCATGAAGAAGATGGGCGGCCTCGGCGCCCTCGGCGCGATGATGGGCGGCGGTGGTTTGCCCGGCATGGGCGGCGGTCTCGGTAAATTACCCGGCGGCGGCTTGCCGCGCCCCGGCGGTTTTCCTTTTGGTAAACGCTAAACAACAACTTACTCAGACGCACTTAGACAAGGAGACTACACATGTCGATTAAGATCAGACTGACGCGCGGCGGCGCGAAGAAGCAGGCCAGCTACCGTATCGTCGTGGCTGACTCGCGCAGCCCGCGCGATGGCCGCTTCATCGAGAAGGTCGGTACTTACAACCCGCGCGTCCCGCACGACCACAAGGAGCGTCTGGTCGTTAAGGAAGACCGGATCAAACATTGGGTCAGCGTGGGCGCCCTGCCGACAGACCGCGTCGCGCGCCTGTTCTCGAAGATCGGCCTCGCGGAAGCCCCGAAGGTGAATCCGCAGACCAAGCAAGACAAACCCCGTGCGAAAGCCCAGGAACGTCTGAAGGCTGCTGAAGAAGCGGCGAAGGCCGCGGCGGAAGCGGCGGCCGGCGGCGAAGCGCAAGCCTAGCCCGGAACGTCTTCCGTGGACCGTACCTCGCGCGTGTGCCTTGGCGTCATCGTTGGCGCCAAGGGACTGAAGGGCGAGGTACGGATCAAAAGTTTCACGGAGGATCCGGCGGATGTCGGCGCCTACGGACCGGTGACCACAGGTGATGGACGAAAGTTCAATGTCACCGTCGGCGGCGGCAAAGAAGGTGTGGTGATCGCGAAGCTCGCGGGCGTTGCGGATCGCACCCAGGCCGAGGCGCTTAAGGGCGTGGAACTCTTCGTCGAGCGAACCGCCCTGCCGGCGCCGAAAGAAGGGGAGTTCTATCACGCCGATCTGATCGGCGCGGTGGTGAAGCTGACGAGTGGAGAAATGCTGGGCACCGTGAGTGGCCTGCACAACTTCGGCGGCGGCGACATGATGGAAGTGGGTGAGGGGCGCGCGTCTGTCCTGATCCCGCTCACATCCGAAGCGATCGCCGCGCTCGACGTGAAGGCCGGCCAGGTGGTGGTTCATCCTCTGCCGGGCCTCCTGGGCGGCGAATCGGACCCCGACGACGAGAGTGGCGGGGAAACAGACGTGACGGACGGTTGAGCTTGGAGAAAAGCCCCTCTTTTCGGGCCGTGGTGCTCACGCTGTTTCCGGAAATGTTTCCCGGGCCGCTCGGATTTTCGTTGGCGGGCAAGGCTTTAGGCGATGGTCTGTGGTCGTTGGAATCGGTGGACATTCGCGGGTTCGCGCGCGATAAACACCGCACCGTCGACGACAGTCCCTTCGGGGGCGGGGCCGGGATGGTGTTGCGACCCGACGTTTTGGATGCCGCCATCGGCGCGTCCCATGTCGAGAGCACGCCGCTGATATATCTCACCCCGCGCGGGCGGCTGATGGATCAGCCGTTCGTGCGTAGATTGGCGGCGGGTCCCGGGGTGACGTTGATTTGCGGGCGCTATGAAGGTGTCGATCAGCGCCTTCTTGAGGCCCGCGGCGTGGAGGAAGTCAGCCTCGGCGACTTCATCCTCTCGGGCGGCGAGCCGGCGGCGCTGGCGTTGCTCGATGCTGTGATACGGCTGCTGCCCGGCGTCGTGGGCAAGACCGCGAGTTTGGAAGACGAGAGTTTCGAGACGGGCCTTTTGGAGTATCCGCATTATACGCGGCCCGACCCGTGGGATGGGCGAGAGGTGCCCGAGGTTTTGAAGTCCGGTCATCATGCCAAGGTGCAGGCATGGCGGCGGGCGCAGGCGGAAGAGATAACCCGCGCGAGAAGGCCCGATATGTGGGCCCGCTACGCGGATAAAGAGAAGACGAAGACTTAAACCGGTCCTTCACGGACCTCACGAAGACCAAAAAGATAAATACGAAAAGGACGACAACAATGAATACGCTGCAACAGCTCGAACACGACTACATGGCCGAAATGAAGGCCAAGCGCGCCGTTCCTGAATTTTCGCCGGGCGATACCCTGCGCGTTCATGTGAAGGTCACGGAAGGCCAGCGCGAACGTATCCAGGCTTATGAAGGCGTGTGCATCGCGCGCAAGAACGCCGGTCTGAACTCCTCGTTCACCGTGCGCAAGATTTCCTTCGGTGAAGGCGTGGAGCGCGTGTTCCCGATCTTCGCGCCGATCGTCGACAAGATCGAAGTGGTCCGTAAGGGCCGTGTCCGCCGCGCGAAGCTCTATTACCTCCGCGACCGCCGCGGCCGCTCGGCGCGTATCGCCGAAGAGTCCGTGGGCGGCAACGAAGGCGCCGATGGCGAGAAGGCCTAACTCCGATTCGGCGGGGATCGTTGTAGAATTCTCGTAAGTCACTGTAATTTCATAAAAATGCCCCGCGAGAGCGGGGCATTTTTTTGCAACCGTTCGTTAATTTCGTGCGTATTACCCTTAGGCGAAATGGGGTAGTTTATCCGCACTCAATGGTGTGGCTCCGAGGCAAAGCTTCGGGGGTTCTATCTCCCGAATGGGGATGTCATGGCTTTAACCGCGACCGAGATTCAGGCGATGTCGACAACCGACATCGGGAATCTATCCACGACGACGGTCGGCCAGCTGACGTCCAACGAGATCAATCTCTTCTCCTCGACGCAATTCAGCGCGCTCAGCACCGCGCAGCTCGACTATCTGTCGGCGCGCGCCCTCGGTGCGATGAGTGGCGGCGTCTTCAGCGGCATGACCGCCGATCAGTTTCAAAGCCTGAATTCGAGCCAGATCCGCGCGATCAGCGTCACGAACATGCCGCAGCTCACGACGACGCACATGGCCGGGCTGGTGGCCGGTCAGATCTCCGGCTTCACGGCGTCGCAACTCAATGCGCTTTCGACAACGATCATCGCCGGACTGACGACGGGTCAGCTCGACGGCTTGACCACGGGGCAAATCGCGGGGCTTTCCGTCACCGCGTTTGATTCACTCAGCGCGGACCAAATCCTCAGCCTTTCCGGCGCGCAGCTCGGCGCGCTCAGCGGCGCCAACTTTGGCGCGCTTGACCCCACGGAAATCGCCGATTTCACCGATTTGCAGATCGACGGCCTCAAAACCACGCAAATCAAGGCGATTGATTCGGTCGATGTGACCGGCTTGACGTCGACGCAGATCGCGGGCTTCAGCACGTTGCAAATCAAGGCGCTCGAAACGCGGGCGATCATGGCAATGTCGACCACGCAGCTGCAGGGCCTCAATGCGACCCTGATTGCGGCTCTGTCGACGCAGCAGATCAACGCGATGTCGACAACCGCGTTCGCTTCTTTTTCCACGACGCAGATCGCCGGCCTTACACGCGTCCAGATGGGCGGGTTGGACGCTCTACATATGAGCGCGATGTCCGACACCGCGATTGCACATCTCTCGACCGTGCAAATCAAGGGGCTGAAGTCAAGCCAGGTCGCGGCGCTGTCCACCACGCAGCTCCAGACTCTTTCGACCACGCAAATCGGCGCTCTGATGCGCACCCAGGTGTCGGGTCTGACCGATTCCGACATTGGGCTGTTCACTCCGGCGCAGTACGAAGCTTACCTGTTGGTGCGCGGCACGCCGCTAAGCACGACGCAGATCAGCCAGCTGTCGACGGCCCAGTTCAGCGCCTTCTCGGCAACCATCATAAAATCGCTTACATCGTCACAAGTCGCAGCTCTGACGCCGACCATGATTGCACAGTTGACCACGACGCAAGTCGGTGGCCTGACGATGAACAACATCAAGGGTCTGACGGCGACCCAGATGGCGGTGTTGTCCACGACCAATTATGCCGCGCTGACGGCGAGCCAATTGGATGGGTTGTCGTCAAAGCAAATGGCCGGCTTCACCTCGGTGACATTTGCCGCGCTCAGTTCCACTCAGATTGGCAGCTTGACGGCCTCGCAATTTGCGGGGCTTAGCTCCAGCGTGATCTCCTCGCTGACCACGACGCAACTTTCTTCGCTCGCGACCAGTCACATAGCGGCGATGCCGACGCAAAACATCGCCGCGCTCACGAGCGACCAGTTCGCGGTGCTTGGCGCGGATGATCTGGGCGCCATGAAGTCGACGCAAATCGCGGCAATTTCGACCGCCAATATAGCCGCGCTCACGACGACGCAGCTGTCCGGCTTCAAGGCCACGCACATAACCTCGCTGACGTCCGCGCAGATCGCGGCGATCAACCTCGCCAACATCGCCGAACTCACGGCCGACCACATGAAGGCGCTCAAGTCGACGCAGATCGCAGCCTTCTCCACGGCTCAGTTCGCCGCATTCAACTCCACGCAAATCGGCCAGTTGGCGGGCTCGCAGATCTCCGGCATCACTACGGCGCAGTTCGCGCAGCTTACCTCGACAGAAATTGGCCAGCTCACCGCCACGGCGCTCAAAGCCTTCTCTACGAGGGCTATTGGCGGCCTCACCGCCGCCCAGCTCGCCGGGTTGACCGCGGATGGAATCGGCGCACTGGGCGCGACCCAGATTGGCAGTCTGTCGACGGAAATCTTCAGCAGCTTGTCGAGCACGCAGCTTTCCGGCATCACCGGAGCCCAAATCAAGGCGTTTAGCATTACGCAGCTCAACGCGTTGACCACAACCAATGTTGCCGCGCTTGAGGAGGACCAGATCAAGGCGCTTGCTGCGACTCAGATCGGCGGATTGACAACGGCGCAGTTCACCGCGCTCACCAGCACGCAGTTCAGTCAGCTCAGCGCGCAGCAGATTGGCGGCATCACGCTTGGCCAACTTGCGCAGATGACCTCGACTCAGATCGGCGAGCTATCGTCGGCGTCGCTGCGCGCCTTCAGCGCGACGGCGATCGCAAGTTTGACGGTGGCGCAGTTCGCCGGATTGTCGGGAACCGATATCGGCTCTTTCGCCGGCTCCGTGATTTCCAGCCTGTCGACAGCACTCTTCGCGAGCCTTACGACGAGCCAGACATCGGGCCTCACGGCCATGCAGATTAAAGTGCTGACCACCATTCAGATCGCCTCGTTGACGACCTCCGCGATCGGTTCGCTGGACACGACGCAAGTGCGTGCGCTGGCGTCTTCGCAAATCTCGGCGATGACCACGGCGCAGTTCCGCGCCTTCACCTCGACTCAGATCGGCGAGCTCTCGGCGCAGCAGATCGCCGGGGTCACCGCGACGCAGATCGCGCAAATGACCTCGACGCAGATCGGCGAATTGTCGTCCGCCGCTCTCAAGGCGTTCAGCCCGACGGCCATCGCCGGACTGACCACCACTCAATTCTCGGGCCTCTCGTCGACCGCGATTGGCGGCCTTACGACCTCGCAAATCGCGCGGCTGTCCTCGACGCTTCTTAGCGGCCTGACGACCGCGCAGTTCTCCGGATTCACGGCTTCGCAGATCAAGGCGTTCGTCCCCGCGCAGATCACCGCGCTGACGGGCGGTACGATCGGTTCGTTGTCGGTGACGCAGATCGGCGGTCTTGAGGCGGCCGATATCGCGGCTTTCTCGACGGTGCAGGTCACGTTCCTGACGACGACCCAACTCTCGTCGATGACCGCGCAGCAAGCGGCCGCGTTCACCGGGCCGCAGGTCTTCGCTTTCACGACTACGCAGATCCACGCACTTTTCGGCTAGCCCTGAAGGCGGCGGCCGCCGATGCCGGCGCGGTCCAGGTGGGGGCGCAACCGGCCCGTGATCCACAAACCGAACATCCGGAAATCGCTGATAAGCGACCAGGTCGGATAGGTAAAAGTCGCCGGACGGTTGTGCTCGACCGCAGCATGCGCGACCCATGCAAAACCATAGCCCGCCAGCGGCACCAGCAGCCAAGTCCAGCCTCCCGCAATGACGGCATACACCGCGCAAGAGATCGCGAGGCTGGTGCCTACGTAGTGCAGTCCGCGGGTGGCGGGGCGGGCGTGCTCACGCAAATAGAAGGGCCAAAACGCGGCGTAAGTTGCGATCCTGGACGGCTGTGCCATGGGCGCTCAACCTTGCTTTCAGGGCGTGGCGCCGAAAAGGAAAACCCAATTTTCGGCGAAAGCGACGCTCGATCAATTACCTAGGGCAGGCAAGGCGATCCTAGTTTGCGCTGCTTGCTCTAGAAACCCCAGAGGCGTAGTTTGCCGCACCTTTTTTGACCCTGGAAGATGTGAAGAGAAATGCCTGACAACGCTCGCGTTCCCGCCCGCAAAGAGGGCTTCGTCGTCGCAGTCATCGGCGCTACCGGCAACGTCGGGCGCGAGATGCTCAACATCCTGTACGACCGTCAGTTCCCCGTTTCCAAGGTGATCGCGCTCGCGTCCGAGCGTTCTATCGGCAAGGAAGTCTCTTTCGGTGAAGACGAGGTCTTGAAGATCCAGGACCTTGGGACCTTTGACTTCAAGGGCGTGCATATCGCGCTGTCGTCACCCGGCGCGAAGGTATCGGCTGTCCATAGCCCGCGCGCCGCCGCCGCGGGGTGCATCGTGATCGACAATACCTCGCACTTCCGCATGGATCCGGATGTTCCTCTGGTGGTCCCCGAAGTAAACCCGGAAGCAATCGCCCGTTACAAGAAGAAGGGCATCATCGCCAACCCGAACTGTTCCACGATCCAAATGGTCACGGCGCTGAAACCGCTGCACGATGCGTTCAAGATCAAGCGCGTCGTGGTGTCGACCTACCAGTCCACCTCCGGCAAGGGGAAGGACGCGATGGACGAACTGTTCAATCAGACGAAGGGCATCTACGCCAATCAGTCGCCGGCTGAAACCAAGTCGCTTTTCACCAAGCAGATCGCCTTCAACGTCATTCCACACATCGATGTGTTCCTCGACAGTGGAGAGACTAAGGAGGAGTGGAAGATGGTGGTCGAGACGCGCAAGATTCTCGATCCCGAGATTAAAGTGCACGCCAACTGCGCTCGCGTCGCCACGTTCATCGGTCACGCCGAATACGTGAACATCGAATGCGAGCGTCCGTTCACCGACAAGGAAGCGCGCGAAGTCCTTTCGAAAGCTCCTGGCATCGCGGTCGTCGACCGCCGTGCGGATGAAGGATACGTCACGCCGGCTGAAGCCGCCGGTGAGGACGCGGTTTATATCTCGCGCATTCGTAAAGATATGAGCGTGGAAAACGGCCTGTCGTTCTGGTGCGTTGCCGACAACCTGCGCAAGGGTGCGGCGCTCAATGCGGTGCAAATCGCCGAAGTGCTCGCGAAGGAATATTTGAGCGTCGGCTAGTTATCCGCGTTCTTCCATTAAAAAACGGCGGCCCTTTCGGAGCCGCCGTTTTTTATTGCCGATGTCTTTCCGTTAGGCGATGAGCGCGCGGTACACGACCACCCCAAGCACCGCGACGCCCGACAGGATGATCAGTGCGCCTGAAAAGCGGTTCAGCCGTTCAAGGCCGCGTTCCATCACGCTCCCACGCCACGTTCCCGCCGTTCCGGCGAGGATCAGCCACCACGCGGCTGAGCCGCCGAACACCCCCATGACCAGCGCCACGGCATCCTGCGGGCCGCTCTGCGCATGCGTCGGCCCGAAGGCCGCGAATACGCCAAGCGCGGCGAACATGGTCGCTGGATTGGTGATGGCCATGCTGAAGGCGGTCATGAAATCGCGCCGTAAGCTCTGAACGTTGAGATGGCCGTCGGCGATCAGCACCGGAGCGCGATATGTCAGCAGACCCACCGCCAGCACGATGATGCCGCCGATCAAACCGATGGCGACTTCGTGGGCAATGATGAAAGTGCTGATCACGGTCAGGCCCAGGCCGGCGATGGCGCCGAACATCATGTCGGCGACAGCGGCGCCAAGGCCGGCGGCGAATCCCTGAAGGCGCCCGCGGGCGAGGGCGCGGCGGACACAAATCATTGCGACGGGGCCAATGGGCGCCGCCAGCGCGAAGCCGGCGGCGAGGCCGCGCACGAAGGCAAATTCAAACAGCGCGAAAGTCATGCGTTGGGAAAAACTTTTCACAGTGAATGGATGGGCCTTTCATAACGTTTTCGCGCACATCCATCAAGTTTAGGGACGGTTTTCGCACGCATGGCGAGAAGGACGCGGCGCTTGTAACCGAAAGGGCGATGGGCGAAAAATAATATAATCATGTGAAGGCCTTACCCTTAACGGCCTGATGTCGAATCAGAGGCTGAACCTCATGAGTCTCGCTGTGGAGCGTCCCCGCCGAAGTCTACTGTATGTGCCCGCGTCCAACGCGCGCGCACTCGAAAAAGCGCGCACATTGCCTGCCGACGGCTTCATCGTGGACCTCGAAGACGCCGTGCTGCCGGACGCGAAGCGGGCGGCGCGCGAGACGGTGGTGCAACTACTTCGTGCCGGAGGGTTCGGCGACCGCGAGGTCATAGTGCGCGTAAATGCGCTCGACACACCTTGGATCGAGGACGATCTCGCAGCGCTATCGGGGGCGAAGGTATCTGCGATTCTCGTGCCCAAGGTCAACGGCCCGGACGATCTGCGCCGGGTGGCGGGAGCGCTACCGCATCTGGAAACAGTGGCGCTGTGGGCGATGATGGAAACGCCGCTGTCGATCCTCCATGCGCGTGAGATCGCCGCCTGCGGCCTGACGCTCGCGGGTTTTGTCGTGGGCACGAACGACCTTGCGAAAGACCTTCGGTGCCTGCATCCGGCCGATCGCGCTCCAATGATGATGGCGCTGCAGACCTGCGTGATGGCGGCGCGGGCGTATGGCCTTGCGGTGATCGATGGTGTTCATATCGATTTAGACGATGACGCAGGCTTTATCGAATCCTGCCGCGCGAGCCGTGCCCTCGGATTTGATGGCCGGAGTCTCATTCATCCCAAGCAGATCTCCGGCGCTAACGAGGCTTACGCGCCCTCCGCAGCCGACATCGCGGGCGCGCGTAAGATTGTGGAAGCGCACCGCACGGCGACCGCGGACGGCAAAGCTGTCGTGGTCGTCGACGGCCGGTTGGTGGAATTCCTCCATGTGCGCGCGGCCGAGCGCCTTCTTCGCCAGGCCGAGATGATCGCGGCGCTTCGTTAAGCAAAAACGCCGCTCCCCTTCAAGGAGCGGCGTTTCTGCAATCGAGGAGGGAGGCGAGACTTGGGCTTACGCAGAAGGCTCAAGTCCTCAACGTATCAACGCAATCGGTACGCAAATCGCAATCAACGCAAAATAGGCACGCGCTAGTCACGGCTAAGAACGAGATCGGAAGACGTAGGCCAGTAAGCGCAGCAAACGAACGCACTCAGGAAACTAGAGAACAGCATCAAAGCATCAAGACAGATATTAATCATGGCCGTGACGGTTATCTAACAAACTAACAACGCACAATCACATCAGAGAGACGCAAGGCACTTACGAAAACAAACGCACGCAACAGAGCAGCAACGCAGAACTATTTCTTCACGCGCGCACCAGCGGCGCCCGAAAGCGAGCCGGTGGCGTTCGCGCCGCCATTTACAGCGTCGGGCGTCGTGGACAAGCTGCCCGACGTCGCGGCGCTGCCGGAGACGGCGGAGTTCACGGACGCTGGATCGGTTTCGAGAGCGGTGCTCGAGGACGAACCGCCTTGCGCGGAGATGTCGGCATTGCTCGCCGCATCCGCGGCGCCTTCCGCCTGACTACGCGCGACATTCGCCGCGCCGACCGCGTTACCGGTCGCGACACCAGCGGCGCCGCGCGCGTTACCTTCAGCGATACCTGCCGCGCTGCGGGCATGACCTTCGCCGACATTCGCAGCGCCATTCACGTTACCGGTGACGACGCCCGTCGCATTGGTCGCCGCACGGCCGGTCACATCAACACCTGCTTCGGCGTTGGCCCTCGCGGCGCCAGCGGCGCCGGCCGCCGTCGAAGCGCCGGTTTCAACACCGCCACGCGCACGGGCGCGGGCCTTCTTGCCGGTGCTTTCGACGGTACCTTCAACGGAGCCTTTGGCGCGGGCGCCGGCGCGCGTGGTTGCACGCGTCGTGTCCGCAAGGTCGGGACGGTCGAGACGTCCGCCGAGGCTGCCGG
Source organism: Rhodospirillaceae bacterium (assembly GCA_050246995.1). GTDB lineage: Bacteria > Pseudomonadota > Alphaproteobacteria > Rhodospirillales > Rhodospirillaceae > SHVO01. The sequence continues at coordinate 598,649 of JBFWVA010000001.1, read as the reverse complement.
AGCCGCCCGCGCCCAATCCGCCGCCAATACCGCCGCCGCCCACGCTGCCCATAGCGCCGCCGCCAAGCGCGCCGCCGGCGCCGCCGCCAAGCACCTGGGCCGAAGCCGGACCGGCCGTTATCGCTGCGATCGCGGTCACCATCAGAAACTTCTTAAACATGCGAACCCTCCATGAGGTGTTTTGCGTCAGGCCCGCCGTGGCACGTTCGATCGCGACGGGTTCAATGTACAAACGCAGCCATCACGGCAAGAAAGGGGCACAACCCAAGGCAATGTTGAGGCGGGGTTGTACCCCGCATGCGTGCCGACAACCTTTGCGCACGCTGGGACTAAGAAATGCCCGTATTTTCAAATCTGCAAACCTGCCGCGCGCGGAACGCGTGAGGACCGGGGTCCAATTTGACCGTTCGTTGACTTAATAAGATGAGGTGAGTACACAACAGGTAGGGGATCGAAAACATTGGGCTGTGGCCCAATAATTTCATTATTAATCAATACGTTATACTGTAACGGACGCTTCCATGACCCAAGCCGCGAAGTCTTCCGCCCGGCCGTTGTCGCCGCACCTTCAGGTCTACCGGTTGCCCTTGGCCGCTTGGCTGTCGATCAGCCACCGCGCCACGGGGATCGGCCTGACTCTCGGCACGCTCCTTCTGACCTGGTGGGTGGCCGCGGCCGCTTACGGTCCGGATGCTTACACCGTCTTTACCGATTTCCTGGGCTCGTACCTCGGGCTTCTGATCCTGTTCGGCTTCTCGGTCGCGCTGTTCTTCCACCTCTGCAACGGCATCCGTCACCTGTTCTGGGACGCCGGCAAGAATTTCTCGATCGAAGCGACCAAGCGCACGAACACCTTTGTCATCGCCGGCACGGTCGTCCTGACCGCGGCCAGCTGGCTCATCGCTTATCTCTAAGAGGGGCGCGAAAATGTCCGGTCCTTCCCATTCCCTGCGTTCGCCGCTGGGCCGTGCCCGCGGCCTCGGCTCTGCGAAAGAAGGCCTGCATCACTGGTGGATGCAGCGTCTGACGTCGATCGCCCTTGTTCCGTTGGTCGTATGGTTCGTCGTGTCGCTCATCGGTCTGCGTCAGGCTGATTGGGAGCAATACACGCTGTGGATCTCGAACCCGATCAACGCCACCGTGATGATCCTCTTCCTCGGCGTGACCTTCCACCATGCGCAGGCCGGCATGCAGGTTGTGCTTGAGGATTATGTGTCTTCGCACGGCACGCGCGTTGCCTCGATCATCGCCGTCAAGTTCATCTGCTATGCGCTCGCGGCGCTGAGCATCGTTTCCGTATTGATTGTCGCGTTTGGAGTCTAACCACCATGGCTGCCTACAACATCGTTGATCACGAATACGACGTGGTGGTGGTCGGCGCCGGCGGCGCGGGCCTGCGCGCCACTTTCGGCATGGTTCAGCAGGGTCTCAAGACCGCCTGCATCACCAAGGTATTCCCGACCCGCAGTCACACCGTCGCTGCGCAGGGCGGGGTCGCCGCGTCGCTCGGCAACATCGGTGAAGATAACTGGGCCTGGCACATGTACGACACCGTCAAGGGGTCGGACTGGCTCGGTGACCAGGACGCCATCGAATACATGTGCCGTGAAGCCGTGCCCGCTATCCGAGAGCTCGAGCACTACGGCGTGCCGTTCTCGCGCACGCCCGAAGGCAAGATCTATCAGCGTCCTTTCGGCGGACACATGCGCAACTTCGGCGAAGCGCCGGTGCAGCGCGCCTGCGCCGCCGCCGATCGCACCGGTCATGCGATCCTGCACACGCTCTATCAGCAGAGCCTCAAGTACAAAGCCGAATTCTTCATCGAATACTTCTCCATCGATCTCATGATGGATGAAAGCGGCTGCCGCGGCGTCGTCGCCATCGACATGGCCACGGGCACCATCCACCGCTTTAAAGCGCATCAGGTCGTGATCGCGACCGGCGGCTACGGCCGTGCGTACTTCTCCTGTACCTCGGCGCATACCTGCACCGGCGACGGCAACGCGATGGCCGCGCGTGTCGGCCTGCCGCTCCAGGATATGGAATTCGTTCAATTCCATCCGACCGGCATCTACGGCGCCGGCGTGCTCATCACCGAAGGCTCGCGCGGCGAAGGCGGTTACCTCACCAACTCCGCCGGCGAGCGTTTCATGGAACGTTATGCGCCGACCGCAAAAGACCTCGCGTCCCGCGACGTCGTCTCGCGCTCCATGACCATGGAAATCCGCGAAGGCCGCGGCGTCGGCGCGGAGAAAGACCATATCTTCCTGCACCTCGAGCATCTCGGGGCGGAGGTTCTTCATTCACGTCTGCCGGGTATCACGGAGTCGGCGAAGGTTTTCGCCGGCGTCGATGCGACGAAGCAGCCGATCCCCGTGCTCCCGACCGTGCACTACAACATGGGCGGCATTCCGACCAACTACATGGGCGAAGTCATCCGCCCGCAGCCGGGCAATCCCGACGCGACGATCCCCGGCTTGATGGCCATCGGCGAAGCGGCCTGCGTGTCCGTGCACGGCGCGAATCGTCTGGGCGCGAACTCGCTGCTCGACCTGGTGGTTTTCGGCCGCGCGGCCGCGCTGCGCGCCAAGGACATCGTGAAGAAAGGTGAAAAGCACCGCGCGCTGCCCAAGAGCGCCTCGGATCTCGCGCTTGCGCGCCTTGATCGCCTGAGAAACGCGAGTGGTTCGATGACCACCGCGCAAATCCGCAAGAACATGCAGCGCACGATGCAGACCGATGCGGCGGTGTTCCGCACCACCAAGAGCCTCCAGGAAGGTATCGGCAAGCTCAATCAGATCGCCGCTTCCATCAAGGACATCAAGGTTTCCGACCGCTCGCTGGTGTTCAACACCGACCTGATCGAAGCGCTTGAGCTGGAAAACCTGATGACCTGCGCGGTCGCCACCATTACGGGCGCCGAAGCGCGTCACGAAAGCCGCGGCGCACATGCGCACGAAGACTTCCCGAACCGCGATGACGAGGAGTGGAGCAAGCATACGATCGCCTACGTCGACGATCAGTATAAGGTGAAGCTCGATTACCGTCCGGTGCACAAGTACACCCTCACGAACGAAGTTCAGTACATTCCGCCCAAGGCGCGCGTTTATTAGGCCCAGGCGAGAAGGAATAGGCACATGGTTGAATTATCGCTCCCCAAGAATTCCCGGCCGGCCAAAGGCAAGCATCACCCCGCTCCGTCGGGCGCGAAGAACGTCAAACGTTTTGACGTTTATCGCTACGACCCGGACAAGGACGCGACGCCGCGCATCGACTCTTACGACGTCGACATGGACACCTGCGGGCCGATGGTGCTCGACGGCCTCCTGAAGATCAAAGACGAGATGGACCAGACGCTCGCGCTGCGCCGGTCCTGCCGCGAAGGGATTTGCGGCTCCTGTTCGATGAATATCGACGGCGGCAATACACTGGCCTGCCTGAAGCCCATCGAAGAGTGCAATGGCGCCGTGAAGGTCTATCCGCTGCCGCACATGCCGGTGGTGAAGGACCTGGTGCCCGATCTTACCCATGTGTACGCGCAGTACGCTTCGATCGAACCATGGATGAAGACCGAAACGCTGCCGCCGTCCTCAAGCGAACGCCTCCAATCCCCGGAAGAGCGCGAGAAGCTCGATGGCCTGTGGGAATGCATCCTGTGCTTCTGCTGTTCGACCAGCTGCCCCAGCTATTGGTGGAACGGCGACCGTTATCTCGGCCCCGCCATCCTTTTGCAGGCGGCCCGCTGGATCAACGACAGCCGCGATGAAGCCACCGGTGAGCGCCTCGATAACCTCGAGGATCCCTTCCGCCTCTATCGCTGCCACACCATCATGAACTGTACGCAGACCTGCCCGAAGGGGTTGAACCCCGCCAAGGCCATCGCTGACATCAAGATGAAGCTGGTGGAGCGCGCGGGTTAGAGTCTGGTCCGGAAAAGCGCGAACGTTTTCCGATCAGGCTCAACCGAACGGCATGGTGCGGCTAGATTGGAATGCCGCGCTTCTTCTGGGTCTTCGCCAGCCAGCGCGCGTAGATCGGGTTACGCGGATCGAGTTGCGCAGCCATGGTGAAGTCGGCTTCCGCTTCCGCCAGCTCGCTATTGACGTAGTGGCTCATGCCGCGCGCGAAGCGCCACTGCGGATGGTCGCGGCGCGCCAGAAGCGCCGTGAAATCAGCGATCGCGGCTTTTGTATTGCCCGTTTCCATGTGCAGCAGTCCCCGCTTTTGCCAAAGCGCGGTGCGGCGCGGGTCCAATGCGATCGCCGCGTCAAGGTCGACGATCGCGTCATGCGGCCTATTGAGCCGGCGCAGGATGTCAGCGCGTGCGCTGCGGACCAGGACCACCGTGTGAAGCGCATGGGCTTCCGGCAACAGGGAGTTCCAAGCGCGTAGGCCCAGCTCGTTGGAGTTCTTCACCGCTGGGCTTAAACGGATCGCAACATCCAGGTCGGCGAGCGCCGGTTCGAGCTGGCCTTGGTCGGCGAGGGTCACCCCGCGGCGATAATAGGACATATAGCTGTTTGGATGTTGGCGGATCGCCTGGGAATAGCTGTCGACCGCGGTGGGCGCCGCTCCGCTTGCGAGGGCGAAATAGGCTCGCTCCGCCAATTCATTCTCGGAAGGGGCTAAGGCCTGCCGGATCGGATCAGCGGCCGCGATACTGACGACCATGGCCAGCGCGACAACGCTGGAACGCAACATAACCATATTCAACCTCGCGTCCCCGCACGCCTTTACAACGGCGGGGAAGCATCAAGGTTTCAACGGTTTCGCCACACAACGGTAAAAAATACGGGTGGGCGCGAACAGCGTACAGGACCAATCCCGCTGCTCCGCGAGTTCCGGCACGCGCCCGGTTTTGGCGCACTCCGACTCGGCGAGCTTATAAATCGCCTCGGGCGTGGTGCTTTGGCTGGAGTAGCAGATGGCTACCACGTCGGCGGTCGATGTCCCCACCGGTTCGCGCTGACCTGCCTCCCGGCGGCTGTCCACATAAGGCGTGGTCCCACACGCGCTCAGCGCTGTGATGAGGGTCAAAAGACCGGCGGCGCCGGTCAGCTTACGTCGCATTCTCGTCAAAAAATCCCTCCGTGCCCGGCATGCACCTGCTTACCATGGGTTGTTTTAAATGCCCGGCCTGTTTATCTTTTCGCCCGGGAAATACTTTTGTCGAGGGGAGTTTTAGATGTCCGCAGGGAAATATCGGCTTGTCACCCGCAGCGACTTCGACGGGCTGGTCTGCGCCGCCATCATGCGTGAGTTGGGGATGATCGATGAGATCAAGTTCGTCCATCCGAAGGATATGCAGGACGGCGTGATCGAAATCACGAACCGCGACATCACTACCAATCTGCCTTTCGTGGAAGGCGTCCATCTGGCTTTCGACCATCACGAGAGTGAGACGATCCGCGTCGGCAAGAAAGCCAACCATATCATCGACCCGAAAGCGCCTTCGGCCGCGCGCGTCGTTTATGATTATTACGGCGGCAAGAAGAAGCTCCCGCGCATCTCCGACGCCTTGATGGCCGCCGTCGACAAGGGCGACGCCGCCCAATTCAACAAGGACGAAGTTCTGAACCCGCAAGGGTGGGACCTCATGAATTTTATCATGGACGCCCGCACCGGTTTGGGCCGCTTCCGTGAATTCACCATTTCCAACTATCAGCTGATGATGGAGCTGATCGAGAAGTGCGTGCTGATGCCGGTGGAAGATATTCTCATGCTGCCCGACGTGGTCGAGCGCGTGGACCTTTACGTCGAGCACGAAGCAAAGGCGAAAGAGCAGATCAAGCGTTGCACCACGGTGCACAAGAACCTCGTCGTTCTCGACCTGCGCGATGAAGACACGATTTGGGCCTGCAATCGCTTCCTGATCTACGCGATCTTCCCCCAGAGCAACATCTCGATCCATGTGATGTGGGGCCTCAAGAAGCAGAACACCGTTTACGCCATCGGCAAGTCGATCTTCGACCGCTCGTCGAAGACCAATGTCGGTGAACTCTGCCTCAAGTACGGCGGCGGCGGTCACCAGGCCGCGGGCACCTGTCAGGTGCCGAACGATCAGGCCGAGAAGACGCTGAAAGACCTGATTGAAAAGATCAACAAGGACGGCTAATTCCGCCGTCCTGTAAGATGCGTGATGTGCCGCCTCTGACATCGGAGGCGGCACATTGCTTTTGTGACCGCGGCTTTCATCTGTGACTGATACACCCGTTCAGCGTTACCGCGCGGCCGTCGCGTCGGGCGAACTCAAGCCCGACCCGATCCAGGAGTTGGCCGCGGAAAAACTCACCAGCCTCGCAAACGCGTTGGCCGGCTACACGGCGCGCGGCGGCAAAAAGGGCTGGATGGCGCGCTTCGGGCTTGGCGCGAAGAACGATACGCCGCCGCCGCAAGGCCTTTACCTCTACGGCGGCGTTGGACGCGGCAAGTCCATGCTCATGAACTTGTTCTTCGATACGGCGCCCGCCGCGAAGAAGGAACGTGTGCACTTCCACGCTTTCATGCGCGACATTCATGCCGAGATCCATCGCCGCCGCCAATTACCTATGTATGAGGATGAGGGCGATCCCATTCCTGGCATGGCGGACGGCATCGCCGACAACGCGACGCTTCTGTGCCTCGATGAGATGGAGATCCGCGATATCGCCGACGCGATGATCGTGGGCCGTCTATTTCAAAAGCTGTTTGAGCGCGGTGTCGTCGTCGTCACGACCTCAAATCGCCATCCGGACGATCTGTACAAACACGGTCTGCAGCGCGACCGGTTTCTGCCGTTCATCGCGATCATCAAGGAAAAGCTCGATCTCCTTGAGCTCGAATCCGCGCAAGACTACCGCCTCGGCCGCCTCGCGGGGCAGGCGGTGTATCACACGCCTCTGGGTCCTGCGGCGGATGCCGCGCTCGATGCCGCCTGGGCGCGGATGACCGACGACGCGAAGCCAGAAGCGGACTTCATCCTCGTTCATGGGCGCCGAGTGGAAATCCCGGCATCCGCGCATCAAGTCGCGCGATTTAGTTTTGACGATCTATGCCGGACGGCGCTTGGGCCCACGGACTATCTGGCGATCGCCGCGCAATTCTCGACAGTGATCATCAAGGACATCCCGGCAATGACCGAGGACTTGAAGGACGCGGCGCGCCGGTTCGTCACGCTCGTCGATGCCCTCTATGAGCACCGTACCGCGCTGATCTGCTCGGCCGCCGCGCTTCCGCACGAACTCTATACGGGCTCTGAAGGCGGCTTCGAATTCGCCCGTACGGCGTCGCGCCTGATCGAGATGCAGGCGGCGGACTATATCCGCCAGCGGCACATCGCTTAGTTCAGAGCTCGCATTTATTGTCCTGGCGCTGCGACATCTGCTTCTTGATGGCCGCGCGCGCTTCCTCTTCCGTCGCGTAGGGATCCGGCAGCGGACGCACCACCAACAGCATGGTGCCGCTCTTGAGATTGGCGGACGTGATCTTCGGCTGGGCCTCGTCCCCATTTTCCAGCGGCGTAATCACGGCGATCTTCAAGTTCGGCATGCGCAGCTTCAAGCGCTCCACTGTGCCGAGGAATGCGTCGCTGTGAAAATATCCGGTCGTGTGGAACACCTTGCGGCCGGGGCTCTTTTGCAGATGGTCGGCGATCGATTCCGCCATGGTGTCGTCGCGGACGACTTGCGCGGCGAAGGCGCGCAAAGCCTGATCGCTGGGCGCGCGTTTGGCTCCCGGCTTCGCGTCGGGATCGCCGCCATGGCCCGCGTCGCTGGTCGCAAAGCCCATGAACTTGTCCTTGTAGGGACCGTCTTCCAGATGGAGTTCCCGCGCCGCCCACGGGCGCTGTTCGGGTTTCATGCGCGCGAGGAACGAGGGCCCCTCGATGCCCACGCAGCGCACCACCATGCCCGGCGCGTTCGCCGCGATGACGGGCAGCTTGTGGTCCTTCGCGAATTCCACCAGAGGCCGATAGCTGGTGCCGTAGTTGGACCAGAGCTCGATGCGGCCGGCCATGGTGACCTCGCCAATCTTGCCGGCCATGTATTCGTCGAGCACGGCCTGCTGGTCACGCTCGAACTGCTCCATGGATAAGGTCATGGCCGGATGGCGGGCGTAAAGCTCGCGGAACAGGGCCATCTGGGCGTGATGAACACCGGCGTGACGGTGAACTTCTCCAAAAAACACGACATCGAACCCCGCCAGCGCGTCGGCGGCGCGGGCAATGTCGATCTCGCGCGGATCATCCCCGTCGACACGAAGGATGACTGAGGAGGTGAGATCCGGAACGGGCCCGGCGAGCATGTGATCCGCGCCGTTCCGGGCCAGAACCGGTAGCGGGCGTGGGGCCGCATCGACCGGTCCGGTTCGGGCGGCGCAGCCCGCAAGGAGCAGGCAACTTAAAGTGAGAAGCGAGGCTCGGGATTTGCGCGGCATGGACCTTCCGGACTGGGAGGCGGGATCGGCGGAAACTTGCCGATTTTAACCCCCATCCCATTGATTTGTAATCAGACTTTCGTGATGTTTGCGCTTTTCGCCAAAGCTTGCTCCGAGGGGCTGTTTCGCGCTACCACACGCCCCGACGGGGAATGGGGCCGGCCGACTTGGCCGACAGCGGGATTCATTGAGTTTCCAAGGCCCTTCCGCACATAACACAGAGGTAAAAATGGCACGCAAGAAGATTGCGCTCGTAGGTTCCGGCAACATTGGCGGCACGCTTGCGCACCTGATCGGTCTCAAGGAACTCGGTGACGTGGTGTTGTTCGACATCGCCGAGGGCATCCCCCAGGGCAAAGGCCTCGATATCGCCGAATCCACCCCGGTTGAGCGCGTCGACGCCGCCTACTCAGGCGCGAACGACTACGGCGCGATCAAGGGCGCGGATGTGGTCATCGTCACCGCCGGCGTGCCGCGCAAGCCGGGCATGAGCCGCGACGATCTTCTCGGCATCAATCTGAAGGTCATGAAGGCCGTCGGCGAAGGCATCAAAGCCAATTGCCCGAATGCGTTCGTGATCTGCATCACCAATCCTTTGGATGCAATGGTCTGGGCGCTGCGCGAATTCTCCGGACTGCCGCACAATAAGGTCGTCGGCATGGCCGGCGTGCTCGACAGCGCGCGTTTCCGTTACTTCCTCTCGGAAGAGTTCAAAGTCTCCGTGAAGGACATCACCGCGTTCGTGCTCGGCGGCCACGGCGACACCATGGTGCCGCTTGTGCGCTACTCCACCGTCGCCGGCATCCCGTTGCCTGACCTCGTCAAGATGGGTTGGACCAGCCAGGAAAAGCTCGACAAGATCGTTCAGCGCACCCGTGACGGCGGCGCCGAGATCGTCGGCCTTCTGAAGACCGGCTCGGCCTTCTACGCCCCGGCCGCCTCGGCCGTGGAAATGGCGGAAGCCTACCTTAAGGATCAGAAGCGCGTTCTCCCGGTCGCGGCCTACATCAACGGCCAGTACGGCGAGAAGGACCTTTATGTCGGCGTGCCGGTCATCATCGGTGAAGGCGGCGTCGAGCGCGTGGTCGAGATCACCCTCAATGCCGAAGAGCAGAAGATGTTCTCGCACTCGGTGGCCTCGGTGCGCGGCCTCGTCGACGGTTGCAAGAACATCGATCCGTCTCTCAAGAAGTAATCCCACGCTCCTCTCGCAAAGCGGAACAACATGAATATTCACGAGTACCAAGCGAAACAGGTGCTGAAGAAGTACGGCGTACCTGTTCTCCCGGGCGGCGTGGCTTACACGGCCGAAGAAGCGGCGAAAGTCGCCGAAAGCCTTCCCCAGGGCGTCTACGTGGTCAAATCGCAGATCCATGCGGGCGGCCGCGGCAAAGGCAAATTCAAGGAAGCCGAAGCCGGCGGTAAAGGCGGCGTGCGCGTCGTCAAATCCGTCGCCGAGGTGAAGGAAAACGCCGCGCAGATGATTGGCCGCACGCTGGTCACGATCCAGACGGGCGACGCCGGCAAGCAGGTGAAGCGCGTTTATATCGAAGCGGGCTGCAACATCACCCGCGAACTCTATCTGTCCATGCTCGTCGACCGCACCAGCTCGCGCGTCACCATCATGGCGTCCACCGAAGGCGGCGTGAACATCGAAGACGTCGCCCACGAAACGCCGGAAAAAATCTTCCTGCAAAGCATCGATCCCGCGACGGGCATCCAGGGCTTCCATTGCCGCAAGATCGCCTTCGCGCTCGGTCTGTCGGACAAGCAGGTGAAATCGGCGACGAAGCTGCTCACGTCTCTCTACAAGGCGTTTATCGACACGGACGCGTCCATGCTGGAAATCAATCCGCTGGTCGTCACGGGCGAAGGCGAAGTCCTTCCGCTCGACGCCAAGATGAATTTCGATTCCAACTCTCTCTATCGTCATCCGGAAATCGTCGAGCTGCGCGATGAGGATGAAGAAGATCCGATGGAACTCGAAGCTTCCAAGCACGACCTCAACTACATCAAGCTCGACGGCTCAATCGGCTGCATGGTGAACGGCGCGGGTCTGGCGATGGCCACCATGGACATCATCAAGCTCTACGGCGGCGAGCCGGCGAACTTCCTCGATGTCGGCGGCGGCGCGACGCGTGAGCGCGTCACCACCGCGTTCAAGATCATCCTTTCCGATCCGAACGTCGAAGGCATCCTCGTCAACATCTTCGGCGGCATCATGCGCTGTGACGTCATCGCCGAAGGCGTTGTCGCCGCGGCCCGTGAAATCAGCCTCAATGTTCCGCTCGTCGTGCGCCTCGAAGGCACGAATGTGGAACTCGGCAAGAAGATCATGGCCGATTCCGGACTTCCCATCATTACCGCCGACAATCTCGCGGACGCCGCGCAGAAAGTCGTTAAGGCCGTGAAGGAGGCCGCATAAATGGCCGTCCTCATTGGTAAAAACACGAAGGTCATCTGTCAGGGTTTCACCGGCAGCCAGGGCACCTTCCACTCCGAACAAGCGATCGCGTACGGCACTAAAATGGTCGGCGGCGTGACCCCCGGTAAGGGCGGCTCCACGCATCTCGACCTGCCGGTGTTCGACACGGTCGCTGACGCGAAAGCGAAGACGGGTTGCGACGCGACGGTCATTTACGTGCCGCCGCCGTTCGCCGCCGATGCGATCCTGGAAGCCATCGACGCGGAAATTCCGCTCGCGGTGTGCATTACCGAAGGGATTCCCGTGCTCGACATGGTGCGCGTGAAGCGCGCTTTGCAAGGCTCCAAGACGCGTCTCGTCGGTCCGAATTGCCCAGGCGTGATTACGCCGGGTGAATGCAAAATCGGCATCATGCCGGGGCACATTCACCAGCGCGGCAAGATCGGCATCGTCTCGCGTTCCGGTACGCTCACCTATGAAGCCGTCGCGCAGACCACCGCCGCCGGCCTCGGCCAGACGACCTGCATTGGTATCGGCGGCGATCCCGTCAACGGCACCAACTTCATCGACTGCCTGGACATGTTCCTTGGCGACGATGAAACGCAGGGCATCATCATGATCGGCGAAATCGGCGGCACCGCCGAGGAAGACGCCGCCGCGTTCTACAAGGCCGCGAAGAAGAAGAAGCCCATCGTCGGCTTCGTCGCCGGCTCGACGGCGCCTCCGGGCCGCCGCATGGGCCACGCCGGCGCCATCATCTCCGGTGGTAAAGGCACGGCGGATGCGAAGTTCGAAGCCATGCGCTCGGCCGGCTTCATGGTCGCCGATTCGCCGTCGGCGCTTGGCTCCACCATGGTGAAAGCTCTGAAGGGATAATGTCGATGTCGCGGTTTTTCCGCGCGGCGTCTCTCGCCGCGGCCATTTCATGCGTCACTGCGCCCGCTATGGCCGCGGACGATCCCACGCTTCTCACCGTCGGGGCCGGGATTTGGGACGTCAACTTCAACTACGACCATCAGGTGCTCGAAGGCCGTTTTGAAGTTCAAAGCGGCCTCGGCCTGTTTGAAACGGACTCGTTCAGCGGCTTGAAGCCGATGGCCGGCTTCATGGCCACCACGCTCGGCAGCAAGTTCGTATACGGCGGTTTCGCAGCGCCCTTCGATATTGGCGGCAATCAACGCTGGTACTTCACGCCGTCCGCTGGCGTCGGCGCTTATTCGCGCGGCGCCGGTCTCGATCTTGGCGGTACCTTCGAGTTCCATCTCGGCGTCAACCTCAGCTACGCCGTGACGGACGCCAGCCGCGTAGGCCTCTATCTCACGCACATCTCGAACGCCGGCATAAACAGCCATAACCCCGGTGAGAACTCGCTGCTTCTCACCTGGGCGTTCGCGCTCTAAGCGCATGTCTATTTATAAAATCACGGGTGCAGGTCACCCGTGATTTTATCGACCGAGAAAAAGTTCATCTTTATCCACGTGCCCAAAGCGGCGGGCACCTCGGTTCACGGCGCGCTATCTCATTTGGATATTTTTCACGGCCTGCGGCGCGGCGACACTGCTGCGCGCGAGCGCCGGGCCGTTGAACGCGGTTTGCCGGCGGGCGCGGCCATCTTCAGTCAGCATACCGCCGCAAAAACGGTGATCCAGGTGTTGGGCCGTGAGGCCTACGCGTCCTATTACACGTTCTGTTTTGTCCGTAATCCGTGGGACGTCGCGGTCTCATGGTTTCACTATCGCCTTCATAATCCCCAGATCGACGGTCACGGTGAAGCTAACGCTGCCGGCGCCTTCGACGCCTACGTGCGACGCGTGCTTGCCGGCAAGGACGGCGCGCGTTGGGTCGGCTTGCAACATCCTTACGTTACGGATGAAGCGGGGAATCTCGCGGCGACATTTGTCGGCCGTCACGAATTCCTTCCGGCGGATTTCCGCCGAGCGGTTGAGGCGCTCAATCTGGAAACGCTGCCCCTCGATCACCTCAATCAGAGCTATCACGCCCCTTGGGCCGGCCTTTATACGCCTGAGACCTTCGGCATTGTGGCGAGCCTCGTGGAGCGCGACGCCGCCCTTTTCGGTTACAGCGCCGACCCTGTCGCTTACGGGATCGTATGAACGCCGCGCATCACTGACATGCAGTTGGGCTAAAAGGCGCTGTTTTTCATGGGTAACTCGTTGTCACACACAGTCTTTTCGTCTAAGACTCCCCGCGAGGGTTGGCGCCGGGTGGCACAGCCCGGATTGACGCTGCATCGGGGCGATCCCACTCTTAGTTTTCAATGATCTAAGGGTCTGGACGGGCTAACCGGCGGTGCGATGTCCGGGGTGGAGACGTCTCCTTAGGCCCGAAAAATTTCCCGGCCCCCTCCAGAATGGACCTTAAAGGGACCTCTAACGTGGACGCTTCCTTTCTAACCGGCTCAAATGCCGTCTTCATCGGCGAACTGTACGCCGCCTATCTCAAGAACCCGGCCTCGGTCGACGCCAGTTGGGCGAGCTTCTTCCAAGACATGGGCGACGACGCCCAGGATCTCCTGAACGAACTGACCGGCGCGAGCTGGGCGCCGTCCGACACGACCATCATCGGCGCGGCGGCCGAAGCAACTCCAGCCAAGGCCGACGGCAAAGCCAAGCCAGCGGCGCCTCCGGCCGGCGACAGCGCCGCGATCCTCAAGCAAGCTGAAGATTCGATTCATGCGCTGCAGCTGATCCGCGCTTATCGCGCGCGCGGTCACCAGGTTGCCATTCTCGATCCGCTTGCGCTCGGCAAGAAGGAAAACCATCCCGAACTCGACCATAAGACGCACGGCTTCACCGACGCCGACCTCGACCGCGAGATCGTGCTCGGCGGTGTGCTCAACATGCAGAAGGCGACGCTGCGTCAGATCATCGACGCCTGCCGTCAGACCTACTGCGGCACCATCGGCGTTGAATTCCATCATATCCAACATCCGAAGCACCGCGACTGGCTCGTGAAGCGCTTCGAGAAGGACCGTCTCGAGCCGACGTTCTCGAAGGAAGGCAAGAAGGCCATCCTTGAGCGTCTCACCGAGGCCGAAGGGTTCGAGAAATTCCTCGGCATCAAGTACACCGGCACCAAGCGCTTCGGGCTCGACGGCGGCGAAGCCGCGATTCCGGCGCTCGAACAAGTCATCAAGCGCGGCAGTCAGCTTGGCCTCAAGCAGGTTGTCATCGGCATGGCCCACCGCGGCCGCCTCAATGTGCTTGTGAACGTGATGCACAAGCCGTTCTCGGCGCTGTTCTCGGAGTTCCAAGGCAATTCACCAAACCCTGAATCCGTCGAAGGTTCGGGCGATGTGAAGTACCACCTCGGCACCTCCGCGGATCGGGAGTTCGACGGCAACGTCGTGCACCTTTCGCTAACCGCCAACCCGTCGCACCTCGAAGTGGTCGACCCTGTCGTGCTCGGCAAGGTACGCGCTAAGCAGGAGCAGATGGGCGATACGGACCGCAAGCAGGTCATGGGCCTTTTGATCCATGGCGACGCGGCTTTCGCGGGCCAAGGCATCATCGCTGAATGCTTCGGTTTCTCGCAGATCGAAGGTTACACGACGGGCGGCACGATCCACTTCGTCATTAACAATCAGATCGGTTTCACCACCACGCCGCGCTACTCGCGTTCGGGTCTCTACTGCACGGACATCGCGAAGATGGTGGAAGCGCCGATCTTCCACGTGAACGGCGACGATCCGGAAGCCGTAGTGTACTGCGCGCGTCTCGCCATGGAATTCCGTCAGGAATTCGGCATCGACGTCGTGCTCGACATGGTGTGTTACCGCCGCTTCGGTCACAACGAAGGCGATGAGCCGAAGTTCACGCAGCCGCTCATGTACAAGAAGATCGAAGGGCACGTCTCGACCCGCACGATCTACGCCAACCAACTCGTGAGTGAAGGCGTCTTCTCGCAGCAAGACGCCGACGCGATGATGGCGCGCTTCATGCACATGATGGAAGCCGACTTCGAATCTGCGTCCAGCTTCAAGCCCAACAAAGCCGACTGGCTCGAAGGGGCGTGGAAAGGCCTCGCGCAAATGGGCGAGGAAGAAGAATACCGCGACGACAAGACCGGCGTGTCCCTCGATCTCCTTAAGGAAGTCGGTCTCGCGCTGTGCACGGTACCTGATGGCGTCGCGGTCAACCCCAAGATCTCGCGGCAACTCAAGTCGAAAAAAGAGTCCATCGAGACCGGCAAGGACATTGATTGGGCAACAGCCGAAGCGCTCGCCTACGGCACGCTTTGCGTCGAAGGCACGCCGGTGCGCCTCTCGGGTCAGGATTGCGGCCGCGGCACGTTCTCGCAGCGTCAGTCGGTGATCATCGACCAGAACACCGAAAACCGCTTCCAGCCGCTCAACAACATCCGTCCGGGCAAACAGGCTCACTACGAAGTCATCGACAGCCCTCTCTCCGAGCTCTCGGTGCTTGGCTTCGAATACGGTTACAGCCTCGCGGACCCGAACACTCTGGTTCTTTGGGAAGCGCAGTTCGGCGACTTCTCCAACGGCGCCCAGATGATCATCGATCAGTTCATCAATTCGGGCGAAAGCAAGTGGCTGCGCCTTTCGGGCCTCGTCATGCTGCTGCCGCACGGTTACGAAGGGCAGGGTCCCGAGCACTCCTCGGCGCGCATGGAGCGCTATCTGCAGCTGTCGGCCCAGGATAACTGGCAGGTTTGCAATCTTACGACGCCGGCGAACTACTACCACGCTCTGCGCCGTCAAATGCGCCGCAACTTCCGCAAGCCGCTGGTCATTATGACCCCGAAGTCGCTGCTGCGTCACAAGCGCTGCGTTTCGACCCTCGCCGACATGGCCGAACAGTCGAGCTTCCAGCGCGTATACGGTGAAACCGAGAAGATCGCCGCACCGGCGAAAGTGCGTCGCGTCGTAGTTTGCTCCGGTAAGGTCTACTACGACCTGCTTCAGGCGCGCGAAGAGAAGGGCATCGACGATGTCGCCATCGTGCGTGTCGAACAGCTCTATCCGTGGCCGAAGGAAACGCTGGGCCGTGAACTCGCGAAGTACAAAAATGCCGAAGTGATCTGGTGCCAGGAAGAGCCCGCGAATATGGGCTCCTGGACCTTCGTCGACCGCCGCCTCGAGTACGCGCTCGACGGCATCGATATCAAGGCGAAGCGTCCAGTGTATGCCGGGCGGCCGCCGGCGGCCTCGCCGGCAACGGGCCTCATGAAGAACCACGTGCGCGAGCAGAATCAGCTGTGCGAGTGGGCGCTTCTGACGCCTGTCGACCAAATCCCGCAGCCGTTCCGACGCGTCTCGCGCGTCGGCAAGATGGCCGCAGAGTAATTTGAATTAAGAAGCGCGCGCCGCCCAAGGCGCGCGCGACATTTATCTGGGGACGAAGATGGCTGAGATCAAAGTGCCGACACTAGGCGAATCCGTGAGCGAAGCGACGGTCGCGAAGTGGTTCAAGAATGTGGGCGATGCGGTGGCAATGGATGAGCCGCTGGTCGAACTCGAGACAGACAAGGTGACCGTGGAAGTGCGCGCTGAAAGCGCGGGCACGCTCGCCGAGATTGTCGCCGGCCCCGGCAGCGAAGTTGCTGTTGGCGCCGTGCTCGGTGTCCTTGGCGCCGCCGGCGCCGCGCCGGCGAAGAAGGCCGAACCCGCGAAGGCCGCCGCCGCCGCGCCCGCGAAGGCCGCACCGGCTCCCGCCGCGAAACCTGCCGCTCCAGCGCCGGCTCCGGCCGCCGCAAAGGCGCCGGCACCGCCGAAGGCCGCGCCGGTGAAGACCAGCATCGAATCCGATTATCCGCTGGCGCCGAGCGTGCGCCACCTCGTGGACGACCACGGCTTCGATCCGAAGAAAATCCCGGCCACCGGAAAAGGCGGCCGTCTGACCAAGGCCGACGTGCTGAAGTACATCTCCTCCGGCCCCGACCGCGCGGGCAAGGCTTACGTACCCGATCGCGGCCCGGCCGAAGAGCGCGTGAAGATGACCCGTCTTCGCAAGCGTATCGCCGAGCGCTTGAAGGAAGCCCAGAACACCGCGGCGATGCTCACCACCTTCAACGAAGTCGACATGTCGGCGGTGATGGCTCTGCGCAATAAGTTCAAGGATGCCTTCGAGAAGAAGCACGGGGTGAAGATGGGCTTCATGTCCTTCTTCGTGAAGGCCTGCGTTGCGGCGCTGAAGGAGCTTCCGGCGGTGAACGCCGAGATCCAGGGCGACGAGATCGTCTACAAAAACTTCTATGACATTGGGGTTGCCGTCGGCACGCCGCAGGGTCTCGTGGTGCCGGTCGTGCGCGATGCGGACGACAAAGGCTTTGCCGAGATCGAAGCGGAAATCGCCGGCCTTGGCCGCCGCGCCCGCGACGGTAAGCTGACCATCGAAGACATGACGGGCGGTTCGTTCACCATCACCAATGGCGGCATCTATGGTTCGATGCTCTCGACACCGATCCTGAACACGCCGCAATCAGGTATCCTTGGCATGCACAACATCAAGAACCGCGCCGTGGTTCTCGATGACGGCAGTATTGTCTCGCGCCCCATCATGTATCTCGCGCTGTCCTACGATCACCGCATCGTCGACGGCCGCGAGGCGGTCACCTTCCTCGTGCGCATTAAGGAATGCCTCGAGGACCCGAGCCGTCTGCTCATCGAAACCTAATCGCATCTTCCGCCCTCTTCTTTCTGGAAGAGGGCGGACACGTTTCTATCTTTGAGGAATACTGCTCATGGCAGATACTTTTGACGTCATCGTTATCGGCGGTGGCCCCGGCGGCTACGTCTGCGCGCTTCGCGCGGCTCAGCTTGGATTGAAGGCCGCTTGCGTGGAAAGCCGCGGCGCGCTTGGCGGCACTTGCACCAACGTCGGTTGCATCCCGTCCAAGGCGTTGTTGCAGTCGTCGCACTTTTACGAAGAAGCGAACCACGGTTTTGCCGTTCACGGCATCAAGGTCGGAAAGCTCGAGCTCGATCTTCCGACCATGATGTCCCGCAAGGACGATGTGGTGAAGCAGAACACGTCGGGCATCGAGTTCCTTCTGAAGAAGAACAAGGTCGCCTACCTCAAGGGCTTCGGCAAAATCACCAAGGCCGCGCGCGGCGCGCATCAGGTGTTGGTGAAGGGCCTCGACGGCAAGGAAGAGACCTACACCACTAAATACGTGGTGATCGCAACGGGCTCCGAAGTCACGCCGTTGCCGGGCCTCACCATCGACGAAAAACAAGTCGTGTCCTCGACGGGGGCATTGGTTCTCCCCAAGGTTCCGAAGTCGATGATCGTCATCGGCGCGGGGGTCATCGGCCTCGAGATGGGCTCGGTGTGGCGCCGTCTCGGCACTGAAGTCACCGTGGTCGAATATCTCGATTTCATCCTGCCGCCGATGGACGGCGAAGTGCGCAAGCAGGCGCAGCGTATTCTCGAAAAGCAGGGCATGAAGTTCAAGCTGGGCACCAAGGTCACGGCTGCGAATCCGGGCAAGGACGGCGTCGCCGTTACCATGGAACCCGCCAAGGGCGGCGCGGCGGAAACGGTGAACGCCGAAGTCGTGCTGGTGTGCGTCGGCCGCCGTGCGTTTACGGGGGGGCTCGGCCTTGCCGAGATCGGCGTGAAGGTGTCCAACCGCGGTTTCGTCGAGGCCGACGAGAACTACCAGACCAACGTTGAAGGCATCTTCGCGATTGGGGATGTCATCGGCGGACAGATGCTCGCGCACAAGGCCGAGGACGAAGGCGTTGCCGTCGCGGAAATCCTGGCGGGCCAACCCGGCCATATCAATTACGAAGCCATTGCCGGCGTTGTGTATACCTGGCCGGAAATCGCCGGCATCGGCGCGACCGAAGAGCAGCTGAAGGAAAAGGGAGTCGCCTACAAAGTCGGCAAGTTCCCCTTCACCGCCAACGGCCGCGCACGCGCCAACGGTGATACGGACGGCTTCGCCAAGATTCTCGCGGACGAAAAGACCGATCGGGTGCTCGGCTGCCACATCGTGGGCCCCGCCGCGGGCGATCTGATCATGGAAGTAGCCGTGGCCATGGAGTTTGGGGCGTCGAGCGAAGACATCGCCCGCACCTGCCATGCTCACCCGCAGCTCGGTGAAGTGATCAAGGAAGCCGCCCTCGGCGCCGACAAGCGGGCCCTGCACATCTAGAAAAAGGCCGTGACGGCAATACTGGCGTTGTCGTCACGGATTTCATCAAGAGCAAGGCGTGGTGTGCGGCGGCGCAGGCCCCATCGGCTACGCCTGTTGAAGCAGCTTCCGGACGCTTCAGATCAGCGGCAGGCTGAAATAAAAGCGTGTCCCGACGCCGGGCTCCGTTTCAAAGCCGATTTCGCCGCCAAGTTGTTCAATGATCGCTTTGGCGATGCTCAATCCAAGGCCGGTGCCGGGCCGTTGATTGACGCCGCGGTCCGCTTGCACGAACTTCTCGAAAATCCGCCCACGAATGGACTCCGGGATGCCGCCCGCCCGGTCGATCACCGACACTTCCGCTTTTCCCCCGCGTGCGGCCAGGGTTACGCGAACCTCGCTGCCTCTGGGTGAGAATTTTACGGCATTGGATAGGAGGTTGTTCATCACCTGTGTCAATCGGACCTTATCGCCATTGACCATGGTTTTCTGGCCGCGCTGATAGGTCACCGCGATCTGATGGTCGCGGAGATATCCGGCGATGTTCTCAACCGACTCGCTGATCAGCCTGTCGAGATCAACGGCGACGGTATCGAAATTCAAGTTGCCGTCGGCGATCTTAGCGCTATCGAGCAAGTCATTGATCAGGCGCAACAGCACGGCTGAATTACGGTCGGCGATCGTCAGAAGCTCGGCGACTTCCGGGGTCACCTCTCCTACGGCGCCGCTGGTGATGAGCTCAATCGCGCCGATGATCGACGTAAGCGGCGTGCGCAGCTCGTGGTTCACCGTCGAGATGAAGGCGGACTTAAAAGCGTCCACGCGGATGCGCTCATCCACTTCCGCTAGCGCTGTTCGCCCGGCGGCGCGCAGTTCCATCTGATCGACCACCAACGCGCCGAGATCGCGCAGCAGCGCTTTCTGTTCCGATGTCACCGTGCGCGGCTTGCAATCAATGCCGCACACGGTGCCAAGATTGAATCCATCATGCGTGGTCAGCGGCGCACCCGCATAGAAGCGGATATTCGGGTCGCCGGTCACCAGCGGATTGTCGCTGAACAGAGGGTTCTGCGTGGCATCGTTCACAACAAATATGTCTTTGCCAAGGATGGCGTGCGCGCAGAAGGCAACGTCGCGGGTGGTTTCCGGCGCCTCGATGCCTACTCGCGCCTTGAACCATTGGCGTCCGTCGTCGATCAGCGAAATTGTCGCGATCGGCACGTCGAGGATCGTCGCGGCGAGTCTGACAATCCGGTCAAAGGCTTCTTCCGGCGGCGTATCGAGGATTCCGTATTTGCGCAACCGCTCCAGCCGCTGTTTTTCATTGGTGGGTAAGGGCGCTGCGGTCATCGCCGTTACGCCGCTCCCGCGGCATTATGCGCGGCGAGCAGATCCCTGATCTGACCTGCGATCGTGCGAGGACTGAACGGTTTGACGATGACATCCAGTGCCCCAAGCGCGCGGCAACGCTGCACATCCATATTGTCTGTAAGCGCCGTCAGCATGATGACGGGAATTTGCGCCGTCGCCGGATTGCCCCGAAGTTTCTCCAGGATTTGGTCGCCGGTCAGGTCGGGCAGCGTGTAGTCCAGTAGGATAACGTCCGGCTTCACATCGTCAGCCAGCGCGAGTCCGGCCTCCCCGGTTGCCGCGCCGTCGACTTTGAATTGCTTGGTCGCCTGCAGCGTCAGGCGCAGGATGGTCTGGATGTCCGGCTGATCTTCAATGTGAAGGACGTGAAGCATATGTGTATATGGAACTGGAGCAGACCTTGAAGATTCGCGCAAAATGATAGTCGATCAGGTCGAGGCCTACCAGGGCCGCATGCCTGTAATACTGTAGCGGCAAGCAAGCGAACGCAGCTTCTTGCGGTCGCAAGGATCGATGCTTTCCTCGTCGCGCCAGCGTGCGTACGCCGCCACGGACCAGTTGCCCCGGCTTTCTTCCATGAACACGCTTGCCTTTTCGATCACGCCATCCTTGCCGACCATGTACACCATCATCTCCTGCATACCGATGATCGGCTCCGGGGCGCGGCGGAGTCCGCGGATGCGATTGTGGGCGACCTCGCGGATGCCCCGCATTTCCCATACGTCGTAGTCCTTGGAGTTTTCGTTGAGCAGGGCGCTCCACGGGAGAGTCCAAGGCTTACGCCAGATCTCGCCGGCATAAGTGGCGTCATCGCGCTTCTGGGGGCCGTCGGGCTGCAGGTCTATGCCGATCATTTTGCAGATGTCGGTATTCTGCTCGTTGCACATCCAAAACGTCTTGAGCGCGCATTCCGGGCTCTCGTTTGGGTTGCCGCACATCTTCTCATCGGCGTCAGGGTAGGTCGGGATCTCTGCGGCGCGCACGCCGCTCGTGCTCAATACGGCGAAAAGTCCAGCGCAGAGAATCGGAAACAGTCGCGAGTGTGACACGGTGTCGCCCATGATGTGAGCCGTATGGGGGTGAGGCAGCTTGCCTATATCCCTATAACTTCCTAACTTCATACTCCATATGTTCCTTCCGATCCGCGACGACAACCCCCATACGATCACGCCCGTCGTCAACTACACGATGTTGGTGGTGTGTATTGTCGTGTTCCTGTGGCAATTCTCGCTTGGCGGGGAGGCGGGTCAGGTCGCGGTGCTCGCGTACGGTTTCACGCCGGCGCACTTTTTCGGTCAAGGCGCGCCGTCGCCCGGAATTCCCTCCATCCCATCGACGATGACGATCTTCACGTCCATGTTCATGCATGGCGGTTGGATGCACTTAGCGGGGAACATGCTTTACCTGTGGATTTTTGGCGACAACATCGAAGCCTCCCTCGGCCACAAGCGCTATCTCCTTTTTTATCTTCTTTGCGGGGTGGCCGCGGCGCTCGCGCAAGGCTTCGCGGCGCCCGGCTCCGCCGTGCCCATGGTGGGCGCTTCCGGCGCGATTTCCGGTGTGCTCGGCGCGTATCTCGTTCTGCATCCGCGT
Organism: Rhodospirillaceae bacterium; assembly: GCA_050246995.1. Classification (GTDB taxonomy): domain Bacteria; phylum Pseudomonadota; class Alphaproteobacteria; order Rhodospirillales; family Rhodospirillaceae; genus SHVO01. The sequence goes on along the minus strand of JBFWVA010000001.1, from coordinate 576,724 downwards.
GCGAACATTAAAGTATTTGTGTTCCTCATTATCATCACGATCATCAATGTGCCCGCCTTCATCGTGCTCGGCGTATGGATCGTCGGCCAGTTGATGAGTTCGGCGGCCGTCGATGCCGGTCAACCGGGCGTCGCGTTCATTGCCCATATCGGCGGTTTCGTCGCCGGCGCGGTCCTTGTGATTTTCATGAAGAAGAAAAGCGTGCCGATCTTCGACACCGCGCACAGCCGGCCGTTCGCCATCGAACGACGACCGATCCGCATGCGCAGCGGCGGATCGGTCCCGCGCGCCGGCGGCCCGCGTGGGCCGTGGGACCCCTAACGCGTTTTGGCGCGCGGATGTGCGTCCCGATAAGTGCGGATCAAATGGCCCTCATCGACGGCGGTATAACGCTGCGTTGTCGACAGTGACGCATGGCCGAGCAACTCCTGGATCGTGCGAAGATCGCCTCCTTTGGAAAGCAAATGCGTTGCGAAGCTGTGCCGCAACGCGTGAGGCGTTGCATGTTCATGTAAGCCGAGCTGCGCACGCAACCGTTCCATTTGACGCTGCATGATTCGCGGACTGAGGGGCTTGCCGCGTGCGCCGAGGAAAAGCGGCGAGTCGCCGGAGGCTTTGTATGGGCAGAGGGTGCGATAGGATTCGATCGCGGTTCTTACGATCGGAAGTACGGGAACGATCCGTTCCTTGCGCCCCTTGCCGACGATGCGCAGTGTCTCCGTGTCGATACGGGTGTCCCATGTGAGGGACAGCGCTTCTCCGAGGCGCAATCCGCAGCCGTACAACAACAGCATCAAGGCTTGATCGCGCGCCGCGAGCCACGGTTCGTCTTGCAAGGCGCCGGCGCTGCGGATGGCGTCGAGCGCATCGGTTTCATCAAGCGCTTTCGGCACGCTTTTAGGCAACCGCGGCGTCTTTACGCTCTTGACCGCCGGGTTGTGAACGCGGCCCGTGCGGTCGAGGAATCGGAAGAAGTTGCGGAGCGTGGACATCGCACGCGCAACGGAACTGCGTGCGATACCTTCATTCGTGCGGTGTGCGAGGTAGCTGCGGAAGTCGGCGGGTTTCAATCCCGCGAGCGCCGCGAGATCCGCCGCTTCGCCCAAATGCTGCACGAGGAATGTAAGGAACGCGGCGAGATCGCGTGCATAAGCGTCCGATGTATGGAGCGAAACGCGGCGCTCGGCCGCGAGCCAGGCTTGCCAGGCACTGATGGCCGCGGCGAGATCTGTGCCCGCCGCGAAGTGAACGGCCGTATCGGCTACAGCTTCAGCGACCACCAGCGGCCTACCGCATAGCGGCTGACGTGGGCGAGGAACGCGATGAGCTCCGTGCCTTGACCATTCTCAAAATGATTGGCGGCCCGGCAACCGACGGCGAACAAGCCAACCGGCAGTCCCTCGCCTTCCGGCAGTGCGACGAGAGCGTCGGAGCGTACGAGGCCTGCGGCACTGCCGTAAACGGCGGCCTCGCCCTGGATATCGGGACGGATGCGCGTGGACTCGGGGCCGACCAGATGGTCGACGGTGCCTTGCGGCAGAGCCTTAACGATGTGCGCGGCTTCGATCGGCAGCCCATCGGTCTCGAATCCGATCGAAATAGCGTCGACGCCAAGGTGCACGGGAAGATCGTCGTGCAGGATTTGCGCGAGCTCGTTGTAGTCACGCGCATACAGCAGGGCGAGCGCACACTCCATGGTGCGTTCCACCAGCGACATGTTGGAGCGCGTCGTCGTCACCAAGCGATCGCTCGCGACCTTCATTTCATCCACCTGGCGGCGCAGACGGTCGACGACGAAGCGCTGCATGTCCACGACGACCTCTTCCGTTTCGAAGCGGGTATCGGGCGCAAGCGCACTCAAAAGATCGGGATTGTTGAGCAGGACGCGCGGATTGCGGCGCAGGTAAGCGATAACGTCCGCTTCGCGCAAATCCGATTTGCCCGCGTCGGTCTTCCCCGCCGTCATGTGATCAGCCATGTTCCCCGGTCCCCGCCCTCGTTTTCCACTCATGGCGATTGGTTCCCCGGGTCTACTTCCATTTACAGGATGGACTGCCCGGTCTTGGCCCAATCATCCATGAAGGCTTTTAAGCCTTTATCGGTTAAGGGATGGTTGAACAGCTGGCGCAGGGTGGATGGCGGCATGGTGGACACATGCGCGCCCATCTTGGCGGCTTCCACTACATGCATGGGGTGACGGATCGAGGCCACCAATACCTCGGTGGCGAAGCCATAGTTTCCGTAAATGGTGCAGATATCGTCGATGAGCTGCATGCCATCGGTGCCGATGTCGTCCAGGCGGCCGACGAACGGCGAGATAAAGCTCGCGCCGGCCTTCGCGGCCAGCAGCGCCTGCGCCGGCGAGAAGCACAAGGTCACGTTCACCATCGTGCCGTCATCCGACAGCGCCTTGCAGGTCTTGAGGCCGTCCGGTGTTAACGGCACTTTGATGGTCACGTTCTTGGCGATCTTCCGAAGGACGTTCGCCTCTTTCATCATCGTGGCGTGATCCAGCGCGGTTACTTCCGCGCTCACCGGCCCCGGCACCACCGCGCAGATCTCCGCGATCAGGTCCACGAATTTTTTACCCGACTTGGCGGCCAGGGACGGATTGGTGGTCACGCCGTCGACCATGCCAGTCGAAGCAAGGTCTTTGATCTCGTTGATGTCGGCGGTGTCGACGAAGAACTTCATGGGCGTGAGTACTCTTTCTTTTCAGCGGGAGGTCGTATCACTAGATTGTAAAGCATGCTCCCCGCGCAATCCACGCCCGCAGACGACAGCCAGCAATTTAGCGCAGGCGCACAGGTTGCGGTGCTTCTACCGCTGCCCGTCGAATCTGCCTACGATTATAAAGTCCCGGAAGGCGCGGAGCTCGCCGCCGGAGACATCGTGGAAGTGCCTTTGGGCCGCCGGTTCGAAGTCGGCGTGGTCTGGGGGCCGGGCCAGCATGAGGTGCGGCCTGACAAATTGCGCGAAATTGTCCACAAGCTGGACGTGCCCGCGGTCCCTGGGGTTTTGCGGCGGTTTATCGACTGGGCGGCCGACTACACACTCCAGTCCCCCGGCGCCCTTTTGCGCATCGCTATTAATCCGGCGCGGCGCTGGGTGCCGCCTCAGGCGGCCACCGCGATCGCATCTTCGGGCCTTTCGCTCGCCGTCGCCGGCGTGAAATCCACCCCTGCGCGTGAAAAGGTCATGGCCGCGATTGGCCAGGCGACGTTCACTACATCCGCGGCTTTGGCGAGCAAGGCGGGGGTCAGCTCGGGCGTGATCCGCCAACTGATAGACGCCGGCGCCTTAAAACTTGTGCCGCTGCCCTATGCTTCGCCGTTTACCCCGCTCGATCCCAATCATGCGCGCCCGCGCCTCGAATCGGCGCAGGCCGAAGCGGCCGCGGAACTGGTAGCAAAAGTCGGCGTAGGATTTTCGGTCACCGTGCTCGACGGCGTGACAGGGTCGGGAAAAACCGAAGTCTATTATGAGGCCATCGCCGCCGCGCTCGCTGCCGGCAAGCAAGTCCTTATCCTTCTTCCCGAAATCGCGCTCACCGCGCAAAGCCTTGCGCGTTTCGCGCGCCGTTTCGGCGGCGTGCCCGCGCTGTGGCATTCGGATTTGAATTATAAGGCGCGGCGCGAAACCTGGGCCGGTGTGGCGATGGGCGATGCGCGCGTCGTCATCGGCGCACGCTCGGCGCTGTTTCTTCCCTTCCATGATCTTGGATTGATCATTGTCGACGAAGAGCACGAGTCCGCGTTCAAGCAGGAAGACGGCGCGATCTACCACGCGCGTGACATGGCCGTCGTGCGCGCGCGCGAAGGTGAAATCCCCATCGTTTTGTCGTCCGCGACGCCGTCGCTCGAAACGATCATCAATGTGCGCAAGGGCCGTTATGGCCGCGTTCACATGCCGACGCGTTACAACGCGGCCGCGATGCCGCGCATCTCGATTGTAGATATGAAGGCGAACCCGCCGGAAAAAGGCGCGTGGGGCAGGGCCTGGCTTTCGCCGCCGCTGGTGAATGCTGTCAACCGCACATTGGAAAGCGGCGAGCAGGCGCTTCTATTCTTGAATCGGCGCGGTTATGCGCCACTTACGTTGTGCCGCGCATGTGGCCATCGTTTGCATTGTCCGCGCTGCACCGCCTGGCTCGTGGAACATAAGCTCACGAGGCGTCTGCAATGCCACCACTGCGGCTTTTCGGCACGTCAGCCCGAAAGTTGCAGCTCATGCGGTGCGAAGGATTCGTTCGTGCCGTGCGGCCCCGGTATCGAACGTGTCGCCGAAGAAGCAGTCTCGCGATGGCCGGAGGCGAACGTACGCGCCGTTGCCAGCGATACGTTGGAGCGTCCCAGCGCCGTGCAGGAGCTGATCGAGGACATCCTGGAACACCGCATCGATATTCTCGTCGGCACGCAGGTGCTCGCCAAGGGTCACCACTTTCCCGGCCTCACGCTCGTCGGCGTTGTGGACGCCGATCTCGGTCTTTCGGGCTGGGATTTGCGCGCGGCCGAACGCACGCACCAGCTGCTGCACCAAGTGTCGGGGCGCGCGGGCCGCGCCGAGAAGCCCGGTCAGGTCATGCTGCAAACCCACGATCCCGCCCATCCGGTGATGCAAGCTCTGGCGACCGGGGAATCGGATGCCTTCCTGGAAAGTGAAATCATGGGGCGTGAAGCCCTCGCGATGCCGCCTTTCGGGCGGCTCACGGCGCTGATCCTATCGGGTCCCGATGAGGTCGCCGTGATTGCCGCCGGCAGGACCTTGGCGGCGGCGGCTCCGCGTGGTGAGGGGATCGAGGTCCTTGGCCCCGCGCCTGCTTTCATGGCGCTCCTGCGGGGGATTCACCGCCACCGGCTGCTCCTCAAAACCGACCGGGGGAGGCCGCCCCAGCCTCTGGTCCGGGAATGGCTGGAATCGGTGAAAATCCCGTCCTCCGTGCGGGTTCAGATCGACGTAGACCCGTACAGCTTCTACTGACGGGTTGTTACACAGTGTCCCGCACGACCTTTTTCGTGAGGTAAGGCAAATAAGCAGGGCCCCGGTTGCGCCTTGGTATGTTGCAACGCGCATGCCCGTATGGTACCAACCCGCCGTCAATCGCGGCAGCGGCCGGAACCGGTCGTAAATAGTCAGCAAAATCAAGCAGTTAGCTTGATATCCGGACCCGGCTGAAAGCGTGCGTTTTCGGTCCGGGTCTTCGTGTAGTTAAGTCTTGCTCAAGGGGCGTTTCACCGGTGGCAACGGATGTGGCAGGAGCCAGTGGCGTAAGCGGGCGCTATGCAAGCGCGCTGTACGACTTGGCCGATGAAAAAGGCGCGCTCGACGCTGTCGCGGCCGATCTCGCGAACCTTCAGAAAATGATCGATGAGAGCGACGATTTCCGGCGCTTCATCAAGTCTCCGATTCTTTCACGCGCCGATCAAAGCAAGGGCATCAACGCCATTGTCGAGAAGGCGCAGCTTTCGCCGATCACGAAAAAATTCCTCGGTCTGGTCGCGCAAAACCGCCGCCTGTTCGCGCTTCCGGGCATGATCCGCGGTTACCGCGAAATTCTCGCCGAACGCCGCGGCCAAGCCGCCGCCGAAGTCACCAGCGCGGCGCCGCTGTCTGATTCGCAGCGCATGTCCTTGATTGATCAGCTCAAGAAATCCGTCGGCCGCAACGTCGACATCGTCGCCAAGGTGGACCCGTCCATCCTCGGCGGTCTCATTGTTCGCGTCGGCTCGCGCATGGTCGACAGCTCTCTCCGTTCCAAACTTCAACGCCTCAAGCTTTCGATGAAAGGGGTCGGATAAATTATGGAAATCCGCGCCGCAGAAATCTCCGCAATCCTCAAGCAGCAAATCGCCAACTTCGGCTCCGAAGCTGAATCCGCAGAAGTCGGCCAGGTGCTGGCCGTCGGTGACGGTATCGCCCGCGTCTACGGACTCGACAACGTCCAGGCCGGCGAAATGGTCGAGTTCCCCGGTGGCATCAAAGGAATGGCGCTAAACCTCGAAACCGACAACGTCGGTATCGTGATCTTCGGCGACGACTCCACCATTAAGGAAGGCGACACCGTTAAGCGCACCGGCACCATCGTCGACGTTCCCGTCGGCAAGGCGCTGCTCGGCCGCGTCATGGACGGTCTGGGTAATCCGATCGACGGCAAGGGCGACCTCGGCGCCACGGAACGCCGTCTCGCGGAACTGAAGGCCCCCGGCATCATCCCGCGCCGCTCGGTGCACGAACCCGTACAGACCGGCCTCAAGGCGATCGACTCGCTCATCCCGGTCGGCCGCGGCCAGCGCGAACTGATCATCGGTGACCGTCAGACCGGCAAGACCGCCGTCATCCTCGACACCATCATCAACCAAAAAAAGGTCAACGACGCGGCGAAGAGCGACAAGGAAAAGCTCTTCTGCATTTACGTCGCCGTCGGCCAGAAGCGCTCCACCGTCGCGCAGGTCGTCAAGACCCTCGCCGACTACGGCGCGCTGGAATACACCATCATCGTCGGCGCCACCGCGTCGGATCCGGCGCCGCTTCAGTACCTTGCGCCGTACACCGGCTGTGCGATGGGCGAGTGGTTCCGCGACAACGGTATGCACGCCGTCATCTTCTATGATGACTTGTCGAAACAGGCCGTCGCGTACCGTCAGATGTCGCTGCTGCTGCGCCGTCCGCCGGGCCGCGAAGCGTATCCCGGCGACGTGTTCTACATTCACTCGCGCTTGCTCGAGCGTGCCGCGAAGCTCAACGAAGCCAACGGATCGGGCTCGCTCACCGCGCTCCCGGTCGTCGAAACCCAGGCCAACGACGTGTCGGCCTACATTCCGACGAACGTGATCTCGATCACCGACGGCCAGATCTTCCTTGAAACCACGCTGTTCTATCAGGGTATCCGCCCTGCGTTGAACGTGGGTATCTCGGTCAGCCGCGTCGGCTCCTCGGCGCAGATCAAAGCGATGAAGCAAGTTTCGGGCTCGATCAAACTCGAACTCGCCCAGTACCGCGAAATGAAGGCGTTTGCGCAGTTCGCCTCCGACCTCGATCCGGCGACGCAGCGTCTGCTCGCGCGCGGTGAACGTCTCACCGAGCTCCTGAAGCAGCCGCAATACAAGCCGGTGCCGGTTGAAGAGCAGGTGGTCGTGATCTTCGCGGGCACGAAGGGCTACCTTGATAAGATCGCCGTGCGCGACGTCGGCCGCTTCGAATCCTCGATGCTCGGTGCGATGCGTGAACGTGCGCCGGACATCCTCGCGGGCATCCGTCAGGAAAAGGCGCTCACGGACGCCATCCAGGCGAAGCTCAAGACCTTCCTCGACGATTTCTCCGCTTCGTTCGCTTAAGGCCCCGGGGAAATCCGTCTAAGTAGGATCGAGATATGCCTAGCTTAAAAGAGTTCCGCGTTCGCATCGAATCGGTGCAGTCGACGAAGAAGATCACGTCGGCCATGAAAATGGTCGCCGCGTCGAAGCTGCGCCGTGCGCAGGAAGGCGCCGAAGCCGCGCGTCCCTATGCTGAACGCATGGAACGCATGCTCGGCAACCTCGCGAGCGCCGCGGCGGGCCGTGCCGGCGCGCCGCTGATGCTCGCCGGTACCGGCAAGGACGACACGCACCTCGTGGTGGTGATGACGGCCAATCGCGGTCTCGCAGGCGGCTTCAATTCCAACATCATCCGCTCTGCCCGTAACCTCGTGCGCGAACTGCTCGAACGCGGCAAGATGGTGAAGATCCTCGCTGTCGGCCGTAAGGGCCGCGACGCGATGCGCCGCGACTTCCGCGAACTCATCGTCGGCGAATACACCGAGTTCGGCCGTAAGCGCGTTGCTTTCTCCGAAGCCAACGATGTGGCCTCGAAGATCACCGCCATGTTCGAAGCCGGCGAATTCGACGTCGCGACCCTCGTGTACGCTCGCTTCAAGTCGGCCGTGTCGCAGATCGTCACGCGCCAGCAGATCATCCCGTTCCCGGTGCCGGAAGCCGTGCCCGGCAACGACGCGAAAGTGGTCTACGACTACGAACCGTCGGACAACGAAATCCTCGGCGATCTTTTGCCGCGTAACCTCGCCATCCAGGTCTTCCGCGCCATGCTTGAGAACGCCGCGTCGTTCTTCGGCTCGCAGATGGCCGCGATGGACAACGCGACGCGCAACGCCGGCGAAATGATCAATAAGCTGAAGCTGACCTACAACCGTCAGCGCCAAGCCATGATTACCAAAGAACTCATCGAAATTATCTCCGGCGCCGAAGCGATCTAAGCGGGCGCGGGAACTAAGAAGACATAGGAGAAGACAATGGCGAATAGCGTCGGAACCGTTACCCAAGTGCTGGGCGCGATCGTGGACGTGAAGTTCGATGGCGATCTGCCCGCGATCTTGAACGCGCTCGAGTTGGACAACAACGGCAAGCGCCTGATCCTGGAAGTCGCTCAGCACACCGGTGAATCCACCGTGCGCTGCATCGCCATGGACACGACGGACGGCCTCGTCCGCGGCCGCGAAGTGAAAGACACCGGCAACCCGATCCGCATGCCGGTCGGTCCGGGCACCCTCGGTCGCATCATGAACGTGATCGGCGAGCCTGTGGACGAGCGCGGTCCGATCGACGCCAAGGACCACATGCCGATTCACCGTCAGGCGCCGTCGTTCGTCGAACAGTCGACCGAAGCGCAGATCCTTCCCACGGGCATCAAGGTCATCGACTTGCTCGAGCCGTATCTCAAGGGCGGTAAGATCGGCCTGTTCGGCGGCGCTGGCGTGGGCAAGACCGTGCTCATCCAGGAGCTGATCAACAACATCGCCAAGGGCTACGGCGGTTACTCGGTGTTCGCCGGCGTGGGTGAGCGTACCCGCGAAGGGAACGACCTTTATCACGAGTTCCTGGAAGCCGGCATCATCGATAAGGACGGCCCCAACAGCAAAGTGGGTCTCGTGTTCGGTCAGATGAACGAGCCGCCCGGCGCGCGCGCGCGCGTCGCGCTCTCGGGTCTCACCCAGGCCGAATATTTCCGCGATGTCGAAGGCAAGGACGTGCTCTTCTTCGTCGACAACATCTTCCGCTTCACCCAGGCCGGCTCCGAAGTGTCGGCGCTCCTCGGTCGTATCCCGTCGGCCGTCGGTTATCAGCCGACGCTGGCCACGGACATGGGCGGTCTGCAGGAACGCATCACCTCGACCAAGAAGGGTTCGATCACCTCGGTCCAGGCCATTTACGTGCCCGCCGACGACTTGACCGATCCGGCCCCGGCCGCTTCGTTCGCCCACCTCGACGCCACGACCGTGCTGTCGCGCTCGATCGCCGAGCTCGGCATTTACCCGGCGGTCGATCCTTTGGACTCCACCAGCCGCGCGCTCGATCCGCTCGTCGTCGGTGAAGAACACTACAAGGTGGCCCGCGACGTGCAGCGCGTGCTGCAGACCTATAAGTCGCTGCAGGACATCATCGCCATCCTCGGGATGGACGAACTCTCGGAAGAAGACAAGCTCACGGTCGCGCGCGCTCGCAAGATCCAGCGCTTCCTGTCGCAGCCGTTCCACGTCGCCGAAGTCTTCACGGGCAATCCTGGTGTGTTCGTGCAGCTCGCCGACACCATCAAGGGCTTCAAGGGCATCGTCGCCGGCGACTACGATCATCTGCCGGAGCAGGCCTTCTACATGGTCGGCACGATCGAGCAGGCTATCGAGAAGGGTAAGAAGATGGCGGCCGCCGCTTAATCGAGAGCCGCCTAATCTTAGAACGCTAGGACTTCGCTATGGCCGATACGACGTTGAAGCTCGAACTGGTTTCGCCGGAACGCCTGCTCCTTTCGGAGCAGGTCGAGATGGTAATTGTTCCGGGTACCGAAGGTGTGTTCGGCGTGCTGCCGCTGCACGCGCCGACGCTGTCCACCCTCAAGCCCGGCTTCGTCCAGGTTTATAAGGGCGGCCAGGTCGCCGAGAGCTTCTTCGTCACCGGCGGTTTCGCCGAAGTGACGCCTGCCAGCTGCACCGTATTGGTGGATGAAGCCATTCCGCAGGCGACCCTGACCCGCGACTATGCGACGCAGCGCCTCGCTGCGGCGAAGGCGCGCTTCGATCAGGCTGGCAACGACGACGACCGCCGTCTCGCCGCCGTCGCGGTGGCGAGCGCGGAAGCCATGGTTCAGGCTGCAGCCTAACTTTCACGCCGCTTTAAAATTGCCGGATGTGACGGTTTTCTTGCAGGCGTGGTATACAGAACACCTGCACGACAAACGCGTTCATCTCTCATGGCCGTAAAACATTGGAGCTTGGACGATATCGACTGGGCGCGTTTCGACGCGGCCAAGGTTTCGCCTGACCTCATCGCGGTCATCAAGACCGCCGCCATGGTTGAACGCAACGGCGCCGACTACGGCCGATATCTCAAGGGTGTCTTTCATGACGATCCCGCCTTCCAGACCGCCGCGGCCGAATGGGCGACGGAAGAAGAGCAGCATGGGCTCGCCTTAGGACGTTGGGCGGCGCTCGCCGATTCGTCCTTCGACATGGACGCGAGCTTCACGCGTTTCACCGACATGTACAAAATTCCTGTCGATGCCGAAGCTTCAATTCGTGGTTCCCGCACCGGCGAGCTATGTGCCCGCTGCGTCGTCGAAACCGGCACCAGCTCCTTTTATTCGGCGATCCGTGACGCGGTAGACGAACCGGTGCTTAAGCAAATCTGCAAGAACATCGCCGCCGACGAGTTCCGGCATTATCAGCTCTTCTACCGGCACATGGAGCGTTACATCGCCGAGCGCCGCGACGGTGCATCGAGGTGGGAGCGTTTCAAGGTGGCGTTCACCCGTTTCCGCGAAGCCGATGACGACGAGATTGCCTCGGCCTACCATGCCGGCAACGGTGTAGTCGGAGCCTATGATCGCGCGACATCCAACGGCGCTTATGCGGCACGCGCGTTTGGGTTCTACCAAAAACGCCACGTACGCCGCGCCGGCCATATGTTCGCGCAAGCCGCCGGCTTTAATCCGGAAGGCTGGGGTGCGAAGTTACTCTCATCCGCACTTTGGGCCGTGATCTGGTTCCGCGGCCGCAAGTTTCGACCCACCCTCACGCCAGCGCGATAGGGGTACCAGCCACGAGGAGGGCCATCAATGGCGCTTCAGCTTCGGCCGAATTGTGAGTATTGCGACAAAGACTTGGCGCCCGATTCGACGGCCTTCATCTGCTCCTATGAATGCACCTTCTGTCCGGACTGCGTTGCGTCGAAGCTCTCCAATGTCTGCCCGAACTGTGGGGGTGGTTTCTGTCTGCGGCCTATCCGACCCGCACGCGAGTGGCGGCTTGGCCTGTCCCTCGCCAAGCGCCCAGCGTCGACGACGCGGGTTCATCTCTCCTATTCCCTTGAAGATATCGCCGCTTTCACCCCGCGAATCAGGACCATTCCGCCCGGCGAACGCTGAGTGCTAGGCTCGCGGTCTTCATTCTCCTGGGGGCGCGTTATGATCAAAGGCTTCACGCGGCTTGTCGCCGTTGCCACGTATCTTCTCGCCGGATCGGCGCTCGCCGCGGAGCCCGCTCTGCCTACCGTGAAAATCTTCACCACAGGTGGCACGATTGCCGGTTCCGGTGCTTCCGGCACTGATATGACGAACTATAAGCCGGGCGCCATCTCCGGCGGCCAACTTGTCGCCAGCGTTCCCCAGCTCAGACAGATCGCCAACACGCCGGTTGAACAGATCGCCAACGTCGGCAGCTACGATCTCACCATCGCGCACTGGATTTCGCTCGCGCGCAAGATCAACGAAACGCTCACAGATGCGGCGGTATCAGGCGTCGTCATAACCCACGGCACCAACACCATTGAGGAAACGGCCTTCTTCCTCGATCTCACCGTGAAGTCTGACAAACCTGTCGTTCTCGTCGGCGCCATGCGGCCGGCGACAGCCATTAGCGCAGATGGTCCCCTCAACCTGATCAACGCCGTGCGGGTTGCTTCGTCGCCTGAGGCGCGTGGCAAGGGGGTGATGGTCGTGCTTAACGATGAAATCAGCTCGGCCCGTGACGTCACGAAAGAACACACGATGCGCGTCGAGGCCTTCCGGCCGACTGACTTTGGGTATCTCGGGCAGGTCGACGAGGACAGCGTCGTTTTCTATCGCGCACCGATCCGCCGCCACACGGCCGCCTCCGAGTTCGACGTCTCGAAACTCGAAAAGCTTCCTGTGGTCGACATCCTTTACGCTTATGTCCAGCCGAGCCTCGGCCTCGTCGACGCTTTGGTGAAGGGCGGCACCCAAGGCATCGTCTTCGCGGGCACGGGGGCAGGGGACATCTCGACGCCGGAGCGGGGCGCGCTCAAGAATGTGCTTGCGATGAAAGCGGACGCACGTCCGGTCCTGGTGCGCTCCAGCCGGGTCGGTAACGGCCGCGTCGTTGTCACAAAGGATTACGAGCCCTTCAATATGGTGGCGGCCGATACGCTCAATCCGCAAAAGGCGCGCATTCTCCTGATGCTCGCGCTGACCAAGACGCGCGATCCGAAGGAAATCCAGCGGATGTTCTCGGAGTATTAGGCGTTACGCCGCGGGGCTTTTTTCTTCGGCTTGGCGGCTTTCACCGGCCTAAAAGCTACGACTTTTTCTTTGAAAGCGGCGACGACCTGCGCGTAGATCTCGCGCTTGAAGCCGACGATCATCTTGGGCAGGTCTTCGAATTTGGCCCATTTCCAGGCGCCGAATTCGGGATGCTCGCCTGCGATGTCGATGTCGGAATCTTCGCCGGTGAATTTCATCAGGAACCACTTCTGCTCCTGCCCTCGGTACTTACCCTTCCAAACTTTCTTCTGAAGATCGGCGGGCAAGTCGTAGCGGAGCCACGACCGAGAAACGGCGATGATGCGCGCCTTGTCGGTACCGGTTTCCTCATGAAGTTCACGCAAGGCCGCCGCGCGGGGCAGCTCGTTCTTGTCGATCCCGCCTTGCGGCATCTGCCAGGCGCCCGGCGTGTCGATGCGTTCGGCGACAAAGACCTTGCCGCGCGCATTCAACAGGACGATGCCGACGCCCCGGCGGTAAGGTTTGGAGGACGGCATGGTTCTAGTGCGCCGGCTTCGCTTTGGCTTTCGCGGCTTCGGGTTTCGCTTTCGCCGCCGCGGGTTTGGCTTTCGCGGCTTCGGGTTTCGCTTTCGCCGGCGCATCATGCTCGCCCGCGGGTTTGGCATTTGCGGCCGCAGGTGTCGCCGCGGGCGGCGGCGCCGCGATCTCCGAACGAATGAGCACAGTGGAGATCGGTGTCAACGCGATACCTTTTTTCTGCGCCTGCTCCAGCCACAGGATAAGGCGTTCGAAACTCACCGGCTTGGCCTGCACCGAGGCGACGACGCTGCCCTGATAGCGTGCAAGGCGCTCCGCGTAGTCGAGGCGCGCATCCACGGCGGCGCGGAACGGGCGCTCATCCAGCACGACGTCCGCGACGGCGGTCGAAACATAGGCATCGCCCATGCGCACGCCGGGGGAGCCCTGCACGTAAAACAGGTTTTGCTCCTTCAGTTTGGCGAACATCGGCGTGATGCTCTGCGCGTTCTCGCGGAACTTCGTGCCTTGGGCGTCGAACACACCAATCGCGCCAGCGCCGGTTTTCAGCACGGCGTCCAGGCGCTCGGTGTTGTCCTTGAGTTCAAGTGTGGTCAACAGGCCCAGCGGACCGGGATCCTGCGCAGGAAAATCCTTACTCTCGAGTGGCACCTCGATCAGCACCTCATGGCCTGCCGCCTTCGCACGGTCCATCCAGGTCTTGATGTTACGCGCGTAGGGGCTGAAGGCGAGGGTCACGGCGGCGGGCAGCTTGGTGATCGCCGCTTCGGTGGCCGACTGGCTGAGGCCGAGCCCACGTACCACGATGGCGATCTTTGCCGTGCTCGCGGGCGCGGCGGCGGAGGCTTCTTTCTTTGCATCGCGCAGCGCGGCGAAACGCGGCGGCGGCGCGCTCACGGCGACGCGGTCGGTCGGCGGCAAGGGCGGATCCACCAACCGCGGCCGTCCGCCGGCTGTGGCAGGACCTGCGTCGCCGGCGGCAGTGAAACGTTCTGGTGCGCCTGGCGCTACACCCGGTGCGTTCAGGGCTGGGATGCCGGCGATGAGGTTCGGGGCCTCCTCTCCTGGCGTCGCCGGCGCTTCTGCCGGTGTGGCCTCAGGCTTGGCGCCTCCCGGTGGGGTGGTCGCTGTCGGCTTCGCATTCGCGGGCGGCGCGGGCACGGGGGCCGGCGGGGCGGCCGGTTTAGCGGAGGTGGGCGCAGCGGCCACGGCCACCTGCGTCTCTTTCGCGGGTGGCGCGGCCACGGGCGCCGCCGGCTTCGCAGCGGCAGGCGCCGGTGCCGGCGCTGGAGGTGGGGTGACGGCGGCGGTATTCGCCGGCGGGGTCACAGCGGGTTTCGCGGCGTCGGGTTTCGCGGCTTCCGGCTTAGCGGCTTGCGGTTTCGCGGCGGCGGGCGGTGGTACCGCCGGTTTGGAGGATTCGGGGCTCGCGGGCGCCTGTGCCGTCAACCACGGGCGGCGCGACGCGGACCGGTCGGTCGCGGCGGTGACGTCCGCGGCAACGGCGGGTTCATTCCCGGCGGCCGGCGCGGGTTCGTTCCCATCATCGACCTGTAGATCGGCGAAGCTACCCGTCACCGGGGCCGCGACTTGGGGCGTCTCGCTCGTCATGAGGACGTAGGAGATGAATCCGACGACGCCTGCGAACACCACGCCGCTTGCAAGCAACGCAATCTTCGGACCCGCGCCGGATTGGCGCGCGTCATCGTCATCGTAAAAGTCATCCTCGCCGTCGTCGCCGCCGCCAAACGGATCTTTTACGCTATCTTTCCGGAACCGATCGAACAGTCCCATGAGCTCCTCCGGCCCTGCGCTTTGCGCGCAGTACATATGATACCCCGATTATCTTTTAGGCGGGGGACCCTTAAGAGCCTGTTAAGCCAAAAATAAAGGGCCCGGCTGAGTGGCCGGGCCCCTACATTTTATTAGCGAGCCGATGCGCTAGTTGGTGCCGCCGGCCGGCTTCGCCTCGGCGCGCTGATACAAGGCAATGCCCTGTAACAGATCGAGGGCGCGTTGCAGCTGATAGTCCTGCGGTTCGGCGGGCTTGGCGGCCGAGGCGGTCTGCTGACCGGCGCCGGGCTTGGCGGCCTCCGCGGCGGGCTTGGCGCCGTCCGGCTTCGCACCGGACTGCGGGCCGACCTGGGCCGGTGGCTGAACCAGCGGTTCCACCTGCTTTTCGTTCTCGTTGCGGAGCGCGCCGGGAAGGTCACGTTCGGCGCGGGTGAAACCCGAGCTCGGCGTGCCGATCGGCTCGACCTTGGCCGGCTTTACTTCGATGTCCGGATCGATCCCGGTCGCCTGGATCGAACGGCCACTCGGCGTGTAGTACCGCGCCGTGGTCAGGCGCATGGCGCTCTCGCCGCGCGCCAGCGGGATAATGGTCTGCACGGACCCTTTACCGAAGCTCTTTGTTCCCAGAAGGATCGCGCGGCCGTGGTCCTGCAACGCGCCCGCGACGATTTCCGAGGCTGACGCCGACCCGTCGTTGATCAAGACAACGAGCGGTTTGCCATCGGTCGCATCGCCCGGCTTCGCATTATAACGCTGGGTCTCTTCACTGTGGCGCGTACGGGTGGAGACGATCTCGCCGCGATCCAGGAACGTGTCGGATACCGACACCGCCTGATCGAGTAGGCCGCCGGGATTGTTGCGCAGATCGACGACATAGCCCTTCAACTTCGGACCAAGCTTCGCCTTCAGCGTCTTGATCGCGCCGTCGAGGCCGACTTGCGTCGTCTCGTTGAACTGATTGATGTCGATATAGCCCACGTCGCCCTCGACGCGGCTTTTCACCGACTGCACCTTCACCACGGCGCGCACCAGCTTCACGTCGAACGGCTCGGTTTCCGCGCGGCGGAGCGTGATGATGATCGGCGTGTTGATTGGGCCGCGCATCTTCTCGACGGCTTCCTGCAGCGTGAGACCAACGGCGGGCTTACCGTCGATGCCGATGATGTAGTCGCCTGGCTGCACGCCCGCGCGGCTGGCCGGCGTATCGTCGATCGGCGAGACCACCTTCACGACGCCCGATTCCATCGTCACTTCGATGCCGAGGCCGCCGAACTCGCCCTTGGTCTGCTCCTGCATCTCCTGGAAGCTCTTCGCGGGCATGTAGCCCGAGTGCGGATCCAGCGAGGTGAGCATGCCGTTGATGGCGTTTTCCAGCAGCTCCTGGTCGGTCACCTCCTCGACGTAGTCCTTGCGCACGCGCTCAAACACGTCGCCGAACAGCTCGAGGTATTTGTAGGTGTCGTCCGAGAACTTCGCGTTGGATTTTTCAGCCGCGAAGGTCGGCAGGAGCGGAGCGGTGACGGCGCCGGCGACGAACGAAACGGTCGCGGCGGCGGCAATGTATTTAAGGCGCATAGGTCTTCACACCGTTGGTCAGAGAGAGGCTCATCTACTCGCTACTTTTCCCGTGCGGTCAGCGAGCCACGGCAAGGGATTGATGGGCTGGCCTTCACGGCGCAATTCGACATAGAGCGAGGAGGCGGCAGCACCATCCATTACGCCAAGAGGTTCGCCCGCCAGCACGCGCTGGCCGACCTCGCCGTCGATGCGCCCTAAACCAGCCAATAACGTATGATATCCCTCGCTATGTTCGATGATCAATAGTTGGCCATATCCGCGGAAGGGCCCCGCGAAGGCGATGATGCCGTCAAAAGGCGCGACCACTTGCGAGCCTGCGGCCGCTTTGATTGTGATGCCTTTTGTGCGTAATCCGGAGGAATCCGTGGGGTCGGCGGCCTCGCCGAACTTCGCGGAAAGGGTCCCCGCCACCGGGTAGGGCAGGGTTCCCCGGGCCTTTCCGAATGAGCGGGTTACAGCAACTTCATCCGAAGGGGACGGTTTGGGCGCGAGTCGCGCCGTTTGGGTCTCCGCCCCCTTAGATTGTGGCGTCGGCTTTGCGGCCTGTGCCTTGGCTTCGGCTTTCGCCCTTTCCTCGGCGGCGGCTTTTTCGGCCGCCGCCTTTTCCTGGGCGATCTTGCGCTCGGCCGCGTCGCGGCGTTCCTTCTCTTCGGCCAATTTGGCGAACAGCGCGCGCAGGTCCTCGGCTTCCTGCGCCAGCTTCTTGGTGCGGGCGCTGACCTCGTCCGACCGCAGCGCGATCTTCTGCTGTTGCGCCGCTTTCTGTTCCAGAGTGACTTCCATCCGTCTGCGCTTCTCGATGAGCCCGGCGGTGGCCGCGGCGGCCTGCTCGCGCTGCTCGGTCACCTGCGCGCGCACACGGTAAAGCTCGGCGAGATCCGTTTGGAGCGCAGCCGTGGACTGCTTGATGTTGGGCAGCGCTGCACGCAAGAGAATCGCGGTGCGCACCGCATCATCGGGCGACAGGGGATTGAGTGTCAGGGCGTCGGCGGGGCGTAGCGCGAGGCGTTCCAGCGCCATCAACGCATCGCGCATTTGGGCGTCGCGCCGCCCCAAAGTCTCGCTCGCCTGCGCGGCGGTGGCTTCCAGCTCACCGATCCTGTTTTCCATCACCAGCAGCGAATACTCCTGATCCTGGATATCCTTGGCGAGATCTATGGACTCCTTGCGCAGGCGTTCAAGATCTCGTGTCGTCGCATTGGCTTCGTTGATCAGCCGCTGGCCTTCGCTCTCACTTTGTTTGAGATCGCGCTCCAGGGCCTTCAGTTGCGCGGGATCCGGCGTCTGCGCAAATGCCGGCGTCTGCACAAATGAAGGAGCCGCCGCGAGCGCCGCGGCGAGGGGGAGGATGCAAAGATTACGCGCTCGCACGGCGCGCAAGCGAGGCTGCGTCTTGTGCATCGGCATGACGGACCAGGAGCGACGCACCGCTCATTTCGGGCGGTTTCGTAAGCTGCATCAGCGCCAATACCGTCGGCGCTATGTCTGCGAGACGTCCGTCGCGCAGGCGTTCAACGCCGACCGGCCCGTTCACCAGCACTGCGGGCACGACGCCAACTGTGTGCTGAGTATGGGGTTCGTCGGTCGCCGGGTCTTTCATCATCTCGAGATTGCCGTGGTCCGCGCAAATCAGCATCGTCCCGCCGGTCTTTTTCAAAGCTGTTTCAAGGCGCGCGAGGCAGGCATCAATTGTTTCGGCGGCCTTGATTGCCGCTGCAAGAATCCCCGTATGACCCACCATGTCGCCGTTGGCGTAGTTCACGATGATGGCGTCAAAACGGCCGTTTTCGATGGCATCCACGATGCGATCCGTCACTTCCGGCGCGCTCATCTCCGGTTGCAGGTCATAGGTCGCGACCTTCGGGCTGGGGATCAGGATACGCTCTTCGCCAGGGAATTCCTGCTCCACCCCGCCGTTCAAGAAGAAGGTGACGTGGGCGTATTTCTCCGTCTCTGCGATGCGGAGTTGTTTCAGTCCCGCTTCGCTGATGATCTGACCCAGCGTGTGCGCGCCGCTCTCGGCTGGAAACATCACGCTCATGAATTTGTTATGCGCCTGGGAATATTCGGTGAGGCCTACGGCCGCTGCGAACGTGATGATTCGCGGGCGCGCGAAACCATCGAACGTCGGCCACAACAGGGCCGACAGGATCTGGCGCGCACGGTCGGCGCGGAAGTTCGCCATTAGAACGCCGTCGCCGTCTCGCATGCCTTTATAATCGCCGATCGTGGCCGGCAGCATGAATTCGTCGGTCATGCGCGCTTCGTACGACGCGCGGATCGCGGTCACGGGATCGGGGGCGTGATTGCCTTTCGCTTCCGTCATGGCGACGTAGGCTTTCTCGACGCGATCCCAGCGCTTGTCGCGGTCCATGCCGTAATAACGCCCGCCGACCGTCACGATCTTAGTGCGCGTGAGTTCGGCGATCTGCTTCTGGAACGCCTCCATGAAGCCGAGGCCGGAGGAGGGCGGTGTGTCGCGCCCGTCCATCAGCGCATGGATCGCCACCGGAACGCCGGCGCCGTCGATGATCCGCGCGAGTGCGGCCATCTGATCCATATGCGAGTGCACGCCGCCCGGCGAAAGCAAGCCGATCATATGCGCCGTACCGCCGGAGGTTTTGAGCTTGGCGATGAATGCGGCCAGTGCCGGGTTGTTCTTGATGGCGCCGTTCTCGATGGCGGTATCGATGCGCGGCAGGTCCTGCATCATCACGCGGCCCGCGCCGATGTTCATGTGTCCGACTTCGGAATTGCCCATTTGGCCGGGCGGTAGGCCCACATCGAGACCGCTCGTTTCCACGAGGCCGTGGGGGCATGTCGCCAGGAATCGGTTCCACGTCGGCAGGTTGGCCAGGGCGATCGCGTTGTCGGTCGCCTCGATTCGGTGTCCCCACCCGTCCAGGATGGCCAGGACCACCGGTTTGGGGCGATCCGCTTTTTTATGAGATTCGATGCTGGCGGCGACGTTCATGATGACCTGGTGGACTATAGCCTAGATGGCGACCCCGGGGGCCCGGAAACGGCTCCTACTTGGGGTCCTTTTGGGCTTTCCCTAGTAGCCTGGCAATTAAAAAAAGCCAGGCGCGCGAATAAGTTGTGAGCCCCGCTAGGAGGCCTCGTCAGGTCTTGCTTCTGCGGCGTTCTCATCTGATATAGTGCCCCTCGAGAGGCTGGCGATGGACGTACCCCTCGCCAACCCGGTCAGGTCCGGAAGGAAGCAGCCGTAACGAGTTTCGGTTCGGGTCGTCGTCCAGTCTCTCACCCTACTTTTCCCCGAAAAGCCGTCTTGCCCCATGGACCAGCCCCGTGACCGATAATCCGTCCGCGGACTCAGCTGGGGAATATCAGGTCCTCGCTCGCAAATACCGGCCGACCACATTCGAAGCGCTGCGCGGCCAGGACGCGCTGGTCCGGACGCTCACCAACGCCATCACCTCGGGGCGCCTTGCTCACGGCTACATGCTTACGGGTGTGCGCGGAGTTGGCAAGACCACGACGGCGCGCTTGATCGCGCGCGCTCTGAATTGCGTCGGCGTTGACGGCAAGGGCGGACCGACGCCGACCCCTTGCGGTGTGTGCGTGCATTGCACCGCCATCGCCGAAGACCGCCACGTCGATGTGCTCGAAATGGACGCCGCCAGCCGCACCGGCATCGATGATATCCGCGAACTATTGGAAGGTGTGCGCTATCGCCCGGTCTCGGCGCGCTACAAGATTTACATCATCGACGAAGTGCACATGCTCTCCGACAAGGCTTTCAACGCCTTGCTCAAGACGCTCGAAGAGCCGCCGGAGCATGTGAAGTTCATTTTTGCCACGACAGAGATTCGTAAAGTCCCGATCACGGTGCTCTCGCGCTGCCAGCGTTTCGATCTGCGCCGCATCGAGAGCACAACCTTGCAAAAACTTTTCGCTGACGTCAGCCAGAAAGAAGGTGCCGCGGTGGATGAAGGCGCGCTCGCGCTTATCGCCCGCGCCGCCGACGGGTCCGCGCGCGACGGTTTGTCTATTCTCGATCAGGCCATTTCCCAAGCCGGCGGCAAACAGGTCGGCGAAACGGCCGTGCGCGATATGCTCGGCCTCGCCGACCGGGCGCTGGTGTTCGATCTGCTTGAGGCAGTGATGAGCGGTGACGTGAAAACCGCGCTCGACGTACTCGCCGGCCAGTACGCGGCGGGGGCAAGCCCGGTCGTCGTTGTTCAGGACCTTTTGGAGTTGGTGCACTGGCTCACGCGCCTCAAGGTGGCGCCGGACGGCGCGGCTGATCCCGCGCTTGCTGAAAATGAGCGTACGCGCGGCGGCGCCATGGCTGAGAAACTCGGAATGGGCGTGCTGACCCGCGCTTGGCAAATGCTTCTGAAAGGCCTCGGCGAAGCCCGCGCGGCGCCGATGCCGTTGCAGGCCGTTGAGATGGTGCTCGTCCGCTTGGCTTACGCCGCCGATCTGCCGACACCCGCTGATGCGGTGAAATCCCTGGAAAGCGGCGCGGCCGTTGCCGTGCGCGCGCCCACCGCCGCGCCCGTGCGTCCGGCGCCGCGTCCCTCCATGACCGCGACGGCGGTGGCCACCGACCATCTGCCGCAAGCGGTGGCCGCGCCGCAGCCGACCGCCGAAGCGGCTCCCCTGGCGCAACCGCAGTCTTTCGCCGAAGTGGTGAAGCTCTTTGTCGCCAAGCGCGAAGCCGTGCTTTCCACGCACCTGCATCGCAACGTGCATCTCGTGCGCTTCGAACAGGGTCTCATCGAATTCAAACCGGGACGCCTTGCTCCAAGTGATCTTGCCGGCCAAGTCGGCAAGATGCTCACCGGATGGACCGGCCAGCGCTGGGTGGTCAGCGTCTCCAATGCGGGCGGTGCGCCCTCGCTCTACGATCAGGAGATCGACACCGCGAAATCAGATCCCTTGGTGAAATCCCTTCTCGAGGCCTTCCCCGGCGCGACTGTGGAAGCCATAAAGCCGGCAAGTAAGTAAGTAGAAAGCAGAATGAAGAATCTCGGAAATATCATGAAGCAGGTTCAGGACATGCAGACGCGCATGTCCGAAATGCAGGAAAAGCTCGCGGAAATCGAAATGGTGGGCAGCTCCGGCGCCGGCATGGTGCAGGCGACCCTGAACGGCCGCAGCGAGCTCAAGCGTGTGAAGATCGATCCGAGCCTGTTGAAGCCCGAGGACGCCGAAGTGCTCGAAGACCTTATCGTCGCCGCGGTCAACGACGCGCGCGGTAAGGTCGAGCGTCACACGCAGGACGAAATGAGCAAACTGACCGGCGGCCTCCCGCTTCCGCCGGGATTCAAGCTTCCCTTTTAGATGGCCGGCCCGCAGATCGAAGCCCTGATCCGGCAGCTTTCAAAACTGCCGGGGCTTGGTCCGCGCTCGGCGCGGCGCATTGCGCTCGCGCTGATCAAGAAACGCGAGTCCTTGCTCGATCCCCTGGTCCAGACTCTCTCCGCCGCTTCGGAATCGGTGAAGGTGTGCTCCAGCTGCGGCAATTTCGACAGCGCCGATCCCTGCACCATCTGCCGCGACCCGCGCCGCGACCCCGCGCTCATTTGCGTCGTCGAAGACGTCGCCGACCTATGGGCTTTGGAACGCACCGGCGCGTTTCGTGGCCGCTATCACGTCACCGGCGGGCTTCTATCGCCACTCGATGGAATCGGCCCGTCCGACTTGCGCATCGATAAACTCGTTTCCCGCGCCGAGTCGCCGGATGTCAGGGAAATCGTTCTCGCGCTTTCGGCCACGGTCGATGGTCAGACGACCGCTCACTATATCGCCGAGCGTTTGGGCGAAACGAAAACCACCGTCTCGGGCCTCGCGCATGGCATGCCCATAGGCGGGGAGCTGGATTATCTCGACGACGGCACCATAGCCGCCGCGCTGACGGCCCGCCGGCCCGTATAAAGCTGACGTTAAAGCTTTCGCGAAGCTTTCAAAAACGCAACCTTTCGGCGTCACGCCTGTGCCATAATTCACTCATATCTTCTATGCTGAACAGTCACGTGCTCCGCGCGATGCGTTCCCGCCCAGCGGGTCCCGCGCGGCTTCAGGAGGTCAGGATGTTGAGAACCGTTTTCGCGGCCGCCGCCGCAGTCCTTATGCTCGCGGGATGCGCTGGGCAGAAATTCGTGACGTCCGACGTCACGCGCTACAACGCCATGTCGGAATCCCCGCAGGGAAAAACGTTCGCGATCGTCGCCCTCGACGATGATCAGCAGTCGAGCTTCGCTTTCAAGCAGTTCGGCGATCTGATGAACGAGCGCCTCTCGGCGTTGGGCATGATGCAGTACACCGGCAGCGCCGGTCCCACGAATGCCGATTATGTCGTTACGCTGCGCTACGCGGTTTATGGTCCCAGCGCCGACGTGCGCTCCACCTGGTCCGGTTTCGGCGCGCAGGCCGGCTTTGGCTACAGTTACGGTTGGGGACGTCCCTACTGGGCGCGCGGCCCCTTCGGCTACATGGGCTACGATCCGTTCTGGGATGACCGTTACGACATCACCACGCGTCAGGTGTTCACGCGCCGCGTCGAAGTGAACGTGTTCCGTGGATCGACCTACAACTCCGACCACAAGGACCGCGTGTTCGAAGGCCGTGCCGTCAGCTCAGGCCTCAATGGCCAGATCGAACCGGTGATGCCGTACATCCTCGAAGCGATTTTCCAGGAATTCCCGGGCCGCTCGGGTGAGACCAAGACCGTCAGCGTGCAGGTGCCTGACAACGTCGAGAAGGCGCCCGCGCGCCCCGCGGCAAGCTCGGCCTACTAACGCAACAGCTGAACAACCAAGTCTTCTTTGCAGAGAAAAGGCCGGGTCTTTCGGGACCCGGCCTTTTTTCTCATAGGGCGTGCGCTACTCGGCGATCACGCGAAGCTGGGTTACGTTGTCACCGCTCACTTGGCTCGGTTCGGCCTCGAGCGGGATATTCTCGATCTTATGTCCGCGGTCGACGATCTTGCCCGTGGAGATAAGTATCTCCTTCACGTCCTTTTGCGTCTGATCGAAGTGGGTGCCCAGTGCGCCGACGCGCTTGTCCAAGCGTTCGACGTCCTTGGTGAGTTCACCAATCTCTTTCTGGATGATGTGCGCCTGCTCACGCATGCGGGCGTCTTTCAGGATCGTGCGTATGGTATTGAGCGTCGCCATCAGCGTCGTCGGCGAGACGATGTAGACGCGGCGGCGGAAACCTTCTTCCACCACCTGCGGGAAACGGTCGTGCAGTTCGGCGAACACCGATTCCGCCGGCACGAACATGATCGCCGAATCCGCGGTCTCGCCCGGGACGATGTATTTTTCGGCGATATCCTTGATGTGCTTCAGCACATCGGTTCGGAAGGCGGCCTCCGCGGCGGCGCGCGCGCGCTCGTCGGTCGCCGTTGAGAGCTGCACGAAAGCTTCATGCGGATATTTTGAGTCGACCGCGATCAGCCCCGGCGGATTCGGCAGGCGGATCACGCAGTCGGCGCGCTTGCCATTGGTAAGCGTCACTTGGAAGTCGTAACTGCCCCGCGGCAGCATATTCCTCACCAGATCTTCCATCTGGGTTTGGCCGATGGCGCCGCGCGCCTGTTTGTTCGAGAGGATGTCTTGCAGACCGACCACTTCGGCCGAAAGTTCGGTGATATTCTTTTGCGCCGCGTCGATGACCGCTAGGCGCTCCGACAAGGCGCCCAGCGCCTCAGCGTTCTTGGTCGTGCTTTTGTCCAGGTTTTCGCCCACCTTGCGCGTCACGTCGGTGAGGCGCTCATCCAGCAGCTTGCGCACGCTTGTCTCCTGGGCGCGCAACTGTTCGGCCATGTGGTTTTGCGCCGCCGACTGGCTTTCCGCCATTTGGGCAAGGCGTCCGGTCAACATGCTTTGCGCCTCGGCGAGCCGAGCGGCGGTATCGCTGAGTTGCGTCACCTGCGCGGCGCCGGTATCGCCGCGTCCGCGCAGCATCATCGCGAGCACCCCCGCGGCAATGATGATGGATCCCCCGATGATGATCGCCGTTAAAGCATCCATATGTCGCTAAACCTCAGTCAGGGCACGTTTTTCAACGTTAAATTGTTGCAGGCTTGCAATGTGCAGTCCGCCTCAACCGTGCCATCATCCGCAGCCTATAAGAATCTAGATCAAATTCGCCCGCCCCACCACGCCTTAACGATTCAGAGCTCTCTCATGCAACTCGCCAAGATCTCCGCTTTCGCACTGACCCTGTCGCTCGGCTTTTCAGCACAGGCTCAAACGGTCGAGGTGCCCGCCGCAACTGGCAATACCGACCTCACCATCTACAACAACAACTTCGCGATGGTGCGTGAGCGCCGCGCTTTCAAGATGCCCGGTGCGTCCACGCAGCTTGTCATGGGCGGCGTGCCGCGCGAGTTGCAGCCGGAAACAGCTTTCCTTCAGGTGCTGAAGGGGGATGCGGTGCGCGTCACCGAGCAGATCTTCAATTTTGATGTGCTGACGCCGTCAAAGCTCCTGGAGCGTGCCGTCGGCAGCGAGGTCTCGGTGATCTCGGTCAATCCCGGCAACGGCCGTGAAGTGACCGAACGCGCCCGCGTGCTCAGCGTCAACGAAGGGCTGGTGCTGGAGATCAACGGGAAGGTTCACACCAATCATCCGGGCCGCGTCGTTTTCGACAGCGTTCCCGCCGGCGTGCGCGCGCGTCCGACACTCATCATGTCCGCGACCGGAAAGGGCGCGCAGGACGTCGAAGCGGAACTCAGCTATCTCACCGGCGGATTATCGTGGCATCCCGATTACGTCGCGCAGTACGACTCCGACAGCAATCGCATGACTCTTCTGGCGTGGGCGACCGTCACCAACGCCACCAGTTCCGACTTTCCCAATGCCAAGATGAAGTTGATCGCCGGCGATGTGAACCGTACGCGCCCGGCCGCGCAGCCCGTGCCCATGATGGCGCGCGCCACCATGAAGGCCGAGGCTGCCGACATGGGGCAATCTTTCGGTGGCGGTATTGCGCCCACAGCGGGCCTCGCCACGCATGTCTACACCATCCCCAAGCTCACGAGTCTTGGGCCGTTCGAAACCAAGCAGCTTGGCTTACTTAATAACCAATCGATCCCGGTCCGCCGTCAGATCACGGTGCGGTCCGAACAGTATTACTTCACGCAGGCCATGCGCGGCGTGCAGCCGGAAACCCGCGCCAACGTCGAGCTGATGTTCAAGAACGACGCAGCGGCTAAGCTCGGCATGCCGCTCCCGGCCGGGGTCGTGCGTGTGTACGGCTCCGACGCCGAAGGCGCGCCCCAGTTCCTCGGCGAGGACCGCATCGATCACACCGCCGTCGGCGGTGAGGTTACTTTGAACCTCGGCAATGACTTCGATATTCCGGTTCAGCGCGAGCAGCTCAACTATGTCCGCGCTACGGACAACATCTCGCTCACCACCTGGCGGGTGACGATCTCCAACGCGAAATCGCGCCCCGTGACCGTCCGCGTGATCGAACCCATTCCGGGTGCTTGGGAAATCGCCAAGGAATCCCATCCTCACACCAAACAGGACGCAGGTTCAGCGCTGTGGACCCTGGAAATCCCGGCCAAGGGTAAAACGGTGCTGGAATACAGCGCCCGGATCACGATGTAGGCCCTTTCGCCCTTTCCGTTCATAAGAAGGGGTGTTTTTGGGCGCTCTTTTGTTGACGGGTCAGCCCTTGGGCCTTATCTCACCCCCATCATGGCGCTTTTGGAAATCATTGTTGCTCCCGATCCGCGGCTAAAGAAGAAAGCCGTGGCTGTTGAGCGTGTCGACGCGGCCACCCGCAAGCTCATGGGTGACATGCTGGAGACTATGTATGACGCGCCGGGTGTGGGCCTCGCCGCGCCCCAGGTCGGCGTCTCGAAGCGCATCATCGTGATCGACCCGGCCCGCGAGGGCGAGCCGCCCGCGCCGCTGAAGATGGCGAATCCGGAGATCGTTTGGGCCTCGGAAGAGACCAAGCCGCATGAAGAGGGCTGTCTCTCCCTTCCCGAGGAATACCAGGAAGTCGTGCGCCCCGCGTCGATCAAGGTGCGCTATGTCGATGAGCACAACGAAATCCGTACGATGGATGCCGATGGCCTCCTGGCCGTTATCATCCAGCATGAGATGGATCATCTCGAAGGCACGTTGTTCGTAGACCATCTCTCGGCCCTGAAGCGCAACATGATCATCAAGCGCCTCACCAAGATCAAAAAATTCGAGCAGAAGTCCGGCAAGCGCACGCCCGTCGAAGCCTAGCGCGGCAAGACCAACTCAAGTATTTTCCGCCCATGCGTATTATTTTCATGGGCACCCCCGACTTTTCCGTCACCGCGCTCGCACGTCTCGCCGAGCGCCATGAGATCGCGGCTGTATATTCACAGCCGCCGCGGCCGGCCGGCCGCGGCCAGCAGTTGCGCCCCAGTCCGGTCGCGACGTTCGCGGAGCAGCACGGCATTCCCGTATTCACGCCGAAGAGCCTTAAGAAGGCCGAAACTCAGGCGGCGTTTAGCGCACACAATGCCGATGTCGCCGTGGTGGCCGCTTACGGCCTCATTCTCCCGCAAGCCATCCTCGATGCGCCGAAGTACGGGTGCCTGAATATCCACGCTTCGCTCCTGCCGCGCTGGCGCGGCGCCGCGCCGATCCAGCGCGCGATCATGGCCGGCGACAAGATCAGCGGCGTCACCATCATGCAGATGGATGCCGGACTTGATACGGGTGCGATGCTAATGACCCAGGAAACGCCGATTACGGATGCGACAACGGCGCAGACGCTGCACGACACCCTCGCCACCATCGGCGCCAACTTGATTGTCGAGACTCTCGATGTCCTCGCGCAAGGCCGCCTCTCGCCCGTCCCACAACCCGATCAGGGCGTCACTTACGCCGCGAAGATCGACAAGGCGGAAGCCCATATCGACTTCACACGCCCGGCGCGCGAGGTGCTTCGGCATATCCACGGCCTTTCGCCGTTCCCAGGTGCTTGGTTCGGCCATGGCACTGAACGGATCAAAGCGCTGACGGCCGAGTTTGCCCCAGGCTCTGGAACCGCGGGGGTCACCCTCGACGACCGGCTTGCCATAGCGTGTGGAGAGGGGGCTGTGCGCCTGACCACCGTACAGCGGGCGGGCAAAGGACCTGCGTCCGCCGACGCGTTCCTTAGGGGCTATGCGTTGCCGAAGGCGACCCCGCTCGCCTAAAATCCTCCGAAGCCAGAGGATTTTTCTCATGTTCGGACGCCGGTCGAAAGTCATAGCGCGCGGGGAGTTGGTTCACCTGCTCCCGCCAACCAAAGATCAGGCGGACGAGTTTGTCGCCATGACCGTGGGAAGCCGCAACTTCCACGAACCCTGGGTCTATCCGGCCACGGACGAACGCCGCTACCGCGCGTATCTTGACCGACTGGATCGCGGCGCCGCCTTCGGCTTTCTTGTTTACCGCAATGAAGACACGACCCTGGCCGGTGTCATCAATATCAACGACATCGTCATGGGCGGCTTTCGGTGCGGGTCGCTTGGTTACTACGGCAACGCGATGTTCGCGGGCCGTGGTTATATGACCGAAGGCCTCGCGCTGGTGCTCGATCACGCCTTCACCGCGCTGGAACTGCACCGTCTTGAGGCTAATGTGCAGCCCGGCAACGCGGCGTCGCTCGCCCTTATCAAACGTCTGGGGTTCCGCAAGGAAGGCTTCTCGCCATCCTTCCTCAAGATCGGCGGCATTTGGCGCGACCACGAACGCTGGGCGATTTTGGGGGAGGAATGGCTCTCCGTGCACAACGCCTCGGATGTCCATCAGCAAGCGCCGATTCTCGCGTAATAAACGCGGTTTGCATGCGTGGGCCGGTTTCCCTAAAACATCCCCATGCCACGCTTTAAGTTGGTCATAGAATACGACGGCTCGCCTTATGTGGGCTGGCAGCGTCAGGACAACGGTCCGTCCGTCCAGGGCGCGCTTGAGGACGCCGTGCGCGGCTATTGTCAGGTGAACGCCGTCGTTCACGGCGCGGGACGGACCGACGCCGGTGTGCACGCGCTTGGTCAGGTTGCTCATATCGACATCCCGCGCGACGATCGGCCGCATGTCGTTGTGAATGCGCTCAATGCGCATCTCAGGCCGCACCCTATCGCCGTATTGAGCGCCGAGAAGGTCGACGAGGAGTTCCACGCGCGTTTTTCGGCGCTGGAACGGGCTTACGAATATCGGATCCTCAATCGCAGAGCCGCACCGGCGCTCGATATCGGACGCGTATGGTGGGTGGCACAGCCTCTGGATGCGCGCGCCATGCAAGTGGCTGCTCAAATTCTTGTCGGCAATCACGACTTCACCAGTTTCCGTGCGGCCGAGTGCCAGGCGAAGTCGCCGCAGAAGACCTTGGATCAACTCGACGTCAGCCAACAGGCCGAAATGATCGTCGTCACCGCCCGGGCGCGCTCATTCTTGCATCATCAGGTGCGTAATATGGTCGGCACGTTGAAACTGGTCGGAGAAGGGAAGTGGACACCGCGCGATGTTGTCGATGCGCTCGAGGCTAAGAACCGCTCCGCCGCCGGTCCGACGGCGCCGCCAGACGGGCTCTACTTTGCGCGCGTGAAGTACTAGATCCGCGCGATCAACGCCCCGGCTAAAAACGTCAGCGTATAATCCAGAACCATGATGCTCATGGCGGTGCCGATGGGGACGCGCAGGCCCACTGCGCCGACGAATGTCGTGTACACGGCCAATACCACCATCGCGAACAGATTGAAGAAGCTGTAAGCCTGCATGGGAAGCAGACCGACGTCGCTCAACAGCGCCAAGCTGAACAGCGGCACCGCGATCGGCAACTGGAACCAGTTGTAGGGCACCATGTGCCAGAAGTAGCGGCTGCCCCGCCCCAGGAAGCGCGAGACATACATCATCGCGAAAGGGAACAGCGTCCAGGTCAGGACGTAAGCCAACACTTCGACGATGCCGTAAGCGACCGGGCCGAGCGTCGACGGCGTTTTGCCGTAAGTCAGGAACACATGCGCGAAATGGAACGGCGCAACGATGACGGCGACGATATAGGAAGACCAAAATCCGTGCGCGCTGCGGTCAAAGAACTCCCAGGCGCGCCCGTCGAACTTGAACAGCAGAGCTAAACCATACAGTGCGCTCGCGAGTTCCCGCGGAGACATCTTATTTAAAATATCCCTCGAGGATCGCGAGGTAGATGCGCGTCAGCGCTTGCAGGTCCGTAACCAGGCAATGCTCGTCCGCTTTGTGCATGCTCTGGCCGACGAGGCCAAATTCGCACACAGGGCATGCGCTTTTGATAAAGCGTGCGTCCGAGGTGCCGCCCGTGGTCGACAGCTCCGGCGCTGCGCCGGTCACGCTTTCCACGGCGTTCGATACCAACGCGGTCAGCGGCCCTGGCATCGTGATGAAGCTTTCCCCCGACACCGAGATCGCCAACTCATAGTGTCCGCCATCGGCGGCCTGGTCGAACGTCTCCTTGAGCCACTTACGCAAGGAATCGCCGGTGTGGAGGTCGTTGAAGCGGATATTGAAACCGGCGCGCGCGATCGCCGGGATCACATTAGTCGCCGCGTTATCGACGTCGACCGTCGTGATGGCGATGGTCGAAGGCTGGAAGTGCGCCGAACCGTTGTCGAGCGGTTGCGCGATCAGCGCCGATAACATCTTCAAAATACGCGGGATCGGATTGTCGGCCAGATGCGGGTAAGCGCTGTGACCTTGCGTACCGTGCACAGTGAGTTTGCCGGTCAGGCTGCCGCGCCGGCCGATCTTGATCATCTGCCCGAGTTTGGTGGGATTGGTGGGCTCGCCCACGACGCAGGCGTCTAATTTCTCGCCGCGCGCCTTCAGCATCTCCAGGAC
The DNA here is from genome assembly GCA_050246995.1 of Rhodospirillaceae bacterium. Lineage (GTDB taxonomy): Bacteria > Pseudomonadota > Alphaproteobacteria > Rhodospirillales > Rhodospirillaceae > SHVO01. The sequence goes on along the minus strand of JBFWVA010000001.1, from coordinate 546,482 downwards.
TTTTACCGTCCCATTCACGGCATCGCCTTCCTCGTCGCCTGTGATGAGCAGGCTGATGGAGCCGTTCGGCGCCCCATGCTTATGCAAATACTGCGCGGTGGCCGCGGTGAAGGCGGCGATGGCGCTTTTCATGTCGGCGGCGCCGCGGCCGAATAGGCGGCCTTCAATGACTTCGGCCTTGAACGGATCGGTCGTCCAGCCGTCGCCGACCGGCACCACGTCTGTGTGGCCGGCGAAGCAGAAGTTTGGCCCGCTTTTCCCCAAGCGCGCGTATAGGTTCTCTACCTGCGGCTTGTTCTGGTCGGCGAAGGCCATGCGTTCGCAGGTGAATCCCATGCCTTCCAGCGCGCGCACCAAGACATCGAGCGCGCCTTCGTCCTTCGGCGTGACGCTCGGTCGTTTGATCAGCTCCTGCGCGAGCTGAAGGGCGTCGATGTTCTGGGGGGCGCTCACTTAGTCACGCAGCAGTTCATTGATCGAAGTCTTCGAGCGGGTTTGCGCGTCCACGCGCTTCACGATGACCGCGCACGACAAACTTGGACCCGGGCTGCCGTCGGGCAGCGGCTTGCCCGGCATCGCCCCTGGTACGACAACGCTGTACGCCGGGACGCGCCCAACGAAGATCTCGCCGGTCGCGCGATCAATAATCTTGGTGGTTGCGCTGATGAAAACGCCCATCGACAGAACCGCGCCTTCCTCGACGACAACGCCTTCCACGACTTCCGAGCGCGCGCCGATAAAACAGTTGTCTTCAATGATCACCGGGCCGGCCTGCAGCGGCTCAAGCACGCCGCCGATACCGACGCCGCCGGAGAGGTGCACATTCTTTCCGATCTGCGCGCAGCTGCCGACGGTTGCCCACGTGTCGACCATCGTGCCCGAGTCGACATAAGCGCCGACATTCACGAAAGATGGCATCAGAACGACGCCCGGCGCCACGAATGCGGAACGTCGGACGACGCTTCCCGGGACCGCGCGGAAGCCCGCTTGTTTGAACTGCGCATCCGACCAGCCGGCGGTCTTTAGCGGCACCTTATCCCAGTAAGCCGCATTGGCCGGGCCCGGCATCTGCGCCATGTCGTTGAGGCGAAAGCCGAGCAGAACGGCCTTCTTCAGCCACTGATTCACCGACCAACCGTTCGGTCCCTTTTCGGCCACACGGGCTGTGCCCGCGTCGAGCAAATTGAGCGCCGTATCCACGGCGTCGCGCGCCGCGCCTTGCGTTGACGGCGAAAGGTTGTTGCGGTCTTCCCATGCGCGTTCGATCGCGTCTTGTAATGATTTGATATCCATCATGATTTCCTAAGTTTTTCGAGGATCCGCAGGCTAGAAGGTGCCCGAACATAACTACTGGAAAGAGTGAGTCAATCTCGCCAGCTAACGCATTGGCGTAATTCGGTTCGGTCAGGTAACCTTTAGGCGAATAAACGGGCTGAACAGAAAGTAGCCCGAACGTAAGTGGGGATGTACGTGGGTAAAGATCTGGCGCGCGAAGGCAGCGCTTCATCGTCGGCGTCGGCCTTTCGGGGTCAAAGCGAAGTCTTATCGTTCGAGGTTTCCCCCGCCGCGCTTGAGCGCTACGAAGAACCGGTGTTCCGGATCCTGCCAGCGGGCTTTATCGAGCCCGCGAATCCGGTGGCCCTGGAGTTTGCCGCGCGCCTCGCACCCGAGGATATGGCCCGTCTGAAAGCCGCGGCCGACAAATCCACCACGGCCAATCGCGCACTTGTCGACATGGTCGACGTCGGCCCCGAGGGTAAGCAGCAAAATCTGCAGGTGAGTCTCGTTCCGCTGCGCGACAACGGTGGAACCCTTTTGTTTGTGCGCGACCTCACGCTCGACAATTCGCTACGTCTCGCTCTCGTCGACAGCCGCCGGCGCTACAAGGACTTCATCGAGATCTCCACCGATTTCGCGTGGGAAACCGGCGGCGACGAACGTTTTGCCTTTGTCCCGCCGCGCGGTGCGCTTGGCTATACAGCGGACGGCCTCATGGCCATGGAGCCGCGCCAACTCCTGGTCGCCGATGCGCCCGGCGCCGAAATTCCCTTTCTCACCAAGCGCCGGATCGAGAACGAGGAGCTGTGGCTGCGCCGTCCCGACGGGCGTGCCGCCTGCGTCATCGTTTCAGCAATGCCTCTCATCGCCCGCGACGGTAAATGGGTCGGTGCGCGCGGTGTCTGCCGCGATGTCACCGAAACCCGCGACCGGGAATCGACGTTGACTCGTGTGCGCAATCGCGAACGTGTTCTGACGCGTATTGTGCGCGCTTTCCGCGACGAAGTGAATCCGGAAGCCATGCTCAGCGTCGCGGCGGAAGCGCTCGCGCGCGGCCTCGGCGCCGAGCACTGCCACATCTTCCGTGCACTTTCGGAAGACGCGCCGCCAAATCCGGTGTCGCCGGGCTTTCAACTGGCCGCTCGCTACGGCGACCTCGAGGCGAGCGAAGCCGCGCCTGTCCTGAAAACGATCAGTGAAGGCGCTGCAGCGGTCGAGCTGCTGCTCGGCGGCATGCAGGTGCTCGCCGCGCCCGCGCGCTACCAGAACGCGTCCAACGGCGCCGTTATTCTCTGGCGTTCCGTTGAACGCGGTACATGGAACGACGATGACCGCCTGCTCATCGGGGACATCGCCAACCAGGTCGGTATCACCATCGAGCAATTCACACACCATGAACATGTGCTCAAGATTTCCCGCACCGATGCGCTCACGGGCCTCTTGAATCGCGGCGCATTTGTTGACGGATTGCAGCGCTTCCTCGTGCGCCTGACGCGCGACGGCGGGCACGGCGTTTTGATGTATGTCGATCTCGACAACTTCAAGGCGGTCAACGACACCAAGGGTCACCAGGCCGGCGACGACGCGCTTCTGAAAGTGCGCGATATCCTTGTTCAGCATACGCGTCCCACGGACCTTATCGCGCGGTTGGGCGGCGACGAATTCGCCCTCTGGCTCAACGGCGCCGATCTCACCATTGCGAAAACCCGCGCGGGCCAGTTCCTGGATCGCATGAAGGAGCTCGGCCCCTATTCAGCCGGTCCGCACCGGCCGCTGGGCATGTCCGTCGGCATCGCGGTGTGGAACCGTGAAATCGAGGAAACGCTCGACGGCTTGCTCGCGCGCGGCGACGCAGCCATGTACGAAGCCAAGCGCGGCGGAAAAGGCAGTTTCACCGTGGCTCCCGACGTTTCCACGCCTCCGGTGGGAGGGATGCCGTAATGCCCCCCTCCAAATCCAGCGCTTCAAAAACCGGCGCCCCGGCAAAAGACCGCTTGATCCATCTCTTGGGGATCCCGGGGCAGAAGGTCACTTACGAACAAGCGCGTGATCTGCTGGACCATCCCGAGGTCGAGGTTCGTCGCGCGCTCGCCGAGCGCCTTGATCTCGAACCCGAGATCCTATTTTTTCTCGCGCGTGACTCGGACACCGTGGTCCGTCGTTCCATTGCGGCCAATGCCGCAACGCCGGAAAAAGCGTCACTGCTGCTCGCGGCCGACGACGACGCCGATGTGCGGTCCGACCTCGCCGACCGTTTGGGCAAACTTCTGCCGGGCCTTAGCAACCTCGATCAGGAGAAGGCGTGGCGCACGATCCATCAAGTGCTCATCCTGCTCGCGCGGGACCAGTTGCCGCGTGTGCGCCGCGCGCTTTCGGAAGCCTTGAAATCGGTCCCGAACGCGCCGCACGACGTAGTGTTCACGCTCGCCACCGACACCGAGGCCACCGTCGCCACCCCTGTGCTCGAATTCTCGCCCGTGCTCACGGACGAGGATCTTCACGCGGTGATCCAAGCCAGCCCTCTGACGGCGCAGCTGGTTGCAATCTCCCGGCGCATCAATGTCGGTGAGGAAGTTTCAAACGCCATCGTTGGCAGCGGCAATGTCGATGCCATCACCTCGCTGCTTAAGAACAAGAGCGCGCAGATCCGCGAGGAGACCCTAGACGCCATCATCGACGCCGCGCCCCGGCAGGTTTGGTGGCACGAGCCCCTGGTGCATCGGCCGAACCTCAATTCCAAAGCCGCGCTCCGCATCGCCGAATTTGTCGCTGCGTCGTTGGTGCAGGAACTCGCGCGCCGCGTTGATCTCGATCCAACGACCATCACCACACTGGATAAGCTGGTGAAGGATAAATTGCGCAAGGATGACGAGAAGGCCGGTCTTGCCGTCGACGATCTCGGTGAAACGCTGACGGAAGATGCCCTCACGATGGCTCAGCGCCAAGTTGAAGTGCTTGCACGCGCCGGTAAACTCACGACGCGTTCGGTCATGCAGCTGGCCACCGATGGTCCGTCGCCCATGGTGGTGGCCGCGCTGGCCCATCTTGCCGATCTCCCGCTTCGGGCTGTCGCAGAAGTGGTGCGCACGGCCAGCGGGAAGGGCATGCTTGCGGTGGCTTGGGCCGGCGACTTCACGGCCGAAGAAGCCGCGCAGCTTCAGCTGAAGGTCGGACGCGTGACGCCTGAATCTCTCATCCGTCCCCGCGCCGGCGGCGGGTTCGACGCCACCGAAGCGGAACTCGAGTGGCAGCTTGAGATGTTTCAGGAGGCGACGGAAACCTAGAGCGGCGCGATGCTTCACTTCGCCATGCTCGCGGCCGGCCTCTTCGTTGGATTCACGGTAAGTACCGCCGTCCGCGAAGGCGCCTATGGTTACTATCTACGCCACTATCAATCCTCGCGCCCTGCAAGGCGCATCACCGCCCAGCTCGCGCGCGGCCTAGCATTTCTGTCGGCAGCCCTCTTCTACCTTTGCATTACTGTAGCCTTTTGCGTCCTCATTGCCGTGGCGCTTACATTCGTCGATTACGCCTCTGGGCTCCTGATATGCTAAGGCGCGAGAAATTACCTACCGCTACAGCCGCAGGGCGACGAATCTCAACATCTAGTACACCGCACCCCATGTTGCGGCTATGCTCGCCAAATGCCGTGGAACTCCCGAAACGCCGCATCGTTCACTTGCGGTAGTACATCGGAGATCCCATGGCCCAGGCCCAACGCCGCTCTCGTCAGTCCCGAACCTCCCGCGCGCCCGAAACTCTTCCGCGATTTGAAGGATTGTCCTCCCGCCCTGCGTGGCAGGGTACATTGCGCCTGTCGTTGGTCACCTGCGCCGTTGGCCTCTACCGGGCGACCACGTCCGGTGGCGACATCTCGTTCAATCTCATCAATCCTGATACCGGCAACCGTATCAAGATGGTCACCACGGATCCGGAGACGGGTCCGGTCGAGCGTGCGTCGCTGGTGAAAGGTTACGAAGTCGAGAAAGGTGAATATGTGCTCTTCAACGACGACGAGCTGCGCAGCGTACGTCTTGAAACGACGTCTACCTTGGACATAGAGCGCTTTGTGGACGCCGCGACCATCGATCGGCTTTATTGGGACACGCCCTATCTCCTCATGCCGCGCGACAAATCGGCGGTCGAGGCTTACAGCGTCATTCAACAAGCAATGATGAAAGCTAACAGAATTGCGCTTGGGCGTGTCGTAATGCATACGCGTGAGCGTCTCCTCGCGATTGAGCCGCGCGAAAATGGTCTCCTAGCCACGACTTTACGTATGAAGGACGAAGTGGTGAGTACGGCCGAAGCGCTCACCACGCTCACCAGCGCGAAAGTCGACCGGCAGATGATCGATATCGCGGAGCGGATTATCGATCAGCTCGAAGGTCCCTTCGATCCCGAGGAATTCACCGACCGCTACGAGGATGCGCTGCGCGATCTCATCGAGGAAAAGCGCAAAGGACACAAGATCAAGCGCATCGCCGCGCCGGCGCAATCCTCCAACGTCGTGGACCTCATGCAAGCTCTAAAGAAAAGCCTCGCGGCGGAAGGGCGGTCGCCATCCGCGCCCGCTAAGAGAGCGGCCTCGAAGAAACGTGTCGCGCGGCGTTAGCGCATCCGCTGTTCGGGCTCGCAGTCATTGTCATTACGCGCAAAACGCCTAAGGCTCATCTGAAACGCTTCTTTAAGCGTGCGCGGTCGACAGTGCTTCTTTAATAGGAGGCTGAACGCCTCGTCCGCCAGCTCGTCGAGCGTGCGCCCGCTGTCGTCGGACATTTGCTTCAACGCCTGCACCATTTCAGACTCGAGTTCGAAGACCTTACGCATCACCACGTATCGCCGAAGGCGCCCCTTGCCGCACCAACCCAGTTCGATCAGCATAGCGGAAAAGAAAGCCTTGGACTCTAAACAAAGAAGTTGGTTGCAGATTTGCGCATCGCGCACGTGGTAGTGGTTTTCATGCAGCCTGGCTCCAGGGGGCTGGCGCCGTTTCGGCCGCCTCTGGCGCGGATGCCCTGGCGCAGACAGCCGTGAACATCGTCGCGTTCCCCGCGCCTCGTGGCGATTTGCGTCGGGGAAAAATGGCGCTTCGCGAAAACAAAGTCGAGCCACGCGCCGTTCCGTATAATGGACCGCGCGTAAAAGACTCGGGCGGCGATTCACAGTCCACATCTGGGAGAAGCCAATGGCGAGTAAGAAAGCAGCCAAGAAGAAGATCGCCAAGAAAAGTGCAAAGAAAGCGCCACGCCGTTCCCCGGCGGGTGCTGTGCAAGCAAAGCGCAAGACAAACAGCCGTTCCAAAATCGCGAGCGCGGCGAAGCGCGATCGGGCCCAACAGCCCGCCGGGCGGAACGCCAAGCAGACGCCACAGCGCAAAGCGGCTTCTAAAAGGCCGGCGTCGGCGAAAGCGCGCCCCGCCAAACCGGCTCCGAAATCTGAGAAGCGTCCAGTCGCCGAAGCGCCAACCAAGGCGCGCCCGCGCAAACAAATTGGTTCAGAACGCGCCGCCGGCGCAGTGCGTCCGCAGGCCGAGAAGCGCCGCGACGGCTCGGCAAAGGGCCGTCAGCAACGTCGCGAGGACAGCCGAGACCGCATGACGGAGTTGCCGCCGGCTAACAAGCGTGAAGAGCAAGAACAGCATCCACAAGTCACGCAGCACACCGAATCACGGCCGCAATTCAGCGGCGGAGATGACGACAGCCGGCAGCAAAGCGCCGAAACCCCGGAAGATGAGGGGTATGGCCGTTCGGCGGGTGCCGACAACAATCGCTTAGGCAAGACGGGTGAATACGGCGCCGATGACGATGAACTCCATTACGGGCGCAATCTTGGTGGACGTAATCGTATTCCAGGCGGCGGCTCGCGCCGCAACCGCTAAGGCCCCATCAAGGCCCGCCCTTTTCTCTAACGAGGAGAGGGCGTGACCGGCGGCTTCCTCTCGGCCATCACAGTGACGGCGATCTGTTCGAGTGCCGGCGCTTTCGGATCTGCCGAAAACAGAATGACGATCTGTTTGTCGCCACGTTGCGCCAAATAAATCCGGTGTGTCACCCATCCGCCGTGCACTGAGGCTTCTTCAAAGACGCGCCCGGGATAAAAGCGGCTGCCCGGCCCGACAAAATAATCGTCGACGGCTTCGATCATGGGCGTGAGATCGCCGGGAAATCGCGCGTTGACCGTGCATGCGCCGTCCGTTTTTGCCGTCAGCGCGATGGGATGTCGCGTATCGGTTTTTAAATAGACCGCGCCCCTTTCGGTTCCGAGAAAGGGGCGTGCCGTTTTATCGTCTAAGCGCTGCGCGCGCTCCTTGGTCGCGAAGGTGTCCACGGGCGTACCCTTCATGGCGTAGGGCACGCAGCCATTCGCGGCGAAATTCAGCAGTTGGTCGATGCCTACACCATCATCGGCGCTCGCCGGCGTCGCCACCAATAGCAGCCCCGCAAGCGCGGTTCTCGCACTCACTTTTTATCCGTGAGCACGCTCAGCCAGGCGAGGAGATCGTCCGTTACATAATGACAGTGGCTGAGATTCTCGCCTTCACTCGCCGGCATGCCCTCGTGGCGTACCCAGACGGTCTTCATGCCCAGCGCGGCGGCAGGCTCGAGATTCTTGTGACTGTCCTCGAACATGGCCGCTGTCGTGGGCGTCACCGCGTGTTTGGCGATCAGCGCCGCGTAACCGGCGGGATCCGGCTTCGGGATGTAGTCGCCCGCGCGGATATCGAAGATGTCGGAGAAGTGGTGCGCCACGCCGAGTCGCTTGACCGTGCTCTCGGCATGATACGCGGAGCCATTCGTGTAGATCAGTTTGCGGCCGGGCAGGGCCGCCAGAACGGCGTCAAGACGTGGGTCGGCGTTCAGCACGCTGTGGTCGATGTCGTGCACGTGGTCAATGAACGCATCCGGATCGATGCCGTGGTGAAGTGTCAGACCGCGCAGCGACGTTCCATATTTATGATAGTACTGCTTCTGAAGCTTGAACGCGTCTTCCACCGATATATTCAGCAGTTGCGCGATGTAGGTCTTCATCCGCACGTCGATCTGCGCGAACAGATTGGTGCTCGCCGGATAAAGCGTATTGTCGAGATCGAACACCCAAACGTCGATCCCGGCGAAATCCTCGCGCTTTGGTGTGTTCAAGCGTTTACCGTTTCAAGGGCGCGGCCTATCTCGCCCGGATCAATGTCCCGGCGCCATGCGGCGTGAACAGCTCTAGCAGCACCGCGTGCGGCACACGGCCGTCCACGATCACCGCCGCTTCCACGCCTTGATCTACCGCATCGAGACAGGTTTCCACTTTCGGGATCATGCCGCCGGAAATAGTACCCGACTGGATCAGGGTTTTCGCCCGCTCCACGGTCATTTCCTTGATGAGCCGTCCCGTGTCGTCGAGAACGCCCGCGATGTCCGTGAGCATCAAAAGACGCGTCGCGCCCGCCGCCGCGGCAATTGCTCCTGCCGCCGTGTCGGCGTTGATATTGTAGGTCTCGCCGTTGGGGCCTACGCCGATTGGCGCGATGACCGGGATGATATCGGACTCTTCGAACGTATCGAGGATGTGCGGATTGATCTCCGACGGTTCGCCCACGAAGCCGAGGTCGAGAATCTTCTCGATGTTCGAGCCCGGGTCCTTCTTCGAGCGGCGCAGCTTGCGTGCCTTAATCAGATTCCCGTCCTTGCCCGACATGCCGACCGCGAAGCCGCCGGCTTTGTTGATGGCGGTCACGATCGCCTTGTTGATGGAGCCGCACAGCACCATCTCGACGATCTCCACGGTCGCCGCGTCGGTGACGCGCAGGCCGTCGACGAACGAGCTTTGGATGCGCAAGCGATCCAGCATGGCGCCGATCTGGGGGCCGCCGCCGTGCACGACGATAGGGTTGATGCCGACTTGTTTCAGCAGGACGACGTCGCTGGCGAATCGCGCGGCCGTGGTTTCATCGCCCATGGCGTGGCCGCCGTACTTCACGACGACGGTCTCACCGGAATGTTCGCGCATGAACGGCAGCGCTTCCGCGAGGATACCGGCTTTCTCCAACCAGATCTCATGGTCGGCGTTGGGATTGCGTTCTACGGTCATGGCCCTCGGATAGGCTACGCGTTGATGTTTTCTCAACTACCGCATAAGGCCAACCGGCCCGGAGCGCAACTCCCCGCGCGACTAGGCCGGTAAAGCCAGTTCGGTCAGGGCGGCGCGCACTTCCGCGATGCCGAAGCCATCCGAGGAACTGGTCACTAAAATCTGCGGGTGCGCGGCCACATGCTCCGCCAGTTCCTTTTGAATCGCCGCCTTCGTTTCGGCCAAGGGGCCGGGCTTCACCTTGTCGGCTTTGGTCATGATGATCTGATAGTTCACCGCCGAGTCGTCCATGAGCTTCATGATCTCGCGGTCGGTGTCTTTCAGGCCGTGGCGGGAATCGATCAACATCAGGGCCCGGCGCAAGGTCGGGCGACCCTTTAGATATTTTCGGATGAAATCGGTCCAGACCTCGACCTTGTCTTTAGGCGCCTGGGCATAGCCGTAGCCGGGAAGGTCGGTGATTATCAGCCGCCGCCCCAGATCGAAGAAATTGATCTCCTGCGTCCGGCCTGGCGTGACCGAGGTGCGGGCGAGGTCTTTGCGATTGGTGAGCGCGTTGATCAGGCTCGACTTGCCGACGTTCGATCGGCCGGCAAAGGTGATTTCCGGTATATCGGCGTCCGGCATCTGCGCCAGCTCCAGGACGCCCAGCATGAAATCGCACTGCTGCGCGAACAACCGGCGGCCGGTCTCGACGACCGCCGGATCGAAGCTCGGATTCAGGTCGGCGGTCACCTTAGGATTTCTTGGCTTCGGGCGCCGGCTCACTGCGCAGCAGGATCGATTGCTGTAAGATGCCGAGCAGATTGCTCCACGCCCAATAGATCACGAGGCCGGCCGGGAACGTGCCCATCATGAAGGTGAAGATCACGGGCAGGAACATCATCACCTTGGCCTGCGCCGGATCGGCCGGTTGCGGTGCGAGTTTCTGCTGCAGGAACATCGTCACGCCCATGATGATCGGCCAGATACCGATGTTCAGGAAGTGCAGGAAGGGCGGGATATCCCAATGCACGAAACCGAACAGCCACAAAAGCCCAGTCGGATCGGGCGCCGACAGGTCGTGGATCCAGCCGTAGAAAGGCGCGTGACGCATTTCGATGGTCACGAACAGCACCTTGTATAGCGCGAAGAAAATGGGGATTTGGAGCAGGATGGGAAGGCAGCCCGACAGCGGGTTGGCCTTCTCACGCTTGTACAGCGCCATCAGCTCTTCGTTCATCTTCACGCGGTCGTTTGAGTAGCGTTCCTGCAGCTTCTTCATCTCCGGCTGCAGGCGCTTCATGTTGTTCATCGCCTTGAATTGCTTGTTGGCGATGGGGAACATCAAAAGGCGCAGGAAGGTGGAGAAGGCGATAATCGCCAAGCCGAAGTTGCCGAGGAGGCCGTGCAGCCAACGCAAGGCATAGAAGAACGGCTTGGTCAGGAAGTAGAACCAGCCGAAGTCGATGGCGAGATCGAACTGCGTCAGGCCGGGATCGGTCGCGATACGGTCCAGAAGCTCGAGTTCCTTGGCGCCGGCGAACACATAGGCGTTCACGCTCTTTTCTTCGCCAGGCGCAATCGATAGCGGTTCGCCGCGCAGGTCCGTCTGATAGCGGTCACGGCCATTCGTCGCGGTATGCGTCATGCTCGCGGCGACCTTCATCTTCTGGTCGAAGCCAACGGCCGCCAGCCAATATTTATCGGTGATGCCGATCCAGCCGCCGGTGGACTCAGCCACCGTCTGCGGACCGTCTTCAACCAGGTCCTTGTACTTCGGTTGCAGCAATGTCGTGCCGTTGAAAACGCCGATCGGGCCTTCGTGCAGGATGAAGAAACCCGCGAGCTGCGGGGTATCGACACGCGCGATGAGGGCATAGGGATAGATCGTCACCGGGCGGCCGCTGTTGTTGGCCACCGTCTGCTCGACGCGGAACAGATATTCCTTGTCGGCGCGGTAGGTGCGGCGGAACACGAGCCCCTCACCGTTATCGTAGGTGATTGTTACCGGGGTGGTATCGGTCAGGACCGCATTCGGGTCTTCGGTAGTCCAGAGGCTGCCGGCGCCCGGGAGCTTCAGCGTCGTGTCCGATGCAATCCAGCCGAACTCGGCATAGTAAGGCTTCGGCGAATTCGACGGGGTCAGCAACGTGATTGCCGGGCTGTTCGGGTCGGTGGTTTCACGAAAACGCGTCAGGTGAACGTCGTCCACCCGTCCGCCGGCGAGCGAGACCGAACCTTGCACGTAGCTCGTCGCGATCTTGAGACGCGGCGCTTCGGCTTCCGGCGCGGTTGCCGGAGGCGCGGCCACCGGCTGACCTTCGGGCGACGGGACGGCCACCGGCGCGGACGGGCCATTGGTGTCCACGTTGGGCGGCGCGGCCGGCTGCGCGGTTTCGGTGACCTCGACCGGGGGCGGCATCAGCTTCGGTGCGAAATACAATTCCCAGCCGAGCAGGATCACCATCGAGACGGCAGCAGCGATAATCAGGTTACGTTGATCCATAGGCGCGTCAGATCCTGGTTACGAAGAGGGAGGTGTGGGGACGGGATCGAAACCCGATCCGCCCCAGGGATGACAACGAAGAAGCCGCTTGGCCGCGAGTATCGCGCCTTTTCCGGCGCCGTGCGCGCTGATCGCTTCGCAGGCGTATTCCGAGCAACTCGGGTGGAAGCGGCAACGCGGGCCCAGAAGGGGCGACACGGTGAGTTGATAGACGCGAATCGATCCGCGCAGCAAATGACTTACGGGCGACAGCTTCATGCGCGCGGCCCTCGGGTGCGCGGCTGCGCGATTTTCTTAAAGGCGGCGCGCAGGTCATTCTCCATCGCGGCGAAGTCGTGGGTCAGCGTTTCGGTCCGGCCGATCAGCACATAGTCGAGCGATGGATCGGCTTCGGCGATCAGGCGGTCGGTGAGGGCGCGCAAACGCCGTTTCGCGCGATTGCGCGCAACGGCGTTACCGACCTTCCGGCTGCAGGTAAATCCCACATGGATCGGCGAATCGTGATCGTCAACAGCATCCCTCTTCATGTCACGAGGGGCGGCCTGAAGGATAAATGCGGGCGTGACGCGCTTGAGGCCGGAGCTTCCGATTCTCAAGAAATCAGGACGGCGCTGAACGGGCATCCATTGCCGGCCACGGCGCACTTCACTGTCTGAAGCTTGGCGTGCTGGTCCAATGGCTGTGTCCCGAGACATAGCTCCACCTGTGTGGGGCGCCTCCGGCTCCGGGAAGGAGCGGGTCGGACTTAAGCCGCCAAATTACGCCGAGAGGCGCTTGCGGCCCTTGGCGCGGCGGTTCGCGAGCACTTTGCGGCCACCGACCGTTTCCATGCGAGAACGGAAACCATGGCGGCGCTTGCGCACGAGTTTGCTGGGCTGATAGGTGCGTTTCACGTCACCAACTCCGGTTCGTCAAAAAAGAAAGGGCCCGGCGGACCGGGCTCAATTGCGGGCGGTGTATAGCGGCCCCCGGGCGGCCAAGTCAATGGCAAGGACCCCTTATTTTTCAACTATTTCACCCCCATTGAAAGCGGCTGGTGGGGCGAAAACCCCGATTCTGGCGTATCTGACCGAGAATCGGACCGTTTGGAAGGACCGGGCCGGTCGGGGCGGAAGCCCCTTGGGGACGCTCGCCCGGGTCATAGGGAAGCTCCAAAGGTGTGCTAGGACAGGGCCTTCGCGGCTAGCCCAGTGGAAAAAGGGGCGGCGCGACATGGGAGTGCCGATGGCGCCGGCGGACCGCAGGCAGATCAGACTGGATGAGGGCGAAGCCGAACTCGCCCGGGCCCGGCGTGCCCGCGACTCCCGCCCTCCCGCCCCGCCCAAGCGAACCTCCAGCCTTTCGGCGCGCCTGCTCATACTCACCATCGCCTTTGTCATGGTTGCTCAGGCGGCGGTGTTCGCGCCCATGATCAGCCGGGCCCGTATCGCCTACCTCAATCAAAAACTGGAACAGGCGCATCTGGTCCTGGTCGCGCTCGAAGTCGCGACCCGCGAGATCGATCCTCTGCTGCGCGATACCTTGTTGTTCCAAAGCGGCATGTTCGGGATGACCATTTTTCGCCCCGGCCAAGCGCCGCGTACTCTTGGTCCGAGCATCCCGACCGTGCTCCCGCATGTCTACGACCTGCGCGGCGAGAACTATTGGGAATCGATCTTCAACGCCTTCAGCATGATGGCGCGTTCGGGCGAGGTTCCCGTCGCCGTCACCGGCTACTCCTTGCGCGATCCTCAGGTGTTGGTCGAAGTGTATCTCGATGAATCGCCGCTGCGTGCCCAAATGTACAATTACGGGCGCAGGATCCTCTTCATCGGTTTCATCGTCTCCGTCATTGCCGCGGCTGCGGTCTATGTCAGCATGCAATGGCTCGCCGTGCATCCGCTGCGCCGCCTTACCGAGGCTATCACGTCGTTCCAACAGGCGCCCGAGGATCCCGCGCGGATCATCGAACCGTCCGACCGTAAGGACGAAGTGGGCGTTGCCGAGAAAGCCCTCGCGGCTATGCAACAGGAACTGCGCCAGGCGCTTCTGGAAAAAGAACGTCTCGCCGGCGTGGGCACGGCCGTTACGAAAATATCGCACGACCTTCGCAATATTCTCGCGACCGCCACATTGGAATTGGATGGTCTCGAGGCTGCGCCAGATCCCGAGGTGCGGCGCATGACCGCGAGCATGATGAAAGCCGTCGACCGCGCCGTGCAGCTCTCCACCACCACCATGAGCTTTGCGAAGCAGGGCCTGCCAGACGTGCATAAGCAGCCTCTGAACAGCACTGAAATTTTTGGGGGCATCGCCGTCGCGCTGCAGAAAGTTTGTAACGGATGCGATCTGCGTGTAACGGGCGATCCGCTCACGTTCATGGCCGATCCCGAACTGCTGACGCGTGCGGTGGATAATCTTGTGCGCAACGCAGCCCAGGCGGGCGCGACCGCGGTTACGCTTGAAACCAGCCGCGACGAGGATAAAGCGGTGATCCGAATCACCGACAATGGGCCTGGTCTGCCGCGCCGGACGCTTGAAAATCTCTTTGTCCCTTTCGCGGGCTCTACCCGTACCGGCGGCGCTGGGTTAGGTCTTCCTATCGCCCGCGAGTTGATTCGCGTGCAGGGCGGCGATCTCGAACTGGCGTCCACGACCAACGCCGGCACCACGTTCGTGATCAGGTTGCCCCTCTAAGTCTAATGTGAGTCTTTAAAGTGACGATGTCTGAGGCGGCTGGAGTGTTTGTGCTACTCGCGGCCATTGGGGCTATCCTGTGGTATTACCGCTCCCGCAAATAGTGTGCGATCCCGAAAAGAGTGAGCGGTTTTCGGATAAGATCGGGCACTCTTATAAAAGATTTCAAAATAGAGTAGAGAGCGCGCCATGAGGACCAACGCATGAGCACGATCCCACAGCCTCCGAAGCGCGAGGGCGGTACGCCCATCACCAAGCGCCTAACGCCGCGTGACATACAGGCGCGCAAGAATGCCGATCCTATCGTCTGCATTACCGCGCACAGCGCGCCGATGGCGGGCTTCATGGATCCGCATGTCGACCTTCTCCTGGTTGGCGACAGCCTTGGTATGATGGTGTACGGCCTCGACACCACGGTTGGCGTCACGCTCGACATCATGATCGCGCACGGGAAAGCCGTTGTGCGCGGCAGCTCCAAGGCGTGCGTCATCGTCGACCTTCCGTTCGGCTCTTACCAAGCCTCGCCCGTCGACGCGTTCAAGGCGGCCGCGCGCGTGATGTCGGAAACCGGCTGCGCCGGGGTGAAACTTGAAGGCGGCGCGGTCATGGCGCCCACTGTGGAATACCTCGTCTCACGCGGCATTCCGGTGATGGGCCACATCGGCCTCACGCCGCAATCGGTCAACGTGCTCGGTGGTTTCCGGGTGCAGGGCAAGTCCAGCGACGACGCCAAGAAGCTCGTCAACGATGCGAAGCTGCTCGCCGATTGCGGCGCGTTCAGCATTGTCGTTGAAGGGACCGTTGAACCTGTCGCGCGCGAAATCACGAAGGCTTGCGCGGTGCCGACCATCGGCATAGGCGCTTCGGCCGGATGTGACGGTCAGGTCATCGTCGCTGAAGACATTCTTGGTCTCTACAGCGCCTTCATGCCCAAGTTCGCCAAACGCTATGCGCTTCTGGGCGACGAAGTTACGAAGGCGGTGGCGAGCTATGCCGCCGACGTGCGTGCGCGACGTTTTCCCGCACCCGAGAACACGTATGGCGCTCCCGCCGTGAAGCCGACGAAACCCGCGAAGAAATCGAAGAAGCGTTGATCCCTATGGCCGCCGCCAATGTAAATCTCGTCACTGTACGGGATGTTGAAAGTTTGCGCCGCCGTATCCAAGGCTGGCGGCGAGAAGGTCACACCGTGGCGCTCGTGCCGACCATGGGCGCTCTGCATAAGGGACACACCACGCTCATGGAGCGTGCGAAGAAAATGGCCGACCGCGTGGTCGCCACGATCTTCGTCAATCCCAAGCAGTTCGGACCGAATGAGGATCTTTCCTCGTATCCCCGCCGTGAGACGGAGGATTTCGAGATGCTGAATGCGGTGGGCGTACACCTTCTGTTCGCACCCGATGTCTCCGTCATGTATCCGGCGAACTTCGCCACCAGCGTCCAGATCGCGGGGATCGGCGAGCAATTGGACGGTGCGCATCGTCCCGGTCACTTCAACGGCGTCGCGACGGTGGTGACCAAGCTCCTCCTGCAAGCGCTGCCGGACATCGCGTTGTTCGGCGAGAAAGACTACCAGCAGCTCGCCGTCATTCGCCGCTTTGTGACGGACCTCAACATCCCGGTCGATATCATCGGTGTGGAAACGGTGCGTGAGGCCGATGGCCTCGCGCTGTCGTCGCGCAACGCCTATCTGAGCCCCGAAGAACGCGCCAAGGCGCCCGTCCTGAACACTGCGATCACCGCGGCGGCGAAGGCGATCGCGAAAGGTGAAAGCATCGCCGCGGCCACCGCCGCAGCGCGCGAGCAGATCCTCGCCGCCGGATTTGCAAAAGTGGATTATGTCGAGGCGCGCCATGCCGAAACGCTGGCTCCCCTCGGCTCTAACGCCGAACCAGGCCGCATCCTCGCCGCCGCGCATATGGGCCGCGCGCGTCTTATCGACAACGTCGCTATTCCCAAGGGCTAAGGTTGCTCGGCGATCTTCGCGCCGGCCCAGGCTTTCGCGAGCTTAGCGTAGTTATCGCCTTGCGCCGCGGCCGCGCGCCAGCACAGAGCGATCGTGCGCATCGGATGATGTTTCTCAAACGGACGCACGACGAGGTCGGCGCGTCCGGCCAGCTCGCGGGCAACCGCCATGCGTGGCAGAAGGGTAAGCCCCAGTCCGCCCGCCACCATGGACACCAAGGTCGGCAAACTCGTCGACTGGAAAACTTCCTTCAAGGTGCGGTCGGAAAGCCGGCAGGCCGCCAGCGCGTGATCGCGCAGGCAGTGGCCTCCCTCCAGGAGTAGCAGCGGCACGTCCGCGAGATCGGATTCGCGTATCGCTTTGCGCGCGGCCAGAGGATGACCGGCCGGCATGCATACGACCATGTCCTCTTCGCCGATCTCCGCGACTTCGAGGCCGTCCGTGTCATAGGGCAGCGCGATCAAAGCGAGATCGAGCTCGCCTTTGCGCAGCCGAGCCAACGTCGGTGCGGTCTGTTCCTCGCGCACGAACAATTTCAGTTTGGGAAACATGCGCTCGGTCTCGGCCACCAGTCGCGGCAGTACGTACGGTGCGATGGTTGGAATGACACCGAGATTAAGGGGCCCGGCGAGTTCACGGCGCCCCGCCTGGGCCAGATCGACCAAGTCTTCCAGATAACGAATCGCCTCGCGCCCGCGGGCCGCGACCACGCGTCCCAGGGGCGTGACAACCACGTGGCGCCGCGTGCGCTCGATCAGGGTGACGCCGAGTAGCGCTTCCAGCTCTTTGAGGCCCGCGCTCAAGGTCGATTGGGTGACGTTGCACTTCCTGGCGGCGCGGCCGAAATGCCCGGTTTCCACGAGGGCGACCAGATAGTTGAGCTGTCGAGCGGAAGGCAGGGGTTTAAGTGACATAGTCGATTAATATAATCATTATTAATCGTTAGAATCAATATTCGTCGTCCCTTAGATATCTCTCCAGACGCCAACGCATACCCCACCGCCAACCCAACAAGAGGGACGATAGAGAAAATGATCACGATTGGACAAAAACTCCCGGCTTTCGCGCTTAAGGCCGTTTCCGACACCAGCGGCGAATTTCCGGTTCTCACCGACCAGAGCTTCGCCGGCAAATGGAAGGTTTTCGTGTTTTGGCCGAAGGATTTCACCTTCGTATGCCCGACCGAAATTATCGGCTTCAATGACGTGGAAGGCGAGTTTGCGGACCGCGACGCCCAGCTCATCGGCGCCTCCACCGACAGCGATTTCGTGCACCTCGCGTGGCGCAAAAGCCGCGAAGACCTCGGCGCCGTGAAGTATCCGTGGCTCGCCGACATCAAGAAGGAACTGGCGTCTGCGCTGGGTGTGCTCGAGCCGAATGAAGGCGTCGCCTTCCGCGCCACGATCATCGCCGATCAGGACAATATCGTCCGCTATGTCGCGGTGAATGATCTGAACGTCGGGCGCAACCCGCAGGAAGTGTTGCGCGTGCTCGACGCCCTGCAAACGGACGAGCTTTGCCCGTGTAATTGGAAGAAGGGCGAAGACACCCTGAAGGCAGCCTAGTCCCCCGCTAGAAGCTGCGATGCGGTCCGGATCCCCCCCCTCCGACCGCTCATGACGCCGCTCCGTCCATCCCCTCATACAGACGGAGCGGCGTCCCCTTTCTCAAGACATGCAGAGGACGTCATGACCACTCACATCGAAGCCCTGAAAAACACGATTCCAGACTACGCCAAGGATCTGCGGCTGAACCTGTCGTCCGTCGCGGCCGATACAACGCTGACGCCGCAACAGACGTTAGGTGGCCTGCTGGCCGCAGCCATCGCCTCGCGTAACGATGCGGTCATCACAGCCGTCTCCGCCGACGCGGCGGCGGTGCTGACGCCCCAAGCTTTCAACGCAGCCAAGACCGCGGCCGCCATCATGGCGATGAACAACATCTACTATCGCTTCGTACACTTGGTGTCCGATGCCGAGTACGGCACGCTTCCCGCGCGTCTTCGCATGAACGCGCTCGCCAATCCGGGTGTTGAGAAGGTCGACTTCGAACTTTGGTCGCTGATCGTCTCGGCCATCAACGGCTGCGGCATGTGCATCGACAGCCACGAAAAAGTCCTGCGCAAAGCCGGCGTTCCGGCGGCGCAGGTTCAGCAGGCGGTACGGATCGCCGCGGTGGTTCACGCGGTCGCGGTCACGCTCGATACCGATGCCGCCGCGCAGATCGCGCCGAATGCCGAAGCTGCCTAAAAAGCCCTATTTCTAAAAGCAAAACGGGCGGGACTGATTTCTCAGTCCCGCCCGTTTTATGTTCTAAGAACGCGCGCTACTGCACGTAGATGTGCACTTCCGGCGTTTTCGCCGAGGCGCTCGGCATGGCGGCCATGGCCACGCGTTCGGCCGGCAAGCCCATATTCGTCATGGAGGCGAACACCGTATCGGCGTTGCGGCGCGCGGCCGACGGATTTCCGCCCTGCGGCGACACGGCGACCAGATCGAACACCGCGTCAGGGCGGCGCTCCAGGGCGCGCGACAGCGCCTGATAAAGCTGAGGTTCGTAGGCGACGTCCGGCTTATCGAAACGGATGACGACCAGCGGCTTCTTCTGCGCGAAGGCTTCGGCCGACACAGTCGCGACATTGCGCACGGGCACGGCGCGGCGCGGTCCCGCCGACGCGGCGGCCGGATAGGACTGGCCGGCATTGATCTCGGCGGCCAGTTCCACAAGCGAATTGCGCTCGCTGCTCACATAGGCCTGCTGACGGCCGATTTCGGCGTTGAGGTCCAGGAGCGCGCGGTCGATCACGATCGCGTTCTGGTTCACTTCGTCTTCCAGGATGCGCAGCTGGCGGTGATCGTCTTCGAGCGCGCCCGATAGGCCGTAAGCGGCGCGGATGTTCTCGAGGATGAAGGCCGAGGCGCCGGCGTCGCTGGATACCTGCGCCGATAATTGATTGAGGGTCGCGATATCCGCGTCGATCTGGGTCAGTTGCGTCTGGGCCGAACTCCAGTTCGCCAGAAGTTCCGGGTTGCCCGGCGTGGAGCCCATCTGCAGGCGTGAGCGGATGCTGCCCACGAGCGTGTGATAGGCGTTCACATTGGCGATGGTCTGTTTGCGGATGGTCTCAAGCTGCTCGCTGCGCGTGGTCGTATTGGTGCGCAGTTTTTCAAAATCAGTACGCAATTGCGCGGCTTTCTGACCGACGGCGGTCGGTCCGAAGCGGCTGGACGAGGACGTGGCCGGCGGCAAATTCTGCGAGTCCACGGCGGCGGCGACCTGCGTTTGCGCAGGGCCTCCCGTGGCTTCGGCCGCGCTCGCCGGACGCGCGCCCTGACCCGCACACCCAGCCAACGTGATGGCCAAGGCGGCGATGGCGACGTGCTTTAAGAGAGAGCGCTCACGGCCCAGTTTGCTTTGTCCGTGACGTACTATGGACAGCCCCAATACCTGCATTCTTACTCTCTCATTCCCCACAACCGGCCTGGTCGGCGCTGCATCCCTATCGGGCTGCAATCACTTCGTGAGTATCCCACCCGGTCCCCGAATTCGGACGTAAGAATCCGCCGGGTGAACACTGCGCCTCGAACCGTTCCGGTCTTTCCCGAACTCAAACCTTAGAGAAGCCGCCCCAAAGGCTTGGCGATGCATCATAATCCGTCATCGCCCCGCACCGGTTGGGACTTTACGCGATGCCCCCAGCGCAAACAAGCCGGGAGACGGCCCTTGGGTCTACCCCCTCCAAAACTTCCCCTTGGAATTTCTGGAGGTTTTTCTTGCATAGGCCCCATGATCTTAGTATCCCAAGCGCCCGTTCGGTCTGCCGAACGGGGTCCCCGCGGAGAAATGGGGTTAACAGCGCGCCCGTAGCTCAATTGGATAGAGCATCTGACTACGAATCAGAAGGTTGGAAGTTCGAGTCTTTCCGGGCGCGCCATTCTCCCTCTCTCGTTATCCCTGACTTCATAGAAGCGTTATGAGCGCTCCCCGCGACCACCACATTGATGTACCCGGTGGCCGGCTTTTTGCGCGCGAATGGCTGGGGGCGGACGCCGCCCCGCCCATTGTTCTCCTTCACGATTCCCTGGGATGTGTCGATCTTTGGCGCGATTTTCCCGCCGCCTTGGCTGCGGCCACGGGCCGCCGGGTTGTCGCCTATGACCGCCTCGGTTTTGGGCGCTCCGACGCCCATCCCGATAAATTGACCCTGGATTTTATCGCCGCCGAAGGCCGGGTGGCGTTACCCATCGTCCTTGAGACCCTCGGTGTGGAGACTTTCGTCCTGTGTGGGCATAGCGTCGGGGGCGGTATGGCGCTCTCGGCCGCGCCGAACTTTCCCGACCGCTGCAAAGCTGTCATCGCCATGGCGGCTCAGGCCTTTGTCGAGAATGTGACCCTCGACGGAATCCATGCCGCGCGCGCCACGCTCGGTTCGGGCAGCGAGCGGGTCGAACGTCTACGGAAGTATCACGGCGCCAAAACCGACTGGGTTATCGCGGCTTGGATCGAGACCTGGACGCGTCCGGAGTTCGCGGACTGGTCTCTAAAGCCGGTCCTTCCGAACCTGCGGTGCCCCGGCCTCGTCATGCACGGCGACAAGGACGAATACGGCTCGCTGCGTCATCCCGAGATGATCCGCGAATTTGCCGGCGGTCCCATGGAACTCGCGATTCTTACGAACTGCGGTCACGTTCCTTATAAGGAGCGGCCGCTGCGTGTGTTTGAGCTGACAGCCGCCTTCCTCAAGGATGGTCTCTAGCTCTTCCGGGAGTAACGCGTCGCGCTGAACGCCTCGGACACGGCCGAGACTTTCGTATCCATGAAGCCTTTCGCGCGCATCGCGGCGCGCACGGGCGTGTCGCCGAAGCCGGCGCCTTTGCCCTTGCGATGCACGATCCAGATCGGTGCGCCTTGTGGGCAGGCGCGAATCGCTTGCGCTAACTCCTTTTCATTTTCGACAACAGCGACGGCCATCGCCGCTTTCGCGGCGGCCTTCGTCGCGGCGCCCGTCAGCGCCTCCTTGAGCGCGGGATCTTTCACGGCGCCTATGACGAGTGCCTTCGCGCCATCCTTCAGTCCGAGCTTATCTTTCAAGGACGGGGGCGGCGTTTTGATTTTCTTCGCCCAACCCGCGGCGTTCTTCTCGCCAAGGGTTAAAGCGACGCTCTCGCCGCCGACTTTGAAAACGAGATCGTCACCATCGGCGCGAACGTCTTTGAGTTCGCTGATCTGCATCTTCTTCTTGAAATCGCCGCGCAAGATCAATTCGTGCGTTTCAAGCAGCGCCTTGACCTCGGCGGTCTTGCCACCCCATCGGCATGTACAAATTGCTTCACGTCCCACTGAAGATCTCCGTTAAAAGGGCCGCCAGCCGCACGCCGGCTTTGTCGAGTTGCTCGAGCGCAACGCGCCGGTTTTGTTGAACGTATGTCTCGTCGTAATTGATCCCGCCAGGCGTGCCGAGGTAACCGGTCGCGGGTGAGCGCATGATCCAAAGCGTCTCGTTGGCCCAGTCCAGTGGCGCGTTCGCCGCCATTTTCGGCGCCCGTGCCTCGATCGACTTGAAGTCGTAAATCAGACCAGATGAATTCGGTCTCATCAGTGTCGCGATCATCTTTTCTTCCCACATCGCGCGCAGTGTCACGGGTTTGCCGCGAAAGGCGCCTTTCACCTGCGCGCCGCCGCCGTCCTCCGTAAACCCGATGTTCAGCGGTTGATGAATGTCCGCGACAAGATGGGTAAGGGTTTTCAGGGCGCGCGTTTTTTCCGCCCCGCCTGCGTCGCTCTTCAAGGATGCCACGCTGCGGTAGATCTCGGTAAGGGCGCAGCCGTTCGCGCAATCACGCGCCATGTCGACGGCGCGCGCTGTATTCGGAACAAAGATGTGGTGGAGGGACGCCGTCTCGGCTTGTGTGTCCAACCAGGCGCAGGTTGCCGCAAAGGCGTCCCTGTTGGGTACGCCGAGAACGCCGCTTACCTTTGTGCGCACAGGCGCGGACATCTCGTCCCACGCGATAGCGCAGGTAATGCGATGGCCGTCGGGACCCCAGGCGACGGCCGGCGCGGCGCCGCCGAGGACGAAAAGGAAGGAAAGGACAGCGCTTTTCACGCCGTCGCGGCCCGGCCCAGGAGCCGGGTGACGGTGTGGATGGTCTCGAGCATTGGCGTCGGCGTGCCGACCAATCTGGCGATCTCGGCGATTGCGCCCATGTTCGCGTCTGTCTCGGGCGAGCGCCGCGCTTCAATATCCTGCAGCATGGAGGTCTTATGGTCGCCCAGGGACTCGGTCACTTTGATCCGTTGCTCCAGGTCCATGCTCATCTTGAGCCCGAGACCTTCGACGACCCCTTGAACTTCTCGCATAATGGCCCGCACGACGTCGCATGCACCTTTATCACGCACGATGCTGGCAAGACCCGCGCCTGTCAGCGCGCTGACGGGATTGAAGGACGAGTTGCCCCACGCCTTGGTCCAGATGTCGGACCGGATCTCGGTGCTGACAACCGTGTTGAAGCCGGCGCTGTTGAACATGCCCGCGACGGCTTGCGCACGCGCCGAAGCGCTGCCGTCCGGCTCGCCGATGATCAACCGCTTGGTATCGGTGACGTGAACGACGCCCGGCTCCACCACGTTCGCCGCGGCATAAATAACGCCGCCGATCACACGCCGGTCCTCAATCGCGCGCGCGATCGCACCGTCGGGATCCACGGATGCCAGCTGGCGGCCGTCGAAGGCGCCGCCGTTCTTGTGGAAGTACCACCAAGGGATGCCATTCAGGACGGCGAGCACCGGTGTGTCGTCGTGGAACAGGTGCGGCAGCGTTTTCGCCGCCGCGGCGATTTGATGGGCTTTCAGGCACAGGATCACGAGGTCGAAGGGGCCCGCCTCTTCGGCGGCGGCGGCTTTAATGGGAGGCCTGTGCTGCGCGCCGTCGGCATCGATCATCGTGAATCCGCGTTTCAACGCCTCGAGAGTCGCACCGCGTGCGATGAGCGTGACGTCGTCGCCATTGAGCGCGAGCTTCGCGCCGAGGAGGCCGCCGATGGAGCCGGCGCCGACAACGGCTATCTTTTGAAAATGAGTGCTCATCGGTGAACCCTAACGCAGGGCGTCGTTCAGCGTAAGGCCAAGGCGCACGCCGGCCTTCTCAAGTTGACCCATGGCGATAGGCCGGTTTTGCTGAACGTAGCGCTCGTCGAACGCCAGGCCGCCGGGATTGCCGACATACCCTGTCGCCGGGCCGCGCATGATAAAGAAACTCTCGCGCGCCCAATCCAAGGGCGCGGGATGGGTCTGCACCTCATGAGCGAGCCATAAGGTTTCGTGATCGGCGCCCTTCGCCACGCGCTCGGCTTCCAGAAGGCCCGTCTCCCAAATGTCGTAGAGGGTCGTGTTGCGCCCCAGGAATAAGGCCGGGATCTTGCGGCCGCCGTCGTCTTCCGTGAATCCAAGATTGAGGGGTTGGTGCAGATCGGCGATCAAATGCATCAGCAATTTTAGCGCCGTCGCCTTCTGTTCCTTAGGCGCGTCGCTCTTCAGCGTGCTGATCTCCTGGACCACCCGGGTCACAACGCAGCTTTTGGGCTCCGGGCAGTCCCGCGCCAGATTGATCGCCTCGGCGCCGCGCGGCAGGAGCATCGAATGCCATGACGCGGTCTCCGGTTGCGAGGCCTTCACACGCTCGGCCCAAAAGCAGAGTTCGAGAAACTCCTCGCTACGGTTGATGTCCAGGATGTCGAAGGCCGTTTGACGCGTTGTCGGCGACATAACGTCGAGCGCGATCGCACAGGAAAGCCGGTGACCGTCGCGGCCCCACGCGAATGCCGGGCCGTTCATGCCGATAAGAAAAATAACGAGGAAGAAAGTGCGCATCGGGTTCATGAGGCGGGCGGCGGAGGCGGAACCGGGTCTGGGGGCAGCGGGATGAACTCCTTGTTATCCGTGTCGGGCAGTTTCATCCGTCCCGCGATCCAATCCGCCTTGGCTTGCTCAAGGCGCTCTTTCGACGAAGAGACGAAGTTCCAATAGAGGAACCGCTCGCCCACCGGTTCGCCGCCGAGCAGCATGACGGTTGCCGGGGTCTTGGCCGTGAAAGCGCCCGCATCCTTCGTCAGCACCAGCATCTGGCCGGCTGTGAAGCTCTGGCCCGCCATCTCGATCTCGCCTGTTGCGATATAGAGCGCGCGTTCACTATGACCGCCCGGGATTTCGCCTTTCGCGCCAGCGTCCATGTCGAGATGGGCGTAGAACAGCGGCGAGTGCGTCTTCACCCCCGCCGCCAGGCCGTAAGCCTTGCCCGCGATCAGCCTCCCGCGCACACCGTTGTCGTTCCAACGGGGAAGATCGGCGCCTTCATGGTGTGAAAAACCAGGCGCGGTCTCTTCGTGTTCGCTAGGCAGTGCGACCCAAGCCTGGATGCCGTGCAGATGATCGCTATGTGCGCGAGCCTTCTCGAAGCGCTCGCTGTGAGTGATGCCGCGCCCCGCGGTCATCCAGTTCACTTCCCCCGGACGGATCGATTCTTCCGAACCGATGCTGTCCCGATGCATGATTTCGCCCGAGAACAGATAGGTCACCGTCGAAAGGCCGATATGCGGATGAGGGCGCACGTCCGCGGTGCGCGGGATGCCAGGCGCGAGATCCACCGGACCCATGTGATCGAAGAACACGAACGGTCCGACCATCCGACGCTTGGCGAACGGCAGCACACGCCCGACCTCGAAGCCGCCGAGGCTTTTGCGCCGCTGTTCGATGACAAGGTCGATCATTTTGTTATGCCTTCGTCAGCCGTTCAAATTCCGACGTATAAGCGCGCTCGAAAGGGACGCCCTTGTTGTAAGGCTGGGCTTCCCTCAGCGCGCGTATAAACGAGGGACGCTTTGCGAGTCTGTTGTAATAGGTACGAACACCCGGATAGGTCTCGAACGGGACCATGAGGTTCGCGTAAAACAGAAACGGAGCCGCCGCGCAATCGGCCATCGTGAATGTCTCGCCCGCGGCCCAGGTCTTTCCACCCAATTCCGCCTCAAGAATACCATAAGCGGTGAGAAGCAGCGCCTTAGCGGTCTCCACGCCGTGCGGGTCGTTCTTTCCCGCCGGCCGGAAATTGTCTGTCACCATCTTCGACATCGGATCGTTGATGTAGAGATCGAAGAACCGGTCGAGCCCGCGCACTTTACGCGCAAGGTCCGGGGCGGCGGGGATCAGCGGGACTGGCCCCGGATAGTATTGCGCGAGATATTCGACGATCATGCTCGATTCAGGGATCATTTCGCCGCGCGCTTCGTCCCTTAAAACGGGAAACCGGCCGAGCGGCCACACGCGCTTAAGTTCGTTCGCTGACGCGGCGTCGCCCAGATTGATGATTTTCGGCGTGAAAGGCGTTCCGTTCTCATAAAGCGCGATCAGCGCCTTCTGGCAATACGACGAGAACGGATGGAAATAGAGCGTGAGCGACATGACAACGCGAGCCTCTAAAGATCAACGAGGGTGGTGAAGCCGCCGTAGATCATGCGCTTGGCGTCGAAGGGGTTCTCTTTACCTTGCATCATTTTCGCAAGGCGCGGATCCATCATCACCTTTTTGTTGATGCGGTCGCGGTCTTTCCGCGACTTGTAGACGATCCACGAGAACATCACTGTTTCGTCCTTTTTGAGCTTCACGCTCTGAGGAAAGGACGTGAGTTTGCCCGGCTTCACATCGTCGGCCACGCACTCGCGGAACTGCAGCGCGCCAAACTCCATCCAGATCTTGCCGGCCTTGGTGGCCAGGGCTTTGTACTTTTTGACGTTCTTTTTCGGGACCGGCACGATGAATCCATCGACGTAAGGCATCGTCTTCTCCTTCATATCTAATCCCAAGCTACCTATGTCCTGCCGTCTGCGGACAGGGGCTGTCAATTGCTTGTGGGTGACAATGCGGGTCCCACGCGTATTGCAGTTTCGCGTCACAACCCCGTGCAGTGGTTGGAAATTCCTCAAATCGCCTAGACACCCCCGATAGAGGGTCTATCCTTTGCCTCGCCCTGGACGCGCGCGGCGCACCGCCGCAGTCAAACAAGCAAGTGGGAGGATCTCATGAGCAAGCTGTTCCAACTGGCCGCCGGCGCTCTCTTCGCCGTCGGAATGTCTTTCGGCGCGCAAGCCGCCGACGCGATGGTGAAGTACACCGCCAACCTTTCGTCCGCCGAAGAAGTGCCGGCGAACGCCAGCACCGGTAAAGGCCATGCCGAGCTCATGCTCAATCCGGCCACCAAGGAAATCACCTGGACCGTGACCTGGGAAGGTCTGACGGGCGACGCGGTCGCCGCTCACGTCCATGGTCCTGCTGATAAGGGTGCGAATGCCGGCGTCGCCGTGCAGCTTGGCGTGCAAGGCACGCCGCCGAAAAGCCCGCTGACCGGCAAAGCCACGTTGACCGACGCTCAGATCGCCGACCTCAATGCCGGCAAGATGTACGTCAACGTTCACACTGCCATGAACAAGGGCGGTGAAGTGCGCGGCCAGGTTTCCAAGTAAGGCCTTACGCGCGATAGAGACGAAAAGGCCGGGCTGCGCCCGGCCTTTTTCTTTTATACTTATCCAATGCCAGATGAATCCGCCCCGCGCGCGATGACGGAAATGCCGCATGCGGATGCCGTGATCGACCTTCCCGCGGCGAACGGCGCCGTGCTGCCGCGCACGCCGTTTCGCTACATCTTTCATTACGTGCTTGCGGGGTTCCTGCCGCCGTTGACGGGCATGGTTCTGCTCATGGCCGTCTGGACAGCGCTGGAGACGTTGCAGCCGTATTTTGTCGGTCAGCTCGTTCAAGCTTTGACGCAAGTCCAGGCGGGCGGCATTGCGCGTGTGGTTCCTTGGTTCGTCGCCCTCTGCGGCACCTGGTTCGGAACTTACGTCTTCGCGCATCTCTACGCGTCCTATTCGCAAATGAAGATGACCGACCTTCGTTTGCACATGCAGGACGAGATGTTCGCCTATTTGCATGGACATGCGCCGCGCTATTTCATGGATAACGCCAGTGGCGGTCTGGTGCAGAAGATCCGTCAAGCCGGCAACGCGGCCATCGTCATCATCGATTACCTCTGCACCAACGTCGTACGCCTCGGGGTGATGCTCACCATCACCGTCGTCATGATCCTTCATCAGGCGCCCGATCTCTTGGTTCCGTTCTGCGTTTTCCTCACCCTCTTTACGGCCATTGCCGTCTTCACCGCGCATCGCATGCGCCACTTCGCCAAAGCCCATGCGAAGGCCGCGGCGGACGTTGTGGGGCGCATGGTGGATTCCGTCGCCAACTGGGATGTAGTGCGCAGTTTTGCGCGTGCGGTCTATGAACGCGCGACAATGCAGCCGCTCAACGACGCCGAGCGTGCGGCGCACCTCAAGCTGCGTCTTTCCCTCTCGGCAATGCGCATGACGTTGCATGTCTTCAGCGTCGCTTTTATTGCGTGGCTCGTGTGGGAAAGCTTGCAAGCCGCGCTCGCGGGCGCAATGACCGTTGGCGCCTTTACGACAATCCTCATGCTGTCTTTCACGGTGGCCGCGACCATTCGCACCATGGGCGACAGCCTCTTTGTATACTTCGAGTATTACGGCATCCTCAGCGAAGCCCTGACCACCGTGCTTGCCTCCCACGAAATCGTTGATCCTCCAGGAGCAAGGCCGCTGCGCGTCACTGGGGGCGCGGTTGCTTTCGAGCGAGTGACGTTTTCCTATGCCGACGGCGTGCCGGTCTTCACGGATTTTTCTCTTTCCATCAAGTCGGGAGAGCGCGTCGGCCTTGTCGGACCGTCGGGCGCGGGTAAAAGCACGCTGATCAAGCTCCTTCGCCGTCAATTCGTCTATGAAAGCGGACGCATCGTCATCGATGGGCAGGATATCGCGTATGTCACTTGGGATTCCTTGCACGATTGCATCGGCGAGGTGCCCCAAAATCCCAGCATCTTCCACCGCTCCGTGCGCGACAACATCCGCTATAGCCGGCCGGATGCGGCCGATGCTGATGTGATCGCGGCCGCGAGGCGCGCGCACTGTCACGAGTTCATCGCTGCGCGGGAGCAAGGCTACGATTCCATCGTCGGGGAAAAGGGCATGAAGTTGTCCGGCGGCGAACGTCAGCGCGTGGCGATTGCCCGCGCATTCCTGAAGAACGCGCCAATTCTCTTGCTCGACGAAGCCACCTCTTCTCTGGACAGCGAGGCTGAACATCTGATTCAAGACGGGTTGCTCGCGCTCATGAAGGGCAGAACCGTCATCGCGATCGCCCATCGCCTGTCCACCATCGCGCACCTCGACCGTATCGTCGTGCTCGAAAGGGGCCGGATCGCCGAGCAGGGAACGCACGCCGAGCTGCTCGCGGCGGGCGGCGTTTACGCTAAGCTGTGGCAGCGCCAGGCCGGAGGTTTCATGTGATTACGCTCTATCAATTCCGCCCGCTGAACGGCCTGCCTAACCCCAGTCCCTTCTGCATGAAGCTCGAGACCTACCTGCGTATGGCCGGTCTTCAGTATGAAACACGCGCGGTGCTGCGGCCCGGCTCCGCGACCGGCAAGTGTCCCTATATCGTGATCGACGGCGAGACCTTGACGGACTCAAGCCGGATCATCGCGGTGCTCGAGGCCCGTTTCGGTCACCCGGTGGACGGCAAGCTGACCCTAGCCCAGCGCGGCGAATCCGTTGCCTTCCAGCGCATGCTCGACGAGCATCTCTACTGGGTCGCCGTCTATGGCCGTTGGGTGGCGCAACCGGTCGAGCTGCGCCGCCAATTCCTTCGCGATCTAGGTGTTCCGCCGGCGCTCGCCGGTGTAGCGGCCTGGATGGGGCGCCGCCGCTACCAACGGACGTTGCATGCGCAGGGCATCGGCCGCCATCCACCGGAGGTTATCTGGCAGCTCGGGATCTCCGATCTGCAGGCGATCGCTCACTGGCTGGGCACGCGACCGTATACTTTTGGCGATGAACCGACGGTGCTCGACGCCAGTCTTTACTCTTACGTCGGCAACATCATCCGTTCGCCGTGGGACAATCCGTTAAAGACCGCCACGCTCAAGCACCGCAGTCTCGTCGATCATTTCGCACGGATGTTCACGCGTTACTTTCCGGAATTGGCGGCCTAGCGACTCATTTTGTGATAGAATCGCGAACGCCATGTCTGCTCCGGGGGAGTCATGTTCCGTCGTACGTCCGCGCTTGCTTTTATCGTAAGTTTGTCCGCCTGCTCGGACGGACCGGCTGTAACGGCCACGAACGTGCCATCGGCTTCCGACAATGCCGCCGCTGTTGGGTCCACGGCGCAGGTCATGATTCTCGCGAAAGGGACCGCGCTTCCCGCCGGATATAAGGTCGATCCGGCGCGGACAATGATTTTCGGGACCGACGACCGTTGGCTGGGCCGCCTAACCTACACCGCGGCGGGGTCCGCCGACGAGGTCTTCGATTTCCTGCACCGTGAAATGCCGAATTTCGGTTGGGTGGAAATTTCCGCCATGCGCTCGGACAACAGTCTGCTGACGTTCGGCTCCGAAAGCACCGGACGGCTCGCCACCATCAATATCCGCCGCGGGTCTGTGATCGGATCGACGCAGGTGGATATGGTGGTCGCGCCCAAAGGCGCTCAGTAACTAGGCTTTCAGGCCCGTATCCCACGCCGCGCGATAGTCCTGCCGCAGCACGTTCTTCTGAACCTTTCCCATCGTGTTGCGCGGAAGCGCGTCGGCGAACACGATCATTTTGGGCACCTTGAAACTCGCCAGCGCGTCCTTCAGCGCCGCGCGCACAGTGTCAGGTGAAAGCGCCGGCGCACCGGCATTCATGGTGATGATCGCTAGCCCCGCTTCGCCGAAATCCGGGTGCGGCATGCCCACCACGGCGGATTCCGCGACGCCGGGCAGGCCGTCGATCACCGTCTCGATTTCCTTCGGATACACATTGTATCCGCCGCAGATCATCATGTCCTTCGCGCGGCCAACGATATTCACCATCCCATCCGGATCGAGCTGCGCGAGATCGCCCGTTTTGAAGAAACCGTCGACAGTGAAATCCTCCGCCGTCTTTTCCGGCTTGCGCCAGTAGCCGCGGAAGACGCTCGGACCCTTGATTTGAATCTCGCCGGTTGTGCCGTTCGGCACCGGTTGATTGGTCTCGTCGGCCACACGCAACGTCAGGCCGGGCAAGGGCCAACCCACAGCGCCGGCGGTACGCGCGCGGTCGATATGCGCGCTGGTGATGATGCACGCCTCCGTCATGCCGTAGCGTTCCAGGATCTGCTTGCCCGTGCGGTCCTCGAAGGCGCGGAAGGTTTCATCGAGAAGGGGCGCCGACCCGCTGATGAACAGCCGCACGTTCCGCGCGGCCTCTTTCTTGAAACCACAGTTGGCCAGAAGGCGCACATAATACGTCGGCACGCCCATGAACACTGTTGCCTGCGGTAGATCGCGGATTGTCTCTTCAGGGGTGAAACGGCTGTGGAAAATCATGCCTGTGCCGTTCATCAGCACCGTGTTCAGCGCGACAAACAGGCCGTGCACATGGAAGATCGGCAGGGTGTGCAACAGCACATCGTCGGGTCCGAACTTCCAGACCTCGTGTAGCGCTTTCGCGTTGGACGCGAGATTGCCGTGGCTCAGCATCACGCCCTTCGGTTTCCCGGTGGTGCCCGAAGAATAAAGGATCGCGGCGAGGTCCGTGCCCGCGCGCGCGATCGAGCCGCCAAGCGGCGCGAGGCTCGCGGCGCGGTTCATCAACGTACCTTGGCCGTGCGCATCCAGCGTCAACACTTGGGGCACTTTACGGGCGGTGCACACGTCCATCAGCGCCTGCGATCCCGGATCGGCAACCACGAGGGTCGGTTCGGCGTCAGCGATGAAATAGTCGAGTTCGTCCGTGCGGTAACCGGTGTTCATCGGCAGGAAAACCGCGCCGGCGCGCAAACACGCGAGATACAGGAAAACCGCTTCGGCGGACTTCTCCACCTGCATCGCTACCCGGTCGCCGGGCGCGACGTTCAGTTCGATCAGCAGCGCCGCGATCCGTCCCGAGATCTCGTCGAGGTCGGCGTAGGAGAAGACGCGGCCGTCGGGCCGGGTGATGAAGGCGCGCGCGCTGTCTGTGGGAAAGCGTGTGCGGAAGATTTCAAAAAGATTTGTGGTCATGCCGCCGCCTTCATACGGAAAAAGGCCGGGCACCGCCAACGCTAGAGATGTGCGTTAAATGGTAAAGTTGATGTTTTGGCCGCGGGTCGGGTGCGGGCTCGGCTCTTGCTGGAGGCGCTTCGACGGATCGGGCGGGGGCGGCGGGTTCGCGTTAACCGCCGGGCCCGGATCGCGCACGCGGGCGCTCGGGGTCTGCTGAAAGGCCGACAGGTCGTTGATCGTGCTGGTATCGCTCATCCTCACACCCTACTCGCTCAACCGAAGAGTGCAAGAGGAGGGTGAAAACGCGCGGAATTGTAAGATCTTAGCTTTAGTCCGCCGTGGGCAGGAAGCTCTGAAGCGGCGTCGCGGGGTCCGCCAGGAGAATCGGGTCCGGCCGGACACGGTTAGAAATCAGTTTCTTCGACTGGAGAAAATCTTTGGCCATGTTCACGGCATGGCAGGCCACGAACACGCCGTCGCGCAGGTAACAGGCGGAGAACTTCCGCGCTTCCATCGACCCGCGGATCACCACCGTGTCGCCGGGCTTCGAAAGACCGGCCATCTGTAATTTGAGGTCGTACTGGTCCGACCAGAACCATGGCACTTCGTCGTAAGGCGCCGGTGCGCCCGTGATGGCCAATGCGGCCGCTTTGCCCTGACCGAGCGCGTTCGGCACGGATTCCAGCCGCAGCCGTTCGCCCACGATGCGCGAGGGATGGTTGGTGCAGTCGCCGGCGGCGAAAATGTCGGGATCGATAGTACGCGCGCATTCGTCAACGACGATGCCGTTGTCGACCGGCAGGCCCGCTTCCACCGCAAGCTCCACATTCGGGACTATGCCGATACCGATCACCGCGAGGTCGGCCTCGATCGCGGTGCCGTCGCTGCAGCGAACCCGCGTCAGGGCGCCCGCGCCTTCGAAGCCCGTGACCGTCTCCGAGGTGCGGATGTCAACGCCCGCGGCGCGATGCACGTCGGCGTAGAAGTCCGATATCTCCGGCGCGACGACGCGGTTCAGCACCTGCGGCATCATCTCGAGGATGGTCACCTTGCAGCCGCGCTTCACCGCAACCGCCGCGACCTCGAGGCCGATATAGCCGCCGCCGACGATCACGAGTTTCACACCCGCCGTCAGGCGTTCGCGGAAGCCCAGCACGTCTTCGGCGTTGCGCAAGTAGTGAACGCCCGGAAGCTCCGCGCCGGGACAGATCATGCGCCGCACACGTCCGCCCGTGGCCAACACCAGCTTGCCGTAGCGCAGGACTTCGCCGGTCGAGAGGCCGATGGTTTTCTGCACACGGTCGATGTGAAAAACCTTTGTTTTCAGGCGTAAGTCAATATTCTTGTCGGCGTAGAATGTCGCAGGGCGCATCGCCATGCGCTCAAGCTCGACCTCGCCGGCCAGGAAGCCCTTGGAGAGCGGCGGACGTTCGTAGGGCACATAAGCTTCTTCGCCGATCATGGTGATGGGACCGGCGAACTGATTCTGGCGCAGAAAGATCGCGGTCTGCGCGCCGGCTTGGCCCGCACCGATGATAAGAACGTTCTCGCTCATGCTGTTGATATGAAGAAGGCGGCGAAGGAGCGCTAGTTTTCTTTGATGGCGTCGCCGGCCACCAGCTTGTCGATCTGCTCCTGGGTCAAGCTGCGCTTCATTTCTTCCTTGCTCATCGGCACGCGCGGACCCTTGCCGCGTTTTTCCTCGCCCTCGGACATCACTTCCGAGCGGCGGCGGCGGTCGGGGCCGAAATACCCGCCGATATCCACGAACGGCCGCGGCCGTTCGATCACTTCACGGATGCGAAGGATAAGGCTCTTGGCGTTGAATGGCTTGGCCACATATTCGGTGACGCCGCAATTACGCGCGAAAATCACTTTCTCGCGGCGGGTCTCCGATGTGATCATGATGATTGGGGTGAAGCGGATGTTGTTGTTCTTCTCCGCACGCACCGATTTGAGGAACTCAACCCCGCTCATGGGTTGCAGCAGCCACTCGGTGATGACGATGTCCGGCGCCCAGCTGCGCATGATGCCCAAAGCTTCACCGCCATGGTGCGCCTCGTCGATGCGCTTGCAGCCCAAGGTCTCCAGAATCCCTTTGATGACGCGCCGCATATACGCGCGGTCGTCCACCACTAGGAAGCTGATGGGCTTCAAATAATCTGAAGTCGCGGCCGCCATACGTTACGTGCTCTTCCCCTGAAGGCGTAGTTTTTCACCGGCGCCATTCCAGCCCGTTCCCCGGGATCATATTTCGCAAGTTTTAAGGTATTCTTTCTCCCGGACAACTCAAAGCTTTTGAAGGACATACAGTGAAGACGACCCCCGCCAAGCCGGCTCGGGCCACCCTCGCGGATCATGCCCCCCGGACCTGGCAGCGCATGCTGTCCGGCCGCCGGCTGAACCTGGTGGAACCCTCCCCCCTCGACATCGAGATCGAGGATATCGCCCTGGGTCTGGCTCGTAACACGCGCTGGAACGGCCAGACCCGTGGAGCCCACGGTTGGAGTGTGGCGCAGCATTCAGACCTTACGGTTGAGATCATGCGGCGCCTGAAGCCGCGCGCACCGGCCAGTCTGCTGATGGCGACGAAGCTCCATGACGCCTCGGAATACGTGACTCACGACCTCATCACCCCTTTGAAGGCGGTCGTCGGGGACGTCTTCAAGGAGGTCGAGCGCCGCCTCACGGCGGCGATTTACATCCGCTTTGGGTTGAAGCCCGTCCTGTCAGCCGACGACAAGGCCCTGATCAAGAAAGCCGACATCATCGCCGCCGCCACCGAGGCGGTTCAGCTCGCCGGCTTTACCGCCGCCGAATGCAAGAATGTCCTCAACTTCAAGGAAAAGCCCCTCAAGGACGTAACCCTGACGCCGCTTCCCGTGGCGGCGGCGGAACGTCAGTTCCTTGACGGTTTCCGAATCCTTGAAAAAGCCCTCGCGCTTCAGGCGCGTTAACAGGAGAGCCAATGAGCCGTTTCGCGATGACCTTTTATGTCTTCGGCGCTGTCATGGCGTTGATGTCCGTTTGCGCCGACGCCTTCGCCGCGCACGGCCTTGTGACCATGGCGCCTGCCATGGAGCAGGCCGTGGTGTGGTTCAAGGAAGGCGCCAATTTCCAGATGAACCACGCTCTTGGTTTGTTGATCGCAACGACCGTTGCGGAACGCGTTGTTGATACCCGCGCCCAATCGATCTTGCGCCTGGCCGTCTTTGCCTTCGCCGCCGGGACGGTGCTCTTTTCCGGCGCGCTTTACTCCATCTCCTTTGCGGGCCCTGGCTTCTTCGCGCCGTGGGGTGGTTTCGCTGTTATGATCGGTTGGTTGTTGTTCGCTGCCGGCGCGGTCATGGCGGCGTCACGTTCGCAAGGGAGAAAGACCTGATGTTCGCTGACTTCAATTGGCTGGGCGCCATCGCCGCGGCCGCCCTCGCCATGGTCATCGGCTTTATCTGGTACATGCCGGCAGTATTCGGCGCGGCTTGGATGAAGGAGCTCGGCAAGTCCATGGAAGAACTAGGCAGCCCGAAAGTCGCGGTGCCTAATGCTCTTCTGATGAATCTGATTTCAGCGTTCGTCCTCGCTCACGCTATTAAAGCAATGGGCGCGGTAACGCTGATGGACGCGCTGCACATCGCGCTCGGCCTGTCGGTGGGCTTGATCGTCACTAATCAGCTTATGCGCGACCGCTTTCACGGGATGTCGGGGAAACTCTCGCTGATCAACGGCGCGAACACCGTCGTCACCTATCTTGCGATGGGCGCCGCGATCTCGCTCGTCGACTAGAGTTTAGAGGCGGCCCGCGATCTTTTTCGCCAGCGCTTCTTCCATGCCGCGCTGGGTGACTTTGTCGCCGTTCTGTAGGAACACCGACACGCCAAAGCTCACATCGCCGACGCGCGAGGCGAGACCATCGCCCCACCATAGCGCGTCGTCGCCGATACCCGGTACTTGCACCGGTTTGGCGGGGATGATGCCCTGCTCGGCCACCACATAAAATTCCTCAAGAAAGTGCTTGGCCTTGCCGCTGCCCTTCGGCCAGGTAATGGCGTTTAGGATTGCGAAGCGCATGCCGGCCATGGGCAGATCGACGCTGTCCTTGCCTTGATCTTCCTCGACGCGCCACACGCAGGTCGATGAGTAGGCGCCCTCGTAGCCTTCCTTATGATCCAGCTTACCGTCGTCGCGGCGGTCCGCCGGCATCACCTTCAGTTTCAAGGTGGAGGCGACTTCCGAGTCCTTCAGCAGCGCACAGGCGTCCGCGGGGCCCGCGCTCGCTTGGGCCATGCTGTCCCGGGCGCTCATGGACGCGACGGTCAAAACCACCGCCACCGCCGCCACAACGCCAAGAATCCCAGCTTCCGCGCTCATACCCATGGTCAATCTCCTCGTTTCGAAACGTTCTTATGCCGGTAGCATACCGCGATCCGGCGGCGCGAGATATATGCCCTAAGCGCCTTCCCTGCGGGCGGGTTTCTTGTGCAGGCGATGGAAATACAAACCCACGGCAAGCGTCAGCCCGCCGGCCAGCACCAACGGAAAAGTGAACCCGGTGACGTTAGCGACAGTACCTTGAATGAGGGCTCCCGACGCAAGCCCGACGCGGGTGACAGTGTACCACGTGCTGATGGTGCGCGCGCGCATCCGGTCGTCCGCCACCATTTGCGTCACGGTCTGGGTGCTGATGCTGGTGAGGACGCCGAGGAGGCCGATCCCGGCCACTAAAGGCACGGCGATCAGGAAGCTTTTATTGAAGCCGAAAGCGATCAGCACCATCCCGTTGAAAATGGCGCAGATCAGCGCGATGCGAAGCGCATTCTCGTGATTGCTGCGTTGGGCGACGAAAAGACCCGCGCAGATCGCGCCTACGCCTTGGGCCGACGTCATCGTGGCAAGGCCGGCCACGCCGTGACCGAGTTGTTTGTCGGCGATCCCCGCCATGAGGTCGCTCAGCGGCCATGTCAGCACGCTGCAACAGGCGATGAGACCGATGGCGATGCGCAGCTCCTTGTGCGTCCAGACGTAGCGTGCGCCTTCCGCGATGTCGGTCCACACCGAAATCCAGAATGAGGCCGGAGAGCTGGCGCTCGGTGCCCGCGCCGGCACGGTCATCGCCATGAGCGAGGCGATAACAAAGAAATAGCTCGCGGCGTTCACGGCGAAGGAATAGCCCGCGCCCATAGTGGCGATCATCAGCCCCGAAATCGCCGGGCCGAGGATGCGCGCCATATTGAAGGTCATAGAAGTGATGGCTACGGCGTTGCCGAGGTTTTCGCGCGGCACCAGGCTCGGCACCAGCACCAGGCGCGCGGTTTGTGTCGCGGGCTGGATGATGCCGGACGCAAGTTGAAGGAAGAGGATCCAGAGCGGCGTCACAAATCCCGTCACCGTCAGGATCGCGAGTGCGGCCGCCTGCGCTGTCGCCAACGCTTGCCCGACAAGCGCGATCTTGCGTCGGTCGTAGCGGTCCGCGAGTGCGCCGATAATGGGCGCGATAATGATCGTGGGCATGAACTCGGCAAACGCCACCGCGCCGAGCCATGCCGCTGATCCCGTCAGCTCCCATGTCAACCAGCCCACCGCGACACGCTGCATCCAGCTGCCGATCACCGAGATGAGATTCCCGGCGGTGAACATGGCGAAGTTGCGGTTGGAAAGGGTGCGGCGGAACGCAGCGAAATTCGGCAAGGACGGCATAATGCGATGGTAGCAGAAGCCGCTTGCGTGTGCGAACCCGCGCGTTGTGTGACGGCTTATCCACGTGGGTTGATCGAGACTTTCGTCAAAAAACCCGCTTATAGTACTGCGGCTCTCGGGAGGGACTGGAACGCCATGTCGTCTGCTTCGTCACCGCCATCCGCCTCGCAATCGCGCCTTTCACGCGTGGTGAATTCGCTCGCTAAAGTCGAAGGGCACGAACTCTCAACCGTTCTTGCGGCGTTTTTCCTGTTCTTCTTCGTGCTCGGCAGCTATTTCGCCGTCCGTCCTGTGCGCGAAACCATCGCCACCCTTTTGGGGCGCGCCTACGTCGCCGACCTTTGGCTCTATACCGCGGCCTTCTCGATCGCGATCGTGCCGGCTTTTGGGTGGCTGGTTGCGCGGGTTCGGCGCGGCCTCCTGTTGCCGTGGATCTACGGCGCGGTCGCGATCATTTTTGTCGCGGTGGGTCTCGTCTTCCGTGCGGACGAAAACAGCCGGGCCGTGGGCGCGTTCTTCTACGTCTGGATCAGTGTTCTCAATCTGATGCTGGTGTCTTTGTTCTGGAGCTTTCTTCTGGAGATTTTCTCCAGCGTCCAAGCCAAACGTCTCTTTGGATTCATTTCCGCCGGCGGCACCGCGGGCGCGCTGATGGGCCCGATCGTCACGCGTTTCGCGGTCGATAGCGTCGGCAACTCAGGGATCTTGTTTATCGGCGCCGTAGGTTTCATTGGCGCGATCGTTTGTCAGCGCATTCTCATCCGCATCTGGACCTCCAGCGAAAACGCCGCCGTCACGCGCGTGGGCGAGGAGCGCCCGGTGGATGCGGCTACGGGCGGCAACCCTTTCGCCGGGATCGGGATCGTGCTCCGCTCGCCCTTCCTTTGGGGTATCGCGGGTTTCGTCGTGTTGCTTTCGGCCGCGAACACGTTCGTCTATTTCGAGCAACTCCGTATCGTCGAAGAATCGTTTTCCGATACCGGTCGCCGCACGCAGGTGTTTGCGAATATCGATATCATCGTGCAGTCGTTGACGATCCTTACCCAGTTGTTCCTTACCGGCCGTATCGCCTCGACTCTTGGAGTGCGCGCGCTGCTCACCATCGTGCCCTGTGCCATGGTCATCGGTTTTGTGGCGCTAGCGATGGCGCCTGTGCTTTCGGTGGTGCTGGTCGTGCTGGTTGCGCGCCGCTGGGGTGAATACGCGCTTGTGCGTCCGGGACGCGAAATGCTGTTCAGTGCCTTCGATACCGAGACAAAATACAAAGCCAAGAACTTCATCGATGTCCCGGTCTATCGCGCGGCTGACTACGTTGGGGGGCAGGCGAAAACAGCGCTCGATGTGCTTGGCAGCGGGCCTACCGGCGCAAGTCTGGTCGCGGCGGCGCTTGCCGCGATTTGGGTCGTGCTCGGGTGGTTCTTGGGCCGCGCCTATGACCGTAAGCCGCAAACCATGTTGCGTACCGCCGAAGCGCCAGCGGAGTAGACCATGTCAGACGATGCTGTTTTCTCGACGCGCGACGGCGCCGTCGCGACCATTCATTTCAACCAACCCGCCAAGCGCAACGCCATCACCATCGAGATGTGGCGTCAGTTGCTTCACCTCGTCGGCGCCGCCGATCGCGATCCTTCTGTGAAAGTGATTGTTGTGACTGGCGAAGGTGGTGCTTTCGCCGCCGGTTCCGACATCGAGGAGTTTGGTGAGGTCGCGCTGGACCCTTCGACCGCTCCCGCCGCGTCCGAGATCATTCACCAGTCGGAAAAGAAGCTCCACCGCGTCTCCAAGCCCACGTTAGCTAAAATCAGCGGTCCGTGTGTGGGTGCGGGATGCGGCATTGCCCTGTGCTGCGACTTCCGCTTCGCAGACACCACGGCGCGTTTCGGTATTCCTCCGGCGCGCTTGGGTCTCGTTTACAGCGTCGCCGATACGAAGCGCCTCGTCGATGTGGTCGGCGCAGCGCGGGCACGCGATATGCTCTTTACCGGGCGCATTCTTGATGGCGCGGAGGCCTTCGCTATCGGGCTCCTTGACCGCCTTGTCGATCCTCACCGGCTCGAGGATACAGTGAGGGCTTACGCGGTCATGCTGGCGGATGCCTCGCCGTTCTCCGTCAAGGCGATGAAAGGTCACGTCCAGATGGTGCTGGACGGCGCGAAGGACGACACGCCGGAAACACGCGCGGCCTTTGCCGATGCGATCTCGGGACCCGATTTCAAGGAAGGCCACGCGGCCTTCATGGCCAAGCGCAAGCCTGTTTTCCCAAGTTGAGCTACGACGCCAGCGGTGTGGGGCCGTTCGCCGGAACACCCCAGCCGGCGTCAATCCACGCCAGTTTATGCAGCTCGAAATGATGCGTCGCGACTTCACCGAAGTTGCGTCCGGTGTGCTGGAATACCGCGCCGACAATGCGCGGGGCGCGCGCCGCGCGAACATCAAGCGGCAGCTGAATCCAGTCGGATGTGATCCTGCGGCCTTTAGACGTTGCATACGTCGAGCGCGCCAGGTGACCGCAGGGATGCGTGAGCACGGCGTTCATATTCGCGACGGCGGCGGCGCGGAATCGCGGCGAGCGGCCGGGAAAGAAATCCCCGCCTGTCAGGTCGCGGGCCCAAGCCTGCTCGAGCTGGGTGCCTTGCAATCGCACAACGGGGGCGCCGTCCAGAAGTTCGACGATATATACAAACGGCGCGAACCGCGTTGAGGGCATGTCCAGAAAGGCTTCCGATGTCGGAATGCCCGGGCCGGTGCGTAAGGACGTCCAGTAATGCAAGAACGCGAGGCATTCCGGCGACCAGTCTGCCGCCTCGCGTTCGTCGGCCGGCGCCGGGCCCGGCGTCTTCGCCCTGAAGAAATCGAACGTCTTAACAAAACTCATACTGAACGCCTTGATGTCTTCGGTGATCTGTACCGGGCGGTATTGAGGACGAGTGGAACAGAAACGAGTTACCGCCGGATTGACGCCGGTCAAAAAGGCCGGCGGCTTGGCCTAAGGACAAACCCTTACTTGTCCTCGATCATCATGGATCGAATGGCTTTCACGATCTGATCGCGCATGAGCGGATCGTCCATAGCCTTGGTCAGTTTGTGACGCAGCAACGCAACACGGCGTTGCGCCGCGGTGTCGTCTTCAGCCGCCGGTGGCGGCGGGGTCTTGCCCGTTCCTTTGTTTTTTTTGGCCACGGGTTAGTCCAACCTCGGTAGTTCGGGCTCGGCCATGGGCTCATTGTAAGGGCCGGTGAACGGCCTCACCCGGATTACGACCGCGCAGAAGAACGCGTGGCTCACGGTGAACCAGAAGATCACAGGCCACGGCGGCCAACCTTCAAAAAACAAAAGCATGAGCATGGACAGCACAATGAAAATGCCGACGGTCATCAAGATGATGATCGCCTTGCGGTTCATGGTGCTTCCGACGGCTTGGTTCATGCGGCGAAGGTTAGCACGCCCCCCTACCTTTCTGTAGGCCGTTGGCGGGCGCCGCTTTATGGTGAAAGATCACGGACGAGGGGCCTGTAACATGTTGCTTGATCGCGCGCGCAGCCAGCTTCTTGTGGTCGATGTCCAGGACCGTCTACTGCCGGCCATGCACGAGGGTGAGCGCATGGTGGAGAATTGCGCGATCCTGATGCAGGCCGCGCACCGCCTTGGCATCCCAGTGACGGTCTCCGAGCAATATCGTAAAGGCCTCGGTGCGACGGTCGCGCGTTTGGACAATGTCAAAGGCGATGCGCCGGTCATGGAGAAAATGCATTTTTCCTGCGCTGCGGATTCCGGCATCAACACGCGTATTCGCGCTCTCGCGTCGGACGGCCGCACCCAACTCATCCTGTGCGGAATTGAATCCCATGTCTGCGTACTGCAAAGCGCGCTCGGCTTCGCCGGAGGCGGGTTGAGCGTTTTTGTCGTTGCGGATGCGGTGACGTCCCGCAAACCTGAAAGCGTCAATATTGCGAAAGAACGTTACGCTGCGGAAAAGGTCGGCTTGATCACTACCGAAATGGCGGTGTTCGAGTGGCTCCACGTCTCCGGTACGCCGGAGTTCAAGGAGCTGAGCAAACTGATCAAGTAAGCCACCCGGCGGCGGGACGAAGATGCCCCGTCACACCCCCTGCGGCGGCTTTGATCGGCGGCGTGCGCAAGGCGTGTATCGTGTCCGCGGACTCCGGTGTAAAAGCATCCAGCCATGTGAGCAGCGCCGCCATGGCGATCACAGAGGCCCGCCCCGTGCCGTCATCGATCTTTACCGCGATCCCGAGGCCGCGCTCCGGCACGACGGCGGCGTAGACGCCCTCGGCTCCCGTCTTCACGATAGCGTGGCCCTTTAACGCGCCGATCATCGTCGCACACGGATACCCGTGACCCGACATGAGCACCGGATGCGCTTTCATGGCCGCCACGAGGCGGGCCGAGGCGGGCGTTGTTCCCAGCTGCGCCCAGGCGCGCGCAAGGGCGCTCAGCGGAAGAAACACGTTCGCGGCGCTGCATCCATCACGCACCACCGGCCATCTGCCAGCATCACATCCGGCCATGCGGGCCAGCGATTCGATCGCGCCGCGTTGCACGGGGTGGTTAGCGTCCGTGTAGCCCGTCGTTGCCCAGCCGGCGTGGCGGGCCAGGGTAAGGAAGCCGGTATGTTTGCCGGAGCAGTTGTGATGCAAAGGGCAGGGCGCCTCGCCCGCTCGCAGCAGCGTTTCCGCGGCCTGCGTATTCGTAGGTGGATGCGTGCCGCATTCCAGGTCCGCGGGTGTGCAGCGGATGCGCTCCAGCCAAGCGCCGACCCGGACCACGTGCGCGGGTTCGCCGCCGTGTGAGGCGCAGGCCAGCGACAATTCCTCCGCGCTCAGTTTGGCGGCATCGGCCGCACCGCTTTCCAACAGGGGAATAGCTTGAAAAGGTTTGATGGCTGAACGCGGGCACACAGCGTGCTCGATGTCGCCCCATTGATGCAAAACGCGCCCCGCGGTGTCGATCACGCACGCCGCGCCCCGATGCAGGCTTTCCACTTCGTTGCCGCGGACGACTTCAACCAGAACCGGATTTATCTTTTCACTCATGGCTCATGGACGGTCGGTTCAAAACCCGCGGTCCGAATCCGCGTAATGATTTGCGCCGCGTGATCCTGATCGCGCGTCTCGATGGTGATATCGAGACGCGCGGCGCTCGCGGCAAGGTCCAATCCGAGCCGCCGGTGCGAAACCTCTATGACGTTCGCGCCTTCGCTCGCGCAGATTGCGGTGATGGACTCCAAGGAACCGGGGCGGTCGGGTAGGGCTATAGATAGCGTCAAAACCTGACCGATGCGGACAAGGTCACGCATCAGAAT
The DNA here is from genome assembly GCA_050246995.1 of Rhodospirillaceae bacterium. Lineage (GTDB taxonomy): Bacteria > Pseudomonadota > Alphaproteobacteria > Rhodospirillales > Rhodospirillaceae > SHVO01. Next base: position 503,845 of record JBFWVA010000001.1, on the reverse strand, counting down.
CGACGACAGCAGGCGCGGGTCGATATTCCCGCCCGACAGCACCAAAACAACCTTCTTACCCGTGAACCGCGCTGGATATTGCAGGAGCGCCGCGAGCGGAGCCGCGCCGGCGCCTTCAGCCACGGTCTTCGCGGCGCCGGCGTACATACTGATCCCGCGTTCCAGGTTGGCTTCGCTGACCAGCAGCATCTCGTTCACCCGCGTTTTTACGATCGCAGCGGTCAGCGTCCCAGCGTCTGATACCGCGATGCCTTCCGCGACGGTCGCGCCGCCGCTGGGCGCGTGTTCATTTGAAATCGCGTTTTTCATCGAGGGGTAAAGGGCCGTCTCGGCGCCCACGATTTCGAGTCCGGGCTTAATGCTCTTCGCGGCGGTGGCGATGCCGGCGATCAGTCCGCCGCCGCCGACCGGTACGACGATGATCTCGACATCTGGAACCGCTTCCATGATCTCGAATCCAATCACACCCTGGCCCGCGATCACGTCTTCATCGTCGTACGGGTGGATGAACGTCAGGCCGCGTTCTGCGCCGATGCGCCGGGCTGCTGCGGCGGCCTCGCTCAGGCCGTTGCCTTCCAGGACGACCGTTCCTCCGTACTCACGGGTCTTGCGCATCTTGTTGAAAGGCGTGCCCGTCGGCATGACAATCGTCGCGGGGATGCCCAGGCGTCCGGCATGAAAAGCGACACCCTGAGCATGATTGCCGGCCGACATGGCGATCACACCGGCTTTCCTCTGCGCCTCGGTCAGGGTCGTAAGTTTCGCGGCGGCGCCCCGGGTCTTGAACGACCCGGTATGTTGCATGTTTTCATATTTAACAAAGACCTCCGCGCCCGTGAGCTGTGACAGCGCGAGGTTATAAAGAGTCGGCGTAAGGGCGATGAGACCGGCGGTACGTGTGCGCGCCGCCCGGATGGTCTCGGCGCTCATCGGCATTAGATTAGGTCCGCGCGAGCGTATAAGCCTCGAGCGCGCGCGGAATCTCCGCGCCGTCGCCGGGAACCGCCAGAATGACGGCGAGCAATACAACCAGTGCGATGACGAAGTACCACATGATCCCAGGCATCGGATGCGCCTCCGGCAATGAAAGTCGGTAACCGTTCTATTGTTCCACGGCCCAGCGGGCAAGCCTATGGCAGGATCGGCGCCCCGCTTGCGCGCGCCGTTGGCCTTCGGCACCATGCCCGCATGGCAAAGGTCCATTTTACCTCACATCTGCGTCATGTCGCGCCGTCGGAGCCGGTGGATGCGTCGGGCGCCACGGTGGCTGATGTTCTGGCCGATGTTTTCGCGCGTCATCCCGCCGTGCGCGGTTACGTGTTCGACGACCAGGACCGCATTCGTCTTCATATCGCGGTGTTTGTTGATGGCGCACACGTGCGTCAAAATATATTGGCCGCGCCCGTGACGCCGGCCAGCGAGATCTACGTGCTGCAGGCGTTGTCCGGCGGATAGAGCTGAAAGGGAGGGGAGAATGGCGGAGCGTTTATACGTTTCTACCCGCAAGGGATTGTTGGTCTATGCCCGCGATGGGAAAAACTGGAAACATCACGCCACGTATTTCCTCGGCTCGCCCGTTTCCATCGTTCTTCCATCGGCCGACAACCAGACGATTTTTTGCGCGCTGAACCTCGGCCACTTCGGCGCCAAGCTGCACCGCTCTATGGACGGCGGCGCTACCTGGGCCGAACTCGAGCCGCCTAAATATCCAAAGGTCGAAACAAACGATGCGGCGGAGAAAGACAAGGCGCCCGCCGTCGCGCAGCTTTGGTCCATGGCTTGGGCGGGGGACGACAAGCCCGGCGCGCTCTGGGCCGGCACCACGCCGGGCCTTTTCTATTCCCCCGATCTCGGCGCCACCTGGGAACTCAACGAGGGCCTGTGGAATATGCCGGAACGTCAGCGGTGGTTCGGCGGCGGTACGGTCGATCCGGCGCTCCACGCCATCTGCGTCGATCCGCGCAAATCAGACCGGCTCGCCGTCGCCGTGTCTTGCGGCGGCGTGACTTTAACGGAGGACGGGGGCAAGACCTGGCGCATCGCAGGTAAGGGCCTGCGCGCCGAATTCATGCCCCCCGATCAGCAGTTCGATCCGGTGATCCAGGACGTGCATATGCTGGCTCAGTCACCGTCGCATCCGCAGATGTGGTGGGTGCAGCACCACAACGGCATCTTTGTGTGCTCCAACGATTTACAAAGCTGGGACGAAATCACCACTGCGCCCATTTCGCATTTCGGCTTCCCCGTGGCCGTGCATCCGAAAGACGGAAAGACGGCGTGGTTTGTGCCCGCGAAGAAAGACGAACATCGTTATCCTGTTGACGGCAACATGGTCGTCAACAGGACCCGCGACGGCGGCAAGACCTTCGAAACGTTGCGTCGCGGCCTGCCGCAAGGTGAATGTTTTGATCTGGTCTATAGACATGGCCTCGCCGTTGACGAGACCGGCGATCATCTCGCGATGGGATCTACCACGGGCGGTCTTTGGACCAGCCCTAACGGCGGTGACGACTGGACTCTGCTGACGGCGCATCTTGCGCCGATCTATGCCGTGCGGTTCGCGTAAATAAAAAAGGCGCTCCTTTAAGGAGCGCCTTTTTTAGGCTGCGAAGCCAGGGCAACTAATACCCTTGCCTCCGATGCCGCAATAGCCGCCCGGGTTCTTCTCCAGATACTGCTGGTGATAGTCCTCGGCGTAATAGAAGGTCGGCGCGTCCAGGATCTCGGTCGTGATCGTGCCCGCGTTCTTGCCCGACAGCGCCTGCTGATAAGCCGCTTTCGACGATTCGGCGAGTTTGCGTTGGGCCTCGTTGTAGACGTAGACGCCAGAACGATACTGGGTCCCAACGTCATTGCCCTGGCGCATGCCTTGTGTGGGGTCGTGATTTTCCCAAAAGGTTTTCAGAAGCTGCTCGTAGCCGATCTTCGTCGGGTCGAATATCACCCGCACGACTTCGGCGTGCCCCGTGAGGCCCGAACACACTTCTTTGTAGGTTGGGTTCGGCGTGCCGCCCGCCGCGTAACCGGCTTGTGTCGAATAGACGCCCGGCAGCTTCCAGAACAGGCGCTCGGCGCCCCAGAAACAGCCAAGGGCGAACATCGCGGTCTCCAGGCCCTCGGGAAAGGGCCCTTTCATGCGGTTGTTGTTCACGTAGTGAAGGTCAGGAACGGGCATTGCGTCGGCGCGTCCCGGCAAGGTTTCCTTGGCGGACGGCAGGGCGGTCTTCGAGACGACCATGGACATATCCTTTATTCGACGGGTGCGTTCAGCAGGGCCATGGGTGGCGCCTGCGGTGTGACGCCATCCCAACCCCCGCCGAGCGCCTGAGTCAACCCAATGACAGCTGTGAATCGGGTAAGGCCGCTTTGCACAAGCGACTCTTGCGTTTGAAATACGTTGTTCTGGGCGGTCAGCATCGTCTGGAACGGTTCGGCACCCGCCCGGTAACGCAGCTCAGCCAACTTGTAGGCATATTCCGCTTGCTCGTAGGCCTCCTGCGCCAAGGTGTACTGGCGGCCGTTTTCACCAACGGCAGTGAGTGCGTTTTCCGTGTCGCGCAAGGCGTTGAGCACGGATTGACGGTAAGTCTCAAGCAACGCGCGATAATTCGCCTTCGCGCCGCGCTCTTGGTTGTAAAGCCGCCCGCCCGCGAACAAGGTCTGCGCGGCCGATCCGCCAAGACTCCAGAAGAAAGTGCCGGGGTTGAGCAGCTCGGAAATCAGGTTCGACGAGGAGCCGCCTTGCGCCGTGAGAGAGAAACTCGGCAGGCGCGCGGCCTTCGAGGCGGCGACATCGAAGTTCGCGGCTTTCAGGTTCGCTTCCGCCGAACGCAGGTCCGGCCGGCGTTCCAGAAGGTCGGAGGGGATTCCCGCGCCGACCTCCGGCAGTTTCACATCCGCGAGCGTGCGGCCCGTGATCGTAAAGCCTTCCGGCGCACGGCCCACTAGCGCGGCAAGGGCGTTCAACGACTGGCGCTCGCTCAAACGCAGCGCGGGGATTGTCGCGCGCTGACTGGCGATCGCGCTGCGCTGCTGGGCGAGTTCCAGGTCGGAAATGGTGCCGATGAGCCGCTGCGTCTCCAGAAGCTGCAAAATGGTTTCGGCGTTTTTCAGGCGGCGTTGCGCGAGCTCCAGGCGCTCACGCGCCGACAGCGCTTGCAAGTAGGTCGTGACGGTATTCGAGATCAGAGTGATCTCCACCGTCACGCCGTTATAGAGGCTCGATTCAAACCGCTGGTCGGCGGCGTCGGCGGAATTGCGCTGTTGGCCGAAAATGTCGAGCTGGTACGACGCGCGCAGGTTCGCGCTGTAACTGGTGGTCACGCGGTTGGTGCCGACCACATTGCCGTCCGTATCGAGTGTCTGGCCCTGGCGTTCGCTGCGGCTTGCGGAAAAGCCGGCGTCGACCGTGGGCAGCAGTGCGCTCTGTGCGGCGAAGGACTGCGCCTCGGCCTGCAGGATGCGCGCGACCGTGGCTTTTAAGTCGTGATTGTTGGCGCGGGCTTCCGAGACCAACTGCGACAGTTCAGCGTTGCCGAACCGCGACCACCACTCCTTATCCGGCGCAGGCGTCGTATTCGCGGCGGCGTCAAAGGCGGGCGCCGCCTCGAATGTGCCCGGCACATCGACTTTCGCGGGCGGGTAGCCGGCGCAAGCGCTGAGGGCCACGGCAATAAGGGAGACGACCGAAGCCGTATGGGAGAAGGAACGCACGTGAGTTACTCCGCGCCGAGGGCGACAACAGGATCGAGGCTCGCCGCTTTACGCGCCGGCAGATAACCGAAAAGCAGTCCGGTCAGGAAAGCGCAGGAGAAGGCGAGTGCGACCGGGCCGATGGAATATTCCACTGGCTTGTCGAACTGCGAGAAGATGAAAGCGGTCAGGAAGCCGATCCCGATGCCGATGATGCCGCCGATGGAGCAGACGACCAGGGCTTCGGTGTTGAACTGCAGAAGGATGTTCAGCTTACGCGCGCCCGTGGCCATGCGGATCCCAATCTCGCGGGTACGTTCGGTCACGCTCACCAGCATGATGTTCATCACCCCGATGCCTCCAACCAGCAGTGAGATGGCGGCAATGGAGCCCAAGAGGATCGTAAGAGTGTTGGAGGTCGCCGTCGCGGTTTCCAGGATCGAGACCATGTTGCGGATCTGGAAATCTTCCTGCTTGTGACGCGCGATCAGAAGCTGACGCACCGCTTCCTGTGTGGCGTCGATCTTGTCGACGTCCTTTACCGCCACCGTGACGGTGCGCGCATAACGCTGACCGTAGATGCGCTGTGCGCCGGTGGTGATCGGTGTGAACACCATATCGTCCATGTCCTGGCCGAAGTTGTTGGCGCCCTTGGCCGCCATCACGCCGATGACCTGAAACGGGTTGTTGCCGATTAGGATATATTGGCCAAGCGGATCTTCGCCGTTCGAGAACAGCGCCCTCACCACGGTTTGGCCGAGCACCACGACGGGCGCGTAGTTGCGGACGTCCTGATCGCTGAAGAAGCTGCCGTGCGATGTTGCCCAGTCGCGCACCGCGGTATATTCGGCCGTCGTCCCGTTTACCTGGGTCTGTGCGTCGTTCTTGCCATAGCGAACCGTAACGTTGCTCGGGAATTCGGGCACCGCCTGATCCACATTGGGCAAATCCGCGATAGCCTCCGCGTCCGCCGGGACGAGCGAGGCGCGCGATCCACCGGCGAAGCGCTGGTTGGGCGCGCCGGGCCGGACCAGGAGCAGGTCTGTCCCCATGGCCGAGATGCTGTTCAGCACCTGTTGCTTGGCGCCGTTACCGATCGCCAGCAGCGCGACCACGGAGGCGACGCCGATAATGATGCCGAGCAAGGTCAGCATGGTGCGCATCCAGTTCGTGCGCAGTGACCGCGCCGCCATCGTTCCGGCCTCGACGAGGTCGGGGACGGTGGCGATGGATGAGACCGGCTCAAAGCCTTGCGGTTGGATCGGCGCCTTCGACGCCGGAGGCACCGGACCCGAGTCCGACGTGATCAACCCATCCTTGATCTCGATGACGCGCTTGGCCTGCTGCGCCACGGCGGGGTCGTGGGTAATGATCAAAACTGTATGACCGGCGGCGTTCAGATCCTTCAGGATCTGCATCACATCGGCGCCGCTCTTGCTGTCCAGTGCGCCTGTGGGTTCGTCGGCGAGGATCACCGCGCCGCCGTTCATCAGCGCGCGGGCCACCGAGACGCGTTGTTGCTGGCCGCCCGAAAGCTGACTCGGCCGATGATGCATACGTTCACCGAGGCCCAGTTGCGTGAGAAGCTTCTCGGCGCGGGCCACACGGTCGCTGCGCAGCAATCCAGCGTAGATCGCCGGAACTTCCACATTCTCAACGGCGGTTGCCGTCGCGAGCAGATTGTACTGTTGGAATATGAAGCCGAAGGCGCTGCGGCGCAGAAGCGCGCGTTGATCGGCTTCGAGCTGCGAGACTTCTTCGCCGGCGAAGCGATAGCTGCCCGACGTCGGCCGGTCGAGACAGCCAAGCAGGTTCATCAGCGTGGTTTTTCCCGAGCCGGACGACCCCATGATCGCCACGAATTCACCGGGGAAGATATTCAGCGATACGCCGTGCAGCACTTGCACCGACAATTCGCCGTTGTTGTAGGTCTTGGTGATGTCCTTCAGCGCAATTAGCGGCTGCGCGTCGGCATTCGAAGCTTGGCCCCGCCACTGAATATCAGTCGCAGAACCTTTCGCCGAGGATGAGGTGCTGCTGAGCTTGTTCATCGGAACCGCGGACCGCCGCCAAAGCCGCCCGCGCCGCCGAGGAGGCCGCCGCCGGGGCCTTGCTGCCGCTGGCCACTTCCGCCACCCGCCGGCGCTTCCATTACCACCACGTCGCCGGGCTCGAGGCCGGATTTCACTTCCGCCACCAAGCGATTCATGGCGCCGATGGTAATGTATTTCTGTACGCGTTCGCCCTCTTCGAGCACCGTCACGGTGTAGTGAAGGTCCCCGCCGCCCGTGCCGCCGCGCGGACCACGCCCGCCGGGGCCGCCTTGACCACGCGCCCGCCGGCGTTCACCGGCCGCCGGGGGTGTCCCGCCCGCGTCGGGCGTTCCATTCGCCGCCACATCCGTTCCGCTCGAAGCCGCCGGCTTCGCGGCGTCCGCCGTGGCCGCCTGGCGCGGTTGACGCGCGGCCGGGCGCAATGCCGACACCGACACAATCGGCACGTTATGCGCTTCCGAGACCACGAAATAGACCTGCGCGCTCATCTGCGGCAGCAAGTCTTTTTCCGGGTTCTCGACATCGAATAAGCAGTTGTACAGCACGACGTTGTTCACCACTTCCGGCGTCGGCACGATCTGGCGCAGCGTGCCGTAGCGGCGCTTCTCCGATATGCCGAGGGTGGTGAAGTAGGCGCGCATGCCGACCTTCAGTTTCGGCACGTCGGCTTCCGACACCTGTGCATAGACCGTCATGGTGTCGAGGTCGGCAATTCGCAGAATCAAGGGCGCGGTCTGATTCGCGTTCAGCGTCTGACCTTGCTTCGCGATCAGGTTCACCACCTGTCCGGCCATCGGCGCAAATATCTTGGTGTAGGAGAGATTGGCGGTGTCGCCCTTCAGCGTGGATTCCGTCTGGCGGATCTGGGCCTGCAAGGCCGCGATTTGGGCGGTCGTGACTTTAAGACGCGATTCGGCGCTATCGAACGCGTCCTGGCTGGTGGCGTTGGCGGCAAGCAATTCCTTCTGACGCTCGAACTGCTGTTGGGCGAGCAGGCGTTCCGCCTGACGCTGCGTCAATTGGGCCTGAAAGTTCTGCAGCGAGGCTTCCGTCGCGCCCTTGCGAGATTCGTAGATTGTCGGGTCGATTTCGGCCAGCAGTTGGCCCTGGGCGACAGCCTCGCCGTAATCCACGTAGATCTTGCGGAGTTGGCCCGACACCTGGGTACCGACATCGACAAACTGCAGCGGTTGCAGGGTGCCCATGGCGGTCACGGTATCCTCTACATCACCTATCACGACTTCTTGAGTGATGAAGGCGTCCTGGGGATTGGTCCGGCCCATGAAGAACCAGGCGCCGCCGCCAACGAGCACGGCCGCGAGGACGGCGATCGAAATCATGCCCGGGCGCGAGCGCACGAAGGAGGTGATTTTGGGAGTGGAGAGCTTTGGAGCGGGCATTGAATTGATCAGAAGCCTCGATTTTATAGGCCCAATATAGACCTCGGAATTATGCCATTCATCCGTGGAAACGGTGACTGTATTGTAATCCGTCGATTTTTTATTTCCGGCCGAAGGATCGGCCTTTCATGAACGTTGAATCATCCCCTAAACCTCAAAATGTCCTTAGCGCCTTAAGGTTCCGGACGGGCGTCTATGTCGCCATCGGCGGGCTTGCTGTTTGCGCGCTCGCCACGGCGATCGCGTCCTTTTCACCCTTTACCGAAGGCTTTGTGATTGGGGCGCTCATTCCATACCTCGTCGTGGGCCTCGTGGTGATCGCGCGCATCTCCGCCTTTCATCCCCATCAACGGTTTGGCGTCGCCAATGGACTTACCCTCACACGCCTCGTGATCACCGCGCTCGTGGGCGGGCTCGCGTTCGAAGTGGCTTATCACGGCCTCAGACCCGTTCCTTGGGTCGCATGGAGTTTCTGCGCCTTGGCTGTGAGCGCCATCATCATCGACGGCCTCGATGGCTACAGCGCGCGGCGCCAGAATCTCGCCTCCGATTTTGGGGGCCGCTTCGACATGGAAGTGGACGCGCTGCAGATCCTGCTTTTGTGTGTCGTCGCTGTCGCGCTTGGGAAGGCGGGGGCCTGGATCCTTATCGGCGGCGCGCTGCGATATGCCTACGAGGTCGCCGCGGTTTTCTGGTCTGCGCTAAAGCGGCCGTTGCCGCCGTCTTTCCGCCGCAAGCTTATTTCCGTCATCAAGGGCGGCACGCTCGCGGCGCTGCTCGCGCCGGCGATCACGCCGCCCTTCAGCACATTCATCGCGGCAGCGGCTTTGCTTCTTCTCGTTTATTCTTTCGCGGTCGATGTGATCTGGTTGGCCATCGATGACGCGCGGGCGCGGCGGGCTGTATCATGAGACGCATTTTCTCCGAGAAACAAAACGCACCGGGGTTTGTCGCGACGCTGCTTGCGCTGTTGTTGCTGCATGTCGTGCTTTTGCTTCCCAATTATCCGGACAACATCGTTCCGGCCGCTTTCGCTTACCTGCCCCTTGAGTTGCCGATCCTGATCCTTCTTTTCGCGCTTCCGCTTGGTGGCTTTGGTTTCATTCTGCGCGCCGTGATCGCCCTCGCACTCACGCTCTTCACCGCGGTCAAGGTCGCCAACATCGCGACCTTCCTTGGCTTCAACCGCGCCTTTAATCCCGTGGTTGATCCTTCGCTGATCCCCATCGCCATCGATACCTTGAGCATGACGAGTAAGGGACTTGTCGCCGCGGCGGTCACCGGAACGGTCGTGCTGATCGCCGCGCTCATTATGCTGTTTTTTTGGGCGAGCCGTGTATTCGCGCGGCCCTCGATGCTTGTCCTGGGCGGCATTCTGCTCACAACGGCGATCGGCTTCAAATTCTCGCCGTGGCGGGACTACAGCGTCGCCGATGCGAGCCGTTTTTCCCGCGACCAGATTGCCAACGTTGGCCTGAGCCTCGCCGCCGCCGAACAGTTCAAGCGCGACGTGGCGGCGGACCCTTTCCGCGACATTCCGGGTGAACGCTTGCTGACGCGCCTCAAGGGCAACGACGTGCTTTTGATCTTTGTCGAGGCCTATGGACGCACCGCGTTCGACGCCGAAGCGCCGGTGCGTCAACTCCATGACTCCGAGGCCGCGCTCCGCGCCGCCGGCTATGCGATGCGCAGCAGCTGGCTGGTCTCGCCGACGTTCGGCGGCGCCAGTTGGCTGGCGCACAGTACCTTCGTGACCGGCCTTCCGATCGAGGATCATCAGCGTTACAACACGCTCTTCGTCAGCGGCTATAAAACGCTCATCCACGATTTCGCGCGCGCCGGCTGGCGGACCTCGGCGGTCATGCCGCTGTTCACGCGGCCTTGGCCCGAAGGCAGCTTTTTTGGTTTCGATGCAGTCTATACCGCCAATAATCTGGGGTATGCGGGGCCGCCGTTCGGCTACATCACCATGCCGGATCAATATGTGCTGTCCGCATTCCAAAAGCGCGAGTTGGATGTGCCGGGCCGCAAGCCGGTGATGACCGAGATGGCGCTGAATTCCAGTCATCTTCCCTGGACGCCGCGCCCGCACTTTCTGCCGTGGGAGGCGGTCGGCGATGGATCGGCGTTCGCGACCGAACGCGAGGGGGAGGATGTCGACATCGACTGGCTCGCCCCTCAGAAGATGCGAAATCAGTACGAACTCGCCATCACCTACGCCATCAAGACGGTGTTTTCCTTCGCCGAGACGCAAGTGAAGGAACCGGCACTCATCATCATCCTCGGCGATCATCAACCGGTTTCTCTCGTCTCGGGCACCGGCGCTAGCCATGATGTGCCGGTCCATATCCTCGCGCGCGATCCCACGTTGCTGGACTCTTTCACGGGCTGGAAGGATGGCCTGGTGCCCGACGCGCAAAGTCCGGTCTGGAAAATGGACGCGATGCGGGGGCATATTCTCAAAGCCTTCAGCGCCGAACCTTGAACATGCTCACGCCCTATATCCATCTCACGCAGACCAATCTGCCCTCGAAGGACGCCGTCGCGGTGATACCGCTGGCGTCGATGGAAACGCATGGCCCGCATCTTCCGCTCGGCACCGATGGTCTCATCGCTGAAGGTATTCTCGCCCATGCGGCGGGGCTTGTCGCCGGGCAGGCTGTTTCATTGCCGACGCTATGGCTTGGCGCGTCGTCCGAACATTGTAGTCATGCGGGAACGCTGAGCTGCGAACCAGAGCAGATGATTTCCTCCATTGTCGCGCTTGGCGAAGGCCTTAAGCGCGCGGGGATCAATCGCGTGGTTCTTTTCAACGGCCATGGCGGCAACATCGCATTGGGGTCGATCGCCGCGCTTAAACTGCGCACGCGCCTCGACGTGCTTGCGGCCAGTGCGCATTGGCTCGATTTTGGTTTGCCGGTTGGTCTTAATCCGCCCGCGCCGGCGGCCGCGGACGTACACGGCGGCTGGGTCGAAACGTCCGTGATGCTGCATCTCGCGCCGCATCTCGTGAACAAAGAAACGGCCAGGGCGAACGACGCCAAGACGCCGGCCGCCAGCTTGTTTCCCGCCGGGCCCATCAATTGGGGCTGGAAGAGCGAGGATCTCGCCCAGGGTGGATGGATCGGACGGCCCGATCTCGCTGACGCCGCCCTCGGCAAAGCGATGGTCGGTCACGCGGCCGCGGCGCTCGCGAAGCTGATCGACGAGCTTGCTGCTGCGAAGTGGCCCTGATTACTTTCTCAGCCGGGCGATTTCACCCAGAAGATGGCCGGCGCGGGCCGCCTTGGTGCTTAAATAATTTTGATTGTGCGGATTGACGGCGCCGATCAGGCGTTGATGTCCCACCACATTGACCCCGAAGTCCTCCAGCGCGCTGATTTTCTCGGGGTTGTTGGTCATTAGCGTAATCTTGGTGAAGCCTAGCAACGCCAGCATAGCGCCCGCGATGCCGTAGCGGCGTTCATCGGGTCCATAGCCCAGCACCGCATCCGCATCGACGGTGTCGTGGCCCATTTCCTGAAGACGATAGGCGCGCATTTTGTTCAAGAGGCCGATCCCACGGCCTTCCTGGTCCAGGTACAGCAGCACGCCGCCGCCTTCCGCGGTGATCTCATTCACCGCCATGCGGAGCTGATCGCCGCAGTCGCATTTCAGACTTCCGAATAAATCACCTGTCAGACAGGCCGAATGCAGGCGGGTGAGGACGGGTCTTTTTGGATCGGGATTGCCGATAACGATGGCAATCTGATCGCGCAAGCCTTCGCCGCCCCGGAACACCACGAACTCAGCGTCTTCGGCCTCCGATAAAGGAACACGCGTACGTTGGATGATGGACACGTCGCGGGCCGAGCGGTCGTGGAAGGTATCCACCGCCGATGCATCGACTGTAATCATATCGCCGTAATCTTCGCTCGCCGGAAGCACCACTGCGGCCGGCAAAAGATAAGCGCGCTTTACGAGTTCGAGCGCGCTTGCTTCAAGCCGGGTCGCGGCCTTGTGGGCCAGTAGGGGCACATTGGGGCTGACGGCCATGAGCACGTCGTCAATGTCGAATGCGGTGAGGTCGGTGAGGCTCACATGCGCCGGGCCGGGCATGATGATGCCGAGGTGACGCAGGCGCGGCGCCGGCAGGATCAAGCCGACCGCGCCCGACGAGGCCAGGGAAGAGGTCATGGTCCAAGCGGCGATCCGCTCGCCGCCAAGCATGTCGGCGGCCGCGACGATCAAGGCCTCGTCACCGGCCTTCAGGCGTACGGGGCGCCCCTCGCGCAGTTCATGCACCGCACGCTGAACGGAAAGGCGGCCGGCGTCGCCGAACCACCTTGCCAAATCGCCGTCTACGGTACCAATCTTTACGTCTTCGTTCGGCACTCTCGCCTCACGCAAAAGAAGAAATCATGAATTCGGAACGTATTGTGGACTGGGAAAGGGACGCTCCGCAATGGCCGGTCCTCGTCAATGCCGCCCGCGGCCATAGTCCAGCCCATAGCGTCGCCGTGGAACCGGCGGATGATCTGCTTTGGCGGATCTATGGCCCGCTTGTTCAATGTAACGCTCCCGATAAGCCATTTGTTATCGGACAAATGGGGCAATCTTTGGACGGCCGCATTGCAACCCAGACAGGCCATTCCCACTACATCAACGGCCCGGCCGCCATCCTGCATCTTCATCGCTTGCGCGCCCTTGTGGATGCGGTGGTGATTGGGGTCGGGACCGCGATCGCCGACGATCCGCAGCTCAGCGTGCGTCATGTGGAAGGCCCGCAGCCGGCGCGGGTCGTGATCGACCCGAAAGGGCGTCTTCCCGGCTATCTGCGCCTGCTGCAACAAGATGGCGTGCGCCGCATTGTCATCGGCGATGGCCCGTCCCTTGCCGGTATTGAACACGTGCGGTTGAAATCCGGCCCCGGCGGTCTGGCGCCATCCGCTATTGTCGGCGCTCTCCACGGCCTCGGACTCAAACGCATTTTGATCGAAGGCGGTGGAGAGACAGTCTCGCGCTTTCTCGAAGCCAAGGCGCTCGATCGGTTGCACGTGATGGTGTCGTCGATGGTAATCGGCGCGGGGCCGGTGGGTCTCAGCTTCGGGGCCATCGCCGATCTGAAGGATGCTTTGCGTCCCACCGTGATCACCTATCCCATGGCGGGCGGAGACACGCTCTTTGATTGTGCTTTCGAGGAATAGGGCCGATGGAGATTGGGACAAAAAGCTATAGCGGCGTTGCAAAGCTCTTTCACTGGCTCACGGCGCTCTGCGTCATCACGGCCATCGTGCTTGGCTTCGCGATGGTCGGCGCTAGCCCGGGTCCGGGTCAAAATAAGCTTTACGATTTACACCGTTCATTCGGTGCATTGATCCTGCTCCTGACCGGTTTGCGGCTATTGTGGCGTCTCTATGCGCCGCCACCGCCAACGGTAGCGGGCATGCCGGCCTGGCAGGAGAAGGCCGCGCTCTACATGCACCGCTTGTTATACCTCATGCTGTTCGCGATGCCGCTGCTGGGATGGGCAGGTACATCGGCTTTCCCCGCGACGATCATGGTCTTCGGCCTGTTCACGCTGCCCGCGCTTGTGACGCCGGACCGTGAACTCTCCGAACTCCTGCTCGGCATCCATTGGCGGCTCGCCTTTGTGTTGTGTGCGATGATCGTCGGCCACGCCGTCGCCGCGCTCTATCATCACTTCATGCTCAAGGATGAAACCTTGAAGCGGATGTTGCCTTGATTATTTGCCGCCTAGTTTCGCGAACACGTCGCGGTGGCCGATCGTAAGAAGCCGGGTATTGATCACGCTCGATCGAAGCCATTGTTCGATATCCGCGGGCGGTACGGTCTGCATCTCCTGCACCGCCGAAGCAATCCCCGCCAGCGTCGCGTATAGAAGCGCTGACGCATTGCGCTCGATGGCCCAGGCGCTGTCCCCCACCTCGATCTCGTAGCCCGCATTCTCCAGCGTCACTTCCAGCACCTCTGCTGCGCGTGCGCCCGCGGCGGGCCCAAAACCCTTGTCGCGCTGCTGGTGACCGCGAAACGCGTCCGCGACCGCGCGATCAAGCGGATGCTCGGGCTCGGCCGTGATCAGGCCATCGAATGTCAACATGCTCAGGAGCGCGACCTTCTGCGCGGCAAGCAGAGCGACGAAGGTGTCCAACCATCGCGCCGAGGTCAGGTCGAACAGCGCCGAGGCGGTCACGAGATCCGTGCCCTTTGGCCAACAGGCGGGAGTCGCGGCGAGATCGCAGGCGTGGCTGCGGATGTAAAGCTGACGTTCGCCCTTACGCAGCGTGAGGCCGCCGTCGTAACCCTTGACGTCGCTTCCCCAGCGCGCGAGCTGCTGGAACGCGGCGGACAGATTGTTTTCGTCGCTATCGACCAGGGTCCAGAACTGACGTCGCGGCAATAAGTCCACCAGCGCGCGCACGGACGCGCCCGTTCCGGCCCCGATGTCGCAGACATTGATGCTGTCTTTATCCGCGAACGCCCGGCCGCATGCGGTGAGGACCTGGCGGTTGCGCGCCGCAAGATCGGCAGGCTCGCGCAACGCAAGCCACTCCGGCGAGAATCCGCTCATGCCGCGGCCTCCACCGTCGCACTGAGGGCGCGGGCGACGGCGGCGGCGGTGTCGCTCCATTGCGGCAACGTTTGTCCGTGCCGCCAGGCGGCGTCGGCCATGCGTGAACGCAACGCGCGGTCCGTCAGCATGCGCCGCAGCGTTCCCGCAAATGCGCGGATGTCGTCCGGCGGCGTCAGCAGTCCGGCGTCGTTGGGAACGGTTTCGCTCACCGCGCCGGCGGCGCAGGCCGCGATGGGCAGGCCGTGCGCCAAAGCTTCCGCGAACACCATGCCGTAGCCTTCATACCGTGAAGCCAGGGCGAATATATCGGCGCGGCCATATGTATCTTGCAACGCGTCTCCGCTCATTTCTCCCGCCAAGGTAATGCGCCGGCCGAGATTGTGATGTTCGATGAGCTTGCGCAGGAGCGCCGTGGTGGCGAGATCGCGCTCCTTGCTGCCGACGATCTGACTTTTCCATGGAAGATCGGCAACTTCCGCGAGGGCGGCGATCAGCACGTCGTGGCCTTTGCGCGGTGTAAGGGTGCCAACCGTTAGGATAAGCGGCACGTCGCCGGCGCCGGTTGCGCGCGGCGCGCGCGCGGTTCCCGGAAGCGCGACATGAAGCTTGCTTGGCGGAACGCCAAAGTCCTGCGCCAGTGTTTGCGCGGTGGCCGGACTTGTCACGACCACGCGCTCAGCAAGAGTCAACGCGGCGCGTTCCGTTTTTTCAAAATGGGCCGCATCGGCCGGCGCAATTCCGCTCTCGCGGGCGAGCGGATGATGCACCAACGCGACGATGTGAAGGTTCAATCCGTCCAGGATCGAACGGGGCACGGCGCCATACGCAAGTCCATCGATCAACACCGTTGCGCTAGGAGGGAGCGCGGTTAGGCTCGCGCGGACAGCCTGTAGATCTTCCGGCGCGGGATATGGGAAGGAGGCTGGCCATGACAGCAGCCGTACGGTCCAACCGGCCGCCGGCAATGCGTCCTTGAGCCTGCGGGCGTAGACATAACCACCCGTGAGGGTTTCTGGGTCGCCGGGTATGGCGAACCAGACCTCAGGCATGGGCGAGGTCGGCTTCGAAGCCCGCGCGCGCCGCGTGGGATTCGTGAAGCATGATCTTCAGACGCTTCAGTCCGGATGCCGAGGGACCCAGGCGTCCCGCGTTGATGGCTTCCTGTACGCGCAGGAACACCCAGCGCGCCACGGCTTCGGTTGTCGACCGGCGGCCTTTGAAGTCCGGATGTTCGTCAAGGTTGCGATAATTGATCGACGACAGAATCTGCTTCACCGTATCCGTCGCGAGGCCGATGTCCACGACGATGTCATATTCGTCCAGCTCTTCGCGCATGAAGCAGACGTCGATCACATAGGTCGCGCCATGGAGCTTTTGCGCCGGCCCAAACACTTCACCAGGAATGCTATGGGCGATCATCACATGGTCGCGGACTTCAACGGAGTACATGGGTGTTCCTTTAGTAACGCAGCACGGTCATGAGGTCTGAGCTATCACCGCTCAGCACGGCGGGCAATCGCTTTGGTGCGTCGTCGAATGCGATCTCGCCCGTGATAAGGGTGTCGAATTTTTCGTCCTGGAGAAGCGCGAGCGCGCGCGCCACCCGCTCGCCGTGGGAGACGCTTCCGCGATGGCTCGGCGCCACGCTGCCGACTTGCGAGGAAATGATCTGCAAGCGTTGCGCGTGAAAGGCGGCGCCCAGGGGTAATGTCACTTTGCGGTCACCGTACCAGCTGGCCTCTACCACCTTCGCTTCGAAGGCCGCGCATTCCAGCGCGCGGAGCAAGCCGGCCTCGGTTGCGCTCGTATGGATGACCACATCCTGGTCCGTCGGCGCGGCGGCCGGCAGCGCGAAGTCTGCGCCCATTCTTTGTGCGGCGGCCGCGCGGGTCGCCAGAACGTCGACGACGGTGACCTGGGTGTTCGGGACGGCGGCCGCGACCGCTGCGGTCAACAGGCCCAATACCCCGCCGCCGATGATCAACACCTTCTGCCCGGGCGCGAGTTGGGCATCCCACGTCACATTGAGCGCGGTTTCCATATTGGCGGCCAAGCAGGCGCGTTTCGGCGGCAGACCCTTCGGCAAGGGCCTCACGAAGGAGAGCGGAACGCGCGCGGTCCGCTGATGGGGATGAAGCACGAATGCATTCTCGCCCTTAAGGTCCGCTGGGCCATCCACGATCCGCCCCACCAGCGCGTAGCCGTATTTGACGGGGAAGGGGAAATCGCCCTCCTGCAGGGGACAGCGCATACGTAAATGCTCGCTGTCCGGCACGCGGTCATGCAACACCAGGGTCTCGGTTCCGCGGCTCACCCCGGAGTAGAGCGCCTCGAGGGTGACATCGCCTGAGATTGGCAGCGCAACGGTCCGGCGCTCAACTTGGCCGGGGGCCGTGTACCAAAGGGCTTCGCTATGAGACATGCTGAGACATGGGCAACCGCTCCTGAAGGGCCCCGAAGCTACGGGGTTAGGCGCACAAGTAACAGGTGTAAAAAAAATCAGCGGTTCACCGAGCCATTGCTGGCTCTCAAACGTTCTGTCACAAAAATCCCGAGTATCTAATCCGGCCCCACCAGGGCTTTTACCTTTTCGCTGATGATCCTGACGAAGAAGACATCACGATCGCTTTGGGCGGTCCTCTTTCTGACGACGATGCTGACGGAGCCTGTTCTCGCGGCCGAAGCTCCACCGGCCGAGATCACACCGGCCGACGGCCCCATCGCTTATACCGTTGACATCGAAGGTGCGCCGGGCGGCGGCGTCGAATCGCTGCTGAAAGAATCCTCGCAGCTCCTGCGGCTTCGTAACAGCCCGCCCATGACCCTCGCGGCGCTCGGTCAGCGTATCGTGCGCGACGAGCAACGCTTCCGCGCCGCGCTCGAGTCCGAGGGCTATTATTCCGCGACGGTGATTACATCGACCAAGGACGGCGAGAAGGGACGCGTGGCTGTAACAGTCACGGTCGATCCCGGCCCCCGCTACGCCGTGACATCGGTGGTCTTCGACTTCGCGCGGGAGGAACCGGACACAGTCGCGCTCATCAAACCCGAAGACTACGAGAGGCCCCTGACGGATATCGTCGGGCGGCCCGCCCGCGCCGCCGACGTGATTCTCGCCGAGGATACGGCCCTCGATCTCCTCCGGGCGAAAGGGTTTCCCTTCGCCCGGCGCGGTGACCGTCAGCTCGACGTGGATCACACGACGCATACGGTCGCGGTCAATCTTCCCGTCGACCTCGGGCATCAGGCGTTTTTCGGCGCGACGCATTTCTCCGGCCTCAAGGATGTGAACGAGTCCCATCTGCAGCGTCTCGTGCCGTGGCCGGCTGGCGATATCTTCAGCTTGAAGGCGCTCGATGCGTTTCGCGACGATCTTATCCTCGCATCGCTCTTCACCTCGGTGCGCGTCGAGCCCGCCGCGACGAGCGTGCCGGAGAACGGATCGCCTCTGGACGTGAATGTCGTCGTTGCCGAGGGGCCACACCGGTCCGTGGGAACCGGTGTCACGTACGCGCGTGATAAAGGCCTCGGAGCGTCCGCCTATTGGCGACATCGCAATCTTTTCGGTAACGGCGAAAAATTCGAAGCCAATCTTGACGGCAATAAACTTGATCAGACCGCCGAGCTCTCGCTCGCCAAACCCGGCTTCCTCTCCCGCCGCAACACCTTGAAGCTTGGCGCCACGGGACACCACGAGGCTACCGATGCATTCAAGGAGTACAGCGGCGCATTGCGCGGCTCCATTGAACGCGAGCTGAGCGATCTCTGGCGCATCGCCGGCGGTACGACATTCGAGTTTGCCGCCCTCACGGAGGACGGCATTGATCGCAATTCCTATCTCATGGGACTTCCCATGGGTGTTTCGCGGGCTGTGGACGAGCGGCTCGTCGTCGAGATGACACGCGGCTGGCGGTTGCGGGCCAATCTCACGCCTTATGTGGGCCGTTACGCGGGCACGGTCACGTTCGCGCACCTCGAAACCGAATTGGACGGTTATTGGCCACCGCTGCGCGGCGATCGCGTCGTACTCGCGGGCCGCCTCAAGGTCGGCAGCCTGCTCGGTGAGCACACGGACAATATCCCCGCCAACAAGCGCTTCTATGCGGGCGGCGGCGGGTCCATCCGCGGTTTCGGCTATCAGCTCGTCGGACCGCTCGATGCCGACAACGCGCCCATGGGTGGGCGTGGCCTGATCGAGACCAGCGCCGAGGCTCGCATCCGTATCACCGACACCATCGGGGTCGTGCCGTTTGTCGACGCGGGAATGGTCTCGCGCGGTGGACTGCCCGGCGGGGACGGTGACATCCGTATCGGGGCTGGCATCGGCGCGCGCTACTACACCGGCGCCGGTCCCTTGCGCGTCGACGTCGCCATTCCGCTCAATCGCCGCGGCGGCGTCGATAAGTCGTGGCAGTTTTACATCAGCTTCGGGCAGGCGTTCTAATGCGCATGAAGCTCATTGCCGCTGTTCTGATCGCCGTGGCTCTGCTGGGTGCGGGCGTTACACTTTTTGTTTCGGCGCCCGGCAGCCAGCGTTTCCTGACCGACCGCATCACGCGCGCGCTCGGCGGCAGCGATCAGACGATCACGGTGAAAGACGTTGGCGGCGCGTGGCCCTCGCATATTGTCTGGTCCGGGATCACCGTAAGCGACCGCGAAGGGATTTGGCTTACGCTCGATCGCCTTGAACTGCGCTTGCGTCCGGGCGCGCTCCTGACCGGAAACATTGAAGTCGACAGCGCCGTGGCCGGCACGGCGCACATGCATCGTCAGCCGGTGAGCGCGCCGCCCGATCGGCTGGCGTCACCGCCGCCCACGGTGGACGGGATCATCCGAGCGCTGGCGCGTATCACCGTGAGGGATGCGCGCGTCGAGGTCCTGTTGCTCGATCCGCCGGTCATGGGCCGCGCGATCGACGCGACCCTGAGCGCCAGTCTTCAGGATGATCCGGCAAGCAAGCTGCACACGCTGTCGCTGGACGGGCGTTTGCGGCGCGAGCGGGGCTCCGTTGAACTCAAGTTCGCCGCTGGCCGCAACGCCGTCGTCGCGCAACTGAATGCGGCCGCTGAAACCGTCACGGCGACCGGCGCGGTCACCATCAACAATCGTACGAACGCGCTCTCCGGTGCATTGAAGCTGAACTGTCGCAGCGAAACGGTGTGTTTTTCTGGGCCCGCGGGTCAGGTCGGCGCTGTCACCGCCGACCTTGCGCTCGCCGGCACGCTTCAATCTCCCGAAGGCCAGATCGATTTCCGTGCGCAGGACCTCGCCCTGAATGCCCGCAAACTCGCGTCGCTCGAAGGCCAGATCAGCGCGCGCCCCAAAACGGATGCGCCGCGCGGCGTTGTTGCCGTTACCGGCGCGGGCACCGCGAACGGCGTTCCGGCTGCTTTGCCGGAGGGGCGCCCCTTAGTTGGTGAAGCCGGTGAATGGTCATTCGCGCTCTCCCGTTCACCCGACGGGACGCTTGTCCTTGACGCGGCGACGTTGAAGACTGGAGATGCGCGCGCGGAAGTGAGCGGCCTTGGTCTCGTGCCGAAGCTGACTCCGGCAACGGTGCGCCTCTCGTTGAAGGGGGGCGCGCGTTTCCTGGGTTTGAACGATCCCGTGTCGCGGACAGAGGTCGATCTACGCCTTGATCACCTCGAGGACGGTGGAGGGGCGGGGCATCTTTCCCTCACGATGACGGGGCTTCCGCCGGCGGCCAGTATCCGTCCTCTTCTGCAGGGCAACCTGAACTTTGAAGCGGACGTCTTCGTGGGCGCGGATCAGGCGCGTTTCACGAACATATCGGCGCGGTCTCGTGAAGCTGTGATCCGCGGTGCAAGCGCTTGGTCGCGCGCGCCGCGGTTTGATCATGCGAACTCTACCCTCACGGTCACGCTTCCCCCCGCGAGCGCCGTCCTACCAGAACCCACGCAAGCCGATGTCACGCTCACGGGACCGCTCGCAGGTATCCATGCGGATATTTCGGCAACCGCTCCCGTGGTGCTTTTGTCGCGCGCGCCCGTGCGGGACGCCATCATCGCGGTCGCGCTCGACCGCACGTCGGCAGGCTTCACAGCGGGGATCGACGGCAGCGGACAGTGGATCGACGGCCCACTCACATTTTCGGGTAAGGTGTCGCAGGTCAAGGCGGGGGTCATCGATATTGCCGCGATCACATGGAAAAGCCCCACGACGGATCTCTCAGGCGGGCTGCAGGTCGCGACGGAAACCGGGCTGCTGACCGGCGGCCTCAATGGTCCCGTCAGCGATCTCGTGCCGCTCACGACCGCTTTTGGCGCCGCGTCCGCCGGTCGTGCTGATGTTGCTGCGGCTTTCAGCGCCGTGAACGGTCAGCGGCTCGAGGTCACACTGACGGGCCGCGCGGTGGAGAATGCGGCACTTGTCGCCGAGACGCTCACCTTCACCGGGCGTTTTGACGACCTGTTCGGCGCCGTGCGCCTTTCCACGCGCGCCCAGGCCACCGGCGCACGCCTGTTCGACCGCCCGCTGGCCGCGTTCAACACCCGCGCTGACGGTGATTTGAAAGCGCTGAAGGTCGTCGCCGAGGCTAAGGGCGCCGGCGATACGCCGTTTGCGCTGACCTCGGCCACGGATATCGCCTTCGGCGCCTCTACGACGATCACGTTTCAGCGCCTCGCTGGTCAAGACGGCGATCTCGAAGTCGCACTGCTGGCGCCCACGCAGCTCATCTCGAGCGCCGACGCGATGACTCTCGCGCCGACGCGCGTCGCGGTGAAAGGCGGCGAGCTGCAAGCCGGCTTCACCTGGAACAAACTCAAGGACACTTTCGAGGGAAATCTCCACGCACAGAAAGTCGCGCTGCCGGCCTTCACCGCCATTCCGGGTCAAACCACGTCCATAATCGTGAGCGGAGATGTGACGCTGTCCGGGCCGATGAACGCCGTGAACGGCGCGGCCAACCTCACGGGCACGCTGCCGGGAACGAAAGACCTGCCGCCCATTGCTCTGTCCGCGGTCATCGCGCTCAATAATGGACGGGTCAAAGTGAATGCGACGGCGGGCGGTCTCTCGAAAGAACCTGCGCTCTTGGTCGCGGATGTGCCCGCGCGCATCAACCTCTCGGCGGCGCGCTTTGCGTTAATCACGACCGAGCCCGTGAGCGCGGCTTTGAAATGGACGGGCAATCTCACGCCGCTGTGGCGTCTCATTCCAGCCGACGTGAACGTTCTCGCCGGGGATGTGGTGATTGACGCGGCCTTGTCCGGCACGCTCGACGCGCCTGTCCTTGCCGGTACGTTCAACGTCACCAATGGCACCTATGAGAACCTTGTCGGCGGCACCGCGCTACGCAATATCGATGCGGCCATCGGCGGGGACGGGAAAGGTGGCTTCACGCTATCGATGAATGCGCAGGACATGAACGACGGCACGGTGACGCTGTCGGGGCGCGTCGCCAACGACGAGAGCCTGACCGCGGACATCACGGCCGACATGTCGCGCCTCGATGTCCTTCACCGCGACGATGTGATCGCCGCCGCGACCGGCAAGATCACCTACACCGGCCCCTTCGCCGCCGGTGTGTTCAAAGGCAATGTCGCCATGGTGAATTCGCTCGTGCGACTCGGGGGCAGCTATATGCCCGAGATTCCGCTTTTGCGCGCGCTTCCGGGGTTCGAGCCTGTACGCAACGACGGCATGCTCGCGGGCATCGCGGTCGATATTGCTGTTACGACGTCCGATCCGATGCGCATCGAAGGCCAGGGGCTTGATTCACTTTGGCGCGGCCAAATGAATGTGACCGGATCGCTTGCGGTCCCCGATGTGCGCGGGACCCTTACTCTCGATCGCGGCTCTTTCTCCTTCTTGGGTCAATCGTTCACGCTGGATAGCGGAACCGTGACCTTCACGGGCGGCGGGACGATCGACCCTCAGCTCAATATCGTCGCCGTGCGCGAAGCGTCTGATATCACGGCGACGGTGAACATCACCGGCCGCGCCCGCGCGCCTGAGGTGCAGCTCTCATCGCGTCCAGCTTTGCCGCGCGACGAAATCCTCGCACGTCTCCTGTTCCGCAAAGGCACGGGTGAGCTCGGTCCTATCGAATCCATCCAGCTCGCCAGCGCCGCGTCGGACCTCGCGGGCATCTCCAACGGTGGCATCAACGGTGTCTTGCGCCGCACGTTGGGCATTGATGTCAGTTCCGGCGCCGAAGGCAATTCCGTCATGGTGGGCCGCCAGATCGGCCGCAATCTCTACGTCAGCGTCGGCCAGAGCCTGACCGAGCAGGAACGCGAGATCGTGGTGGAATGGCGCATCTCGCGCTCATTTTCGCTTAAGTCCACGACCAGCGACGTCACGGGCGCCGACATCGGCGTCTTTTGGCGGAAGGATTACTAGGCCGCGCTCAGCAAAAAGTGGTGGCCGGTTTTTGCGCCCCAGCGCGGCCGACAAAAAGAGTCTAGTACGATGGCCGCAGGATGCGGCCTTTCTCGGTGATCAGGACCACCGACAGCACCGCGATGCCGCTGGCGAGATAACCGAGAGTCAGCGGAATAGTCGTGCCGTCGAATTGCTGTCCGATGATGAACCCAACGACAGCGGCGCCAATCGTCGAGCAGAAGCCCTGCACCGAGGACGCGGTGCCCGCGATATGGCCCATGGGTTCCATCGCCAGCGCCCCGAAGTTCGATCCCATCAGGCCGAAGCAGAACATCATTCCGCCTTGCA
Organism: Rhodospirillaceae bacterium; assembly: GCA_050246995.1. Lineage (GTDB taxonomy): Bacteria > Pseudomonadota > Alphaproteobacteria > Rhodospirillales > Rhodospirillaceae > SHVO01. The sequence continues at coordinate 480,428 of JBFWVA010000001.1, read as the reverse complement.
GCACGGCGAACGTCAACAAAGTCTCGTAACCGAGCCATGAGACCGCGGCGTGGGCGCCGGTGAAGAATACATACCCCAGGATCGCGGTATGCGAGACCACGCGCATCCCCAAGCGTTCGACGATGCGCGAATTGAGCAGCGAAGCGATGGCGAGCGAGATGGCTGTGCCGGCGAAGATCACAGGGAACAGCTTCGCGGCGTTCAACGGCCCCGCGAACACTTGCTGCGCCGAATTGATGAAACCGAGCAGTCCGCCGAAGGCGAAGCTCATCGCCGTCATATAGCCCACCGACTGGCGTGTGGTCAGCGTCAAGCGGAAGGCGTTGACGATCGCTTTCATCGAGAAGGGACGAGTATCTTCAGGATGCAGCGTCTCCGGCAGGCGCAGCACCGACCAGGTGAACAATATCCCGCCGAAGATTGCGAGCAGGCCGAAGATCCAGCGCCATGGAGCGATGAGCAGGATCGCTGTTCCGACGGAGGGCGCGATCACCGGGATCGCCAGGAACACGATGAACACCAGCGACATCACGCGCGCCATCTGACGTCCGGCGAATCGGTCGCGCACGATCGATACCGCCAGCACGCGCGTCGCGCCCGCTCCCAATCCCTGACCCATGCGCGCGATGATCAGGGTCTCGAACGAATAGGCGAAGGTCGCGAGGATGCCGAACAGCGTATAGATCACAAGGCCGATCAACAGGATCGGTTTGCGTCCAAAACGATCGGAGAGGGGCCCATACAGAATTTGCCCCACGCCGAAACTCAACATGAAAGCCGTGATGATCCACTGCCTGTCATTCTCGGTGGGGATGCCGACCGCGTCGCCGATGGCCGGCAGGGCCGGCAGCATGATGTCGATGGCAAGTGCGTTGGCGCCCATCAGCGCGGCGATCAACGCCACGAACTCCCGGAAACCGAGCTCTGGTCCGATCAACGGACGAGTGGGCGGACGAGGAGAGGCTGAAGACGTCATCGAGATCACAACGCGCTAAGGGGCGAGGGTGATACCCCAACTCGCCCCGGTCTCAAAGAAAGAGATTGTGAAAGGTCCGTTATTCACGGTTTGCCGTTATTTCACCGCACCAAACTGCGGCGGCGGGACGCGGTGACGGGTGGCGGCTTCATAGGCGCCTGCCGCTTTCAAGACCGCTGCCTCTTCGCCGGGTCCGGCCCAGAACAGCAAACTCACCGGCATCGGGTGATTGAGCAGGGTTTTTTCGCTACCCGTAACCAGCGCGTAGCTCTTTTTATCCGCGCTCAATACATAACGCGCGTCATAGACGATTTGATTGTAACCCGCTGGCACGGCGATCTCCGGGGCGCCCATGGTATCCGTGAGCCAAGGCCCCGCCGCGGCGCGTCCGTCGATCACCGGTTCTCGGTCGGTGCCGATTTTCCATTGGGGTACGCCCATGTTGGGATGCACCAGGACATCGAGCTTATTCTCCCGCATCACTTTGCCGACCACCATGCGGATCACGGTCTGCATTTTCATCCGGTCGATGCCTTGCGTCGCGCGCAGGTCTTGCACGTTGCGCGCCGCGGCGTTGCGCGATCCGGCGGCGATATCCTCCGCCCGCCATTTGGAATGCGCGGCATAGTCCGCCCATGTTTTGATTTTTGTGTCGCCGCGCTCGGCCAGATAGCGCGCCATCATGAAGGCGTCGCGCTCGGTGTTGTCGAGGCCCGCCGTCAGACGGCGCAGGTTAAGCTTCGGTGACAGGGGCGCGCGGTGCAGCGACAGCGCGACGAGATAGTCGCGCGTGCGCACGTCGTAACCCGGCACCGCGAACTCCGGTGTATCGCCTTCCATTTGGTGGAAGTATTCCGGGGCGTTGACCGGTAGGATTTCCGCCAGCGCATCCTGAAACGTGGTGGTCATGTTGGGCACGCCGGCGTCGTCCGGCCATTTGGGATCGAGGGATTCCACGATCTCCGCGCCCAACTTGTCGCGCAGCACATTCTTCACTTCGGCGTCGATGAGGTCCGTGATCGCGCCGTCGTTGGCGGCGTGTTTGACCATATGTTCGCGTACAATCCCGATACGCATACCGGCGAGGGTTTTCGCGCCATTTGTGTGTGCGAAGCTCGCGTAGGGCGCTGCCGGCCGTAACGCGGCGGGAAGCGCGGTGAACATATCCCGGGGATCGTAAAAATTTTCGTCCCTCATCGCGTCCACCACGCGGGCCGCATCCCCCAGCGTGCGGCAAATGGCGCCCGAGCGGTGGTTGATGTGCTGTGCGGTCGCGGTCCCGTCTTCGGATGTTAGACCCTTGGTGGTCACGAAACTCACCGCCGCGTTCTGTCCGGCCGGCTCGCGGCACGAACCGCTGGTGGTCTCGCAGATCGAGCAGGTGGCGAGGTTCGCGGCGACCGAGGCCCCCGCGCCGCCGCTCGAGGGTCCGGCCGAGCGCTCGGTATCATAGGGGTTGCACACGTGTCCCGCCCAGGAACTCCGGATGCTTCCGCCGCCGCCGACAAAATTCCGGCGCGGAGTCTCGGGCCCGCTCGCGAGATGGGTAACTTCAGCGGCGATACTCACCCCGAAAATGATCGCGCCCTTTTCTCGCACCTGGCGCACGGCGGTGGAATCGCGCGGCGCGGCGTCCATGGCATAGGCGACATCGTTGCCGCCGGTCGAGCGCATGTCCTTGACGTCGTACCAGTCCTTCACGGTCATCACTGTGCAATAGAGCGGCAGCTTCGCGAGGTCGGGTGTGCGTCCATACCGCGCATCGAGCTCGGCGGCGCGTTCCAGCGCATCGGGATGTCCACGGAAGGCATCGCACTGCGTGGGGCAATGCGCCGGATTCGGGCCTTTATTTGGGCGCGTGTCGCAAGTCGCCTTGCACGTTACCGAGCGCTCGCCGCGGATGTTCAAGGTCTCCAGCGCGTTGATCGCGCCTGCGTCCTTACGGCCCGCCACCATGCCGTACTGCTGCTGCACGCTTGGGTCCGAGGCGGTGGCCTCCATACGTCCGAGATCAAGTGGCGGCCCTGTGTATTGGTCCAGGTTAGGCAGGATGCTCGCGGCGGCCTTCGTTTGCGCTGGATATTTCAGCGGCGCCCCGGCGCGGACAGCACCGGCGCCGGTTCGCACGGTCTTTCCATCCAGTGTGACGAGATTTGTACAGATGCCGTTATAAGCGCGCGCCCGCGCGATATATGCCCTCACCACCTCCTGGCAGGTGGTCGCGCCTGATTGAATCGCGCCTTGAATATCTTCAATGGTCGCTTCTTCAATGCGGAAGGTCTCGGCGCCGTGTACCGGCGCGCTCAGCGCGCTCGCCAGCAGAAGAACGCTCAGCGATGCGCGCATCCCCACCGGCGCACCCAGCGCTAGAAGGTCGCGATCGGATTGACCGGCGAGCCGGTGCCGTTCTCGATGCGCAGCGGCGCGATTGTGACCATGAACTCCCACCGCTTGCGCTGCGCTGCGGCGGCCGCAAGCGCGTCGAGGTTGGTGTTGTCGATCAGCGGCATCCCGAGGATCACCAGTACGAAATTGTGAACCGGCAAGTAATCGTCAGGATTGGTGATGGTCTTCGGGATCGGTGTTGCGTCCACGGCGTACTCCGTACCCATCAGCGCGATATCGCGCGCCTTGAGCCACGGCAGCACTTCCGGCGCGAGGCCCGGCATCATCTCGTTCACGTTCCACGGACCCGTTTTCGCGCGTCGCGCCCAACGCCCCGTGCGCACAAAGATCGCATCGCCCGCGCCGATCTTGACGCCCGCCATTTTCTCCCAGGCTTCGATATCGGCCACGCCGATGCGGACGCCCGGCTCCAAATAATCGACACCCTTCAAGCGCGGAATGTCGATGAGGATGCCGCGCGTCACCACGCCGTCTTGCGCCGTGGTGATGGCGCCGCGCTCGGCGCCCTTGGCTTCCGTCACGAATTCATCGCGATTGAACCCGTTATACATCTTGCCGCCGATGAAGTGATGACCCAGGGCGTCCATATGCGTATGGGCGCTGCCGTGGAAATTGATGGTGAACCGGTCGCTCGACGCCGCCGGGCGGATCGGGTTCATGGTGCGCTCGAAGGGCGAGCTGTTATCGACGGACTTCTCGGTGTCGAGGTTGCGGGCCAGAGAGACGGTCACACCGTCCTTTACCAGCGCGGCCGCCTGCTTGCGCTTCTCGGGCGTGATCAGATTGAGTGTGCCTTTCTGATCGTCCTTGCCCCAGCGGCCCCAATTGGAGAGCTCGGTTTTCCACGTGTCGAACTGGGCCTGTGTAACATCGGCCGTATCGGCGCCCATCGCAGGCAGCCCGGCCATCAACATCCCCGTTACCGTTGCGACTCCAATTACCTTGCGCATTTCGTCCCCTTCGCCGTTGGCCCGTGATGGCCGCTAGCATAGGATAGCGGCGCCTCAGGGATGAACTGAAAAGTCAGGTGATGAGCATGCGTAAGTCACTTTTCGCCGTTGCGGTTTTGCTTGCCGTGACCGGCGCATATGCCGCGGAGCCGCAAAGCGTCCGTCCCGGCATCAACGACACCTATCTCAACCCCGGGATCAACGCCGAAGCGCAGAACAAGGGCTTCACGTCCGAGAACCGCGAGACTTTCGCCAACCGCATGGAAGTCGCCGCCGCTGTTGGGCTCAAACCAGGTATGAGCATCGCCGACGTCGGCGCGGGCACTGGCATCTACGAGCCGGTTTTCTCAAAGGCCGTCGGCGCGTCCGGGAAGGTATACGCGGTCGACATTTCCAGACCGCTGCTCGCTTTCATTGAAAAGTCGATGAAAGACGCCGGCATCACCAATGTCACGACCGTCGTCGGCAACGATAAAGGGATCAGTCTTCCACCCAACTCTGTCGATGTCGTGTTCACTTCTGACGTTTACCACCACTTCGAATATCCGGATGCTATCCTCGCCGACATCCGCCGCGCCCTAAAGGACGGCGGCCAGTTCATCGTCGTGGACTACGACCATGTGCCGGGCGTCACCGCACCCTCAATGCTGAGCCATGTACGCACCGACAAGAAGACCGTGATCGCCGAAGTCACGAAGGCGGGTTTTCAGGCGCCCGAAGAAGTGAAGATCTCGGGCTTCAAAAGCAGCTTCTTCCTGCGCTTCAAGAAGTAGCTACTTCTTCAGCGGCTTGAGCCCCGCGTTCTCGTAGGCTTTCGCCGCGTCGGCGGAGAGCAAGATATCGACGATCTTCTTCGCATCTTCCGCGTGGGCAGTGCCTTGCACTGTCGCAGCTGCCAGCACGAGGTCCACTTGAAGCGGCTCGGGCAAGGCCGCGATGTTCTTGAGGTTGGCCAGCTTCAGCTCGCTCACTTGCTGCGCGGCGGAAGCGATCTTGCCCTCTTTGATGAGGTTTCCCAAAATCCCGTTGATGATCTGCGTCTTGGGCTTCATCTCGGACGTCAGTCCCAGCTTCTCGATGACAGACGCGGTGTGTTGGCCACTGAGGCTCGCGGTATGCGCGAAGGACGGCGTCGCCTTCAGGAACGCGCTCACATCCGCCGGCGACTTGAGCACGAGCGCCGGCGCGTTGTCGGCGACACCGATGGCCACGTTCGAAATGGCGACATCCGTTTGCGCTTGAATGCGATCCTTAGCCGCCGCAAGGGACTCCCTGTACGTCACTACCAAGTCGATTTTGTCGCCCTTCAGAATGCGCTCAGGAATTCCGCCCGTGCCGACGATCTCGATATCCACCGCTTTACCGATCGTCTTTTCGATCAGCGGCTCCAGCTCTTGCATCGCCAATTGGCCATAGCCGGGTGTCAGGATTTTCAGCGGGGCTTCCGCCGCCGCCGCGGGAAGCGAAAAGAGAGCGCAAAGACCAAAGATGAAGCGCATGACGGCTCCTACTTGCTCAGTGGCTTTACGAGCGAGCGTTCCCACGCAGGCGCGGCCTCGACGGACGACATGATCCGCACCGCGTTTTCGGCAGCCTTGTTCTGCACTGTACTGCGCATGATCGCGACGCTGAAGGTTGTGGGCACCTGCATTTCATCCGGGAAGCGTACGAAGTTTTTGGCCCCCGAAGCTTTCAGTTCCGAAAGCTGTTGGACCGCCATCGCCACTTCGCCCTTCAATAGACGTGTACCGGTGAAACCTTCGTCCACCAGTACCGTGCGCTTTTCCAAAACCTCATTGAGGCCTAGATCGCGCATCATCTTCTGCAACCGCAGGCCGCTCACGCCCCGCGCGGTGACGGCGAGGGACGGTGTACCCGCGACGAGTTTCTTGAAGTCCTCGATGTTGCGGATGACGGGTGTCGGGGCATTGTCGGCGACGGCGAGGCCTTCTTCGCTCACAAACAGGTCCACGGCCTTGATCGCCTTCCCCTCTTTCACCAGCCGGTCGATGCCCGCTTTGCCGATCACCACGAGATCGGCGGTCTCGCCCTTCTGCAGACGTTCGGAGATCGGAACGCTCGCGGAGAATTCGATATTCATCGCCACGCCCGCGCGGCGGATCATGGGCTCGATCTCCTTGAACGCGCCCTGCGCGGCCATGGACGACAGCACTTTCAGCGGCAGCACATCGGCGCCCAGGGCCCGATGCGCGACAAATGAGGCTAATGCCGTAGTGAGAAGTGTCCGGCGCTTCATGAAAGCCTCCTGTTAGCCGCGTCCGACCAGCGGCATCTGCGTCGACATGATGGTCATGCGCAGAATATTCGCATCCAGCGGCAGTTCCGACATCATCAGCACCGCTTTGCCGACATCGGCGACGTCCATCGTCGGCTCCACGGCGATGGTGCCGTTGGGTTGCGGGACGCCCTTGGCCATGCGCGCCGTCATAGGCGTGGCAGCATTGCCGATGTCGATCTGACCGCAGGCGATGTTGAACGCGCGGCCGTCCAGCGCGAGCTGTTTGGTGAGACCCGTCACCGCGTGTTTGGTCGCTGTATAGGGCGCGGCGTGCGGGCGCGGCTTCTGCGAGGAGACGGAACCGTTGTTGATGATGCGCCCGCCTTGCGGGTTCTGTGCCTTCATCATTTTCCAGGCCGCTTGCGCGCACAGGAAGACGCCGGTGAAATTGATGTCCACCACCTGCTTCCAGGCTTCATAGGTGATCTCGTCAAACGGCACGCGCGGCGCGCCGATGCCTGCGTTGTTGAACAGCACGTCGAGGCGTCCAAACTTGCTTTTGGTCTGGGCGAACAGATTGTCGACGGCAGCCGGCTGGCTCACGTCCGTGGATACGATCAGTGCTTGGCTCTGGCCGCCGGCCAAGTCCACAGTCTCTTCCATCTCCGGGATGCGCCGGCCGGCGAGGGCAACCGAATACCCGTGCTTGAGGAAGGCCAAAGCCACCTCACGGCCGATCCCTGAACCCGCCCCGGTGACAATCGCGACCTTGGCCATCTAAATAGTCCTCCCCACTCGATCTGCGCTTATAGTAAATGCACGATCCTCGTCTGATAGCATATAGGATAACGCGATGAGCGAGCAGGACAAGAAAGCCCCCCAAGGTTTGGGCTTCAGGCGCGGGCTCACCAACTATGGTGACCCCAAGTTCAGCATCTATCTGCGCCGGTCCTTCGCCCGCTCCATGGGCTACAGCCGCGAGATGCTCGACAAGCCCATCGTTGGCATCTGTCATTCCGCTAGCGGCTATAACAATTGCCACCGCGATATGCCCGCGCTCATCGAAGCGGTGAAGCGCGGTGTGCTCGCCGCCGGCGCGTTGCCCATCGATTTTCCGACCATTTCCCTGGGCGAGACGTTCCTCACGCCCACCAGCCTCAAGTACCGCAACCTTATGTCCATGGACGTCGAGGAGATGATCCGCGCGCAGCCCATGGATGCCGTGGTCCTGATCGGCGGCTGCGACAAGACGGTACCTGCCCAGCTCATGGGTGCGGCCTCGGCGGATATTCCCACCGTCCAGGTCGTCACGGGCCCCATGTCGACCACACGCTATAAGGCGGAGCGCCTCGGCGCCTGCACCGACTGCCGCCGCTTCTGGGCGACATACCGCGCGGGGAAAATAAGCGATGCGGAGATCGATCAAGTGGAGGGCCGTCTCGCGTCCACCACCGGCACCTGCGCCGTGATGGGAACGGCAAGCACGATGGCGTCCATCGCCGAAGCCTTGGGTATGATGCCTGCCGGCGCGGCTGCGGTGCCCGCCGTCGACGCCGACCGTCTGCGCATCGCCGAAGCCAGCGGCAAACTTGCGGTCTCGCTCATGGGCAGCGACAAGCGCCCCAGCAAGATCATCACCGAAAAGTCCGTCGAGAACGCGCTGCGCGTTCTTCTCGCCATCGGCGGATCGACGAACGCCATCATCCATCTTACGGCCATCGCGGGCCGTCTTGGCATCAAGATCGATTTGAATCGCCTGAACGCGCTTTCGGACACAACGCCGGTGCTCGTCGATCTCAAGCCCAGCGGCTCCGGGTACATGGAAGATCTCGCCGCCGCGGGCGGAATCCCGGCTGTGATGCGCGAGTTGAAGCCTTTGTTGCATCTCGACTGCGTTACAATCACGGGCGAAACGATTGGCGAGCGCATCGACGCTTGGGATCCGTGGGTGGACCGCAACGTCGTCCGCACGATGAAGGAACCGCTTCAGGCCGTCGGCGGTCTTGTCGCCCTGTTCGGTAATCTCGCGCCAAGCGGCGCCATCTTGAAACGTGCAGCCGCGGACTCGGCCTTGTTCGAGAAAGAAGGCCGCTGCGTGGTGTTCGAATCACTCGAGGACCTTTCCGCGCGCATCGACTCTCCCGATCTCGATGTCACGGCAGATGATATTCTTGTGCTTAAGAACGCCGGCCCTAAAAGCGAAGCTTGCATGCCGGAAGCCGGCTATCTGCCCATTCCCAAAAAACTCGCCACCGCGGGCGTGAAGGATATCATGCGCATCTCCGACGCGCGCATGAGCGGCACCGCCTTCGGCAGCGTGATCCTGCACGTTTCGCCGGACTCAGCTTCGGGTGGTACACTCGCCCTTGTCGAAAATGGCGATCGTGTTCGCCTCAGTGTCTCGAAGCGCGCGCTCGATCTGCTGGTGGATGAGAAGACTCTCGCTGCGCGCCGCGCCAAACTCCCGCCCTCACCGCCGCCCGCCGTGCGCGGCCACTCCTGGCTGCACGATCAGTTCATGACTCAGGCGGAGGAAGGCTGCGACTTCAGCTTCCTCAAAAAGGAAGGCGTAAGGACCTGATCCAGAAAAGTGTAAGCGGTTTTCCGATCAGAACAGGCCCAAAAGAAGAATCTACGCCTTAACCTTCAACAGGCGCACCGACAACGCCAGCAGCGCTGACAGCATCATCGATCCGGCGAGGAAATAGAGGGCTGCGTTAAACGACCCCGTCGTCTCCCGCAGCCATCCGATGGCGTATGGTCCCATGAACCCGCCGAGATTTCCGAAGGAGTTGATCAAGGCAATCCCACCGGCCGCCGCCGCGCCCGACAGGAAGCGTGGCGGGATGCAGAAGATCGCCGGCCGCGCGCCACTCATTCCGATCAGCCCAACCGACACACCAGCCACCGCCAGCCATAAATTGTCGAACAGAACCGAGAACAGAAAGCCCAGCCCCGAGACGATGCAACCGATCACGTAGTTTTTGAGATAGGCGCGCGAGTGGTCGAGCACATAGGACCACAGGATCAGCGCGATGGATCCCGCGATGTAGGGGATCGACGAGACGAAACCGACTTCCAGGTTCGAAAGCCCGAAGGGTTTCAGGATCTGCGGCAGCCAGATCCCCGCGCCGATCGAACCCGTGACAAAAAAGAAGTAGGCCAGGGACAAGATCAGCACCCGCCCGTCGCTCAAAGCCGACCACAGATCTTTTTTGAGTTCCGGGTGCGCTTCGGCATCGAGTGTGGCGCGCAGGGCCCGCTTCTCGTCGTCGGTCAACCACTTGGCGTCTTCCGGCCGGTCGGCGAGGGCCATAAGTGTGATCACACCCATCATACAGGCCGGCAATCCCTCGACAATGAACAGCCACTGCCAGCCGGTGAGTCCATGAAAGCCGTCCATCTGCAAAAGCGCCGTGGAGACCGGGCCGCTGATGACGGACGACAGCGGCACGGCCACAACGAACCAGGCCAGGATGCGCCCGCGCACCGCCACCGGGAACCAGGTGGCGATGTAGAAGATCGCGCCGGGATAAAAGCCTGCCTCGGCCACGCCGGTGATGAAACGGATGACGCTGTAGCTCACCGGGCCCGTCGCGAAGGCGGTCGCCGCCGCGGCCAAGCCCCAGGTCACCATGATGCGCGCCAACCAGCGCCGCGCACCGAATCTTTGCAGCGCGACATTGCTTGGCAGTTCGAACAGACAGTAGCCGATGGAGAACATGCCGGCCGCGAAGCCGAACTGCTTCGCGGTAAGCCCCAGATCGGGGTTCATCGTCAGCGCCGCGAAGCCGACATTCGTGCGGTCGATGTAACTGATGATATAGGCGACGCAGAGCAGGGGGATCAGCCGCCAGGCCGCCTTGCGCACGGCGCTCTCTGTGGTGGCGTCCAAGGTTGCCCGCGCGCCTTCCGTCATGAGTCCCCCCGAATCGATGACGGACAGAAGTCTAGGGGATGTTGGCTCTCCGGGACACGCCTTTATGCGGCGCTGACATCCGGAAGCCGAAGGCGGGCCATCAGTCCGCCGCTGAAGGCCTTCTCGAGTTCGAGATCGCCGCCATAAAGCCGCGCAAGGTCGCGCGCGATGGCAAGGCCCAGTCCGCTCCCCGCTTTGCCCTCATCTAGCCGCGCGCCGACGTCGAAGACCTTGTCACGCATGTCGTCTGCAATGCCCGGGCCGTCATCTATGACCTCGATGATAATTCCGCCGTCGGCTTGCCACGCGGCGATCCTGATATTGGTGCGGGCCCACTTGCAGGCGTTGTCGATCAAGTTGGATAGGATTTCTGAAAGGTCACCTTCGTCGCAGTTCGCCGACAGGCCGGCGGGGATATCGACGATGAAAGAAAGATTGCGGCTGGCGTGCAGTCGCCGCATCGCGCCGATGATGTTCTGCACCACGGTGTGGATGCCGGCGGCGAAGCTTGTCGTGCGTGTCCCGGCTGCGCGGGCCCGCATCATATGATAGTTCACCTGCCGGCTGATCTTGCGGCATTGGGCTTCAATGAATGTGGCTGCCTGATCGTCGCCCTTGCGTGCGAGCTGTTCGGCTTCATCGCTGATCAAGGCCAGCGGCGTACGCAGGCCGTGGGCGAGGTTGCCGGCCTCGACGCGCGCGCGTTGCACCAATGCGGCTTGATTGTCGAGCAACGCGTTGAGGCGCGTGATGATGCCGCTGAACTCCGCCGGTGCGTCCGAGGAAAGCCGGGGCACATCGCCGCGGCGCAGGCGCTCGATGTCGTCGGCGATACGCTGCGCAGGCCGCAGGCCGTAAGTGGTTTGCAATGTCGCGCCCACCAGCATCAAGGCGGCGAACACGGTCAGCGAGATGGACAGGTCCCGATTGAATGCGGTGATGATTTCATCAAGGATCCGCCGTTCCACGGCGATGGTGAAGTTCAGTACGGGTCCCCCGGTCCGCGACGGCGCTGAAATGCCGCACATAAGGACCTCCCCGAAAGGACCGTCCGCCCAGTCCATTTTTTCCTGAACGCCGCGCGCGAAACTGCCGTCGAGGCTCTGTTCGCCCAATGTCGAGGACTTCAGAGTTTGATATCCCGCGCGTTCAATCTGCCAGTAGAATCCGCTGTTCTCCATCTGGAAGCGCGGATCGGACAGCGGCCGGTCCAATGTCGGATTGCCCGTCTCATCGGTTTCCGAAAGACGGATGAGCTCCACCAGATGGATGTCCAACTCGTTGTGGAATTGCTCGGTGAGGTGCGAGCGGTAGAGATAGGAGATCACAAACCCCGCAACCGCGGTTGCGATGCTCACCCATAAAAGCGCGGCGAACATGAAGCGCACGCGCAGGCTTTTGAATTGGGGAAGGCCAGCTTTCCTGTTCAACAGAGTCGTCATGTTCAATCCAGTAGGCGATAGCCGAGGCCGCGCACGTTGACGATAAGCTCGCGCCCGATCTTGCGCCGCAAACGACCGATAAGGACTTCAACGGAATTGCGGTCGCGGTCCTGATCTAAGGGATAAAGGTAATCAAGGATCTCATCCAATGAGAAGGTTTGCTTGGGCTTGTACATGAACAGCGACAGCAGCCGGAACTCGTTGGCTGTCAGGCTCACTTCCTCTCCGTTCACGGTCAGGCGCTTCAGGGATGGATCGAGCGCGAGCGGGCCGGCCATGAGCTGCGGCTGTACTTGGCCGGCGGCGCGCCGCGCCAGCGCGCGCATGCGCGCCACAAGCTCCTCGACCTGCGCGGGTTTCACCAGATAATCGTCCGCACCTGCGTTCAGGGCTTCGACTTTTTCCTGCCAGCTGCTGCGCGCCGTCAGCACCAGAATCGGCGTTGCCGCGCCGCGCGCGCGCACATGGCGAATCAGATTGAGCCCGCTCGCGCCGGGAAGTCCGAGGTCGATCACAAGCGCGTTGAAGGCATTAGTATCGAATAGTTTCGCGTCCTCTGCGGATGAGACCCATTCGCAATTTATTTCGTGCTGCCCAAGCTTGGCGACCAGCCGCGTCGCCAGCTCTGTTTCATCTTCGACGACAAGTATGCGCACGGCGTATCCGTTCGTACCGACTAATACTCACTATTATATGCATCTGTTTCTGAAGAAGGCCTGACAATTGTCAGGAGGCTGTCAGGATTTCCCGGCTATAAAGCCGCCGAAGGGGCTCATCATGAAAACAACATCACTCATTACATCGGCCATTCTCGTTGCGCTTTGGAGCAGTGCCCCGCAGGCGGCGGAAAAAAGCGATTTGCTTGCGCTTTCAGCGGCGCAGGTCAAAGGGCTCGCCCTCAAATTCGTTGCCGCGGAAAAGGCTGACGCCTACCTCGTCGCGACACTGCCCGCGATTATTGCTCCGCCGCCCGATGCGCGGATCGCTGTCGCCGCCACTTTCCCCGGGACAGTGTTGCAGACGCTCGCCGTGGAAGGCGATGCGGTCAAAAAAGGTCAACCGCTCGCGATTATAGCGAGCCGTGAAATTCTTTCGTTGTCGGCCGAACTCGTAGGCGCGCGCGCCCGACTCTCCGCCGCCAGCGCCAATGCAAAGCGTCAAGCGACCCTGAACGAGGAAGGCATTGTTTCCGGCGCACGCGCGGAAGAAGCCGAAGCCGCGCATCAGCAGGCGCGCGCCGAAGTGGACGAAAAATCCCGTATGCTAGCCGCTGTCAACGCTGACGGCGTGAAGGGCACTTACACGCTGAGTGCGCCTCTGGATGGGGTGGTGGCTGCGGCGAGGCTTGAAACCGGCGCGCCTGTTGACGGCATGGCGCCGGCTTTTGTTGTCGATGCGACAGACCGCTACGAAGTGCAAGCCCAAGTGCCCGAGCGCTTGATCGGAAAGATTGAACCGGGCATGCGCGTTGTTGTGGATGGGAAGATCGAAGCCAAGGTGACGTCGGTCGGCAAGGTAGTGAACCCAGCGACGCGCTCTGCGGCGTTGAAAGCCGCGGTCGCCAAGGGGACTGAACTCGTCGCGGGCCGCACCGCTTCAGCGGCCGTCTATGCAAATTCGAAAACAGAGGCTGTCAGTATTCCGCGCGCGGCTGTCACCGAGTTGGGTGACGGCACATTTGTGTTTGTTCGCGCGGAGGGCGGTGTGCTCGTGCGTGAAGTCGAAGCCAGTACAGCGGCGGGCCCGCAGATCGTGATTTTGTCCGGGCTTAAAGCCGGCGAAAACGTCGCGGTCACGAGCCTCAGTGAACTGAAATCTCTCGCGCTCGCGAAGTAGGGGCTCATGCTGCGTCGTCTTGTCGAACTCTCGCTCTCGTCGCGACTGTTTGTCCTCCTGCTCACGGTGATCGTGGCTGGGTTGGGACTTTGGTCTTTTCTAAGACTTCCGGTCGACGCCTACCCGGATATTGCACAGACTCAGGTGAAGATCATTCTGAAGGCGCCGGGTATGACGCCAGAGGAAGTTGAAACGCGCGTTATCGCGCCGATCGAAATGGAGATGCTCGGGATCCCGCGGCAAACGGTGCTGCGCTCGATGGCCAAGTATGCCATCGCCGACATTACAATCGATTTTACGGACGGTACGGATATCTATTGGGCGCGCTCCCAGGTGAGTGAACGCCTCGCTGGTGTAATGGGCAGTCTGCCCAGCGTTGTCGACGGCGGGCTCGCGCCGGCCTCCACCCCGCTTTCGGAAATGTTCATGTTTTCCGTCGAGGGGCCTCTCAGCCTGACCGAAAAGCGAACGCTTCTCGATTGGACGATTCGGCCTGCCTTGCGCACCGTACCTGGTGTTGCCGACCTGAACGCACTTGGCGGCTTGGTCAAAACCTACGAGATCAGACCCGATCCCGCCGCTCTTGCGAATACAGGGCTGACCTACGGCGAACTTCGCGATGCCGTCGAACGCGGCAATCGCAATGACGGCGCGGGCCGCCTCAATGACGGTGAGGAGTCATTGATCGTTCGCGCGGTCGGCGCGGCACAGTCGGCCGCCGATCTTGAGAACATGGTGCTCGCGGCGCGCGACGGCGCGCTAATTCGTTTGGGGGACGTGGCGAGCGTTGGCGTGAACAGTCTGACGCGATATGGCGCCGTCACGATGGACGGCAAAGGCGAGGTCGTCGAGGGGCTGGTCGTATCGCTCCGCGGCACCGACGCGCGACAAGTCGTGGATGGCCTGCGCGCGCGAATCAAGGATCTCGAGCCGACCCTGCCGCCAGGTACCACGTTGAAGGTGTTCTATGACCGGTCCGATCTCATCGAACGCGCTGTCTCGACCGTTGAGCACGCGCTGATCGAGGCCACGGTTCTTGTCGTCATTCTCCTGATCCTCTTTCTGGGTGATTGGCGTGCCGCGGCGATTGTCGCGACAACTTTGCCCATGGCCGCGCTTATCACTTTTCTCGTCATGGGTGGCGCTGGTCTTTCCGCGAACCTCATGAGCCTTGGAGGACTTGCGATCGCCATCGGCATGCTCGTCGACGGCGCCGTTGTCGTCGTGGAGAACGTTGTCGACCGCCTGACCCACGAACATAAAGGGGAGCATCCCCGCCTGAACGTGGTTTTCCGGGCGGTGACGGAAGTGATCGTGCCAGTCTCGGCCGGCATCGCGATCATTGCCCTGGTGTTCCTGCCGCTGCTCACTCTGGAGGGGCTTGAAGGAAAATTGTTCTCGCCCGTCGCCTTGACCATCGTCTTCGCGCTGGTCGGCTCCCTTGTGATCGCTCTCACCCTTGTGCCTGTGCTTTCGTCATATGCGTTGACCGGCGGGCACGGCGAGCCGTGGCTGATGCGCAAGATTGCGCCCGCGTACAAGAAGCTCCTGGATCGCTCGTTCGCCAATACGCGCGTCGTCTATGCCGTTTCGGGCATCGGCTTGGTGGCTGCGATTGGGGCTTATCTGATGGTGGGTAAAACCTTCATGCCGTCTATGGATGAAGGCAGCATCGTCATGCAGACGATCAAACTTCCGTCCGTGAACCTCAACGCGTCGGTGCATACCGATCTCGCCGTGCAGCGCGCCATCAAAGCGGCGGTTCCCGAGGTCGAACAAATCGTTTCGCGCATGGGCTCCGATGAACTCGGGCTCGATCCGATGGGCTTCAATGAAACCGATGTTTTCATGGTTCTGAAGCCGACCAGTGAATGGCGCGGCGACAAGGAATTCATTACCGACGAGCTTCGCAGGGTCATGGAGACGATCCCGGGCATCGAAGCGTCCTTCACCCAACCCATCGAGATGCGCGTGTCGGAAATGCTCACCGGCGCACGCGGCGACTTGGCGGTGAAGATATTTGGTCCGGACAACGCCGTTCTTTCCGATCTCGCCGGTCAGATCCAAACCGTTTTGTCTGAGGTCCGGGGGGCGGCGGAGGTCATGACCGCCGCCAACGACACTTTGGATTACCTGCAGCTTGACCTCGACCGCGCGGCGGCCGGCCGCTACGGCATGCCGTTCGATACGCTGGTCGACGCATTGCGTGCGCAGGTCGATGGTGTTGGCGCGGGCGTCATCATCGAAGGCCAGGCGCGCGTGCCGGTCGTGGTGCGCGGCGGCGATGAAATCCGCGATAATCACGAGCTTTTTTCCGACGTTCAGCTTCGGACGCCCCAGGGCACGCTCGCTCGGCTGAGCGACATGGCGCGCATTCAGAAAGTCGAGGGGCCGGTGCGCCTGAACCACGAAAACGGCCTGCGTTACGCTCTCGTCCAGGCCTTTGTCTCGGGCCGCGATCTCGTCGGCTATGTGGATGACGCCAAGGCTGCCGTGGCAGCGAAGGTGAAGTTGCCGCAAGGCTATTCCATGGTCTGGGGCGGTCAGTTCGAAAACCAGCAGCGTGCCGCGGCCCGTCTCCTGCTTGTGATTCCCGTGGCGCTCGGCCTGATCTTTTGCGTGCTTTACGTAACGCTTCGCTCGCTTCGCGCGTCGTCCCTTATTCTCGTCAACATTCCGTTCGCGATGGTCGGCGGCATCATTTCCCTGTGGGTCTCGGGCCAATATCTCTCGGTGCCGGCCTCGGTCGGGTTCATCGCGCTGCTCGGCATCGCCGTGCTCAACGGCTTGGTGATGGTGGCCTACTTCCTGCAGTTGCGCGCTGAAGGCCGCGGCATGATGGAAACGGTGAAACTTGGCGCCGAGCGGCGTCTGCGTCCGGTGCTCATGACCGCCTGCATCACCGCCTTCGGCCTTGTGCCGCTGCTGCTTGCCACTGGCCCCGGGTCCGAGATTCAGCGTCCTTTGGCGATCGTGGTGATCGGTGGGCTTATTACGTCGACGCTCCTGACCCTCGTGCTTCTGCCCATCCTGTTCGCGCGCTTCGGTGAAGGGCCCGAGGATGTGATCAGCAACCCGGAAGATGAGATTGTGCCGACCCATGGATGAGATTGTGCTCACTTTTCATTGTGCGGCGTCGGAAGCCGACGCTATCGCTCAGTGTTTGCGCGCCGAAACCCGTCTTCCCGTTCACGTACGGCAGGAAGTCGTGCACGGCCGCGATTTTAGCGACGCCAAGGTCGGCGAGCAGGTGACCGGCATGCTCATGCGCGCCGCCGTCGAGGTCTTGACCACGCGCGATCGCATCGCGGCGTTGACCGGCGCCGTCGCAGCGGCGCGCAGGGCCCATCCGGTGCGGTGGATGGCGGTTCCGGTGCTGTCCCATGGGAGGATCGCGTGAGGCTTCTGATTGCAATTGGCGTTTTATTTGCGGCCTCCGCCCAGGCGCAGTCGTTGCCCGCGGGCTTTCCGGCTGACGAGCAGGTTACCGCCGCGCTCAACGCTTACCCCGGTGTCGCCGCCGCGCGCGCGCGTGTCGAAGCGGCCCTGGCCGACCGCGACATGCTCCGCGCCGGCCCCTACGAATTTATTCTGTCCGGATCCTATGTCCGCCGTGACGTGGAGCGTGAAGGGCGTTTCAAGGAAACCGACGTCATGTTGTCCCGTGGGGTCCGCTTACCCTGGAAGGGCAGCCTCGACCGCAAGGCCGGCGCGCTTGGCGTCGAAGTGGCTGAGAATGAACGTGAGGATACGCGTCATCAGGCCGCGCTGCTTCTGTCGCAGCTCTGGCATGATTGGCTCGAAGCCGGCGACTTGCTGACAAGCGATCAGCAGGCGCTGGCGATGCAGAAGACCGCGACGGAGGCCGTCCGCCGCCGCGCGGGTTTGAAGGACGCCGCCCCGCTCGATCTCGATCAAGCGGTGGCTGCCCAAACGTTCGTGGAATCCCAGGTCGCTGATTCGCGCGCCATGCTTGAGAAGGCGCGCGTGACGCTCGCGGCGACATTTCCGGAAATACCCCTGACCGTCGAGCCTCCCCGCTTGCCGGCGCCGGAAATGCCTGTCGCGGGCGTCGATCGCCTGCGTGATCTCGTGATCGCGCGTAGTCACGAAATCCGCGCCGCCGAGAACGAGGCCGAGCGCCTCTCTCTCGTTGCCCGCCGCACCCAAGCGGACCGCATCCCCGATCCGACGGTTGGAATACGCACCTTCCGCGAGAGAGGCGGCCTTGAGAACGGCGTGGGCGTACAGCTCTCAATCCCGCTCGGATTCAGCCACCGCCGCGCCGCGGCGTCGAAGGCCTCGGCGCAAGCGAGCGCGGCCGGGTTTGAGCGTGATGTGGTGAAGCGGGAAATCCAGGCCACGGCCGATGCCGATGCCGCGGATGTCCGCACCCGCATTGCCTCTTGGACGAGCGCAGCGGAGTCCGCGCGCAGCGCTTCAAGCGCGGCCCAGCGCACCGACCGCGGTCACCAGCTCGGCGCGATCGATCTCGCGGACGTTCTCTTTATCCAAAAGCAGGCGAATGATGCCCGCCGCAGCGAGATTATCGCGCGATCCGCCGCATCCCGCGCCGTCCTGAAGCTGCTCATCGATTCTCATGAAATCTGGGCCGAGGCGCACGACGAGCACGATGAAGCTGGGCACGTAGATAGTTTAGGCCCTTAATAAACCGGAATTTTTCGCTCCCAACCCGGGTCGGATGTGGCATGCTTTCGTCCCGCGGTGAGATGGGGGCAGGGCGTGAATCTTGGCGTTGATAAACCGAAAGCGGCGATTGTCGCGATTGACCTTCACCGCGGACACCTCGACATGTCTGTGGCCACCATGCCGACCTCACCCGACGTGGCGCGTCAGGTCATCGCCGCCAATAAACGCCTGTTTGACTGGGCGCGCGGCGTAAACATTCCCGTCGTTCATCTGCTGACCCAATACCGCGATGTGCCTGAAATCGCGTCCAATCCCTTCTGGCGCACGCGCGCGGAGGATCCAAACGCCACGCGCAAGAACGTGCTGAAGCACAATCTCGCCGGCATGCCGGGCGTTCAGATCATTCCCGAGCTTTACGATGAAACACGCGACCTCGTGGTGGATACCAAGAAGCGCTACGACTGTTTCATCGGCACCGATCTCGATTTCACCTTGCGCGCCCACGGCATCAACACGCTGCTGATCACCGGGGTGAACACCAATTCCTGTGTGCTCGCCACCACCACGGCCGCCAATGTTCGCGACTATGCGGTGATCGTGGTGAAGGACTGCGTCGAGACCATGGATGGTCCCGCGCTTCACGACGCCGGGCTCCTCTGTATCAAGACGGCCTTCGGCTTCGTCATGAGCACGGATGAAGTGCAAGGCTTGAATACGCTGCGCGCATGACCCTGTTCTCGTTGCTCAACGGGCTGACCTTCGCGGCGCTTCTCTTCATTGTCGCCTCGGGCTTCACGTTGATCTTCGGGCTTCTGCGTATCGTCAATCTCGCCCACGGCGCGCTCTATCTTTTCGGTGGGCTCGTCGGTTACTCCGCATCCCAGGCTACCGGCAGTTTTTTTCTCGGCATTCTCGCCGCGATGGCCTTCGCCGCCGTGCTTGGCGCCGCGCTCGATCGGGGCCTGCTCCGCTTTGTGCGTGGGTTCGAGCTGCGCCAAGTCCTGCTCACGTTGGGCGTCGCTTTCGTGTTGAACGATCTTGCGCTCGTCATCTGGGGCGGAGACACGCTCACCGTCGTCATGCCCGAGGCGCTCATGGGGGCTATGGAGATAGGCCCCGTGTTCTATCCCAAGTACCGCCTTTTCGTACTTGGCCTTGGGATCCTGGTTTTCGTTCTGCTGTGGGTATTGCTTCACCGCACGCGTCTCGGCGCGCTGATCCGCGCGGGCGTGGATGATCCGGAAACCGTCGAGGCCATGGGGGTTGATATCCGCCGCGTGTTTCTCGGCACTTTCATGCTGGGCGCGGCGCTGGCCGGCCTTGGCGGCGTCGTGGGCGGCGCATTCCTGACGCTTTACCCGTCAGCCGATTCCGAAATCCTCGTGTTCTCACTCGCCGTGGTCATCATTGGCGGACGCGGCAGTCTCGCGGGCGCGGCGGTTGGTGCGCTTCTGGTGGGGCTTCTCAATGCGTTCGGCCAAGTGATGTTCCCCGAACTCGCCTACTTCGCCATCTTCGGGCCCATGGCGTTGCTGCTCGCGTTCCGGCCGCTCGGCCTTTTTGGGAAGACCGCCTAGATGACCCGCGCCTCGCTTTCCATTCTCGTCGTTGGCGCGGTCCTGCTTCTTCTGCCCGTGGTCCTACCCGGCTATCAGGTCTCCATCGCTACCCAGATCCTGATTTTCGGCGTGCTCGCGATGTCGATCGATGTGCTCGCGGGCTTCGCGGGCCGCACACCGCTCTGCCACGGCGCGGTCTTCGGCACCGCCGCCTATGTCGTTCTGTATTGGACGACGATCGCCGGCGGCGGCATCTTCGTCGGCATCGGGCTCGGCATCCTCGCCGCGACGGCGCTCGCGGCGGTCTTCGCGTTACTCGCGATTCGCACCTCCGGCGTCTACTTCCTTCTGCTGACCCTCGCGCTCGGCATGATCGTCTGGGGCGTTTGTTTGCGTTGGACCGGTGTCACAGGCGGTGAGAACGGTATCCGTGGCCTCGGACGGCCTGAAGCCATCGCCGATCACGTCACCTTCTATTATGTGACCCTCGCCGCGGTCGCCCCGGTCACCCTTCTGATGTGGCGCTTCGTGCATTCGCCCTTCGGCCTCACTCTGCGTGGGATCCGGGACAGCGAATCTCGTATGCGCAGCCTGGGCTACAACGTGCCGCTGCATCTGTTCTTGGCGTTCTTGGCGTCGGGGTTCTTCGCCGGCGTCGCCGGCGCGATCTATGCCGTGTTCAATAACTATGTCAGCCCCTCGACGGTACAGCTTACACAGTCGGTGGCGGGTCTGTTGATGGCTATCACCGGCGGCATCGGCACGTTGCTTGGCGCCTTCGTCGGCGCCGGCGCCATCATCATTCTTGAGAACGCGGTCAGCGCCTTCACCGCGCGCTGGCCGATCGTCCTCGGCCTTACCTTTATCGTGATCATGATTTTCGCGCCCGAAGGCATCGTCGGGCGTATCCGCCTTTTGCTCGCGCGGCGCGCCCGCGTATCATCGCCCCAATCCGGAGGTCTTCCATGAAGCGTAGACAGTTCCTTGCCAGCTCGCTCGCGACCGTTGCCGCGAGTTCCACGGCCCGGGCGCAAAGCACCGCCCCCATTCGCATCGGCCTCATGGCCCCGCTCACCGGCGTCGCCGCCGCCGGAGGGCGCGAGATCGTCGACGGCTTCACCATGTATTGGTCCGAGATCAAGAACATGGCCGGCGGCCGCAAGGTCGAGGTGCTGGTCGAGGACGACGCCTCCAACCCGGATACGGCCCTACAGAAAGCCCGGCGTCTGGTTGAACAAACGAAAGTCGACTTCCTGGCGGGTAACCTGCTGGCCAACACCGGGCTCGCGGTCGCCAATTATGTGAAGGGCAACGGGGTCCCGTATTTCATCCCCGTCATCGCCGCTAACGACCTTACCCAGCGCGCCCGCATCAAGAATGTGATTCGCGTGGGCGGCTACGCCGCCTCGCAGTTCTCGCCGCCGCTCGCGGACTGGGCCTTGAAGCAGGGCTACAAGCGCGTCGCGATGATCGCGCAGGACTATACATTCGGTCACGAACAGTGCGGCGGTTTCGCCCAGACCTTTACCGAAGGCGGCGGCGCCGTTGTCGGCCAGTTCTGGCATCCGCTGAATACCGCCGACTACAGCCCCTATCTTGGTCAAGTCGCGAGCTTGAAGCCCGATGTGGTCTTCGCCATGGAGACAGGCGCCGATTCCACGCGCCTTGTGCAGCAGTACGCCAGCTTCGGCCTCAAGGGCCGTATCCCGCTTTTGGGCGCGCAGAACACGATCGACCAGTCCGTCATCCGCACCATGGGGCCGGAGTGCGAAGGCATCATCAGCGCCGCGCATTTCGCCGAGGGCGCGGACCTTCCCGCGACCCAGGCGTTCGTGAAGGCGTACCAAAGCCGCTACGACAACAAGATCCCTTCGCTGTACGGCTTTACCCACTACATCGGAGCCATGTGGATCGCGAAAGCCATCAACGCCATCAACGGCAAGATCGAGGACCGCAATCTCTTCCTCGATACCGTGCTGAAGACCGATCTTCCCGAAAGCCCGCTCGGCAAGCCGGTACGTCTCGATGCTTATGGCAATCCGGTCTACGATGTCTTTATTCGCCGGGTGACGAAAAATAAGGACGGCAAATACGTCAACGCGCCCATCGGCAGTTATCCGCAGGTCTCGCAGTTCTGGAAATACGATCCCGAGACGTTCATGAAGCAGCCGCCTTATTCCCGCGAATTCCAGGGCATCAAGAAGACCTGATGCTGGTCCTTGAGAACGTCAGTGTCCGCTTCGATGCGTTGAAGGCGGTCGACGGTGTTTCGCTTCGCGTGAAGCAGGGCGAACGCCGTGCCGTCATCGGGCCCAATGGCGCCGGCAAGACCACCTTGTTCAACGCCATCACCGGCGTGTTCCCCCCGACCGATGGTAAGATCAGCTTCGGCGCAAGGGACATCACTCGAAGCACGCCCCACCGCCGTGCGGCGCTTGGCATCGGACGCACGTTCCAGATCACTAATCTTTTTCCGAGCCTTACCGTCGAGCAGAATATGCGCCTCGCGGTGCGGGGTCTCTCGCCGCGCAAGTTCTCATTCTTTGGGGGAGGCGGGCTATCTCCCGAAGAAAGCGCGAAGCTCGAGCACGCGCTGACGCTGACCCGAATTGGCGCCCGCGCGAATACTGTCGTACGCGAGCTGTCTTATGGCGAGCAGCGCCAGCTCGAGATGGCCATGGCGCTGGCCTCCGCGCCGCGTCTTTTGCTTCTCGACGAACCTGCCGCCGGCTTGTCTCCGGCCGAGCGGGCCATCGTCGGCGACATCATCCGCGCGCTGCCGCGTGACATCACCATCGTGCTGATCGAACACGATATGGATTTGGTGCTCTCGCTCGTGGATTGGGTCACCTGCCTTAACAACGGCCAGTTCCTCGCCGAGGGCGCGCCGGCCGACATTCGCGCCAATACACAAGTGCAAGACGTTTACCTGGGGCGGCGTCATGCTTGAGGTGAGGGACTTGCACAGCTATTACGGCGAAGCGCACGTCCTGCAAGGCGCCTCGCTTAACGTGAGCGCATCGGAGGTGGTCGCGCTATTGGGGCGTAACGGCATGGGTAAGACCAGCCTCATCCGCTCCATCATGGGCTTGGCGTCCCCGCAGGTGCGCGGCGGAGAGATCTCCTGGAAGGGAGAATCGCTCCGAGCGCTCAAGCCGCATGAGATCGCAAAACGCAAGATCGGCTACGTGCCGCAAGGCCGGCGGCTGTTCCCCTCATTGACCGTCACCGAGCATCTCACTGTCCTCAAGCCCGCTCACGTCAGCGACGGTTGGACCGTGGACCGCGTGTTCGCACTTTTCCCGCGGCTGGCCGAACGCCGTCAGCATCGCGGCACGCAGCTTTCCGGCGGCGAGCGCCAGATGCTCGCGGTCGCGCGTGCTTTGATGATCGATCCCGAGCTGATTCTCATGGACGAACCCTCCGAAGGCCTCGCGCCGGTCATGGTCCAGCATCTCGAGGGAATTATCCTGGGTCTCAAAAAGCAGGGCCTCGCCATCCTCCTTGTCGAACAGAACCTCTACAGTGCGCTCGAAGTCGCGGATCGCGTGGTGGTGCTGGAGTCCGGCAAGACCGTATTCGAAGGCAAATCCGGCGGCATCGCGGCGGACGCGCTCACTCGTTATCTCGGAGTACATTAATGCGGATCGATATCCACTCGCATGTCATCCCCAAGCGCATGGTCGATGCCATGGCCGCGAACCCGCAGCGCTTTAAGGCGCGCATCGAGAATGGAAAAGTCCATCACGACCAGGGCTACATCTATCCGCTCTTCCAGGAATTCCACGACGTCGAAGCCAAGCTCGCGTCCATGGACAAGAAGGGCCTCAATATCGCGGTGATCTCTCCGGCGCCGCCCATGTTCTATTATTGGGCCGACGCGGATCTCGCGCTCGAAGCCGCGGGCCTCGTCAACGACGGTGTCGCCGAGATGGTCGCTGAGAAGCCCGAACGCCTGAGGGGCATGGCCACGGTGCCGATGCAGCATCCCGACGCAGCGGTCGCTGAACTTGAACGCTGCGTGAAGCTCCACGGCTTCAAGGCCGTCGAGATCGGCACCTCCATCGAAGGCGCTCAACTCACGGAAAACCGTTTCCGTCCCCTCCTGCGCTGCGCCCAGGAACTTGGAGTCTTCATCTTCGCGCATCCCTACTATGTGGGTTCCAAAGCGGGGCTCGAGAATTATTACCTCACCAACCTCATCGGCAATCCGCTCGACACCACGGTCATGCTGGCGAATTTGATGTTCTCCGGCGTGCTCGAGGAACTGCCCGAGCTCAAGTTCGTGCTCGCACACGGCGGCGGCTTCACACCCTATCAGATCGGCCGCCTCATGCATGGCCATAAGGTGCGCGCCGAGACCAACGCCAAAACCAAAACGTCCCCAAAGGATCTGCTCAAGCGCATCTACTTCGATAGCCTGGTGTTCGAGCCGCAGGCTTTGCGCTATCTCATTGACCTCGTCGGCGCCGACCATATTTGCATCGGCACCGATTCTCCCTTCGATATGCAGGACGACGCGCCAGGCGGCACCATCGATGCCGTGCCGGAGATCACGCCCACCGAACGCGAGTGTGTCTGCTCGCGCACAGCCCTCAAACTCCTTTGCGAAAAGGTGTGACCATGACCATTGGATCGAGCGTGCACGGCCGGCTTCCTTATTCGCCCATCCACACAAGACCGCGGCTTCATCTACCGGACGGCGCGCGTGTCGCGGTCTGGACCATCGTCAATGTCGAAAACTGGGCGCCGGAAAACCCGATGCCACGCACCGTCATTCCGCCGCCCATGGGACAGCCGATGCTGCCCGATGTCACAAACTGGGCCTGGCACGAGTACGGCATGCGCGTGGGCTTCTGGCGCATCGTCGAGGCGCTCGGCACGCGCAAGATCAAAGGCAGCTTCGCCGTGAACGGCAGTTGTATCGAGCTCTATCCCGAAGTTTGTGATGCGGCCATGGCGGCCGGTTGGGATTTCGTCGGCCACGGCTGGGTGCAAAAACCCATGCACAAGGTCGACGATCAGAAGGGCGCCATCGAGGCGACCATCAAGGCGATCAAGGACTTCACCGGCAAGGCGCCGCGCGGCTGGGAAAGCCCCGGCCTGACCGAGACCGACGAAACTTTGGATCTCTTGCAGGAAGCCGGCATCGAATATGTCGCTGACTGGTGCCTCGACGATCAGCCTGTCATGTTGAAGACCCGCGCTGGGTCCATTGTCTCCGTTCCCTACACGCTTGAGATTAACGATGTCGCTGTGCACGCCGTGCAGCAGCATTCATCGGACGAACTCTTCAAGCGCGGGCGCGACCAGTTCGATCGGCTCTATCAGGAAGGCGCCAAAATTCCGCGCGTGATGGCCATCTCCGTGCATTCCTATCTCACCGGCGCGCCGCACCGGATCAAATATCTGGAGATGCTCTACGATCATATCCTCGGCCATAAGGATGTGGTGATGTGGACAGGCGCCGAGATTTTGGACTGGTATAAAACGCAAGTCCGCTAGGCCTTCACACCTCTTTAGTTTTTCTCCCGTTCACGCGCTTGTAAAGCGACTGACACGATCCTGCGCTTGCTCGCGCGGCGGCATCAACCTATAGGTGCCGGCGCTTACCATCGGCTCGCCATTGTCGGTCCACTAAAAGACCACATTTGCGGGGCAAATTATCTTTATCGTTGTCTTGTTAAGTGAGGAACGTGGATGAAAAAGCTCTTTTATTGCGCGGCCATCGGCGCGGCTCTGTTTTCGAACGCCGTGCTGGCGCAGTCCTACGACGAAGGCGCGAAGGCCTACAATAAGCGCGACTTCAACACCGCGATGAAGAACTGGAAGCCGCTCGCCGAACAGGGCGACGTGAAAGCCCAGTACAACGTCGGCCTTCTCTATGCTCAAGGCCTCGGCGCCGACCAGAGCTACAAGGAAGCCGTGAAGTTTTGGAAAATGGCGGCGGAAAAAAGCAGTCCCGAAGCCGCGCTGCAGCTTGGGCGCACCTATGGCCAGGGCCGCGACGGCGTCGATAAGAATCCGGCGGAAGCGGCAAAGTATCTGCGCAAGGCGGGTGAACTCGGCAATGCGGAGGCGCAAGCTGAACTGGCCGGTCTTTATGAACGCGGCGAGGGTGTCGCCAAGTCCGAGAAGGACGCCGTCGACTGGACCAAGAAGGCCGTCGCGCAAGGCTACACGCCGGCGATGACCTCGATGGGGACCCGATATGAAGCCGGCAAGGGCGTGCCGCAAGACAAAACCAAGGCTTACACCTACTTCACCCTTGCCGTGGCGAAGGCGACGGGCAAGGAAGCCGAAGCGGCGACCGCCAGCCGCAACCGCGTCGCGGCCGCTCTTAAGCCTGAGCAGGTGAAGACGGCCCGTGAAGCGGCCAGCAAATGTATGGCGGCTAACTACAAGAACTGCGCGCTCTAAAGCATTTAAGCGCGGCAACTTTCGGCGCGAGTCGCAGATGCGGCTCGCGCCGTTCGTTTTTCGGCCTGAACCTTTTCCGTCGCATTGCGCGTTTTGCTGGTGAACGATGCGGGAGACGGCATGAGCGCGCGGTTGTGTCCAAAGTGGCGAATACTCGCGGGAAGCGTGGCTGCTGTTACCCTCCTGGGCGGTTGCAGCGGCGGCTCCTTGCGGGCGTTGTTCGCTTCGGCGCATGAGGAAGGGGAGGCCAGCGCCGCATCGCCCGCGCACGAATTCACCCCCGAGGCGCCCTTGTCCGCAAGGCTCGCGCTTCCTCCGCCTTCGACAGCGGCTGCCCAAAGGCCTCCGCGACCGGTCCCGCGGCCTCCAGCGCGCGCGACAAGGCCCGTCGTGCCGGCACCCATGATCTCGGTTGCCGGTCTCAGCGAGGATGAAGTTGTGCGCGTGATGGGCGCGCCGCAGCGGCGCAACGAGCGCGGCGGCCGCAAGACGTGGACCTATGCCGGCGCGGACTGCCGTGTGGAGATCAACTTCTTTCGCGACGTGACCCGGGACGCTTACACAGCGTTGTCGCAAAAGATCGTTAGCGCCACCGGCGCTCCGCGTGCGACGTGTGAGCGGGGCGTGCGCAGTGCCGCGCGATAACGATCCCACGATCCCCCACAGCTTGATGCGCCGGTTGGCGATCTCCGTGCGTCTTGTCGTGTTCGCGGGTCTGGTTCTCGTGGGGCTCGTGTCCGTCCTTATCTTTTTGGTAGCACGCGCGGGCGGGGAACGCAGCCGTGCCCTCTTGGCCGATGAGCACTCCTACGTGACCGCGACCATCGCTGACGCCTTGGCGCCCGTTCTCCGCGCCGCAACGCCTGGCGATGCGGCGCTCCTCACGGAAGCCATGACGCCCTATGCATCCACGGACCGCACGCTTCGGCTTTTCTTCACACCGGCTGAAGGTGGCGCGCGAGGCGTATTCTTCATTGCCGGTGCGCCTGTTCAGGCGGCCGCGCAAACGGAGGATGAAGCGGGGCGTGTCGTCACCAGCGGTGTGCTTGGCGATTTTGCCGCGGCTTGCACGCCTGCGCGCGCGGATGGTCACGCGCGCAGCGGTGCGCTGTGGGCCGTCGCGCCCATTGCCAGCCCGTCCGGCTGCTGGCGCTTAGTGGTCGGCCGCGATGTCGTAAGCACCGGAACCGCTTTCCTCGCGTTGCCGCCCATCCGCAACGCCGGCCTTGCCGCAGCCGCGGCCGCGCTACTGATGATCGCCGCCGCGATCCTCGCACTCGCGCAAACACGGCGTCTGCGTCAGCTTGGCGATTTCGCCCAGACCTTTGCCGAAATCACGGCCGGCCCCGATCCGCAGTTATTGCCGCTTCCGGCGAACGACGAAGCGGATGCGACGGCGGCGCCGGAAGCAGAATCGGTTCCTGCACAGATCCTTGACCTCAAGCGCGCCGTCGTCGATCTCTCCGCGGCCGTGATCGCCTACACCGATGCCGCGCGCATCAAGCTTGGCGCCGACGGTGGTCATTTAAAAACCGAGATTGAACATGGGCTCACCATCGATGGCCGTGCCGATTTTGTGAGGACGATCCTCGAAGAGCTGCTTGATCCGGCCTTGCGCGCGCCTTTGAGCGGTAATCCCATCGTCGTGACGTTACGGTCCGAGGATCTCGACACGCGGCCTGCGGCGATGCTTACCATAACCACGCCGCCGCTCGCGCCCGGCGAAGAAGGCGGCGAAGACGCGCGTGGACGCCTATCGCTCATCAAGCAGTTCGTGGTCGCCTTGGGCGCTGTCGCCGCGATCGAGGTGCGCGCGGATGTCGAAGTGGTGTTGTTGCGTTTCCCGCTCTCATCGCGCCATCGTTCCGCGCAAAAAGACGCCGGATGATCGGCTAAATGTAACGGACGTTGGCGAAGGCCCTGTTACAATTCGCCATACCCTTGAGGTGATTTGGGATATCGCCGCCGGCCCCGCGGCTGCGCTATGATCCGCCGCGCGATTCACGCTGAATACTGCGCTCAGCCCTACCGCTCTTAAGCCCCCACGTCTGAAAAAAGCCGGGAGATCCGCCATGATCAACTTGCGTAACATCACTCTTGTTTGCGCCGTATCGGCCTTCGCGCTCGTCAGCGCGGTGGGTCAAACCTCTTTCGCCGCCGAAGCGCCGTTCAAGCCGCAGTCCGGACAAGCGGGCAAGGACGTGGTGTGGGTCCCCACGCCTCAGGCTCTTGTCGACCGTATGCTCGACATGGCGAAGGTCACCAAGGACGACTATCTGATCGATCTCGGCGCCGGCGATGGCCGCACCGTCATCACCGCGGCGAAGCGCGGCGTGCGCGCGCATGGCATCGAATATAATCCGGACATGGTGAAGCTCGCGCAGTTCAACGCCGAGCAGGAGAAGGTCACCGATAAGGCGTCGTTCGCGCAGGCCGATATCTTTGCCTCCGATTTCACCAAAGCCACCGTCATCACCTTGTTCCTTCTGCCGCAACTCAATGTGAAGCTGCGCCCGACTCTGCTCGACATGAAGCCGGGTACGCGCGTGGTGTCCAACTCGTTCAATATGGGCGATTGGGAGCCGGATGAAACCATCATGGCCAACTCCGACTGCACCAGTTGGTGCACGGCCTACAAGTGGATCATTCCTGCGAAGGTCGAAGGCAACTGGAAGCTCGCCAATGGCCAACTCGCATTGAAGCAGACCTACCAGAAGCTCGACGGCACATTGACCGTGGACGGTAAACCGCAGCCCATCAGCGAAGCCAAGATGGACGGCGCCAACATCTCCTTCACGGCCGGCGGCAAGAAATACACGGGCCGTGTCGAAGGCGGGTTCATGAAAGGCAGCATCCAGGGCGGCGCGGCGTGGAGCGCGAATAAGGCGTAGTATCCAAAAGGCTTTAGTGAGTTTGGGCCGCAACGGTTTCCGCTGCGGCCCATTTCATTTAAAGGCCCCGATATCCCCGGTCCGGTTTGATCCCCGTCAATGTCCGCCGCGCTCCATGGTACATTGTGCGTGTCCCGCCGTAGCGGGGGATCACTGGATCGAGTCTCATGGCGCCCGACATCTCTGAGGTCGATGAGATCCCGTCGTTGGATGACGGTGGTATTCCTTTTGAATCGCCGCCGGGGCGCGTTGCGCCGCCGGAGCGCGTCGCGCCGCAGCGGGCGCGCAAACGCAAGCAGAAGCGCGGCTCCCTGATCGGCTTTCTCGCAATTGCTTATGCGCTGGGCGCGCTTGGAATCGGCGCTATCGATCACGGAGGCCTGTACCTGTTTGCGTGGCTCGTGACGGGCCCTCTTCTCTATGCCGCCGCGCGTAAGTTCCGGCCGCGGCGTTAACCGGATTCTTGACGCAGGTTAAACCGGCGCGAAAATTTCCAGTCTTTGCAAAGACCTCGCAAACGCGCTGGAAAAACGCAATTTGGAACCATTCCAGTCATCTAATACTTCCGTCCGTTACATTCATACTTCCGCCGCCGTGCGGCTGTGTAACAACGGGCGTACATAAATCTCCGTGAGATGGTTTACCCAAACAACGGGGGCTGATGATGTTTTTTTCAAAGCAGGTGTCGGAGCTGAAAGCGAAGCTCGCGGCCTTGGACAAGTCGCAAGCGATGATCGAGTTCGAACCCGGCGGCATCATTCTTTCGGCGAATGAGAACTTCCTCCAGGCGCTGGGATACACGCTCGGCGAGATCAAGGGCCGTCACCACAGCATGTTCGTGGACGCACAAGCGCGGGGTACGAACGATTACCAACGCTTCTGGCAGGAACTCTCCAGCGGAAAATTCCAGGCCGGGGAATTCAAACGCATTGGCAAGGGCGGCCGGGAAATCTGGATTCAAGCCACCTACAATCCGATCATCGATGGCCGGGGCCGTGTCACTAAAGTCGTGAAGTTCGCCTCCGACGTGACCCAAGCTAAACTTCAATCCGCCGACTATGCGGGCCAAATTCAAGCCATCGTCAAATCCCAGGCTGTTATCGAATTCAACATCGACGGCACCATTCTCACCGCGAATGCCAATTTCCTGGGCGCCGTGGGTTATGCCCTGGACGAGATCAAGGGTCGCCATCACAGCATGTTCATCGAACCTGAAACCCGCGAAAGCCCCGAGTATCGCCAGTTCTGGGCTGCGCTTGCGCGCGGCCAGTATCAGGCCGCGGAATATAAGCGCATCGGCAAGGGCGGAAAGGAAGTCTGGATTCAGGCTTCCTACAATCCAATCTTCGATCTCAACGGCAAACCGTTCAAGGTCGTCAAATACGCCACCGACACCACCGCGCAAGTCACCGCGCGTCTGCGCAACGAACAGGCGCAGAAATCCATCACGCGCAATCTCGATGAAATCGCCCAGGCGATCTCGCACGCGAGCAAACAATCGACGACGGCGGCGCATGCGTCCGGCGAAACCACGACCACCGTTCAGGCGATCGCTTCGGGCGCCGAACAGTTGGACGCTTCCGTGAAGGAAATCGCCGAAACCATGAACAAGTCGCGTCTTGCGACCGACAACGCCGCCGAATCCATCAAGAACGCCAATCAAGCCACTTCGACGTTGACCACGGCGGCCCAGGCGATGAACGGTATTGTCGAGCTCATCGAAGGTATCGCCGACCAGATCAACTTGCTTGCGCTGAATGCCACCATCGAAGCCGCGCGCGCCGGCGAACAGGGCCGCGGTTTCGCGGTCGTCGCCACGGAAGTGAAGAACCTCGCCAGCCAGGCCAAGGGCGCTACCGAGCAAATCGCGCGCGAAATCGCGAATGTGCAGGATGTGTCCGGTAACGTCGCCGGGATCCTCGGCGCGATTGGGCGGTCCATGGACTCGTTACGTGAGTATGTTGGCGGCGCCGCGGCGGCGGTCGAAGAGCAAAGTGCCGTGACGCGCGATATGTCCTCGAATATGCAAATGACGGCCGCGTCCGTCGCCACCGTGTCGGACAATCTTTCGCAGATTGCCCGCTCCGCGGATCGCGCCAACGCTTCCGCTCAGCAGCTTAAGGAGGCGGCGCTGGCCCTGGCGGCTTAAGCGCGCTGGTTTCCGGCGGCACGTCTCCGCGCTTGCGAGGACGGGAAACGCGTCAGCACAAACCGGGGTCGCCGCGTACCACCGGTTCGGATAGCAAAGTTCCGCTAAACGTAACAACCGTGACCAGTCTGGATTATCGCGTCCCCACCAAGTAAAGATGGCGGCAATACTTTGGGGGGATCCATGTTTTCTTGGGGCGCCGGCGGCGCGGGCATCAAGCGCGCGCCTTTCAGATATCTACTTTTCATCCTTGTCCTTGCGGTTGTTTCGTCCGGGCGCGACGCCGTGGCCCAGCGCGCGAACGACAACGCGCTCGCCGCCGCCGAGGACGCGTTCGGCACTTCGGTGGGCAACGAAAGCGTCGGCCTTTACGGGGTCGGCATGGCGCGCGGGTTCAGCCCGGTGGACGCCGGCAATGTGCGTATCGAAGGTCTCTATTTCGATCAGAAGGCGGGCCTCGGTAGCCAGATCATTCGCGGTTCGACGGTGCGCGTCGGTGTCACCGCGCAAGCCTATCCCTTTCCCGCCCCGACCGGCATCGCCGACTACCGCCTGCGTCTGCCGGGCGACAAGGTCGTGCACAGCGCCGTGCTCAGCGCCGGGCCCTACGACTACCTGTCCCTCGATCTTGTGAGCCAAGTCCCTCTGATCGATTCCAAACTCGGTTTGGTCGCGGGCGCGAGCATCAGTCACGATGCGCCGCGCGAATGGGTGGCCGATTCCATCACTTGGACCGGCGGCGCGCTCCTGCATTGGCAGCCCAGCGACATCATGACCGTTTCCAGCTTCTTCAGCCGCTCGCAAATGAGCGATCAGGAAGCTCGTCCCGTGATCTACACCAACGGCGCGCTGCCACCGCGATTTGACCGCAGCGCCTATTTCAGTCAGGAATGGGCCGATACGGCGGCACGCGACACAAACTTCGGGGTCATTTCAACGGTCACGCCCTCGTCGGACTGGACCTTGCGTGCAGGTGTCTTTCGCTCGCGCGCCAGCGTGCCGGAGAACCATGTGATCGCTTATCGCCTGACGGCGCCCGACGGCACGGCGAACATCGACGCGCTTGCCGATCCGCCGACGTATGCCGGCTCATACTCGGGTGAAGTGCGCCTCTCGCGCCGCTTGATTGAGGGCGACCGCGCGCACACCTTTCATATTGCGGTCCGCGCCCGCGATGCGCGGCGCGTTTTCGGCGGCGGCGCCAGCGCCGATCTCGGCCCGGGTTTCATTGCGGTCTATAAACCGATGCCGGAACCGGTGTTTGTGTTCGGGCCGCAGCGCAAAGATATCGTCAAGCAGGGCACGGCGGGCATTTCTTACGGCGTCAACTGGCTGGGTGTCGGCGAATTCAGCGCCGGCATCCAGAAGACCCACTACACCCGCGAGCTGATGCCCGCGGCCGGCGGCGCGGTGCTGACCAAATCCGCCAGCAGCCCGTGGCTCTACAATGCGACAGCGGCGATTTCGCCCGTCAAATCCTTGGTCGTCTACGGGAGCTATACGCGCGGCCTCGAGAACTCCGCGGTGGCGCCCGACAACGCGACCAATCGCGGCGAAGCCCTGTCCGCCAATATCACTCGTCAGGCCGATGCCGGCATCCGTTACGAGTTCAGCCCGGCGCTACGCGCCGTGGCTGGTGTGTTCGATGTCAGCAAACCGTTCCTTGATCGCGACGCCGCCAATTTGTTCCGGGCCGTCGGGCGTATTCGCAATAAGGGTATCGAAGCCTCGGTCACGGGGACGCCGCTTACCGATCTCACTGTTGTCGCCGGCGCGGTCCTGATTCAATCGCGTGTGTCCGGCCTAACCGTGGACAGTGGTCTCATTGGAAAGGTCACGCCTGGCGTCTGGTCGCGCGTGCTCAGCCTCAATGCGCAGTACGGACCCAAGTCATGGAACGGCCTGTCGGTGGAAGCCGAAGTGACCAACCGCGGTGACTACTTCGCCGACCGCCGCAACACCTTCAAGGTGCCGGGCGAGACGACATTGAACCTCGGCGGCCGCTATCGGTTTGAAGTCGGTGAGTCGCCCGCCAGCTTGCGTGTGCGCGTCGAGAACGTGACCAACGATTACAATTGGCATGTCCATGCACCGGCCGGGGGCTGGTTCCATGCCCAGGCCCGCCGCCGTTACTCGGCCTCATTGGCGGTGGATTTTTGACGGCGCGGCCCGCGATAGCGGTTTTCGTTCACGGCCGTTCCTTCCATGGTCAGCCGCCTCTCGCCGCGCTATAACCGGTCGTGCGGGGGGAGATCGATGTGCGGGTAATCAGGGGAGTGGCGGCGGCTCTGGCAGTGGCCGTCATCGGGGCCGGCGCCACCACGGCGCAGGCGCAACGCGCGACCGAAAATGCCGTAACGAAGGCCGAAGACGCCTTCGGCACGCAAATCGGCAACGAGAATGTCGGTCTCTACGGCACCCAGAGTGCGCGCGGCTTTAGCCCCGAACAGGCGGGCAACTTGCGCATTGAGGGTCTGTACTTCGACCAGCAGGCCCGGTTCGGCAACCGTATTTCGCGCGGCACCATCATGCGCGTCGGTCTCAGCGCATTATCATATCCATTCCCCGCGCCCACGGGCATTGGCGACATTCAGCTGCGCCTTCCCGGCGATGAAGCGCAGGGCAGCGCAGCCATCAGCTACGCTTATCCGACCGGGCAGCCGCAAGCCTCAGTGTCCGCCGACGCCGAAGTTCCGGTCATTCCCGGCACCTTTGCTGTCGGATTGAGCTTGAGCGCCTACCGCCGGGTCGCCGAATGGCGCGGCGGAAATGACGGCGTCAACGCTGGGGTGACGACGCGGTGGACGCCGAATGAGAATCTTGAGGTCATCTCGCTCATGACCTTGAACTACCAGTTGCGGGACGAAGACACGCAGCCTTTGATCCTCACGGGCGGCGCCTATCTTCCGCCCGAGATCGACCGCGACGTTTTCACGACACAGAAATGGGCCGACCACGCCACGAAGGACGCCAACTACGGGGCCATCGTACGCGCCTTCCTGCCGGACGAATGGCGGCTTCAAGTCGGTGTATTCCGCTCGGCGCGCGAGGAAGCGCGCAATGTCACGCTGTTTTACCGCAACGTGCAGCAAAACGGGACGGCGACTCTCGATGCTTTCGCTGATCCCGCGCAACGCCGCGCCTCCTACTCCGGCGAAGTGCGACTCTCTCGCGTTTTCGACGATGGCGTGCGCCGGCACACGCTGCACTTCTCCACCAAGGGGCGCAGTGTTACGCGTGTGTTCGGCGGCGGCTCCGGCGCTTCACTCGGCGCAACAACCTTCGGCATCTACACGCCGCTGCCCGAGCCGGCTTTCACCTTCGGCGCGAGCAGCCGCGACAAGGCCCGCCAGTTCTCGCCCGGCGTTTCCTACATTGGCTACTGGCCGAAGGTCGGCGATATCAGTTTCGGGATTCAAAAGTCCTTCTACCGGCGCCACGTATTCCAGCCCAATTTGCCGCGCGCCAGCACCGAAAGCGCACCGTGGCTCTACAACGGCACCGTCACCGTATTCGCGACCGACGACCTTGCCTTTTACAGCAGTTTCACGCGGGGACTGGAGGAATCCGGCATCGCGCCCGAGAACGCCAGCAATCGCGGCGAAGCCTTGCCCGCCAGCCTGACCAAGCAGGTGGATGGCGGCCTGCGCTACCGCATTTCGCCGCGGCTCACCTTGCTCGCCGGTGTGTTCGAGGTCAGCAAACCCTATTTCGACCGCGATCCGGCCAATCTCTTCACCGCCGTTGGCGATGTGCGTCACCGCGGCGTCGAGATATCGCTCGCCGGCCAGCCGATGCCGGATCTTACCATCGTCGCCGGCGTCATGCTCTTGCAGGCTCGCGTCTCCGGCTCGACTGTCGATCGCGGCCTGATCGGCGCCGTGCCGCCCGGACGCACACCGCAGCTTGTGCGCTTCAACGCCAACTACGCGCCGCCGGCGTGGCGTGGGTTCTCGCTCGAAAGCCAGATCGACTATAAGGGCGGCTCCATGGCGAACCGTCTCAACACACTTAAAGTTCCCGGTACCATGCTGATCGACGTGGGCGGGCGCTATAAATTCACCGTGCTCGACTCCTCCGCGTCCTTCCGCTTGCAACTCCAGAACATCACCAATGCTTATGGCTGGTCGGTGACGCCGTCGTCGGGCTCCTTCGCCTATGAAGGCCCGCGGCGCTTCTCTGCGCGCCTCGCGGTGGATTTTTAGAGCGGAAAATCTTGAGCGGGGCGTTACGGCTTCGCGGTCGTCCCCACGGAAGTGAATAACCTCGCCGGCCAGGCCAAGGGCGCCGCCGAGGCCCAAAGGACTGCCTCCTCTTCCGGGTGGTCGTTGGGAAGAGCGGCGTAGCCCCTGCATTCAAGTGCCGGACCATGACGATTGATATCGAGTGCGCCGTCAACGCAACTCGAAGGAAATCGCAATGTCTCTCAAACACGCCCGCAATCTTCTTTACTGGTTTATCTCCTCCATCATTGTCGTTCTTGGCGTCTCCTTGGCCGCGAAAGCGGCCCGCCCGCCGGCCGATCTCAACTATGCGCTCCACAAGCCCACAGCCGGCGGCCACTACATAGCCTCGCTCGAATCTCAGAAAACGCCGGTGCCCGTTGGCGCCATGCACACCTGGGTGGTGACCGTCACGACACCGGCCGGCGATCCGCTGGACGATATCCAAATTTCGATCGGCGGCGGCATGCCGCAGCACGGCCACGGATTGCCGTCCCGCCCGCGGATCACGAAACATTTGGGACAGGGCAAACATCTCATTGAAGGTATGAAGTTTAATATGCCGGGGTGGTGGATCCTGACGCTCTCCATCGAGGGCGCCGGCGGCGCCGACTCCGCCACATTCAATTTGGCGCTCTAATATGCGCGCGGTGTTTGCTCTCGTCGCGGTCGTGGCGCCGCTGGTCCTAGTGGCGGCCAGCTACACCGCCTTTGCCCCCGCATGGACGGCCGATGAACTCAAGGACATCCAGGCCTTGTCGCTCGCGAGCCTGCCGGCGCTGCCGCCCGATCCGTCGAACCGTGTGGCGGAAGACCCCGCCGCTGCGGCGCTTGGAAAAAAGCTGTTCTTCGATGCGGCGTTGAGCGCCAACGGAGAGGTTTCGTGTGCGACGTGCCACAAGCCCGGCCGGCAGTATCAGGACGATCTTCCGGCCGGTCGCGGCATGATGACGGGAAATCGCAGGACGATGCCGATCGCGGGAACCGCCTACGCCCCGTTCCTTTTCTGGGATGGACGCAAGGACAGCCAATGGTCGCAGGCGCTCGGGCCGCTGGAGAACCCAGCGGAACACGGCGCGGATCGTACGATGATCGTGCGTCACGTCGCAGGGCGCTATGCAGCCGAGTACACACGGCTATTTGGCGGCCTCCCCGATGTTACGCGTCTGCCGGAACATGCCGCCCCGGGCGCGGCGGCGTGGAAAACGCTGCCTGCGCAAGAGCAGACACAGATCAACCGTGTTTTCGCCAACGTCGGCAAGGCGATCGCGGCGTTTGAACGCACGGTCGCGCCGCAGCCCGCCAGATTCGATATTTACGCGGCAGCTTTGGCGCGGGGGGACACCTCGGCCGCGGCGCGTGTTTTCAGCGCGCGAGAACGGAACGGCCTGAGGCTCTTTATCGGTAAAGCCGACTGTCTCAAATGCCACAACGGCCCGTTATTCACCGACAACGCCTTTCACAACATCGGATTGCCCTCCGGCTCCCGCGAGGCGGGACGCAGCGCGGCCGTGGCGGCGGTGCTTTCCGATCCGTTCAACTGCCTCGGCGCCTTCAGCGATGCCGGCGAAGAAGACTGCGATGAGGTGAGGTTCATGGAAACCGAAGGCGCCACTCTGTTCGGGGCGTTCCGATCCCCGTCCCTGCGCGGTGTGGCGCAGCGTCCGCCCTACACCCACTCCGGCGATGCGAAAAGCATCCGGGCCGTTCTCGAACATTACAATAAGGCGCCCCAGCCCGCGCACGGCCATAGCGAACTCAAGCCGTTGGGCCTCGATGCGCGTGAGCTGGAAGACCTGGAAGCGTTCCTCGGGACCCTCGGAGGCTGATGAACCCCGCCGGCAACGCCTGACATCAGCGGGCAGGTGCCATATTCTCCTCCGCATGGAGCTATTGGCACATGCCCGCGTCGTCATTTGGGAAGGCGGCGCCCTCTGGGTCGTCGACGCCACGGCGCCGGCCGTGCCTGGCCGGAGCACCGATCTTCATGCGCATCATGCAATCCAGATCACGATAAGTCTTGGGGGGCGCTTCCGGCTGGACACGCCTGACGGTCACGTCGGCGGCGATGCTGTCGCCGTTGCGGCGGATGCCGGACACACCTTTCAGGCGGAAGGGCTCTTCGCCATCCTGTTTGCCGAACCGGAGAGCCGGCTCGGACGCGCGATTGCGGCGCGCCTCTTCAGCGGGAAGGATTTGGCGTCCATTCATCCCGACCTGCTCGGGGATTTTCCCAGCCGCATCGCCGGCGTGTTCCGCTCCGGTGGACGCAATGAATCGCAATTGATCGACCTCGGCCGGAGCCTGACGGCCCATCTCGCCGCCGATGTCCGCGCCGATATCCCGGATGTCCGCGTCCGCAAAGTCATCGCCTGGGCCCATCAGCAACGCGAAGGACCGCTCAGCCTCGCGGACGCGGTCTCCATCACGAATCTATCGGCTGGGCGCCTGCGGCACCTTTTTGTCGAGCACACGGGGCTACCCTTCAAAACCTTCATCCTGTGGCTGCGCCTGATGCGGGCGCTCGAACGTTTTGCCGCGGGCGGAACCCTCACGGAAGCCGCTCATGATGCGGGTTTTTCCGATTCCGCCCATCTTAGCCGGACCTTCCGTAGGATGTTCGGGGTGGCGCCGGCGGCGCTCCGCATGACGTAGCCGCTGCGTTC
Source organism: Rhodospirillaceae bacterium (assembly GCA_050246995.1). Taxonomy (GTDB): domain Bacteria; phylum Pseudomonadota; class Alphaproteobacteria; order Rhodospirillales; family Rhodospirillaceae; genus SHVO01. The sequence goes on along the minus strand of JBFWVA010000001.1, from coordinate 442,102 downwards.
AAGTGCCTGTCCATGGGGCAGGCTAAGTCTCGGTCGTTCGCAACCGGAAACCCCAAGGAGGTTCCAATGACCGACGACCAAATCACGACCTGTACCTGTGAGGCCCCGTGCGCCTGCGATTCGGCGGCGTGCGCCTGCGATGCCACGGCCGAAGCCGCCGCGCCCAGCTGCGCCTGTGCGTGCGGATGCCGCTGCGCTGAAGAGTGCCGCTGTGCGCAACAACCGGCGGCGCACCCGTAAATCATCATCTTGTCCGCCCCGGTCTCTTTTCCGGGGCGGCAAGCAGGAGAAGTCTCGTGGCATATATAATGGGAGCCGCGATTGCCGTGGGCGTCGCGCTTTTCGGAACGTGGGCCCGTTTTGATCGCTCGCGCGCCTTTTATCCGACGGCATTGATCGTCGTCGCGTCGTACTACGTCCTATTCGCCGCGATCGCCGGCGCGGCTTCGGTTTTCGCGCCCGAGACATTTCTCTTCGTGCTGTTCGCGGGTTTGGCGGCCGTTGGATTTAGAAGGAGCCTCTGGCTCGTGGCGGCCGGACTGATCGCGCACGGTTTACAGGATATGGTACATGACGATCTGATCTCCAATCCGGGCGTGCCGGTGTGGTGGCCGGGCTTCTGCATGGCCTTCGACGTGGTGGCCGGGATCTATCTTTCGCTTCTGCTTCTTTACCGCGATGCGCGCGATGAAAGATTCGCCGCCGGCATCGCGCCGTTTGTCGCTGACGAGCTTCATCTGGCTGCAAGCGCCGACAGAGCAGGCGACGCCGCGCGGAGTTTTCATCACCTTGAACGCGCCCATGTGCTCAGTCAGGCCGCCACCGGGCTGCATGTCCGCGTTCATCTACGCATGTTGGCGTGGGGGATAAGGTATAGGCGCCCCCGCGAAGTGATGGGACAGGCCCTACGCGTGGTGGGCGCCGCGTTGCTGACGCGCTTCAGCGCTGTCCCTCAGGGAAACACCGGCGGCGCGAACGTCAGCGCCTTCCAGCCCATGCCGATTGCTCCCGACCTGGCCGGGATCATCGCGCGGACCGAGAGCGTCACGCGTTAGGAAAAGATCCGTGCGTGAATACGGTTCGAACCTGGTGAATTGCGCAGATTATTGAACGGGCATCGCGGTTTCAGGGTATACCTTATGTTCACTCTTTCAGAGGTTCCCCCATGACTATTTCCATGTACCAGGCGAGCATCCCGCGGTTTGTCACGATTCTCGGCAATCTCATGAACATCCTCGACAAAGCCCAAAGCCATGTCGATGCCAAGAAGATCGACCCCGAGGTCTTGACGCGCTATCGCCTCTTCCCCGACATGCTGCCGATGTCCATGCAGGTGCAAATCGCCTGCGATGCGGCCAAGGTCGTGGTGGCGCGTCTCGCGGGGATCGAGATCCCGGCTTACGAGGGCGGCGATAAGACGTTGGCCGATCTCAAGGCGCGTGTCGCCGATACCATTGCGTTTATCCAGACGGTGACGCCGGCGCAGATCGACGGCACCGAGGACAAGGCGATCACCACCAAACGCGGCGACAAAGAGACCCACTACAGAGGCCTGCAGTTTTTACTCAGCCACGCCGTGCCCAATTTCTATTTCCACGTCACCACCGCCTACAACATCCTGCGCCACAACGGCGTCGAGATCGGCAAGCGCGACTATTTGGGAAACCCCGGATCACCGACGCCTATATAGGCGCGTCGCGGGGCGCGCCCGCGAGGTTCGCGCGGGCTACGCCGTCTTCATGTCTTGGAAGGCGGCGAGCGCCCGCTGGCGCGCGGCGCTGTGATCGACAATCGGCAATGGATAGTCCGTTCCGAGGCGCACCCCGGCATCGGCAAGCTCCATCGGCGTGGCGGTCCAAGGTTGGTGCAGCCGCGCGTCCGGAAGCTTGGCGATTTCCGGCACCCAGCGGCGCACGTAGGCGCCGTCCGGATCGTAGGTGACGCCCTGCGTCACCGGATTGAAAATGCGGAAGTAAGGCGCTGCGTCCGCGCCGCATCCGGCCACCGACTGCCAACTCGCGGCGTTGCTCGCAAGATCAGCATCGACCAGCGTGTCCCAGAACCAGCACTCGCCATCCTGCCACGGCAGCAACAGATGCTTGATCAGGAACGAAGCGACAATCATGCGCACGCGGTTGTGCATCCAACCGGTATGCCAAAGCTCGCGCATGCCGGCGTCAACGATCGGATAGCCGGTTAGTCCCTTCTGCCACGCTTTCAGATGCGCGGCGTCGCTGCGCCACGGGAAGGCGGCGAAATTTTTCCGCAGCGGTGCGGCCGGCATGTCGGGATGATGGAACAACAGGTGATAGGAGAATTCGCGCCACGCGATTTCGGACAGGAAAACCTCGACGCCGCGCGGCATCGGATCGCCCGTTGCGGCGATGCCTTGCGCGATAGCCGCCCGCCAGATTTGGCGCGGGCCGATTTCCCCGAAATGCAGATGCGGGGATAACCGGGACGTTCCGGCCTGCCCGGGAAAATTCCGCCGGTCGCCATAGGCGAGAACATCGTTATCCAGAAAATCCGCCAGTCTTCGCTGTGCACCGGCTTCACCGGGAGACCATGCGGCTTTAAAGCCCGCGTCCCATGCAATATGTGGAAGCAGATTCCACGAGGCCGGGTCGTCACTGGCGGGGAAGTGCGCCGGCGCTGGAATATGTTTCGGCGCGGCGCGCGCGGCGTCGAGCGCGAGCGTCGCCCTCAACGCCTTCCAGAAAGGCGTGAATACCGTATAGGGCTTACCCGCCTGGGTCTTGAGAAGCTGAGGCTCGTGCAGCAGGCCCGCGTTGAAGCTGCGGGCTTCGATGCCGGTTTCGCCGAGCGCCGATTTAAGGGCCGCGCCGCGCGTGACCGCCCACGGTTCATAACGCCGGTTCCAGAACACCGCGTCGGCGCCGGTCTCCTTCACTAGACGCGGGATTTCGCGTAGCGCGGTGCCCTTGCGCAAAACCAGGCGGCTGCCCGCGCGCGTAAGATCGCGGGCCAAGCTGGCCAGGCTGTGATGCAGCCACCACGCCGACGCCGCGCCGGACGCCCACGGGCCTGCATCTTCCGGATCGTGCAGATAGACAGGGATCACCGGTTTGCCGCGCGTCACCGCCGCTTCCACGGCGGGATTGTCGGCCAACCGCAAATCGCGTCCGAAGATAAGGAGTGTTGTCATGCTTCGTTACCGGAACAGAGTTGTAGGACGCGCGCCGCTTCGGCCGGGCAGTTCCGTGTGGACGATGATCGCCGCGACAGCGATCGGAACGGAATTTGAACCCGTTCCAACGCCGGCTCTATTTTTATCCGTCATGCGAAAAAGACTGGGAAGATTGGCTGGGGGACTAGGATTCGAACCTAGACTAGCGGAGTCAGAGTCCGCGGTCCTACCGTTAGACGATCCCCCAGCAGGGGCCGTGCGCACCTTATCGGTGGATCACTATAATATAGTGTTACCACCCGGGTGGCCGGAAGGCGGGCAATGTCTTAAATACCGGGCGCGCTTTCAAGGCTTTTTCTTCATCGCGGGCCGGTAATTCCACCGGAACTTGCGGCCCGCGCCCACGTTGAACCCCTTCGGTCCCGGAAGGGTTTCCCTTTCCGGAAGAAGCCGATAGCATTGCTTGGTGATGGGTCGCGGGGCCGAAAAGGTTCCGCGTTGGGAAAAACAAGGGTCGAATGACCATGGCAGACGGAAGCCGCCAGGGCGGTCTAGGCCTATCGATGGACTCCGCCCCGCGCGACGCCGGCATTTTCGCGGCCCTCGATCTTGGCACCAATAATTGCCGCATGCTGGTCGCGCGCCGCGACGGCGCCGGCGGCGCCGACTTCAAGGTCATCGATTCCTTCTCGCGGATCACCCGGCTGGGCGAAGGGGTCAGCGCCACGGGCCGTCTGTCCGCGCAGGCCATGGACCGCACCATCGACGCCCTGAAGCGCTGCGCCGAGAAGATGGACCGCCGCCGCGTATCGGCGTCCCGTCAGGTCGCGACCGAAGCGTGCCGCCGCGCCGCCAACTGCGGCGAATTCCTGGACCGCGTCGTGCGTGAGACCGGCCTCAACCTCGAGATCATTTCCGCGCATGAGGAAGCCACGCTCGCCTTGAAAGGCTGCGCCGCGCTGCTCGACCGCGCGGTGCCGCACGCCGTCATCTTCGATATCGGCGGCGGTTCCACCGAAGTACTGTTCGTGCGCATCGACGATCAGGATCTGCTCAGCGTCGTCGGCTGCATCTCGCTGCCCATGGGGGTTGTCACCGTGGCCGAGGACTGCGGCGGCGGCGATCTTTGTGGGCGCACTTATCAAAGCGTCGTCGAACGCGTCACCAAACTCCTCGAACCGTTCGAAGCCGTGCACCGTATCGGCGACAAAATCGCCGCCGGTGAAGTGCAAATGATCGGCACCTCTGGCACGGTCACCACTCTTGGCGGCCTTCACCTCAAGCTTGAACGCTACGACCGGGCGGCCGTGGATGGCATCACCCTCAACTTCGATGTGGTCACCGCCACGACGCGCTCCCTGTGCGGCAAAACCATGCAGCAGCGCGCCGCCGAGCCGTGTATCGGTTGGCAAAGGGCCGACCTGATGCTGGCCGGCTGCGCCATCCTTGAAGCCATCTGCCAAATCTGGCCGGTGGGCACCCTGCGCGTGGCCGACCGGGGCCTGCGCGAAGGATTGCTGCTCGACCTCATCAACCCCGCGCTGCTAAAAGTCGCGCCGGGTCTGATGCACCAACTGATTTGAGCCTCTAATGAAGAGTAAGAGCGGCAGCGGCGGCCGCCGTCACGGCGGCACCAGTGCGCGGAGCGGCACGACCGCGGGCCGTGGCCTGCATGTGCGCGTGCGCACGGCGCGGGGCCGCACCGTCGGCCAACAGAAGTGGCTGCAGCGCCAGCTGAACGATCCTTATGTCGCCCGCGCCAAGGAAGAAGGCATGCGCTCGCGCGCGGCCTACAAACTCCTCGAGCTCGACGAAAAGCTCCATTTCCTGAAGAAAGGCGCGAAGATCATCGATCTCGGCGCCGCGCCGGGCGGTTGGACGCAAGTCGCGGTCGACAAGGTCAAGGCGGGGCAACCGGGTGGCGGAGCGGTCGTCGCCATGGACATCAATCCGTGGAACGAAATCAAAGACGCCAAGTGTTTCATCATGGACTTCTTGGACGAGCGGGCGCCGGGCCTTATTAAGGAAGCCCTCGGCGGGAAGGCCGATGTAGTGCTCTCGGACATGGCCGCGCCCACCACCGGCCACGGGCCCACGGACCATCTGCGGATCATGGGCTTGGCCGAGGCCGCGTGGGCGTTCGCTGAGGAGGTTCTGGCGCCCGGCGGTACATTTATATGTAAGCTCTTCCAGGGCGGCGCTGAAAACGAGCTCCTAACTCAGATCAAACAGCGCTGCCGCGTGGTCAAACACATGAAGCCCCCGGCCTCCCGCAAGGAATCGGCCGAGGTTTACTTGGTTGCCCTGGAGTTCAAGGGTTAACCCCGGTCCTCTCCCACACTCAGGTCGTCACCCTGGGGCTTGGCCCCAGGGTCCAGGGTTGCTTGGCGGGATGTGTGCCAAGAGACGGTGACGTGCGGCATACGCCCTTATTCGAACCCCCTGGATCCTGGGCTTCGCCCAGGATGACTTATCGAAAAACTCCTTAGTTTTCAGCCCTATCCTCGCCCTTGCCCGTAACGCGCGTTCGGCGTATAACCCGCCACCTTTTTCGAGCGGGTTCCGGAAAAGTGGCTTCCGGTTTTCCGGTGAGAACCCGCTCAAAATATAAGGCGGTGGTATGGAGATTGCCGAAGCGCTGACGTTTGATGACGTCCTTCTGGTGCCTGCGGCATCCTCGGTCCTCCCTGCCCACGCGAATACCTCCACGCGCCTGACCAAAACCGTGAGTCTGAACATCCCGCTTATTTCCGCGGCGATGGACACCGTCACGGAAGCCAATCTGGCGATTGCTCTCGCCCAGGAAGGCGGCATCGGCGTCATCCACAAGAACAACACCATCGAAGCCCAGGCGAACGAAGTGCGCCGGGTGAAGAAGTTCGAAAGCGGCATGGTGGTGAACCCGGTCACCATCTTCCCCGACCAGACCTTGGCCGATGCGATGCGCCTGCGCGAGCAGAACCGCATTTCCGGCATTCCCGTGGTTGAACGCGACTCCGGCAAGCTCGTCGGCATCCTCACCAACCGCGATGTGCGCTTCGCCACCAACATGAGCCAGCCGGTTCACGAGCTCATGACCAAGGACCGCCTCATCACGGTGCCGGAGAACGTGCAGCGCGATCAGGCCGTGAAGCTCCTGCACCAGTACCGCATCGAAAAGCTCCTGGTCGTCGACAAGGACTACCGCTGCGTCGGTCTCGTCACCGTGAAGGACATCGATAAAGCCAAAGCCCACCCGCGCGCCTGCAAGGATGAGCAGGGCCGCCTGCGCGTTGCCGCGGCGACGGGCGTTGGCGAAGACGGCTACGCGCGCGGCCTCGCGCTGCTCGAAGCCGGCGTGGATGTTCTCGTGATCGATACCGCGCACGGTCATTCGCAAGGCGTCATCGACGCTGTCGCGCGCATCAAGAAGTTTTCCAATTACGCCCAGATCGTCGCGGGCAATATCGCGACGCCGGAAGCGGCCAAGGCGCTCATCGACGCGGGCGCGGACGCGGTGAAGGTCGGCATCGGTCCCGGCTCCATCTGCACCACGCGCGTGGTCGCCGGTGTGGGCGTGCCGCAGCTGACGGCCGTGATGGAAGTGGCCGAACTCGCGCGTAAATCGGGGATCCCCGTCATCGCCGACGGCGGCATCAAAAGCTCGGGCGATATTGCCAAAGCCATCGCCGGTGGCGCGGACTGCGTGATGATCGGCTCGCTCCTCGCCGGTACGGAAGAAGCGCCCGGCGAAGTGATCCTCTATCAAGGCCGGACTTATAAAGATTATCGCGGCATGGGCTCGCTCGGCGCCATGGCGCGCGGCTCGGCCGACCGCTACTTCCAGGAAGAAGTGCGCGATAACATGAAGTTGGTTCCGGAAGGCGTTGAAGGCCGCGTGCCGTTCAAAGGCCCCGCCGGCGCCGTCGTTCACCAGCTCGTCGGCGGCCTGAAGGCCGCCATGGGTTACACCGGCAATCCCACGATCGCCGACATGCACAAGAACTGCAAATTCCGCCGCATCACTGGCGCCGGAATCCGCGAAAGCCACGTCCACGATGTCATCGTCACCCGCGAGCCGCCAAACTACCGCGTCAACAACACCTAAATACCACTGTCATTCCCCGGCTTGTCCGGGGAATCCAGGGCAGCGGAACTCCGCCTGGAGTTTGAAACCATGACCCCCGCAGCCCGCCTCCAAGCCTCCATCGAACTCCTCGAAACCATCCTGGGCGAAGACCGCCCGGCCGATGCTGTGCTGGCGCAGTATTTCAAGGGCCGCCGTTTCTTCGGCTCCAAGGACCGCCGGTCGGTTCAAGATCAAGTCTGGCAGATCATTCGCCATCGGGCGCGCCTCTCGTGGGCGCTCGGCGCCGAGAACGCCAACGCGCGCATGCTCGTCGCCGCCGCGCTCGTCGCGCTCGACAAACGCGCCATGGATTCCGTCGCCGGTCTTTTTTCCGGCGCCAAGAACGGCCCCGAGCCTCTGCATCCCAATGAAAAGCGCATGGTCGAGAAGGCCGCCGCGCGCAATCTCGCCGACGCGCCGCGCGCAGCGAAGCTGGAATGCCCCGCCTGGGTGCTCGAGAAATTCGACCGCGCCTTCGGTGACAAAGCCGACGACGAAGTCGCCGCACTCGGCGGCGAAGCGCCGCTCGACGTGCGCGCCAACACGCTGAAGACCACGCGCGATGCTGTCCTTGCGCAGCTCGAGTCCGAAGGTTTGAAAGTCTCGCCCACACGTCTGTCGCCCATCGGCGTGCGAGTCTCCAACCGCACCACCCTCGGCAATCATCTCGGCTTCAAAGACGGCCTCTTCGATGTGCAGGACGAAGGCTCGCAGCTCTGCGCGCTGCTCGTCGATGCGCGCCCGGGCATGAGCGTGATGGACCTTTGCGCCGGCGCCGGCGGCAAGACCCTCGCGCTCGCCGCGCAGATGAACAACAAGGGCCGCCTGATCGCGTCGGATCTTTCCGTCACGCGCCTCGAGCGTTCCAAGCTCCGTCTGCGCCGCGCCGGTGTGCACAACGCCACCTTGCGCGTGCTCGAAGAACACGACAAATGGCTGAAGCGCCAAACCTCGTCGCAGGGCGGCTCCTTCGACCGCGTGCTGGTCGACGCGCCCTGCACCGGCACCGGCGCGTGGCGCCGCAACCCCGATGCCCGCTGGCGTTTGAAGCCGGAAAACCTCGCCAACCTTATGGCCACCCAGGACGCCGTGCTCGAACAGGGCGCCCAACTCACCCGTCCCGGCGGCCGTTTGATTTATGTGACCTGCTCGATGCTCCCCGACGAGAACGAAGACCGCGTCGGCGCTTTGCTCGCCAAGAACGGCGACTTCAAAGCCCTCGACGCGGCGGCGCTCTGGTCCGAAATTCTTCCCGGCGCGTCTCCCGTCGCGGGGCCGTATTTGACATTCTCCCCGGTGCGCACCGGCACCGATGGCTTCTTCATCGCGATTTTGGAGCGTGCTTCATAAAGCCCCGCGCCATCCTGGGTTAAGCCCAGGATCCAGGGTTCCAAACGCCGCTCTTTCTCGAGGGATCAAATGACCGTCTCCACCGACCGCATCCTCATCATCGACTTCGGCTCCCAAGTCACGCAGTTGATCGCCAGAAGGGTCCGCGAAAGCGGCGTCTATTGCGAGGTGCACCCCTTCAACAAGGTGACGGAAGCCTCCATCAAGGCGTTCGGTCCGCGGGGTCTTATTCTCTCCGGCGGTCCGGCCTCGGTCATCGGTACAGGCACCCCCAAAGCCCCCGACGCTGTATTCACAATGGGTCTTCCTGTTTTGGGCATCTGCTACGGTCAGCAGACCATGGTCGCGCAGCTCGGCGGCAAGGTCGAAAGCTCCGATCACCGCGAATTCGGCCGCGCCTTCATCGACGTCAAGGACACGAACGAACTCTTCAAGGGCCTGTGGGAGAAGGGCGGCCGCGAACAGGTGTGGATGAGCCACGGCGACCGCGTCGTTGAACTTCCCGCCGGCTTCAAGATCGCCGCGACAAGCGAAGGCGCGCCTTTCGCCGCCATCGCCGACGATACGCGCCGGTTCTACGGCGTTCAGTTCCATCCGGAAGTCGTGCACACGCCGCAAGGCACGCAGCTCATCAAGAACTTCACCCACAAGATCTGCGGCGCAAAGGGCGATTGGACCATGGCGGCCTTCCGCGCCCAGGCCGTCGATGCCGTGCGCAAGCAGGTGGGCAAGGGCCGGGTGATCTGCGGCCTCTCGGGCGGCGTTGATTCCTCCGTCGTCGCCGCGCTCATCCACGAAGCCATCGGCGAACAGCTGACGTGCGTGCTGGTGGATCATGGCCTCATGCGCGCCGGCGAAACGGAGCAGGTGGTCCGTGTCTTCCGCGACCGCTTCAACGTGAAACTCGTCGCGCGTGATGCGTCCGATCTCTTCCTCGGCAAGCTTGCCGGCATGACCGATCCGGAAAAGAAGCGCAAAACCATCGGCGCGACCTTCATCGAAGTCTTCGAGGAAGAAGCCAAGAAAGTCGGCGGCGCCGACTTCCTCGCCCAAGGCACGCTCTATCCCGACGTCATCGAAAGCGTCTCCTTCGCCGGCGGCCCGTCGGTCACCATCAAATCGCATCACAACGTCGGGGGCCTTCCCGAACGCATGAACATGAAGCTGGTCGAGCCCCTGCGCGAACTCTTCAAGGATGAAGTGCGCGCGCTCGGCAAGGAGCTGGGTCTTCCCGACGAAATGGTCGGCCGCCACCCGTTCCCCGGTCCGGGCCTCGCCATCCGCATTCCGGGGCAGGAGATCACGCGCGAGAAGCTCGACATCCTGCGCAAGGCCGATGCGATCTATCTCGAGGAAATCCGCAACGCGAAACTATACGATTCCATCTGGCAGGCCTTCGCCGTGCTGCTGCCCGTGCGCACCGTCGGCGTCATGGGCGACGCGCGTTCCTACGACTACGCCCTGGCCCTGCGCGCCGTCACCTCCACGGACGGCATGACCGCCGACTTCTTCCACTTCGACATGGAATTCCTCGGCCGCGTGGCGAACCGCATCATCAACGAGGTGAAAGGCGTGAACCGCGTCACCTACGATGTAACCAGCAAGCCGCCGGGGACGATTGAGTGGGAGTGACGCGCGGTTGCGGGGCAGCCCCTGAACCGCTGCTTCGCACCGACGCTTACCCGGCTTGCCGGCCTCCCTCTTTCGCCCATTTCACCGGGATGCGCAGATACGTCACACCGTTCGCCTCGGCCTTATCGAACCGGCCTGCGCGGATGTTGACCTGAATGGACGGCAGCAGCAGCTTCGGCACGGACAGGCCGGCATCGCGGTGTTCCCGCATCGCGACGAAATCATCCTCGCTTACGCCGTCATGGACATGCACATTCGACCGGCGCTGCGCGCCAACCGTCGTCTCCCATCGATAATCGTCGCGGCCCGGAGCCTTGTAGTCGTGGCAGAGGAACAGTCGCGTGTCGTCCGGAAGCGACAGCAGGCGGCGCATCGAGCGGTAGAGCATGCGCGCATCGCCGCCGGGGAAGTCGGCCCGCGCCGTGCCGTAATCGGGCATGAACAGTGTGTCGCCCACGAACACGGCATCCCCAATCCGATAAGCGACGTCGGCCGGCGTGTGCCCCGGCACGTGCAGCACTTCAATTTCGAGCGCGCCCATCTTCAAGCGGTCTCCGTCAGCGAACAGGCGGTCGAAGTCTGATCCATCGGTCTTGAGATCGGTCATGGCAAAAACCGGACGGAAGATCCGCTGCACGTCACGGATGTGCGCGCCGATCCCGATCCAGGCGCCGGTGTGCATCTTGATGAACGGCGCCGCCGACAGATGATCCGCATGGGCATGGGTCTCCAGCACCATCTCGATCCGCCAGTCGTGCTCACGCGCGAAGGCGATGATTCGTTCCGCTGAGCGCGTGTCGGCGACGCCGCTGGCGGGGTCGAAGTCCAGCACGGGGTCGATCACGGCCGCGGCGCGCGTGGCGGGGTCGCCGACCAGATAGCTGATCGTGTTGGTCGGCGCGTCGAAAAAAGCCTCGATAAATGGCTGGGTCATCATGGGTCTCCTTTGCCTCTTGACTATATATTAGTTAATGCTAAATTAGCAATAGCTGATGGAGGCGCGACAATGCGTAAAACCCCTATGGACATGGCGACATTCGAGACAAAAGCCGAGCAGGTCGCCGAAAAGCTGAAGGCGATGGGGAACGGACGCCGGCTCATGTTGCTGTGCAAGCTCGTCGAACACCGCGAAATGACAGTCACCGACCTCGCGCGCGATGTCGGCCTGTCGCAATCGGCCTGTTCGCAGCATCTCGCCAAGATGCGCGACGAAGGTCTCGTCGACTTCCAGCGCGAGAGCCAAACGCTCTGGTACCGGATTGCCGATCCCCGCGCCGAAATTCTGCTTGCCACCCTCTACAATCTTTATTGCAAGGAGTGATCTCGTGACACTGCCACTGCTTTCCTCTCACGAAGCGCGCGCCGCCATCGCGGCCGGTGCGCGGCTTGTCGACATTCGCGGCGCGGACGAATTCGCGCGCGAGCGGATTCCCGGCGCGCATAATTTGCCGCTCGACCGCATCGGCGATCTAACCTGTGACGGGCGCGCGGTTGTCTTCCACTGCCGCTCGGGGCGGCGGACCCTAGACAATGCGGCGCGGCTCGCCGCCGCTGCTGGCGGCGCGCAGGCCTATATCCTGAATGGCGGCATCGACGGGTGGCGCGGCGCCGGGAACGCAACCATCACCGACCGATCGCAGCCGTTGGAGATCATGCGTCAGGTGCAGATCACGGCGGGCGCGATGGTCGTCGTGGGTGTGCTGCTCGGCCTTTTCGTTGCGCCCGTTTTCGTGGGCCTTTCCGCCTTCGTTGGGGCGGGATTGATGTTCGCGGGCATCACGGGCTGGTGCGGGATGGCGACTCTGTTGCGCATCATGCCTTGGAACCGGCGTCCGGCGGTCTGAGGCGCACGTGGAGGCCGTCACGATCCTCACCACACTGATATCCGGCGGTCTGATCGGGCTGATCCTCGGCTTGGTCGGCGGCGGCGGATCGATTCTTGCCGTGCCCCTGCTTGTGTATGTCGTGGGGATCGGCTCGCCTCATGTCGCGATCGGGACGGCGGCGGTCGCGGTCGCTGCGAATGCACTCGCCGCGCTGATCGGACATGCCCGCGCCAGCCGCGTCAAATGGCGCTGCGCCGGCGTATTCGCGGCGGCCGGGATGGTTGGCGCCGCGCTCGGCGCCGAAGTCGGCAAGGCCTTTGATGGGAAGCGGCTGCTGACCTTGTTCGGTCTGCTGATGATCGGCGTCGGCCTGTCCATGCTGCGCGCGCGCCGCGTCGTCGAGGCGCAGGATGTACGCCTGGCGCGCGACAGCGCCAAAGTGCTGCTGCCGCGGCTCATCTTGATTGGGTTGGTTGTCGGCTTGGCCGCGGGCTTTTTTGGCATCGGCGGCGGCTTCCTCATCGTGCCGGGCCTCATCTTCGCCACGGCCATGCCGCTGACATACGCGGTCGGGACGTCGTTGGTCGTCGTGACGGCGCTCGGAATGACCACCGCGATCTCTTATGCCGCCTCCGGGCTGATCGATTGGACCGTGACGCTGTTGCTGATCGCCGGCGGTGTCGCCGGTGCGCTCCTCGGGATTGCGCTGGGCCGCCTGCTCTCCGCCCGCAAGGGGCTCCTTGAGCGGGGATTCGCCGGCATCGTCATCGCCGCGGGCGTCTATGTGGCGGCCTCGTCACTTTAGGAACATGCTGCTAGTGCCGCGTGGGCCATGATACAGGCCCTCGATACCAGGGTGTTTCCGGCTTTGTGCAACTTTTGACAAACTGAAATTCTACCCGCTCAATCCGGGCGTATTTTGCGGTGAAACAATTGAGTGGGAGTAATTTCCGCCGTTTCTCAGTCGGTTGATTTGTCCGTGAGCCGGCTGGAACGCGTTTTAGAGAACCCAATAATTGCGGCCCTAGACCGCTGCGGGAAGTCACAATCCGGGCAGAGAGGAGGCTAGACCCTCTCGTTACAACTCTATGACGAAGTGGAAAAGGGAGGGAGCCATTCCTTCGCGGGTAACGTTATTGAGTTAGCCGACCCCATGGCCCTGACCCCGTCATAAGGAACACCATCGTGCTAAGAGGCGCCGCCGCATTCGCAATTATCGCACTCGTTCTTGGCGTCTTGGGCTTCGGTGAACTGGCAGGTTTCGCGTGGGACCTCGCAAAAATCCTGTTCTGGTTCGCTATGGCCATCGCTGTCACGCTCACGGTGCCTGGCTTCACGATCCACAAGAAGGTGACGTGAGGCGTAGTGAGCATGTCGTCGGGGCCATCGCCGGACGAAATAGGGCCGGAAGCGAACGTTCCCCAAAACGGCTCTCCCAAATTGGGGCAGATCGCAACGATCACCGTGATGGTCGTTACAATTATGGGCGCTGGCTGGCTGCTGGTGAAGCTCAGCGGATTTCTGCTGCTCGTCTTTGCCGCGCTGGTGCTGGCAACCGTCTTCGATGCGATGGCGCGCAAAGTGAGCGCCGCGACGCGCATGAGGCGTGGCTTTGCCCTGACGCTTTCCCTCATAGCGATGCTTGGTTTGTTTTGCGGCGCGTTCGCGTTGCTCGGGACGCAGCTCGTCGGCGAGTTCGACACGATCCGGGAACGCATCCCTCCGGCGATAGCGCAGGTGCGCGGGTTCCTTGAGGGCGTCGGATTGGGCGAACCTGTCGAAGACATGTTGGACCAAAGCAGCGGCGATATCTCGAACTTGCTGTCGCAGGCTGGTGGTTATGCGCTGACGATCGGAAACGGGCTTTTCAATTTCGTGTTAATTTTCGTCGGTGCGATTTTTGTGGCTGGCGACCCGGCCGTCTATCGTCGCGGCTTGCTCCTGCTCGTGCCTCGGCGTGCGGAGGCTACCGTCGCGGAGGCGCTGGACGATGCGTCACGTGGGCTAAGTGGGTGGATGCTCGGGCAGGCGGTGTCCTCGCTGGTGGTGGCAGGGCTCACCTGGGCCGGCCTCGCTCTGCTGGGCGTGCCGGCGTCAGGCGGCCTCGGCCTAATCGCAGGTCTTCTCGACGTGGTCCCGATGATCGGCCCGATTATCGCTGGCGTGCCGGCAGCGCTGCTCGCCTTCACCGTCTCACCCGTAACCGCCTTGTGGACGATTGGACTATTCCTGCTGGTCCAGCAGCTTCAAGGGAATTTCCTCCAGCCTTTGATCCAGAAGCAGGCGGTTAACGTGCCGCCGGCAGTTCTGCTTTTCGCGGTGGTGGCGGCGGGTCTGCTGTTTGGCTTTCTGGGCGTGCTGCTCGCCGCCCCGCTGACCGTGGTAGTCTATGTCTTCGTGCAGCGTATTTATGTACGCACCTTGCTTGGGAAGGAGGTCAAGGTTGCCGGGCAGTCTTGACGCGCGACGGGTTGCTTTTGGCTTTGCCCCTACGCCGCGCCCAACGCCCTTGCGATAACGGGCCGGAACGAACTTCTAATTCACGGGAGCGGGCAACAATGGCTCCGCGCCACGTCGCAATGGTCCTCGGCCATCACAAGCCCCATTGATGCGCTCAACGCTTCTTAGCCGCGTGCATGTCGCTCGAGGGCCAGTGCGAGAATGCGGTTGATCATTTTCCGAAAGGTGATGTTGTCGTGTTTGGCCGCCTGCGCGAACTCTTCGCTCTCAGCGATGTCGGGGTTGGCGTTGGCCTCTAAGAAGTAGGGCACGCCCTCGACGGAGAGGCGAAAATCGATGCGGGCGTAGCCGTCGAGTTCCAAGGTCCGGTAGATGCGCTTGGCCATGCGCTGTAGCCGCTTTTCCATGTCCGGCTCCAAACCTTGGGCGGGACGGGACTTGATGGCGTGCTTTTTCTGATAGGCGGCGTCGTGTTTCACCTTCTCGGTCGCGATGGCCGCGCCGTCGTCGGCGATGTTTCCGAAGTCCAGCTCCCATACCGGCAGCGCGCGCAGCCGCCGATTTCCGATGATACTGACATAAAGTTCGCGGCCGGTGATGAACTGTTCGGCGATCGCGGGAGTGGCGAACCGCTCGTGAATGAATTTAACGCGCTCGTTCATGTTTTCGTCGTCATCGACGCGGGACGCTTGCGCGATTCCCGCCGACGCGTCCTCATTCAGCGTCTTCACGATGACCGGGAATTTAAGGCGCCGGGGCCGTACGACCTTCCGCCCTTCGCGGAACACCGCGAACGCAGGAACAGGAATGCGATGATACGCCACCAGCTTTTTCGACAGATCCTTGCCTCGCGACAACATCAGCCCGCGGGGATTGCAGCCCGTATAGGGAATTTGCAACAATTCAAGATAGCTCGCGACATTCTGATCGTACGCCGTATTGCCCTGGAATTCTTCCAGGAGATTGAAAACGACGTCCGGCTTCCAGTTTTCGATCTCGTCACGAATGGGCTTCAGCTCGTCCCGCACGCCGATCACCTTCAAATCGTGACGGTTCCTTCGCAGGGCTCCGATGACGCTAAGTTCGGTCTTGAAGTCCAGCTGCTCTTGCGCGGAAAGATCTTTGGCGCTCGCCGGCGGTATCTGGTCGGGATGGAGAAGAATAAGGACTTTATGCGGCTTCAAAGTGCGATCCGCTCCCGGCGCTGACGATGATAAAGTAGTTGCGCGATCTGGGCTGTGAGCAGCACCGAGAAATTGATGAAAAGGTCGGACTTCCTGCCTGGCGCACGCAGCCTCAACTCCCTGCACCGCGCGATCATCCTGTCGATGACGGCGTCAAGCGTCAGCTGATATTCGCCCGTCCATTTGGAAATAAGCGGCCTAAGTTTCGCGCGATTGTCGCGGATAAAAGACGCCGCCGTCGGCGCCTTGCGGTCGGCCGGATCGGCTGAAAAAATCCGGTGAAGATCCCTGTCGTAGGTCCTGGGGAAATCCGCCCTGTAATACGCGCGCTTTCGCTCGTAGTGCTGCGCCAGCGTCTCGCCAAGGCGGCTGATAGGGTCGATTCGCAGGCGCCGCATAGGGCGGGGCTTCATATCCGCGACCTCCGTCATCAGTTCATCCATGTACTCGAGCTTCTTGAGGGCCGGCCAGCCGACATAGCGCTTTCGCCAGGCGGACCTGGGGCTCAGCCAAACCGCGAATGTTTCGGCGAAGTCCTCGTCGGGATGGCTTTGCGCGTACCACAGACGCAAGTGCTGCACATAATTCTTGCTGCGTGGATTCGGCTCGTAGTGACGGGGATACTTGGCCGATGATTTCCCGAACAGTTGCTGCCACCGTCGGCGACGCTGAAGCTGATAGAGCTGCTGAATGACGTGGCCGGCTTCATGACGCAGGATGCGCATGCACTCGCGTACCGTGCCCCCTTCGACCTCAAGCACCATTTTCCGCTCCAGGCGCATCAAGCGCGGATGGGTGAGATAGAACGGAATGGCGATGCCCGGCGTGTCTTTCGGTACGCTGAACCATTCGTCCGAGATCCACGCGTGCGGCTTCAGCCGGATACCGCGCTGTTCCAGTTCGGAATAGAGATTGTCAAGGCACTGCTCGAGCCATGTGCCTTCGAATCTGACCCTGAGGTCCTTGAGCCGAACCTTGAGAAGGGCGTCGTCGGAAAGAGTCTGCCACCGAACGGGAGGCAAGTTACGCTTTTGCCTGCGGCTGGGGCGCTTGCGGGGAGGGGTCCGACGGGTGGCCTTCATGTTCCGCATATTGGGGGCAGCTTCGCGGGGCTGCAATACCGGCGGCGCGGCGCGTGGGCTGACCGTTAAACGCGCGGCATGGTGCGCGACTCAATTTTGACAAATCGCGCTCTCAGTCCCTAGAATCCGCCTCGGTCCGCAGTGAAATCATTTAGCAGCAATGGAAATCTCCATCATGTCCATGCAGGCCGTCGCCGTTGTTCTTGGTCTGATCGGCCTCTTTTTAATTGTGGGCGGGTTTCGCGGTGGCCTTCGCGGCCAACCCGGCCGGCGCGCCCGTCGCTTGGTGTCAGGCCTGATTCTGGGCGTGGCCGGCTTCTTTGTCGCCTTCGTCGGGGCGGGCCTCCATACCTATGCGCGCCTCAGCTACGAATGGCCTGTCGCACAGGTCAAGGTCGCCGCTGTCGATCCCGGCGCCAGGCAATTTCGCGTCAGCATTCAATCGCTCGACGGCAGCTACCGCGAAACCGCTTGCGATCTCCAAGGCGACGAGTGGCTGCTCAGCGCGCGCGTACAGACCTGGAAACCTTGGACCAATCTGATCGGCATGAACGCGACCTACAGGCTCGAGCAGGTCGCTAACAAATACACCTCCGCCGCGGACGCTAACGCACACCTAATTACGGCGTGTGATATCGAAGCGCCGCATTCGCTCCTCGGAGGATTTGTCCCGGCGTCCTGGCAGGCCGGCCTGTTGTCGTTCATGCAGGCGCAGGAGCGCCGGTTCGGATCGGCCAACTTTATGCCGCTCGCGGACGGGGCGATCTACATCGTTTTCATGACCCAGAATGGTCTCAACGCCGAACCCGCGAATGCTGCGGCGCGCGCCGCCAATGAGATGCGCCCGTGAGGCCGCGCTGCCTCGCGCAGGGGTGAATCTCGACGCATCTAACTATGGTCGTAGGAGATGGAAACCTTCAATTTCCTTGGCGTATGGGCCGGCGGGCATGTCATGGTACCGCATGTAAACGGGCTGTCCTTTATAGGCCCATTGGAACTGTCCATCCGCGCGCTTGATGACGCTCCAGTCTCCCACCTTGTCACCCCACTCGTGCTCGACTGCCACCAAGGGCGGCCACGCGGTAATGCACGTTTCCTCGCAGTTCGATCGCCCTTGCGTATCGTTTTCCGAAATGTAGAGGTCCGTTAGTTGCGGAAACGATTTATAGGTCCATACCCCGCCGGGCTGCGAGAGGGCTACGGCTCCTGGATGGCGTTTGTCGGCGGGCTCCGCCGCGACACTGACGGACGCTTGCAGTACGACAAAAGATGCAAGACCGAGGGCTGAGACCTTCATCGAATGAACTCCGTGCGCAACTGCCTCCGCACGCGGAAACGAGCGCGCCGGAAAGGGGGCTTATCGGCCGTGGCTTATCGCATTTACTCTAATCGGCCAAAGCGACGTCGGCTTCCCGTCTTGCCCTGCTGAATCGCACGGCCTCCGGAGATATTCCGGCGCGAGGACATTAAAGCCCGTTGAAAAGACAATGGTCGTCGCCCGGAAAAGGTCCCAGCTTTTATAGACCGGCCCTCGAACCCGAACTCAACGTTCAACAGACTCAGATTGTGTGGCGCCTTTGCGGCTGCGCTGCCGCGCTCAACAGTTCAATAATGTTCGCGAATACACCGGCCGCGTGCAGCGCTGAGGACAGCATTTCGCAACGCGGCTGACTCGACGAACCCACACGGCGCGCCCCAGCAAAAAACTCTCAAGTCACGGCCTTGTAAATCGTCAGGCCAAGAACGAAAAGGATTACGGCGACCACGACCGCGATCCAGAATAGGACCTTGGCGATGCCCATTGCAGCTCCGGCGAGTCCGCTGAAGCCCAGAGCGCCTAGAATAATGGCGGCCACTGCGAATATGAGAGCCCATTTCAGCATTGACGTCCTCTCGGCTGTTGAAGGTCAGGTGCCCTGGAGGCGGGAACAGCGGGGGCGCTGTTCTGTACCTACCAACGACAAAGAGCAGCTTAGGTTTCCACCGTCACGCCCGGGCTGACTTCGCCGAACCGCGGCAAGGAGGACGAACTCAACTTTTGGCGTCTGTTGGGCGTATGCCGACGCCGGGCGCGGGCGGCGCGGCTGTGGCCTGAAGGGTGCGGCTTCACCTAATGCGGAGGTCGGAACGTAAATAACTCAACCTTTGACAAGCCGCACTTTTTTAGCCGCTAAATCCGCGCGGCTCTTGCAGTGAAACCGCCGAACGAGAGTGCCTCTCCAGCGCTACCCTACCCGACGCGCGCACGACGATACGCCGAGCATGGTATAAAGCGGGCAGCTCCCGAACACCGCCGTCGCCAGTGGGATCAGGCCGATCCAGCCGACTCCGTTCCAACCGGTCTCTGGAAAACCGAGAGGCAGGGCGTAGGCGATCAGCGTCAGGCCCACGATCACACGAATGATCCGGTCCAGCCTTCCGACATTCTTGGTCATGATGACTCCTGCAATTTTCACCTGTCTGATAGTCTAGGACCGCCCGCGGCCCCGTTTCGTTGACGCCGATCAATGATCGCAGGGGCCGTCCCGGGGAAGATCGCTCCGAACAACGGAGGTCTCATGCGCGTATCCTTGTCTTCAGGTTTTCTGCGCCGCTTTTCAGTGCGGACAGCGGTGCTGGCTCTGGCGGCTGTCACAGCGGTAAATCTCGCGGCGCCGGTTATGGCGGCCGAGGCCGCCGGCGATCCCGCGGCGGGTAAGAAAGTCACCGAATTTCTGTGCAGGAACTGTCACGACGTTTCCGGCAACGAACGGCCGAAAAGTCCGCCCGGCGGCGCACCGGCGTTTTTTGATATCGCGCAATCACAGGCGACGACCACGGCTTCGGTCCGCAAGCTTCTCCGGCTGCCTCACGGCCGCATGACCAATGTCCATTTGACCGATAAGGAAATCGATGACGCCGCGGCCTATATCCTGAGCTTCCGGCGCAAATGACGGCGGGTTCGCGCGCCGACGGGCAATCTACGGCCGGGCCGGGAGCCGACGCGCACATCGCGCGCGCTAGGGCACAGGTTCTCGCGGTCCGCGGCGGCGAACTTGAAGCGCCGGTCGTTTGCGCGTTTTTCGATGAAGCGACCTTCACCGCGAGCTACGTCGTTTACGATCGCGCCGCGAAGGTCGCCGCGATTATCGACAGCGTGCTTGATTTCGACCAGGCCGCCGGCCGCACGCACACCGAGTCCGCCGACAAAATTATTGCGTTCATTGAGGAGCACGGCCTCTCGGTCGCCTATATCCTCGAGACCCACGTTCACGCCGATCATCTCTCGGCCGCGCCTTATCTCAAGCAGCATCTCGGCGGGCAGATCGTTATCGGCGCCGAGATCGTGACGGTCCAGGGTGTCTTTGGCGAAATCTTCAATGAAGGGCCGCACTTCGCGCGCGATGGATCGCAATTCGACAAGCTGGTGAGCGACGGCGATATGCTAATGCTCGGCGCCGTGCCGGTCATGGCGCTTCATGTTCCCGGACATACACCCGCGGATGTCGCATATGTCATCGGCGATGCGGTCTTCACCGGCGATACTCTCTTCATGCCCGACTACGGTACCGCGCGGGCGGATTTTCCGGGCGGCGACGCGCGCAAGCTTTACCGTGCTATCCGCCGTCTCATGGTCTTGCCGGACGAGACGCGTGTCTTCCTCTGTCACGACTACAAGACGCCCAGCCGCGCGCATTTCGCCTGGGAAACCACGATGGGCGACGAGCGCACCGGCAATATTCATGTTCACGAGGGTATCGGCGAGGACGCCTTCGTCGCCATGCGCACAAAGCGCGATGCCACGTTGTCCATGCCGAAGCTGATTCTTCCGTCCATTCAGGTTAATATGCGCGCGGGCCAACTGCCGGATCCCGAAGACAACGGGCGGCGCTATCTTAAGATTCCGCTCAATCGCTTTTAGGGACCGCTGTCCATGGAACCGCTTTCCCCCATCATGCCGATCCTGGGCGGGCTCCTCATCGGCCTCGCCGCGGCGCTCTTTCTTTTGTTGAATGGCCGCATTGCCGGCGTCAGCGGCATGGCCGCGATCGCCGCCCGCATCGCATCCGAAGGCGCTCCGTGGCGGCAAGCGGCCGCCTTTATCGTCGGGTTGCCGCTGGGCGCGAGCATTGTGGCGCTCCTGGTGCGCGCGCCGTCTGTCACGGTCACATCCTCCGTGCCGACATTGGTGGCGGCGGGCCTCCTCGTCGGCTACGGCACCCGTCTCGGCAACGGCTGCACAAGCGGGCATGGCGTCTGCGGCATCGCGCGCCTTTCGCCGCGGTCCATTGTGGCCACCGCCGTCTTCATGCTCAGCGCGGCCGTCACCGTATTCCTCACACGTCACGTCATTGGGGGTTAGACCATGAGAACGCTGGTTGTGCTCCTGATCGGGGCCGTCTTCGGCGCCGGTGTGACCGTCTCGGATATGATCAATCCCGCGCGCGTGCAGGCGTTTCTCGACGTCGCCGGAGCCTGGGATCCGACGTTGGCCTTTGTCATGGCCGCGGCCATTCCGCCATCGGCCATCGCGTACTTGATCCGCCGCCGCATGGATCGCCCTTTCCTTGGCGAGCGCTTTTTCATTCCGGAAAACCGTCAGCTCGATACCCGGCTGCTGGCTGGCGCCGCTCTTTTCGGCGTCGGCTGGGGCCTCGCCGGCTTTTGCCCGGGCCCCGCGATCGCGGCGCTCGTGCTCGGCGCATGGCAGCCCTGGCTTTTCGTCGCGGCTATGTTAACAGGAATGGTCCTTCACCGGTTAACCGCCCGCGCGGCGACATCACAGCGAGGCTAGAGTGCAAATCACGCGATTGGACGCGCGCTATGCCGTGAGTCCGCAGATTCTTCCCGCCGATGTTCCCGAGATCGCAGCTGCGGGTTTCACCGGTCTCATCAATAATCGGCCCGATGGCGAAGCGCCCGACCAGCCCGCTGCCGCGGAGATCGAGGCGGCGGCGAAGGCTCATGGCCTCGCCTATTGGCATATTCCGGTTACACCAGCCGGACTCTCGGAAGCGGATGCCCGCCGCCTCGCGGAGGTTCTCCGTGGGATCGGCGGCCCGGTGCTGGCCTTCTGCCGCAGCGGCGCCCGTTCAACGAATATCTGGAAAGCGGCGCAGCAGATTTCTTGATCTCCATTTAAAGCGGCAAGCTGTCGGGAACGCGTGATGCACGATGTGGTCCAATACCTCCTTGGCGCCGGTTCGGGCATGCTCGTTGGTTTTGTTCTCGCGCTGGTCGGCGGCGGCGGATCGATTCTCGCCGTTCCCCTGATGGTCTACGCCGTCGGTGTGCCAAACCCGCACGTCGCTATCGGCACCAGCGCGTTCGCCGTCGCGGTGAGCGCGGCCACCGGTCTTGCCAATCACGCGCGCGCGGGAACGGTCAAATGGCGCTGTGCGCTCGTCTTCGCCGGGGCCGGCGTTCTAGGCGCTTTTGTAGGCTCGACGGCCGGCAAGGCCTTCGACGGCCAGAAGCTTTTGTTTCTCTTTGCGCTCGTCATGATTGTCGTCGGCGTGATGATGTTGCGCCGCCGTGCAAGCGAAGGCGATCCCGCGGCCGAGTGTAATCGGCAAAACGCGCCTAAAGTCGCCGCCTTCGGCGCATTCACCGGCGCCTTTTCCGGCTTTTTCGGAATCGGCGGCGGCTTTCTGATCGTTCCCGGACTCATGGCCTCCACCGGCATGCCGATGATCAACGCCGTCGGCTCGTCTCTCGTCGCGGTCTTCGCGTTCGGCCTCGCGACGGCGGTCAATTATGCGCTCTCCGGACTGGTGGATTGGATTCTGGCGTTTGTGTTTATCGCCGGCGGCCTGTTCGGCGGCTACGCGGGTGCCATCATTGCGAAGCGGCTCTCCGCGACGCGCGGCAGACTGACGACGATCTTCGCGGTGCTCATATTCGTGGTCGCCGGCTATATGCTGTGGAGAAGCGCCTTTTAGGAGGCGCGCACCGCGCGGCCGCGTTCCGATCCGCGAGAGACAAATGGCGTTAAGTGCCTATTACCTTGCGGAACGGCGTCATAGCGCGTAGAGTCTCACGGTTCGGGTTTTCGCCTGCCTTTGTTGTACTGCCCTTTTGCGGGCATCTCCTAAGACATCGCTGGATTCGTATAACCGCCGCGCGGCTGTCGCGTGGCCGGAACGCGCACGCGTGCGTATGCTTAAGGAGGCCAACATGGCCAACGGTACCGTCAAATGGTTCAACGCCCAAAAGGGCTTCGGTTTCATCCAGCATGAAGGGGGCGGGAAGGATGTTTTCGTCCACGTCACGGCGATGGAACGCGCCGGCATCACCTCTCTCAGCGAAGGACAAAGCATCAGCTTTGACATCGTGAGTGAACGCGGAAAAGAATCCGCTTCCAATTTGAAGGTATAGTCCACGAATCAAAGCCCGGAGCGCAAGCGCCGGGCTTTTTGCTGGCGGATGACATGAAGAAACGTCTCGCGTCCGATCCTCAACCGGCCCCGCGGCTGATTGCGCACTTCAGCACGAGCGGATCCGTTCGCGTTGTGGACGATTGGCTAAAGCAAAACTGCCGCGAGGGCTGGGTTATTCGAAGCGAGGGCGCTTCCGACGACCTGATGACGAAGAAGTATCTCGTCAGTTTCGAGAACCGGAATGACTACAACGCGTTTCGGTCACGCTTCACGAAGGCGTCCGAATAGTGTGCGGGGCGTGAGGTTTAAGAAGAACGTGAGCGCGCGGCCCAGCCGCCCGGGCGTGGACGGAACAAGCGTACCGGCTTACCGTTCAATGAGTGTTGAAAGAGCCAACTTCCATGCGCGCGAATGGCCCAGGCGGCCAAAGGCAAGCAAACAGCTCTTATCCTGAACTTGGCCCCGTAGTGGGCGGCCACAACCACGTTCAGCGGCGTTAAGCGAATTTTACCGGGCATCCGACCCGGAACATATCACCGGCGTCGTCGGTGATTCTGGTTAGGCATTTCTTGAAGCAAACATCCAAGTATCTGGCTCATGCGGGGGAATGCCGCCGCCTGTCGAAGCTCGCGCGAGGTGAAGAGCGCACGCTCCTGCTAGAGATGGCCAGTACGTGGGACATGTTGGCGGCTGATCGAAGGCAGCGGCTTCTGCACCCGCGCGGCGAAGAAGCGCTCCCTAAAGCATGAGTTACGCCCTCGTCGATACCAATACACGTGAGAGCCTCGCGCTCCTTGTGGATCTCGATCTGGCGCTAAAGACGGCGGCCTTTCTGTCGCGTCTCACGCGCCGCCCTCTGAGTGTTATCGAGTCAACCCGCGCGCTGGGAAAATCGGATATGACGCCGCCGGTCGCGCGCTTCATTGACGGCGAACAAATTATCCCGACGGCAAGAGTCCTCCCGCTGGACTCGCCTCCAAAAAAATAACTACCGGCCGTAAAACTACAAACGCGGCGTTCGGCGCCTGCATGACTTAGCGTGCCGCGGGCTCATCCTCATCGGCGGGAAGGGGTGAGCGTAACGTCGGGAAACGGGACGCGGACCTAGTGTGAAAGGTCCAGCGCATCCGCGATGTTCTGCGCGGCGACGGCGCGGCGCCTCAAGCGCTCGCGGTTCACGATGCCGGAGGTGGCTTCCGCCTCCGCCAAGAGCGACTCCGCGCGCTGGTTCCATTGGATCGAGGTCCAAGCCGCAAATTCGAATTTCAAAGATGACATGGTGCGCTCCTTGGCTATAGGCGGGAGCAACGTGCACTCTCAGGCGTCAGCTGCCGGGCCTGTGCTGACGATGCGTCAGTATAGCACGCACGCCTCTGCTTTCCGGCATCAATACGGCACGGTCGCGATCTTCGCCGAAGATAAAGATGGCGCCGCTCCTTGAATTTTCACGGAGTGCGCACCATATGAGGTGTGCAATCCAGAAGACTGGTTCTCCCGGCCTCCACCTCAGAAATGATCGCTTTATTTCGCGGTGACCGAGGCCCTACGGCCGGACATATCTACCGCCGCTCACGCGTTTGTCCGCTCTGCAGCTAACACGCTGCCCGAAACGCAATATCCATCAATGTAACCGGAATGCTCGTCTTCCGGTCGTGCAGTCGCACGATCCCTTTCCCGGCGGGACATCAACATCGGAGCGCACCATGAACAAAAACCAAAATCAATCCGGCGGCCAACCGACCTCGGAAGAGAAACAGGCCGTGCAGGGTCAAGACAATGACCGCCCGGAACAGGCGCAGCAGAGCGCGTCCAAAGAGCGAAAGGAGAGCGGTTCCGATCAGCAGGCCGACGGACAACAGTCCGGCGAAGCTGGGACGTCTGAGCAGGCGCAGCAGCAGGGTCAGGAGACAGGACCCGCTGGTGACGGCCCGCAACAGCAAAAATAACGCGGCGCACCCGGACACCGCGCGCGGCATCCTTTTCGCGGGGGAAAGAGCGCTGGCGTGCCAGAATTTCTACTGTTGTCAGGAGGGCTTGACGGGATGCTCCTTGCCCAGAAATATATCGGGCGGCCAACAAAAGGAGCTCTGGAATGGCAAGCGGCACTGTTAAATGGTTTAACGCCACAAAAGGTTACGGGTTTATCCAACCCGACAACGGGGGCAAAGACGTCTTCGTCCATATCAGCGCTGTTGAACGCGCCGGCATGGCCTCCCTCGCTGAGGGGCAGAAAATAACGTACGATGTTGTCAACGAGCGCGGGAAAGACTCCGCGGGCAATCTAAAGGCCGGCTAAATTGAGCAGCACGTCGAACAAAGGCGGGAGTTCTAAAAAGACGGCGGACGAACGCCGCACGGCCTCCATGAAGCACGACGAGCAGTTCTTCAAAGATCGTAAGGCGACAGAAGAAAAGAATTTGGCTCTGACGCTGAAGCTGCGTGCGCAGCGGTTGGAGCGCGACGCGAATAACCCCAAGCCACCCGCCGCTCCTCGGCGGGCGAAACGCACAAAGCCCAAGTAGAGGGCCGCGCGTCTCGGCAGGGACGATTAACAATAGGTGTTGCCATTATCCAAATATTGGTGCCGGTACTCGCCCTCGCGCTGTTCGTAGGCGTGATGTTGTTTATCGTCCGCCGTATTCTCGAAGTCGAATGACCTCGAGGCGTATCCGCGCGCGACGCGTTCAACTTTTGACAAACCGTGATTTGTCCCGCTAAATCCGCCCGTTCTCGTCATGGGCGATGGAGTGGGAGTGGACGCGGTGATTCAGCCGGGTGCGGTGTTCAAGAAAAATCTTCGGCAATTGCCGCCCATCGATGGCGTGCAACGCATCGATCTAATCGGCGGCGATGGCGCCGTGATCGCCACCATCGAGAATCAGCCGGGTAAACAAGGCTCGCTCGCGGTCTATCAATACCTCAGGCAAGTTTTCGGCAGGCTGGATGCCGCGGCGGCTGAGCACGGCTTGGCTATCTTTGCTGAACACACAGCCGATGCGCGCAACCGCCCCGGCGCGCATCCAAACATCGACCGCCTTCTCGGGATCGTGGCGGGCGATGCGCCGCTGCGGATCGACCTGATCCCCGCCGAATGACCCTTCGCAAACCGATCGACGCCAAAGCGGCCGCGCTCATGGCGGTGCTTTGCGCGATCTGGGGCATGCAGCAAGTCGCGCTAAAGGCCGCGGCGCCCGACATGGCGCCGGTGCTTCAGGTCGCGGTGCGCTCGGGCGCGGCGGCCGTACTGATCGCGATCCTTATTCTCCTGCGCGGTGAAACCGCCCAGCTTGGCGGCGGTATATGGCGGCCGGGGCTTCTCGTGGGCTTTCTGTTTGCGCTGGAATTCCTGTTTGTCGGCGAGGGGCTGCGCTTCACCACCGCCTCGCATATGGCGATCTTCCTCTACACCGCGCCCGTGTTCGCGGCCCTTGGCCTGCATGTGCGTCTGCCTGAAGAGAAACTGACCCCGCTGCAATGGCTGGGGATTGGCTTGGCCTTCACTGGCGTTGTCGTCTCGTTCGCCGGGCGCGGCGGGGGCGAGGAAGGCGGCGCGAGTTGGATCGGCGATCTGTTCGGCATCGCGGCCGGCGCCTTGTGGGCCGCCACCACCTTGACCATCCGCTTCACTCGTCTCTCCGGCACGCCGGCGACGGTGACATTGTTATATCAACTCGTCGGCGCCTTCGTGTTGCTCGTCCCCGTGGCGATGTTGCTCGGTCAGATGCAGGTCACCTTCACGCCGGTAGTGGCGGCTGGCCTCGCCTTCCAGATCGTGCTCGTCTCGTTCCTCAGCTTCCTTGCCTGGTTCGCGCTGCTGCGCACCTATCTCGCGTCCCGCCTCGGCGTGCTTTCG
Source organism: Rhodospirillaceae bacterium (assembly GCA_050246995.1). Lineage (GTDB taxonomy): Bacteria > Pseudomonadota > Alphaproteobacteria > Rhodospirillales > Rhodospirillaceae > SHVO01. Next base: position 415,100 of record JBFWVA010000001.1, on the reverse strand, counting down.
TTCATGACCCCCATGTTCGGGATCACCTTCGGCGTCGTGCTTTTGGGTGAAAGCCTCGACACGGCGTTCGTCATCGGCGCCTTGCTTGTGACGGCCGGGATCTTGCTGGTCAGCGGACGCGACCTGTTCAAGCGCAAGCCCATACCCGCTTAGCTGGCGTCCGCCCGCGAAACCAATAGGCGGTTCGCGCGTTATGGCCCGTTGGAAGGCCCGGAAGGGGCCCGAAAGGGTGGAACGTCGCATGATGTGGAAGTTAGCGCGGCTGATTTGCTTGGCTGTTGGTCTCGGGTTGTGCGCGGTGCCGCAAGGGGCGCATGCCGATGAGGCAGACCCCAAGGTTTTGACGAAGGCGGAATTCCAGGCCGTGGCGGTCGAGGGCCTCAAGAAGGCCAATCGGACCTCGGCCGAAGAAGCGGCGCAGCGGTTCCAGGCGATCATGAACGGCGCGCGGAGCTTCGAGGGCAAGGGCAACCTCGCGCGTCAGGTGCGTACGGGTTACGGCCACTACGAGAATTCCAAGAACATCCGCAAGAAGCATGCGGCCATGGTGCTTTCGGTTTTCACCCAGGCGAGGGTCGCCAATATCTCCGAGCAAGAGGCCGCCGCGATGCTGTCGGCCTGGCCGCGCGGGTAGGCCCTGTTTGCTGCAATACGACCGCATGTGTGAGCGTGTTTGTAGACAAAGCCTTTCCCGCCACTCGGCTCTCCTCGTGCGCTGACGCGGCCGCGGGGTGCGTTTAACCGCGCGTGACCGTATGATGGGCGCCTGTCGATTCAACCGGCGTCCCTTAGGTCCTCATGAGCGAAGAAATCCGCCAGCTTCTCCCGCTTATTCAGCGCATGCAGGATATGAACACCGATACGGCCGCGCGCCTGTTCGGCACGCAGCTCTTGGTGCAATGTTTGTTGCCGCTCATGGTGGGGCGCTTGCGCGGCGACCCGGACCCGCGCGAATTTCTCTCCACCCTGGAAAGCGAGATTGAGAAGGTATTGGCGCGCCAGCACGCCACCGGCGATGAAGCTTTTGACCGGGTCTGGGTAGACACCGCGCGCGAACAGGCGAACATGGCGCTGCGTCATGCTGCCGCCGCGCTCGGGATCATGGATCCGAACTAGGGCTGTCGGGCTTTTTCTATATTCCCAGAAACGGCTGGAGAATCCGCGCGGGCCAATTCCTGAAACGGAGCGGCGCTTCCGTGACCGCAAGGCAAATACAGTCTTCATCCGGCGCGGCATGCGGCTGGTGCATAAGGCTGTCGTCGGCTTCCTGTAAGTCGCCGCGCGCAAAATGTCCCGTAGCGTCGGAATAGGCGCCGCACAGCGTCAAGGTCAGTTCCGACCCGACATGCGTATGAACAGGAACAGCCCGCCCCGCGGGAATCAGCAGAAGGCGCGCCGTCGCCGGGGCGTCGCCCGAGGGGATAACGTAGTGATACGCGCCCATTCCTAACCGCTTCCACGGCACCGCCTCAATGTCGCCGCCGATCATCGCGCGCAGCGGCTGCGGAAACACCGCCGTCGCCGGTTGCGGCGTAGGGGCGCTTTCATCTTTGCCGGTCGCGATCTTAGCCAGAATAGCATCGAACGCGCGTGTACCGCCGGGGTGCGCGCCGGACATGTCCGCCATCAGGCGCCCGCCGAGCGCCTCAAGGCGCTGCGCCTCCTTGCGGCATCGCGGACACAGGACAAGATGGCTCGCGATCGCCAGGGACGGGCCTTGGGCAAGTCCCCCGGCCGCATAGTCAAGAATGAGTTCCGCACTCGGATGATGGCGGATCGTCATGTGTCTTCTCCGAATTCCAGTCGTATGCGTCTTAAAGCCAGGCGAATCCGCGACTTGACCGTGCCGAGCGGCAGGTTGAGATGCGCGGCGATGTCTCCGTGCGCCATGTCGGCGAAGTAAGCCAGCCGCAGGACTTCATGCTGTTCGGCCGGAAGCGCCGATAATGCGCGTTTCAATCTCAGGTCTTCCTCATCGCGCGAAATACGCTCGAAGGCGGGCTCGGGCTGTTCCGGGACGAGCGCGGGATCGTTCGGATCCACGTCGGGGCGCAACGTTTTGCGCAGCAAATCGATCCGGGCATTGCGCGCGATCGTGTACAGCCAGGCCGCCGCCGATGCTTTTTGCGGGTCGTAAAGATGGGCTTTGCGCCACACGTTCACAAAAGTCTCCTGCACCACATCCTCGATGAGGCCGTTGTCCACGGCCCGCCGGGCCACGAAGGCGCGTAGGCGCGGGGCAAAAATATCGAACAACGAACGGAACGCATCCACGTCCCGGTCTCGCGCCACCAGCTGGAGGAGCGCCGATTCCTGCGCACTTTCATCCAACCACGCGCCCATATTCATCGCTTGGTGTCCCATGGGGCGTATACGGCCCGGGATTGCGGCTGGATCACACCGGCCGAACAATTCCGCCGCAGCGGTGATCCAATCGCCCGCGCCGTCCGTAACTCCACAGTATTGCGACGAAAAATCGACATCGTGACCGCTGGTGGGAGATGCAAGTGAGAGACACGGACCAAGCGCCGCCGGGCCGGAAAATAGCAGTAATCGGGACCGGGGTCGCGGGGATGTCCGCCGCATGGCTCCTCAGCCGGCGCCACCGGGTCACGGTCTATGAGAAAGAACCGCGCACGGGCGGGCATTCCCACACCGTCGACGTCGACGGGCCCAACGGGACGGTCCCCGTGGATACGGGCTTCATCGTTTACAATACCCTCACTTACCCCAATCTCACGGCGCTCTTCGCGCACCTTCACGTGCCGACCCGCGCCTCCAACATGTCTTTCTCCGCGTCCCTCCGCGATGCGACGTTCGAATATGCGGGCACCACCCTCAACGGACTGTTCGGGCAGCGGCGCAACCTCCTCAGCCCTCGTTTTTGGGGCATGATCAGCGATCTCTTGCGGTTTTACGAAACCGCGTCCGCGGCCACCGCGGAACACAGTTTCCCGGATGTGAGCCTCGGGGCCTATTTGGCGCGCGAGGGGTACGGCGAAGCCTTTATCAATGATCACCTCCTCCCCATGGGCGCGGCGATCTGGTCGACGACGCCGGCGGAGATGCTCGCCTACCCCGCGCGCTCCTTTGTCGCTTTCTTCCAGTCCCATGGACTCCTGCGTCTGCGGGGCCGGCCGGAGTGGCGCACGGTGGAGGGCGGCAGCCGGGAATATGTACGCCGTTTGACCGAGCCCTATGCAAAGCAAATCAGGCACACCGGCGTGCGCGCGGTGCGGCGCACGGGCGCCAGTGTCTGTGTCGAGGATTTCCACGGACAGGCCGACTATTTCGACGACGTCGTGATCGCCACGCACGCCGACGAGGCCCTCGCCCTCTTGCCGGACGCCGACACGCAGGAACGCTCTCTCCTGGGCAAATGGCGCTACACAGGCAACACGGCGGTGCTTCATACTGATGCCCGCCTGATGCCCCGGCGCCGGCGCGTCTGGGCCAGCTGGAATTTTATCGAGGGCGCGGCCGCCGCGTCTCCGAACCTGTGCGTCACATACTGGATGAATCTGCTGCAGAACCTGCCGGACGATCAACAGCTGTTCGTGACCCTCAATCCGGTGGTGGATCCTCTCGCGCATCTTGTCCACCGCCGCATCGAGTACACGCATCCGTTTTTCGACGCTGAAGCGCTGTGGTCGCAGCGGCGTCTTTGGTCGCTGCAAGGCCGGCGCAACACCTGGTTTTGCGGCAGCTACTTCGGCCACGGATTCCACGAGGACGCGCTTCAGTCCGGACTCGCGGTGGCGGAGCAGCTCGGCGGCGTCCGCCGTCCGTGGAATGTGGAAGGCGAAAGCGACCGTATCCATCTGAAGCCCGTACCGCGATGGACCGCCGCTGCATGAGCTTCCGTTCCGCGCTCTATGCCGGCGAGGTCGTTCACAAGCGCGTACAGCCGAAAACGCACCGGCTGCGCTACGGCGTTTTTTCAATTCTGTTCGATATCGACGAACTGCCCCGCCTCGGGCGGGATCTGCCGTTGTTCGGCTACAACCGCCGTGCGGCGGTCTCCTTTCACGACCGCGATCACGGCCCGCGCGACGGCGGCGCGTTGCGTCCGTGGGCGGAGGCGCAGATGCGCAGCGTCGGGATCGAACCTGACGGCGGCGCGATCGAGCTGCTCTGTTATCCTCGCCTCTTCGGTTACGTCTTCAATCCTCTCAGCGTCTATTTCTGCCGCCGCAAGGACGGCGCGCTCGCGGCGATTTTGTACGAGGTCCACAATACCCACGGCGAACAGCACACCTACGCGATGCCCGTTGGCGGCGGCGCCGGGCAGCCGCCCGTTATCAAACAGCGCGCGGACAAGGCGTTTTTCGTCTCTCCATTTATCGGGCCTTCGGCGACCTATAACTTCGTCATCGTTCCGCCCGGAGAGGGCGTCAGCATCGTGATCCGCGAGGAAGCCGCCGGCGCGCTTTTGATGGCCGCGTCATTTCGCGGCCTGCGGCGCCCGCTGACCGGCCCCGTTCTCCTGCGTCATCTCATCGCGTTCCCATTGATGACGTTCAAAGTCATCGCGGCCATCCATTGGGAAGCGCTCAAGATGGCGGCGAAAGGCTTCCAGATCTTTCGCCACACGCCCCACCACGCTTCCCACCATGCTCCAGGTCAGTCCGGAACACTGTCATGACAAGCCTCGCTCTCACCGATGCGTCCACGGTCAACGTCGCCCCGCCTTTCGCGGCGGCCCTGCTTAATCGTTGGCTAGGAGAATGGACGGCGGGCCGGGTCAACATCCGCCTTCCGGCCGGTCAGGTCATGACCTTTGGCGCGGGCGCGGAACCCGAAGTGACCGTCACCATCAAAAATCTGCGCGCGTTTTGGCGCGTGGCGACATCCGGAACCGTCGGCTGGGCGGAAAGCTATATGGCCGGGGAGTGGGAATGCGACGATCTGAGCACGTTCCTGCTCATCGCGTCTAAAAACCTCGCCACGCTGGCCGCGCGGGGCGGCGAGGGCACGGTGATCGCGCGCTTTTTCCACCGCGTCATGCACCGGACTCGCGCCAATACGCGCTCCGGCAGCCGGCGCAACATCGCCGCGCACTACGACCTCGGCAATCAATTCTACGCGCAGTGGCTCGACCCAAGCATGACCTACTCGAGCGCGGTTTTCGCCCATCCCGGCGAACCCCTCGTCGAGGCCCAAGCGCGGAAATACCGGCGGCTGTGCGAACAGCTTAAGCTCCAGCCCGGTGATCACGTGCTGGAAGTCGGCTGCGGCTGGGGCGGCTTCGCCGAAGTCGCGGCCCGCGACTATGGCTGCCGCGTCACGGCGGTCACCGTCTCCGAACAGCAGGCCGCCTTCGCGCGCGAGCGTATGCAGCGCGAGGGCCTCGGCGGGCGTGTCGAAATCCGGCTCCAGGATTACCGCGATCTGCAAGGGCGCTTCGACGCCATCGCATCGGTGGAGATGTTCGAAGCGGTGGGCGAGGAGAATTGGCCCACCTACTTCGCCGCGCTTCACCGCGGCCTCGCGCCGGGACGGCGCGCCGCCATCCAGACCATCACGATCGCCGATGAGAATTTCGAGGGCTACCGCCGCGCCGCCGACTTTATCCAGCGCTATATCTTTCCGGGCGGCATGCTGCCGAGCCCCAGCATCTTCCGGGCGCACGCGCGCCAGGCGCATTTCACCCTCGAGGATGAGTTCCTATTTGGCCGCGATTACGCCGAGACCCTGCGGCGCTGGGCCGACGCTTTCAATCGCGCATGGCCCGCCATCGCGGAACTCGGCTTCGATGCCAGATTCAAACGGATGTGGAACTACTATCTCAGCTATTGCGAGGCGGGGTTCGACGCCGGCCACATCGACGTGGCTCAGATCGTGCTCGTCCGCGACTAGGTCTTGCGGCGCATTAGGCGCGCCGCGGCGAAGAAAAGGTTGTCGGGCAAAAGGCGCAGCGTCCTCATGATGAGTGCGAACAGCGGCGGGAATGCGATCCTAAACCGCCGGGCCGCGAGACCCTTGACGATGTACCCGGCGGCTTCATCCGGAGAAATAAGGAACGGCATCGGAAAGTCGTTGCGCGCCGTCAGCGGCGTGTCGACGAAGCCGGGGCAAATGACGCTGACATCGATGCCGTGGGGCTCGAGTTCGATTTTCAAAGCCTCGCACATGTTGATCAGCGCGGCCTTTGTGGCCCCGTACGCCCCGGCGGCGGGGAGGCCGCGGTAGCCGGCCACCGACGACATGACGGCGATCTGGCCGCGCTTGCGGGCCATGAGCGGCGGCAGCACATGCGACAGCCCGGTGACGACGCCGCCGACATTCACGCGCCATTGCTCGGTGAAGGCCGCGGGGACGAACGGCGCGACCCCGGTGGGGATGTAGGTGCCCGCGTTGAGGACCGCGAGGTCAAGGGGCCCGAGGCGCGTCTCGATGTCCGCGACCACGCTCTGCGACGCTTCCGCGTCCGTGACGTCCAGCGCGAATGCGTGGATACGCGGGTCTTCGGCGGCCAAGGCTGCAAGATCGCTCGCAGTTCTCGCGCTGGCGGCGACCGTCCAGCCGTCATGAGCCAGCCGCAGCGCCAAGGCGCGGCCGATGCCTTTGCCCGCGCCGGTCACCCACGCGATTTTCCCTGTCTTTGTCATGTCCGCGGCGCTCCTCCCTGGCAGGACCGGCATCGGTAGGCGATTGTCGAGCCGTCGCGGCCTTTGAACCTGAGTTTCACCCACCGGCCGGCGTCGTCGTACCAGACCTCCGCGTCGAGGTCGCCCGTATAGCGGTAACGCGTCGCTGCGATCGTTCCGCGCTCCGTTTCGACGGGGTCGCGGCCCTCGGGCTGAATAGCCACATGATTGATCTTCCCCGTCAGGGTATTGAGCACGCGCTGTTGCTTCACCACGCCGGCATCCCAATGCTCGCTTGGGTATAGGCCCGCCGCCGCCTCAAAAACCCGGCCGTCCCGCGAGACCCACAACTTCTCGCCCGCGCGTTGGGCGGTAAGATAACTGCGCTGGCCGTTATCGTTGATGTCCACGGTCAGGCGATCCAAGCCCCCTTCGCGCCACACCGCATCGGCTTGGTAGCGATAGCTGAAAGCGCGGAAGAACAGGACATCCACCGCCATCTCGACGTCGCTGCGGCTCTTAAGGCCGGCCTCGGTTTGTTCGAAATGCACGATATGCCGTCCGATGGGCGTCCCATTGCGCTCCACGTCAAAGGCGATTTGATCGCCGTACAGGGCGATTGGATCGGGCCTCTCCAAGGCGGTCGCCTCGCGTCCGGCCGCGACAAGGGTGGCAAATAGCAGGTATGCCGTGCGCATAAGCTGTCCCGGGAAAAGATGGCTCGCTCTGTCATACGGAGAAATGCGCCTGCTGGATCATTTCAGTGATCCATTCACACGCCGGCTGCGTATATGTCCGACGCCTTTTGGAGGATGCTATGACTTATGTTCTCGCGTACGGCTGCGCCCTCGTCTTTTTCCTGGGCCTGGATGCCGTGTGGCTGGGCTACATGACACCGCGCTTTTACAAGCCGACCCTGGGAGACCTCCTCCTCACCAACGTCAATCTGAAGGCCGCAGCCGCCTTCTATTTGTTTTACCCGATCGGCTTGGTGATCTTCGTGATCGCCCCGGCCTTGAAAACCGGCGACCTGCGCGGCGCGCTGATCATGGGCGCCTTGTTCGGCCTCTTCACTTACGGCACCTATGACCTCACGAACTACGCCACCTTGCGCAATTGGACCGCCGCACTGACCATTACGGATATGGTGTGGGGTGCGGTCCTCAGTGCCGCGGTCAGCGGCGCGGTGGTGTGGATTTTCGGCAAAGTGGCGAGCTGACGGGGCTGTTCATGCCCGCCGTTACACCGGCATACGCCGCCCTGCTCGGATTGATCTTCATTCTGCTGTCCGTGCGAGTCATCATCGCGCGCCGCCGTGGGCGCATTGCTTTCGGATCCGGCGGCGATGCGGATCTTGAACGCCGCATCCGCATTCAGGCGAACTTCGCCGAATATGTACCTTTCGCGCTTCTGCTTCTGTTCTTCGCCGAACAGGGCGGCGCTTCGCCGGGCGCCCTTCATGTCCTTTGTGGCGCCTTGCTGGCCGGCCGCATCGCCCACGCGATCGGTTTATCGCACGTTCGCTGGGACGACCTCGGCCGCATCGCGGGCATGACCGGCACCCAGGTCGCGATTTTGGGGGCGGTGGTTTTAATCCTGATGCGCTAGGAGTCCGATTACTGCTGGTGCAACGCCATCATAATCGGCGCACGCGTGGCGCGGGTCGCGGGGAACACGCCCGCAACGCCGCCGGCCAGCAAGGTCATCAGTGCCGCGCGCGGTGACCTCTAGGTCTATCTTCATGTGAAAAGCGCCGACTTCGGTCTCCGCTTCTCCTTCCCGCACCGCGTAACCTCACCGAGCCGCCTCGCGCTTGGCGTGTGACGACGGCGAGCCGTCTAACGCTTACCCATGAACAGACTTTGCGGTGCATTCTGGGCGCGCATGCATTTTTTGAATCAGCGACCCGAAACAGCATCGGAACCCGCAGCGCGTCCAACGCCTTACCCGATTAAGCCCCCAGTTGAAGGGGCCGTGGGAAATCCATTTCGCGGTCCCCGGCGTATGAAAAACCCTTGCGGAGATTTCTCTTCAACGAGATAGATCGTTTCGTGAATCAAACGCCAACGAATCCCTTACCGCATATGAGTGTGATCGCTGGCGCGGATGTCGTCCGCCGCACGAGGTTTCTCGTTGTCGACGGCGACAAAGCCGCGCTGAACAGCCTTGAACAGTATCTTACGGCGTGCGGTGCGCCTCAGGTTTATCAGGCGCCTGCGCCGCTGGCGGCCCTGCGCATCCTTCAGGACCCGCACGCGCGTGTGGATTGCGTCCTCTGCGCTCATAAACACGGCACCATCACGGGCCTCCAGTTCCTTCAGGGCCTGAGATCGGGGCGCTGGGGCGGCGGAAAGGTCCAGAACGTCAAATTCATTCTGATGATGGCCCAACTCGATGTGTCCGCGGTGCAGGTGGCCGATCGCTCGGGCATCAGCGGCTACTATATCGGCGAATTAAACCAGAAAAATCTTGCCGTCGAAGTCATCAAGGCGTTGACCAGTGCGCGGGGCATCAGTCCTTTGCCGGCGATGCAGGTGGCGCACGTCAATATGGGCGGCGCCGACTTTATATTGGTCCCCTTCGAGGCGTCCTTTGCGCGTGCCGCGCCCGCCGCGCAGCAAAGCACGATCGGTCAGCTTCAGACCTTGATGAAGGAACAGCTTCTTGCCGGCGCGGTGACGCCGATCTGGGAAACGCCCGAGCATGCGATCGGCTACTTCGCGCCGCCCCAGCATCACGCGCGTCTCGCCGGTCTCACGCCCGATTTCGTGCGCGGCAATCTCAATCGGGAGATCACCCTGCTGCGCCCGCCGCCGTTCGCTGTCCTGTCCTCACCCGGCAGCCCGGCCTACGCCGCGCTCATGGCCGCCGAGCAGAAAGCGGCGCAAGGTTCGGACGATGTGTTGTATCTCAAGGGATATGAGGCGCCTGCGCCCGGCGTGAACGCCGGCCCCCGGCCCCCGGGCACGGTCAAGAATTAGACGGCGGGCCGCGGCTCGTTCTTCACCGCTGCTGTAGCGCCATCACAATCGGCGCCCGCGCGGCGCGGATGGCGGGGAACAACCCGGCGATCCCACCGACGAGTATCGTGATCAGCGCTGCCAGCGCGGCGACCTCAAGATCCATCTTCATGTGAAAAGCGCCCCAGCCGGGGGAATAGAACAGCCGGTTGTTGAAGATGCTAAATGCGACACCGGCTCCAAGAAGCGCGCCCGTTCCCGCCAGCAGCAGCGCTTCGAACATCACGGAGACGGCCACGGGCCCCGGTCCGAATCCGATGGCGCGCAAGGTCGCGATCTCGACCCCGCGTGCGCCCACGGCCGCATACATGATAGACAAAGCCGCGGCCAGTGTGCCGAGACCCATGATAATTCCGACCCCGTAAGCGATGCCCTGATAGATCGCGACCTGCGAGGCGAGCACGTAGCTCCAGTACTCAGCGGCCGTCCAGGCGCGCACGTCCAGCGTCGGGTCCGCGTCGAGCGCTTCGCGCAGTTGTTTCAAGCCTTCCTCGCCGTCCACCCGCGCCGAGACGCTGTTGAAGTTCGCCCGGCGGATGGCGCTCATGAAGGTATCGGCCTCGGCATAGCCGTACCATTCGCTCGCGCCGCCGTCGGTGGCGTAGATTCCCACCACCGTCCACGGCCCGTCCGCGAGCCGCACCTCGCCGCCGAGGGTAAGGCCCTCAAACGCCTCGCTCGCCGACTTGCCCACCACAAGTTCGCGCAGGCCCGGTTTGAAAGCGCGTCCCTCGATGATCCTGTGGTCCGGCCGGTACGTGAAGAACCGCTCGGCGGTGCCGCGCAGCCAGAACGGCCGCTCCCGGCCATTGGCTTTCATGCGCAAGGGAAGCGTAAGGGTCGCATCCGCGATCGCGTCCGGCTTTCCGTCGGTGCCTTTGCGGATTCCCGGCGCGTCCAGGATCTTGATCACCTTGTCGCGCGAGATGCTGCTCGGCCCTTCGAAGCGGGTGTTCTCGCTGAAGATGTAAACCTCGCCCGGGCGGGTGAAGGCGTCCTGACTGTGCGACGCGCCCACCGCCAGCGACATGATCGCCGCGGTGACGGCGACCACCACGGCCATGCCGATCACCACCACAAGCGAAGACGCGGCCCGCGCGCGCAAGGCGCTCAGGTTCATGGCCGTCACGGCGAATATTTGATGCAGCATGTTCATGTTAGCGCCTCGTCGATAGAGCATCGATGATGGTGAGTTTCGCCGCGCTGCGCGCCGGCAGGGCCGCGCTGATCAGGCCCACGAACACCGCCAGCACGAGGCCCAGCCCGATCAGATATCCCGGCACTTGGATAAACTGACCAAACCCAAACGGCTGTAAAGATTTCACGAACGGCGCCAACGCGGGCGCAAGCGCGAGCCCGATCCCGGCGCCGACGAGGCTCTGCGCAACCGACTCACCCAAAAGAAGTCCCAGAATCTGCCGCTCCGTGAACCCGATGGTCTTGAGCACGCCGAGTTCCGCCGTGCGCTCGCGGAAGGACTGGATCATGGTGTTCGACGTCAGCAGAAGCAGTGCGAACAGGGTCGCCGAGATGATGGCTATCACCATCAAGCGCAGCCAATCGAAGGTGGAGAAACCATTCTCCACCCCCTCGCGGTCGATGATGGTGCGTGTAGGCGCCCCGGAGTTGGCGAAGCGCTCGTCGATGGCCCGCGACATTTCCATCGCCTTGTCGGCGTCGTCGATGATCAAGCGGATATTATTGAACACGTCCTTGCCCTGCGCGCGCTCTTCATTGATGTACGCAAAGTGGCCAACCGCGAATGGCACCATGCCGGGCGTTGTTTCATCGTCCACAATGGCGACGATATTGAAAATCCAGTCATTCGAACCGTCGGCTTTGGGGACCATGGATTTAATGGCGAACTGGTCGCCGACTTTCAGTCCGCCCATGTCGTTGCTGACGCGGGGGCTGATGATCATGGCCGTCCGGTCGCCCTCGAACTTCGCCCGTTGCTCAGGTGTCACCTTGAAGGCCGTGTCCACCGCGAAAACGTCGCCGTCGACGCCAGGAAGGGCGAAGTTGAATTTCGGATCGCGGTAATAGCCTACGATGTTCTGCGATCCGACGACTGCCTTCACACCCCGCATCTGCGCGATCTGTTCCTTGTAGGCGACGGGCAGGGGTGACCCGAAACGCGGCACCACGATCAGCATATCCATGCGCCCGCGCGCGACGATCTGGTCGAGCCCCGCGCTGATGCCCTGCAGCATCGCGAACAGCAGGAACGCCATCGCGAGCGCGAACAAGGTGAGCAGGGTCCGCGTGGGCTTGCGCCAGATGCCGGCCCAAATGAGAGGAACGAACTTCATCATCAGCGCACCTGTAAAGCGTTGGCGACCGGCATCCGCGCGGCGCGGATCGCGGGGAATAAGGCGGCGAGCGCGCCGACGCCGAGGGTGGCGGCGAGGCTTGCAAAGGCGAGGCCGGGCGTCACCGCGAGGTTGAAGTTAGCGCCCATGTACCAAAGGCCGTCGCAGGTCAGCCACGCCACCGCGATGCCGAGCACGGCGCCGATGGCCGCGAGTACAAGCGATTCCGTCAGCACGGAGGACACAACCGCCATCGTCCCGAAGCCGAGCGCCCGCAAGGTCGCGATTTCACGTAAGCGCCGGCTCACCGCCGCATACATCATGTTGGCGGACGCGAACGCCACGCCCAGCCCGATGATGCCGCCCACCATCAAGCCGATGGTTTGGTAGAAGCGGGACTGCTGACCCTCCGTGCGCTCCCAATAATCGGTCTCACGCTCGGCCTTGGCGTTGATGGTCGGGTCGGCGGCCACGGCCTCTTGGAATTTCGCGAACACGCTCTCGTCTTCCAGACTTACAATCAGCGTATTGAAATTGGTCTTGTTGAAGGCCGCCATGACCGTATCGACATCCCCGTGCACGCGCCATTCGCAGCGCCCGCCACACGCAAATACGCCGACAATGGTCCACGGCCCGTTCGGCAGCAGCACTTGGTCGCCGACATTCAAGCCCAGCAGTTTATCGTGCGGTCCCTGACCGACGATGAATTCCCGTAAGCCCGGGGTGAACATCCGCCCTTCCACGATCTTATATTCGGGCCGTACCTCGAAAACGTTGGCGGTGGTTCCACGGATCGACAGGCCGCGCTCGCGGTTGGTCTCGCGGATGATGGCCGGAACGTTCCCGTAGGCATCTGTGGTCATCAGGGGCTTGCCCCCGGCGTCCCGCGCGACGCCCGGCAGCTCGCCGATCCGCGCCGCGGCATTCCTGGAAATGCTGCTTTGTGTCTCGAAATTCGCGCTCGCCGACAGAATCACGGCGCGGTTGGGCCGTTTCATATTCGCCTGGCTCGTCGCATATCCGGTTGCAATCGACAGCATCGCGGTGCTGATGCCCGCCAGCGCGAAGACGGCCAATACGACAACCGCGCTTGAGCCTAGGCGCGTCCGCAAGGCGCCGAGGTTCATAAGGATGATGGCAAAAGCGGCGCGCATGAGGTCACCGTTTCAAAGCATCAATGATGGCGAGGCGCCGCGCGCGGGTGGCAGGAACGGCGGCCGCGGCGATGGCGACAATCACCGCCGTCACGGCGCCGGCGGCGAACACAAGCGGCGGGATCTGGAAGAACAACGGTGGGCCCGGGATTTTTCCCTGCATCAGCGGGGATATAAAGCTGGCCGCCGTCAGGCCAAAAGCGGCGCCCAACGCGCATTGCACCAAGGATTCGACAAGGATGAGGCCCGCGACGGCGCCGTCGCTGAACCCAATCGTCTTCAACACCGCGAATTCGCCGAGGCGCTCGTCAACGGACTGAGCCACGGTCGTCGCCGTGAGCAAAAGGAGCACGATCAGGACCACGCTCAAAACGCCGTTCACGATGAGTTTGATGTTGCCGAGCGAAGCGGTCCCGGATTCGAAATTGAGACGCTCGGTGTTCGACCGTGTCGGTGTGCTTGAATTCAGGAACGCGGCGTCGATGGCGCGCGCGGTTGGGATACCTTTCTCGGCCTCGTCCACCCTCGCGACGATTTGCAAGGCTGTATCGCGCTGATCCGCCCGCAGTTCGTTGACGTAGTCGTAGTTCCCAAAGCTATAGGTCAAGGTGCCGGGCGTATCCCTGCGGTCCACGAAACCCACCACTTCGAAGTCCCAATCCTGCGACCCATCTTTGAGGCGCGCCTCGGAATGGAGGGCAACCTTATCGCCCACCTTCACGCCGCCGAGGTGATCGGCCATCCAGGGGCTGATGAGGATCCCGTTGGGTTTGGCTTTCAGCGCAGCCAAGGCTTCGGGGCTGGCCTCCATTTCATTCAGAAGGCCAAGCAGGTTTGGGCTCGCCGCGCCTACAAAGAAAAAGGTCTTTGGATCGCGGTAATAGCCGTTGAGGAAGGTTTGATATCCCACATCGGTGACGCCTTCCATTTTCGCGATCTGATCGGCGTAGGCGACCGGCATCGCCTGCGGAAAGAAACGGGGATTGGTGGAGATGCGGTCTTCCGGCGCGCTCGCGACCAGATTATCGAAGCCGGCGTCCACGCTCCGCAGCATGCCGAACAGCATGAATGCGAACACCAGCGACAGCACCGTGAGCGTTGTGCGTATGGGTTTGCGCCACAGGCCCGCCCACACCAGGGGCAGGAACTTCATGCCGCGCTCCGGTGCTCGACCTTTCCTTTATCGAAGTGCAACTGGCGGCTGGCGTACTCGGCCGCCTTCGGATCGTGCGTAACCATGATGATGGTCTTGCCTTGCTCCCGGTTCAGAAGCTGGAGGAGGCCCAGGATGTCTTCGGCGGTGGCGCGGTCGAGATCGCCCGTGGGTTCGTCGCATACGAGTAGGGTAGGGTCGGCGATGATGGCGCGCGCGATGGCCACGCGCTGCTGCTGCCCGCCCGAAAGTTCCGACGGCTTATGCTTGGCGCGGTCCGCGAGGCCGACAAGGCTCAGCGCCGCCTGAACGTTGCGCATGCGATCGGCGCTGGACAAATTGGTCAGCAGCAGCGGCAGCTCCACGTTCTTCTCCGCCGTCAGCATCGGCATGAGATTGTAGAACTGGAAGATGAAGCCCACGTGCTGGGCGCGCCATTTGGCGAGCGCGCTGGAGGAAAGGTTGTCGATCCGCTGGCCGCCGACCAGCACTTCACCTTTGGTGGGTTTATCGAGGCCGCCGATGAGGTTCAGAAGGCTGGTTTTCCCGGACCCAGAAGGGCCCATGATCGCCAGGAAATCTTTGGGCGCGATTTCAAGATTAAGGTCGTGAAGAACTTCAATGCTCTCTTTGCCGCGCGTATAGCGCTTAACGACGTTCCTTAAGGAAACGGCCGACATAACACCCTCCCCAATAAAATGCGCGTGATAAGCCCTCTGTCTCACTCCACTTCAATCTCTAGACCATCTTTCAATACGGCGAAGTCTCCGACCGCGAGCTTGTCGCCGGCCGCCACGCCCGAAAGCACGGTGATGGTGTCGCCGTTGCGTCCGCCCAATTGCACGCTTCTCTTTTCGATTTTATCGCCGCGCACCACGTAAACCGTGCCGCCCGCGCCGCTGATCTCAACCGCGGCCGCCGGCACTATCACGCCCGGCGCGCGTTCCGATGTTGCGCCCGGGGCCGCGCTCGAGGCGGCGGTATTCGCGGCGTCCGCCAAAAACGACACGCGCGCTCCCATCTCCGGGATGATCCGAGGATCGTTCTTGTCCTTGATCTCCACGCGCACCTGAACCGTCGCCTTTGCGCGATCGGCGGTGGGGATGACAGCGATAATCGCGCCGGGCAGCTCCAGATCCGGATACGCGTTCAAACGGATCGTCGCGTTTTGCCCAGCCTTCACGCGACTGATGAAATTCTCGCTGACGTCTACCTGAACTTCCAGCGAGGACATGTCTACGATGGTGCAGATGCCTGTGCGTGTCAGGCCTCCCGCCGCCGCTGCGGGCGACACCATTTCGCCCGGCTGCGCCGCTTTTGCGGTGACCACGCCGGCGAACGGCGCGCGGACGACTGTGTCCTCATGATCCCGCTGCGCGACGGTCTGCGCGGCACGCGCCACCTCGAGGCCGGAGCGCGCGACGGCAAGCGCGCCCACTGCGCTGTCAAAGGCGGCCTTAGACTGCTCGTGAGTGGTCGCGCTGACCGCGCCGCTTTCCAGAAGCTGCCGGTTCCGTTCGTAGAGGGGTTTGGCGTTCTCGTGGGCCACCGTCGCGGCGGTCAAAGCGGCTTCGGCCTGTCTGACCTGCGCGCTCACCTGCGAGAGGCGGGCACTGGCATTGGAATCGTCCAGCCGCGCGAGTATTTGGCCCTCCTCCACGCGCTGCCCTTCCTCGATCAACACTTCAACCACTTTGCCCGTGGTCTTGGCGGAGACCGTCGCCTTGCGGCGCGCGACGACATATCCGGAAGCGTCGAGAAGGGAAGCGCCGCCTCCACCACTGCTGCCGGTCGCCGGGCGCGCCACGGCGACCTTGACCGGCACGCCGTCGCCGCTAGCGAAGAAGAAGAAGCTCCCGATGCCGATAAAAAGGACGCTCGCGGCGCCCGTCCACAGCTTCCAGACGGGCAACTCGGCGGGTGCCGGAGCGGACCGGTCGATCTTCAACTGCGTGAGTAGTGATGATTTGTCCGTCACCGCGGGTCCCCTGCATCCTGGACGGTACGGGTATTGCCTCGATTCGACCAACTAAAATATCAGGCCGGTCACACCTTTACAGGCTTTTTAGGCGGTATGGCCCGCCTCGCACGGGACTGCGACTTTTGACAAAGCGCCGCTCTAGCCGGTAGAAGCGGGCGCTTTTGTCTGCGCCCTGACGTGGGAAGCAGCCCTCCAGCCCGTAAATTCATGCGTCTCCCGGCACACAGATGATCCGTCTCGATTCCATCACCAAGCAGCACGGCCACCAGATCCTCTTCATCGACGCGTCGATGACCCTTCAGAAGGGCGAGAAGGTCGGTCTCGTCGGGCCCAACGGCGCGGGCAAGTCCACCATTTTCCGCATGATCGCGGGCACCGAGCTTCCCGACGACGGCCGCGTCCTGGTCGAAGCCAATAAGACCGTCGGCTATTTCAGCCAGGACGTCGGCGAGATGTCGGGCCAAACCGCCGTCGCCGCCGTGATGGACGGGGCTGGCCCCGTCAGCGCCCTCGCGGCCGAAATGGCCAAGCTTGAAGCCGACATGGTCGACCCCGCCCAGGAAGGCGACATGGAGAACCTCGTCGTCCGCTACGGCGAGGTGCAGGCCCGCTTCCAGGAGCTGGACGGCTATGCGCTCGAGGACCGCGCGCGCGAAGTGCTGGCGGGCCTCAGCTTCAGCGAGGAGCGCATGGACGGCGACGTCGGGCTGCTCTCAGGCGGCTGGAAGATGCGCGTTGCGCTCGCGCGCATCCTTTTGATGAAACCCGACGCCATGCTGCTCGACGAGCCGTCGAACCATCTCGATCTCGAAAGCCTGATCTGGCTCGAGGACTTTTTGAAGCGCTACGAAGGCGCGCTGCTCATGACCTCGCACGACCGCGAGTTCATGAACCGCATCGTCAATAAAATCGTGGAGATCGACGGCGGCGAACTCACCACCTATTCCGGCAATTACGATTTCTACGAACAGCAGCGGGCCCTTTCGGAAAAACAGCGCCAGGCGCAGTTCGACCGTCAGCAGGCGATGCTCGCCAAGGAAATCGCTTTCATTGAGCGCTTCAAGGCGCGCGCCTCCCATGCGGCCCAAGTGCAAAGCCGCGTCAAGAAGCTCGACAAGATCGAGCGCGTCGAGCCGCCCAAGCGCCGCCAGACGGTCGAGTTCGAATTCCGCTCTCCGCCGCGCTCGGGTGACGATGTGGTGACCTTCGAGAACGTCCACAAGGCCTACGGCAAACACACCATTTACAACGGCTTCGATCTGCATTTGGGGCGCAAGGAACGCTGGTGCGTGCTCGGCGCCAACGGCGCGGGCAAATCCACGCTCCTGAAATTGGTAGCCGGCGCGCTCGATCCCAACCTCGGCACGATGCCGGACAAAGGGTCGGTGAAACTCGGCGTCAGCGTGAAGATGGGCTACTTCGCCCAGCACTCCATGGATCTCCTCGACGGTGACGAGACCGTGTTCGAATCTCTCGACTCATCCTTTCCGCAGGCGGGGCAGGGCACTTTGCGCACGCTCGCCGGCTGTTTCGGTTTCTCCGGCGACGATGTCGAAAAGCCCTGCCGCGTGCTCTCGGGCGGCGAGAAGGCGCGTCTCGTCATGGCCAAAATGCTGTTCGATCCGCCGAACTTCCTCGTGCTCGACGAGCCCACCAACCACCTCGACATGGCGACGAAGGAAATGCTCGTCGCCGCGCTGGCGGAATTCGAAGGCACCATGCTCTTCGTCTCGCACGACCGCCACTTTCTGGGCCAGCTCTCCAATCGCGTCCTCGAACTCACTCCCGAAGGACCGCATCAATACGGCGGCGGCTACACCGAATATGTCGCCCGCACTGGCCACGAAGCGCCGGGGCTGCATCCGGGCGGTTAGTCTCTTTTGACAAGCCGTGGTCTAAGCAGCCACACTCGATGCATCGTGTGGAGTTGCAATGCCCTCGGCTGCGGACGCTTCATCTCTTAGGATCTCGCGCCGCTCGGTGATGCTCGCGGCCTTCTCGACCATCGTCGAGTGGTACGACTTCACCCTCTACCTCTATTTCGCCACCGTGCTGTCGCGCGTCTTCTTCGGCGGCGGCGAAACGGCGATGCTCGCGACTCTCGGCGGGTTCGCGGTCACCTATTTGTTTCATCCTTTAGGGGCGATGGTGTTCGGCCATATCGGCGACCGCTTTGGCCGGCGGCCCATGCTGATCCGCACCATGCTGATGACCAGCGCCGCCATGCTGCTCACCGCGCTACTTCCTACCTACGCGCAAGTCGGCCCGGTCGCGGGCGGCGCTTTGCTCGCTCTGCGTTGCATGATGGGCTTCTCCGTCGGCGGTGAATATTCCGGCGCCGTCGCTTATCTGCTGGAGGGGTCCAACCCCGCGCGCCGCGGTCTCATTACCTCCTGCGCGTCGGCGGCCAGTGAAATCGGCAGCCTGCTCGCGGTCGGTGTGTCGGCGCTCACCGTCTATGGCCTCAGCGCGGACGATCTCACCGCCTGGGGCTGGCGCATTCCCTTTTTCGTCGGCGCCGCGCTGGCGTTCATTGTGTGGGTCGCGCGCACGGTGATGGAGGAATCGCCGGAGTTCCAGGCCCGCGCGCTGGTCGGAACGCTGCCCACCGCGCCGCTGCGCTCCACCCTCGCGTATCATCGCCCCAGCATCGCCCGGTCTTTCGCGGTCTCCGCGCTGGGGTCGATCACCTATTATGTGGGCATCACCTACGTCCCGGTCTTTCTGAATACGACCGGGGCTCTTAGCGAACGCGTTTCATTGATCTTCTCCACGGTCGCCGCCGTGGTCGTGATCCTGGTGACGCCCGTTGTCGGCGCGCTGTCCGACCGCTTCGGCCGCAGACCGGTGCTTGTTGCGTTGTGCCTGTTGAGCGCGGTCCTGCCGGCGGCCATGTTTGCGCTCATGGCGCGCGGATCGGTCAGTGAGGCGCTCGCGGCCACGATGATCCTGGCGGCGGTCGCCGGAGGCGTCAGCGCCGTGGGCGCCGTCGCGACGGCCGAGATGTTTCCGGTCGAAGCGCGTCTCAGCGGCCTTGCCCTTGGAGTCACGGCGGCAACCGCGATCTTCGGCGGTCTCACACCGTTCATCGCCCAGGTCTCGATTGAAAATACGGGCTGGGCCATGGTGCCCGGCGTGATGATCGCCGTCGTGGCCGTCGCCGTTCTGCCGGTGTTCGCGCGCCTGCCGGAAACGGCGCCGCGCCTGAAGGCGGCGCCCAATGCCTAACGGCGCGCAGGGCAGGCTTTAGGCCGGCGACACGGCGGCTGCTATGCGCACGCCGTGTTCGGATCCGCGTTCAAGCGCGAGCATGCGCAGGATGTTGCGGATGCGCGCCGCGGTGTCCCGGTGGCGGTCACCGTAACCGTCGAGCCCCAGTTCGATTTGCTTCAGCCAGTTCGGCCGTTCACGCTCGAGTTGGGCCAGCATGGACGAGCGGATCAACGACGCGAGCTGCGTATCGTCGGTGTCGGCGCCCGCGATCACGAACGTATGGGTGTTGGACATATTTTTTAACCCTGTCTGAAAAAGGTGAGGCGCGTATTACTCAAGCAGGACACCCAATTGCGGCGCGGGGTGCGCGCTGACATTTCCATAAGGTGAAATGCTGACCTGCCAGTACGTGCCCTCGCGTTGGGCTTTCGCCTGCCAGGATCCGTCGCCGTGTTTCTGCAAGCTGACGACTTGGTAGTAACCAAGGGCCGCGATCGTCTGGCGCACATGCGAGCGCTCGAAACCGAGTGCGCCGGCCGCCGCGACGGACGGTCCTTTGTCGTCAGTCCAGACGAACCACATCGCCGCCGCGATCACGGCGCAGGCGGTGCCGAGCGCGAACCAATACACGGGCCGCGCGAGACCATTGGAAGATGCAGACGTGGGAAGGTCTTGGTGCAATACAGGCTCTCCGCGAGACGGGGGAGCATGAAGCACTCTCAGTCGCCGGCATCCGAGGCTTAAGCCGACAATACGTGAAGCTTAACATTTTCCGCGCCACGGACGTGAATCAAATCGCCGCGTTACACCGCGCGCGCGATCACGATGATGCGTGGATTTTTTGAATCACGTATCCGCCGGATTTTTCATCTCTGGCGAGATCAACCAATCCGCGCGCCGCGGCGTCTTCGATCAGGTCGTTGAAGGATTGATATCCGTACGCGGCTTCGGTGAAGTCGGGCCGCCGCCGCCGCAATGTCTGTTTGACCATCGAGGCCCACAGTTTCGCGCCGTCGCCGCGTTCCGCATAAAGCGCCGCCGCGGTCTCAAGCACGAGGGTGATGCCCGCGAGCGCCTTGTCGTCCGAGGGCTCCGGGGGTTGCTGTTTTGCGGCGCCGCGGCGCCCGGCGGCGCGTCCCGCCGCGCGCCCTGGCGTGCGTTGCCGCGCCGGCGCGGTCGGACGCGTGTCCGCGACCAAATCGTCATAGAAAATGAATTCGTGACAGTTGCTGATCAATAGTTCGGCCGTCGACGAGCGTACGCCGACCCCGATGACGGTTTTCGCGTTCTCGCGCAGCTTGCTAACCAGCGGCGAGAAGTCGGAATCGCCTGAAATGATGACGAACGTGTCGATGTGGGCCTTGGTGTAACAAAGGTCCAGCGCATCAACCACCATTCGGATATCGGCTGAGTTCTTCCCCGATTGGCGCACATGCGGGATCTCGATCAACTCAAACGCGGCGCCGTGCATCTGCGCTTTGAAGTCCTTGTACCGGTCCCAGTCGCAATAGGCCTTTTTGACCACGATGCTGCCCTTGAGCAGCAAACGCTCCAGGATCAGGCGCATATCGAGCTTCGCCGACTTCAGATCGCGCACGCCAAGTGCGATGTTCTCGAAGTCGCAGAATAGAGCCAGGTTTTGATCGGCGCTCATGATCGCTTAAACCAAGCCAAGCGCGTTGGCGTCGCTGGCGGACGCATAAATCGCATCGACCGGCACGTCGCCGCCGAACGGCATCGGAATGCCCGCGACCGCCTCCATCAGCGACTTGTCCACCTCGAAGCGCTGCGCATCGCTGCGGTCGAACGCGATGAAGCGGGTGTCGCCCACCACATCGCTGAACGCGAAGATGCCCCGCCAGATCAGGCCTTTCAAAAGCGGCTCGTCGGCGGGCTGGTCCAGCGGGAACGCCCGCGCGATGGCGGCCGCCATGCAGGCCGCGACTTCGCCGGTCATGGAGCCATAAGGCCCCAGGCCCGGGCGAACCGTGATGAAACCGGCCGCCGTCGCCGCGAGAGCGCGCTCCACGGCCAGATAAAGCTGGTCCGCGCTCACGATCGGCACCATGTCGGAAGAGATCGTTGTGTCGGTCATCGGGGCTCCGTCTCTCTCGGCTTCGGCCGTCTAGGCCAACCGGTGGATTGTCGCGGTCACCACGATTTCCTTACCGTCGACGTAGCGGGCGACGGGCAGGGCGGTCGCGCCGAACAGCACCGTCAGCGGACGGTGATGTTCCCGCGACAGCACCCGCGCGGCGTTGCGCGCGTATTCGCGGGTCGCGAAATGCGCGACCACCTCGTGCGTCTCGGTATCGAGCAGCCGGAACATGGTGCGGTCGCGTTCCGCCGCTTTGGCTTTTTGAACTAATCGATTCACATCGGCCTCAAAAAGCAGCGTTCAGTAAAACAGCGAAGGCGTCTCGCAGCTTAGCGGCGGCGCACGAAAGGCCGCGCGTTGCGCTTGGCCGGACCGCCGCCGGTGCGCGCTTCCATATGACGGAAGATCAGCCGTCCCTTGGTAAGGTCGTAGGGCGAAATCTCGACGGTGACCTTGTCGCCCGTTAGTGTGCGGATGCGGTTCTTTTTCATCCGTCCCGCAGTATAAGCGATGATCTCGTGATCGTTGCTCAGACGCACGCGGAATCTTGCCTCCGGCAGGATTTCCGTAATAACGCCTTCGAATTCCAGCAGTTCTTCTTTGGACATAATTCTCCGGTCGCGGGTCTCCATGGGAGACCGGCGGTGTAAGCGGCGCCTGGGAACAGGCAAAAAAACGGGGCGATGTTTGCGCCCCGTTTGTTCGGTCTTAGAGGAGCTTCAGGTTGCCCGCGGCGGTTTTTCCGCGCTCCGTCTGAAGGTCGTAGCTGACCTTCTGGCCTTCATTGATGCGGGCGATGCCCGCGCGTTCGACCGCCGAGATGTGCAGGAACACGTCTTTCGAGCCGTCGTCAGGCTGAATGAAGCCGAAACCCTTGGTCGCGTTGAACCACTTAACAGTGCCGTTCGCCATGTGTTGTCTTGCCTTGTATGTGCCCAAAATGGGCTGGTGCCGCCCAACGCACCGCGTGGACGGGTCAAATTCGAGACAGGAGGAGGCCAGATCGGGCTCTGAAGTGCGAGAGCGGGACGGGAGCGACCTATGACGAGCCGACTCGCAGACTATAGGCCCTTGTGCTCGCCCTAGCAACCAGGCGGCCCGGCTCCACGGGGCCGCCGCCCGCGCCGAGACCCTGAGGCGAGCCCGGCGCGACTCGCCGGACGCATATTTCCGATTTTTCGGGGAAAAAGAGTTTGATGTAACGGCGAATATTTCGCTCCCCTTCACAGGCTATTGCGCGCATTATAATGCGCGCGCGGAATATGCCGCGCGTCGCTGTTTGACATCGTGAATATGATTTTCTGCGACCGGGTGCTGCGCCGGCGCTTTCGCGCGCCTTGCCGTGACGGATACCGCGTTATGTCGCCTCATGTCGCCCAAGTGTCGCCCAACCCTAAAATCGCCTTAACCGCTTGCCCCGGTTCTCGAATTCGCCGCATGTCGCATGTCGCCCATGTCGCCCGAAGTTGGGTGTCATGTTGGCGATCACCGGAACTTTTGCCACACTGCGCGCCCGGCCGTTCACCTCTCAGGAGAGTTCGATGAAACTATCTCGGTCATTTGTTTGCGCGGCGTTGGTGTCCGGACTCGCGCTCGCCGGCTGCTCAAAGGACGCGCCCGAGAAACCATACGAAGTGACCGAGGCGTCCCTGGCGCAGATTTCGGCCGACCTTGCCGCCAAAAAAGCCACCTCGGTCGCGGTCACGCAGGCTTATATCGACCGCATCAACATGTACGACGGCGCGCTCAACGCCATTATCACGGTGGTGCCCGATGCGCTCGAACAGGCCGCGGCGTCCGATCAGCGCCGCGCCGAGGGAAAGGCGCTGGGCCCCCTCGACGGTGTGCCCGTGATCCTCAAGGACAATATCGACGCCGTCGGCACGCCCACCACCGCCGGTTCCTTTGCGCTCGCCGAGAACCTGCCGGCGCAAGACGCCGAGGTGACGAAACGCTTGCGAGCGGCCGGCGCGATCATTCTCGCGAAAGCCAACCTCTCGCAGTGGGCCGGCTATCGCACCACGGATTCCTTCGCCGGCAGCAGTGTCGGTGGTACGCCGCACAATCCATACGATCTCACTAAATCCGCCGCCGGCTCAAGTTCAGGCTCCGGCATCGCCATGGCGGTGAGTTTCGCCGCCGGCGCCCTGGGCACGGATACGGCCGGGTCCATCACGGGGCCGTCGAACGTGAACGGCATCGTCGGGCTTCGTCCGACACGCGGGCTCGTCTCGCGGCGCGGGATCGTTCCCATCACCGAGTTTCAGGATACCGCGGGGCCCATGGCGCGCTCGGTGACTGATACCGCTATGCTGCTCACGGTTCTCGCGGGCGCGGATCAGGCCGATCCCCGTACGCAAGAGGCCGATACGCACAAGACGGATTACGCGAAGGCGCTGGACGCGAACGCGCTCAAGGGCGCGCGCCTCGGCGTCCTGCGCGGCTCGCAAAAGCGCAGCGATGAAGCGCTCGCCGTATTCAATGCCGCGCTCGACGTGATGCGCGCACAAGGGGCCGCGCTGGTGGAACTTCCGGGCGATCTCGAGAATCTCAACGTGCCGGGCCTCGAGGCGGAAGCCTACAATTTCAATCACGACGTCGCCGCCTACCTCGCCTCCGCCCCCGCGGCCGTGAAGACGCGCACCGTCGCCGACCTCATCGCGTTCCACAAAACCGATCCGCGCGAGTCCCATATCAATGTGCAATATTTCGAGGAAGCCGCCGCGGCCTCGAGCGATCTGCAGAACCCGCGCTATCTCGAACTCATCGAAATGGTCACGCGCCGCTCCGGCGCTGAAGGGTATGGCGCGTTGCTCGCTCAGAACAATATCACCGCCATCGTGACGCCCGCGGGCGATCCTGCGAGCGTGATCCCGCCCGATGGGACGCCGCGCGCCGGCGGGCGCGGCGATGGCCCCGGCTCCGTCACGCGGAATGTGGCGATGGCGGGTTATCCGCTCCTCACGGTGCCGATGGGGAATGTCGGCGGCATGCCGATAGGTCTTTCTTTTGTCGGCGCGCCCTGGTCCGAGGCGCAGCTGCTGTCCTATGGTTACGCCTATGAACAGGCGGGCTATAAGCGCGTTCCGCCGCAGGCCTATAAGGCGGCCGCGCAAAAGGCCGGCAACTAGGCGCTCTCATTTTCCGAGGAAAAACGAACGTGAAATCGACCGAACTCAAGGACATGCAAGCCCCGATCAAGGCCAAGTACCGTGATACTCCGGACGCGGCCGTGATCACTCTGAAAGCCGAGGGCAACATCGGTGAGGGCGTCACATGTTCCGTGCGAACATCGAAGGCCCTGATCGAAGCGGGCCTTCATCCCGCCACGGGCGGAACCGGCATGCACGCCTGCTCAGGGGACATGCTGCTTGAGGCCCTGGTGGCCTGTGCGGGCGTCACCCTGAACGCCGTCGCCACGGCGCTCGAATTGAACATCCGCAACGCAAAGGTGCGCGCCGAAGGCGATCTCGATTTCAAGGGCACCCTCGGCGTCGATAAAGGATCGCCCGTCGGCTTTCGCGACGTGCGTCTCGCTTTCGACATCGACGGCGATCTCACCGAGGAACAGCTCGCCACCCTGATGAAACTCACGGAACGTTATTGCGTGGTTTATCAGACCCTGAAGTCTCCGCCGCCGGTCACGGTGAGCGTGAACGCGGGATAGGCCGAGTGAAGTGCCGCCTCACGTGGCGTGCATCACCCGGCAACGACGACGCGTGTCTCTAACCCGCTAGGGCTTCACGTCGTACGGCTTTGACACCACCGGGGTGCGGTCCGCGATATCGCCGACCTTCGCGGCATAAGCCAGGAAGTGTGGGCTCGCGCGATGCGCCGCCACCGCCGCGTCGTCCACATACAATTCGTCGAGCACGAAGCGCGTGGGATCATCGCGGTCCTGCCAGACGTCCCAGCGCAGGTTGCCGGGCTCGGCGCGGCATGCCGTGATCATGCTTTGGATGAGCGCCTCGAGTTCGGCGGCTTTGCCGGGCTTGGCGACAAGAAGCGCGGTGATTTTCCTGTTGGCGGTCATAGGTGAGTTTCCCCTCGAAAGAATGCCGGGATACTGCCAAGCGGCGCGGGGGATGAGAAGCCTTCCTCGCCTCCTGATGGCGACCAGCTTGTTCGTCACGCCAATCATGCGTATGTGCGGAGAAGGGATTCCCCTCCGCCGGAGAAAACAACGGAGGGGAATCTTTATGGCATTGCCGGCCTAGGCATTGACCTGCGGCTTAAGCCTAGGGTGCCTAGGGTGACGGCGGTTCAACGCCGATATCGGACAAGAGTTCCGAACAGGAATAGGTCTCAGCGGCCGAGGTCGTGGCGGACCGGCCGGGTCGGACTCGCGCCATGTACGTGGCGATAGGCCGCCAGGGCGAAAAACAAAGCGGTGAGAAGAGACGCGGCCCCGCGCGCGAAGTCGTAGCTCCAGTCCCAGGTAACGCTGCGGCCGTAATCGTCGAAACCGTCAATGATCCAGACCGCCGCGGCAAACCCGAAGGCGATAATCCCGGAGACAAACAAATAGCTGCGCGGGGGCAGCCGGGTATAGCGGACGAACCGCTCGCTCGAACGGGCGGCGAAGTACAGGGCAAGGACGGCACAGCCCGCGAAGCCGGCGATAAGCGCATCAAACACCATGGCGTCGAAATTGTGCATCACCGCGGCGTCCATGCAGTCCTGCGCCATGGGATAGCGTGCCATGAGGTCTGCGCAGATGTTTGCATCGCGCAGCGCGGCGGGTCCTTCAGGCGCCATGAGCGCGGGGCCGAGAATGCAGCCAAAGAGCCAGCAGATGGCTCCGCTGACGCCGGCGGTGATCAGCGCCGTTGCGGCGAAAATCCACACCGACGCGACCACCTGATGAAACACGAGCCGCTGCGGGTGCAGGGTTCCGGTGACGGCGGCCGCCACGGTTTCCGGCGTCCCGAACAGGGCGATCGCCTGGCGTGCGGCGTCATCCGGCGCGAGGCCTTGCGCCATGAGGTCTTCAGCCTGTTCCGCGAGATGCGCCTCGGTTTCGATCAGGGTTCGCCGGCCCGCGGCGCCCGTGCCTCCAAGCAAATCGAACAGACGATCGAGATAGCCTTCGATCGGAGATTTCATCGCTGGCTCCATTCCAGGACAGCGTTCACGCTCCCGGCGAAGCGCCGCCACTCGGAGCGGCGCTCGTTCAGGAAGGCGCGGCCCTCGGCAGTGAGGGCGTACAGCCGCCGCCGCCGCCCCTCGCTTTTGTCCCATGTGCTTTCGATGAATCCCTGATCCTCGAGCTGATGCAGCGCCGGATAAACCGTGCCTTCGGGCACATCGAAGGTGCCTTTGCTCGAGGCGGCGAGCGAGCGGATCAGGAGGTAGCCGTGCGCGGGACCGCGCTTGAGTACGGAAAGCAAAAGCAGATCGAGGTGTCCACGGATGTGGTCGGCAGGCATAACGGGACCATGAAATGTGCGGGTGTTCCTGACCTCCACCTTAGCTTTGAAGCGCAGGCGATCCAATCACATGTGATATGACAAGGCCGCGTGTCCATGGCAGGACACCAACTGATTGTCCGGCTTCCCTGGAATTTCCCGCCCTTGTCGTCCGCGTCCACAACTCCCGCACCGCGCCCCCACGTCTCCTTCGCCGCGCTGCGGCACCCTGGTTTCAGGCCTTATCTGATCTTCTCGGCCATGGCGATGATGGCCGACAGCATCGAACACGTGATCAGCTACTGGGTCGTGTTCCAGAAGTTTCAGTCGCCGTCGCTCGGTGGTTTTGCCGTGCTCTCGCACTGGCTCCCCTACCTCTTCTTTTCGGTCTATTCGGGGGCCCTCGCGGACAGGTTCGATCCACGCCGCCTGATCCAGATCGGCATGGGCTGTTTCATCACAGCCTCGCTGGCGTGGGGCTACTTCTTCTACACCGACACGCTGGAGGTCTGGCACGCGCAAGTGATCCTCGTCCTGCACGGCTGCGC
This sequence comes from Rhodospirillaceae bacterium, assembly GCA_050246995.1. Classification (GTDB taxonomy): domain Bacteria; phylum Pseudomonadota; class Alphaproteobacteria; order Rhodospirillales; family Rhodospirillaceae; genus SHVO01. The sequence continues at coordinate 387,623 of JBFWVA010000001.1, read as the reverse complement.
CGGCGTGCTCTGGTCTCCGGCCAGTCAGCTTCTCATTCATGATATCGTCGGCAAGGAGCAGCTCCCCAGTGCGGTGCGCCTCAACGCCACCGCGCGTTATCTCGGCCTCCTGCTCGGGCCCGGAATCGGCGGCGGTATCCTTCTGCTCATGGGACCGGTGGCCGGCATTGCCTTCAATGCGCTCATCTATCTTCCGCTGGTGATTTGGCTGTGGAAGGCGCCCTACGGCCCCAAATTCCGCAAAGGCGGCGAAAGGGCGCATCCGGCCTTGCGCGGGCTCCGCGACATCATCGACACCGCCCGTGTTGTCGGCGGCAATCCGATCCTTCTTGCCATGACCCTGCTCATCGGCTGCGCGTCGTTCATGGTCGGCAACGCGTACCATGCGCAGATGCCCGAGTTTGCGCGCGATCTCGGCCACGGCGACGTCGGCTTTCTGTACAGCATGCTGCTCGCGGCCGACGCGGCGGGTGCGCTGCTGGCCGGGATTGCCCTTGAGAGCACAGGCGCGCTCCAACCGCGTCCACGTGTCGCCTTCGGCTTGGCGATGGTCTGGTGTCTCGCGCTCATCGGCTTTGCGGTCACGCCGTACTACCCGCTCGCGCTTGCGGCGCTGTTCGTTGCGGGATTCGTCGAGCTTTCCTTCAGCTCGATGGCGATGACGCTGGTGCAGTTGAACGCGCCGGATCATGTGCGCGGGCGCGTTATTGGCTTCTACATTATCTCGAGCCTCGGCATGCGGGCCTTCGCGGGGGCCACGGTCGGACTGGGCGGCACCATCGTCGGGATCCACTGGTCGCTGGCCTTAAGCGCCGCAGCGCTGTTGTTCATCATGGCCGGCCTGATGGCCTATCTCGCCCGCGCCGCCCGCTTAAGACACCTTAACAATGCGTCGCAATAAAGCGTCTGTGCGCTCGTAATAGACGAGCATTAATTACGCCGTCTCGCCCCGAGGGCGGTTTTAGCGCCGCTATAAAGGAACACGGCTCGCCGTCTGTCGTGAGACCGCATAGCCCTACGTAGTAAGGCATAGGCAGGTCAAAGCGTGGCGCGCGAGGGGTCGTCGCCACGCTTTCAGCGAAGGGGGCGCCGCACACAGCAAAACACAGCCGCGCAGAGGGAGCCCAAGGCTCCCATCGTTGACACATGTCTCGCATCTTGCACCGCGCTCTCGCCGAAAAGCGCCGTGCCCTAGGGGAAAAGAAATGAAGACTCGCACCGTGACCACCGGCTTCGCCGGCCACCGTTATGCCAAAACGGTCGCGCTCTCTACTGTAAGCGCCCTCTCGCTCATTCTATCCGTCTCCGCGCACGCACAAAGCGCCGCGCCCGAGCAGCTCGCGGCCGCCGCGCCCAACGAGACGCCGGTGCCCGTCGATGAAATCGTCGTGACCGGCTCGCGCATCGTGCGCGACGGCTACGAAGCGCCGACACCGATGACGGTGCTGGATTCTGCCGTGTTCCAGCAGCAGGCCACCTCGAATATCGCCGATGCGCTCGTTCAAATTCCCGCTTTCGCGGGGAATATCCGCCCCGGCAATACCGGCACTTCGGTCAGCGCCCAGGGCGCGGGCCTTTCGATCCTCAATCTGCGCAGCATGGGCGCGGCGCGCACCCTGGTGCTCATCGACGGCCAGCGCACGGTCAGCTCGCGCGCCGACGGCGTCGTCGACGTCGCCAACATTCCGCAGGCCTTGGTGCAGCGTGTTGACATGATTACCGGCGGCGCATCGGCCATCTATGGCTCCGATGCGGTCACGGGTGTCGTCAACTTCATTCTCGACAAAACCTTCACCGGCGTGAAAGGCGAAGTCTCCGCCGGTCTTACCACTTACGGCGATGACTTCAGCTACAAGACCGTGCTCACGGCGGGCGTGCCTTTCGCCAACGGCCGCGGCCACTGGCTCATCAACGGGGAGATCAACAACAAGGAAGGCATCCTGCACAGCGACCGGCCGTGGAATCGCGCCGCGTGGGGCATTCTCAATAACTCCGCCGCTAACATCGCGGCCGGTCAACCCCAGCGTCTGGTGCGCAATCACACGGATTCCTGGTCCACGCGCGGCGGCACGATAGTTTCCGGGCCCTTGAAAGGCATCGCCTTCGGCCCCGGCGGTACGCCTTACATGTTCAACTTCGGACCCATTACCGATTCGACTTACACCTATGAAGGCGACTACGCCGCCGGCGTTACGCGCGTCGATACCTACTCGCTCGACCCGCGTGAACGCCGCAAGGGCCTTTTCACTCGCGTCAGCTACGATTTGACCGAAACAGTCGAAGTGTTCGCTCAGGCATCGTGGAACAACTCCTGGAACACCGGCGGCGCGTTCAGCCACTTCCAACTTGGCAACGGCCCGACAATTCGCAGCGGGAACCCGTTCATTCCGGCGTCCGTGCAGGCGCAGATGACGGCGCTCGGCGTCACGCAGTTCCAGCTCGGCAGCATGAACTATGACTTGCCGTTCATCCGCACCGAGTCCGACCGCACCACAAATAGATATGTCCTCGGCATCAACGGTGACCTGGATGCCTTTTCATCAACCTGGAACTGGAACGCTTATTGGCAAAAAGGCATCACCCGCGTCGCCTATGACGCACTTGGTCCCACGCGCAATAGCTTACGCGCTCAGGCGGCCGACGCCGTGCGTCATCCGACCACGGGAGCCATCATCTGCCGTTCCACCCTCACCAACCCGAACGACGGATGCGTGCCTTACAATCCGATGGGCCTTGGAGTGAACAACTCCACGGTCATCAACTTTCTGACCAACGGCGGCGATCATCCGCACACCAATCACCGCATTACCCAGGATGTGATGGCGGGGTCCGTCAGCGGCGACATGTTCGACAATTGGGCGGGACCTGTTTCGCTCGCGCTCAGCACCGAATACCGTGTCGAAAAGGCAGCGGCGCGTCCGACGCCCGCGACACTCCTGGGCGACTGGTTCTCCGGTAACTTTCTGCCCTTTACGGGGAAATATTCCGTGTTCGAAGGCGCGGCGGAAACGGTCGTGCCGCTCGCCAACAACACCTCCTTCGCCGAAACTTGGGATCTAAGTGCCGCCGTTCGCGGCACCAAATACTCAACCTCTGGATTTGTCACGACATGGAAAGTCGGGTCGACCTACGAACCAATCCCCGATATCCGCATCCGTGCGACGCGCTCCCGCGACATCCGCGCGCCGAACCTGCAGGAGTTGTACAACACCGTCAGTGGCGGCTTTACTACGCTGTTCGATCCCGTTACCGGCAGTTCGGCCGCGGCTCTGCAGACCAACTCGGGTAATCCGAACCTTAAGCCGGAACGTGCTGATACCACCGATATCGGCGTAGTCCTGAAGCCGTCGTTCCTCGCTGGCTTCACCGCGTCGGTGGACTACTGGAACATCAGCATGAAGGATTCCATCTCTACACCGAGCAACAACCAGATCGTTGTGTTCTGCGTGCAGGGGCTCCAGTCCTACTGCGCCGATATCACCCGCACTAACGGCATCATCACTGCCATTACCCGCCGCCCGGTGAACATCGCGGTTCAGAAGACGCGCGGCATCGATTTCGAAGCCAGCTACAACTTCAGCCTCAGCGAGGTGATCTCGGCCTGGGACGGCAACGTGGATGTACGTACGCAGGTCACCAAGTACATCAAGAATTACATCAATACGACCCTGGCGCCGCCGACCGACGACGTTGGGGAAATGCCGGGCGGTGCGCCGCCGAATTGGGCCGGCGTGGTGCGTCTGGCTTATCGTGCCGACTCCTGGCAGACGTCCGTCAGCGGCCGCGCCATGAGCTCGGGCGTTCTGCGCAACACCTATATCGAGTGTCAGTCCGGGTGCCCGATCGTCACCGCGCCTTTCCTGACGGTCGATAAAAACTATGCGCCTGGCTACTTCTATCTCGACTGGTCCATCAGCAAAAACTTTGACTTAGCCGGCGCCGAGGTGGAGACGTTCCTAAACATCAACAACGTACTCAACACCGATCCCGGCATGATTCCGCGCGGGTCCGATGAAATCGGTTACGAACTCCCGACCACCAACATCGGCAAGTACGATACACTCGGCCGTGTGTTCCGCGCGGGCGTGCGATTCAGAATGTAGGGCCCTCTGGGGGCTGGCCTTTGCGTCAGCCCCCTAGCGCTAAGGTGCTTAACGCCGTTACCATCACGCCACTCGTTCATTGAACCTGAGGGGGTCTCATGAAAATTCTTCCGCGCTTTCTAGCGACCGTTGCCACCGTTGCAATGCTTGCCGCCGCGCCGGCATCGGCAAAAACCGTTCCGTTCGATCAACTCACCATCGCCGACATCAACGCCGCCTTCGATGCCGGCACACTGACCTCGGAGAAACTCCTTCAACTCACGCTCGCGCGCATCGCCGCCTATGACGACAAAGGGCCCGCGCTGAACGCACTCATGGCCGTCAATCCCAAGGCGCTTGAACAGGCGCGGGCGCTCGACGCCGAACGCAAGGCCAAGGGCCCGCGCTCGCCCATGCACGGCATTCCGGTCGTTCTGAAGGACAATTTCGACACGGTCGAAATGCCCACGACTGGCGGCTCGATTTTGCTCGAAGGCAATATCCCGCCCGATGACGCCTACATGGTCAAACGGCTGCGCGAAGCCGGCGCGATTATTCTTGCCAAGGCCAACCTGTCTGAGTTCGCCGCCGCCGGTACGAACAGCTCTCTCGGCGGCCAGTCGAAAAACCCGCACAACCTCCTGCGCTCGCCGGCCGGGTCTTCGGGCGGCTCGGGTGTGGCCATCGCGGCGAATTTCGGCACCGTCGGTTTCGGCAGCGACACCGGCGGCTCCATTCGCGGTCCCTCGACCGCCAACGGCATTGTCGGCCTGAAGCCGACCCATGGCCTCCTCAGCCGTGACGGCATCATTCCGCTCGCGCTCAGCTTCGACACGGGCGGCCCGATGACCCGTAACGTCTACGACATCGCCGCCGTGCTTGGCACCATGACCGGCGTCGATCCGGCCGATGACGCCACCAAGAAGAGCCAGGGCAAGTTCGAGAAGGACTATACGAAGTTCCTGAACGCCAACTCGCTTAAGGGTGCGCGCATCGGTATCGCGCGCGACTTCATGAAGCAGGATGAGGAGGTGGATTGGATCATCGAGGCCGCGCTTTCCACCATGCGGGCCAAGGGCGCGACCATCATCGACGTCCGTTATCCCAAGTGGCTGTTGGACAGCATGGGCGAGATCTACACCACCATCCGTTGGCCGGAATTCCCCGTCCAGATCGGCGAATACCTGAAGACCACGGGTCCGAAGTACCCGAAATCGCTGGCGGAAATGATCGAGCGTTCCAAGCTGATTGTAAGCCCGCGTCCCGACGGCGCCGGTCCGAACACCACGCGCTGGATCCTGTTCGAGCGTGAACTCGCTTCGGGTTCGATGAACGATTACAAATACAAGTCGATGCATGATCACATGATGCCGCTCATCCGCGACATCGTGGACGGCATCTTCGCGAGCAACAAACTCGACGCCTACGTGTATCCGACCTCGAATCGTCGTCCCGGCACCATCGCGGAGGTTCCGGGCGGCGGCGGTGGCGGCGGTTACGGCGGCACCAATTACGCCAATCTCACCGGCTACCCCGACTTGATCGTGCCTGCCGGTTTCACCAACGATGACTTGCCGATCGGCATCTCATTCTTTGGTCCGGCGTTCAGCGAACCGAAACTCCTCGCGCTCGGCTACGCCTTCGAACAGGCCAGCCACGCGCGGCGTCTTCCGATCAACACGCCGAACCTCGACGGCGAAATGATCGAAGTGCCCGATAAGAAATAAGATCGAGGATGAGAAGGGAACGGCCGCGCGTCATGCGCGGCCGTTTCGCTTTTCAGCGCCGGTCCGTGCGCTCGTGGCGTGAAGTGGCAGGTCCACTAGGCCAACGCTCCGGTGCTTCCCCACCGAGGTGTTCGCGCGTTAAATTGATAAGATTCATATTCAGTCGGGGGCGTGCCGTGAAAATTCGTCATATTGCCGTTGCGACATGTGGAATGCTGTTCACCGGTCTGTCCGGGACGGCCTTCGCCTTTCAGGTCGAAGAAGCCAGCATCGCGAGCATTCACGCCGCGATCCAAAGCGGCGAGACGACGTGCCAGCAAGTGGTGCAGGCCTATATAGACCGCGCGAAAGCCTATAACGGGGTTTGCACGGCCCTCGTGACCAAGGATGGCGCGCCGGTGCAAAGCAAGCCCGGCACGGTGCGCGCAGGGTCGCCTTTGAAATTCCCAACCGCCACGGTCGCCGTCAGCAAGATCCTTCCCGATTTCGAAAAGTACAAAGGCCCGCCGCTCGAGTATGGCCGGCTTGAAGCGACAGCGTCGGATCCCAATGTTGTGCAGCAGCGCGGCATGGTCGTCGGTATACCTGAAGCCGGCCAGCTCAATGCACTCAGCACGCTGAACATCCGCGGCGAGCGCTCGGTCACCTGTCAGGGCGCGTTCGATGCTGCACCCGGCACACCGCTGCCCGCCGGCGCCCCCGCGGCGTGCGAGAAATTCCGCCAGCAGCCGGACGCAGTGGAACGCGCTGCAGCCCTCGATAAGCAATTCGGCCGCAGTCCGGATCTCAAAGCCATGCCGATGTATTGCGCTGTGTTCTCATTCAAGGATGTCTATGACACCACGGACATGCGCAACACCGGCGGCGCGGACGTCAACTACGCCATGGATGCGCCGCCCGAGGATGCGACGATCGTGGCCGAACTGCGCGCCAAGGGTGCCATCATCTATGCCAAGGCGAATCTGCACGAATACAATGCGGGGCCCAGCAATCCCGCCGGTCCCAATGCGGTTAAGGCCGAAACGCGCACCTATGGTGGCGGCGCGCGCTCGAGCTGGGCGGGCGCGGCTTGCAATCCGTATGACACGCAGCGCGAGACCGGGGGCTCCAGTTCCGGCTCGGCCGTATCGGTCGGCGCGAATCTTGTCACCTGCTCGATCTGTGAAGAGACGGGCGGGTCTTGCCGCCAGCCGGCCTGGCGCGCGAGTGTCGTGTCGATGGTCACGACGAAGGGCCTGATGTCCTACGGCGGCGCCATCGGCTCCGACCCGTACCTGGACCGCGCCGGCATCCACTGCCGTAGTGTCAAGGATGCCGCGGCGGTGCTCGACGCCGTTAAGGATCCTGAGCGCGGCTACTTCGATCCGCGCGACATCTATACCGCGCTCCCCAAGAATCTTATTTCCAAGACGCCCTACAGCGCGTTCGTTGGCGGGGCCGCCAACGCGCGGCAAGGCGCGAAGCCGCTCGCGGGCCTGCGTGTCGGCATCGTGCGCGAATACATGGTCAAGCACACCCCCAACGACGAGGCCGTCAGCGATCTCGTGAACGCCGAGATCAAGAAAGTGCTGCGCGATCAGCTTGGCGCCGAGATTGTCGAATCCCTTGATCCCAAGTATCCGAACGATCCCGACGTGCCGGACATGACCTACACGTTCCAGCGGGCGCTCGCGGAAATTTTGCCCATCCATATGCCCGAATATTTCACCAGCAAGGGTACGGGCGGCGGCGAGGACGATGCCGCGCCGTCCTCCGATAAACTCGCTTTCGGCGTGAACGGATTTGATATCGGTACGCGCGATTACATCGCTAAACTGGCGGAAAATAAAGTGCCGCTGTCCGACGAACTGAATATCCGCCGGGTCACATCCTCACCGCCGATCCACAGCTTCGGATTCCACATGCAGCAGTATCTGATGCGTCGGGGCGATAGCCGCATCACGGATTGGAATAGCCTCACGACCAACGGCAAGCACTATTCCGAGTCCCACAAGGTGGCGATGGCGAACTCTTCAAATAAATTCGACATCGCATCTCCCGGCATTACGCAACGCATCAAGATGCGTGAAGTCATGCGCCTCGTCGTCGACAAGGTGATGCGCGAGAACAAACTCGACGTGCTGGTCAATCCGACCATCACTATACCGCCGGCGCTGAACGGCGGCCCAGGTCAGCCGGCCATCAACAACCGGCCGACGGGGCGTTTCCCCACCAGCGCGGACCTCGGCATTCCCGAGATCACTGTGCCGGCGGGGTTCCAGAGCGCCGTATACGAGCCCAAGTTCGAGCTAAACGACAAGCAGGATAACTATCGTTCGGTCGCCAACAACACCACCAAAACGGCGTTCAAGCATCCGATGCCTTATGGGATTTCGTTCTGGGCCGGCGCGGGCGAGGAGCCGGTCGTGATTGAAGTCGCGTCGATTTATGAACAAGCGACCAAGCGCCGCGTCGCGCCCGCGGCTTTCGGTCCGTTGAAGAAGTAGAGGGATCCGGCGTACGCGGCCCCGATACACTCAACAGGCGTCGGCCCGCGCTCACAGACGCGTGACAGCGCTGAAGCTCAGCCATGTTCATCGCGGTTTTGTTGCTCCGCGCAATATGTGTGCGTAAGCGACGCCAAGGTCGTGGCGCGCGCGCAACACCGCGCCAAACAAAAATCCGAATTCCCTTTATGCGTGAAACTTCTGTTGACTGCTTATGATGTTCCCGTAAGATGATGGCAACACGAGACGCATCTATATGCGAGGCGCGGCGCGCTTTCGGGCTGTAGGGGAGGACCTTCAGCCCACGCCTAGGCGCCGCCGCGCATGGGGGAGGTGTACACGCCCTGCACGGCGCGCGCGCCGTGCGGCGTTTATTCATCTTTTCCCTGCCTTGCGTTTGTCCGCGCCTCGTGGCGTGGCCGCTTCCGGCCGTGCACATCAATGGGGAGAAACCATGTCCACAGCGAAAGCCATCCGCTCCTACCGCTCGGCCATCATGGCGACCGCGAGTATCGCCGCGGTGTTCGCCGCCTCAGGCGCCGCCGCGCAAACCGCGCAGCAAAGCGGGCCCGTGGTCGCCGAGGAAATCGTGGTCACCGGCACGCGCGTTATCCGCGATGGCTATGAAGCGCCGACGCCAGTGTCCGTGCTCGGCACGGACGAACTCAATGCGATGGCGGTCACCAACATCGCCGACGCCGTGAACCGCCTGCCGTCTTTCGGTACGGGTCTGACCTCGCGCAACACGTCGGGCAGCGTCTCGGGCGGGATCGGCGGCCTGAACCTCCTCAATCTGCGCAGCTTGGGCGCGACGCGCACCCTCGTGCTTCTGGACGGTCGCCGCGTGGTCGGCGCCAACGTTGGCGGTAACGCCGGTTCTGCAGTGGACATCAACGGATTCCCGAACGGGCTTATTAGCCGCATCGACGTTGTGACGGGCGGCGCCTCGGCCGCCTACGGTTCCGATGCTGTGGCCGGTGTCGTGAACTTCGTCGTCGACAAGGAATTCACCGGCATCAAGGGCGTCGTCGATACCGGCATCACTACCTATGGCGACGACGAGCAATATCGCGTGTCCCTGTCGGCGGGATCGGCGTTCGCTGGGGGCCGCGGTCATTTGTTGCTCAGCGGCGAGCATGCGTACGAGACCGGCATCAAGGGTCAGCCGCGCAAGTGGAGCGACCGGACGTTCGTCGCGCTCAATAATCCCGCTTACACCGCCACCAACGGACAGCCGCAGATCCTCGCGTTGGAGGATATCGGTTTCGGCACCGCCACCGGCGGCGGCCTGATCCTCTCTTGCGCGGGTTATCCCGGCACGACCTGCCCGTTGCGGGGTACACAGTTCCTCCAGAACGGCACCTCCGCGCCATTCCGCTTCGGCCTTGTCAGCGGTAATACGATGTCCGGCGGCGACTTCCAGATGTCGCGCGTCGATAAGACCTCCATTGCGTTGGCGCAGAGGCTCGAGCGCGAGAATATTTTCGCAAGGGTCAGTTACGACCTTGCCGACAACGTCACTGTTTTTGCCGACTGGATCTGGGGTTTCTCCGAGGCGCACAATCCCGGGGCAACCTCAAACTTCAACGGCGGCGGCCTCAACATCCGCATCGACAACCCATTCATTCCGGCCTCGGTGCGCTCGCAGATGACGGCGCTGGGCATTACCCAGTTTACGATGGGCAATACCAACCAGTATGACATGCCCCTGCTCCAGTCCCTCAACGCACGCACCTTCCGCAGCTATGTAGCCGGCGCTGAAGGTACGTTCGACGCTATGGGCGGAACTTGGAACTGGGATGCCTCTTTCGCCAAAAGTACCAACCATCTGTCGTTCCGCTCTCCGGGCAACCGCATCAACGCCAACTATCTGCGCGCCATCGATGCGGTCACTGACTCCGCGGGACGTGCCGTCTGCCGCGTCAACGCCGACGCCGACCCCGCCAACGACGATCCGCGCTGCATTCCGTACAATCCCATGGGGATCGGCGTTAATGCCGATAATCCCTACGTCTACGGAACTGGCTACGGCCTCACCAAGCTCGGCCAGGAAGTGTGGGCCGCGAACTTCAACGGCGAACCCTTCTCCACATGGGCCGGCCCGGTGTCGCTCGCCGTCGGCGCGGAACACCGCAAGGAAAGTCTCACAGGTATCGCCAGCGCTCTTGACCTTTCGGCTGCCTACTTCGCCGGCAACTTCGGTGCGTCTACCGGCAGCTACAAGGTGACCGAAGGCTATATCGAGACCGTCGTACCGCTCGCTAAGGACGCCGATTGGGCAAAGGCGCTCGACCTGAACGCTGCTGTGCGCTTCACCGACTATTCGACGTCCGGCTTCGTGACCACATGGAAGGCCGGCGCGACCTTCTCGCCCATCGACGACATCACGTTCCGCGGCACTGTCTCGCGCGACATCCGCGCTCCCAACGTAGGCGACCTATTCACCTCGGACCGCCCGGGCACGGGCACGATCATCGATCCGCGCAACGGCTCATCATCGTTCATCGTCACCTCGGTGCGCGGCAATCGTCTGCTCGACCCGGAACGAGCTAACGCCATCGGCGTGGGCGCCGTACTTACTCCAACGTTCCTGGACGGCTTTGCAGCCTCGGTCGACTATTACGACATCAACATCAAAGGCGCGATCGCCGCCCTCAGTGCGCAGAACTACGTTGACCGCTGCCATGACGGCACCGCCCCGCAGCTTTGCTCGTTCGTGACGCGCGATGCCGCTGGCACCATCACCTTCGTTGCCGTTGTTCCAGCCAATATCCTCTCGCAGAGCACACGCGGGATGGATGTCGAGGCTTCCTACACTCTGCCGTTGTCCACATTCTCGGACGACTGGGAGGGCGAATTCCGCCTGCGCGGCTTGGCGACGAAAGTCTTCTCGCTCAAGACTGTCGATACCCTCGGCACCATCGAAGGCGCGGGGATCCAAGCGGACGGCGGGGTGATCGGCCTTGGCAGCGCGCTGCAGGCGCCGAAGTTCCGTTATCTGCTCTCGGGCGTTTACGACAACGGTCCGTTCAGCGCGACGCTCACCATGCGCGGCATTGGATCGGGTGTATTCAATACCTCGTTCATCACCTGCACCTCGGGATGCCCGGCGGCGACCGCCGCGCATCCGACCATCAACCTTAACTACGTCCCGAGCATCTCGTACTTCGATCTGGCATTCGATTACGAGATGATGGACGGCCTGCTGCAGCCGTACTTCACGGCCGAAAACGTGTTCAACAAGGATCCGCCGTTCATTGTCGGTACGCGCGGCGCGGGCTTCTATGCCGGCCAAGGCAACACAGGTCTTTATGACCGCTTGGGCCGTGTGTTCCGTGCGGGCGTGCGCTTCAAAATGTAGGAAGCGGCGATCGAGATATGGAAAAGGCGGGGGCTTAGGTCCCCGCCTTTTTTGTTTGCACGAATAGTAAGGCGAGCAGCGAAAGGGCCACGACCGTTCCGAGGGCGAGCCATGCATCGTTGAAGCTCATGGTGACCGCCGCGCGTTGTACCAGCGGCGCCACCATCTCCCGCGTGGCCTGATCGATGGGGCCAAGCGGCGTGCCTGTGAAGCGCTCCAAGGGAAGGCCGACGAAAGCCGCTGTGGCCCGGTCGCCGGCTTGCAGCCTGGCGATGGTCGCGTTTGCATGGTCAGGAGTTCGTATCTCCACGATGGTATCAATCAGCGCGAGACCCACGGCACCGCCGACGTTCCGCATCAAGTTGAACAGGCTGGAGGCTTGCGGCACCTCATCTACCGGCAAGTGTCCAAGTGCAAGTCGTGTAATCGGCAGCAGGCACAGCAAAAGCGCTACGCCGCGCAAGGTTTGTGGCACGAAAAATTCATTGAATTCCCAGGCGGGCGTCGCGGCGCCGTTGAACAGCAGGCCCGCCGCGAACAGTCCGAACCCCAGCGCGGTCATAGGCTTTGCGGCCCATCGTCGCTCGAGGACAGCGGCGAGGGGCGCGGTCAGAAGTTGCGCCGCACCTGTTACCATCATGATCGTGCCGATCTCCAACGGCCCAAGATCACGCACGAGGCCGAGAAATAGAGGCATCAAGTAGGTGGCGCCGAACAGCGCCATACCGAGCACAAAACTGAACCAGGCGCCGATGGCGAAATCCTTGTCGGCGAACGCGCGGACATTAATCAATGGTTCGGGAACTGACAGGCATCTGCGCACTAGGCAGATCCCGCTGAAGATGCTTACCGCCGCCAGGGCGAGCGCGGGAAGGCTGAGCCATCCCCGGTGCGGCGCTTCCTTCAATGTGAGCTCAAGCGTGGCGAGGAACGCCACCGCCAGGCCGAGAGTCACGACATCGGTGCGCGCAAGACTTTTCCAGTCCGCCCGGTCGATCCGCACACATCCGGCGACGATAGCCGCCGCGATCAAACCGGGCGCGATGTTGATCAGAAACAACCAGTGCCACGATAGAGTCTCGGTAATCCAGCCGCCGACAAATGGCCCCACTGTCGGCGCCAGCATCGCAAAGCTTCCTGCAATGGCGGTGGCCATCGCTTGGCGCTTCAGCGGAAACATCAGGAACACGGCTGAGAAGACCGTTGGGATCAATACGCCGCCAAAGAAGCCCTGCACCGCTCGGGCGGCATAGAGCGCCTGATAGGTGCTGGAGGCGGCGCACGCGCCGCTCGCCGCCACGAAGCCAATCAGGCCAATTGTGTAGAGCCAGCGTGTCGAGAGGGCGCGCGCCAGGCGGCCACTGACCGCAATCGCGATGATCTCGGCGATCAGATAGATCGTCTGCAGATAGCTCAGCCGATCCGCCGGGATGCGAAGGTCGGCTTGGATCTCGATCAGCGAACTCGCGACGATCTGGATATCCAGGATCGCCAGGAACATCCCGGCGCACATGGCCAGGAAGCCGAGGAAGGATGTCGGCGAGAGCCGAAGCTCGGTCATGCCGCGCGCTTGCGGCGGCGCGGTTTCTCGGCGTCCGCGATCCGCAGCAATTTTTGGAAACTCGGGCATTCCAGATGGCTTGGCGCCGGGCAGACGGCCGCATGGCGCAAACCGTCACGAAGGGCCTCCAACTCGCGGATGGTATGCTGCAACTGATCGGCTTTGGCGTTCAGCTGCGCGCGGTTGATCTTGAGGCGGCCATCGGGCGCGAACATGGCTTTGATCTCGTCGAGCGAGAAACCGGCATTGCGGCCCAGCTTGATCAAGGTAATTCGCTGCAGGACACCCGGCTCGAAAAGGCGGCGCAGACCGTGGCGTCCCACCGACTGGATCAGCTTTTTTTCTTCGTAGTAGCGCAAGGTCGAGGCGGGAAGGCGCGCCTGCCGCGCCACGTCACCGATATCCAGCAGTTTCATGCTTGACCTCAAGTTGACTTGAAGTCGTAGCATGCCCCCAGAATCGAAAGGCTGCAACATGGATGCTCTTAAAGAATACACGCTTTACGCGTTTGCGATTGGGTTTGGTGCGACGATGGTCATGGATTTATGGGGGATATTCGCCGCGCGGGTTCTCAAATTCCCGCCTCCCAACTATGCCCTGGTGGGCCGCTGGATCGGCACCATGCCGCAAGGACGTTTTGTGCATAGCGGCATCGCGCAATCGCCGCCCATTGCCGGTGAACGCATCATCGGGTGGGCTGCCCACTATTTCATTGGTATCGTTTTCGCCGGCCTGCTGTTGTCGGTGAATGGAATTGCCTGGGCACATAATCCAACGCTTCTTCCGGCGCTTGGCATCGGACTTCTGACCCTCGTCGCCCCGTTCTTTGTCATGCAGCCGGGCATGGGAGCGGGGATCGCGGCTTCGCGCACACCGAATCCAACGCAAGCGCGCCTGCGGAGCGTTTTAACGCACTTCGTCTTTGGAGCAGGCCTTTATAGCGCGGCGCAAGCCGCAACTGTTTTACTTTGAGGGACGCCAGCCGCTTTCCGCTAGGAAGGCCTTGGCGTCGGTCATCTCGAGCATGTCTTGGATCGCCTTCTGTTTGTCTGCTGCGCGTTGGTAATACGCGCGCGCGATCCGGTGCCCTATCCAGTACCCAAGATCGGGCGCGACATGCGCGCCCGTATTGTTCATCCAGTTGGACAGATCGCGGCTATCCATTTCAGCGATGAAGTCCGCCTCGATTTCGGCCTCCCGCCCCGCGGCGAGTTTACGGACATTGGAGTTTGCGATGTCGCCCGAAATCAGCTCGCCAACGAATTCGGCTATGCCCTCCATCAGAGACGCCTCCAGCACGGTCAGGTGCGTGCCGTCGACGATCGAATCCACTTGTTGCACATGCGCGTACTCGTGGGCGATCACATAGACGAAGCGGTCTTCAACATCGGCGTGAAAGAAATCGACGGCGCACAAGGCTTCTAGTCCGATCTGCACGCCATTGACCGGACTCCCAATGGCGACGGGACGTCCCCGCCCAATGGCGATGGTCACGGGCGGGAATTTGGCGCCAGGGTAGATACGCGAAAGGTTCGCCATGGCGGCTTGCAAGCGCTCGCGGACCTTCGGCAAGGCTGCGCCGCATCGCCGCCCGTTCTCATAGGCCATGGGTTGAGCCGCGATGTTTGCGGCGATCCTTTCCGCTGTCGTGTTTCTTAATTTCGCGAACGTCCGCAATCCGTCCGAACCGGCGTCAAGATAAGCGCGTTGAATGTCCGCAGCGGTCGGGTGACCTTTGGCGGCGTCGTAAACCTTGTAAAACAGGGCCACGTCTTCGATTTGAATCACCGGCTGAAGATCGCCCGCGCGAACCGGCGAAGTCAGCATCAGGAAGATCGCGGAAATAAAGCGGTACATAAGGCGGTGTCCTTAGGGGATTGAGGGCGGCGTATTCGCATTATAATCTGCCGCGCGACCCGTTCCATCGCTAGGAATGACTAGGAAGGACTAAAGTATGCCTCATATCGTCGTAAAAATGTTTCCTGGCCGTACGCCGGAACAAAAGACCCAGCTGAGTGAAGCGCTCACCAAAGCGATGATAGACACCCTTGGGACGCCCGACAGCGCCATCTCGATCGGCATCGAAGATGTCGCCCAG
Source organism: Rhodospirillaceae bacterium (assembly GCA_050246995.1). GTDB lineage: Bacteria > Pseudomonadota > Alphaproteobacteria > Rhodospirillales > Rhodospirillaceae > SHVO01. The sequence goes on along the minus strand of JBFWVA010000001.1, from coordinate 372,308 downwards.
AAAGATTGGATGGATCAGGTCGCCAAGCCCGAGATCGCCGGCAAGGCCGCGACGATTTTTAAGAAGCCGGGCTACGATATCCCCTAAAGCTGGGTCCTGAACCGGATCGCGATGCTTTCAAGAATCCGCTTGGTCAACGGACGGTGTGCCCAGCGGCGCGCCACGATCTTGCGTGAGTGCGCGAAGTCGCGCTCCACCTGTTCCATCTGACGGCAAGCGAATGCTTCGTCGAAAACGTTGAGATTGGCCTCGTCATTCAAACGGAATGAGCGGTCGTCAAAGTTGCACGACCCTACCGATGTCCAACGGCCGTCCACGACCATGATCTTGCAGTGGATCATGGTCGGCTCGTATTCGCTGATTTCGATGCCCGCTTTCAGAAGCTCGGCGTAAAGCGCCTGCGAGGCCCAGCGTCCGAATTTCGCGTCCGTGTGCCGGTTCGGCACCAGGATGCGTATGCGCACGCCCCGTTCGCGGGCCGCGATCAGTGTCTTGATCGTAAGAGCGTCGGGCACGAAATAAGAATTCTCGATATCGATGGTTTTGGTCGCCGCCGTGATCGCGAGCAGCACCATGAGATGCAGACTCGAGCTGCCGCCCTCCGGGGAGCTCGAGAACATCTGTGCATCCATGTCGCCCGTAGGCTCGAGCGGCGGAAAATAAGTATCCCCATGCAGCACTTCGCCGGTGGCCTTGATCCAATTGTCGACGAATACAGCCTGCATCTGCGCGACCACGGGCCCTGTCACTTCATAGTGCGTGTCGCGCCAGTGCTTGGGGTCCTGCGCGTGTCCCGTCCATTCTTGACCAATGCCGAGGCCGCCGGTGTAGCCTATCCGGCCGTCAACGATCAGAAGCTTGCGGTGGGTGCGATTGTTGACGCGGCGCCAGTGATACCAGCTCAGTTCGTGATAGATGCGCACTTCCGCGCCCGCGTTCTTGGTGGTCTCAAGTAGGCCCTTATCCATTGTCCGCGAGCCGATCCAGTCCAGGAGGATGTGCACGCGCACGCCGCGCTTGGCGGCGTCTGTAAGCGCCTTGCAGAACTCTCCCCCGATCTCGTCGCGGAAGATAAACGATTCAAACGTAACACTGGTCTTCGCCCTCCGGATCGCGTTCAGCATCGCGGGGAATGTTTCGTCCCCGTTCATCAATATCCGCACATCATTTCCGGGCAGGATCGAAGGGCCGAGCAGGACGCCCAGGGAACGGCGGAAGTCGATGTCGGCGCTGGTGTAGAGCGTCTTCGGTCGCCGGGTGAGGCGCTTTTCAGCGGTTACCAGGTTGGCGCCGATAAAAATCACGAAAACCAAAACAGGTAAGAAGGCGATGATCCAATAAACGGAAATCATAAGGCTCTCGCCATCAGGACGCGCAGCACGGGCAAGACCATACTGTCCGAGCAACCGGGCAGGGAATTTCTCAAGATAAAATCAGACAAAGGCCGTATCACAATCGCCGCGCATTCGTTGTGGCCCGAACAACGATGGAGAGAAAGATTTGTCACGGGCGGGCGGCAGCGCCGCGGTTCTAAAAAAAATTTCGGTTCTTATTCCAGTTGTAATGCTCCCGCTCGGAATTTGGCTCGGTTACCGCACATTCCAGGACCGCACCCTTTCCGAAATCGCGTCCGCCATTACCGCTCTTCCTGGATTTCGGTTGGCTCTGGCGTTCACCTGTGCCGCCTGCAGCTATCTCTGCCTGACGGGATTCGACACCCTCGCCATCCGGACACTCGGCAAGCACATCGCCTACCGGAAGATCGCACTCACTTCCTTCATTAGCCTCGGTATCGGGCACACTGTGGGGGTCGCGGTCCTCAGCAGCGGCGCCCTGCGTTACCGGCTCTATTCCGGCTTCGGTCTGTCGGCCGGCGAGGTGGCGAAAGTCATCCTGATGTGTGCGATCACCGTGGGTTTGGGGCTGATCGGCCTCGGCGGGATCAGTCTCTTGCTCCGCCCGCACCTCGATATAGCTGGAATAGACATCTCCCCGATCCTCGCGCGGAGCGTCGGGGGTCTGTGCCTTGGCCTTCTCGGGCTTTACGTCTTCACGGCGTGGCGGCGTAAAGGACCGCTGCATGTGCGTGGTCATGAAATCCGCTTGCCGGACGCGCGCATCGCCGTGGCACAGGTTGTCCTCGGCACGATCAATTTCGCCTTCGTGGCGGGCACGCTCTATCAGCTCCTCGCCGGCGTTGCGTCCTACGGCGAAACCGTCTCCGCTTACGTGATCGCCAACCTTTCCGCCCTCGTCAGTCATGTGCCCGGTGGTATTGGCGTGCTGGAGTATGTGATCGCCAAGCTCGTCTCCGGCGGCGACGTGCTGGGCGCGCTCATCGCTTTCCGCATCATTTATTTTCTCATTCCTCTCACGCTTGCGATCGCGCTGCTGATCGCTACCGAAATCTCTCGGTGGCGGTGGAAAACGTCTTCCTAAGAAAACTGTAACGCCGGGCTCTATCGGTGTCCGGGGCGCGTTGCATTTCACGTCACTCCACGGATGTTGAATTGTGCTTGCCCGCCTTGTCTTCGCGTTCCTGATTTTCACGCTGCCGGCGCTCGCGAAAGAGCCCCCACGCAGCGTTGTGCAGACGGGCAAAGCCTCAATTTATGCCGATCGCTTTCAAGGCCAACTGGCCGCTAACGGCGAGCCGCATGATCAAAACGATCTGACCGCGGCCTCGCGTTTGCTTCCGCTTGGCGCGCGCGCCACCGTCACTAATCTCGAGACCGGCAAATCGGTGCAGGTCGAGATCACCGACCGGGGGCCTTATGCCGGCGGGCGCATCATCGATCTTTCTCGCCGCGCCGCCCGCGAGATCGGGTTGACCTTGAAGATGGGCGTCGGCCGCGTCACGGTCGAAGCAATTCCCGCGCGCCAGCCAACGCTCGCGTTGAAGGAGGAAGTGGCGCAAATCGCCGCGGCGCGCGCGAAGCCGGCGCGCCAACCCTTGTCCTCGCTCAGGCGCGAGCGCTACGGTCGGGAATGACCGAACGGCCAATCCCGCCGCATCACGACCTTGCCTGGCTCGCCGATCTTCTGGACTCGCGTTGGCGCATTCCGGGTACGTCCTGGCGGTTCGGCGTGGACTCCATCGCGGGACTTGTTCCCGGAGCGGGTGATCTCGTCGCGGGCCTAGCGGGCGCTTATATTCTCATCGCCGCACACCGCGCGGGAGCGCCGGCGATCATCAAGGCGCGCATGATCGGGAATATCGCCGTCGATACGGTGGTTGGCAGTATTCCAATCCTGGGCGGAATCTTCGACCTGTTCTTCAAGTCGAACCAACGTAACTTGCGCTTATTTGCCAAGCATATGGCCGAGAGACAGAGCTAATCGTCTTCCTTCCCGCGCCGAATCTCGCTGACCAGCACGCCTGCGATGACAAGTGCGCCGCCGATCCAGCCAAATACGCCTAACCGCTCACCGGCCATGAGCCCGATCAGTCCCGCCCACACCGGCTCCGTCGCATAGATGATTGTTGCCCGGGCGGGACTCACGATCTTCTGTGCCCAGTTCATGGTGAGTTGGATGATCGAGCTTGCGAAGCCCAACGCCGCCGCCGTCGCCACCAGCGGCCATGGGATGGTCACTGGAATGCTTTCACCGAACACCGGCATGAGGCTAAAAGCCAGAATCGATGTCACCGCGAGTTGAACCGCGGTGACGCGCCGCGCGTCGACCTTCGGCGCGAAATACCCGATGAGCAGAATTTCGGCGGCGAACACAAACGCGCTGAGCAAGGTGATGAATTCGCCCCAGCCTAGATTATCGAGACCCGCGCCGCGTGAACCGATCAAAGTCATGCCGAGGAACGCCAGCCCGACCGCGAGCCACGTCGTCAGTCGCGGCGGACGGCGCAGCACCGCCCACTGCAACAGCGGCACGATCGGGACATAGAGCGCTGTGATGAAAGCGGATTCGGAGCTGAGGACGTGTTTCAGTCCTTCGGACTGCAACGTGTAGCCCGCACAAATGGAAACGCCGATGGCGCAGCCCGCGGCGATCTCGCGGCGCGTGATATGCTTCAGCGTCTTGCCGGTGATAAGGAAGGCGATGGTCGCGGCGACGGCGAAGCGCGCGCCTACGAAGAACAGCGGCCCCGACATCGTCATGGCGAATTGAACGGCCAGGAACGTGGCGCCCCAGACCATGGTGATGGCGAGCAGCGCGGCTTCGGCACGCAAGCGCAAAACGGATCCCCCAGTGGACCGGCGGCTAGAAGGTGATTTTCACCGACGCCGCCGAACGCGTCGCGGCGCCGTGATACACGGCTTCGATGTTGTTGCCATCAGGGTCCGTCACGAAAGCGGCGTAATAACCAGGGTGGTAGGGACGCTCACCCGGCTTGCCGTTGTCTGCGCCGCCGGCGGCGACGGTTGCCGCATGGAAGGCGTCGACCTGTGCACGGTCTTTGGCCTGGAACGCGAGGTGCACGCGGCCCGTCAGGTCGCCCTGCGCGGCGCGGCTCTCTTTGCTCGAGATGAACAACTCGTCGGCCCAGAAGAAATCCGGTCCTTCGCCGCCGATGTTGAGGCCGAGAGCCTTCAAGGCGGCCTCATAGAATCGGCGGCTCACCTTCAAATCGCGAACCACCAACTGCAGATGGTCGATGAGTCGGCCGCGGTGCAATTCCTGGGTTTCCATATTTGAGTCCTCCGGTATTCAGGAATGGATCAACACATTGTCGCGGCGCGCGAATTAATCGCAATTCCTGCGACTCGGGATGTTGCCCGGCGGCATCACCCTACATTGAGAACGTGTAATTTACCCTGTTCACGCTGGCGTGAATGGGCCTCTCCCTTATATAAAGTCGCCGGGGTCGCGGCGCTGGGCGGAAAGTGTAATGACGAACATGTCCAAAGGGCCGCAGGAGACTGCGCGTAGCGCGCTGCCTCCTTTCTTATCGACATCTACTATGGAACGCCCGACGATTGCGGGCATTCCGCGCAAATATCTCATCGCTGGTGGTCTTGCCGCCGTCGCGCTCATTGTCGGCGCGGTGGTTGTCATGCGTCCGAAGGCGCCGCTCCCAGCCGCCGCCGGCGCCTCGCCGCCGGTGCTTACGGTAACTGCGGCCACGCCGCACACCGTCAATTGGGCCGAAACCATCGAAATCTCCGGCCCCATCGTGCCCTGGCAGGAAGCGATCGTCGGTCCGCAAATCTCCGGCCCCCAAGTCATCGAAGTGCTCGCGGAAGTCGGCGACCAGGTGAAAAAGGGCGACGTGCTCGCGCGCTTGGACAAAGCGTTGCTGCGCGCCGACGAAGCTGTGTTGCTGGCGTCGTTCGAGCAGGCGGATGCGAATTTCAAGCGCGCCGTCTCTTTGAAAGAAAAAGGGTTCATCAGCGAGCAGAACATCCTCTCGCTCGAAACCCAGATGAAAACCACGCGTGCGCAACTTGAGGCCAAACGCGTCCAGCTTCGTTATGCCGATATCGTCGCTCCGGATGACGGCGTCATCAGCGCGCGTAACGCCACCCTCGGCGCTATCGCGTCCCCCAGCCAGGAGCTCTTCCGGCTTATCCGCCAAAATCGCCTCGAGTGGCGCGGGGAGCTTTCCGCGCGGCATCTGACCGCGGTGAAGCCCGGCCAGGAGGTGCGCCTCGCTTTACCGTCCGGCGGCGAAGCCACGGCAAAGGTCCGCCAGAACGCGCCGGCCCTCAGCGCCGATGCGCGTCTCGGCACCGTGTACGCCGATCTCGCGCCGGGCTCCGAAGCGCATGCCGGCATGTACGCCACGGGCCGCATCATCATCGATCAGCGTCCCGCTATGGTGGTTCCGTCCGAAGGCGTGATTTTGCGTGATGGCCGCACCTATGTGCTCCAGCTTGCGGATGCTGGCGAAACATCGAAGGTCACGCTTCGCGCCGTAGAAACCGGCCGCCGCGAAGGCGCCGAAGTCGAGATCGTCAGCGGGCTCGAGCCGACGGCGCGGATCGCCGTGCGCGGTGCGGGCTTCCTCAACGACGGCGATCAAGTACGCCTGTCCGAAGGACCTAAACCTGCTCCGGCATCGAAGTAGGCGGAGGCACACATGAACTTTGCCACCTGGTCGATCCGGAACCCGGTTCCCACGATCCTCTTGTTCGCGCTTTTGTCGTTCGCCGGTATCTACGGCTTCAAAAGCCTGCCTATCCAGAATTTCCCGGATATCGATCTTCCGGCGGTGAACGTCACCCTTTCGCTTCCCGGGGCCGCGCCCGCGCAGCTTGAAACGGAAGTCGCGCGACGCGTTGAGGATTCCCTCGCGACGCTCCAAGGTTTGCGCCACTTGCGCACCACCATCACCACGGGGCGCGTCAGCATCAATGTTGAGTTCCAGCTCAACAAGAACCTCTCCGACGCCGTCACTGAAACCAAGAACGCGGTCGATCAGGCGCGCGGCGATCTGCCGGCGGACGTGATGCCCCCGGTCATCACCGCCCAACAGATCCAGGGCGGCCCCACGGCCGGTTATGCGGTTTCCTCCACGCGCCTCGATGAGGAACAGCTTTCCTGGTATGTCGACGACACCTTGTCTCGCGCCGTGCTCGCCGTCCCCGGCGTGGGCCGCGTGGAGCGTATCGGCGGCGTCCAGCGCGAAGTCACCGTTCAGATCGATCCCGTCCGCATGGCGGGGCTGGGTATCACGGCCGTGCAAGTGTCGCGGGCCCTGCGTCAGGTCCAGCAGGAATCCTCAGGCGGACGCGCCCAGATCGGTGGCGGCGAACAGGCGGTCCGCACGATCGCCCTGGCCCGCCGGGCCGCCGAACTCGCCGCGCTGCCGATCGTGCTGCCAAACGGCAAGAGCGTAAGGCTCGACGAAGTCGCCACGATTACGGACGGCTCCGGCGAACGTACCCAGGCCGCGCGCCTCAACGGTAAGCAGGCTGTGGGTTTCCGCGTCTACCGCTCGCGCGGCTCCGACGAAGTCGCCATGTCTCAGGGCGTGAAAAGGGCCGTCGAGGCGCTCACGGCCACCGACCCTAGCCTCACGGCGATCAAGGTCTTCGACAACACCGAGTTCACGGCCGCCCAGTACGAAGGCTCGATGCATCTCCTGTTCGAGGGCGCGATCCTTGCCATCCTGGTGGTTTGGCTTTTCCTGCGCGATTGGCGCGCGACGCTGATTTCCGCCAGCGCGCTCCCGCTCTCCATCCTGCCCGCCTTCGCGGCCATGCAGTGGCTTGGCTACTCGCTCAATACCATCACGTTGCTCGCGCTCGCGGTCATCGTGGGGATATTGGTCGACGACGCCATTGTGGAAATCGAGAACGTCGAGCGGCACATCAATCAGGGCAAGCCCGTTAAGGAAGCCACCGCCGATGCAGTGAACGAAATCGCGCTCGCGGTCATCGCGACCACGATGACCCTCGTGGTCGTGTTTCTGCCGACCGCGCTCATGAGCGGTATCCCGGGCCTTATCTTCCAGCAGTTCGGTTGGACGGTGGTGATCGCCGTTCTTGCCTCGCTTCTCGTCGCGCGCATGTTCACCCCAATGCTGGCGGCGCGCTTTCTGAAGGCCAAGCACCGTCCTGAAGAAAACGCAGGACCGATCATGCGCCGCTACGTGAGTGCGGTGGAATGGTGCCTCACGCATCGCAAGACAACACTTGCGGGGGCTCTTGCCTTCTTCATCGGCTCGGTGGCCTTGGTGCCTCTCATCCCCTCGGGCTTCATCCCCCAGGGCGATGCGGGCATCACCAGCATCCGCGTGGAATTGCCTCCGGGCAGCAACCTTGAACGCACCCTTGAGACCAGCGAACAGGTCCGCGCGGTGCTCGCCGGCATCACAGGTGTCAAAGACACGTTCACCGTCATCGGCGGCGGCACCTTCGGCAACGGCCCTGGCGAAGTGCGCCGCGGTAATATACTCGTTGTCCTTGGACCGCGCGGGGAACGGCCGGTTCAGAAAGAAATCGAACGCACGATGCGTAAGGCCCTGCTGCAAGTGCCGGGCGCCAAGTTCGACATCGGTTTCGGCGGGCAGGGCGAGAAGCTTCAGCTCACCCTTACCAGCGCCGACCGCAACGCGTTAATCGCCAGCACGCGGACCTTGGAACGCGAACTGCGCGGCATAGGCTCGCTATCCAACGTCAACTCGACCGCCAACCTCGAGCGTCCCGAGATCGTGGTGCGCCCGAACCTCGAACGCGCCGCCGAACGCGGCGTCACGGCGGCGGCCATCGGCGAGACGCTGCGCACCGCGACCGCGGGTGATTTCGATCCGCAGGTGGCCAAGCTCAATCTCGATACCCGCCAGATTTACATCCGCGTACGTATGCCTGACGAAGCGCGCACGGACATGAATACGATCGCCAATCTCCGGGTGCCCGCCCGCAATGGCCTCGTGCCCCTGTCCAGCATCGCCGACATCAGCCTGGAGAACGGTCCCATCCAGATCGACCGCTACGACAGATCGCGATATGTGAATGTGACCGCGGACCTCAACGGCATGCCGCTCGGCGCCGCGCTCAATCAGGCGATGAACTCTCCGGCGATCAAGACGCTGCCCGATAGCGTGCGCATAATCCGCACCGGCGACGCCGAATTCGTGAGCGAGCTGTTCCGCGGCTTCAACATCGCGCTCATCACCGGCTTCGTGTGCATCTTCTGCGTTCTGGTGTTGCTGTTCCGCGACTTCCTGCAGCCGGTGACCATCCTCTCGGCCATTCCGCTCTGCGCGGGTGGCGCCTTCATTGCGCTGCTTATCGGGCGGATCGAGCTTGGCCTTCCGGCGATGATCGGCCTTGTGACCCTCATGGGCATCGTCACCAAGAACTCGATCCTTCTGGTCGATTATGCGGTGATGGGCATCAAGGATCATGGTCTGCCGATCGAGACTGCGCTTCTCGAAGCCTGCCGCAAGCGCGCGCGGCCCATCGTGATGACCACGGTGGCCATGATCGCCGGCATGATCCCGATCGCAATCGGCCTTGGTGAAGACTCCAGCTTCCGTCAGCCGATGGCGGTCGCGGTCATTGGCGGCCTCATTACTTCGACCGCGCTCAGCTTGCTCGTGGTGCCGGTCGTGTTCATCTACATCGACCGCTTCGAAGCCTGGGTCGGCCGCATGCGCCGCCGATTCTCGCACGCTCCCGAGGCGCCGGCTCCGTCATCGCATCCGGCGGAATGACTTAAGCGCTGATTTCCGACGTGGTCTGCGCGAACGCTGGCAGTTCGCGCAGACGCGCATCAATTTCCACCAAGCGGGGAACCGCAGATAAATCGGCCTTGAAACGCCGGGCGTTCACCATCTGCGGGGCCAGACAGATGTCGGCCATGCTCACGGTATTGCCGAAGCAATAGAGGCCCTGCGCGGCCGCACGGTTCACGAGTTCTTCAAGGGCCGAGAGGCCGCTCACGATCCAGTGGCGCGCCCAGTCCATCACTTTATCCTCGGGTTGCGCCAGCTCTTGGCGCAGATAGTTGAGCACGCGCAGATTCTGAATCGGATGGATATCGGCGGCCACGGCGAGGGTCATCGCACGCACCTGGGCGCGGTACACCGCGTTTGAGGGCAAAAGCGCCGGGCTGGGGTACATTTCATCGAGATACTCGATGATGGCGATGGACTGCGTGAGTGTCGACCCGTTGACCGTAAGGCTTGGCACCAGAGCTTGCGGATTGACCCTCTTATACGCAGCGCCGTTCTGTTCCCCGCCGTCGCGGACCAGATGGATTTCGGTCTTGGCGGCGCTCAGGCCTTTCAGTGCGAGCGCGATCCTCACCCGATACGCGGCGGACGAGCGGACATAATCATAAAGTTCGATCATCTTTGGCCCCCGCCAATCGAGATTTCCAAGCTTAGGCTTTCGCGACGGTCTGTTCGATGGAGCCGAAGATCGAGCGCCCAGCTTTATCCATCATCTCGATGCGTACCGTATCGCCGAATTTCAGGAACGGTGTACTGGCTTTACCGTCTCGGATCGTCTCGATGCAACGCACTTCGGCCAGGCAGGATGAGCCGACCTCTTCGTGATTGCGATTGGCCACCGTGCCCGAGCCGATAATCGTGCCCGCGCCCAACCTGCGCGTGCGCGAAACATGGGCAATGAGTTGGCGAAAGTCGAACGTCAGGTCGACCCCCGCGTTCGGCTTCCCAAACGGTTTGCCGCGGACTTGGCTGACCAGCGGCAACGAAACCTTACCGCCATCCCAGGCGTCGCTCAGCTCATCGGGCGTCACCGCGACCGGGGAGAAGGCCGTGGAGGGCTTTCCCTGATAGAAACCAAAACCCTTCGCGAGTTCGCTTGGGATTACGTTCCGCAACGTCACGTCATTCACCAGCATCACCAGCTTGATGTGCTTTTCGGCCTCGAGGGCGCTTGTGCTCATCGGCACATCGTCAGTGATCACGGCCACTTCGGCTTCAAGATCGATGCCCAAATCTTCCGACGTCGCGAGGATGGGATCGCGCGCGCCCAGCATGTCATCGCTGCCGCCCTGGTAGACCAAGGGATCGGTGTAGAAGGTCTCGGGCACTTCGGCGTTGCGGGCGCGGCGCACCAGTTCGACGTGCACGATGTAGGCGCTGCCGTCGACCCAATGGTAGGCGCGAGGGAGGGGCGCGGCGCACTCCTGCGGCATAAACGGCTTGCGGTCCGCCGCGCCGCGCTCAAGCGCGTCGGCAAGGCTGCGAAGCTTAGGCTCCACCGCGCCCCAATTGTCGAGCGCGCCTTGCATCGTCGGCGTGATCACCCGTGCGTCCGTGTACCAGGCAAGATCACGCGAAACCACCACGAGCCGTCCGTCGCGGCCGTGCTTTAAAGACGCTAATTTCATTTTCCGTTCGCCTTACGCGCTTTCTCATGCACCCAAGCGGCGTGTTGCGGCGCTTTTTTGGTGCGGGCCCATTCTTCCAGCATGGCAGGCGCCACGCGCTTCAGCTCGGCGTTCTCCTCGGCCGTGCCCGTGTCCACCGCCAGCTCGATGCGGTGACCGTTGGGGTCGAAGAAGTAGATCGACTTGAACACGCCGTGATCCGTCGGTCCGATGACTTCGATCCCGCGCGCTTCGGCCTTCTTCTTCACGGCCAGTTGTGTTTCAAGGCTATCGACCTTGAAAGCGATGTGCTGCACCCACGCCGGTGTATTCTCGTCGCGGCCCATGGTCTTTTGTTCGGGCAGTTCGAAGAAGGCGAGGACGTTGCCGTTTCCGGCATCCAGGAAGGCGTGGAAGTAAGGATCATAAGCGCCGGTGGACGGTACGTGGTCTTCGGCGAAGGCGGTCGTGAAGTCCATGCCCAGAAGGTCCTGGTAGAACTCCACGGTCTCCTTGGCGTCCTTGCACCGGTAGGCGACGTGATGAATGCCCTTCAGCATCGTCATGGAACGGTCCTTTATTTGGGCTGCAGAACGCCGCGGCGAATCTGGTCTTCTTCGATGGATTCGAACAGCGCCTTGAAGTTGCCTTCGCCGAAGCCGTCGTCGCCCTTGCGTTGGATGATCTCGAAGAAGATCGGCCCGATCATTGTATCGGTGAAGATCTGCAGCAACAGGCGCGGCCCGCCTTCGGTGGTTCCGTCCAGCAGCAATCCACGGCTCCGGAGCTTCTCAACATCTTCGCCATGACCCGGCAGACGGCTCTCGATCATGTCGTAATACGTCGCCGGCGGCGGGTCCATGAAGCGCACGCCCCTGGCCTTCAGCGTGTCGAATGTCTTGAAGATGTCGTTGGTCGACATCGCGATATGCTGGATGCCTTCGCCGCGGTAAAGGCGCAGGTACTCTTCGATCTGGCTCTGATCATCAATCGACTCATTGATGGGGATCTTGATCTTGCCGCAAGGCGCCGTCATGGCGCGCGATTTCAGCGCCGTTTGCTTGCCTTCGATGTCGAAGTAGCGGATTTCACGGAAATTGAACAAGCGTTCATAATATTCCGCCCAGAAATCCATGCGGCCTTTGTAGACGTTGTTCGTCAGGTGATCGATCTCGGTGAGCCCGGCGTCGGTCGTATCCTTCACCGTCTCGTCGAACACGAAGTCGACGTCGTAGATCGAGCCCTTCTTATAACGATCGACGAAATAAATCTGGCTACCGCCGATCCCCTCGATGGCAGGAATGTTCAGCTCCATCGGTCCCGCCGAACTCGGCACGTCCGCTCCGCCCAGTTCCAGGGCCCGCTTGTGCGCATAGGCGGCGTCTTCCACGCGGAACGCGATGGCGACCGCCGACGGGCCGTGTTCGCGCGCGAAGCGGGCGGCGCGGCTCTTGGGCTCGGCGTTTACGAGGAAGTTGATGTCGCCCTGACGGTACAGGGTGACGTCCTTCGACCGGTGGCGCGCCACCTTCACGAAGCCAAGCGTCTCGAAGACCTCGCCCAAATGCTTCGGATTCGGCGCTGTATATTCGACGAATTCGAAGCCGTCCGTGCCCATGGGGTTGGCGGTCGTGATGAGGGACGAGGGCGCGAGCATGAAACCTCCGCGGCAAGGAATGGACTGAGTCCACAATAATAGCGCTGGAGCCCCGCTACTTTGTTGCTAAGATCAGACCGTGCCGCCGCCTTGCGGCATAAAATTGCGCATTGTTCATCATTTGCGCAATCGGAGGAGTCATGGCGCTGGACGCATTCGATCTTAAGATTCTCGCCGCGCTCCAGGTGAATGGCGGGCTCTCCAACCTGGAACTCGCCAAGAAGGTCGGGCTGTCGCCGTCGCCCTGCCTGCGGCGCGTCCGCGCGCTGGAGGAGCAAGGCATTATCCAGGGCTATCAGGCGCTCATCGACCGGCGCGCTATCGGCCTTGGGATCCGTGCGTTCGTCGAACTCAAGCTTGAGCGCCAGTCAGAGGCCGCCACAGAAAAATTCATCGCTCGTGTGAAACGCCTGCCGGAGGTCATCTCCTGCTATCTCATGACCGGCTCACACGACTATCTCTTGGACGTGGTGACCGTGGATATGGAGGCTTACTCGGAATTCACGACCAAGAAGCTCATCTCGCTTCCTGGGGTCGCGGAAGTGCGCTCCGGCTTCGTGCTCAAGGAAATCAGTCATCGCGGATCCTTGCCGCTCGATCATCTTAAGGCGGAGCGATGATCCTTGCGCCGATTTCCACTATTCCCGAGGCCGCCGTCCTTGCCCTGAACAATCTCAACGCCCAGGAACTCTCCTGGCTTGAGTTGCCGGGCCTGCGCTCGATCGTCGCGCAAGCCTTTTACGCGAAAGCTGTTGGGAATCTCGACGCCTTCCTGCTCGCGCTTGATCACACCGCCACCTACGACAGCCCCAACTACGCTTGGCTCAAGGCGCGTTATGCGCGGTTCGTCTACGTGGATCGTATCGTGGTGGCGGCGTCGGCGCGCGGCCGCGGCCTGGCGCGCATGCTCTATGAAGATCTGTTTCAGGAAACCAGGAGCGCGGGGTTTGACCTCGTCGTGTGTGAAGTGAACAGCGTGCCGCCTAATCCCGGCTCCGATGCCTTTCATGCGTCGCTGGGCTTCGCCGAAGTCGGACGCGCCGAACTCCCGGGGCGCGATAAAACCGTGCGGTACCTCGCCCGCGGGTTCTAAAGGTCCTTTTCCAAAAAGTTTGAAGGACGACAACGCACTGCGTGTGGAAAAGTTCCCGCGTTGCGTGCGCTTTTCCATGAACGCGCGAAATATCTTTTGCCTGATCAACAGAGTGTTGACGCAAAAGGCGCGTAGAGGTCTGCTCGCGGCAAGCAGTTGGGAATTCCTTTTGGCGCCTTCATACAAATCCCCTGGACCGCTCCCGCCGGGCGGCGGTGAGATGGGCGAGCGCATACGTGCGTTCGACTGGGCGGCGCATCCGTTTGGCCTTCCGGAGACGTGGCCGCCCGCCTTGCGCATGGCGCTTGGCATCTGTCTCAATTCCACTTTTCCCACCGCGATCTACTGGGGCCCGGAGCTGCGTCTCCTTTATAACGACGCCTGGTCGCACATCCCGGCGGAACGTCACCCCTGGGCGCTGGGCCGCCCTGGGAAAGAAGTATGGGCGGACATCTGGGATGTCGTGGGCCCGCAGTTCGACGCCGTCATTAGGGACGCCGAAGGTTTCTCCGCTTTCGACCAGCGTCTCGACATGAAGCGCGGCGGTAAGGTCCAGGAGGCCTATTTCAACTACAGCTTCACCCCGATTGTGGATGAAACAGGCCGGGTGGGCGGCGTTTTCAATCAGGGCCATGAAACCACGGCGCTCATCGTGGCCGCGCGTACGCGCGAGGCGGAAACCGAGCGTTTGCGCGAAACCTTCGCCCAAGCGCCGGCCGTCCTCGGTGTTCTGCGCGGGCCAACTCATGTTTTCGAGATCGCGAACGCGGCCTACATGGAACTCGTCGGCCATCGCGACGTCATCGGGAAGCCTGTGGCGGAAGCCGTACCTGAGGTCGTCGCACAAGGTTTCATCGACTTGCTCGATACCGTGTATCGCACGGGACAGCCTTATATCGGCACCGGCGTGCCGGTCACCCTCGCACGGCGCGGTGTTTTCGAAACGCGCTTGCTCGATTTCATTTATCAGCCGATGCGCGATGCGGCCGGCGCGGTTAACGGCATATTTGTCGAGGCCACCGACGTCACCGAGCGCATGCGCGCGGAAGAGGCCCTGCGCCTCGAAAAACAACGGCTTGAGGTTCTAAACCGTGTTGGGGCCGCGATCGCCGCCGAACTCGATGTCGGCAAAATCGTACAGGCGGTCGTCGATGTCGGGGTGGAGCTTACGGGCGCTCAGTTCGGCGCCTTTTTCTACAATGTGCTCGACCACACGGGCGCCAGCTACATGCTGTATTCCTTGTCCGGCGCGCCCCGATCGGCGTTCGACAAATTCCCGATGCCGCGGGCGACCAAGGTGTTCGAGCCCACATTCAAAGGCGAAGGCGTCGTGCGCTCCGACGATATCCGCAAGGATCCGCGCTACGGCCACAATGCGCCGCGCAAGGGTATGCCGGAAGGGCATCTGCCCGTCTGCTCTTACCTCGCCGTCCCGGTAATCTCGCGCTCCGGCGAAGTGCTGGGCGGGCTTTTCTTTGGCCACGCGGAGACAGCCAGATTCAAGACAGAACACGAGACGCTTCTGCTGGGTGTCGCTGGTCAGGCTGCCACCGCCATCGATAACGCGCGCCTGTTTCAGCAGCTCGACACGCTCAACGCCACCCTTGAACAGCGCATCAGCGATGAAGTCGCCAGCCGCACCCGCGCCGAGGAGCAGCTTCGGCAGGCGCAGAAGATGGAGGCTATCGGCCAGCTCACCGGCGGCATTGCGCACGATTTCAACAATATGCTCGCCGTGGTCATCGGCGGCCTCAATCTCACCCAACGCCGCCTGACGCGCGGGGACAACAACGTCACCCAGTATCTCGATGCGGCGATGGACGGCGCCACGCGCGCATCCGCGCTGACTCAACGCCTTCTCGCTTTCTCGCGCCGGCAGCCTCTGGAGCCGAAGGTCCTCGACGCCAACAAGCTGGTGGCCTCGATGAGCGAACTCCTGACCCGCACCCTCGGCGAACACATCCAGATCGAAACAGTGCTTAGCCCCGGCCTTTGGCGCTGCTTTGCCGACCCGCTGCAGCTTGAAAGCGCGATCCTCAATCTCGCTGTCAATGCGCGGGACGCCATGTCCGAGGGCGGTAAGCTCACTATCGACACAAACAATGCCTATGTCGATTCCACGGTCGCCCGCGACTACGCGGTGCCTGAAGGCCAGTATGTGATGATCGCCGTATCGGATAGCGGTTCCGGCATGAGCGTCGAGGTGATGGCGCAAGCCTTCGATCCGTTCTTCACGACAAAATCCGTCGGGAAAGGCAGCGGTCTCGGCCTCTCGCAGGTTTTCGGCTTTCTGCGGCAGTCAGGCGGTCATGTGAAGCTTTACTCCGAGATCGGCGTCGGAACGACAGTGAAGCTCTATCTGCCGCGGCATATGGGAGCGGAGGCGGTTTCCACCACCGCCGTGACAGGCGTCGCGGCAGCGCCCGGTCATCACAGTGAAACGGTGCTGGTTGTCGAGGACGAGGACCGCGTGCGCACGTATTCCGTCGAAGCGCTGAAGGAGCTCGGTTACACCGTTCTATCGGCGTCCGGGGGATCGCAAGCGCTGAAGATGATCGCCGAGGGCCAAGATATCGATCTTCTGTTTACCGATATCGTCATGCCCGAGATGAGCGGCCGGGAACTTGCCGACCGCGCCACGAAGCTGCGTCCCAGGCTCAAGGTGCTTTATACAACGGGCTATACGCGAAACGCGGTCGTCCACAACGGCGTTCTCGATCCAGGCACGGCGTTTCTGCAAAAGCCGTTCACCGTCGATCAGCTCGCGGCCAAGGTGCGCACGGCGCTCGACAGCTAGCCGCACCCGTGCGGCGTTTTCGCCTAAAATTGGCGTTGCAAAAGGGAACCTGTCGCGGCCCATATATAGTGTGGATCACGTCAGCCCTACACCCGTCTGGATCAAGTTCGGCACCTCCGAATACCGCCGTACCGGCGCGGCGCTTTTCCTCGCGGGCTTCGCGACTTTTTCGCTTCTCTATTGCGTGCAGCCCCTTCTGCCGCTGTTCGCGCAGGAATTCTCCGTCTCGCCCGCGCAAAGTTCGCTGACCCTTTCGCTGGCCACGGGGACTCTGGCGTTTTCGGTCGCGGCGGCGGGTGCGCTTTCGCAAGGCATCGGCCGGCGCGGCCTGATGTTCGCGTCCATGAGCAGCGCCGCGCTCCTTCAGCTTGTCGCCAGCATCGCGCCCGATTGGCACATGCTGCTTGTGGCGCGCGCCCTGGAAGGCTTCGTACTCGGTGGTCTGCCTGCGGTCGCCATGGCTTATCTCGCCGAGGAGATCGAGCCCGCGCATCTTGGTAAATCCATGGGGCTCTACGTCGCGGGTACGGCCTTTGGCGGCATGATGGGCCGCATCGGCATGGGTGTATTCACGGAGTGGGTTTCCTGGCGTCCGGCGCTTGCGCTATTCGCGGCGTGCTGTTTCGCCGCCGCCGTGGGTTTTCGCCTGCTGCTTCCGCAGTCGCGCAATTTCGTACGGCGGCCGGGATTCGATCCGGCTTTTCATTTCAGGACATTTAGCCGCCATTTCACGAACCGCGCCCTTTTGCGCATCTACGCCAGCGCCTTCCTGTCCATGAGCGTCTTCGTCACGCTGTACAATTATATGACCTTCCGTTTGACCGAGGCGCCCTATCTCCTCCGTCAGACCGCCATCAGCATGGTCTTTCTCATCTACGGGTTCGGTGTCGTGTCATCGTCTATGGGCGGCATGCTGTCGGACAAATTCGGCGGGCGGCCGCTGCTCATCTTTGCCTACACATTCATGCTCATCGGCGTCCTCATCACGCTCGCGAGCAATCTCGCGTTCATCATCGTAGGCTTGGTGGTCATGACCTTCGCCTTCTTCATCGCGCACGCCGTCGGCAGCGGTTCCATCGGCCCGCTCTCGGACGGCGCGAAAGCTCATGCGTCCGCGCTCTATCTTCTCTTCTACTATCTTGGCTCCAGCGTTAGCGGGACCACCGGCGGCTGGTTCTGGGAGCATGGCGGATGGATCGCGGTCGCTGCGTTCGCGGGAACAAGCTGCCTGATCGGCCTCGGCGTCGCGCTTTCCACCCAGCCGAAGCGGAGTGGGCCGGCCGCGCCTATCGACGCCTAAGCTAGCTGTTGATGCCGACTGCGAAGGCCGCGCCAAGCAGCAAAAGATACATGGCGCCGCCGACGATATTGGCGACAAAGCTGTGACCGCGCGCCCGTACGGGATCCAGCGTCGTATAGAGATATCCACCAAGAGCGCCCGCCGGGATCGAAAGTCCTAACGGCAGCAACCATTTGGTATCGGGCAGCCCGGATTCCATGCCGGCGCGCAGATAAATAAGAACAAGGAAAAGGCCGAGGACGGAGCCCCAAACCATGCGCGGCAATTTTTTTTGTGGCTTATAGAACAGGCGCTGTCTCATGCGCGGATTCCCCCTCACGTGAACAACAAAGAATCGGCGGCACTCGTGCCGGGTTCCGCTATCGAGGCGAAATCGGGCGAAAATGAGACGCAGACCGTAAGCTTTCGCATTCGTTGAGTGCGGAAACACGACCACGCGCTTTGATCGGCGGCAGAGGTGCGAAGGTGTGACATGTGCGTGCGGGCGTGTGCCGGTCACGCATCACCGCGCGCGATAAGCCGAGCCTCTTAACAACGAATCGGAACGGGATTCGCGGCTTTGAATCGCACCTGCACTTGTCCGCGATTATTCCTCTCGAAGGCTGTCGCTAACCTTTCCGATTCCGCGTAATCTCGGTCGCTTCAAGGGGGAGGGGAACCCATGACAATCGAACGCCACGGTGCCGTGCCCGGCATGTTCAGCTTCCAGATGGGCGGCAAGTCCATATTCTCGGCCGTCACGGCTTCACGCCGGCCGAAAATGATTTTCGTCGCCGGTCAGCTTTCCACAGGTCTAAACGGTGAAGTGGTCGGCGCCGGCGACATGCGCGCGCAGTTGCGCCAGGTGTGCGAAAATATCAAAGCCGCTCTCAAGGCGGCCGGGGCCACGTTCGAAGATGTTGTGCAGACGTCGACCTTCGTGACCGATTGGGCCAAGTTTCGCGAAGCCCTCGACGTGCGTCAGGAATATTTCGGCGACGCCCAACCGACCAGCACCACGGTTCAAGTCACCGCCCTTGCGAATCCGGCCTACATGGTCGAGATCAGCGCTATCGCTATGATCGAATGAGCGCCTCATGACCGAAGACCTCAAACTTGGACTCATCGGTCAGATCGCACGGCGTGTTCAGAATATCGAGACCGCCACGATTTTCTTCCGCGACACGCTCGGCCTGCCGCATCTCTATAGCTACGGACCGCTCGCGTTCTTCAACGCAGGCGGCGTGCGTCTCTTCCTTCAGGAAGGCGAGGGGCACATCGAGAATTCGATCCTCTATTTCCGTGTCGACGACATTCACGCCGCGGCCGCCGCATTAAAGGCGCGCGGCGTCGTTTTCATCGATGAGCCGCATCTCATCCACCGTCATCCCGACGGCGTCGAGGAGTGGATGACCTTCTTCAAGGATCCGGGCGGCGAACCTCTGGCTTTGATGAGCCAGATTCGGCCTTAGAAAACCACGCGCCTTTCGCACCCGGGTCGCGGTGCGGGCCCCGCGGTTTGATTAACGCCGCAGATAAAGCCAAAGCGTCAGCGGCGCCATCACGATTGTCAGCACCGCCGGCGCAATCAGCGCCATCAGAACATCCGTCGCTGTCGCGCCTCCGTTCATCAGGCCGCGCACGGCCGTGGTCATCAATGTCACGGGATTGACGTTCACAAAGGCCCGTAGCCAGCCTGGCATCGTGGCCGGATCGACCATGATGTTGGACGCGAACACCAGCGGAAACAGGAACGTGAAGCCTGCCGTCATGACCGTCATGGGGGTGCGAATCAGCAAGCCGAGCACGATGAAAATCCAGCCCATGCCGAAGCCGATCGCGAACAGCATGAGGAAGGCGGCTACGACGCCCAGAATCCCGGCCCCCGGCCGATAGCCGAGCGCTAATCCGATGGACAGGATAATGGCGCCCGCGATCAGATGACGCAGAACGTCCCCGACCATAAGGCCGGCGAACGGAGACAGCGACCAGATCGGCAATGATCGAAAGCGGTCGAACAGGCCTTTCGAGAGATCCGTTGAAAGGCCCATCCCCGAGTAGACCGCATTGAAGCTCACGGTCTGCACCAGGATGCCGGGGATGAACACTTGCAGATATTGCGCGGGGCTTCCCGCCAGTGCGCCGCCGAACACGAATGTGAACAACAAGGTGAACATGATTGGCGTCATGACCAAGTCGAACATCTGTTCAGGTACGTAGCGGAACTTCAGAACCGCGCGCCAGCCGAAGACCAATGCGTTGGAAAGGCCCGAAGGCTTCTTCGGCCGGGCGACGCCCAGCAGCACCGAGGATGCGGCGTCGTTCATTGTTTCTGCTCCTCTTCGGCGCGCTCGCGCCCCGTCAGGCTGAAGAACACTTCATCAAGGCTGGGCGATCCCAGAGCGAAGTCGGACACGTCGATGCCCTGGGCCGTCAACGCGGTCACGGCGTCGGCCGCCGCGCCCGGCGATCCGGCCACGACCGCGAGTTCGCCGCCCTCGGCGCTCCGGCGCACGCTGTGCCCCAGGCGTTGCTCCAGGATCTGCGCCGCCTCTTCCATGCGCGTATGATCCTCAATATGCACATGCAGGAAACCGGAGCCGACTTGGGCTTTCAGTTCGCGGCTCGTGCCCTCAGCGATCTTCTTCCCTTTGTCGATCACCACGATGCGTTCGGCCAGTTGGTCGGCCTCTTCCAGATATTGCGTGGTCAAAAGGATGGTCACGCCCGCGTTGGCGAGCCCGCGTATCATCTTCCACACCGCCTGGCGCGCAGACGGATCGAGCCCGGTGGTCGGCTCGTCGAGGAACAGCACTCCCGGGGTCACAACCAGTGAGGCGGCGATATCGAGCCGGCGGCGCATGCCGCCCGAATAGTCTTTCACCTGGCGCTCCGCCGCGTCGGTGAGTTCGAAGGCGGCCAGAAGGTCATCGGCACGCTTCTTCGCAGCCGCGCCCCGGAATCCCCAAAGGCGTGCGAGCAGCACCAGGTTGTCGCGTCCCGTCAGGTCTTCGTCGAGGGACGCGAACTGCCCGGTCATAGCGATGGCGGCGCGGACGTCGGCGGGCGCGGCGATCAGGTCGTGGCCCATCACGGCCGCAGAGCCTCCGTCAGGGTGCGACAGCGTCGCGAGCATGCGCATGAGGGTGGTTTTGCCGGCGCCGTTAGGGCCCAGGATGGCGAAGATCATGCCGCGCGGGACATCGAGGTCGATGCCGTCCACGGCGCGAACCTCGCCGAAGCGCTTGATGAGCCCGCGCGCGGCGATCGCGAGTTGGTCGTTCATAATGGGTTTTTTCCCCGAGACTGGGGGCCGAGAATACCGAGCTGTCTCATTCCCTCAAGGAAGAAAAGTGAAAGGGCTTATGCCCCGGCGTCGGTCCCGCGCTTGACCCTATACCCGCCGACCCCTCCGGAAAGGGAAGATTCTTCTTCCGAAGGCGCTTTTCGTAGGAGGCGCTTAACCCTTAAGAGGGGTATATAATGCGGGTGGGAGTGGCCGCATTGACCCGCGGGCGGCCCTTACTAGGTTGGGAGCGACCTATAAGGAATTTGGGTATGAAGACCTTCACGAAAGCGGCTCTGGCCGCCGTTACATTCGCTTTCGCCGGCGCGGTTTTCGCGCCGACGGCCGGCGCGGACAGCATCGAACCGCGCATCAAAGACCGGCGAATCGGCTACGCCATGACGCGCCGCGCCTGGGCCGTGCACCGCACCCCCGGCTTCAAGGTGGAATGTCCGAACGGCCTCAACGATGGCCCGCGTGAACAGTTCACGCAGCTCTTCCCGCAGGACAAGGGCCAGAAGTGGACTCTCGAGCAAAGCCAGCTCGCCCGCGAAGGCGACATTTATTTCCCGGCGCGCACCGAAGACGGTTTCGTCTTCAAGGAAGCCCAGGGCAAGATCGCGCCCGGCCTCAATCTTGACGGCAAGACCGACGCCAACGATTTCACCGACACCGATGGCGTGAAGGGTGTCGACAACCAGCTCTTCCGCGCGCTTGGCTGCTTGGCGGGCTGGAACGGCGACGGCATCCCGTTCATCAACTTCCAGGATACGACCTATTTGCGCCGCCATATCTCGAACCGCTACATGTTCGAGATCAGCGAAGTCGACGATCTGGTGAACGATCCCGAAGTGATCGTCACCACCTATCGCGGCCTCGATCCGCTTCTGTCGGACGCCACTGGCGAAGGCTTCGTCCCGGGCGGCACGCAACGCGTGGACGAACGCTTCGGCAAGATCTATCAGGCGCGCCTCAAGGGCAAAATCGTCGACGGCGTGTTGATCACGTCCGAACCCGTAGACGGGCTCATTCCCAACTCGATCGCGTTCGACACCAGCGGTCACCAGCTTCTGCGCGGTATGCAGTTCCATCTGAAGCTGACGCCGGAGCGGGCCTCGGGAATCATCGGCGGTTACGCCGACATTTACAGCTGGATGCTGCAGTTCAAGACCAGTTGGGGCACGCATCACGCGGCCTATGGTCAAGTGGCGTCGCAGTCGCTGACGCGTGCGATGTACCGCCTCGCCGATGGATACCCCGACCAAACCGGCCAGAACACCGCGCTCTCGGCCGCGCTCGATGGCGACTGGATTCAAGTTTACATCGAGCACCCGCCGCAGGCGGTCGCGGCTGATGATGCTGGCCGCGCAATCGCGCGCACAGTCACGCAACGTTAAAAAATAAAGCGCAGCCGGAGGGTTCCGGCTGCGCTTTTTTACACGCAGGCGATCAGCCGCCGCTGCTGTTGTCCTCGTCCTCTTCCTCTTCCTCTTCCTCTTCTTTCCCGTCGTCGTCATCCGACATGCCGCCTTTGATCGGACAACCGGCCGTCAGATCGGTGGCGGGTTCACCGTCAACGCCTTCCGTATAGCTCAGCGACATATAGGCCGCCGAACCGCTGATTCCGATAGTAAGGGCGGTGGTCGTTGCTGGGACCGGCGCCGATGCGTCAGAGGCAAGCTTTGCCGCGGAGATCGACAGCGCGCCGTAGGCTAGGATTTTCGGCGAAGTCCATCTGCCAACTTCCGCGCCGGTTGCGGCGTCGTACAGAACCAATGTCACTGCGCCGGCCTGCGGACCTTCGTTCACGATGCGCACCTCACCGTTCAGCGGCGATGTGCCGAGGCCAGTCACATATCCTAGGCCTCTGTTGGGTGTCGCCAGCTTCGAGCAGGACGTGAGATTGGTCACCACATTGGCCCCGCTAGACCAGCCGATGTGTTGCGCCTGTCCGTTGAACGTGCCGCGCACGGCGGCGGTGAAACTCGCATCCTGAGGAACATCGACATTTTTCAGGATATCCGCGGCCGACACCTGCAGCGCTCCGTGACCGGGGATCGACGGGCTTTCCCACCGCGCGACCTCTTCACCGGTCTCGGAATCCCGCAACGTGATCTGAGCCGCGCCGGAATGCGTGCCGAGGTTTGAAAAGCGCAGAAACGATTCTGCTTCCGAACCGCCAACGCCGCCCATGATCACAGTACGGCCGAGGTCGCCACTCGCGCTGTCATTGCCGCGGCCCGGGTTTTGGGTGGCGGCCTCCGGCAATAGGTTACGATTCAGGCCAGGCGCCGTATCGCGTCCGCGCCCTTCCCCCGCGAACGTCGCGGGGGACATCGTGAGCGCAACGCCGCTCGCCGCGATGAGCAGAGACCGTGTTGTGAATTTGGATCGTTCTAACGTCATAAAACTCCCCTATGTGAAGTGCCCGTCCGGGCTCTTCTCGAACGCGCCCACCGCGCGCGCGTTGCACGGCACGAGAGATTTAAATAAGCGCCCTTTCCAATAGTTGTGGTGGGTGCGACGGCGTCAGTTTTTGGTAATTGTGCAGCGTCGCTCGGACAGAGAGCGAGCTTCAAGCGCCCACGCGCCAGAGCCTTTTGCAGGCGCGCTGACCTTTTCCGCGCAACCGATTTCGGTCAGATGCGTACGGCGGCCACTTGGGCCACACGGCGAGCGGCTTTAACTCGCCGCGTTCTAACATTGTGAAACCCGAGCCGGACACATAGCATCGCTCCGTTTTTCCAAACGGTGTCCCTCAGTTAAGGCGCGCATCATGGCCGCGAACGGCATTACGCCCATCTCTATTGCCGAAGGTGACAAGGATCTCGCCGGTTTCGCCGCGAAAATCGGCGACAGCTTCGCGCGCACCGGTTTCGCGGTTATCTCCGAGCACGGCATTTCCGAAAACGTGATCGGCCAATCGTTCGACGTCACGCAGCGCTTCTTCGCGCTGCCGGAGGACGTGAAAAGGCGCTACCTCGTTCCAGGCGGCGCCGGACAGCGTGGTTATACGCCGTTTGGGATCGAGACCGCTAAGGGTGCTGCCCGCGCCGACCTTAAGGAGTTCTGGCACGTCGGCCGCAATCTGCCCGCAGATCACCGGCTCGCCTCCACCATGCCGGTGAACCTCAGTGTCGCCGAAGTCCCGGAATTCGACGTCATCACCTACCGATTGTTCGAGGCGATGGACACGCTGGGCCTGCGCATTCTCAAAGGAATCGCCGTTTACCTCGGCCTTTCGCCGGAGTTCTTCACGGATGAGGTCGAGTGCGGCAATTCGATTCTCCGCCTTTTGCACTATCCGCCGCTCGCGCCGGGCGCCGTGGGGATTCGCGCGGGCGCGCACGAAGACATCAACGTCATCACATTGTTGCTTGGCGCTGAGGAAGCCGGCCTTCAACTCCTTAAGCGGGATGGAACGTGGCTCGATGTCGATCCGCCGCGCGGCTGCGTGGTGGTGAACGTGGGCGACATGCTCCAGCGCCTCACCAATCATGCGCTGCCGTCAACCACCCACCGGGTGGTCAATCCAAAGCCGGCGCGCGCACGCTTCTCGCGCTATTCCCTGCCGTTCTTCCAGCACTTCGCGTCGGATTATCTAATCGATGTGCTGCCAAGCTGCATTACGCCGCAGCGTCCCAGCCGATATCCGCATGCGATCACCGCGGACGATTATCTTCGCGAACGGCTGTCCGAAATCAAACTCAAGATTTAAACGGGCATTCCGACATGGCGGCCGTCTTGGCCGCCAAGATCCCCGGATGCCGACTTCAACGCTGCTTTAACTCCACGTCAGGATGCCTACGATCGCCCCAGCGATACAGGTCGCGAGCGTGCCCGAGATGAGGGTCTTTGGCGCCAGCGCGGCGATATCGTTGCGACGCTCCGGCACCATCGCCGCGAGACCGCCGATCATGGTGCCCAGCGATGCGAAGTTCGCGAAGCCGCACAGCGCATAAAGCATGATCATCTCCGTGCGCGGCGAGATCGTGCCCTCGGGCAAGCGGATCATTTCGTCGTACGCGATGACTTCGTTGAGCACCGTTTTTGTGCCCAGCAGGCCGCCGGCGGTCACGGCCTCGTTCCACGGGATGCCGAGCAGCCAGGCGAGCGGGGCCATGACCCAGCCAAAAATGCGTTGCATGGTCAGTGGCGCCCCGCCGATGTCCGGGGTCACGGCATTGATCGTCGCGTTCACCATGTAGACCAGCGCGACCAGCACAAGGATCATGCACATGACATTGAGCCACAATTGAATGCCGTCCAGCGTCCCGCGCGCGATGGCGGCCATCGCGTTCTCGCCGTCGCGGCGCCCTTCGATGGTGACGTCGCCGGGGTCCGTGTTCTGTTTCAATTCGAACTCGTCGGGCGGCATCATGAGGAAAGCAACCGCCACGGCAGAAGGCGCCGAGATGATGGACGCTGCGATCAACTGGCCGAGCGCGTTGGGGATCGCGTTGGAAAGGATGGTGGCATACAAAACGAGCACGCTTCCCGAACTCGACGCCATGCCCGCGGTCATGATCACGAAAAGGCCTGCGCGCGTTTCGCGGCGCAGGTAGGGGCGCACGACCAGCGGCGATTCCACCATGCCCACGAAAATGTTCATCGCGCTCGACACGCCGGCGGGGCCATCCAGTCCAATGGTCCGGCGCAGCACCCAGGCGAAACCGCGCACCACCGGCTGGATGATGTGCCAGTGGAACAGCAGCGCCGACAGTGCGCCGACCACGAGGATGATCGGCAGGGCCTGGAAGGCGAAGATGAACGGCGAGCCCGCCGGGTTCACATCGAAGGGCAGCGTCGCGCCGCCCAAATAACCGAATACGAACGAGGACCCGGCATGGGTCGCATCGGTCAGCACGTTCATGGCGTCATTCAGCACCGACAGGCTGTTGCGCAGGAACGGCACTTTAAGAAGGAGCGCCGCCAGCAGGAAAGTCAGCCCGATGCCAACGATCACCGGACGCCAGATGACAGTGCGCGAGCGGTCGCGCACAAGCCAAGCCAAGCCGACCAGGGCGAACAGCCCAATGGCGCTTTGTAGCGGTAACACTATGTGAGTCCCCGTCTGAATATCCCCTTATGTAATTGGTAGCGCGCCGGAGGGTGCGCGGGGAGCGAAAAACCAGCCAAAAACGCAGGTTTTTCTGTTGTCTTTTGCCGCGCAGCTCAGCAAGTGCTTGAATTTCGTGACATACCTTCGGTTGAAAGCGACGCGCGCGCGCAGTATCTTGCCGGCCTTCGTTCACAACGGCGGGTGGCTGACCATGCACAGCAGCATCCATAACAAGGTCCGAAAGCGTCACTAGCACGCTTTAAACCGCGCCCGGGCGCCGCCCGGCGGCGCGGTTGGAACTGATCCGCCGATCCCGGCGTTTGCCGGGTCTTCTGAACAAATATCGAATTGGAGCCGGCGCGGATACGCCGGACGCACCATATGTCCGCCAAAAGAAAACCGCGCGCCGATGCGATGCGCGCCGTCCTCGCCTTCACGTTCCGCCACTGGGCGAAACAACCTCGCTACGCGGCGCTCATCGCGCTCGCCATGTGCGGCGCGACGCTCACCGAGATCTTCGTACCCGTGGTGGCGGGGCGGCTGATCGACGCGCTCATTCAGAATGCGCGCGCGAGTATCTTGCCGTTGTTCCTGGCCCTCGCCGCGCTGGGGGCGGGAATGGTCGTGCTGCGCCATGCAGCTTGGATGTCGATCATTTCCTTTACGCTTCGGATCATGAAGGACGTTGCGCAAGAAACCTTCCACCGTGTGCAAAGGTTCTCCACCGATTGGCACGCCAACACCTTCGCCGGGTCCACCGTACGTAAGATCACGCGCGGTATGTGGGCGCTCGATATGCTGCACGATACGATCTTGCTCGCCCTCACGCCGTCCTTGGTCGTGCTTATCGGAACGATGATCCTCCTCGGCCTGCAGTCGCCGTTGCTCGGTGCCGTCATGGCGGTGGGGGCGGTGTTCTATGTGACGTTGACCGTCATCATGGCCACGCGCTTCGTCGCTCCGGCCTCTTCCCTTTCGAATGCCTGGGATACCCGCATGAGCGGTTTCCTGGCCGACACCATCAGCAGCAATGCGGTGGTGAAGGCCTTTGGCGCCGAAACGCGCGAAGATGCGGGGCTCGCGCGCGTACTCGCCAAGTGGAAGAACCGCACCGACCGCACCTGGAGCCGCGGGACGTGGTCGGGCACCACGCAGATCGGACTGTTATGGCTCGTGCGTCTCGGTCTTATCGGTACGGCGCTGTACTTGTGGATGCGCGGCGAAGCTTCGCCGGGCGACGTCGCCTACGTGCTCACCAGCTATTTCATCATGCACGGTTACCTGCGCGATATCGGTCAGCATGTCCAACACCTCCAACGCTCGGTCAACGACATGGAGGAGATGGTCGCCATGTACGATCAGTCGTTGGGGATCGAGGATCGCCCCGACGCGAAACCGGCGCGCCTGACGGCGGGTGAGGTTAAGTTCGACCACGTCACATTCCGCTACGGCGGTCATGACACGGCGTTGTTCGACGATTTGTCCGTTCTGATTCCCGGCGGCGAGCGGGTTGGTCTTGTTGGTCATTCAGGCTCGGGCAAGACCACCTTCGTGAAGCTGATCCAGCGTCTGTACGATGTGACGGCGGGCAGCGTACTCGTCGACGGTCAAGACGTGCGGGGCGCGACACAGCAGTCGCTCCGCGCGCAGATCGCCATCGTCCAGCAAGAACCCGTGCTGTTCCATCGCAGTCTTGCCGAGAACATTGCGTACGCGCGGCCCGGCGCCACCCGCGCCGAGATCGAGCAGGCCGCGCGCCTGGCGAACGCTCACGAATTCATCGCCCGCCTTCCCAAGGGCTACGAAACTCTGGTGGGCGAGCGCGGCGTGAAGCTATCGGGCGGCGAACGCCAGCGGGTCGCGTTGGCGCGCGCCTTCCTCGCCGATGCGCCGATCCTGATCTTGGATGAAGCCACTTCAAGCCTCGATTCCGAGTCCGAAGCGCTGATCCAAGAGGCGATCGGCCGACTGATGAAGGGCCGCACGGCCATCATTATCGCTCACAGGTTGTCGACGGTGCGCGCGCTCGACCGCATCCTTGTGTTCGATCGCGGACGCATCATCGAGGACGGCAACCACAAGACGCTGCTCGCGAACGAAAGCGGTCTCTATCGCCGTCTCTTCGACCGTCAGGCCGGTGCGATCAGCGATC
This sequence comes from Rhodospirillaceae bacterium, assembly GCA_050246995.1. GTDB lineage: Bacteria > Pseudomonadota > Alphaproteobacteria > Rhodospirillales > Rhodospirillaceae > SHVO01. The sequence continues at coordinate 344,233 of JBFWVA010000001.1, read as the reverse complement.
CGCTCGCGCTGATTGACTCGCCGCAGGCGATTCAAGACGAAACGTTCGAGGAAGCGGCTGAGGAGGAGTAAGCCTGTTACAAAACAGGGGCCTGATGTCACCCAGTTGCCGTTGCTCAAGCCCCTGATTTTGTTGCACGCTCCTTGCGTATTATCTGATTAGGGAGGAGCCCTCCATGCACTTCAAAAAAATGGGACTGTTGAGTGTCGGCCTGGCGATGACGCTGGCCGCCTGTTCGGAGCCGGCCGGCACTTTGCCCGCCGCATCCAAAGCGCTCGACGCGCCGAACACGACGTCCATCAGCTTCACGGGTACCGGCAAATGGTATCAGTTCGGGCAGGCTCCGGTGCCGAACCAGGCGTGGCCGGCATTCGACGTGTCGGCTTATACCCAGACCGTTTCCTACGCCGATCCGGCGGCGGCCCGCGTCGAGATGACGCGCCTGCAAGTCGTCGACCCGAACCGTGCGCGCCCCGCGCCGGTCGAACAGAAGGTCGATCAGTATGTCGTCGGCGCGCTGGCCTGGAACGCGCCTCCGGGCGGCGCCGTCGCGGCCCAACCGGGCGCGGTCGAAGAACGTACCGTTGAGATCTGGGCGACCCCGCACGGCTTCCTGCGGGCCGCCGCGGCGCATGAAGCAACCGTCACCGCCGCCAACGGCGGCTCCGAGGTGGCCTTTGCGATCGGTAATCTGAAATTCACCGGTACCATCAACGCGCAGAACGAGGTCACACGCGTTTCCGCGGCGTTCGACAATCCCGTCACCGGCGATACGCCGGTCGAATTCACCTACTCCGGCTATAAGGACTTTGGCGGCCTGCGCTTCCCGAGCCGCATCGTGCGCAGCCAAGCGGGTTTCCCCGTTCTGGAAATCGATGTCGCGTCAGTGGCTAAGAATGCCCCGGCGGCCTTCGCCATCCCCGACGATGTGAAGAGCTACACCGCGCCGCCGGTCAATGTGGAGGTCGAGAACCTCGCCGACGGCGTCTACTATCTGCGGGGCGGCAGCCACCACAGCCTTCTGATCGATCAGATGGATCATCTTGTCGTCATCGAAGGTCCGCAAAGCGAAGCGCGCGGTCAGGCTGTCATCAATAAGGCCAAGGAACTCGTTCCGAACAAGCCGATCCGCTATGTCGTCAATACTCACGTGCACTTTGACCACTCCGGCGGCCTTCGTCCGTTCGTGGCCGAAGGCGCGACGGTCGTGACCGCCGAAGCGGCCCGTCCGTTCTATGAAGCGGCCTGGGCCAATCCGCGCACCTTGAATCCGGACGCCATGAGCAAGAGCGGCAAAACCGCGATGTTCGAAACCGTTGCCGACAAGCTTGTGCTGACTGACGGTAAACGTCCGATCGAGATCTATGCCCTCCAGGGCAGCGGCCATGCTGACGGCTTCCTGATGGTCTATCTCCCCAACGAGAAGATCCTGAGCGAAGCGGACGCTTGGTCGCCGCTCGCGCCCGACGCGCCCCCGCCGGCCACGCCGAACCCGTACAACGTCAATCTGTACGAAAACATCGAGCGGCTGGGGCTGGACGTGGCCACCGTCGCGCCGATCCACGGCCGCCGTGTCACGCTTACGGAACTGCGCCGGGATATCGGCGTGCCGGAACCGGCCGCCAAGAAGGCTAAAGCAAAATAACCCAGGATAACTGAGGGGTACTACGTACGGGGCCGACCTTAGGTCGGCCCCGTTCTTATGCTAGGGTGCGGTCCGAATTGGGGAATTCGGCGGACCTGCATGCGGACGCGAGCTTCAAACACAGCTGTGTGGATCGCGGCGGCGCTTGCCGCCGGCTTGTCCATTACGGTACTCGCCACGTGGTGGCAGATGCTGGAGAACCGTCAGGCCTCCGATACGGCTGTGCGCGCGGCCGCCGAGCGCGTGGCCACCGATGTCACCGAGCGATTGTTTCTCTATCAATACGGTATTCGCGGTCTGCGCGGGGCCATCCTGACCGCGGGTGAGACCGGCGTTACCAACGCCTTGCTCGATCGCTATTCCGCCTCGCGCGATATCGATAGGGAGTTTCCCGGCGCGCGCGGGTTCGGCTTTGTCCGGCGCGTATCGGTCGGCGATGAAGCCAAATACCTCGAGCGTGTGCGCGCCGATGGCCGGCCCGATTTCCAAATCGCACAGTTCGTCCCGACGGCGCGTGAACGGATGGTGATCGAATATATCGCGCCATTCAGCCGCAACGCCGCCGCTGTGGGTTTCGATATAGGCTCCGACCCCAATCGGCGCGAAGCCGCCGAGGTGTCAATGCGCACCGGGCAGACAGCGATCTCCGCGCCGATCACGTTGTTGCAGAACCCGGACAAGACCCAGAAGTCGTTCCTGCTGATGATCCCGATCTACCGGCCGGGCACACCGACCCGTACCCCGGAAGAGCGCGAGGCCAATACCTTCGGCTGGGCATATGCCGCTTTGTCGATGAACGACGTGATGGATCATCTGCGGCTCGATCAAAGTCAGCTTCACTTGGTTCTTAGGGACGTGACGCGCCCAGACGCGGAGGAAGCGATCTACGAAAGCCTCCACGACGCCGGTCAGACGCGCGAATTTACACAGCGGATCGAGCGCGCGGTCTTTGGACGCCAGTGGGTGATCGAAGTCAGCGCGCACCCGGCGTTCTTGCGCGGCCTCAATCTCACGCGTCCACGTTCGGTGGCGATTATCGGGGTCCTTGCGAGTCTGCTTCTTGCCGCGCTGGCCGGCGCCGAAAGCGTTAGCCGTCGCCGCAAGCACGTTATCGCCGTGCGCATGGCCGACTTCAACGCCCAGCTCGAACGCCAGGTTGTTGAGCGCACCGAAGAACTCATGCAGGCGAAGGCCGCGGCGGAATCCGCGAATGCGGCGAAAGGCCGTTTCCTTGCTATTATGAGTCATGAACTGCGCACGCCGATGGCCGGCGTTCTCGGCGTGGGCGAACTTCTGATCAGTTCCGACTTAAAGGCCGAGCAGCAGCGTTTGATGACGACCCTTATGAGCTCGGCGCGGACGTTGCTGGATTTGCTCAACGATATTCTCGATTTCGCGAAGATCGAGGCGGGCCATATCGATTTGGAGGACGTGGATTTCTCCATTCGCCAAGTCATCGATGATGTGCGTGAAGTCCTGACGCCGCTTGCTTCGGCGAAAGGCAACATCATCGAAACGAAAGTGCACGAATCCTTGACGCCCGCCCAACGCGGCGACGCCAAGCGCTACCGGCAGGTCCTCATGAACCTTGTCGGCAATGCCAATAAATTCACCAAGCAGGGCCGTATATTGATCGAGGTAAAGGCGCTCCCGCTCGACGACGGGCAAGCGCTTGTTGAGACGACGGTGAGCGACACCGGCGTCGGTATCGCGGCCGACAACCGTGACCGCTTATTTCAGCCATTCGTGCAGGAAGACACGTCGACATCGCGGAAGTACGGCGGCACGGGCCTTGGTCTCGCAATCAGCAAAACCCTCGTCGAGCTCATGGGAGGTCGCATCTGGCTGGATTCGGAACTCGGCGCAGGCTCGGCCTTCAGCTTCACGGTGGTGCTCCGCACCGGAGATCCCGCGAATGTCGTCAACATCTCGGAAGGGGCGCGCGGCGACGCGGGGTCGGTAAAGGTCTCGCGGCCACTTCGTATTCTCGTCGCCGAGGACAATGAAACGAACCGCATGCTTGCGATCCGGTTGCTCTCGAAGATGGGCCATGCCGTGACCGCGGCGGAAAACGGCGCTGTTGCCGTGGCCGAGTTCGGGCGCGCCGCATTCGACGTCGTGTTGATGGACATGCAGATGCCTGTCATGGACGGCCCCGGCGCCATGCGCGTGATCCGTGCCCAGGAGCGGGCGCCGGCGCATATCCCTATCATAGCCCTGACGGCGGATGCCATGCGTGAGCATCACCGTGAATATCTGGACGCGGGCGCCGATATCATCATGACAAAGCCGGTCGATTGGTCGCTGCTCGCCGCCGAGATCGATCGCTTGACTCGTGCCGGCGCTGCGGCGCCGGTCCACCCGGACGCCCCTGCCGCGCCGGGGATCACGCCGGTCCTCGATCTTGCGCTTCTGGCGGAAATGCAGGAGGGGCTTGGAGAAGAGCTGTTTGCGCTCCTGGAAAATATGGCGCATGAGGCGAACCGTTATGTCGATCTTTTGCGCGACGCTGCGATCCGCGGGGAGATGGAGGTGACGCGGCGGGCGGCGCATTCCTTAAAAGGTCTGTCGTCGCAATTCGGCGCACCGCGTCTTGCCGCAATCGCGGCCTTGGCCGAGCAGACCGCAAAACGGGGTGATAGCATCGAGCCATTGATTGCCGAGGTCGAGGCGATGGCCGGTGAGGCGCTGAGCGCGCTGAGTGCCTGGCGATTGAAGGCTGCACAACGTGGCAAATCCGCTACGTCTCGAAACTGATTCCTGTGACAGGACGCCCACGACTGCGTGATACGTTCGGAGCCTCTGGACACCCGCGCCCAAACGTCGAAAACTGTCCCCCAACCCGCCCGTGGTCGCGGAGTGATCGTGGATAGCTATCGGAATTCTGTGCCGGACGAAAAACCGCGGGACGTCGTGCAGGCGCCGTCTCAACCGCTGTTTTCGCCTAAGCCGCTTCCGTTGCAGATTCGGTTGCTCGCGCTTATCGCCGGCACTTTAGTGCCGATGCTGTTGTTGACCGCTGCTGTGGTTTTCCAGAGCTATGAGCGCGCCAAGGACGCCGCCGCCGAGCAGGTGTTGCAGGTTACGCGCAGCACCATGATCGCGGTCGACCGCGAGCTGCGCAATCAGATCGCGGCGCTGGAAGTGCTCGCGCTCGCGCCCACCCTTCAGGCGGACGATCTGGCGAATTTCCGCGCCGACGCTGAACGCTTCCTGACACGCTTTCCGGAGGGAACTGGAATTTCGGTCGCTGATTCGCGGGGCGCGCAGCTCTTCAATACCTTCGCCGGTGCTCTGCCGACTCTCGCGCGCCCCGAGGTCCTGGAATCCGTCGCCGCGGTTTTTGCCGGGCAGGGGCCTCAGGTATCGAACGTCTATCTCAGCCGCCGATCCGGAGAGCTCACATTCACCGTCGTTGTTCCGGTGATGCGCGACGGCAAGGTCTTGCATGCGCTCGCATTCAATCCGCCGCGCGCGACTTTCGCTGATATCCTGCGCCGCCCCGATTTGCGGGAAGGGTGGGTGCTGTCGGTTTTCGATCGGGCGGCGCATCATGTGTCGCGGCGGCCCACTCTTTCCGACAACGCGATCACGTCGGCATCAGATTCCTTACGTGCTCAATTGGCCACCGGCGGCGAGCGTCTGACGGAAACCACTTCGGTTGAAGGAACACGCGTGCTCACCGCGTTTACGCGCTCGCCCGATACGGGCTGGGTGGTTGCGGTCGGCGTGCCTGTGGGGCAGTACCAGATGCCAACGTTGCGGTCGCTTGCTACGACGTTAGGTGTGGGCGCTGTGCTCATTCTGTTCGGCGGATACTTCGCGGTCCGCATCGCCCGTCAGCTCGTGAGCGCCGAGCGGCATCGTGAACTTCTCATCAATGAGCTCAATCATCGCGTCAAGAATACGCTCGCGTCCGTCCAGGCGATCGTCTGGCGCGGCTTGCGCAATTCCGGCGCGATACCCGAAGCCCGGCAGGGAATCGATGCCCGCCTGCAGGCCCTCTCCAGCGCCCACAACGTACTCAGCAACAAGAATTGGGAAGGGGCGTATCTCGAAGACGTGGTCAGCTCGATCTTAGCGCCTTACGCGGGCCCACGCGCTGCCCGCGCAGTCGTCGATGGCCCAAATGTCGCGCTGCGCCCTCACGTCGCGATTGCCTTGGCGCTGGTCTTGAATGAGCTGGCGACCAATGCCGTTAAGTACGGTGCGCTCTCCGCAGGTAGCGGCTTCGTCAAGTTATCCTGGTCATTGTCCAGTTCGGACCGCTTGCGCCTCTCCTGGATCGAGTCCGGCGGTCCCACCGTGCAGGCGCCGACACAAACGGGATATGGGACCAAATTTATTGAACGCGCCGTGGTCGACGAGCTTCGCGGCAATTACAGCGCGTCTTTCCCGCCGGAGGGGTTCCGGTGCGTTATTGAAATCGCTCTTTAGAGAGGGGCCCCTAGATGCCGAGCTCCAATCTCCTGGCGGGCCTCGATGTCCTGCTGATCGAGGATGAAACGATGGTCTCCTTCCTGATCGAGGAGATGCTGGAACAACTTGGCGCGGCCAGCGTGCGCCACGCGGCGCGCCTGGACGCGGGTCTTGCTCTCGTTGCCGCCAAACTTCCCGCGCTTGCCATCCTTGATGTGAATATCAGCGGCGAGACCGTTTTCCCGATTGCCGAGAAACTGGAAAGCGGCCGGATTCCATTTGTCTTCATCACCGGCTACGGCCGCGACGGCGTGCATGGCCGCTGGGCCGGGCATGAGGTGTTGCAAAAACCGCTGACCGTGCGGGAGTTCGAGCAAGGGCTACGTAGGGCGCTCGGCCGCTAACCGTCGCCCAAGCCGTTGGGCTCGCTGGCATCTTTATAGGGCGGCCCGTATAACGCTAAGGTCCAACCAATAACCGCCGCGACATTCTCGCGATCTTCGCAATCCGAACGGGCGCCGTGTTCCAACTCTTCGAACGTTTTTTGAAGCCGACCGAGGACATCGCGGGGGATTCGCCGCCGCCCGGCCTCATGGCGTTCTATTGGCATTTCGTGCGCCAAACGCGCGGCCTGCTGATCGCCTTGTTCGTGATGGGGGCGATCGTTGCCTTTCTCGATCTTCTTATTCCGATCTTCATCGGGAAAATCGTCGAACTGGTCTCGCAGCATACGCCGGAGGAAATTTTTCGCGATCATTGGCGCACCCTCGCGGGCATGGCGGCCGTGCAAATGCTCGCGCGCCCGACGGCGGTACTCCTTCAAGGGTTGGTCACCAATCAAGGGCTGGCCGCGAATTTCCAGAATCTGGTGCGCTGGCAAGCTCATTGGCATGTGGTGCGCCAGGGTTGGGCTTTCTTCCAGAACGATTTCGCGGGCCGCATCGCGAACCGTATCATGCAGACGGGGCCGTCCTTGCGCGAAAGCGTCGTCGCTTCGTTCAACGCCGTCTGGTACATCCTTGTCTACGGCACCAGCGCGATCATCGTGCTTGCCAACTCCGATTGGCGCCTGACGCTGCCGATTATCGCTTGGTTCAGCGCCTACATCGTTCTGCTCCGCTACTTCGTGCCGCGCATGCGTGACCGCTCGCGCGCGGTGTCCGAACTCCGCTCGACAATCACCGGTAAGGTGGTCGACAGCTATACGAATATCCTCACCGTGAAGCTCTTCGCCAAACCGCGCGATGAAGACGCTTTTGTGCGCGCCAGCATGGATGAGCATACCGTGATCTATCACCGGCTCCTGCGGCTGATGACGGCGTTTAGCACCCTGTTGACGGCGCTCAACGCCATGATGGTGATTGGCGTGGCCAGTCTCGCGATCGGCCTTTGGGCGCGCGGCGCGCTCGAAGTTGGGGTCGTGGCGATGGCTTTGCCGTTATCCTGGCAGCTCGTTTCGATGTCCGGCTGGGTCGCTGGCAGCATCACTACCATCTTCGAGCAAGTCGGCACCGTGCAGGACGGCATTAAATCCATCGCCACGCCGCGCACCATGCGCGATCGTGAAGGCGCGAAGCCCCTCCAAGTCACCAAGGGCGCGATCACGTTCGAAGATGTGCACTTCGGCTACGGAACCGCGCGCGGCGTGCTGCACGGCATAGATCTGGCCATCAAGCCCGGCGAGCGCATCGGCCTGGTCGGCGCCTCAGGCGCCGGCAAGTCGACGATGGTGAATTTGCTCCTGCGGTTTTTTGATGTGGATTCCGGCCGGATCCTGATCGATGGACAGGATATCGCAGACGTTACGCAGGAAACCTTGCGCGCGAATATCGCTATGGTGACCCAGGATACCTCGCTTTTGCACCGGTCTATCCGCGAGAACATTCGTTACGGCCGTCCCGACGCCACCGACGCCGAAATCCGTGATGCCGTCGAACGCGCCCATGCGCGTGAATTTGTCGAAACCCTCGAGGATTGGCAGGGACGAAAAGGGTTTGATGCTCAAGTGGGTGAGCGCGGCGTCAAGCTGTCCGGCGGCCAGCGTCAACGTATCGCGCTCGCGCGCGTCATCCTCAAGAATGCGCCGATCCTCGTGCTGGACGAGGCGACCTCCGCGCTCGATTCCGATGTCGAAGCCGCGATCCAGGAACAACTCGCCTCGCTCATGGAAGGGCGCACGGTCATTGCCATTGCCCATCGTTTGTCGACGATCTCGCAGATGGATCGCCTTATCGTAATGGATAAAGGCCGTATCGTTGAAACCGGCGCCCATGCCGCGCTGCTGGCCGCGAACGGCACCTACGCGCGCTTATGGAAACGCCAATCCGGCGGATTCCGCGACGACAGCATAAGGCTCTCGGCCGAATGACCACCGCCTACGACTTTTGCCTCACCTCCCTAAAGGGCGGGCCGCTCGATCTGGCCGCGTTCAAGGGCCAGCCTATGCTCATCGTAAACACGGCCTCTTATTGTGGCTTTACGCCGCAGTATGCCGACCTCCAGGCTTTGTGGGACAAACATAAGAAGCAGGGACTGGTGGTCCTCGGTGTGCCGTCCAACGATTTCGGCAATCAAGAACCCGGGCCAGCCGCCGAAATCGCGGCCTTCTGCGAGGGTACTTTCCAGGTCACCTTCCCGCTATCGGAGAAGCGTCACGTGCGCGGCCGTTCCGCAGATCCCTTGTTCAGCTGGCTCGCGCGCGAAGCGGGGCCTTTGGGGTGGCCGTGGTGGAATTTCACCAAATACCTCATCAGGCGAGACGGCACGCTGGCCGACTGGTTCTTCTGTTTTACCAAACCGTCGGCGCCGCGTGTCAGCCGCGCGGTGGAACGCGCGCTGTCTGGGTGACATCATTGGTGTGCGGCACGCGCATGACGTGCGGATCTATCGCACCTTCCCGGACTCGCATCTTCAAAAACTGTCGGAATAACGGATGCGTCTGACAGCTGAAATGCTGTGATTTTGCCTATTTCAGCGAAGCCATTTGCGCGCCGAATGTACGGCGCAGTCGGAACAAACGTTTTGCGGGTCCCGTTACGCCTTCGGCTTTATTCCAAAGCTCTTTCAAGGAGGACCGAATGCCCACAACAGCTGGACACACCACCGCGATTCTCGCCTCAAAGGTTAAAGGCACCGCCGTTTACGATATGACCGGCGACAAGGTCGGCCACGTCGAGGACGTCGTGCTCGACAAACTCTCCAACGGCATCATGTTTGCCGCCGTCGGTTTCGGCGGTCTTCTCGGCATGGGCGAAAAATACGCGCCGGTGCCCTGGTCGGTGCTCGACTATTCGGAAGACAAGAACGGCTACGTCGTGCCGATGTCGAAGGAAGATCTGGCGAAGGCTCCGGCCTACGACCTGAAAGACCTGATCCAGGGCGACGGTCAAGCCGGCAAGGTCCGCGATATGAGCTTTGATTATTTCAAAGTCCCGCGCTCCGTCCATTAAGCGCGGTTTGATTGAAAAGGGCCGACGGGTTTCACGTCGGCCCTTTTTTACGTGAAAGGGATATCCGCGTCTTCGACCAAGGCGTTCAGCCGCGGCCGCGCGAACAAGAAGCCCTGCATAAAACGAACGCCGATGTCCCTGAGCGCTTTGGCCTCCTGCGCCCGCTCAACGCCTTCGGCAACCACCTTCACGCCAAGCTCTTCGCATACTTTGATCGCACCCGCGGCGATAGTTCGCCGCCGCTGATCCGCGTCGATGCCGCGCACCAGCGCCATGTCCAGCTTCACCACGTCGACGTCGAGTTCGACCAGGCTGTTAAGCCCCGCATACCCGGCTCCGAAATCATCCAGCGCAACGCTGAAACCGTGACGTCGGTATTCGGTGATGATCGATTGCAGATGAGGCGCGTCGCTGATGCGTTCGTCCTCGGTGATTTCGAAGGTGATTTGATCGAGCGGGAAGTCGAATTGGTCCGCCGCGGTCAAGGTGGCGCGTATGCAAGCCCGCGCTTCGTAAACGGCGTTCGGCAGAAAATTGATGCTGAGGCGGCGGTCCAGCCCGAGCGCCGCCGCTTGTTGAATGGCTTTCACCCGGCACGACTGATCGAAGCCATAGCGGTTTTCGGACGTTATCTTTTCGAGGACGCTGCCCGCGCCCTCGCCGCCAGGTCCGCGCACTAAGGCTTCATAAGCATAGATACGCCGCTCCGCCACGTCCACGATCGGCTGGAACGCCATGGAGAAGGGGATCGGAAAGGCTTCGCCGTTTTGGCAACCCTCGCATGTCTTGTCGGTCATCGTCTGTATCTCTCTGGAACGCTTCACCTGAGCAGGGTGATTATTTCCCGCGACTTACATGGGTCAATTGACATTATTGGTTTATTTTTTGTCGGCGAGTTCCGGGAAGTACCGCACGGCGATGTCATCCGACACGTCGGGGTAGTCGAACGTGCAGTAGTTGTCGCCGCAATGACAGGCGGCGCCTTCAGCCGGCCGGGTATTGGGGATGTCGCTGTGACGTTCGCACTCGGCCATGTAGGCGGCACGGAGATCGTACCGCCGCGACCCTTCAAGCGCGCAGCCGGGGCCTTCGCGTTTCTCAACGCTCTTTGTGGTCACGTTCCCCTTTTCGTCGGTGGTTTTTTCTTCGCGTGTCGAGACATTGCAGAAATAGCGACGCTCAAATTCGCCGTCGCAGACTTGCTTTATATTTTGCCGCACGCCGCAGGCGCCCGCCAAGCGGCTCCAGCTCGCCATGACCTGCTGCATGCACCCGGCGTCGTCCCGCCCAGTTTCCGCACATTGGATACGGGCGCGCTGCGAATAATCGAGACGTGAGGCCGGACCGCAGCCGGCCAGGAGTGTCGCCATCAAGGCGATAATCACGATACGCATGTGTTTCTCCCACGCGGAAACAGTCTAAATATCTGCTTCACATCAATCAATTAGGGGCCGTGACACAGCCGTGACATAGGGCATGCAGGGCTATGCTATCCCCCATCCATGGATCAGTTCGCGCTTTTTGGCGCTTCTTATAAGTCAGCCGGGGTGGATCGTATTGGCCGCCTCGCCTGGCCAAAGACCGAGATCGAAGACCGCTTGCAAGCGCTCGCGGCGCGTCTGGGTGTGCCTGAGCTCGCTTATATCGGCACATGTAACAGAATCGAGTTCATTGTCGCCGGCGACGAATCCCTGACCGCGCACGCCTGCCGGGACGCCCTGGGCGAGGCCTTCTCCGACGTCCTGGCGGGGGACGACGTTCGCCACGTGTTCCGCGCTTGGGTGGGCGAGGGGGCGGCCGAGCACCTTTTCCTCGTCGCGTCTGGCCTCGATTCCGCCCAAGCGGGCGAGCGCGAAATCTATAACCAGGTCCGCCAGTCCTGGAGCGTGGCCAAGGCGGCGGGTACCTGCGGCCCGCAGCTCGACTATCTCTTCGCCGAAGCCTTGCGTGCCGCGCAGGACGTGCACCGCGAGATCGCCGGCACCGCCAATGTCGAATCGCTCGCGGACTACGCCGTGAAGCGCGCCCTCGCCCATGTGGACGGCGCGCGCGGGCGCGTGGCCCTTGTCGGGATTTCACCGATGACTCGCCACGCCGGCCGCAATCTCGCCGCGCAGGGGCTGCCGGTCACGGTCGTCAATCGCACTTTTGAAACAGCCGAGGAACTTGCGATCGAACTGAACGGCGAGGCGTGCCCGCTCGATCAGTTCCTCGCCAATCCCGGACCCATCGACGTCATCATCACCGCCGTTGGCGGCGCTGAGCCGCTGATCGATCTGACGGTCGCCGCGCGCATCGCCGCCGCGGCTCCGACGCGCGGGACGCTCATCGTCGATCTCGGCGTTCCTCCAAACGTGGATCCGGCCGCCGGCCTCATGAACGGTCTCACGCGTCTCGGCATGGACGCCGTGATCGCCGACGCCGCGTTGGGCCGCACGGAACGTCTGCGCGAACTCGCCTCCGCGCGCATCGTCATCGACGAACATCTTGAACGCTTGCGTGGTGAATACGCCATTCGCGAAGCCTCATCGCTCATTCAAGACCTCACCATGCAATATCAGCGTGCGGCCGTCGAAAGCCTGCGCCGTTTGCCCAAATCGCAAACCACCGACGAAGGGCTCAAGCAATGGGCCGAAGGTTTCGCGCGCCGTCTCGCGCATGCGCCGCTCAAGGGTTTGCGTGCGCTCGCCACTGAATCGGGCCCCGCTGCCGTGCAAGCCTATCTGCGCGGCGTGCAAGATGCCCTTCACGGCGAGACCGCGCGCCATCCGCTCAATAAGGAGAAGAGTCAGTGACCGATACCAATGCCGCTCTCTACGAACGCGCCCGCCGGGTCATCCCGGGCGGGGTTAACTCGCCGGTCCGCGCGTTCAAATCCGTGGGCGGCACGCCGCGCTTCATCGCGAAAGCGGAAGGCGCCTATGTGACCGATGAAGAAGGCAAGCGCTACCTCGACTTCGTCGGCTCCTGGGGACCGCTTATCCTCGGTCACGCACCGCATGAAGTTGTAAGCGCCGTTCAGAAGGCCGCTGCGTTGGGTACAACCTATGGCGCGCCGTGCCGCGGCGAAGTGGACCTCGCCGAGAAAGTTGTCGCCGCTTACCCCGGTCTCGAACAGGTGCGCTTTGTTTCGTCCGGCACCGAAGCGACCATGAGCGCGATCCGTCTCGCGCGTGGTGCGACCGGGCGCGACCTTGTCCTCAAATTCTCCGGCTGTTATCACGGCCATGCCGACCATCTTCTCGTCGCCGCCGGCTCAGGTCTTGTCACGGCTGGTCAACCGTCGTCGGCCGGCGTGCCGAAGGATTTCGCCGCGCTCACCCGCGTCCTCCCGCTCGACGATGACGCCAAGCTCGAGGCCCTCTTCACCGCCGAGGGCAATAAGATCGCCGCGGTGATCATCGAGCCGGTGCCCGCCAACAACGGTCTTCTCCTGCAGCGCCCCGCTTTCCTCCAGAAGGTGCGCGCGCTTACCAAGGAGTACGGCGCGCTCCTGATTTTCGACGAAGTGATTTCGGGTTTCCGCGTGCCCAAGGGCAGCGCCGCGGCTCATTACGGCATCACGCCGGACCTCGTGACATTCGGAAAGGTGATTGGCGGCGGCCTTCCGGTCGGCGCTTATGGGGGTTCGCGCCAGCTCATGTCCCACATCGCACCGGAAGGTTCGGTCTATCAGGCGGGGACGCTGTCCGGGAACCCGGTTGCGATGGCGGCGGGCCTGGCGACCTTACGCATCCTCGAGCGCGACAACGTCATCGCCAAGCTCGACGAAATGGGCGCCATCCTGGAAGCCAAGGCGACGAAGGCCCTGAAAGACACGGGCCGTGAGGTTGGCTTCGCGCGTCTCGGGTCGATCTTCTGGCTGTCCTTCCAGCCGGGCGAACCACCGCGCTCGGCCGAGGCTATCGATGGCAGCGCCGGGGCGCGCTTTGCGCCGCTCTTTCAAGCGCTTCTCGACAAAGGTATCTACATTGCACCGTCGGCCTACGAAGTCGGTTTCTTGTCCGCCGCCCATACGGAAGCGGACATCGACACCCTCGTCGCGGGCCTCGCCGAGACCGTCGCGGCGCTGCCGCGGTAGCAACAACGGACCGTCCGCCATGGCCACGACCTTGCGTTCCGACCCCATCCGCTTCCTGCACATCGTCATGATTGGACTGCAGGTTTTCGCGGTAGCGCAGGTTCTGTGGTGGCTCATCGATCAGCGTACGGTCGCGGCTGAGCACGCGCACCACCTGCGCGCGCTCTATACTTACGATGTCGCCGCCGGGCAGCGTTTGGATGCGGCCGGCGTCGCCGCGTCCGAGATCACGGCGCTGTTCCCGCATCTGCAAGTTTCGGGTGGTGTTGTCGGCCTTAAACCGGAGGCCGTCGCGGCCGTCGAGGACGCTCAGCACAGCCGCGTGAACCAATACACATGGGAAAGCGGTTTCTTCCTCCTGGTGCTCGCGGCCGGCATCGCGGTGCTTTGGCGGGGGCTGTCCGGCGAGGCGGAGGTACGCCGCAAGCAGGACAACTTCCTCGCTATGGTGTCGCACCAGTTCAAGACGCCGCTCGCGAGCCTCCAACTTTCGCTTGAAACCATGCTCCGCCGCCAGCTGTCGCCGGAACGTTTCCAGCAACTCTCGCACCGCATGCTCGACGATCTGCGCCGTATGGAGAATATGGTCGCCAAAATCCTCGATAGCGCGCGCCTGGATCGCGGCCGCGTCCTGCTCCACCGCGAGCGCATCGGCATGGCCGAAGCCGTGCGCCATGTGCTCGCCAATGTCGAGGACATCGCCAAGCGTGAGAATGTCGTCTTCAGCATGGATATCCCACTCGATCTCGACCTCTACGCCGACCCCGTCGCCACCGACGGCGTCCTGCGCAACCTCATCGACAACGCCATCGCCGCGCTCGGTCCGACCAAAGGCGGCACCATCGCAATCTCCGGCCGCCGTCATGGCGGCGCCGTCGAGATCGCGGTGAAGGACAGCGGGATCGGCTTTGAAACCGCCGACGCCGAGCGCCTTTTTGAGAAATTCGTGCGGCTGGACACCACCGGCGGGCGCGATGCCGCGGGAACAGGCCTCGGCCTTTATATCGTGCGGCGCTTCATGCACTTCGAGAACGGTGAAGCGAAGGCGCACAGCGAAGGGCCTGGGAAAGGGGCGACCTTCACCGTGACCTGGCCCGCCGCCGTAACCCAGGACGTCCCATGAGCGAGCCCGCGCACCGTATCCTGGTCGTCGAGGACGATCTGCATCTCGCCGAGGGCATGGCCGAGAACATGCGCGCCGAAGGCTATGCGGCCGACACGGCCCATGACGGCAGCGCCGGTCTCGCGCAGGCCCTCGCGTCCGACTACGACCTTCTGATCCTGGATGTGATGATGCCCAAGATGGACGGCTTCGCGGTGTGCCGCGAGCTGCGCCAGCAAGGCAAGAATACGCCGGTCCTGTTCCTGACTGCGCGCGGCGATCCGCAGGACCGCGTGCGCGGCCTGGAAGCCGGCGGCGACGACTATCTCACCAAGCCTTTCCATCTCGACGAGTTTCTCCTGCGCGTGAAGGCCATCCTGCGCCGCTGGGACTGGTACAAGCAGTCGATAGCCAAGCCCGCCTCCGACGGCGTGCTGCGCTTCGCGGGCAATGAGGTGAACTTCCGTACCTTCCGCGCCAAGTCTTGGGACGGTTCGTTCCATGACCTGACGGAGAAGGAAGCCATGATCATGAAGGTTTTGTCCGAGCAGCCCGACGAAGTCGTCACGCGCGACGACTTGCTCGAGAAGGTCTGGGGTTACGAGGTGTTTCCCTCCACCCGGACCGTCGATAATTTCATTCTGCGCCTGCGTAAGATCTTCGAGCACACGCCGCATGAACCCAAGCATTTTCTGACGGTGCGCGGTGTCGGCTACCGTTTCCTCCCGGAAGGAGAAGTTTCGTGAGTTTACGTATTGGGACCCGCGGGTCCGCCCTCGCTCTCTGGCAGTCGGAAGAAGTGAAGCGCCTGATCGGCCTCATTCCCGGCGCGCCGTCCGTCGATCTCGTCATTATCAAGACGCGCGGCGATCTGCAGACGGACATCCCGCTCTGGTCCACCGACGGGAAAGGTTTTTTTACCGCCGAACTCGACCGCGCCTTGCTTGATAATGAGGTCGATCTCCTCGTTCATAGCCTGAAGGATCTCGCCACCGCGATGACGGCCGGCACGACACTGGCGGCCGTGCTGGAGCGCGAGGATCCCCATGATGCGTTGGTCGCGCGCGGAGGCCTCGATTTCGCGAGCCTGCCGTCCGGCGCGCGCATCGGCACGTCGAGTCTGCGCCGCAAAGCGTTTCTGGCCAAAGCGCGTCCAGACTTGAAGCAGGTTGAACTGCGCGGCAACGTGCCGACGCGTTTGCGTAAGCTCGACGATGGTGAATACGACGCTATCATCCTGGCGGCCGCCGGCTTGAAGCGCCTCGGCCTCGGCGCGCGCATCACGCAGATTCTGCCGACCGATATTTTCCCCAACGCCGCTGCGCAGGGCGCTATTGCGATTTGCGCGCGCGCGGGTGATGCCGAAACCCTGCGCTGGTTACGCCCTTTGGATCATACGCAGACCCGCGTGGCTGTGGATGCCGAGCGCGCTATGCTTGGGCGTCTTGAAGGCGGCTGTCAGGTCCCGCTCGGCGCGCTCGCGACCGTGAACGGAAACGAGTTGTCGCTTTACGCCGCCGCCTGCAATTTGGACGGACGCGATTTTATCTCTGTCACGCAAAGCGGCCATGTCTCCAATGCCGTAGCCTTGGGCGACGCCGCCGCATCCGCGTTTATTTCGAAGGGGGGCGATGCGGTTCTCGCGCAAGCCAATGCCCGCCGGCTGGCCGCGACCAATCCAGGCCAAGCCTAACGTGCGCCAAAAGTTTCACCAGCAAAGAGAAATCCTGTGACAGATTCGACCGCGCTGCCCCCGTTCCTCGCCGCCTGCCGCCGCCAGCCGACGTCGCATATGCCCATCTGGGTGATGCGCCAAGCTGGGCGCTATCTGCCCGAGTATCGCGAAGTGCGGTCCAAGGTCGGTTTCGCCGAACTCACCCGTACCCCGGAACTCGCGGCCGAAGTTACCCTGCAGCCGATCCGCCGTTTCGCCTTCGACGCGTCCATCATCTTCTCCGACATCATGGTCCCGCTCGAAGGCATGGGCATTGATCTCGACTACGCCCCCGGCCCGGTGATCGCCCAGCCGATCCGCTCGCTGAAGCAGGTCGAAGCGATCCGCCCGCTGGTGCCGGAGCGCGATGTGCCGTTCGTCATGGAAGCGATCAAACTTACCCGCGCGGGTCTCCCGGCCCATGTACCGCTCATCGGGTTCGCCGGCTCGCCCTTCACGCTGTTCGCCTAT
This sequence comes from Rhodospirillaceae bacterium, assembly GCA_050246995.1. Classification (GTDB taxonomy): domain Bacteria; phylum Pseudomonadota; class Alphaproteobacteria; order Rhodospirillales; family Rhodospirillaceae; genus SHVO01. The sequence continues at coordinate 327,352 of JBFWVA010000001.1, read as the reverse complement.
CTCGTCGCCGGCAAGCCTTCGAAGGAATTCGCCGTGCCGCGGTCCTTCGTGCATGCCGAGCCCGAAGTAACAGCGCGCCTTTTGGAGCGCCTCGCCGATGCGATGATCGCCTACCTGCGCGCCCAGGCCGCCGCCGGCGCACAGGCGTTGATGCTGTTTGAATCCTGGGGCGGTCTTCTCGGCCCACACGACTTCCGCAATGTCGCGCTCCCGCCCGTAAAGCGCATCTTCGAGGGTCTTAAGGACCTCAATGTGCCGCTTATCTACTTCGCCAACAATTGCGGGACCATGCTCGACATCATCTCCGAACTGCCGGTGCATGTGGTCGGCCTTGACTGGCGGGTTCCGCTCGCGGGCGCGCGCAAGCTTCTTCCGAATAAGGCGATTCAGGGAAACCTTGATCCCGCCGTCCTGTTCGCGCCCAAGGCGGCGCTCGAAAAACGCATCGACGAAATTCTCGCCGACGCCGGCCCCGCGCCCGGTCATATTTTCAATCTCGGCCACGGCATTTGGCCGGAAGTCGATCCCGACGCCGTGAAGCGCCTGGTCGATTACGTGCATGAACGGACCGCCAAATGACGTCTCAGGTCTCCGACGAATTCATCGCAGACGCGGTCGCCTTCTACAAAAGCCTTCAGGACCGAATCTGCGCGGCCTTCGAAAGTTTTGAAGACGGCGTGAAGTTCGAGCAGACCGAATGGGAAAGGGGCCCCGATCACCGCCTCAAGGGCGGCGGGCGTATGCGCGTCATTCGCGGCCGGGTTTTCGAGAAAGCGGGTGTGAATGTCAGTCACGTCTGGGGCGCGCTGTCCGAGCAAGGCATGGCTCATATGCCGGGCGCGAAGGAATCCGGCGGCCAGTTCACCGCCAGCGGCATTTCGCTGGTCACCCATATGTTCAGTCCTTTCGTGCCGACCGTGCATATGAATTTGCGTTTCATGCATACCAGCAAGCTGTGGTTAGGCGGCGGCGCCGACCTCACTCCCACCATACCTTTCGATGAAGACACGAAGGACTTCCATGCCGCCCTGAAGGCGGCTTGCGATCGCTATCGCCCGGGCGCCTATGATGAATACAAGGCGTGGTGCGACAAGTACTTCTATCTGCCGCACCGCAAGGAGCCGCGCGGCGTGGGCGGCATCTTTTTCGACGATCTCAATACCGGCGATATCAAGAAGGATTTCGCCTTCCAGCAAGACATCGGTGAAGCCTTCCTCGATGTCATTCCTAAAATTGTCGCCCGGCGCAAGGACGCAACCTTCACCGAGGCGGAAAAGGAACAGCAGCTCATCAAACGCGGCCGTTATGTTGAATTCAACCTTGTCTACGACCGCGGCACCAAATTCGGCTTCGCCACCGACGCCAATCCCGACGCTTACCTCATGAGCATGCCGCCGACGGCGCGCTGGCCGTAAAAACAAAAGCCGCTCCCCTTTGCCGGGAGGCGCAGGGACGGCACTGAGCGCGTTGGGCGCCCGAGCCAATGGAAAAAGCGAGACAGCGTCCCCGGGCGGGGGTAAGGCTACGGGCGGATGGGGGCCAACTTCCCCATCCCTAACCTCTCCCCACAAGGGGGAGGGGCATCAGAGTCGAGAGGCCTCATGCTCTTTTTCTGGATCAAAGCGCTGCACATCATTTCCGTCATCGCATGGATGGCCGGACTGCTTTATCTGCCGCGTCTGTTTGTGAACCATGTCGGCCTCGCGCCTGGCTCGGAAGCCTCCGAGCTGCTGAAAGGCATGGAAGGGCGGCTCCTGCGCATCATCATGCGCCCGGCGGCGGCCGCCAGTCTGCTGTTCGGAATCACCATGCTGTTCCTTCCGGAAAGCCCGGTGGATTGGCATCAGGGCTGGATGCACGTGAAGCTCGCCTTCGTCGTCGGCCTCGGCTTCATGCATGGGCGCATGGAGCGTTGGACGAAAGACTTCGCTAACGACGCCAACACCCGTCCGGCCAAGTTCTACCGCATGCTCAACGAGGTCCCCGCCGTGTTCATGATCATCATCGTGATCATGGTCGTGCTGAAGCCGTTCTAATCAAACCAAGCTAGTCGGCGGAGCGCGGCTGCGCGTCTTTGACAAGAGGCAGGTTCCGGATACGCCGGCCCGTCGCCTTGTACATGGCGTTGAGCAAGGCGGGCGTGACCGGCGGCGCGCCGGGCTCGCCGACGCCGCCCCAGAAATCGTAGGACGGCACCAACACCACTTCGACCGTGGGCATCTCGGCCATCTTCACCATCGGATAGTCGTGGTAGTTGCCTTGCTCCACGCCGCCGTTTTTGATGGTGATCTCGCCGTAGAGCGCCGCTGACAGCGCCCAGGCGACCGCGCCTTCGGTTTGCGCTTTCACTGTATCCGGGTTCACGACGTGACCGCAGTCGATGGCGGTCACCACACGGTGCACCTTCGGATGTCCATCCGGACGCACGGACGCTTCAACCACGGACGCGACATAGCTGCCGTAACCGTCCACCTGTGCGATGCCCTGGAACACACCTTGCGGAAGCGTCCGGCCCCATCCCGCAGCCTTCGCGGCGGCATCCATGCACGCGAGTTGCTTCGGTGAATTCGCCAGCAGTTTGCGGCGGAATTGATAGGGGTCCATGCCGGCGGCTTCGGCCATCTCGTCCACGAAGCACTCGCGGAAGTAACCGTTCTGCGAATGGTTCACCGATCGCCAATACCCAACGGGCACATGCGTATTGCGCATGCCGAAATCCACGCGGCGGTTCGGTACGTCGTAGGGGTTGTCCGTGAAGCACACCAGGAACCCAAGGTCCGTGCCCTTCTTGAGGGCTTCGGGGTTCGCGGTGGACATGATCGACTGACCGGCGATGCGCGTGTCCCAGGCGACGGGATTGTTTTGCGCATCGAAGGCGGCCTTGAACTTCGCGGAGGAGATCGGGCGATAGTAATCGTGGCGGATGTCTTCCTCGCGCGACCAGATCACCTGCACCGGCTTGCCCAGCTGCTTCGACAGCAGGACGGCTTCCGGCACATATTCCAATTGTCCGCCGCGTCGGCCGAAGCCGCCGCCCGCCATCACCGGATGCACTTTCACTTTGCCGATATCCACGCCCGCGGCCTTGGCGGCCAAGTTCAGCGTGGCTTCGATGTTCTGCGTCGGCGCCCAGATTTCAACGAGGTCCGCGGTCACGCGCGCGGTGGCGTTCTGCGGCTCCATCGGCACGTGGCTGAGGAACGGGGCGTGATATTCCGCCTCGATCACCTTCGCGCCCTTGGCAATGGCGGCGACGACATCGCCTTCGCTCGCGCCTTCCAACGGATCGGTCGCCGTTAGACCGCTTTTGACGAAAGCGAGCACATCGGCATGGTTCACATTGCCATTGGGTCCCCGGTCCCATGCGATAGGCAGGGCCGTGAGAGCCCGTGAGGCTTCGAAATAACTGTCGGCGACGACGGCGACGGCCGTGTCGAACAATGGCACCACGGCGCGCACGCCGGGCATCGTCGCGATGGCCTTCTCGTCGTAACTCTTCAGCTTGCCGCCGAAGGCGGGGCTATGTTCGATGGCCGCGAACAACATGTCCGGCAGGCGCACGTCTATGGCGAACACCGGCTTGCCCATGACCTTGTCCGGGATCTCCACGCGGTTCTTCGGCGTGCCGAGGATGGTCCATTCCGTATGAGGCTTCAGCGCCACGTCCTTCGGCGCCGGCATGCGCGACGCCGCGCTCGCGACTTTGCCGTAACTCAGCGTGCGGCCCGAAGGAGTGTGCGTGAGCACGCTCTTCTCGGCGCGCACATCGCTCACCGGCACTTTCCATTGCTGCGCGGCGGCGGCGATCAGCATTTCGCGGGCGCTGGCGCCGGCTTTGCGCAAGTATTCATGGCTGGTGCGTACCGCGCGGCTGCCGACCGTGGCGGTGCCGCCCCATACGCGGTTTCGCTGCACATGTTCGGTCGGATTGATGAATTCCGGCTTCACCTTCGCCCAGTCGGCGTTCAGCTCTTCGGCGACCATCATGGGCAACGCGGTAAACGCGCCTTGCCCCATTTCCGAATGCGCGACACGCACGATGATGGTGTCGTCCGGCTGGATCACGATCCAGGCGTTCACTTCCGGCGCGGGGGCCGTAGCCGCTTCCGCGTCGTTGCCGGGCAGGGCAAAGCCCAGCATGAAGCCCCCGCCGGCGACGGTGGAGGCTTGCAGGAACAGGCGGCGATTGAGGGCGAAGTTCATGATGCTTCTCCTCAGGTCTTGGCGATGGAATGGATGGCGGCGCGCACGCGCGGGTAAGTGCCGCAGCGGCAGATATTGGTGATCGCCGCGTCGATATCCGCGTCGGTCGGTTTCGGCTTCTGAGTCAAAAGCGCGGCGGCGGCCATCATCATGCCTGGCTGGCAATAGCCGCACTGCGGCACTTCATGGGCGATCCAGGCCGCCTGCACCGGATGGCTGCCGTCGGTCGAAAGCCCTTCGATCGTGGTGATCTTTGCGTCGCCCACCATGCTCACCGGCGTCACGCAGGCCCGCGCGGCCATGCCGTTGATGTGAATGGTACAAGCGCCGCATTGCGCGATGCCGCATCCGAATTTGGTGCCGGTCATCGCCAATTTGTCGCGCAGCACCCACAGAAGCGGCGTCGACGGATCGACCTCCACCTCATGATTTTGGCCATTGATGGAAAGAGTGATCATTGGGACGCCTCCCTGGTGGGTCCGACGGAAGCCGGCAGTATAGCCTCTCGGCCGCGTTTTTTCCTATGTTTTCGGCCAATTCGGTGGCAAAGCACCGCCATGAACACGCCTGTTACCCGTCACCCGCGTCTGATCCTCCAGCCCCGTGCCCAACGGCGGCTCCAGTCTGGCTATCCTTGGATATTCTCCAACGAAGTGAAGATGGGTCCCGAGGCGAAAGCGCTGCCGCCGGGTTCGATTGTAACCGTCGCCGACGCGGGCGGGACCTTGCTGGCCACCGCCCAGTTCAACCCGCGCACCCTGATCAGCGCCCGGGTCCTCGTCCACGCGCCCGACGCGGCCATCGACGCGGCTTTTATTGAAGGCAAGCTCAAGATCGCCTTGTCACTCCGCGAGCGTCTGTTCGCGCGTCCGTTCTACCGCCTTGTGCATGCGGAAGCGGACGGCCTGCCCGGCCTCATCATCGATCGCTTTGGCGATGTGTTCGTGCTCCAGCCCAACACCGCCGGTATGGACACGCTGCTGCCGCTGATCGTCGATGCGCTGGTACGCCTCACGGCCCCGCGCGCCGTCGTCGTACGCGCCGATACGCCCGCGCGCGGGCTTGAAGGGCTCGCGCAAGATGTGCGCGTCGTACATGGCGGCTTGGACGGCGACGTGCCCGTGGAAGAGAACGGCGCCACCTTCTTCTGCGATCTCACCTCGGGCCAGAAGACCGGCTGGTTCTTCGATCAGCGCGACAACCGCGCGTTCATGGGCAGGTTAGCGAAAGGCGCCAGCGCCATCGACCTTTACACGCACACCGGCGGCTTCGCGATGGCGTGTGCGCTCGGCGGGGCTACCTCCGTCACCGCTGTCGACCGTTCCGCGCACTCCCTGGAACTCGCCGCCAAAGCGGCCGCCGCCAACAAGGTCGCCTGCACCTTCGAAAAGTCCGAAGTCTACCCGTTCCTTGAAAACGCTGTGAGCGCGCGTAAAACCTGGGACGTCGTGATCGCCGACCCGCCGGCCTTCGTGAAGTCGAAGAAGGATTTGAAAGCGGGGCTGCAGGGCTATCGCAAGCTCGCGCGCCTCTCGGCCGAAGTCACCGCGCCGGGGGGATATCTGCTCGTCGCCTCCTGCAGCCACAACGCGCCGCTCGATGAATTCACGGCGGCGGTCGCGCGCGGACTCGAGGACGCAAAGCGCTCGGGTAAAATCATCCGTACCGCCGGCGCCGGGCCCGATCATCCCGTGCATCCGCTGCTGCCGGAAAGCGCCTATCTCAAGGCGCTGGTGTTTCATTTAAACTAGAACAGCGAGCAGACCCGGCACGTCTTTGCCGGCTTCCTGACGCGTCACCACATCTTCCAGCACGGCGATTTCGAAATCCGCGGCCTCAGCGCAGCGTTCAATATAGACGCGGCTGTGGCTGTAGCGCTGCTCGCGCCCCAGCGCGTAGTCGCCGCTATCCGCACGTTGAACGGTGAAGGCGAAAATTCCACCCGGAACGAGGGCATTGCGCACGATCGCGAATAAAGGCGCCAGATCGCCCACGTACACCAGCACGTCGGCGGCCAGTATGAGTTCGCAGGGCGCGTTCAGCGTCGCGAGCGCCGTGCCCATGTCGCCCGCTTCCAAATGGTCGTAGATCTTTTTGGCTTCGGCCTTCCTCACCATGGCCGGCGACAGATCGACCCCGCCCAGCCACGCAGCCACATCGCGGAAGGCCGCGCCCGAGAGGCCGGTGCCGCACCCCAGGTCGAACACGCGCGAAAAGGGACGGGGCCATACACGCGTCACGGCGGCTTTCAAAAGCGCCGGGCCCTGGTAGCCCAGCCGCTCGGTCAACGCCGCGTCGAAGCGCGGGGCATATTCGTCGAACAGGCGGCTGACATAAGCCGCCGGCAGATTGGCCGGAGTCGGCGCCGCGCCGAGCAGGGTCAAGCGCGCCGCCGCGCCCATGGAGTCGCTCGAATCGACCATTAAATAAGCGCGGTAGGCCGCGACGGCTTCTTCAAGGCGTCCCGCGTCCGCGAGATTTTCGGCGAAGGCGAAGCGGCCTTCGGCCCAGTTCGGCGCCAGCTCCAGGGCCTGCCCGATCAGCTCCGCCGCGGCTGAAAAGTCCCCCTCCGCGCGCAGGCTCTGGGCGTAGTCATAGCGCCGGTCGGCGGTGAGATTTCCCGATGACATATATTCATACTCTCAAGCATTGCATGGGGGACTTCCAGACAGTATGTGAGCGTCCCATGAACACAAAATCGAACACAACTGCACCGCTCCGCCAGCCCGCCGAATGGGACAGACACAGCGCCGTTTGGTCCGCTTGGCCCAGCGCCGCCGACCTGTGGCTCGAAGACCTGGAACCGGCGCGCGCCGAAGTCGCCGCGCTTTTCAAAGCCATCGCCGACGGCGGCAAGGGTGAGATGCTCAAGATCGTCGCGAACGGCGACGAGGCTGTAGCCTCCGCGCGCGCCGCGCTCAAGGGTGAGAACGCCGAAATCATTCCCGGCATGTTCGGCGACATCTGGTTCCGCGACATCGCGCCGATCTTCGTGAAGGGTCCGGCGGGCCTGCAAGCGTCCTGCTTCCAGTTCAACGGCTGGGGCGGTAAGTACGTGCTCGAAGGCGACGATCAGGTCGCCGCCTTTGTCGCGAAACAGGCTGGTACGCCCGCGCTCGTCAACGACTGGGTGCTTGAAGGCGGCTCCATTGACGTGGATGGTCTCGGCACCGCGCTCACCACGCGCCAGTGCCTTCTTAACGAGAATCGCAATCCGTCGCTGTCGCAGGCGGACATCGAAGCGCGCCTAAAGAAGGGCCTCGGCATCGAACATCTGATCTGGCTCGGCGACGGCCTCGCCAACGACCACACAGACGGACATATCGACAATATCGCGCGCTTCATTGCGCCGGGTGTCGTGGTGTGCATGGAGCCCTTTGGGTCGGATGATCCGAACACCGACGCCCTGAAGGCCATCATCGCCGACCTCAAGGCCGCGCGTGACGTGAACGGGAAGAAGCTCGAAGTCATGACCGTGCCCTCGCCGGGCCGCATGGAGAACGAGGACGGCGATGTCATGCCCGTCAGCTCGATGAATTTCTACATCGGCAATACCACGGTCGTCGTTCCGCTTTACGGGGCGAAGTCCGACGACGCGGCCGTGGCGGCCATCGCCAAGCTGTTCCCGGGCCGGCGCACTATTGGTCTTCCGGCCAACTCTGTTATTACGGGCGGCGGTTCGTTTCACTGCATCACGCAGCAGCAGCCGGCTTAGGGATATTCAGTATGACCAAAGTCACCGTTGCGGCCATCCAATGCGCCTTCTCCACCGACATGGAGAAGAACATCGCCAAGATCGAAGGCTTCGTGACCGAGGCGGCCAAGAAGGGCGCGCAAGTCATCCTGCCGCCCGAGCTTTTCCAGGGCCACTACTTCTGCCGCGAGGAGAAGGAAAGCCATTTCGACGCCGCCTATCCGGCCGAGAGCCATCCGGCCGTCCTGCGCATGGCCGAACTCGCGAAGAGCCTGAACGTCGTGATCCCGACCTCGATCTTCGAGCGCGAGCATAATCACTTCTACAATAGCCTTGCGATGATCGACGCCGGCGGCGCGACCATGGGCATCTACCGCAAGAGCCATATCCCCGACGGTCCGGGGTATGAGGAGAAATTCTACTTCCGCCCGGGCAACACCGGCTTCAAGGCCTGGCGCACCCGCTTCGGCTCCATGGGCGTGGGCATCTGCTGGGACCAGTGGTTCCCGGAAACCGCGCGCGCGCTCATGCTGCAAGGCGCCGAGATCCTGTTCTATCCGACCGCCATCGGGTCGGAGCCGGACAATGCCGAGCTCGACACCAAGGACCTTTGGCAGCGCGCCATGATCGGCCATGCCGTATCCAACGTCGTGCCCATCGTGGCCGCCAACCGTGTCGGTACGGAAGACGGCCAAGTATTCTACGGCTCATCCTTCATCGCCAACCACCGCGGCGACAAGGTGGCCGAGTTGAACCGCACCGAGGAAGGCGTCATCACCGCGACCATCGATCTCGATGAAGTCCGGCGCGCCCGCGCGGCCTTTGGCTTCTTCCGCGACCGCCGTCCGGAACTCTACGGCGCGCTGACGGAACGCTAGTCGCCTTACGGCGACTGCACGCCCAGGAAGTTCTCGTCCAGGAAGGTGAGGATATCGCGCCTCAGGTTTCGCTTGGGCTCTCCCTCGGGAAAATTAAAGAACCCGTGAAACGCTTTGGGATAGGTGGTGAGCACGACCTTGTGTCCTTCCCGCTGCAACCGCTCGGCATAGATCTGGCTTGAAGGCAGGATCGGATCGCCGGCGCCGCAGGCGATGAAACACGGCGGATGGCGCTCGAATTTCAGGTCCATCGGCGTAATGGAATGCTCCGGCCCGACCGCTTCCTCGAGCGCCTCCGGGCCGGCATAGGCGGCGAGCAGCGCCGCGCCGCCGGGCACATTCGGCCGCAGCATCGTCGCGCGATCTAGAACGCCGTAGATCGACGTCACCGACAGCACCTTCGGCAGCTTCTTCGGGTCGCACCACGGGTCCACCTGTTTCAGGAGCCCCGCGTCCGACAGGAGCAACGCCGCCATCACCGCCATGTTGCCCCCGGCGGAATCGCCCATCAGGTGCACGTGCGTGGCTTCGGGGAACGAGCGTTTGATGAACACCAACGCGGCGAGCAATGACCGTAAGGGCCGCGGATGCGGATGCTCCGGCGCCTTCGGATATTCGATGTTGAAGACCGGATATCCGGCCTCGGGCAGGAAGATCAGGTCGTGGGCGTAGAAATCCTTTGTGCCCATGAGCCAGCCGCCGCCGTGGATGAACACGACCGCCCGATGAGGCGGTTTGTCGGCGGGCGGCGCGTGATAATCGAGGATCTCCTCCCGGTGCAGGCCATAACGAATTGTGCGCCAGCCTTTCGGGTGCGCGCCGCGCACCAGTCGGATCGCGCCGCATAGCGCGCCGAACACAAGGCGCGTCGTGATGACAGTGGCGTGCTGGGCAATCGTGAGCGGCGAACGGCGCGTACGGCTGTCGTCGAGCGGCGGGAGGCCGCTGGCGTCAGAAGTTTTAGCGCCGCTTTCGGGGCCGCTTGGCATAGGCCTCGACCTGTTCCATCACGCGCAGGAGGTTACCGCCCCAAAGCTTGGCGATTTGCTCCTCGGTATACCCGCGCCGCACCAGTTCCAGTGTGACATTTAAGGTCTCGGCCGCGCTTCCCCACCCCCGGATGCCGCCGCCGCCATTGAAGTCCGACGAAATGCCCACATGGTCGATGCCGATCCGCTTGATGGCGTAGTCCATGTGGTCGACCAGATTGGTCACATCCGCCTTAGGCCAGGTGTTCTCGATATTGGCCATTTCCGCTTCATAGGCTTGACGTTGGCCGGACTGCAATTTGTCCACGTCGGCGTTCCCGCGCATTCCCATGGTCTTCTGCAGCGCTTGGACGGCTTTGGTCTTTTCCGGCGGGATCGCGCGCAGGTAAGGATCGAAGGCCACGATCTGCACCACACCGCCCGAGCGCTTCACCGCATCGAGCACCTCGTCGCTCACATTGCGCGGGTGATCGAACACGGCCTTTACCGCCGAGTGACTGGCGATCACCGGCGCCTTGGACACGGCGAGGATGTCGAGCGCGGTCTTCATCGAGGCGTGGCTGATGTCCGCCATGATCCCGAGTTGGTTCAGCTTCTCGACCACTTCTTTGCCCAGCGGTGACAGGCCATTGTGCTCGGCGGCAGGCTCATTTGCATTGGGCTGAGCGGAATCACCCAGGTCGTTGTGGCCGTTGTGCAGAAGGCCGAGATAGCGCGCGCCGAGGCTGTAATAGATATCGAGCAGGCGCAGGTCCTTGCCGACCGAGTAGCCGTTTTCCATACCGATAATGATCGGCTTCTTGCCGCCGCCGTAGATGCGCCGCACGTCGGCGGCGGTATAGGCCAGTTCGATCTTATCCTTGTAGAGTTCGTCGGCGGCGCGGTGGATGGCCGAGAACTTGGTGAAGGCGTCGGCGGCGGCCTTCGCATAACCCGTGACCGTGCGTTCGCCCTGGCCCATGTAGACGATCAGGAACGGCGCATCGAGGCCGCCCTCGATCATCGTCGGGATGTGCACCTGCTGCCCGCGCGGGCCGGGCTTCATCATGTCGTAGGCGGATGTGGCGAAGTCGAAGGGGATATCGACGTGCGTGTCGATGGTCAGCACCCTTTCGTGGATCTCGCGCGCCTTGGCGTACAGGTCGGCTTGCGACTGCGCATAGGCCGGCGCGGACACCAGCGCCAAGGCAACAACCATACGGATCATTCGACTATCCCCCGAAAGAACTCCAGAACGCAGCAAGGATACTATCCGCCGCGAGCGCCGGAGTCACTTTGCCGTCGGCGATCCCGCGTTCCATCTCGCTCACCAAGGGTTGGATCCTGTCGTCGGCCCGAAGGCGGCTCATGAGCCGGTCGTCTATCATCGACCACATCCAGCGAATCTGCTGTGCCCGGCGTTTCGTCTCGAATTCGCCGGCATTCGTCAGCGTCTTCTTATGATGCTCGATCTTCTCCCACAGCGTATCGAGCCCCTTATTCTCGATGGAGCTCACCGTTACGACCGGCGGGGTCCACAAAGGGTTCATCGGGGTGATGATCCGCATCGCATGCTGATAGTCCGTCGCCGTGATCTTGGCGCGGGTGACATTCTCGCCGTCGGCTTTTGTGATGGCGATCATATCGGCGATCTCGAGCACGCCCTTCTTGATGCCCTGCAATTCGTCGCCGCCGCCGGCGATCATCAGCACCAGGAAGAAGTCGACCATCTCGGACACGGTGATCTCGCTCTGACCGACGCCGACCGTCTCCACTAAAATGATATCGAAGCCCCCGGCCTCGCAGACCAGAATGGCTTCACGGGTCGCCCGTGCCACGCCGCCCAGGGTGCCGCCAGTGGGCGAGGGGCGAATGAAGGCGTTCCCGTCCACGGAGAGCCGGGTCATGCGCGTCTTGTCGCCTAAGATCGACCCGCCCGTGCGCGAGGAGGTGGGGTCCACCGCCAGAACGGCGACCTTGTGGCCCTGACCCGTCAACATAGTGCCGAAGGCGTCGATGAACGTGCTTTTGCCCGCGCCCGGCAGGCCGCTGATACCGATGCGCAGGGACTTGCCGGTGCGCGGCAGCAGGGCTAGCACCATCTCCTGCGCCAGCTTCTGATGATCAGGGTTGCGCGATTCGATCAGCGTAATGGCGCGCGCGAGCTTGGCGCGGTCGCCCGAAACCACACCCTCGACGTAATCCGCTGCCGTGGAATGGCGCACGCGAAGTCCTTTAGTGGCCCAGGGCCGCGTTGAGCTTTTCGAGCAATCCGACGGCGGCGTCGCCGATGACGGTGCCCGGCGGGAAGATTGCCGCCGCGCCGGCCTTATACAGCGCGTCGAAATCCTGCGGCGGGATTACGCCGCCAACCACCACCATGATGTCTTCGCGGCCCATCTTCTTCAACTCGGCTTTCAACGCGGGCACGAGGGTCAGATGGCCCGCCGCGAGCGAGGAGGCGCCAATGATGTGCACGTCGTTTTCCACGGCCTGTTTCGCCGCTTCCGCCGGGGTCTGGAACAAGGGGCCGATATCCACATCGAAGCCGAGATCGGCGAAAGCGCTGGCGATCACCTTCTGGCCACGGTCGTGGCCGTCCTGGCCCATCTTGGCGATGAGAATGCGCGGGCGGCGGCCTTCCTTCTCGGCGAAGGCTTCGACCATCTTCAGAACCTTATCCACGTTCTTCGCGCCCACTTCCTTGCGATACACGCCCGAGATCGAGCGGATCTCGGCGACATGGCGACCATACACCTTCTCGAGGGCGTCGGTAATTTCTCCAACGGTCGCTTTGGCGCGGCCCGCATGGACGGCGAGGGCGAGCAAGTTGCCCGTTCCCGTCTTCGCCGCTTCGGTCAGCGCGTCCAACGCCGCGCTCACGGCTTTCGGATCGCGCTCGGCCTTCAGCTTCGTCAGCTTGGCGATCTGCGCGGCGCGCACGGCCGAATTATCGACCTTCAGGACATCGATGTCCTCTTTTTCGGTGAGTTTGTACTTGTTCACGCCGACCACCGTTTGGCGCCCGGAATCGATGCGCGCCTGCGTGCGGGCCGCGGCTTCCTCGATGCGCAGCTTCGGGATGCCCGCTTCGATGGCTTTCGCCATGCCGCCCAGGCTCTCGATTTCCTGGATGTGCGCCCAGGCCTTTTCCGCCAGTTCGTAGGTCAGGCGCTCGACGTAGTAACTGCCGCCCCACGGATCGACGCTGCGGGTCGTGCCGGATTCCTGCTGGATGAAAAGCTGCGTGTTGCGCGCGATACGCGCCGAGAAATCCGTCGGAAGCGCCAGGGCTTCGTCGAAGGCATTGGTGTGCAGCGACTGCGTGTGCCCCTGCGTCGCCGCCATGGCTTCCACACAGGTCCGCACCACGTTGTTGTAGACGTCCTGCGCGGTCAACGACCAACCCGACGTCTGGCAGTGCGTGCGCAGCGCGAGGCTCTTATCGCTCTTCGGGTTGAACTGCTTCAGCAGTTTCGCCCACAAAAGACGGGCCGCGCGCATCTTGGCCACTTCCATGAAGAAGTTCATGCCGATGGCCCAGAAGAACGACAGTCGCGGCGCAAAGGCGTCGATGTCGAGCCCGGCCTTCATCCCCGCGCGCGCGTATTCGACGCCGTCGGCCAGCGTGTAGGCCAGTTCCAGATCCGCCGTCGCTCCGGCCTCCTGCATGTGATAGCCGGAGATGGAGATGGAATTGAATTTCGGCATGTGCTGCGACGTGTAGGAAAAGATGTCCGAAATGATGCGCATGCTCGGGCCCGGCGGAAAGATGTAGGTGTTGCGCACCATGAACTCTTTCAGGATGTCGTTCTGAATGGTTCCGGCGAGCTGCGCGGGCTTCACGCCCTGTTCTTCCGCCGCGACGATGTAGAGCGCGAGGATCGGCAGCACCGCGCCGTTCATGGTCATGGACACGCTCATTTGGTCGAGCGGGATTCCATCGAACAGGGTGCGCATGTCGTAGATGGAATCCACCGCCACACCCGCCATGCCGACATCGCCGACAACACGCGGATGGTCGCTGTCGTAGCCGCGATGGGTGGCAAGGTCGAACGCGATGGAAAGGCCTTTCTGCCCGGCCGCGAGGTTGCGGCGGTAGAAGGCGTTGGAATCCTCGGCGGTCGAGAAGCCGGCGTATTGGCGCACGGTCCACGGCTGGGTCACATACATGGCGGGGTAGGGCCCGCGCAGGAACGGTGCGACGCCCGGGCGTGTGTCGAGGAAGTCGAGACCGTCGAGGTCGGCGCTCGTGAACAGTGGTTTTACCGGGATGCCTTCCGGCGTCTCCCAGGTCAGGGCGTCGAATGCGCCGCCCGCCGCCGCGCGCGCCTGCTTCTCCCACTCGGCTGGGGAAAGGCCGCCGGAGTTGGCGGTCGATGAAAGGCCAATGTCGGCGAAGTTCGGGATTTTGCCAGCCGCTTTGTTCATGGCGGTTTCCTTACTTGCTCACGTGCGCGTGCAGCGCGCTCAGGACGCCGAGCACATCGCAGCCGATAAAGATGAAGTCATTGACGCCGGCGCCTTTGAGCGTGGCCTCGATGTCGCCGCCGCGTCCCGCGAGGTGGATTGCGTGCGCGCCGGCTTCTTTCAGAGCCTTGGCGGCGTTGGCGGCGTGCTCCGCATAGACGGCGTCGGTCGAGCAGATCGCCGCGAAATGTGCGCCGCTGGCCTTGAACTCTTTTGCGATCGAAGCGCCATCCGTATCGCCCGCGCCCGATACCGTCTCGAAACCGCCCGCCTCGTAGAAATTCTTGGCGAAAGTCGCGCGCGCCGTGAAGTCGGCGACGGTTCCCATGTTCGCAAGATAGACCTTCGGACGCTGGCTATAGCTGTCGGCTGCGTCGCGCAGCTTTTCGAACTCTTGCGCGAGGCGCAGGTTCGGCAGCGGCGTGATCGACGCGCCCGTGCCGCCCTTCAGCGCGGCGAGATAGCTCGCGATTGGAGCGGTCTCCGCGGCCGCAACAAAAGTTTCCGTGAGTTTGCCGCGTCCGGTTTCCGGCAGGGTCAACGTAGGCGCTGCGCCCGCGGCCGCTTTCGGCACGCTCGCCTTCACCGCTGCGACCGGCGCCTCATGCACATTCGGGAATTCGCTTACGCCTGTCAGCGGGTCTTTCCGCTTGGCGAGGTTCTTGGAGCGCTCGGCTTGCACAGCGGCGATCTTCGCCGAGATAAATTCCGTCATCAGCGCTTTCATCATGCCGCCCTGGCGCTCGATCTCTTGGAAGAAGCTCCAGGCCTTGTCGGCCAGTTGGTCCGTCAGCGTCTCAAACATCCATGCGCCCCCGGCGGGATCGATCACCTTGCCGAGGCCGGATTCCTCCTGAAGTACGGACTGGGTATTGCGGGCGATACGCCGGCCGAGATCGCTCGGCACGCCCAGCGCGCTGTCGAACGGCAGCACCGTCACGGCGTCGGCGCCCGCGATACCCGCGCTGAAACAGGCGACCGTCGAACGCAGGATGTTCACCCACGGATCGCGGCGGCTCATCATGCGCGGCGCGGTGAGGGCCGTGATATGCGTGCTGCGGTTTTCCGCGCCCGAGGCCTCGGCCACGCGGGCCCACATCTTGCGCAGCGCCCGGATCTTGGCGACCGACAGGAACATATCGGCGTCGGCGGTGATGGTGAAGGCGATCTGCTTTGTCGCCGCCTCGAGATCGAGGCCGTTGTCGGTCATCGCGCGCAGGTATTCGACCGCGCTCGCGAGGATACAGGCCAGTTCTTGGGCTTCGGACGCCCCGGCGGAGTGATAGACCACCGAGCTCACATTGTAGGTGCGTGCTTTCGGCAGATGTTTCGCGGCATAGCTCGCGAGGTCCGCGACGCGCGCGCGCGCGGTTCCGGGATCCGACGTGATGCGCCCTTTTGCCGCGAACACCGACAGCACATCGAGACCGAAGTTGCCCGCAAAGTCTCCCGTCTGCCCGCGCTTTTCCAGAAGCTTGATCACATAGGCCGCGAACACCAGCGACGGATAACCTTCCAAGCTGACGGGCGCGAGGTCGAGCATCACCCCGTCCAAGGTCTTGGCGAGATCGGCGTAGGCATTCACCGCAACCCCGCTCTTCCCTTCAGGGCATAGTTTCAGCGTGATGGACGTCACGCCGTTCTCCAAGTCCTGGAGGATTTCCTTGTTCGCGGTAGCGGGATCGGGATGGCTGTGGACCTGACGGATGTCCCAGCCGTTCATCGCACTCGCCAGTACCGTGCCGCCGCGCACGAAGGGAGCGCCGCCCGGAAGACCAGACGGATCGTTCGCCGACGGCCAGTCGGCGCGCGTGTACAGGGGGCGGATGGAAAGGCCGTCGTAGGTCTTGGAGACGAGTTTCTTTTCGAAGGGCGCGCCGGCCAGTACCTTCTCCAGAAGCTTCATCCACTGCGCATCGCTCGCGGGCGGAAAGTCAGCCGCAAGTTTCAGCGCCGCATCGCTCGAACCGGTCTCTTTCGCCAACGTACGTTCTCCCCAAGGCAGACGCAGCAATCACATTTTTCTTAAGTGGTGCGCCCACTTACGTCAAACACGGGCATGGTCATGCCAGCTCTGTCCAAATGTAGGGGCTCCGCGCATGGAAATGGCTGTCTATACTCAAGAAATGGCAAGTTTTGATCGTCCCGCCGACCCCGCCATCGCGCCATCCGCCTGGGTGCTGCGGTGGGCGCATCTGATTCGACCGGCTGGTCGGGTTTTGGACGTGGCCGCCGGGCACGGGCGTCACGCGCGGGCCCTTCAGGCGATGGGCCATCAAGTGGTCGCCACCGACATCGATGTGGGCGGCCTTGCGGACGCTTCCGGCATTGAAGTCGTGACGGCTGATCTCGAAGCCGGCCTCTGGCCCTTTCCGCCCGCGCGCTTCGACGCCATCATCGTCGCGAATTACCTGCACCGGCCCCATTTTCCGCATTTTGTCGCCAGCCTCGCGCCGGGCGGCGTGCTCATCTTCGAGACCTTCGGCCAGGGCAACGAGCGCCTGGGGCGTCCGCGCAATCCTGATTTCCTCCTCGCGCTTGGCGAACTCCTGCGCGCTTTTCAGGACACTCTGGAGATCGTGGCCTACGAACACGGTGAAGAGCGCGAGCCGCGCCCGGCCGTGCGGCAACGCCTTTGCGCGCGGAAGGAAATTGGTCCGGTCCCTTTGCAACCCGCCAGAAAAGCAACGGTCACTCTTGATTGAAACGGCGCGCCGCGCTTTCTTAGCGTCCATGACGATCCACATCATCAAGCTCGCCGTCGGCATCGACGACGTCGAGCATCTCGCCAAAGTCCAAAAGGCCTACGCCCTCGCCAACGGCAATCCGCGCTGCCGCACGCGCAACGCCCCCAAGCAGGCCGAGGAACTGATCGAGACCGGTTCGCTCTATTGGGTCATCGGCGGTTACATCATGGTGCGCCAGAAGGTCTTGAAGCTGCACACCCGCAAACGGGACGGCAAACCTGAATGCCTGATCGAACTCGATCCAAAGCATGTGTTGGTCGAACCTACGCACCGCCGCGCGTTCCAGGGTTGGCGTTATCTGAAAGAGGCCGATGCGCCGCGCGACATCAAGAAGGCGCGCGGCAAGCCCTTCGTCGATCCCAAGATGACCAAGGAAATGCAAAAAGAGCTGCGCAAATTGGGCCTTATCTAGGCTATTTGCGAACTATCCCGGCGGATATATCGCCGCTATAGTTGGCCGATGTTCCGCTTGCTCACGCTCTTGTTCGCCCTTGCCCTCGCCGCGCCGTCCTTCGCGCAGGATAAGCCGCGCCTGACCATATTCGCGGCCGCGAGCCTCACCGAAGCGCTGAGCGATGTGGGCAAGGCTTATGCGGACGCCGGCCACGAACCTCCGGTCTTTTCCTTCGCCGCCACTTCCGCCCTCGCGCGCCAGATCGAGAACGGCGCACCGGCTGCGCTTTTCATTTCCGCCGATGAAGAGTGGATGGACTATCTCGCCGCGCGCAAACTGATCGATGCGCCCTCGCGCGTCTCCGTGCTCGGCAACAGCCTCGTCCTCGTCGTCCCGAAAGGCGAAGCCCTCGATATAGCGATTGGTCCGCAGTTCGATCTTGCCGGCGCCTTGAAGGGCCGCAAGCTTTCGCTTGCCGACCCCACCGGCGTTCCCGCGGGGCGCTACGCGCAGGCCGCGCTCACATCCCTAGGCGTCTGGAAGACCGTCGAGCCGCTGGTCGTGCGCGCCGACAATGTCCGTGGGGCGCTGACTTTCGTTGAACGCAAGGAAGCCGCCGCCGGCATCGTGTACGCGACCGATGCCGCGCTCACCGATAAGGTCGCGGTTGCCGGCACGTTTCCCGCCACCAGCCATCCGCCCATTTCCTATCCGCTGGCCATCATCGCCAGGAACGATAGCGCCGATGCCCGGGCGTTCCGTGACTTTCTCCTCAGCGAACCGGCGAAAGCCATCTACCGCAAATACGGTTTCGCCGTACGATAGCGGCGGGGAGTGGGGCAATGTTCGATCTGACACCGGCTGAGTTGGAGGCGCTGCATTTGAGCGTCAAAGTGGGACTCGTGAGTATGCTCGCGAGCCTGCCGCTCGGCTTTGCGCTTGCCTATCTGCTGGCGCGCCGCGAATTCGCAGGCAAAAGCCTGGTCAATGGTTTCGTCCTCTTGCCTCTCGTGCTGCCGCCGGTCGTGACGGGGCTCATCCTTCTGATGCTGTTCGGCAGCCAAGGCGTACTTGGCAAATTCTTCGCGGAAACGTTCGGCATCACCTTTGCTTTTCGCTGGACCGGCGCCGCGCTGGCCGCCGCCGTGATGGGGCTTCCCTTGATGGTCCGCGCCATGCGCCTGTCCATCGAAGCCGTCGACCACCGGTTGGAGTTCGCCGCGCGTACGCTTGGGGCTAAGCGGTGGTGGACCTTTGTCACCATCACATTACCCCTGTCGCTGCCGGGCGTCATGGCCGGCGCGATCCTGTCGTTCGCCAAGAGTTTCGGGGAATTCGGCGCCACCATCACCTTCGTATCCAACATCCCCGGCGAAACGCAGACGTTGCCCATCGCCATCTACTCAATTCTCCAGACCCCCGGCGGCGATGGCCCCGCGTGGCGGCTCGCAATCGTCTCGGTGGTGGTGTCGATGCTGGCTATCGTCGGCGCCGAATGGGTCGAGCGCCGCATCCGGTCGAAATCGACATGAGTTTCGATATCGACATCGCCGCCAAGCGCGGGGCCTTCGAGATCGCCGCGACCTTTCGCGCCGATCCCGGCATCACCGTGCTGTTTGGGCCCTCCGGCGCCGGCAAGACCTCGATCCTCGATCTCATTGCGGGTATTCTCACGCCTGCGCGCGGGCGCATCGCGGTGGATGGGCAACTGCTCTTTGACTCCGCTACGCGCGTCAACCTGCCGCCGGAGCGCCGCCGTGTCGGTTACATCTTCCAGGATGCGCGCCTGTTTCCGCACCTCTCCGTGCGCGCCAACCTTGTCTATGGTTACAAGCTCACGCCCCCGGAAACGCGCTACGCGGAACTCGACCACGTTGTCGACGTGCTCGGCATCGGCGCGCTTCTGAAGCGTGCGCCGCTCTCCTTGTCGGGTGGTGAGCAGCAGCGCGTCGCCATCGGCCGCGCCATCCTCGCCAGCCCGCGCCTTCTTTTGATGGACGAGCCGCTGGCGTCCCTCGATGAAGCCCGCAAGCAGGAGATTCTCCCCTACATCGAGCGGCTGCGGGACGAATTGAAAATCCCGATCCTCTACGTGACGCATCTGTCGTCCGAAGTGGAGCGCCTCGCGGATGTGATCGTTGAGATCGCCGTGGGCAGTGTCACGGGCCAGCGCCGGGCCTAAAAACTTACCCACCGGGTAATGTATCGGATAATCGGATTACTTCTGGGTCTCGTATCGAATTGTCCGATATAGTCCGCCTATGGATCTCGAACAGGTACGCACCTTTTTGGAAGTTGTGGAGGCGGGCAGCTTCGTGCGCGCGGCGCAGGAGCTGAATGTCACCCAATCGACCGTCAGCGCCCGGATCAAGGAACTCGAACTTCTGCTCGGCCAGTCGTTGTTCGTGCGCCGCAAGTCAGGCGTAATGCTCACCCCGGCGGGCAAGCGGTTCCAACCCCACGCCGCGACCTTCCTTCATGTGCTGCAGCAGGCGCGCCAGGACGTGGCGCTGCCCGCCGAGATGGCCGCCGTGCTCAACATTGGCGGCCAGTTCAGTTTGTGGGAGCGCATTCTGCTCCAATGGGTTGGACAATTCCGCGCCGCCCGCCCCGATGTTGCGGTACGCGCCCAGGTCGGCACGCCGGAATCGCTTATGCGTTATCTCGCCGACGGCTTGCTCGACTTCGCGGTGATGTATGCGCCGGAAGCGCGTCCCGGCTTTCGGATCGAAAAATTGATGGACGAGGGTCTCATCATGGTCGCGACCCGGGCCGCCCATGGCGGTCCCGGCGAAGCGGACTATGTGCATGTCGACTGGGGCCCGGATTTCGACACCTGGCATTCGGCGCAGTTCCCACGCTATAGCGCCGCCGGCCTCTACGTCAGCCTCGGCAATCTCGGGCTCAAGCACATCCTCGCCCACGGCGGCGCCGGCTATTTCCCCGCGCGTGTCGTCGCCGAGGAACTCGCGCGCAAGAAACTCTATGTGGTGAAGAACGCGCCGGAGTTCGTGCGCCCCGCGCATCTGATCTACGCGCCCGATACCGCGAGCGCCGTGCGCGACGCCGCGCTCGAGAGTTTGCGGGCCGCGGTCGCGGTCGACGCCGCCGGTTCTTAGCGCGAGTCGCCCCGCAATTTCAGTGCGACTCCGAGACGCACCGTCTCCCGCGCGCCCCAGAAATTGCAGTGCCTGAAAAAGTCCCGTGGAACCGCGCGCGCCGCGCTACTTCGCCGCGATTTTGCGCATCAAATAATTAAAACATGGGAACTTTTTGACGCCTGTCGTTGCGCGCCTGGAATCCCTTCGGCAACATTCCTTTCAGCAGCAGTTGGGGTTTCCTCGGATGCAGAAGTGGATCGGAGCGGCGGTCGCCGCCGCCTGTACGTTGTCCGTCGCCGCCCCGGCGATGGCTCGCGATTTTTTCAATCCGCACACAATGCTCGGTTGGCGTCAGCAAACCGGGGCGGCTGCTGTTGCGTATTTCCGCGCGCCGATCGGCCCATCGATCTTCAAGGCGCCGATCCGCACCGGCCTCGCCCTCACGGGTCCGCGCTCGTACAACGCGGGCGAAGCGCCGCTCTATAGCATCAGCCCACGCCTGGTTGATTTCTCGTTCAGCAAGCGCGGCGTGGATGCCCGCTGGATCGCGCAGCTTACGGTCGGCAACCGCGTCGCCTGGACCAATGCGCCGAAGCAGATCGTCCAGCAGCACGGTAAGGTGAATTTGATGGAGGCGCCGCAGCTCGACGCGGGCAATATCGCCGCCGGCCTTGCGGCCGGAACGGTCACATTTAGCGATACAACGCCCTAAACATCTTCGGCGCCTTGGCGCTTGGCCATCACTTCGTCGAATCTTGGCATCGTGGCGTGATCGCCCGCGCTGACGCCGGAACCGCTCAGCGCGACACCTACGGTCTTCAACAGGATCTTCAGATCCAATCCAAAGCTCACATGATCGACGTACCAGACGTCGAGCTTGAAGCGCTCTTCCCAGGACACCGCATTGCGCCCGTTCACCTGTGCCCAGCCCGTCAGGCCGGGTTTCAGTTCATGGCGGCGGCGCTGCTCGGCGTCGTAGTAGGGCAGATACTCCGGCAGCAGCGGACGCGGGCCGACAAGGCTCATATCTCCCGCGAGTACGTTCAAAAGCTCAGGTAACTCATCGAGCGAGGTGCGCCGCAGGAATTTACCCAGCGGCGTCAACCGCGCCGCGTCGTCCAGCGGCTTCCCGTCCGCGCCTTTAACGCCCGTCATGGTGCGGAATTTGATGATCTTGAAGAAGCGGCCATGGAGGCCGGTCCTTTGCTGAGTGAAGAACACCGGTCCGCCCATGCGGATCCAGACCGCGATCATCAGCAGGAGGAAGAGCGGCGACAGCACGATCAGTCCGGTCAGCGACAGCGTGATATCCAGCGCGCGTTTTGTGCGCAGGGTGCGCCGGCGCATGACCGCCTCACGCGGATCGGCGGCGACAGTATCTTGCACGAGATTGCGGAATTCGGCGCAGACGCGGTCCAGATTGAACCGTCCCGCCGCCAGCGCTGCCGCTTGCTGGCCTGCGCGCCTCAAACCATCCCCGTCCGTCAGGAAATCAGCGAGTTCCCTTGCGGCATCGGCCGGCGCGTTGATGGGCAAACTGATTCCGGCGCCGCGCCCTTCCACCAGATCGCGCTGCCAGCCGTGACCAAGCAGGATCACCGGTTTACCGGCGGCGAGCGCGTCCAGCAGGAATCCCCCGCGCGCGTCCGGCGCGCAATCGGCCAGGGCCGCGATGGAAAAGCGCAACACGGCCTGCAGTTCCCTGCGCGACACCGGTCCTGTGAAGATCACCGACGATCCGAAGAGCCCCGCGGTTTTCGCGCCGGCTTCCAGTTGCGTGCGCGCCGGCCCGTCGCCGCAGAAAATGAAACTGAGCGGCTCATCCTTCATTTGCGCCGCGATCTCGAGCACGCGTTCCAATCCGCGTCCCTGCGGCATCGTGCCGGCGAAAACGACATAAGGCCTTTGCCCGCCGTCCGGCAGCAGTTGCGCGATGCGCGCGGGCAGTTCGTCGGGCGCTTGTGTCTGGGTATCGCAGCCAAGCAGGCTCACGGAAATTTTGCTCTCGGCGATCCCCTCGGCGGTGAGGTCGTCCTTGAGGGCCGGGGTCACCGTGGTGATGCGCTTGGCCGCGGCGGCGCCAAGCCGGTAAAATGCGCGTTCGATCGCACGTCTGCACTTTTCGCCGAAGGATGCGGTCATCGGCGCGGCCTTGGGCGCGCCGTGCATGACGTCGAGGATCATCGGGATGCCTCGCCACAAAGCAAAAAAGGCTGTGAGCGGCAACAGTCGGATCGGGCGGTCCGTGGTGACGACGGCGTCGACGTTTTTGATGTCCCAGATATTGAATATCGCCGCGCTCGCGAAATTACTCGCGAAGCCGCGCGTATGCGCTTTCCCAAAGGCCGGCGCGGGGCCGCCGACGGTCTTCAGCGTAATGGATTCCAGCGCGACCTTCTCGCGCTTCGATTTCGCGGCGAGGATCGTGACCTTGTGTCCGCTCTGCGCCAGATGACGGGCGAAGTCGTAGGCGCGGGTCAGCCCGGCGTCCTCGCGCGTGCGGAAGTCCGGCTCGATCAGCAGCACATGGAGGGAGGAGCCTGGAGCGGGGCTGTTCATGGACTCGTTATACAGGCGAGCGCGGCGGTAACGCCAGCGATCAACGGAAGGCTTGTCTACCGTGTCGCGTCGGTGACGACCGCGCGCAACGTCTCGGTCATGAACCTCATATTTTCCGGCGTTAACGTCGGATGCACCGGCAACAGCACCGTGCGGTCCTCAATGGATTCGGCGCCCGGGTGTGCGGGCTGCGGGCCCATATCGGCGAACGCCTTCTCACGGGTGATATCGGGGCAGGCGCCCACGCGCGCCGGTACGCCGCGCGCGATCAGCTCATTGCAGATGCGGTCCCGCGTCCAGCCGTCCTTGAGCGCCGCCGGGTTCACGAAGAAATAGTATTTGTAGTAGGCGTGTATCAGGTGCGCCGGAACGCGCGGCACGGTCACGCTGTTCAATCCTTGGAGCGCGCCTTCCAGCTTCATGGCGTTCGCGCGCCGCCGCGCGATCCAGGCGGGAAGCTTGGCCAACTGCGCGAGGCCGATGGCCGCTTGCGCTTCTGTTAGCCGCCAATTGGTGCCGAAGCTGTCGGCGACCCATTTGAACGCGCCGTGGCCGCCCGCGTTCGGATCATGGGTGACGGCAAAATTCTTGCCGTGGTCGCGGAACGACCACATACGCCGGTACATCGCTTCGTCATCGGTCACCACCATGCCGCCTTCCCCACCGGTGGAGATGATCTTGTCCTGGCAGAAGGAGAAGCAGCCGACGTGTCCCAATCCGCCGACGGGCTTTCCACTCACGCTCGCGCCGTGCGCTTGCGCCACATCTTCGATGACCGCGATGTTCTTGCTCTTCGCAAGGGCCAGTAAGGGCTCCATCTCCACGGGCCAGCCGGCGAGATGCACCGGGATCACCGCTTTGGTCCGCGGGGAGAGTGCCGCCGCCAGCGTCTCGGCGGTCATGTTCTGTGAAACCGGATCGATGTCGGCGACCACCGGGCGCGCGCCGCGTGTCGCTACCGCGGCCGCCGTCGCAATGAAGGTTCGCGCCGGCACCACGACTTCGTCGCCGGGACCGATGCCGAGGCCGTACAGCGCCAGCTCGATCGCGACCGTCCCGTTCGCCACGCCAAGGCCGAAGCGCACGCCGCAGTGCGCCGCGTAGGCATTTTCAAAAGCGCGGCCCAAATCGCCGGTCCAATAGTTCACCCGGCCGGACGCGAGTACGTTGGTCACCGCTTGGATTTCGTCGGCGTCGTAGAAGGGCCACGGCGCGAGATTGGGATCGGACGGGGGGCGTTGAGCCATGGGGGGAAAGCCGCGTGTCTTGAAGGCGCGGCGTTATTCCGCCGGCTTGCGTGTGAACAGAAGGATGTTGCGGCCCCTGTAACGCGTCGCGCCCGCCGGGTCAAATCGGGCCTCGATCTCTTTTTTCAGCGCGGCCGTGCTGGCGTCGTCCTGAAGCAGGATCACGTTGTAATCCTTCTCGATCCAGCGCTGCATCGTTTCCTCGCTCCACAAGCCGTCGGCCTCCACCGCGGCGCGCACCGACTCCCGCATCTCACCCACCAGACTTTGGTTGATGGTGCGTTCTGTCGCGATCAGGTCCAGGCTTTCCGCCGGCATCGCATGGCCGGAGGCCGCGACGGCGTAGGGCAGGGCGGCCACGTCGTTGCGCCCAAGCCCGTGGATCACGAGCACCGGCTGTCTTGTTTTCAGCTGCGTCCCAGCCCAACGCGTCAGCACCGGGATCTCGGCAAGTTCCGGGGTCGCCGCCAGGCCGTCCAGCATGGGGCGCGGGAATGAGTTCGCTTGCGGATGAGAAGCAAGGCTCGGCGCGAAGGTGTTGATCACGACCGCCGCGATCGCGCCTATCGCCACGGCCGCGCCTTGCGTCAGTCCATGGCGTTTCGTCCAGCGTCCGCTCGTGGCCAGCGTCAATGCGGCGGCCAGCGCGCCCACCGCGATGAACGTCGGCGCCGCCGGATGCATGCAGGTATCGCAGGCGCTTGCGGCGCTCAGGTTCGCGTACTGCGTCACCGCCAGCCAAAAAAAGTAGAGCGGCGCGATCCAAAGCACGCGCAACGGGCCGCGCGCCGCCGCGAAAAGGATAAGCGCGAGAAGGATGGTGCCCGCGTTTGGCAGCACGAAGGACTCAAACAGTCCGCGCAGGTTTTCCAGCTCCAGCGCCGCGCCAAGTCCCGGCGGGCCATGCGTGCCGCGCATCACGAGCGTGTAATCGGCCCCAAAGATCCCGGCGTCGCCGAGCATGGGACCAAGGATTGGAAGGTTGAGCGCGATCTCCTGGAACTTTCCCGGGAACAGCACGATCATCAGGGTCGTGATCACGGCGAATGCACCGAGCACGATCACGCCATGCAGGGCGCGGTCGCGCCCCATGGCGGTGACATACAGCGGAATGAGCACGATGATTCCAAAAACCATGTCCTGACGCGTGAAATAGAGCGCCGCGCAGACAGCGCCCATCGCCACGCTGAAGGCCACGTGCGGCCGGCTCATGCCGTGCACAATCATTCCCACCGCCGCGAGGTGCAGCGCCGCGACGGTGGCGGCCGGCGTGGCGGTGGCGAAGAAGAAGGAGGTTGAGGGCGTGGCCAGGAAGATGAACGTGGCCGCGGCCGCAACGGCGGTATTGGCGGTCAGCTTCCGGCAAATGGAAAACAACAAAAGCCCGCTGACGGCCCCCAGGATGATCGACAGGATCCGGCCCGAGAGATGTCCGGCCCCCACGGCCTGCTGCCAGTATCCGAGCACATAGAAGTACAAAGGCATTTCGGCGGGTGTATCTGCGGGGGAGTAAGGGGTCACCGCGCCGGTCGCGTACCACCAGCCCCGAACCAGGGCCGAGACCTCAGCCGTGAAAGTTTGCGCGTTGAACAGGCTGAAAACGGCGATGGCGCCATACGCCGCCACGGCTAAAAGGCCGAGCAGGGCGACCGGGGCTCGGCGCCGCAGCTGCTGCGATGTCAACCCACCCTCGGACATGCTCCCCCTAACCCATTGTCAGGTCGCAACAATCCTAGAAATGGCGCATTCACGCGGTCGTCGCGTCCCGGACTGCGGCGCGTTGCCGCTGTGGGCCGGTCGGCCATTTCTACCTATGCGCTAACATTTTGATAATACACGATTACTTAAGCATTCGACAGAATAATTCAGCATCCCTTTTTTGTCTTCGCGGGTAGACAGGCGGACCTAAGGTCACCATAATGCGCCCCGATCACACGGTAAAAACGCCGGATCAACCGGCGGCATGGTTTCTCACGGGTTGGCGCGCAACAGCTGCGATGTTGCGCGCGTTTGTGTATGTGTGCCGTGACAAGTCCATGCGTTCATTTATCAGCCTCTTCCGTCCCATCGCCCTTTTCGCCGCTGTCGCCGTGGCCGGTTTCGTATCCGGGTCCGCGCACGCCGGTGTTGAGGATGTGCTGAGGGAAATCGGCGAAGGCGGGCGGGCGCAGGTCATTGTCCGGATGAAGGCCGACGGCGGCGGCGCCGCGGCCTGGACGCCGCGCCTCTCCCCCTCCCGCCAGCGTGTCGCGGTCGCGACCGCGTTCATCGACGCCGCTCCCGCGTTCGATCGCGCTCGCGTTGCCGGCGTCCGCCGCTTCCGCACCATTCCGTATGTCGCCGCGACCGTCACGCGCGAGCAGGCGATGGCGCTGGCCGGCGAGAAGTCCGTGGAAGGCATCTTCCTGATTCGCCGCGAACGCCGCGCAGACATCGCGCCGGCCGAACGCGCGCAGGCTGTTGGTTTGTCCGCTCCGCAGACGTCGATCGATCTCGGCTCGGTGTGGGACCGCGGCTTTGACGGCGCCGGCACGGCCATCGCTGTCATCGACAGCGGTATCAACATCAATCATCCCGCGCTCACCGGTAAGAGCGTCGGCGATGCTTGTTTCGCCAACTCTTTCGGCGCGACCACCATCGCGCAGTGTCCATCGGGCGCCACGCCGCAGATCGGCCCCGGCGCGGCCTCCAATTGCCCCGGCGATTCCACGCGCTGCGATCACGGCACCCATGTCGCCTCGCTCGCGGCCGGTAACGACGGGACGGTCTTCGGCGTCGCGCGCGGCGCGAAAATCGTCCCGATCGATGTGTTCTCGTTAGTCACCGATCCAGCTGAATGCAGCCCGGATCCGGCGCCCTGCTTCCTCACCGACTCTCTCGCTGTTCTGAACGCGCTCGACTACGTCAACGAGAAGGCAATCGAACTCAAGATCGCGGCGGTGAACCTCTCCGTCGGCGGCTCGTCGCGCGATGGTTACTGTGATGATGATCCGCGTAAGTCGGTGATCGACATGCTGCGCCAAAAGGGCGTCGCGGTGGCCGTCGCCGCCAGCAACGGCGGCCAGACCGGCAAGATCACCACGCCGGCATGCATTTCCTCGGCCATCGGTGTCGGCGCCATCGATAACGGCACCACCGTCGCCTCTTGGTCGAACTTCGCCGCCACGCTTGATTTCGTAGCGCCCGGCGTTTCGCTGTCGGGCGCCAAGGGGTCTGGCTCCGGGTACGGCACGCGCAGCGGCACCTCGATGTCCACGCCGCTCGTCGCCGGCGCGTTTGCCGTGCTCCGTCAGGCCTATCCGACGCTGTCCGTCGATGCGATCGAAGCCGCGCTCAAATCGACCGGCATTGCCGTCACGCGCGCCGATTCCGGCATCACGGTGCCGAAGATCCAAGTCGGCGCCGCTCTGGACAAACTTCAGGGCGTCAACCGCCGCATGTTC
Organism: Rhodospirillaceae bacterium; assembly: GCA_050246995.1. GTDB lineage: Bacteria > Pseudomonadota > Alphaproteobacteria > Rhodospirillales > Rhodospirillaceae > SHVO01. Next base: position 299,648 of record JBFWVA010000001.1, on the reverse strand, counting down.
AACAACGTCTTCGCGGGCCAGACCGCGCTCGGCGAATCGCTCCTGCGCTTCTACAATCCAAGCGCGGCGGCCGGTAATGTGAAAATCACCCTGCGCGATGCCGGTACGGGCGCTTATGTCGGCGATTGGGTTAGTCCGCCGATCCCGTCGCACGCCGCGCTGCAGTTCACCGCGAGAAGCATCGAAGCCAATGCCACCAAGGGCGGCTTCCCTGTTGCGCCGGACATCCGGGCCTACTTCACCTACGAAGTCGCCAGCAGCTTTAAGGGCTCGGCCCAGCACGTCCTCTACAACGATCAGGCTGGCGTTCTCGCCAATCTCACCAACTGCGGCACCGCGACGCCAAGCGATAACGCCAAGCATTTGATGAACGTGCATTCCGCATCGTTCGCGGAATACCCCTCGCGGATGCGGATCGTGAACACCGGCGCGGCGCCGGCGCCGGCCAAGCTGACCTTCTACAATGCCGGCACAGGTGCGAAGGTTATCGAGTGGACCAGCCCCGAAATCGCGGCCGGCGGTTCGTATGAAATCACGGTCCCGCAGATCGAAGCGCGCGTGCAGATTCCGGCTGGCGCCCTGGACGGCGGCAACGGCACCTACAATGTGACTCTGGACAACTACAGCGGCTACTTGCAGCACTTGGTGGAGAACGTGCGTCCGGGTGCGCTTTTGGACATGACGGCGAAGTGCGACGTCATCGCCTCGTCCCTCACGCCGTAAAAGAAACCGCTAACCGCGGCGGCGGAACTTACGCTGCCGCGGCCGCGCGATCAGCATCACCGGAAATTTGATGCCCTCGTACACGGCGAAGCCTAAGAGCGCGCCGATCACGGTATAGAAAATTCCAACGCCGTCCTGCGGCACGCGCGGCACGAATGCGCGGTCGGTCTCGGCCATCAACGCGGGCTCGCGGTGGCGCATCAGCGCATAAGGTTTCAGAAGCGGACCCGCGGACGAGATCGCGGTGTGAGCGATATTGAGCCGGTCGAAACGCGTCTGCGCCGTTGCCTCGAGTTCCTGGCGCACAACATCGCTCATCAGCTTGTAGCGCAGCCCGGTCTTGATTTCGTTCACCCGCGCGCGGGCTTGCTCCAGGTCCCGGAACAGGCGCTCCTGATACTGGGTCATGAAAGCATGGCCCTGGCTCGCCCCAATAGCCGCCCCGGCGACGAAAACCGCCGCCACCAGCACGTCAAATTTGCGCCAAAACCAGTCCAAGCCCAAAGCCCCCGATGGTCAGGGCAATTCTGGCCCCGCCATGCTTTCCATTCGTCCGCCGGTTGACTATAAGGCCCGCGCCTTCCACCACAAGCCCCTTGCCCAACCTATGCGCGTCGATCAGTTCGATTTCGATCTGCCGGAAGGCCGCATCGCGGAGCGTCCCGCCGTGCCGCGCGACAGCGCGCGTTTGCTTTATGTGACCGCCTCGGGTCTGCGTGACCTTCGTGTTTCGGATTTACCGTCGCTTCTGAGACAAGGCGACCGCCTCGTCCTCAATGATACGCGCGTGATCCCCGCCCGGTTGCTTGGCATGCGCGGCGTCGTGAAGGTCGAGTTTCTTCTTCATCGCCGCATCGCGCCGGATGCATGGCAAGGCTTCGCCAAGCCGGGCAAACGCCTCAAGGTCGGACAGGTCGTTGAATTTCCGGACGGGCTCACGGGCGATGTGGTGGAAAAGGCCGAGGCGCTCATCACGTTGCGTTTCAATCGCTCAGGTGAGGCGCTGACGGCCGCGTTTGAATCCGTCGGTCATGTGCCGTTGCCGCCGTACATCCGCCGTACCGACGACGCCCAGGACCGCGAAGACTATCAAACCATGCACGCGGCCAAGCCGGGCGCCGTGGCCGCGCCCACGGCGGGACTTCATATGACGCCCGGTCTCGTCGATGCGCTCACCGCCAAGGGTGTGAACCGCACCCATGTCACCTTGCACGTCGGCGCCGGCACGTTCCTGCCCGTGAATGTTGACGACACCAAGGATCACGTCATGCATGCCGAATGGGGCGAGATCAGCGCCGCGGCGGCCGGCGATCTTACCGCCACGCGCCGCGCTGGGGGGCGTGTCCTCGCCGTTGGCACGACGTCCTTGCGCCTTCTGGAAAGCGCCGCGACCGAGGACGCGGCTTTCCCGCCGTTCTCCGGCGAAACATCGCTCTTCATTACGCCGGGTTATCGCTTTAAGACTGCCGACATGATGCTGACGAATTTTCACCTGCCGCGCTCCACGCTCTTCATGCTGGTCAGCGCGTTCGCCGGAATGGACCGCGCCCGTGCGGCCTATACGCATGCCATCGCCGAGGGGTACCGCTTCTACTCTTATGGCGACGCATGCCTGTTTGAGCGCGCCACATGAGCGAAAAATTCTCCTTCTCCGTCCTCGCCACCGACGGCGCCGCGCGCCTCGGCCGCTTGGTCACCGCGCATGGCGTGGTCGACACCCCGGTGTTCATGCCGGTCGGCACGGCGGCGACCGTGAAAGCCATGTTCCCGGAAACCGTCGCGGCCACGGGCTCGCAGATGATCCTCGCGAACACGTACCACCTGATGCTGCGTCCCGGCGTCGAGCGCATCGCGCGCTTCGGCGGCGTGCGCCAGTTCATGAAATGGGACGGCCCGCTGCTTACGGATTCAGGCGGCTTCCAGGTGATGTCGCTGTCGAAGCTGCGTAAAATCACCGAGGACGGCGTCACATTCCAGTCGCACATCGACGGCTTAAAGCACCATCTGACGCCCGAGCGCTCCATCCAGATCCAGCATCGTCTCGACGCCACGGTCACCATGGCTTTCGACGAATGCACGCCGTTTCCGGCCGAGAAGCCGCAAGTCGACGAAAGCATGCGTATGTCCATGCGTTGGGCAAAGCGCTCCAAGGACGCGTTCATCGAACGCCCGGGGTATGGCCTGTTCGGAATCGTGCAGGGCGGCATCCACGGCGATCTGCGCGCCGAATCCGCGGACGCCCTCAAGGCCATCGGCTTTGACGGCTACGCGGTCGGCGGCCTTGCCGTGGGCGAGGGGCAGGAGCTTATGTTCTCCACCCTCGACGTCACCGTTCCGCACCTTCCGGCTCCGGCGCCGCGCTATCTCATGGGCGTCGGCAAACCTTCGGATCTCGTGGGCGCGGTCATGCGCGGCATCGACATGTTCGATTGTGTGATGCCGACGCGCTCGGGGCGCACCGCGCAGGCCTTCACCACGTTCGGCGCGCTCAACCTGCGCAACGCCAAACACGCCGACGATCAGCGTCCGTTAGATGAAAACATCGACTGCCCGGCCAGCCGCAATTACAGCCGCGCTTACTATCATCACCTCATCCGCAGCGAAGAGATCTTAGGACTGATGCTGCTGTCGTGGCACAATGTCGCCTACTACCAGCACCTCATGAAGGGCCTGCGTGACGCCATCCGCACCGGAACGCTCCAAGCCTTCGCCGAAAAGTTCGCCCGCGACCAAGCCGCCGGTGAAGAAAGTGACGACAGCGCCGCCTGACCGCGAAGCGATCCGCGCATATGCCCGAAGCCTCGGCTTCGACGCCGTGCGTTTTACGCGGGCGGAAACGCATCCGCACGTGCAAGAAAACCTGCGCTCGTTCATGGCCCAGGAAATCTACGGCGATATGGGCTGGATGGCGGCCAATGCCGACCGCCGCGCCGATCCCAAGGTGCTGTGGCCTGACGTGAAGACGGCCATCATGCTCGGCCTCAACTATGGCCCCTCGGACGACGACGTCGCGCGGCGGCCCGCCGACGTCGGTGTCATCAGCGTTTATGCCCGCAATAATGACTATCACGACGTCATCAAGAAAAAGCTGCGCCAGCTGGCGGCCTGGATCTGCGAGAACACCGGCGCGGACGTGAAGCTGTTCGTCGATACCGCGCCCGTGATGGAAAAGCCGCTCGCGCAAAGCGCGGGAGTCGGCTGGCAAGGCAAGCACACGAATGTGGTTTCACGCGATTTCGGCTCGTGGCTGTTTCTGGGTGAAGTGCTCACGACGCTTGAGCTCGAGCCTGATCCGGCGGAAAGCAATCACTGCGGTGCCTGCAGCCGTTGCCTGGATATCTGTCCGACACGCGCCTTCATCGGCCCTTACAAGCTCGATGCCCGCCGCTGTGTCTCTTATCTGACCATCGAAAACAAAGCGCAGATCCCGCGCGACCTGCGCCCGCTGCTCGGCAACCGCATTTATGGCTGCGACGACTGTCTCGCCGTCTGTCCGTGGAACAAGTTCGCGCAAGATGCGCGCGAGGCGGCCTTCATGCCACGCGCCGAACTCACGGCGCCGAAGCTCGCGGAACTGGTGGCTTTGGATGATGCGGGATTTCGCGCGTTCTTTTCAAAGTCGCCGATCAAACGCATCGGACGCGCGCGCTTCGTCAGGAACGTGCTGATCGCTATTGGCAATAGCGGGGAGGCGGCACTGGCGAGCGCGGTACAGGAACGGCTGCGCGATGAGTCGCCCTTGGTGCGCGGCGCCGCAGTGTGGGCGCTTTCTCGCCTCTCGCCCGCGCTTTTCGCACGGCTGCGCGCCGTGTATGCGCGGGACGAGGGCGACGATGACGTGCGCGCGGAGTGGGCAGCCGAAACATGAGCGTTCCCGCTATTCCCGTCTGAGGCTTACTGCTGCACCGCGAGGGCGCGGGCGAGTTGGCTCAGCGCTTCCTGATGGCGCTGGTTCGAGATGCTGGCGAAGTTGCGCGCGAGTTCCAGGCACATGCGCTGGCGCGGGTTCATGGCGTCGTCGTCGGCGCCGTCCAGGCCTTCGAAGAAATAGGTGATGGGAACGTTCAGGACGCGGGTGATTTCGAACAGGCGGCCGGCCGAGATGCGGTTGATGCCGCGTTCGTACTTATGGGCCTGCTGATACGTAACCCCGATCATGTCGGCCATCTGCTGCTGCGACAGGCCCAGCATGATGCGACGTTCACGAATGCGCGCTCCGACATGCCGGTCGATAGAGCTCGCGCGATTCGCGGGAGTGGTTTTCAAGGTTCCGCCGTCCATTTTCGCGTTTCCCAACCTAAGGTGCAGTTTCTGCAGGGATTTTTAGCCCCCCACGTGACTGTCGGAACCGTTTTCCCCCAGCCCCAACACTGCCGATTGTAAAAAACGCGTTAGACGAATACCCGCAGTTTCTTGTAAAAAATTGTTAGCGCACGTTATGCGATTGTTAAAAAACGCGGGGGTTTGTTACGAAGCCTCGCTGTTCTACTCGCGGTCCTTAACCAATTTGGCGAGCTGGGCCTGCATCTCGTTCAGCTGCGCCTTCAGGTCGTCGATGTTCTCGCCCTTGGGCTTTTCTTCGCTGGCGGCCGCCGGCTTGGTGGCGCCCGGGACTTGCTGACCGAAGGGGTTGAGCATCTTCATGGCGTTCTCGAACAGCACCATATTCTGGCGGCCCATCTGCTCAAGCTGCTCCATCGGGAAGATCCCGCGGAAGGCTTCGGTCATCGCCTTGCGCATGTCGCCTTCGTTCTTGGAGAAGGCTTCCATGCTGTGCTCGAGGTAGCGCGGTAGCAGCCCGCCCAGCGAGTCACCGTAGAATCCAATGATTTGGCGCAGGAATTTGATGGGGAGCAGGTTCTGGCCCTTGGCCTCCTGCTCGACGATGATTTGCGTGAGTACGGCACGGGTAATGTCGTCGCCCGTGCGCGCGTCGGTGACCACGAACTCGGTCCCGGCTTTGATCATTTCGGCAAGATGGTCCAGCGTCACATACGTCGAAGTCGCGGTGTGATAAAGTCTGCGGTTCGCGTACTTTTTTATGACAACCGGCGCTCCCGGCGTGTCGTTCTGCTCTGCCATGACCACCCCATCCCCTAACAAAGTGCTATATTGCTGTGCACACTAGCACAGAGTCGTATCGCCAAAACAACCCGGGAAACGCCTGTTGTGAGCAAAGAAAATTCACCGCCGCCGGATTTTGATGCATTGGCGAAACGGTATTTGGACCTTTGGCAGGACCAGATCGCCAAATTGGCCAAGGACCCGGCGAAAATGACCGATGCGGCAACCGCTTGGTCCCAGATGACCTCGTCCTTCATGAAGGCCGCGCCTTCCTCCACTTCTACCACCTCCACACAAAAGGCGGGCCCCGCCGATGACAGCGCATCCTCCCCGGACCGGACCTCGCCCGCTGCCGCTCCACATGGCGGTGGAGGGGTGGATCTTGTCGAGCTCGTTCGCAAACTTGATGAGCTCGAGCGGCGCCTCGCCGTTCTCGAAGCTGAACCTCCCGTTTCAAAGCCTGCTCGAAAAGGATCCGGCGCGTCAGGTGGTGGCCGAGGCGGCCGGACTAAATCTTGAGGATCTAACTGGTCCCTGGCAGTCCCATCTCGATCCCGTTCGTTTCCTCGACGCGCTCACCAAGGAATCGAGCGACCGCATGAACCGCTTTGTCGCGGGCGTGCGCGCGTATCAAAATCACCCGCACCGCCGTGCGCTCGCGCCGCTGCCGCACGTCTGGAAACGCGGCGCGGCGACGCTGCGTTTCGCCGGCGAGGAAGGCCCCGCTGTTCTGTATGTGCCATCGCTGGTCAATCGCGGCTACATCCTCGATCTTGCGGCCGACCGCAGTCTTGTGCGCGCAAGCGCCGCGCAAGGTCTCAGCGCTTATCTGCTCGATTGGGGCGATCCCACGCCGGCCGAACTCGCCTTCACGGTCACCGATTACATGGACGGCGTGCTGATCCCCGCGCTGGAGGAAGTCTCCGCGCGTGCGAAGGGACCCGTGCGTCTGGCCGGCTACTGCATGGGCGGCACGCTTGCCGCCGCCGCCGCCGTGCTGCGGCCCGATCTCATCGACGGTCTTGCGCTTCTCGCCGCGCCCTGGGATTTCCATACCGACAGCGAAGCGGCGCGCGCGCTCATGACAGCGATGGATGCCCCGCTCTCGATGATGATCGACGCGCAGGGACAAGCGTCCGTCGATCTCCTCCAGGCGCTTTTCGCCGCGCTTGATCCCACCCTCACGGGCCGCAAGTTCCGCGGCTTCGCCGATCTCGATCCTTCCTCGGAGGATGCACGCCGTTTCATCGAGCTGGAGGACTGGCTCAACGAAGGCGTGCCCTTGGCCGTGCCCGTGATGAAGGAAGTGCTCGGCGCGTGGTACGGCAGCAACGATCTCGCGCGGGGCGTCTGGCGCGTGTCCGATACGCCGATCGATCTCGCGCGCATCACCGCGCCGGCCCTTGCGCTCATTCCCGGCCAGGACCGCATCGTGCCGCCGGAGTCCGCGCGCGCGCTGGCCAATCGAATCCCCGGCGCGCTCGTGCGCGACGTGCCGTTCGGACATATCGGAATGATCGCCGGCGGGTCCGCGCCGAAGCGTGTTTATGGACCGTTGATCGATTGGCTGAAATCACCGATGCGGCGATGACTGAGACGCCAGAAGCGCAAGCCTAAAAATGCGGTCGCGGCCATGAGGCCGATCGCGAGGCCCCACCACACGCTGCTTGGTCCCGCATTCATCGCGAACGCCAGCGCCCACGCCACCGGGAACCCAATCCCCCAATAGCTGAAGGCCGCCATGACCATCGGCACACGCGTGTCCTTGTAACCGCGCAAGATGCCGGCCGCGATGACCTGTGCACCGTCGAACACCTGGAACACCGCGCCGACGGCGAGCAGTTTGATCACCAGCTTGATCACTTCCGCGTCGCCCGGGTTCATCGGATCCAGGTTGAACAGCAGCGCCATTTGATACGGGACGGCCAGAAAGATCATGGCGGCGATCACCATGAAGCCGATACCGAGTGTGAAAGCGACCAGACCCGCGCGCTGCGCGGCCGGTGGGTCTCCCGCGCCAAGGTGGAAGCCGACCCGAACGTTCACGGCCTGCGATACGGCGAACGGTACCATGAATGTCGTCGAGGCAATATTGATCGCGACCTGATGGGCGGCAAGGGCCGTATTGCCCAGAACACCCATCATCAGGCCGCTGGCGGCGAACAAGGCCAACTCGACCGCGACCGTGGCGGCGATGGGCCAGCCCATGTGGAACAGCTCGCGCAGGATCGTCCAATCGACTTTCCCCATGAACAGGTAAGTGCGCATGGAAGACTGCGAGCGGATGACCAGCGCGGTTGCTCCGGCCATCACCCATAGCGCGATGGCGCTCGCGGTCGCCGAGCCCAGATAACCCATGTTCGGCAAGCCCCAGGCGCCGTGCAGCAGGCCATAGTTGAGTAGGCCGTTCAGCGCCACGGCGATGATAGTCACGGCCATGACGACGTGCGGCCGACCGATGGCCGCCAGGTACGTGCGTTGCGTGCCAAGCAGCAGGCTCGCCGGTACGGCCAGCAGCAGAATCCGCTCATACTGACCGACATCGTGGGCCAGCTGGCCCGGTTCGCCGATCAAAAGCAGCAAGGGTTCCAAGAAGGCCAGAAGCGCCATCACCGGCACGGAGGCGAACAGGGCGAGCAGCGTTCCAGCCCGGAAAATGGGCGAAACCTGATCGTGGGCCCCGGCGCCGCGCGCATGGGCGACCAGCACGCCCACCCCGGTCATGGCGGCTTGCATGATGGCGGTCGTGGTGAAGAAAAGGCCCGCGCCCAGGCCCCCGGCGGCCAGCGCGTCCCGGCCCAGGCTTCCAAGCAGGATCGTGTCGGTCAGCCCCATGCCCATCTGTGCGACGGCGGCGGCGGCCAGCGGCGTGGCCAACCGCAGCGTGGCGGACGTTTCTTGTCCGAATGTCAGCCGAGAAGAAGCGGTGGTCATGGCGATCGCCTGCAGGGCAGGCGGGGATACGGGTGTCGCGTATCGATGTCAATTGACCGCGCGCGAGGGGGGCTTTGCATTTGTGTTGCGCCGCATCACAAGCATTACCTTGGCGGCGCCGCGTTTGCTCCCCTATTATCAACTGAGAAACAACACGGGGATTTCATTCATGACTGCGCGCGTGGCTGTGGTGACCGGGGGAACCCGGGGCATTGGTAAAGCGATCTCTGTTGCTCTGTCGAAAGCGGGCTACCGTGTGGCCGCCAACTACGGCGGCGATGACGGCGCCGCGAAAGCTTTCACGACCGAAACCGGCATCCCGACCTACAAGTTCGATGTCAGCAATTTCGACGCATGTAAGGAAGGGGTGGCAAAGATCGTCGCGGATCTCGGCCCCATCGACATCGTCATCAACAATGCCGGCATTACGCGCGACGGCACGCTGCACAAGATGGACCCGAAGCAGTGGGAATCGGTCATCGATACCAACCTCGGATCCTGCTTCAACATGTGCCGCCTCGTGATCGACAGCATGCGTGAACGTTCCTTTGGCCGTATCGTCAACGTCGGCTCGATCAACGGTCAGGCCGGCCAGTACGGCCAAGTGAATTACGCCGCCGCCAAGTCGGGCATTCACGGCTTTACGAAAGCCTTAGCGCAGGAAGGCGCCGGCAAGGGCATCACCGTCAACGCCATCGCGCCGGGCTATGTGGATACGGACATGGTGCGCGCGGTGCCGCCGGCCGTTCTGGAAAAGATCATCGCGCGTATCCCAGTCGGCCGTCTCGGCCGCGCCGAAGACATCGCCCGATCGGTCATGTTCCTGATCGCCGACGATGCGGACTTCATCACCGGCTCGACCATCTCGGTCAACGGCGGCCAGCACATGTACTAGGCGTCCGCTTGGTTTTAGCGCCGGCCGTTTAGGACATGTCAGCGCCGCTCCACGATACGACGCAACTTCTCTATCTCTTCACCCTGCTCGGCGTGGGCGTGTTCGCGTGCAGCGGCGCGCTCGCGGCGGGCCGGCGTCACCTCGACCCCATTGGCGTCGCGGTGCTCGCCATGGTCACCGCCACCGGCGGCGGCACGATCCGGGATGTGCTGCTCGATCGGCCCGTCTTCTGGATGGTGGATTCCACTCACATCCTTGTATGCCTGGGCGCGGCGGCGGCGACCTGGGCCTGGGTGAAGTTCTTCACCCCGCCCGACCGGGCCCTTCAACTCGCCGATGCTGTCGGATTGGCGCTCTTCGCCATCGCCGGCGCGCGCATCGCCGAGGAGCGCGGCCAATCGGAACTCATCATTATCTTGATGGGCGCGATCACGGGATGCGCCGGCGGGTTGCTCCGCGATGTTCTCACCGCGGAAATACCGCTGATCTTCCGCAAATCGGAACTCTACGTCACGGCGTGTATCGCGGGCCTGATCGCCTACGTGGTTCTGCGCCAGCTCGATTTCCAGCCGAGCATGGCCGGCAGCGTCAGTTCGGCCGTGATCCTCACCTTAAGGCTCGCCTCCATCCGCTGGAACATCACGCTCCCTACACTGCGGATTGACCCGGACGCGAAATAACAGCGCGCACTAAAACACGTCCTTGCGGCGGCGCACTTCGGCGAACACATCCACCGGATCGCGTCCCGCCATTCCAATCGCCGCCGCGAGCTCGGGCGCATCGGCGCGCAGGAACGGATTGGCCGCCTGTTCTTCCCCGAGCAGCGACGGCACCGAGGGTTTTCCCGCCGCGCGCAGGGCCTTCACGTCATGTTCGCGTTTTCTCAAGGCCGCGTTCTCCGGATCGACCGTCACCGCGAACCGGATATTGCTCTCGGTATATTCGTGGGCGCAGAAAATCCGCGTTGCGGGCGGTAGCGCGCGCAGGCGCTTAAGGCTCGTCCACATCTCTTGCGGTGTGCCCTCGAACAGACGCCCACATCCGATCGAGAACATCGTATCCCCGCAGAACAGCGCGTCACTGTCCTTGAACCAGTAGGCGATATGCCCGCGGGTGTGCCCGGGCACGAAGAAGACCTGGGCCGTTTCCTTCCCAAGGTCATAGGTCGCGCCGTCTTTCAGCTGAACATCCATGCCGGGAATCCGGTCGGGATCGTGCCCCGGACCGACGATCACGCAGCCGGTGGCCTCCTTGATCTCCATATTTCCGCCCACATGGTCGGGATGATGGTGGGTGTTGAGGATATGGGTGATCTTCCAGCCCAGCCGCTTCGCTTCTTCGAGGATCGGCTCGGACACCGCGGGGTCCACCACCGCCACTGCGCCGCTCGCGAGCTCGCGCACCAGGTACACGAAATTGTCCGAAAGCACTGGAATCTGGCGAATATCGAGCATGGGCGACCTCAAAGTAACGGCGGCGGCGCGTGCTTCGCGCACGCCGAATATGGGACCTTTGTGGGTCATACGCCACGTCACGGAAAATTTCTGCACCTTTCGACAACGAAACGTGCCGCCCAAGCGTTGGATGTGTTATCGAGGGAAATTCGCGCGGGGGACTTCCGCGAACTGGGACTCCGCGCCGACGATAAGAGTCAGGTTGCGCCGTGAGTCTGTTCAAAGCCGTAAAACGTCACCTATTGGTGCTCAGCCTCGCGGCTTTGGGCATCGGTGCAATGTCCGCGGCCCTCTACGCCCAGGACATGAAGGTCATGCGCATCGGCGCGGGGCCTACCGGCGCCACGGACTTCCCGTTCGGCGGCCTTGTCGCCAACGCTATTTCCAATCCCCCAGGCTCGCGGGAATGCGATCGCGGCGGCAGCTGCGGCGTTCCGGGTTTGATCGCGGTGGCGCAAACCACCATCGATCCGGCCGAGAACCTGCGCGCCGTCAGCCGCGGTGATCTCGAACTCGCGCTGTCCCAGGCCGATACCTTGTCCTGGGCCTATCGCGGCACGTCGGCCTATCAGGGGCAAGAACCGATGCGCAACTTGCGCATGATCGCGCGCCTGTATCCCTCCAACGTGCACCTTGTCGTGAAAAAGGGCTCGCCCATCAAGGCGGTCACCGATCTCAAGGGCAAAAAGGTCGCCATCGGCGGCGAAGCCTCGGCCACCGCCGGCACCGCCAAGCTGATCCTCTCCGCCTACGGCGTGAAATGGGACAGCGTCCAAATGCGCACCTACGACTTCGCCGCCATCACCGGCGCGCTGGAGAAGGGCGAGGTCGACGCCATGTTCATGGTCAGCGGCGCGCCCGTGCTCGCGCTGGAAGACCTCGCCAGCCGCACGCCGATTTCTTTCGTACCTATTGACGGTCCGATCGCGGAAAAACTGCCGAAGATTTTCCCCTACTACAGTCAGGGCGTGATCCCGGCGAAAACCTACGGCGATCATCCGGCGATTCCGACCCTCGATGTCGGCTCGGTCCTCGTGGGCCGCGACACCATGAGCGCCGATCTCGCCTACGGCATCGTTCGTGCGATCTGGCATGAGCGCAATGCGCCCTTGTTCCAGAAAGGTCATCCCCGCGGCCGTTTCATGGACCGCGCGCTCGCGGCGCGCGACATCGGCGTGCCGGTCCAGCGCGGCGCCGACAAGTACTACGTCGAGAACGGCCTCATGGAACCCAGCGCCGTCCAAGCCAATCCACCGCCCGCCACGCCGGACAAACCGGCCGCGCCCGCGCGTAAAGCGCTCCTGCAATTGCCCTTATTGAATAAACACTCCTGATTCTGCGCGTCTTGTGATCGCGGGCTGATCTCGCTAGCCTCGCGGCCATGAAAACATTCATCCTCTCTCTACTTGTCGAGGCCGGCGTGCCGGCCACCCCTCTCACCGCCGTCGCCGCCGATCGTTTCGAGGCCTGGAGGGCCGAGCAGCCGGAGCGCGTCCGCGCGTGGTTGTCGTCCACCGACTTCAAACCGGATGCCGGGTCCGTCGCCGTCGTGCCGGATGAAAGCGGGCGAGTCGCGCTGGTCGTGCTGGGTCTCGGACGCGGCGATGATCCCTGGGCCACCGGCGGTCTCGCGAAGTCGCTTCCCAAGGGCACATATGCGCTCGCTGAAACCGTCGGCGCCGCGCCGGCCGATTTCGCGACCTGGGCCGCGCTAGCCTGGGCGCTCGGCGGCTACGCCTTCGCGCGCTACAAGTCCGAACCCATCTCCGAACGCGCGAAGCTGGTGTGGCCTGAAGGCTGTAATCGCGCTTACGTCACCTTCGCGGCCGAAGCGGCCAGCCTCACGCGCGATCTCGTGAACACCCCGGCGGCCGACATGTTGCCGGATCATCTTGAGAAAGCCGCTCGCGATCTCGCGACCGCGCATGACGCCTCGTTCACCGTCACCACGGGCGATGAGCTCTTGCGCGCGAATTATCCGATGATTCATGCGGTCGGCCGCGCCAGTTCCAGCGCGCCGCGCTTGCTCGACATCAAATGGGGCCGCGCCTCGGCCCCGAAGGTCACGCTGGTGGGCAAAGGTGTGTGCTTCGACACCGGCGGACTTGATCTGAAACCCGCCAGCGCCATGGCGCTCATGAAGAAGGATATGGGCGGCGCCGCCACCGTGCTTGGCCTCGCGCATATGATCATGGCGGCGAAGCTCCCTGTGCGCCTGCGCGTTCTGATTCCGGCGGTTGAAAATGCCGTCGCGGGCAACGCCTTCCGTCCCGGCGATGTGCTCGCCACGCGCAAAGGCACGACGGTCGAAATCGGCAACACCGACGCCGAAGGCCGCCTCGTGCTCGGTGACGCCCTCACCGAAGCGATCGGCGAGAAACCCGCGTTGCTGGTCGATTTCGCGACCCTCACCGGCGCGGCGCGCACGGCCCTGGGGCCCGAGCTTCCCGCGCTGTTCACCGACGATGAAGACCTCGCCGCCGCGCTGGCGCAGGCGTCGCGCACGGCCTTCGATCCGTGGTGGCGTCTGCCGTTGTGGAAACCCTATCGCAAGATGATCGACAGCAAGATCGCCGACATGAACAACGCCGGCGATTCACCCTTCGCGGGCGCCATCACCGCCGCGCTGTTCCTGAAAGAGTTCGTTACGCCGAAGGACGGACCCGCGCCGCTGTGGGTGCATGTCGACACCTATGCGTGGAATCCCGGCGATCGTCCCGGCCGTCCCGCCGGCGGCGAAGCGCTCGGCCAGCGCGCGATGTTCGCGGCGATCGCGGCGAAGTTCGCCGAGCCGCAGGCGCATTAAGCCGGTTGATCAAACAAAAAGGGCGCAAGCTGCGAAGCTTGCGCCCTTTGTCTTTGTCGGAAGCGGACTTTACGCCTTCAGCTTCGCGGCGACATCGTGGGTCACCGGCACTTCAAGGCGCGTCAGCATTTCCTTCGGGACGATCTGCCAGAAGTTGCGCACCTCGCGGTCCCAGTTCACCAGGAGCTCTTCGGCCCACGGCGAATTGGTTTCCTTGTGGTGTTCCTTCACCAGATTGCGCAGCATCGTCTCGTAGTGGCCGACTTCGATGCGCTGGTAGATGATGTTGTCGGTGTTGACGCGGTGCTCGAACAGCTTTTCGCGGTCGTACACGAAGGCCATTCCGCCGGTCATGCCGGCGCCGAAGTTGGCGCCCACCTTGCCGAGGATCACCGCCACGCCACCCGTCATATATTCGCAAGCGTTGGAGCCGCAGCCTTCGATGACGGTCGTCGCGCCGGAGTTACGCACCCCGAAGCGTTCGCCCGCCTGGCCGGCCGCGAATAATCTGCCCGATGTTGCGCCGTAAAGGCACGTGTTGCCGATGATCGTGTTGTCGGCCCAGCGGAAGGTCGCCGCTGTGGTCGGACGCAGCACGATGGTTGCGCCCGAAAGACCCTTGCCGACGTAGTCGTTCGAATCACCCCACACTTCAAGCTTCAAGCCCTGCACGCCGAAGGCGCCCAGCGACTGACCGCATGAACCGCGCAGGCGCACGGTCAGATGGCCCGACTGAAGGCCCGTCATGCCGTACTTGGTCACGATCATGTGGCTGATCTTGGTGCCCACCGCGCGCTGAACGTTGCGCACGTTGTAGGTCAGCTGCATTTTCTCGCCGTCTTCGAGCAACGGCTTCGCGTCCGCGATGATCTGCTCGTCGAGGGTGCCCGGGACTTCGTTGCGGCCCTTGGTCATGTTGCGCGTCGGCAGACCCCCGGAATCCGGCTGCACGAGCAGCGGGTTCAGGTCGAGGTCGTCCAGGTGCGCCGCGCCGCGGCTGACCTGGTGCAACAAGTCCGTGCGCCCGATGATCTCGTTCAGGCTCTTCACGCCGAGGCTCGCGAGGATGTCGCGCACTTCTTCAGCCAGGAAGCTGAACAGGTTGACGACCTTTTCCGGCGTGCCGGTGAACTTCTTGCGCAGTTCCGGGTTCTGCGTGCACACGCCGACAGGGCAGGTGTTGGAGTGGCACTGGCGGACCATGATGCAGCCCATGGCGATCAGCGAGGCCGTGCCGACGCCGAACTCTTCGGCGCCCATCATGGCGGCGATCACCACGTCGCGGCCGGTCTTGATTCCGCCGTCGGTACGCAGCACGACACGGTGGCGCAGGCGGTTGAGGGTCAGCACCTGGTGCACTTCGGTCAAGCCCATTTCCCACGGCAAGCCGGCGAACTTGATCGAAGTCTGCGGGCTCGCGCCCGTACCGCCGGAATGACCGGAGATGAGGATCACGTCTGCGTTGGCCTTTGCGACACCCGCGGCAATGGTGCCGATGCCGCTGCGCGCCACCAGCTTCACGCATACGCGTGCCTTCGGATTGATCTGCTTCAGGTCGTAGATGAGCTGCGCCAGATCTTCGATGGAATAGATGTCGTGGTGCGGCGGCGGCGAGATCAGCATCACGCCCGGCGTCGCATGGCGCAGGGTCGCGATCTCGACGGTCACCTTGAAGCCGGGCAACTGCCCGCCTTCGCCGGGCTTCGCGCCCTGGGCCACCTTGATCTCGATTTCGCGGCACTGATTCAGATATTCCGCGGTAACACCAAAGCGTCCAGACGCAATTTGTTTGATGGCCGAGTTGGCGTTGTCGCCGTTCGGCGCCGGCTTGTAGCGCGAGCGCACTTCACCGCCTTCACCCGAGTCAGACTTTGCGCCGATCCGGTTCATGGCGATGTTCAGCGTGCCGTGCGCTTCAGGACCAAGCGCGCCCAGGGACATGCCCGGCGTCACGAAACGCTTTCTGATCTCCGTGGTGGATTCCACGAACTCCGCGCCGATCGGCTTGGTGACCGGGCGGAAGTCGAGCAGGTCACGTAAGTGGAGTGGCGGCAGCTTGCGCACGCCTTCCGCATACTTCTGGTACGTGACGTAGGCGTCCTTCTCCACGGCCTGCTGCAGGATGTGGATCAGGCGGCCGTCGTGGCCATGACCTTCGCCCGAACGCGCGCGGTAGCGGTAGAAACCACCCACCGGCAAGCTCACGACGTTGGTGCGGAACGCGCGCTGGTGTTGCTCCAACACCTTCTTCTGGATCCCGGCAAGGCCGAGGCCCGAGATGCGCGAACTCATGCCCGGGAAAAATTCCGCGACCAACGAACGCGAGAGGCCGATGGATTCGAAATTGTAACCACCGCGGTACGAGCTGATGACCGAGATGCCCATCTTGGACATGATCTTGAGCAGGCCGTCGCCGATGGCCTTCTGATAGCGCTTCAGCACGTCTTCCAGCGAGTGATCGCCGAACAGACCGCGGCGATGGCGGTCCGCCACCGCTTCTTCGGCGAGGTAAGCGTTCACGGTCGTCGAGCCGACGCCGATCAGCACCGCAAAATAGTGCACATCAAGCGCTTCACCCGACCGGACGTTGACCGAGGTGAACGTGCGCAGCTTCTGACGGATGAGGTGCGTATGGACGCTCGCCGCCGCCAGGATCATCGGCAGGGCGACGCGCTTCTCGCTGACGTTCTCGTCCGACAGGATGACGTGGCGCTTGCCGGCGCGCACGGCTTCCTCGGCTTCCGTCTGGATGCGTTGCAGCGCGGTGCGCATGGCGTTCTCACCACCGTCGGCGTCGAACGTACAGTCGATATCACCGGCCGTGTCGTCCATATACTTGCGCATGGCCTGGAACTGCGCCGTCGTAAGCATTGGGCTCGAAAGCTGCAGGAGGTCGCACTGGTCGGGGGCTTCGTCGAGGATATTGCCGAGGTTGCCGAGGCGTGTGTTGAGCGTCATCACGCGGGTTTCGCGCAATGAGTCGATCGGCGGATTGGTCACCTGGCTGAAGTTCTGGCGGAAGAAGTGATGCAGGCCGCGGTAGTTGTCCGAAAGGACCGCGAGCGGGCTATCGTCACCCATCGAGCCGATGGCTTCCTTGCCGTCCAGCGCCATCGGATGAAGGATCAACTCCAGGTCTTCCAGCGTCTGGCCATAGGCGAACTGACGGCGCAACAGCTCTTCGCGGGTCAGCGTCGACTTCGCGGCCTTCGGCGACTTGATGATCGAATCAAGGTGCGTGGTGTTCTTGATCCACTGGCCCCACGGCTGCTTACCGGCGAGCGAGTCCTTCAGTTCCTTGTCGTGGTAGAGCCGGCCTTCCTTGAGGTCGATACCGATCATCTGGCCCGGACCGACACGGCCCTTTTCCACGACGTCGGCATTGTTCACGCGCACCATGCCCGTTTCCGAGCCGACGATGAGCAGGCCGTCCTTGGTGATCGTGTAGCGCATCGGGCGCAGACCGTTGCGGTCCATGTAACCCAGCACCCAACGGCCGTCGGTGGCGCACATGGCGCCGGGGCCGTCCCAAGGTTCCATGACGGCGTTGCAGTAGCCGAACAGGTCGCGGTGGCTCTCGGGCATCACGGCGTTTTGGCTGATGCTCTCCGGCACCAGCAGGCAGCGCGTCATCGGGGCGCTGCGGCCGGCGCGGCACAGCAGTTCGAACACGTTGTCGAGGGTCGCCGAGTCCGAGCCGCCCGGCTGGATGATCGGCTTCAGGTCTTCGATCTGCGGGCCAAACGACGGGTGATGCAGGCGGCACTCATGCGCCTTCATCCAGTTCACGTTGCCCAGCAGTGTGTTGATCTCGCCGTTGTGCGCGAGCATGCGGAACGGTTGGGCGAGGTGCCAGGTCGGGAAGGTGTTGGTCGAATAGCGCTGGTGATAGATCGCGAACGAGGACACGAAACGCGCGTCCACCAGGTCCGGATAAAAGGCCGTCAGCTGTTCGGCCAGGAACATGCCCTTGTAGATGATCGAACGCGAGGACAAGGAGCAGATGTAGAAGCTGTTGATGTGATCTTCCATCACCCGCTTCTCGATGCGCCGGCGTACGAGATACAGGCTGCGCTCCAGATCGTCCCCGGTCAGCCCGCGGCGATTGGCGATCATTATCTGTTCGATTTCAGGGCGGGTGGCGTTGGCCTTCTCGCCGATGATCGAAATATCGACCGGCACCTGGCGCCAGCCGTAGATGTAGTAACCGGCGTTGAGCATTTCGCTCTCGACGATCGTGCGGCAGACTTCCTGCGCGCCGAGGTCGGATTTCGGCAGAAACACCATGCCGACGCAGAGTGTCTCGTTCTCCGGCATCACGTGGCCGGTGCGGCTCACATGCTCGCGGAAAAAGGCCTGCGGGATTTCGAGATGAATGCCCGCGCCGTCACCCGTTTTTCCATCGGCATCGACGGCGCCGCGGTGGAACAGCACCTTCAAGCATTCGATGGCCGATTCGACGACTTCGCGGCGCGGTTTGCCGTCGATCGAGGCGACCATGCCGACGCCGCAGGAATCTTTCTCGTCTTCCGGATTGTAGGCGTGCGCGGCCGTGAGCTTCGCGACATTGGCCTGGTAATTGCGGACGAACTCTTCGCCGTTTTCTTGGTACGGATCGATATGCGTGATGTCGTTCATCTTAGGAAGCCTTGCGCAGTTCGTTGAGCGCCGAGGTGCGGGCGCCTTGCAGATGCTGGTGGATGCTCGCGGCGGCGTCGCGGCCGTCGCGGATCGCCCACACGACGAGGGACGCGCCGCGCACGATGTCGCCGGCGGCGAATACGCCGTCCATGGTCGTCATGGCGGTGCGGAAGTCGGTTTTGAGCGTGCCCCAGCGCGTGAGCCCGAGGCCCGGTTCGCCGAACATCACCGGCAAATCTTCCGGATCGAAGCCAAGCGCTTCGATCACGATGTCCGCCGGTGCGACGAACTGCGAGCCTTCGATCTCTTCGGGCTTCGCGCGGCCCGACGTATCCGGTGTGCCGAGGCGCATACGAACAGCACGAACTCCGGTCGCTTTGTTGTCGGCGTCATGCAGCACCGCTTCCGGCGCGCTGAGCCACAGGAACTCGACGCCTTCCTCGATGGCGTTGGCGACTTCGCGCTGCGAGCCCGGCATGTTCTCCCGGTCGCGGCGGTACAGGCACTTCACCGACTTGGCGCCTTGGCGGATCGCGGTACGCACGCAATCCATGGCGGTGTCGCCGCCGCCGATGACGACGACGTTCTTGCCGTTGGCGTTCAGTTTGCCGTTGTCGTAGTCCGGCACCTTGTCGCCCAGATCCTTCTTATTGGACGCGGTCAGATACGTCATGGCCGGGAAGACGCCGTTGGCGCCGACGCCGGGAACGCTGAGCGCGCGCGCCTTGTAAACGCCCGTCGCGATCAGGATCGAGCTGTGTTTCTTGCGCAGGTCCGCGAAGCTCACGTCGGTGCCGATGTTCACGCCCAACACGAACTTCACGCCCGACTGTTCCAGCAGCTTCGCGCGGCGCTCCACTACATATTTTTCAAGCTTGAAGCCCGGGATGCCGTAAATGAGCAGGCCGCCCGCGCGGTCGTAGCGATCGTACACGGTGACCTGATAGCCCAGCTTGCGCAGTTCCTCGGCGGCGGCGAGGCCGCCCGGGCCGGCGCCGATGATGCCGACCGACTGCTCGAGTTCCTTCTCCGGCGTCACCGGCTTCACCCAGCCGCGTTCCCATGCGGTGTCGGTGATGTACTTCTCGACGGCGCCGATGGTCACCGCGCCGTGCTTGGACTGCTCGAGCACGCAGGAGCCTTCGCACAGGCGGTCTTGCGGGCAGATGCGGCCGCAGACTTCCGGCATGTTGTTGGTGGACGACGAGACCGCATAGGCCTCTTCCAGACGACCCTCGGCGACCAGCTTGAGCCAATCGGGGATGTTGTTCTGAACCGGGCAGTGCACCTGGCAAAATGGAATGCCGCATTGTTCGCAGCGCGACGACTGGTCGGCGGCTTCCGGCTCGGCCCACTTCTCATAGATTTCGTTGAAGTCTTTTTTTCGCGTATCCGCCGCGCGCTTCGACGGCATCGCCTGACCCAAACGGAGGAACTGCAGCATATTCCGCGTCATCGCGGCTTCCTTTGCATCTTGAGAAGCGGTTCGAATGCGCCGTTCCTGAACGGCGCCGCCGAAGCACATATTGTCTCGGGGCGAAAACGGGCCGCGGCGCACTCCGGGGACCGGTTTCGGGCGGACCATAAGCGGCAAATCCCAGGAGTGCCACGAGATTCTTGGCATTAAGTCAGCAGTACTGCCCTAAATTAAATCGGGAGTTAGCATAGGCAGAATCGACAGCTCGTCCGCCATGCTCGCGATTCAAATTTAGTAATCATATGATTACCAACTTGCCCGTTACGCGACGCTATGGTCGCGAATCGGTTAGTGATATAAAGGGGTTGCGGGTAGGGATGGGCGGGACGTGGCAGGAATTGCACAACTGATAGTAGTTGTGGTGTTGGGCATCGCCCACATCGCACCGTTGGGCGGCGCGGCCCATCAGACCCTTATTGAAGCGATCACCGCTTGGCCGCCGCTCGGTGGCATCGTTTATCTGGCCCTCAGCGTCGGGCTCCTCCTGTCCATGATGGCGTACTTCTGGAGCGATCTCTGGGACATGGGGGTTGGTCTTGTCCGCGCCGCCAAGGGTAAGCGCGATCCCGGGGCGCGCTTGGCGATTCAACTCCTTATCGCGACCATTCCCGTGGCTGCGATCGTCTTTGCCCTCCCCTTCGTGGATTTCAGTTTTCCGGCGTATACGCCCACGATCATTGGTTGGTCGGCCGTCATCGGAGGCGCCTTTTTGTTCGTGCTCGACCGCATGAGCATGACCATTAAGCGGCTCGAGCACGCGTCCTATATCGATATGATCGTCGTCGCCCTCGCGCAGGTGGTCGCTTACCTCGTCCCCGGCGTCAGCCGTTCGAGCATCACGATGACATTCGCGCGCGCGCTCGGGTACGAGCGCGTCGATGCCGCGCGCTTCTCGCTGCTGCTCGGCATGCCCGCGCTCGCGGGATCATGCGTGCTTCAGGCCATGGCGCTGGCGAAGAGCGGCGGGCTGATGTGGCAGCCGTGGCTTCTGAGCATCGGCGGCGCGGCGTTCTTCGCCGGTCTCATCACGCTCGCAATCATGATTGCATGGCTTAAGCGCCACAGCTTCGCGCCGTTCGCGATCTACCGTCTGCTCGTCGGAGCGGTGATCCTCGTGATTGTCTGGCAGACGCCGGTTTAAGCGGCTGGTGTTAGCCGTTACGCGGCTGCAGGCGCAGGCGCTTGGTCTGCTGGATCGGGCGGAACCGCTTCAGATATGTCGGCACCACAACTTCTGCGGCCGTCGGCGCGATGCCGAAGGCTTCCAGGCCCGGCAATACGCCGGTCGCGACACTGCAGAGGCGCAGCAGCACCACTTGATCCGGCGTAAGGAACGGCGCGCCGAGCGAAACCGGCGGGATCTTCTCGATCAGCGTACGCAGCACGTTGAAGATGCGTGCCGGGATGTCCGCCGCGAGATACGGCAGGCCGATGATAGGCCGGCGGCGCATGGTCTCGCGGTTCACTATATCGAGGATGGCGCGCATTTCGTAAACGCGCGGGCCCACCAGTTCATAAGTCTTGCCCAGGTGACGCGGATCGTTCACCGCCGCAGCGATGGCGGCGACGACGTCGCTCACATAGACCGGTTGGAAGCGGGAACCGCCGCCGCCCGGCGTGAGCGGAATGGCGTCGGTGAAATACGGCAGCACCGGCATCTTCTGCGCGATAGCGCCAAACCGGTTGAAGAACCCGTCTTCCGCGCCGAAAACGACCGACGGACGCATAATGGTCGCGGACGGGAAAGCGACGGCAACGGCGCGCTCACCGGCGGCCTTGCTGCGGGCATAAGCGGAAGGCGAACTCGCGTTCGCGCCGAGCGCGGACAGATGCACCAGACGGCGCACACCGGCGGCCATCGCAGCACGCGCGACGGTCTCGGCGCCTTTTTCATGCATCGCTTCGAAGGTGCGCTTCTTGGATTCGTAAAGGACACCGACCAGATTGACGACGGCATCCGCGCCCTGAACGGCGGCGGCGACACTTGCCGGATCGGTGATGGAGACCGGGATGAGCGAAATCTGACCGAGGTCGCCCGATGGCTTCAGGAACAAGGCCTTGCGGATGTCGCGCACGGCCACACGCACGCGCCAGCCTTGCGCGGCGAGGTGACGCACCAGATGGCTGCCGATGAAGCCGGAGCCGCCGAAAACCGTAATAAGCTTGTCTGCCATATCCCCACTCCCGGATTTCTAACCGTTCTTGGTCCGGAGAACCTTTCAGTGACATAGAACCGGAAGGGAGGCAACCGCTCCGCGCGGCGCTGTCGGGCGGTGCGGCGGCTTCGTCAACGCCCCGGGATTTAATAGGAAATCCTGTTTCGGCAAAAGCGCTTGCCCGCCCCTCGCTTGCATTGACAAGGGGCGGGTGGCCCTGTATCCGTCTCGCCCTGTTCACTACCCCCGGCGCTCGAAGTTCAGGGCGGCGGCACAAATGCCCAGGTGGTGGAATTGGTAGACGCGCTGGCTTCAGGTGCCAGTGTCCGCAAGGACGTGAAGGTTCGAGTCCTTTCCTGGGCACCATCTTTTGAGATCCGCGGCTTTTCCGCGGTCTCCTAAGCGGCGAATAAGGGCGGCACCCGTGACGAACTACCTGCACCGCGGCGATCTGCCTGCCAACGTCACCTTTAAAGACAGCATCGCCGTCGACAGCGAGACCATGGGTCTGCGCATCGATCGCGACCGTCTGTGCGTTGTCCAGCTCTCGGGCGGCGACGGTCACGCCCATCTTGTTCAAATGGTGCCCGGCCAGCGGGCCGAGCGGCTTGCGGCGGTTCTTGCCGACCCGAAGCTGCTGAAGATCTTTCACTTTGCTCGCTTCGATCTCGCCATGATCGCCAAGCATCTTGGGGTGCGCTGCGCGCCGATTTACTGCACGCGCACGGCCTCGCGCCTGGTGCGCACAAACACCGACAAGCACGGCCTCAAGGACCTGTGTAAGGAACTGCTCGGGGTCGAGATCTCGAAGCAGCAGCAGACCTCCGACTGGGGCGCCGTGACCTTGAGCGCTGAACAGATTGATTACGCCGCGGCCGACGTCCTTCATCTGCACCGCTTGAAGGTCGAGATGGACCGCCTGCTCGCGCGCGAAAACCGCACGCACCTTGCCGCGGCTTGTTTCGGCTTTCTGCCGGACCGCGCGGCCCTCGATGTCGCCGGTTGGGCCGAGGACGACATTTTCGCCCACTAGGCGAGCCGTCTCCGCCGTCGTCCTTCGCCGCGGCGTATGCCCCTTGCAACAATCGTGCCGTTGACCCCTTTTGACGCCCGGGCGATACTTTCGCGCGTTCTTGCAAAGGGTTCTTTGACAAGGGCGCCGGTCGGGCCCACATCCAGCCACATTAAAGCGTTATGGGGGCGCCGGCGCAAAAAGCAGGCGATTTCGGCGAATGGCAGTTACTTCATCTAAGACAGCGTCACCCAGCACTTCGCAGGCCGCGGATCTGGCCTCGGCGCGCCGTGTTCTTGAACATGCGCGCATGGGCTTGGACGCGCTCGCGCAGAACCTCGGCGACGCCTTTACCTCTGGCCTCGATATCCTTTCCAAGGTCACCGGGCGCGTGATCGTTTCCGGCGTGGGCAAAAGCGGTCATGTCGGACGCAAGATCGCCGCGACCATGGCCTCCACCGGAACGCCGGCCTTTTTTGTGCATGCCGGCGAAGCCAGCCATGGCGACATGGGCATGATCGCCCCGGGCGATGCGGTCATCGCCATTTCCAATTCCGGCGAAGCGGGTGAGCTGCGCGATCTCGTCGCATATACGCGCCGCTTCGGCATTCCGCTGCTCGCCATCACCAGCCGTCCGAAATCTACCCTCGCGCAGGGCGCCGACGTCGTGCTCGCGCTGCCGCCGGTCGGCGAGGCCTGCGCCATCGTCGAAGCGCCGACGACTTCCACCACGCTGACCCTGGCCTTGGGTGACGCGTTGGCTGTCGCTTTGCTTGAACGCCGCGGCTTCACCGCCGACGACTACAAGGTGTTCCACCCGGGCGGCCATCTGGGCCGCAAGCTGTTCAAGGTCGAAGACCTCATGCACGCGGGCTCCGAGCTTCCCCTCGTGTTCGCGGACGCGCCGATGTCGGAAGTCGTGCTGATCATGACACAGAAGACTTTCGGCGTGGCCGGCGTGACCGACAAGGACGGCCATCTTATCGGCATCGTCACCGACGGCGATTTACGCCGCCACATCGGTGGCAACCTGTTCGCCCTGAAAGCTTCCGACGTCATGACGCGTACGCCGAAATTCACGGCGCGCAATATGCTCGCGGCCGAAGCGCTGCGGCGCATGAACGAGTGGAAAATCACCTCGGTCTTTGTCGTGGACGACAACAAGCCGGTCGGCATCCTGCGCATGCATGATGTCTTGAGGGCGGGCGTGGCATGACCGACGCCAAACACGAACCGGAACGCTTTTCGGCCTGGACTCCGCGCGAAACATCGGTCGCGCAGGACGTTGCGCAGTACAGCCGGTTCGTCGCTTTGATGAAGATCGCCCTGCCGTCGGCGGCGGGCTTCTTGCTTCTCCTCGTCATCCTGCTCCCGCAGCTGCGCCGCGACGCCGACCGCTACCGTATCGATACCGAGATCAGTGACGCGCCGAGCGATGACAACAATCTCAGCATGACCAACGCGCGGTATTTCGGCACCGACGACGAGGGACAGCCTTACTCGGTGCTTGCGAACGGCGTGCGCCAGCGCCCCGAGAACCAAGAAACCATCGAGCTCAACGGGCCGTCGGCGGAAATCAGTCTCAAGGACGGAAAATTCCTGTCCGCGAAGGCCAATGCGGGTCTGTATAACCGCGAAGACAAGAAGCTCGATCTCTCCGGCAACGTCGACGTCGGCGAGGAGAACGGCTATCGCTTCAAAACCAGCTCGGCGCTCGTCAATCTCGACGAAGGCACGGCGACCGGCAAGGAGCCGGTGACCGGCGAAGGGCCGCTGGGCACTATGGAAGCCCAGGAAGGCTTCAATCTTTTGGATCGCGGACGCAATGTACAATTCAATGGAAAGTCACGGCTCGTGCTGAACAGTAAGGCGGCCGTAAAGACCGAGAAGCCGGCCGAGGCCGCGAAACCTGCCGGAGCTCCGCGATGAGCCCGCGTTTCATTCTCCTTGCCGCGCTCTTCGCCGGCTTCGCTTCGCCCGCAGCGGCGCAGTCGCTTTCGTTCCTGCCTAAGAATTCCGATCAGCCGATCGTGGTCGACGCCGAGCGCGGCATCGAGGTCCAGCAGGACAACAAGCGCGTGATCGCGCGCGGCAACGCCAAGGCCACCCAAGGCGAGGTCAGCATCGTCGGCGATGAACTCATCGCCTACTACCGTACCGGGGATGGCGGCGGCGAAGAGGTCTACCGCGTATTCGCCGTCGGCAATGTCACCATGCGCTCGGCCGAAGAAACCGCGACCGGTGCGTCGGCGATCTACGATTTCGACAAAGGCGTGCTCGTGCTTGAAGGCGATCAGGTGCGCCTCGCCAATGCCGACGGAACTGTCAGCGCGCAGAAGGCGCTCCAGTATTGGGCCAGCGAACGCGTCGCCGTGGCCGAAGGCAATGCCGTCGCCGAGGATAGCGAAAAGCGCCGCGTGTTCGCCGACAAGCTCGTGGCATTCTTCCGTGACGAGCCGGGCAACGCCGCTTCAAAGGGCGTCGCGAGCGCGGCGCGTGGACGCGGCGATATCACCTACATGCAGGGCTTCGGCAACGTGCGCGTTGAAACGCCGCGCGAAACCGCGCGCGGTGAACGCGCGACGTACAATATCCAGACCGGGGTCGTGACCCTCGACGGCAACGTCAAGCTCACGCAGGACAAGAATGTCCTCAGCGGCGGATTCGCAGTCGTCAATATCAAAGGGGGCAGGAGCGCTGTGTACGGTAGCGCCAAGGAAGCCGGCCAGACCGGCACCCGCGAGAACACGCGCGTCAGCGCGTTGATCGCGCCCAGCTCCCGTCCTCCCGAACCGGCCACGGCCGTGAAAGCTAAACCATGACGCCCGATACGGCGCCCGTGCGCGTGACGCCCGCCCCGTCCGACAACAGCGTTCCCGCGCAAGGCATCGCCGTGCGCGGGCTGGCGAAAACCTTCAAGAGCCGCCCTGTCCTCCGCGACGTGAACCTTAGTGTTCAGCGCGGCGAGGCGGTTGGACTGCTCGGCCCCAACGGCGCCGGCAAGACCACGTCGTTCTATTGCGTCACCGGCCTCATCACGCCCGACAAGGGCCGCATCTATCTCGACGGCCAGGACATCACCCCGTTGCCAATGTACCGGCGCGCGCGGCTCGGCATCGGTTATCTGCCGCAGGAAGCCTCGATTTTCCGCGGCATGTCGGTCGAGGGCAATATCCGCGCGGTGGCCGAGGTGGTCGAGCGCGACAAAGCCGCCCAAGACGCATTGGTCGAAGCGCTGCTCAGCGAATTTTCCATCGAACATTTGCGCCGCAGTCCGGCGCTCGCGCTGTCGGGCGGCGAACGCCGCCGTTGCGAGATCGCGCGCGCGCTTGCGTCCCGCCCCAGTTTCATCCTGCTCGACGAACCGCTCG
The DNA here is from genome assembly GCA_050246995.1 of Rhodospirillaceae bacterium. Taxonomy (GTDB): domain Bacteria; phylum Pseudomonadota; class Alphaproteobacteria; order Rhodospirillales; family Rhodospirillaceae; genus SHVO01. Next base: position 273,115 of record JBFWVA010000001.1, on the reverse strand, counting down.
CGGGCATCGATCCCATCGCGGTGGGCGAAATCCGCGAGATGGTCTCTCACCTCAAGGACCGCGGCCTCGGCGTGCTCATCACCGATCACAACGTGCGCGAGACCCTCGACATCATTGACCGCGCCTACATCCTTCATGAAGGCACCGTGCTGATGGAAGGCCGCCCGTCAGAGATCGTCGCACACGAAGGCGTGCGGCGCGTTTACCTCGGAGAGCGTTTCAGTCTGTAAAGCGAGGTGACGTAAAGAACATGGCGCTTTCGCCGCGGCTAGACCTCAGGCAGACCCAAAGTCTCGTCATCACGCCCCAGTTGCAGCAGGCGATCAAACTGCTGCAGTTGTCCGCGCTTGAGCTCAGCGAGTACATCGAGCAGGAGCTGGAATCCAACCCGCTGCTCGAGACGGACGACGCGCCCGAGACCACCGCGCTCGACGAAAGCGCCGGCAATGCCGACGACCGCCGGGACGAGGGGCTCTCGGTGGTGGACTCTCTCGACGGGCAGAACGAAGCGCCGCTCGATGTTGAAGTGGCCGTCGCGGACAATGAATCAGGTTTGAGCGACGACACGCGTACGCCCATGGATACGGCGAACGCGGAGAATTGGGGCGCGGGTGGCGGTGACGGTGAGCGGCCCGATCTTGAAGGCATCATTGCCGACGTTCCGGACCTGCGCAGTCATCTCATTCAGCAGCTTAACTTCGCCTGTGGGGACGCCAAGGACCGCTTCGTCGGCATGTACCTGATCGATCAGTTGGACGAGAGCGGTTATCTCCGCCTTTCCACCGAGGACGCGGCCGATCAGCTTGGCGTCCCGCCCGAGATGATCGCGCGTATCCTTGGTCTCATGCAGCGCTTCGATCCCACGGGCATCTTCGCGCGCGATTTGAAGGAATGCCTTCGCCTGCAACTCGAGGATCGCAACCGCTACGACCCGGCGATGGCCGCTTTCATCGAAAATCTGGAACTGCTCGCCGCGCGCGATCTCAAGAAGCTTCAGGCCGTCTGCGGCATCTCGCTCGAGGATCTGCAGGATATGATCGCCGAGGTGCGCGCCCTCGATCCCAAACCCGCCTTGCGCTTCGAGCGCACCACAAGCAACGCGGTGATCCCCGATGTGATCATGTCGGCGCGCCCCGACGGCGGTTGGCGCGTGGAGCTCAATTCGGACACGCTGCCGCGTGTTCTCGTGAACCGCAAATATATCGCCGACATCACCAAGACAACCGCCAGCAAAGCGGACAAGGCGTTCCTGGCCGAGAAGCTTCAGTCCGCGAACTGGCTCGTGAAGGCGCTGCACCAGCGCGCCGAGACTATCCTCAAGGTCGCCAGCGAACTCGTGACACAGCAGGAGGAGTTCTTCCGCCGCGGGGTCACGTATCTGCGCCCGCTGATCCTGCGCGATGTCGCCGATGTGATCGAAATGCACGAGAGCACGGTCAGCCGCGTTACGACCAACAAGTACATGTCCACCCCGCGCGGCATCTTTGAGTTGAAATACTTCTTCACCCAAAGTCTCCCGTCGGCCAGCGGCGCCGAGGCCCATTCGGCCGAGGCCGTTCGTCACCGCATTAAGGTCTTGATCGACGCCGAGGCGGCCAGCGACGTCCTGTCTGACGATCGCATCGTCGAGATCCTCCGCTCCGACGGCGTCGAGGTCGCGCGCCGTACAGTCGCTAAGTATCGGGATTCACTTAATATTCCGTCTTCCGTGCAGCGCCGGCGAGACAAGTCACTGGGCATCTCGCTCCGTTAACCATTGACCAAATTTAAGGCTGACAATTCTTGACTTGCCGGGGAGCGGGGGCATATGTTCCGCGACTTTTTTAGGGCCGCCCGGGGGGTTGGCCGGCGGCCGCGCCACTGAAAGCGCAAAAGGCGTCCTAGGGTTCTGTGAAGCCCGGCATAAGAAAGACAAGAACAAAACTAGAGCAAATCCGTTCGTCCCCGTCGTATGGCGATTTTATTCGTTTGAACTTCCACACCCCGCCGGAAGAGAGCCGTGGGTGTGATGTAAAGGCGTGTTATGGAAATTAGAGATTTGCTACAGCCCGAGGCCGTGGTCGCGGATTTGAAGGCTGCGAACAAGAAGCAGCTGCTCCAGGAACTGGCGCGGTGTGCGTCCAAGATCACCGGGGTCAACGACCGCAAGATCTTCGAAACTCTCTTGGAACGCGAACGTCTTGGTTCGACCGGCGTTGGCAGCGGTATTGCCATCCCGCACGGCAAACTTTCCGACTTCAAACGCCTTTACGGTGTTTTTGCCCGTCTCGACCGTCCGGTGGAATTCGATTCCATCGACGAGCAGCCCGTCGATCTGATCTTCCTCCTGCTGGCGCCGGAAGGCGCGGGGGCCGATCACTTGAAGGCGCTCGCCCGCGTCTCGCGCCTGCTGCGCGATTCTTCCATGTGCGACAAGCTGCGCGGCGCCGAAACCGCCGACGGCCTCTACATGGTGCTGACGCAGTCCGAGGCTCAAGCGGCCTAAGCCGCCTTCTCCTTACGCTACGCCTGCGCTACGCTCCCCGTCTTGCAGCGGGGGCTCGCGTATGACCAAAACTCTAATGTTGTTGGCGCTTCTCGCGAGCGGCAGCGCGTTTGCCCAAACCGCGAAGGATCCCTTGCAGGAGATCTGCACCGGCTTCCTCGCGCAAAGCGGCGCCGGTGTCGCGGGCGATCAACAGAAGCTGTGTTCCTGTCTCGTCACCGAAACGCAGAAGCAGCTCACCCGCCAGGAAATGGAAATCTATCACCAAGCCATGACAAGCGGCGGTCAACCGCCGCCCGCCGTCATGGAGAAAGTCGTGGGTGTTGCGACAGTGTGCCTGACGCAAGCGCGCTGATTATTGACGCGCTAACCGGAACGCCAACGTGAACTTGAAGCCCGAGGCCGAGATCGGGCGACCGTTCGAATCCAGCATTGGCGTGAAGCGCCATTGTTTGAAGCTCTCCAGCGCCGCTTGATCGAAAACACGCGCGGGCGTCGCCGACGCGACGCGCGCCTCGGTGACGGCTCCATTCTGGTCCAGGCTGTACGCGATATCGACGTCGCCCTCGATCTTCTGCTGATACATCTCGACCGGATAATTGGTCGGCGTCCGATAGACCGGCTGCGGGTCCCGGCCGCGTTTCATATCGATGCCGCGCGACACTTCGATCGCCTGCTCGACGGCGGTGAGTTTGTCGTCGGACTCTTCGGCGATTTTGATCAGCAGCGTGCGGCGCGGCTGAAGTTTCTTCTCGTCCTGACCGGCGGCGGCGCGCATGTCGATCTCTTGCTTGATCGCCGCGATCGTGGCGCGCATGTTTCCGGTGGCCATCGTGTTTTCGGAGATCGCCTGCACGAAGTACAACGTGTCCGGCGCTTTATCGCCGAGTGCGGCGCGCGCGGCCGCCAAGCCCTTTTGCGAAAGCTCGAGGCCCTTCTTGAAATTCTTCGTGCCGTAGGCCTGCTGCACCTGCGTGCGCAATTCGCGGACCTCGCGTTTGCCGTCCTCGCCGCAGGACGCAACGCCCACGCACAACGCCAACACCGCCACGAAAGCGCGTGCGCTGTTACCAAGTCGATGGGATGCGAGGTTCGCCATTTGTAACTGCGGTCCTAGAGGTCGCATCCTCGGATTGTCCGCCGGAGTTCCATATTTTTGGTTAATTTTTCGCGCGAGTTAGTACACTTCATCCCGTTGGGGGGGATTCGATGCTTCTTGCCGGCCAGATGATGGACCGACCGCTCCTGGTCCTGCCGCTGTTACAGCACGCGGCGACCCACCATGCTGATTCCACCATCGTGACCTTCAGCGTCGAAGGCGCGGTGCACCGCACCACCTATGCCGAGACCTATGAGCGCGTGCAGCGTCTCGCCCATGCCCTGGTCCGTTTGGGCATCAAGCCCGGCGACCGCGTGGCGACCCTCGCGCTCAACACCTGGCGGCACCTCGATCTCTATTTCGCCGTCGCCGGCATTGGCGCCATCTGCCACACCGTGAACCCGCGCCTTCCGGCCGACCAGCTGTGCTATCTCCTCAGTCACGCCGAGGACCGCGTCTTGTTCTTCGACACCTGTTTCGCCGAACATGCCGCCGCCTTGGTCGCGGGCGTGCCGACGCTGGAGCGGGTTATCGCGCTCTCCGATGCGGCGCACGCGCCGACCGACGAGCGCTTCGGCGATCTCCTCGCCTACGACACGATGCTCGCGCGCGAAGATCTCGGATTCCCATGGCCGGAGTTCGACGAAAACACCGCCGCCGCTCTGTGTTACACATCAGGCACCACCGGCTTGCCCAAGGGCGTTCTCTACAGTCACCGCGCGTTGGTCCTGCACTCCTTCGCTGCCGCGTCCAACGGCCTGGTGAGCGCGGCCGACGTGCTCATGCCTGTGGTGCCGATGTTCCATGTGAACGCTTGGGGCATTCCGCACGCCGCGCCGCTTATGGGCGCGCCGCTTGTGTTCGGCGGGCCCGCTTTCGACGGGCCGCGCCTGTTCCGCCTAATGGACGAGGAAGTCGTCACCTGTGCGCTGGGTGTGCCCACCGTGTGGCAGGGCCTTATCGCGGAAATGCGCGTGCGCGGTCGTAAACCCGAGGCGCTCGAGCGTGTCGTGGTCGGCGGCGCCGCCGTGTCCGAGGCGATGATTCGCGCGTTCGAGGACGAATTCCGCGTCGAGGTCTGTCACGCCTGGGGCATGACCGAAACGACGCCCATCGGCGTCATCAATCGGCCGAAGAGAAAATTCAAAACCGGCCCGCGCGATCGGCAGGTCCGGCAGAAGCTGAAACAGGGCGTCGGCGTCTACGGCGTTCAGATTCGCATCGCCGACGGCGAAGGCCGCGTATTGCCCAATGATGGCCTGGCGCAGGGCCACATCCAGGTGCGCGGGCCCTGGATCATCAAGTCGTATTTCAAGGAAGACCATTCACCGCTAACACCGGACGGTTGGTTCGATACCGGCGACATCGGCACCCTCGATCCCGACGGTTACTTGGAGATCACCGACCGTGCGAAAGATGTCATCAAATCAGGTGGTGAATGGATCAGCTCGTCGATGCTTGAAAATGCCGCCTTGGGACACCCTCAGGTTGCCCAAGCCGCCGTAATCGGCGTTCCCCATGCCCGCTGGCTCGAACGTCCGTTGCTTGTCTGTGTACCGCGCGGCGAAGCGCCGACTCTGGCCGATATCAATGCCTATTTGGCCACCCGCTTGCCGAAGTGGTGGCTGCCCGACGCACTTGAATGCGTCGAGGCGCTGCCGATCGGCCCCACCGGAAAAATCCTGAAAACCAAGCTGCGCGAACGTTTCCGGCACATCACTCTCGGGTAACAGACGAAAAACCCGTTTTGCGGGTTGTTAATTAATTTGTTACACCCTCTCATAAGGGAACCGTCCGTGGGGGATGGGGAACCGCGAGCCGGCAATCGGCGTGCCAGAACGGAGGTGCACTCAGGTGTGCCTGCGCGCCGGCTGACACCGTAGGTTATAGGAGCCTAGTCCTGAAGGGGATTGGGTTCGAGGGACGACCAGAATGGCATTCCTTGGCCGCGCTTCATTTGAAGTGCAGGTATATCGAGAAGGTCGGTGGGCCATCAGCGAGGTGCTGCCCAGCGAGGAAACTGCGCGCCGTAAAGCGCAGGAACTTCTTCTTCAGAAGAACTGCGCCGGTGTGCGCATCGTGAAGGAGACCAAGTTCTCCGAGACCAATACGCGCGAGTCCGAGATCTTCAAGCAAATGAAGGAGATCGAGGAGGACGAGGACTTCACGATCACGCCGGTCGAAGAAGCCCCTCTGTGCGAACAGGTGACGGACTTCTATCAAACCGCGGCCCGCAACACGATGGCGCGCATCTTCTCGAAGTATCTCGAGAAGCATGAGATGACGCCTCTCGAGCTGTTGCACAGCCACAAGAATCTCAAGCGCATGCTGAATTTGGACAGCATGGTTCCTTCCGCGGTCGACAAGATCGCGAGCTTGCATACCCGCGCGACCGGCGGCGATGCCCGCAAGCGCAAGGACGTCATTTACGAAGCCGTTGATCGCATCGCCGCGCGCGCGCGCGAGGCGGACACCAAGCAGCTTCCGGAACTCAAGAACTCGACCCTCGACGAACTGCTCGCCAACATCGACGCGAAGTTCACCGACAAGGAAGAGCGCGCTTACATGGCGAATGTCGCCTTTGTGCGCACTTCTGTGAACTGGCAGGGCTGGCTCGGCAAGATGGCCCAGCTTTTGCCCATGGCCAAGACCCAGAAGGACGAACGCGCCCGCGCCATGATCGATGAAATGATGGCCGACATCTTCGTCGCGAAGACGGTCATCAAGGATGTCATCGGCGTGTCCAAGCATCTCGGGACGCCGTCATGCGCATGCTCGATCTCATCGAAGGCAAGTGCAAGCCGACCAAGTTCGCCGCCGAGGAGTTGCTTGAACTCCTGAACGCACTTTTTGTCGCCGATCTCCTGCCACGCTCGAAAGCGGTTCTGTTTGAACGTATCGAGCGCGATCTGGGCAGCCCCGTGCGCCTCACCAACAGCGAGGATCCGGCCGCCGACAAGGCTTTCTTCGAAGAACTCCTGAAGCGCGCCATCTCCGACCGCGGCGTACTCGGGGGCCGCTACATGGCGTTCGGCCTGACGGAACGCTGGGCGCGTTTGGCCAATTTCGGCGGCGCCGGTGGTATCAAGAAGGCCCAGGAGGGCGTGCGCGACAAACTCACCTCCGGCAAACAGAAATTCCTGTTCCTGCTCGCCATGTTCGATCCGAACGCTGATGCCGAATCGCGCGGCGCCATCGAAGCGCAGATCCGCAATCTCGCCGCGACCCTCAACACCGTTCAGAAAATCGCGCCCGATGCGCGCACCGAAAAGGCGCGTCTCCAGGAAGCCGCGGCCATCCAGCGCCTTGTGCTGGATTCCAAGCTAAACGCGGCGCTGCGCGAT
>JBFWVA010000001.1:88700-266087 GCA_050246995.1 Rhodospirillaceae bacterium | reverse complement strand
ACGTTGCTCGCCCGTACCGGCTTCGACGTCCGCGGCTGATTACAAAAGCGCGCGGAACGTTCCGTGCGCGAAATGGCCGGCGAGGGCCTGTGTAACGTCGAAATCGGGGCCGAGTGCGAAGGCGGCTTCCACGGCCGCGCCCAGGTTCGCGCCGCCTGTGACGGCCCGCACCAATGTCGCATCGGCAAGGCTGATGGCCCGCGTGACGACTTCAAATGCCGGCCGCGTCACGATCACATGCTCGGCGACTTTCATGTCGACGGCGGGGATATCGTCGGTCGCCACGTCGGCTTGATTTACCCGCCAGATATGGTGGATCGGGAAGGGCGAGCTGATCACCCGCACGGCCGGGTGCGCGCACAGCTGCAGCGTGCTCAACGTCTCCGCATCAGTCGTGTCGAGGGCGCCGGCGTCCAGCAGCGGCGCATCCGCGGCGAGATAAGCGTCCTGGCGCGCCCATTCGAGCCGCGCGACGTCATGAAGATAAGGCAAGCTTGCCGCGATCGGCTGCGCCGCGACATAGGCGGGAAAGCCCCGGCCATAAGTCGACAGCACCGGATGGCGCGGCGGCGCGCCGTTGATATATCCCGCGGCAAGGCTCTTGAACGTCGGCGCGCCGACGATGCGCGCCAGCACCGGGAACGCGTTCAAAAGCGTTTGGTTCAAACCAACTTCGATGGTCGCTCTATGAATGGCGACCCGCCGCGCCGCGTCCGGCGCCAAACCCTCGATCGCGCCGGTATCACCGTCCAGCGCTCGTTGAAAGCGCCGTTGCAAGTCCAGGAGGCTCATGGCGTCAGTAGGTCTTGGGCGCGCCGCATCTCGGCGGTGAGCACGGGAAGGGTGGGAACGTCCGTATCCCACTCGATCAGGGTCGCGCGCGGGCCCATGAGCGCGATGGTGGCTTCGTACAAGGCCCACACTTCATCGGCCACGGGCCGGCTGTGGGTGTCGATCAGGAGATCAGGATGTTCGGCGCTTCGCGCGAAGCCGGCCAGGTGAATCTCCTCAACCATCTGCGCCGGGATGCGGGCCAGGTAGTCGGCGGTGCTGACGCCAACGTTCACCGCGCTCACATGGATGTTGTTCAGATCCAGCAGCAGGCCGCAGCCGGTGCGCGCCACCAGGCGTTTCAGGAAATCCGGCTCGTCCATGGTTGAGTCGGCGAAGCCGAGGTAGCGCGACGGGTTCTCCACCAAGATCCGACGGTCGAACGCATCTTGAGCGCGCGAGACGTTTGTGGCGACGATATCCAGCGTCGCTTCCGTATAGGGAAGCGGCAAAAGGTCGTTGAGATGCACGCCGTCGACCGCGCTCCACGACAGGTGGTCGGAGACAAAGGTAGGTTTGATGCGCGCGATCAGCGCTTTCACCCGCGCGAGATGCTCCTGATCCAGTCCCTGCGCCGAGCCTAGCGACAAGGCGACGCTGTGGCAGCTGATCGGATAGCGCGCGGCGATGGCGTCCAGCATCGCCAGACGCGGACCGCCGTCACACATGAAATTTTCGGCATGGATCTCAAGCCACGGCGCCGTGCGCGGCGCGTCCGGCGTTTCACTGGCGATTTGAGAAAGATGCGCCGACCGGAGACCGATCCCGCAGGCGCGCGCGAGGCTCACTTCTTTTTGTCGGTCGTCGCGGCCGGTGATTTGGCCGGCGGCTTGCCGATACCGTCGAAGGCTTCGAGCTTGCCGCCCATCTTGTTGCAGGACCCGCCTTCGACCAGGACCCACTCCTTGCCGCTGTAATCGACAGTCGATAGACCGCCGCACCCGTGGCTGCCGTCGGCGGCCGCGCAGCCGTTCTCCCCGGCGACCGCCACCCCGAAGCACTTCTCCTTGCCCTTGCTGGCATCCGCGCCGCTGGCGGGCGCGAGCTGGCCGGCTATGGCCACGGCGCCGGCAACGGCAACGGCGAGAGTCTTCTTATCCATTTGGCAGTCTCCTCGGAAACGAACGCATCTTAGATAGATGATACAAACTGGTCTAAACCCGCAAGGAATCACACCTCTGTGAAAGCCTCGCGCCCACGGCCTTGTTATCCGAACGATCAAGGATGTTGCAATAATTGTAACATTCGGTGAATTGACCGTCTGCCGGGTTAGGGCGAAGAGAACGCCAAATGAGCACATCAGCCAGCATTTCCGACACTTCGTCGCTTCGTCCCACGCCCTCGGACTCCCCCGGCTTCCGTCGCCGCCTCGCGGATTTCGAGACCCTGGCCGACTCCTTGGACTACGCCGCTCAAAGCGAAACCGGGATGAACTTCTACTCCGCGCGCGGGGCCCTGGAGGTCGTCCTCCCGTACCGCGACCTACAATGCCGCGCCGAGGACCTTGGCCGCCGGCTGGTGGGCATGGGCATCGCGCCGGGCGACCGCGTCGCCCTCCTGGCCGCGACCCACCCGGATTTCCTCGCTATGTTCTTCGCTTGCCAATACGCGGGCGCGATCCCTGTCCCGATGCCATTGCCCACGGCCTTTGGCCGTCGCGAAGCCTATATCGAACAGATCAAAGGTCAGTTGCGCTCCTCGGGCGCGCGCATGGCCGTCGGCCCGGCGGAATTCCTGCCCCTCGTAGAAGAATCCGCGGTCGGTCTCGCGCTGATGTTGATCGGAACGGCGGCCGACGTGTACGGGCGCGCCGCTCCGGCCGCGTTTCTGCCGAAGGCCAAGACCGGTGAGCTCTCCTACATCCAGTACAGCTCCGGCTCGACACGCTTTCCCACCGGTGTGATGGTCACGCACGCCAGCCTCATGGCGAACTGCCGCGCGATGACACGGTATGGGGTGCGTAACGGCGAAGGCGACCGCGGCACGTCCTGGCTGCCGTTCTTCCACGATATGGGCCTCGTCGGCTTCATGCTCGGCGCGCTCACCAGTCAGACGTCGATGGACTACATCCCAACGGAAGATTTCGCCCGTCGCCCACTCACGTGGCTGAAGCTGATCAGCGACAACGGCGGCACCGTCTCCTACGCGCCGTCGTTCGGCTATGAACTTTGTGCGCGCCGCGTCTCGACCATGGCAGAGGGTTCGCTTGGGTTCGATCTGTCCAAGTGGCGCGTCGCCGGCATCGGCGGCGAGATGATCAAACCGAATGTCATGCAGGCTTTTGCCGAAGCGTTCCGTCCGTATGGATTCTCGGAAAAGGCCTTCTGCGCCAGCTATGGATTGGCCGAGTGCGTGCTCGCCGTCAGTTTCGCCGACGCGGGCACCGGCATGCTGCTCGATCACGTCGACAAGGAAGCGCTCGAAGCGCACCGCGCCGTGCCGACGCAGGCCAATGCGCCCGACGCACGTACGTTTGTCTCCTGCGGCAAAGTGCTTCCCGAACACCGCGGCGAAATCCGCGACGAAGCGGGCAAGGTGCTTGGTGAACGCCAAGTCGGCCGTATCTTCGTGCAAGGCCCCAGCGTCATGCAGGGCTATTTCAACGACGAGGAAGCCACGCAAGCCGCGCTCATCGACGGCTGGCTCGACACCGGCGATCTTGCCTACTGGATCGGCGAGGAACTCGTCATCGTCGGCCGCGCTAAGGACTTGATTATCATCAACGGCCGCAATGTGTGGCCGCAGGATATCGAGTGGAGCGTCGAGCATATCGAAGGCCTTCGCTCCGGCGACAGCGCCGCGATCATCCTGCCGAACGCCGATGGCAGCGACCGGCCCACGGTGCTTGTCCAGTGCCGCGCCTCCAGCATCGAAGACCGCCAGAAGCTGCACGCCGATGTGCGCGCGAAGGTCCAGGACGCCGTCGGGATCCTTTGCGATGTCGTGCTCGTTCCGGCGCGCAGCCTGCCCAAGACCACCTCGGGCAAACTCGCCCGCGGCCGCGCCAAGAAGATGTTCGAAGCCGGCGATATACTTCCCATCGACATGAGCTCGCCCGTTGCCTCGTGATCAGCACACTGCGGGCCCCGTCGTCGCGGTGACGGGTGCGACCGGCTTCATCGGCCGGCACGTGGTGAGAGCGTTGATCGAGGAAGGCTACACGGTGCGCGCGCTCGCGCGCCGGCTTCCAAAGCCTGAACAATTCGAGGACGACAGCATCTCCTGGGTGCTGGGTTCGCTCAGTGATGAGACGGCGCTCAAGTCGCTCGTGAAAGGCGCGGTCGCCGTCGTGCACGGCGCGGGCGCCATACGCGCGACCAGCCGCGACGAGTTTTTCGCTGTCAACGCCGATGCGACGCGCCTTCTTGCCGAAATCGCGTCGAACGAAAGCGTGCCGCCGCGTTTCGTGCATCTTTCGTCGCTGGCCGCGCGCGAGCCGCGTTTGTCACCCTACGCCGCCAGTAAGCGCGCGGGCGAACAAGTCCTGCGCGCCTTCGCCGGTAAACTCCCCACGGTCATTTTGCGTCCGCCTGCGGTCTATGGACCCGGCGATCTCGAGACCTTGCGCATTTTCCAGATGGCGGCGCGCGGCTTCGTGCTGCGCCCGATGGTCGACCGGGCCCGGACGTCGTTGGTTCATGGGGCCGATGTGGCCGCGGCGGTCATCGCCGCCCTCGCGGTCGAGACGCCGCCCCCGGAGCCGGTCGAATTCGATGACGGTCGGACCGGCGGTTATACCTGGGAGGAGATTGCCGAGGCGGCCGGCAGCGCCTTGCGCACCACCCCCCGACTGATCGCGGTCCCGGCCCCCGTCCTTTATGCCGCCGGGGCGCTCGCCAGCCTGACCGCCAGCGTCATCGGCCGGGCCTCGGTGCTGTCCTGGAGCAAGGTGCCCGAGCTTCTGCACCCCAACTGGGCCGCCGAAATCACGGAACTTCCAGGATATAATCCAGAGTGGAATATCGACCTTGGGTTTAAAGATGCCGTCAGCTGGTATGCCTCACGGGGGCTGTTAACAAAGTAACGGCGAGATTGATTTGTCACAGAAGCCTTGTTCCCCCACAACTTTTCGCAACTGCGAAGGTTTTTTGAACAAGACGCTCATTAAGAGCGCTGGGAAACAATGGTCATGAACGCCTCTGCCGAGCCATCGCCTGACACCCTGGCGACCCTGGTGAAGATCCTGGCGGGCTTCAATAAGACCGGGACCGAACTAAAGCCTGAAACGCGATTTACCGAGGACCTGAACTTCGACTCACTGGTCGTCATGGAATTCGTCGCGGTCGTAGAGGACGACTTCGACATCTCGGTGCCGCTCAACATCCTGCCGGATGTGGCCACCGTGAAAGACCTGGCGCTGGCGATCGATAAGATTCTCAAAGACGACGGACGCTAAACGTTCGCGTCGGTTCGATTGTAAAGGGGACGTACATGGCTGACTTGTTTGACCGCTGGGCGCCGTTGATGGCGCAGCGCGATGCGATCTTCGGCGACGGCATCAATCCGTTCAACGTCGTGATGGACGAAGTTCTGTCACAGACCGAAGCGATGATCGGCGGCCGCCGCACCATTCTCGTTGGCACTAATAATTATCTCGGCCTCACCTTCCAGCCGGAAGCGCTGAAGGCCGCGCATGACGCGCTCGACGCGTGCGGCACCGGCACCACCGGCAGCCGCATGGCGAACGGCACGTACTACGGCCACAAGGACCTCGAGACCGCGCTTTGCTCGTTCTTCGACAAGAAGCACGCGATGGTGTTCTCGACCGGCTTCCTCGCCAACATGGGCATCCTGTCGACGTTGATGGGCCCGGAAGACTTCATCCTGATGGATGCCGATTGCCATGCCTCGATCTACGACGGCGTGCGCGGCTCCTCGGCGCAGGTCATCCGCTTTAAGCACAACGACGCCGCCGATCTCGATAAGCGTCTCGCGCGTCTTGCCGACAAGCCGGGCAACAAGCTGATCGTCGTCGAAGGCATCTATTCGATGCTTGGCGACAAGGCGCCGATGGCCGAATTCGCGGCCGTGAAACGTAAGTACGAAAACGTCTACCTGCTCTCCGATGAAGCGCACTCCATGGGCGTGTGCGGCCGTTACGGCCGCGGCGTGCCGGAAGAAGCGGGTGTTGAAGACGATGTCGACTTCATCGTGGGTACGTTCTCGAAGTCGGTGGGCACGGTCGGCGGTTTTTGCGTCTCCAACCATCCGAAGTTCGACACTCTGCGTCTCGTCACGCGCGCCTACATCTTCACAGCCTCGCTGCCGCCGTCCGTGGTGGCCTCGGCGACCGTCAATCTTGAGATCATCAAGAACGGCGGCGTGCTGCGCAAACGCATCGTACGCAACTCCGAACAGCTGCACCGCGGTTTGTCGGCCCTCGGCCTCAAAATCGCCTCCGACGTCAGCCCGGTCGTTGCTGTCGTAGCGCCGGATCCGGTGACGGCCGTCGCCTTCTGGCGCGGCCTGATCGAAGCCGGTGTGTATGTGAACCTCGCGCTGCCGCCGGCAACGCCGTTCGGCTACTGCCTGCTGCGCGCCAGCATCTGCGCCGCGCATACGGAAGAGCAGCTCGATCGCGTCATCGGTATTTTTGCTGAAGTCGCGACGAAGCTTGGCCTGATCGATACGGACACGCAGAAAGTCGCCGCGCGCGCCTAATTTAGGCCGCCACGGTTTCTGACCTTGAAGAAGAGGCGGACTCCCGTGATGAGCGGGGTCCGCTTTTCTTTTTCCGTCAGTTCAATTTTTACACCTGAGTGTCGCTCGATCTTCGCTACCGCGTAATCGAGGCCGCCGCTGAACGTGAATGCCGCTTTGATCAGCCGCGCGGCGTTCAGCGTCTTCCCCGCCAGACGGCGGAGCCTCCATGTGGCCAGCGCGCTGTCGCGGGTCTTCTCATCGCCCGGGGCCGGATAACGCCCGGTCTCGGCGTTCTGTTCGAACAAAGCCGCTGTGACCGCTTCATAACGGACGAGATCGCGTTCAATGAGTTCGATGCTCTTGCCCGCGCTCTCGGGCCGAAGCTCGGCGGCATAGGTTTCCTTGAAGGCGCGTACCCACAGATCGCGCGCCGTGAAGGGCGCGGTGAAGAGCGCCGCCGCGCGCGCCGCGGTCGTCTCAACGGCTGCGGCAAGGGCGCCGATCATGCGCCGCTCGATCTCCGCATTGCGCGCATACACGATGGCCGCGGGCTGCGCGAAGCGCGCCCACAGCGCCGACGTGAACGCATCCGGGCCTGTGCCGCGCAAGAACTGAGCGACGCTCAGCACCGCGACTTTGGCCCGCAGCTTGCGGTCCTCGTACGGCATCTCGTGATAGTAGACATTCGGCGGCAGAAGCCGCGCCCCCGCCGCGCTGATAGGGTTTTTGAGCGCGGCGCCTAGTCGGTCGACGACGACATAGAAGTCGAGGATCAGGCCGTTGTCCGTCTGCGCGCGCAGGCACGACCCGTAGAAGATCACCGCCGCCGTTGAGTCGCCGTAACGGGCGCGCAGTTCGTCCGCGAAAGCCCGCGCGGCCGGAAAGACGGGCTTGGCGGACTCCGCGGCGATGATGTCTGTCAGCGTGCTCATGTCGGCAGTTGAATGAACCGCAGGATGTCGCGTGAATCGAGGATCAGGTTCCGGTCGGCGCTCGCCTCGTACATTTCACCGTCGATGGTATAGGCGCCGGTGAACGTCAGGCACAGATCGTGGGCCCGGCCCACATTGCGGCCCTTACCGGGGCGAAGTTTACGCCGTATCACGTCGGGAAGGGCGCGCAGGATCGCCATCGGCTTATGCTCGACATTGACATACATCAGCGGGCCCGCGCCCGGCGGCGGCTCGGGGCGCAGTCCCAGAATTAGCCGGTCGAGCGTGGTTGCGGCGAAGACGAAGAATTTCCCCCCGGGCAGCTCTTTTTCATTCTGCTTGAGCAGGATCGGTTTTGTGTCGCCGGACGCGACGAGACTCCTCCACAGCAGCAGCGAAATGGCCGCGCTATGGCTGGCCGCGTTAGGCATCTTGAGGGGGTAGATGTGCTTACGGCAGAACAGGATGCCTTCAACGATGTCGGCGGCGCCGAAGAACGCGCCGTAGCGCGGTTCCATATCTCCGTCGCGCACGCTCATGACCGCGCGCGGCGTCGCGTGGGCCTCAAGCGAGCCTTCACGGTGATAGGCAAGAACTTGCTTCAAGGCTTCGGGCGCGCCGCCGCGAAGGCTCCAGGCGGCCGCGGTCATGTTGGTTTTACCGCCCGGTAGAAGCGCGACCGCCGGCGGCTCCTTGTAGGGGCTTCCGTTCAACAGCGCGCCGAAGATCAGCCCCGCTGTGCCGTCGCCGCCATTGACGACGATCGTGCGCGCGCCGGCTTCCGCGCAGCGGCCTACGGCGGCCGCCGTCTGCGCGACGTCGGTCAGCGCGATGTGCAGCACACCCTGCTCACGCGCCAGCAGGGGATCGATCCAGTTGCCCGCGCGTTTGTTATGCGTGCTGAGGCGGTTGGTGATGACGGCAAGGGTCACGGGGTTCGATCGTCGTGGAAAGGGGATGTCTCGTTTTGCGCCTTCATGACAGCCACCACCGCTAGGCCTGGTCTCGCATCGGCACCGATATGTGAAGGCGCGGGCGGCGGCGCGGTGTGTCATTCGGAGCGCAAATTAGTTATTTGATTGAAAAAAGTCGATATTTTATACTTATTAACGCTCTTTTCGTTCGGCCGAGTGGCCGGCATCTCACTGGCCCGCGGCTATGAAAGCCATCGACCGTTACGTCCTGCGCAATATCGTGCCGACCGTGGTGATCATTCTGTTCATCGCGTTCGTGATTTTGTGCATGGAGCGCTTGATGCGTCTCCTGGACATCGCCGTCGGCAACGGGGTCTCGACCCTCGTTGTGTTCCGGATGCTCTTCAACCTCATCCCGTACTACATCGGCCTCGCGCTGCCGGTAGCCTTGTTCCTTGGGGTGTTGCTCGCGTTCCGCAAGCTCTCGCTGCAATCCGAACTCGACGCCATCAATTCCTGCGGCATCGGCGTTGATCGCGTCATCCGCCCCGCCATTGGGCTCGCGGCCGTGATGATGGTCTTCAACCTCGTGCTCGCCGGCTACCTCAACCCCTACGGGCGCTATGCGCTGCGCGTGATCGAGTTCGATATCACCTCGGGGGTGATCCAGCAGGGGATTGGCGAAGGCATCTTTATGAACCTTCCCAACGGCTACACTTTGCGCGTGGAGCAGTCGCGCGGTGCGGGCCGGGACCTTTACGGCGTCTTCGCTCACCGCGAAACCGAGGACGGCCGCATCATCACCATGACCGCGAAGCGCGGCCAACTGTTGACCAGCGTCCAAGACGGTATCGTGTCCTTGCGCCTGTACGATGTGACGCGCTCCGAATGGGATCCGTCCAGCAAGGGCACGGGCACCTTGCAAACGGGCGTGTTCGACTGGCCGCTCAACCTCGCCGAACTCGCGCAGTTCCGTAAGCGTGGGGGCGACGAACGCGAACTCACCTTGTTCGAACTCATGCGCGGCGAATTGCAGAACCTCCGCGAAGGGCGCACCGGCAATAAAGCCGAGCAGACGCCGCCGCCCGATATGCGCCCCGAGAGGGTTCTGCCCGCCTCCGCGGTGTCGTCCGAGCTTCACGGGCGCCTTGTATTCTCGCTCTCCATGCTGTTCCTGCCGATGCTCGCGGCGCCTCTGGGGATCATGACGCGCCGCGCCAGCCGTTCTTTCGGTCTTATCCTCGGCATCCTCTTGCTTGTGAGCTACCAGAAGGTGCTCGAGTTCACCGAGGCTTATACGGGCGCGACCGGATTGCCGTCGGGCCTTGCACTGTGGGGCATCTTTGTGCTGTTCATGATCGGCACCACCTACCTGTTCATCGCCACCTTCCGCCGCTCCGGCACGCCGCCGGTGCAGCAGATGGAAGCGCAGTGGAGCGACTTCATCGGCAAGCTGATCGCGCCGTTCCGCGCCAAGCGCAAACCGGCTTAACGGACAAGAGACGCACCCATGATGCTCTCCCGTTATCTGATCAAGTCTTTCGTCGTGCGCTTCCTCGCGCTTCTGTTCGGCCTCGTCGTCTTCCTACAAACACTCGATCTGCTCGCGCAGGCCAACGTCGTCCTCGAAGGCGGCGGTCCCCCGGCGGCGTCGTTGTTCCGCTATGTCGTGTTGCGCATGCCGTCGCTGATCGAGACCGTTGCGCCGCTCGCCGCGCTTCTGGGCGCGCTCACGGCCTTTGCGGTTCTTGCCACCAACAGCGAAATCATCGCCATGCGCGCGGCCGGGCGGTCCGTGCTCAGCCTTGTCGGCGGGCTTTCCGCCGTGGGCCTCGCGTTCGCCATAATGCTCTTTGTTTTCTCCGACCGTGTGGTCGTGAACGCCAATACCGAACTCGAGCAATGGCGCGACAACGGCTTCAAATCGACCGTGGAAGAGCCGGTGACCGGCGAGAACAGCTGGCTCACCGAAGCCAACACCATCATCCGCGTCGGCAAGATCCAGCGCGGCGGTGAAGTGTTGCGCGATCTGCGCCTCTTCCGCCTTGGCGACAATGCCGAGGTGCTCGACATCATCAGTATTCGCTTGGCCCTCTGGGAAAACGGCAAGTGGTCGACGTTCGAGCCGCGCCGCGTGGGTGGCACCGTACCGCCCGAGACGCCGGTGGCCTGGGAAACGAACATGCGGCCGGAGCATTTCGCGCGGTTCGCCAATCAGGCGCCCAATCAATTATCGCTCAATGCGCTTCAGGAATACGTCGGTGAGGCCTCGATGGGCTCCCGGCCCGGCTATTTCTATTCCACCTGGATTCAGCAGAAGATCGCCGGCCCCTTGGCTTTGGCCTTAATGCCCCTCCTGGCCGGCATCGCCGCTTTCGCCCACCACCGCCAGGGCAGCTCGGTCATGGCCGTGGTCTGGGGCATCACCTTTGGCTTCATGTTCGTGGTCATCGACAACATCTTGTTGGCTATGGGTCAATTCGGCTCCCTGCCGCCTGCGGTCGCCGCATGGCTGCCAATTGCCCTTTTCGCAACCGTGGGCTTCTGGATCGTGTTTAACTTTGAGAATACTGGCGCGCGGACCTGATCCAGGGGTATAAGGCGCTCAGATTCCTCAAGGTTTAGGCGGCTTTTTTGAGCACACCGGCATTCAAGATCGGGTTCTGGAGCGATAAGGAATTCCACCTTGATCGTATGGGCCTGCGCGAGCTCACGGTGGCTTATTTCCAGTATTATGCCATCGCCGCCTATATCGTGGTCGCGCTGACCACCGGCGGTATCGCCCTTACGGCGGTGATCGAAGGCCGCGCGCCCTTCCTCGGCGTGCTCGCGTCCATCCTGGTCGCGTTCTTCCTCTATCCGGTCGTCTGGTACGTGCTGCACCGCTATGTGCTGCACAGTAAGCATATGTGGCGCTCGCCGCTGACCGCCGGCGTGTGGAAACGCATCCATTACGATCATCACAGCGATCCCAATAATCTTAAAGTGCTGTTCGGCGCGCTCTACACCACGCTGCCGACCGTTGCCCTCGCGACCATGCCGGTCGGCTATCTGCTCGCCGGCTGGTACGGCGCTCTCGCGGCCTTGTGCGGCGGCGTGATCCAGACCTGCGTCTACGAATACTTCCACTGCATTCAGCACCTGGGTTATCAGCCCAAGTGGGAATGGGTGCGTAAGATGAAGAAGTTCCACATGGCGCACCACTTCCACAACGAGAACGGCAACTACGGCATCACGAACTTGTGGTGGGACCGCCGCCTCGGCACGTTCTATGAAGGCGCCAAGGACATGCCGCGTTCGCCGACGGTCTTCAATCTCGGCTACACGGAAGATGTCGCGAAAACCTATCCGTACGTGGCTCGCCTGACTCCTAACTGGCCGTACAACACCAATCCCACCCAGCGTAAGCGCGAAGCGAGTTCCACCGCCGCCGCCAGCTGACCTGCAGGGCAGGGGGCCCGGCGCATGTCTCAAGCTTTGACCATTCGCCGCGTCGCGGGCCGCCGCGAACTCGGCCGCTTTCTCGAAGTGCCGCACCATACCCAAGGCCACGATCCGCATTGGATCGCGCCGCTCGATTTCATGGAGCGCATGCGCTTCAACGAGACGAAGAACCCTTGGTTCAAGCACGGCGAGGCCGCCTACTGGATCGCCGAACAGAACGGTAAGCTTGTCGGGCGCATCTCCGCGCAAGTCGACAAGACGCATCTTGAGCTGCGTAAGGACGACACCGGTTTCTTCGGCTTTTTCGAAAGCATCGACGATCAAGCTATTGCGGACGGCCTGTTCGCCGCCGCCGGCCAGTGGCTGAAGGATCGCGGTATGCGCCGCTGCCTCGGCCCCTTCAGCTTCAATATCAATGAAGAATCCGGCCTCTTGATCGACGGCTTCAATTGTCCGCCGCGCATGGTCATGGGGCACGCTCAGCCGTACTACGGTGCGCTGGTGGAGAAGGCGGGCTTCACCAAGAATATCGACATGCTGGCGTACCTGACGCCCATGGACACGGGTCTGCCGTTCAAACAGATCAAGTGGCTGAATCGCGCGCTCGAGCGTGACAAGCGTCTCGCGGTGCGGCCGCTGGACACCAGCCGTTTCGATGAAGAAATCGCCACCATCGTGCGCATCTTCAACGCCGCCTGGGCCGACAATTGGGGCTTCATTCCGCTCACCGACGCCGACGTCGCTTACATGGCGTCCGAGATGAAGCCGCTCCTGGTGCCCGAACTTGTGGCCTTCGCCACCATCGACGGCGAACCCAAGGCCATGTGCGTCGCGTTGCCCGATCTCAACGAGATGATCGGCGACCTCAAGGGCCGCCTGTGGCCGACGGGTTGGGCGAAGCTCGCCTGGCGTCTTCTCACCCGTCGCACTTTTACTTCTGGAACGCGCGTGCCGTTCATGGGCGTGCTGCCGGAGTTCAAGAATAAACCCATGGGCTCGGTCCTGGCGCTGCTCACGGTCGGGCGCGTGCGCGACATGTCGCTGAAGCTGCGCATGCCGGTGTGCGAAATGAGCTGGGTGCTCGAGAACAACAGTCAGACCCGCCATTCCATCGAGGATATTGGCGGACGGGTTTATAAAACTTACCGGATGTACGAAAAGGCCTTGGCGTAAGGCCTGTGTAACAGGCCTTGATTGTGGGCGGAGGTCATCCTACGTCAGAGGAATGTTGGGGCTTCTTTTCCGTCTCGCCGCTCTGGCGGCCGCGCTGATCGGCTTGGTGCTGCTGTTCTTTTATGCGGCCGTCGTTGCGCTCATCTTCATTCCCGTAGTGCTGGTCCTATTCTGGGTGCTGCGTAAACGCGGCATGGTCCAATGGACCACCGTGGACCTGCGTAATGCGCAGTACCAGCGGCGCGGCCCTTCACCGCAGCAGGGTCATCCGACCGTGATCGATCACGATCCGAACGACGTCACCCTCGAGCGCGGCCCTTAAGCCGCTTCGACTTCCACTGTTGTATGGCTAAGCCCGGTGATCCCGGCGAGTCGCGCCTTGTAGTACGCGGCGGGTTTGGGCGTCCGTGTAACGACGGTCAAGACCGCCGCGAGTTGGCCTGGAGCTATTCGCCAAACGTGTAGGTCGGCGATCTCGACGTCTCCATCGCTCTCGATCGCCTTGCGGACGGCTCTCTCCGTGGCAGCCGTTGGGGTCGCATCGAGAAGCACGCGCCCTGACGACTTCATCAGCAACCATGACCACCTCGCGATGACGGCTGCGCCCACGACGCCCATCGCAGGGTCCATCCAGTTCAATCCCCAGAATAATCCCGCGGTCAGCGCGACGATGGCGAATACGGAGGTCAACGCGTCGGCCAATACATGGGCATAGGCCGCCTCGCGATTATGATCTCGCTTATGCGCGTGATGCTCAGCGTGATGATGCGCATGCTCTTCATGCGCATGCTCTTCATGATCGTGGCCGTGATCTGGTGAGTGGTCATGCGCGTGTGGGTGGTCGTCTTTCAGCAGCCAGGCGCTTACGAGGTTCACGATCAGCCCGATCACCGCGACTACGATCGCTTCGCTGAACGCGATGTTCACGGGGTTCGCGAGGCGTTCGGCGGACTCATAGGCCATGATGAGGGCGACGACGCCGAGCAGAATAGCGCTGGTGAAAGCCGCGAGGTCGCCAACCTTGCCCGTGCCGAAGGTGTAGGCGGCATTCGCGGCGTGGCGTCGGGCGTAGGAATAGGCGAAGACCGCGACGGCCAGCACCGCCGCATGGGTCGACATGTGCCATCCGTCGGCCAGTAGGGCCATTGACCCGAAAATCGACCCGGCGGCGATCTCCGCCGCCATCATGATCACGGTAAGGATCAGCACCAGGCGCGTGCGCCCGGCGTTCCGGCTCTGGTCCGCCATGGCTAAACGATGGGGTTCGCGGCAGGGGTGGGTTGCGTCCTTCATATGGCTCCCGGGTCGTCTCCCTATGATATAGGCACGGCAGATGAATTGATAACCCCCGCAGCCTTTCAATTTTGGGGCGTCTCGCCCATCATGGCCTCATGAATAAAGCTTTGAAAATCGAGCGCCGCCCGTCGGTCTGCCCCCACGATTGTCCGTCCGCCTGCTCCCTCGATGTCGAGGTGATTGAAGGCGCGAAGATTGGCCGCGTCCACGGCGCCGAGAGCAACAAATACACCGCCGGTGTCGTCTGCGCGAAGGTCGCACGCTATGCCGAGCGCATCCATCACCCGGACCGGCTGCTCTACCCGATGAAGCGCGTCGGGCCGAAAGGCTCCGGCCAGTTCGAGCGAATTTCCTGGGACGAAGCGATGGAGACCGTCGCGCGTAAATTCGTCGAAGCCGAACGCGACTTCGGCGCGCAATCCGTGTGGCCGTACTACTACGCGGGAACGATGGGATACGTGATGCGCGACGGCATCAACCGCCTGCGCCACGTCAAACGCTATTCGGGCCAGTACTCCACCATCTGCACCGCCAGCGCCTACGCCGGGTTCGTCGCCGGCGCGGGTAAACTCGCCGGTCCCGACCCGCGCGAGATGGGCGTTTCCGACTGCATCGTGATCTGGGGCACCAATCCGGTGCACACCCAGGTCAACGTGATGACCCACGTCGCCCGCGCGCGCAAGGAACGCGGCGCGAAACTGGTCGCGGTCGACATCTATATGAACCCCACCATGAAGCAGGCCGATATGGCGCTTCTGGTGAAGCCGGGCACCGACGGCGCCCTGGCCTGCGCGGTGATGCATGTGTTGTTCCGCGACGGACACGCGGACTGGGACTATCTCCATCAGTACACCGATCATCCGAAGGAACTCGAAGCGCACCTCAAGACGCGCGGTCCCGCCTGGGCCGCAGCGATCACCGGGCTCTCGGTCGAGGAGATCGAAGCCTTCGCCAAACTGGTCGGCGAGAACAAGCGTACTTATTTCCGCCTCGGCTACGGCTTCGCCCGCCAGCGCAACGGCGCGGTGAATATGCATGCCGCTTCCTGCATTGCGGCCGTCACCGGCGCGTGGAAATACGAAGGCGGCGGGGCCTTTCACATCAACACCGCCATCTATCACTGGAACAAGCATCTCATCGAAGCGCATGAGGCCGTGGATGCATCGGTGCGGCGTCTCGATCAATCGCAGATCGGCCGCGTGCTGACGGGCGATGCGGAAGCGCTCTATCACGGCGGCCCGGTGAAGGCGCTGTTGATCCAGAACACCAATCCCGTGACCGTTGCGCCCGAGCAGGACCTCGTGAAGAAGGGCTTCGCGCGCGACGACCTTTTTGTCTGCGTGCATGAGCAGTTCATGACCGAGACCGCGCGTATGGCCGATATCGTCATCCCGGCCACCATGTTCATGGAACACGACGACCTCTATTCCGGCGGCGGGCACCAATACTTCCAGATGGGCCCGAAGCTGGTCGATGCGCCGGGGGAATGCCGCTCGAACCACGACGTCATTTGTGACCTCGCGCGGCGCGTCGGCGCTGAACATCGCGGCTTCGCCATGACGCCGCGCGAAATCATCGACGAAACCCTGAAAATTTCAGGCTGGCAGGGCCTCGATGTGCTCGAGCGTGAGACGCATATCGACGCGCAGCCCCCGTTCGAGGACGCGCACTATCTGAAAGGTTTTGCCCATCAGGACGGCAAATTTCATTTGAAGCCCGACTGGACGAAGGTCCCCACGCCCAACAACGGCGCGATGGGGCCGTGGCGCGATCTCCCTGCGTTCCCGGATCATTGGGGCGCCATCGAAACCGCCACCGAGGAGCACCCGTTCCGCTTGGCCACCAGCCCGTCGCGCAACTTCCTCAACTCCACCTTCACCGAAACGCCGACCTCCAAGGCCAAGGAAAAGCGGCCGGAGGTCATGATCCACCCCGTCGATGCGGAGCTTTACGGCGTCGCGAATGGCGATCTGGTGAAGCTCACGAACACCCGTGGCACGGTCCTCATCCATGCCCGCATCTTTGACGGCGTGCGCCGTGGGGTGCTCATCGCCGAATCCATATGGCCAAACGCGGCCCACGTCGGCGGAAGGGGCATCAACACCCTGACCGGCGCCGACCAGATCGCGCCTTTCGGCGGAGCGGCCTTCCATGACAATCGTGTCGCACTCCAAAAGGCCGCTTCTGAACCAGCGGTCCCGTAGTATCCTGTCCTCTCCAGGAGGGAGGCTCCGGATGCACAAGTTTGCGACCGCATGCGCCACACTGCTCGTTATTGCCGGAATGGCAAGCGCGGCCGAGGACGGCTATCGCAACACGCCGCTCACACTCGAAGGTATCGGCAAGTCCTACATGGGGCGCGATATCCCCTACGTCATGGGGCATGAAGGCGCAGATTGGCTGGAACGGCGCGAGCGCGGCGAGGAGGAAGGCACCGCGCGTCTCATCCCCCTGCTCAAACTAAAGCCGACCGACGTCGTCGCCGATATCGGCGCGGGCACGGGCTATTTCACGTTCCGGCTTGCCGGCGAAGTCCCCGAAGGCAAAGTCTACGCCGTCGACGTGCAGCCGGAGATGCTCGACCGCATTCGGGCACGGATCAAAACCAACAAAACCAGGAACGTTGAACCGGTACACGGCAGCATCGCTTCGCCGCGCCTGCCGTCCAACACCGTCGATTTGATGTTGCTGGTCGATGCCTACCACGAGTTTGCGCTGCCGCGCGAAATGGCCACGGCGATGGTGTGGTCCTTGAAGCCCGGCGGTCGTCTGGCGCTCGTGGAGTATCGCGGCGAAGACCCCAACGTGCCGATCAAGCCGCTGCACAAAATGACCGTCGAACAGGCGCGCAAGGAACTCGAGCCGCTCGGCCTCAAGTTCGTCAGCGTGAACAGTACGACGCTGCCCTGGCAGCACCTCATGATCTTCGAGAAGCCGCGCCCCGAATGACACGCGACGCGGCGATTCAACGCATAGCCCAGACGACCGGGCAGGCTCTCGCTGCGGCCGCGCACTCGGCTGCGCAGGAATGGCCGGCTGAAACCCTCGCCGCGCTTGAAGAACGATTGGTGCGCACACCCGAGGGCGACGAGTTGCGCGTGGAACTCTTGTCGCTGATCGCGGCCATCACCGAAAGCCGCGGGCGGCAGGCGCACGGGCTGTCCGCGACCCATGGCGCAAGCCTCAAGGATTTTGGTTACTCCTTCGCCCGCAAGGAATTGGAGGCTGTCAGGGATGCGGCCGATGCCGCGCTTCAACGCACCGGCAGCACCAACATGGCCATCGCGCTCGCCGAGTCCTATGTCGGTCTCGGGGATCTCGGCGGTGCGGAGCGCATTTACGCCATTCTACGCGCCGAGAATGTCGAAGATCTCACCTCCTGCACGACGTTCGACAAGACATTTCACGCCGGCCTTCCCGCGGCGGCGGACCGGGGGTTCAGTCAATTTCCCGCTGTCCGGACGCTCGTCGAAAGAGCGGAGCCTTGCGAGCAGATCGTGTGGGTTGCCTGCGACCGCCGCTACTTCGAACTCTACGGCGATAAATTGTTGGGCTCGTTCATCGCACAGCGCGGCGGCGCGAAGCTCGCCCTGCACATCATGGATGCCGGCGCGGCCGGCGCGGCGATATCGGCCCGCTTGAGACCCTACACGGGGCACATCTATCAGGTCACGGCGGAAGACAGCGGCCGCAACGGCGAAGCGGCGCGCGCCTATTACCATGCGGTCCGCTACATCCGTTTCTATGAATTCCTGCGCGCTCATGCGGGCATCGCGTGGCTTTGGGATGTCGACACCATCGTGGCGAAAAACATCGCGCCGCTGTTTAGCGCGATGAACGCGAATGACGTGGGGTTCTGGATCCTGCCGGGTCGGCCCCAGCCGCGCAGTATGATCGCGGCCGGGTATGTCGGCGCCCGCGTATCTCCTAGCGTGCTCGACTATTTCGGCCGGATCGCCGCTTACATCGCGCACTTCGCCGCGACGGATCGGCTCGCCTGGGGGATCGATCAAGTCGCGCTTTACGCCTGTCTGACGTGGACAGCGGCCAAATTGCGCATCGTGCCGTTACCCGAGCAAGTTTTTGGCCGGCCGGACTCGATGCTTCTCGTCGGGAAATAGCGGGCGCTAAGCCACGGGCTGTTGCGGCTGTCCCGGCTGGGGCATCGGCGGCGGCTGTGTCGGCTGAATCTCCGGATACGGCTGCTGCTCCGGCTGTGTATCCGGACGCGGCTCACGCGGCGGATGCACTTCATCGGGAACCGTGCGTTTCGGGTCGATTTCCGGTTTCGCGGGCGCCGGGTCCGCTTCCGGTTGTTCCCGCGGGCGCTCTTTCTCGTCAGGCGTTTCGGTGGCCATGCAATGTCCTTTGATATTTGAAAGACCAACGGGGTCCTGCAACCGAAGTTCCGTAACAGCAAGCCGCCTCGCCGATTCCTTGCCAGAAGCACGGTTTAGCCATCATCGGCGCATATACATCATGTGTGGGGGCGCGATTGATGTGAGGTGCGCCATGAAGACCACTGTTAAACTCGCCGCGGGCGTCGCCGTGATCGCTCTTGCGATCGGCAACGCGGCTTGCGCGGCTTCAATGCCGCAAGCGAATGATCCGCCGGCCTCTGCCGCCGCGCCGTCAAAGGCGGTTCCCGAAACGCCTCCCGGTACGGCGCCGCCCGCGACCCCGACCAACGACCCGAGCGTTTTCAAGCCGCCTGCGACGGGCGATACCGAAATCATCGAGCCGCCGCCCGCGAGCGCCTCGCGCACGCCCGTCATCAAGCCGCCGGAAAACCCGCCGCCGAACCCCGCGCCGGCCAATATCAAGCCCAAGCCTATCGGCCTGGGCGAGCCCAGGTAACGCCTGAATTGACAGGCGCAGGAGCTGGGTTTACCACCTCGTTCAGCGATGGTGCCGCAGCGTTAACGCGCCGCGGCGAAAAGGGAATACCGGTGCAACACCGGAACTGCCCCCGCAACTGTAAGCGGCGAGCAGCCTGTTCAACGAAGCCACTGGGCCCTTGCAAAAGGATCTGGGAAGGCGAGCAGGCCGCGACGACCCGCGAAGTCAGGAGACCTACCGTCGCGAGCGTCACCATACCGTGGGACGGGGTAATTCCTGCGGTGCGGCCAATCTGATCGCGGTGACGCGCGTTTCGCATCCGCGACGGATTGGGCAAGCGCGTCTCGCAAAACCCACACCGTCATCGTCTTAACCGGCGTGTTCACGCGCAGTATCTGCGCGTGACGAGTCCGCATAGGGGTTTTGTCATGCTCGCGCTTCGTCACAAGCGTTCGTTCTCTCTTTTTCTTTCATCGACAGTTCTGTCGGTCGCTCCGGTCGCCGCGCGCGCGGCCGATCTTTCTGGCCTCGACGAAATCGTCGTCACGGCTAGCCGCACTTTAGTGCCGCTTAAGACGGTCGGAAGCGCGATCGACGTGCTGACAGCCGAGGACATCGCGCAGCGCCCGCGATTCGAGGTGGCGGATCTCTTGCGTGAAGTCCCGGGCGTCGCGGTGAATCGTTCGGGCCAGCGCGGCTCACAGACGCAAGTTCGCATGCGCGGGGCCGAGGGCAACCATACGCTGGTCCTCATCAACGGCATCGAAGTCGGCGACCCCATGACCGCCGATGAATTCGATTTCGCCAATCTTCTCACGGACGACGTCGCGCGCGTCGAGGTCCTGCGAGGGCCGCAAAGCGCGCTCTATGGCAGCCAGGCCATCGGCGGTGTGATCAACATCATGACGCGGGAAGGCCATGGTCCGTTGGAAGGCTCCGTCAGCGCCCAAGGCGGATCGTTCGGTACTTATGCGCTGAGTGGAACTGCCGCGGCCGGCGGCGACGGCTATTCGTTGGGCGCGTCCTTATCGTGGCTCGATACCGACGGGATTTCACAGGCCGCGAGCGGTGCCGAGAAGGATGGGCATCAGAACTTCACCTTCAACGCGAGCGGTCACGTCGCGCCGAATGAAGTCTTCGATCTCTCGCTTGCCGCGCGTTACACGCAGGCCTACGGCGAAGAAGATATCCAGGACTTCATGAATTTTGGTGGACCGACCTACGGCGCGGCGATCGATTCCGACAATTCCCATCGCACCAAGACGGCCTACGGCCGCATCGCCGGACGCTTCTCGCTGCTGGAAGGCATGTGGGATCACACGATTGCCGCGGCCGTCACCGATGTGCGCAAGCGCAACTTCGATATGAAAGCCTTCTCCTTCGGCGCTCAAGGCCGGCGCATCAATCTCTCGTATCAAACCAATCTCTTCATCGGTGAAGAGGGTGACCCCTTGCGTCACACCATGACGGGTTACATCCAGTACAAGGACGAGGATTTCGAGAATCAAAGCGCGTTCCCCGGCCCTCAGAATCAACGCAAGTCCACCCAGGACGTCGGCTACGTAGCCGAATACCGCCTTGCCGTCGCGAATCAGCTGTTCGTCTCGGGCGCGCTGCGTCATGACGACAACGATCTGTTCCGCAACGCAACCACCTATCGCGCGACGGCGGCGTGGCAGATTCCGGGCCAGGGCCTCAAGCTCCGCGCCAGCTACGGCACCGGTTTCGCGAAGCCGGGGTTCTTCGAGTTGTTTGGCTTCGATCCGACCAGCTTCGTCGGCAACCCCAACCTCAAGCCGGAAAGCTCGCACGGCTGGGACGTGGGCGCCGACTATGCCGTCGGCGAAACGGCGCTTCTGTCCGCGACCTACTTCTCTGCCGACTTCCGCGACGAGATCCTCAACGACTTCAGCGTTTTCCCCTTCACGGTGCGCAATGCCGGGGGCGAAAGCACACGGCGCGGCCTCGAACTGTCGGCGCGCTATACGCCGGTACCGCAGCTCACCGTCGCCGCGAGCTACGGTTACACCGAAGCCGAGGATGAGTTCGGGTTCCAGGAAGTCCGCCGCCCGAAACACATCGCGAGCGTCTCGGCGTCGTATCGCTTTCTCGCAGACCGCGCTTCAGTCGGCGTCAGCGCTGACTACAACGGGTCCATGACGGATGTTGTGTTCGTTCCGTCCATCCCGTCGGGCGTCGCGCGCATGGACGACTTTACGCTCGTGACCGTGTCCGGCTCCTACGATGTCACCGACACGATCCAGGTCTTTGGCTGGGTCGAGAACGCGCTCGATCAGCGATATCAGGAAGTCTACACATATGGCACGCTGGGCATCGGCGCATACGCGGGTGTGAAGGTGCGCTTTGGAGGATAGGCTCTGCCCATGATCCGTTCATGGATACGATGCACGGCGCTCACACTCGCATGTCTTGCGGGTGCGAGCGCGGCGCGCGCCGAACCCCGGCGCATCGTCTCGATGAACCTCTGCACCGATCAGATGGCGTTGCTTCTGGCCGGTCCAGAGCGCATCGCCTCCATTAGCTTTCTCGGCGCGGATCCCGCGGAATCCCCGCTCGCCGATCTCGCGGCGGGGCTTCCCATCAATCACGGTCTCGCCGAGGAAGTGATCGCCGCTAAACCCGATCTCGTGCTGGCCGGCCGCTACACCACGGGCTTCGCGAAGGCGATGCTCAGGCGGTTGGGCTATCCGGTGCTCGAAATCGAAAGCCCCGAGACCATCGGCGGTATTCGCGAGACACTGACCGCGCTGGGCGCGGCGCTCGGCGCCGAACAGCGCGCCGCGGAGCTGCTCGCCGACATGGACCAGCGTCTCGCCGCGGTTGCGGCGCCGGCCGGCCGCTACGGTTCGGCGATCATCTTCGACGCCAATGGTTTCACCGTCGGCCGGCCCGGCCTCGCTGACGAAGTCATGTCGCTGACCGGTCTCGTGAACAAAGCGCCGGACCTTGGCATCGGCGCCTATGGCCAAGTGCCGCTGGAAACCATGCTCGCCATCCGGCCCGACCGTATCATCTATCTCATCTACCGACCGGGCGTTCCCTCGATCGCGAACGCCACCATGGAACATCCGGCTCTCAAACACGGCCTCGGACGGCGCAAGACGCTCTCGATTCCAGGGCGCCTGTTGACCTGCGGCACGCCCATGGTCGCCGAGGCCGCCGAGCGCCTCGCCGCGGCGCTGGGAGCCGAACCATGACGGACTCCGTGGCAACCTCTGCGTTTCGCGAGCGGCCGTTCGGCCTCGTCGTCGGCGGGCTCGCCGGCCTGGTCGCCGTGCTCACGGTTGTTTCGGTCATCACCGGCCGCGGCGAGATCACGGGCGGGTTGGGGGACCTCATCAGCCTCTGGCGGCGCGATCCCGAAACCGCCTGGCTCATCATGAGCCAGGTTCGCGTGCCGCGCACGCTGCTCGCGCTTCTGGTCGGCGCATCGCTCGGTCTTTCGGGCGCCGTGCTCCAAGGTCTCCTGCGCAATCCGCTCGCCGAGCCCGCGCTCCTGGGCGCGTCGAGTTCCGCGGCGCTCGGAGCCGTCGCCGTGTTCTATTTTGGCGCCGGCGGATTATCGTACCTGCTCCCCGTCGGCGGTATGGCCGGCACGTTGATCGCCACGGGGCTGCTCATTCTTCTCGGGGGCCGCGCGCAGGACACGTTGACCTTGGTGCTTGCGGGGGTGGCGATCAACGCGCTGACCTCGGCGCTGACCTCGCTCGCCCTGAACTTCGCGCCGAGTCCCTATGCAGCCATGGAGATCGTGTTCTGGATCCTTGGCTCCTTCGCCGACCGTACGCTCGATCATGTGCTCATGGCGCTGCCCGCCATGCTGATCGGCTGGATCCTCCTGTTCTCGGTCGCGCCGGCGCTTGAAGCCATGAGCCTTGGCGAGGATACCGCCGCGACACTCGGCTTCGACATGCGGTGGGTGAAGTTGCGCGCGGTGCTCGGCACGGCCTTCTGTGTCGGCGCCGCGGTCGCGGTCACCGGCGTCATCAGCTTCGTCGGGCTGGTCATTCCGCACCTTGTGCGGCCGCTGGTCGGGTATCGGCCGGGCCGCCTGTTGCTGCCCAGCATGATCGGCGGGGCGGCGTTGATGCTCGGCGCCGATATCGGCGTGCGCATGATCTCGACGGCGCTCGAACTCAAAGTCGGCGTCATCACCGCGGTCATCGGCGCGCCCTTCTTCCTGCACCTTCTCGTCGTCCTGCGGCGGTCGCGGCCATGACCCCATCGACACTGGCACTGCGCGGCCTTCGGATCGACTACGGCTCCCGCCCGGTCCTGCACGGCGTCACATTGGATCTGGCTCCTGGCGCGCTGATCGGCCTGATCGGCCCCAACGGCGCCGGCAAAACCACGCTTCTGCGCGCCTGCGCGTCCCTGATCCCGCCGACAGCGGGCCACGTCCTGTTGCAGGATCGACCCCTCGAGGGCTGGAATCGCCGCGCACGGGCCCGCACCGTCGGATACCTCGCGCAGGAGAAGGCCGCATTGTGGCCGGTGGCGGCGTCGCGACTGGTGGCGCTCGGTCGGCTCCCGCACCTCGGGCCCTGGGATTCCCTTTCTCCTTCGGACGAAGCCGAAGTCGCCAAGGCCATGGCCGCGACGGACGTTCAGCACCTCGCTCAACGGCCTGTGACGGAAATCTCGGGTGGGGAACTCGCCCGCGTCCTGATCGCGCGGCTGCTCGCCGGAACGCCCTCGGTGCTGCTCGCCGACGAACCGGTTTCAGGTCTCGATCCGGCGCACGCGATGCAGGTCCTTTCCATCTTTCGCGCGCTGGCGCATGAAGGGCGGACGGTCGTCGTCGTGTTGCACGATCTCGCGCTTGCGTCGCGCTTCTGCGACCGGCTTGTTCTCATGAGCGACGGCGCGGTCGTCGCCGACGGCGCGCCGCTCGATGTCCTTAGTCCGGACCATCTCGCCCGCTACTACGGCATCGCCGCCGATGTCGTGTCCCATGAAGGCGCGCAAGTGGTGGTGCCGCGCGGGCTCGCCGGCTAGCCGCGCCAAACCTGCCATATATCCGCGCCGAAACGCGCCGGCCTGCCGCTCTCGAAATGAGCCGCGATGTCAGCCAGGATCTCGGCCGTCTGCGCCACCGAAGGGCTCGGGCGGTTGAAGTACTTGTTGCCGTCCGCCACGGCGACGCGGCCTTCGCGCACCGCACGTAAGCCGCGCCATACGGGTTGCACGGCCAGCGCCGGCATTTCAGTGAGACTGCGTGCGACGTCGAAGCCGCAAGGCGACACCACGATCAGGTCCGGGTCAGCGGCGGCGACGGCCTCGATCGTAACGTACGGCGAAGGTCCGCCGACGCGCGCGAGCAGCGAGTCCGCGCCGATGGCCTCGATGAGCTCCGGGATCCAGTGTCCCGCCGTCATCAGAGGATCAATCCATTCGACGCAGGCGATCTTCAGCCGGCGGGAAGATGTGCACGCGCCGATCCGCGCCGTGAGACTCTCCACAAGACTTTCCGCCGCGCCGGCGGCGTTCAACGCGGTGCCCACGCGCCGGATATCCGCCCAAATGTCGGCGAGCGCGTTCGGCCGCAGCGAAATGATTTTCACGGCTTGACCGACCCAATCGCAAACCGCGGCTTCCACGTCCTTGAGGCTCGCGGCGCAAACCTCGCACTGGTCCTGCGTCAGGATCACATCGGGCCGAAGCGCCCGTAACGTCTCACGGTCGACGCGGTAAACCGCAAGCCCATCGCGGACCAGGTCCTTCACCGCAGTGTCGATCTTCAGGCTGGAAAGCCCCGTGTCGAAGGTCGCGGCGGTGAGAGCTGGAAGAGCAACGACGTCCTGTGGGAAATCGCACTCGTGACTGCGGCCGACCAGCGATCCGCGCAAACCCAGGGCGCAGGTGATTTCAGTCGCGCTCGCGATCAAAGAGACAATACGCATGACGGGGTTTTAGACGCCGCTCGCCGGTACAAGCAACTCATTAGGGAAGCGGATGGTTGCGGTGGTGCCTACGCCCACGACGCTCTCGATCCGGAGTTCGCCGCCGAGAAGGTCCATGTAGCGCTTGCAGATCGAAAGGCCGAGTCCGGTTCCTTTGCCGAGATGCGAGACCGCCGGATTGCCCTGCAGGAACGGTTCGCCCAGGCGCTTGAGGAGGGTTGGCTCGATGCCCGGTCCATTGTCCTTCACCGAGATATCCAGCCAGTGGCCGGCGCGGTAGGTCGCCCATAACACGATCTCGCCCTCGGTGGGCGAGAATTTGATGGCGTTGGAGAGAAGGTTGATCAGCACCTGACGGATAAAACGTTCGTCGCCGCGCACGCACGGCAGATGCGCCGACGCCTCTACTGCGATGCGGAGACTTCTTTGCGTCGCCAAACCTTGCACGAACGATGCCGCCGCCGACATCACCGCGCGCATGTCGATGGTGTCCTGATGCAGCGGCTGAACCCCGGACTCGATCTTCGCCATGTCCAGGATGTCGTTGACGATGTTCAGAAGATGCTCGCCCGAGCGGTGGATATGGTCCGCATACGTCGTGTAGGCGTTCGACACGCTGTCGCCCAGCACCTTGTTCCGGATGATTTCCGAGAAGCCCATGATGGCGTTCAGGGGCGTGCGGAACTCATGGCTCATGTGGGCGAGGAAGCGGCTCTTCGCTTCGTTGGCTTCTTCGGCCGCCGCTTTGGCCTGCCGCAGCGCGTTCTCGTTTTTCTGCGAGTGAGCCAGTTGGCGCAGGATGATCAGCGTGAATGAGCCCATCGCGATGATGATGGTGGCCACGGCGAAGGATATCTGGTTGCGGGTCTGGCGCCAGTTCGCAAGGTAATCGCGCTCATCGAGCGTCACCGCGATAGAGGCCGGGATATCGGCGATGGAGGTCTGCAATGTCAGGTGAGGCGAGGTGGTTTCCTGCGCCGTCGCCGCAGTCCCCCGCGCAAGATCGACATTCGGCGTGGCGGCGATCAGCTTGCCGTCCTGGGTCCACATCGTCACACGCCCGAACGCGCCGACATCGAGGGTCGTGAAGTACTGCGAGAAGTAACGCGGATTGATCAGCGCCGTCGCATATCCCGTAACCTGACTCTGCTTGTTCACGATAACTTGCGCCAGCGGCAGGCTCCATTCGCCCTGGAAGCCCGTTTCCGGCGAGACATTCTGATAGAGCGGGCCGAACAGATGTCCGTTGCCCACATCGCCGAGTTCGCGCAGCGGCATATCGTTGTACTTTGCCACCGCCATCGGGAAGCTGCGGCCGCTGACGACGCCCTTGAACGAGGCGTCGAAGATCGTGAATACATATACGCCCGGTGTCTGGTTCAGGCGCTTCGCCAGAAGTTCGTGCAGCGAGCGGTCGTCGAAACCGCCGTGTTCGAGATTATGCTGGTACAGGTCACCGATGCCTTCCAGCACACGGTATGTCTCGACGAAAGTGCGCGTGGCGTGCGCCTGCGCCGCGTTCGCCGCGCTGCGGGCCTGACGCACCGCGTTGTCCACGGCGCTGTAATACTGTTCAGCCAGATAGTAGATCGCCGTGGCCACCATGAGCACGGCGAAGCTCATCACCAGAATGACGGTGGCGAGCCGCAGGCGCTGCAGGGAAGGTCCGGTTTTTTTGAAGAGGCGGTTCAAAAAACCGCCCTACGGTTATTGGTCCGCGCGCCGCCGTGTTCGATCGCCATTGGTAGACCTCCCGGTCTTGCCGCGCGCCCCCGGCGCCGGGCGTTAAGACGCCGCCTGCTCCGGCGGCTTGGCGCTGTACTTGGTGATCGCGGCTTTCAGCGCCTTGAACAGCGCCTGGCCCATCTCGCCGCCGTCGCCTTCGATCTTCTCGCGCAGCACCGCGCGCATGGTGTCGATATGCGCCTTGACGATCTCGAGGTTCGCGTCGTCCTGGCGGCAGGGCGGCTTCGTCAACTCATACAAGGACTTGCCGAACACGGTGATCAACGGGTAACCGAACGTACCGCCCTGGCCGCGCAGTTCGTGCGCGATCAGGTTGATCTCCTCGAAGTTCTGCGTGCGCTCGCCCGAGATCTGTTTGGCTTCCGTTACCTGGCGCGACAAGCGGTCCAGGAACTGCTTCGCCCAATCCAGGAAGCCATCGGCTTCACGCTTCAGCTGCTGTTCGGCGGCGGCCAACACGTCTTCGGGCAGGATGAACGGTTGACGCTGGGCGTTGGAGCCCATCTTCTGTTTCAGGTAGTTCGGCAGCTTGAACAGCCACACGTCCGACGGCGCGGCCGGCTTTTCCACTTTGTCTTTGGAATAGACGATAGTCGCGTGGGACTCGTCCGGCTTGCGCCGTTCCATGTTCTTTGGCGGGCCCGCCTTCGAACGGCGCCGGCAGGGGCCGAAGTAATTCTGCGTGGTCACATACTGGCGCGGGTTGTCGATGATGCGCTGCAGGACTTTATAAATATTGTCGACCGAGAAGGGCTTCGCCATGAAGTCGGTGACCCCGCGGTCGCGCGAGACTTCCACGTTCGCCCGGTCGGCGGCGCCCGATAGCATCACGAACGGCATAAAGCGGTTCGGCGAGGCCTTATCGTCGCGCAGCCACTGCAGAAGGTTCACCCCGCTCACGGGTGACATGACAAGGTCGGAGACGACGATATCGATGGGCTCAACCGCGCCCGAGAAACCCTTGGATGTCAACTTCAGGTAATCAACCGCCTCTTTACCGTTCTTGCAGCGCTGGACGCGCGCGAACCCGAGGCGCTTCAGACTGTTGATCAGGATATCGAGCATGTACTCGTTATCCTCCACCACCATGATGGAGATGCGGTCCTGACCCAGGTTCTTTTCGTCTTTATTGATCATCAGGTCCCATCCCGGAAGCGCCGGGCACGCGCGCCATGCTCTTGGAATAATTGAGAACTACCTGAGCGAAACGAAGCGCTCAAGGCATAGTTGGCAAAGCTTCATCCATCTGCGGTTCTACAACCCCAGATATACAGCCGAGAATGTTTACTGATGGTTTAAGGGCCGATACAGGCGATGAAGGTCGCCGGGTCCACATTGGCCCCGGACAGGACCACCGCCGTGACCTTGCCCTTGCTGTCGTGCGCGCCGGAAAGCACCGCCGCCAGGGCAACCGATCCGCTGGGTTCGACCACCAACTTTAGGGCGCGGAAGGCGAATTTCATCGCCTCTTTGACCTCGGCGTCCGTCACGCCGTAACCGCCGGCGAGCTGTGTGCCGTTCACGGCCCAGGTCAGATCGCCGGGTGTGGGCGCCAGCAGCGCGTCGCACAGGGCGTGCGCGGCGCTCGCGTTCTTTTGAAGCGCGCCCGCCGCCAGCGAGCGCCTGTGGTCGTCGTACTGCGCCGGCTCGGCGCTGTATACCGCGATATGTGGGAACACGTGTTTGATGGCGAGGCCGGTGCCCGCGATCAGCCCGCCGCCGCTCGCCGGCGCGATCACCGCATCGACACTGAGGCCCAGCGCCTTTGCCTGATCGGCGATTTCCGCGCCCACGGTGCCTTGGCCCGCCATCACATGCGGATCGTCATACGGCGGCACGATCACCGCGCCGCGCTCGGCGGCGATTTTCGTGCCGATCGCCTCGCGGCTCTCTTTCTCGCGGTCGTAGAGCACGACTTCCGCGCCATACCCCCGCGTGGCGGCCACTTTGATGGCCGGCGCGTCGGCAGGCATCACGATGGTTGTATGAATGCCCAGAAGCTCGCCCGCATGCGCGAGTCCTTGCGCGTGGTTGCCCGACGACCAGGCCACCGCGCCGGCGCGGCGCTGTTCGGGGGTCAGTTGGGCGAGACGGTTGAACGCGCCGCGGAACTTGAACGAGCCCGTGCGTTGAAGGGTCTCCGCCTTTAACAAAACGGTCCCGCCGGTCAAACGATCAAGTTCAGCAGAGCGTAACAATGGTGTCACGAAAGCGTGCCCTGAAAGGCGTACTCTGGCCGCCGCAATATCGGCCGCCGTTGGCAATGTCGTGCTCATGCTTTATCAGCCTCCCCCGCAAACACCCGATCCCGCGCCTCCTCAGGCGTCACAAAGTAGCTTGTTCTCGTTTGGATCTTCAATGACGTCCCCGCAGCACGCGGCTCGCGTGCGCCTCGCCACCCTCGGCTTCTGTCTCGGCATCCCGTTCCTTTTCGCCCTCGCGGCGGCGATCCTGCCGCAGGACAACAATTGGGATCTTCGCAATTATCATTGGTACAACGCCTACGCCTTCCTCACGGGCCGCATGGGCTTCGACCTCGCGCCCGCACAGACGCCGACCTATTACAACCCGCTCCTCGATGTGCCGTTTTATCTCGCCGCGCAGGTGCTGCCGGCGCGCGTCCTTTCGTTCCTGCTCGGTCTTGTGCAGGGCTGCAACTTCATTCCGCTCTTTTTTCTCGCGCGCCGCACTCTCGCGCTTCCGGACGCGCTCGGCGGGGTGTGTGCCGCCGCCGTCATCGCGCTGGTCGGTTTGATCGGCGCCGGCCACATCGGCATGATCGGCGCGACCTTTTATGACAATGTCCTTAGCCTGTTCGTACTCGGCGCGGTGCTGATGATCGTCGGCGCCCCCGGCTTGCTCACCGCCGGTCCCATGAAAAAAGCGCTGAGCTACGTCTTCGTCGCGGGTGCGCTCGTGGGCCTCGCCGTCGGCCTGAAGCTGCCCAGTCAGGTTTTCGCGGTCGGGATGTGCTTCGGTCTCCTCTTTATTTCCGGCCCTTTCATGCGCCGGTTCTGGCTGTCGTTCGTCTCGGGTCTTGGCATCATTGCCGGCTTCGCGGTCACCGGCGGCTGGTGGATCGCGCGGATGTGGCAAACCTTCGCCAATCCGCTGTTCCCGTACATGAACGATGTCTTCCGCTCCCCGTGGGTGCTGGAAGAAAGCTACCGCGATATCCGTTTCTTGCCCAAAAGTCTGGGCGAGGCGCTTACGTTCCCCTTCCGCTTTGTGGCCGACAGCAAGATCGCCAGCGAGATTTCCTTCACCGACTGGCGCATCGCGGTCGCGGTCGGCGCGCTCATCATCACCGGAGTTTTTGTTCTTGCCGGCCGCAAGGCGCGCACGCCGGGCGCGGATATATTCGCCGTGCGCTATCTCGCCGCCGTGGCCACGCTTTCTTATGTGGTCTGGCTCGCGGTCTTCGCCATCTACCGCTACATCACACCGCTCGAGATGCTCGCGCCGCTGCTGACCGTGGCGGCCGTCGCGCTGTGGCCGCTGCCCTTGCGCGCGCGCGCGCTCGTCGCCGGCGCGCTTTTGCTTTTTGTCACCGTCACCGTGCGTGTGCACGAAGATTGGACCCGGAAGCCGTGGGCGCCGGGCCTCGGCGGTCCGTTTGTCGATGTCACCGCGCCGGTGCTTGAGGATCCCAACACCCTCATTCTCATGACCGGTCTCGCCCCGACGGCTTTCGTGATCCCGGCCTTTCCGCCGGATGTGCCGTTCCTGCGCCCGGTGAGCTACTTGGCCGGCCCCGACCACGACACGCTCTTCATCCAGACAGTCAAACAGCGGCTGGAAGCGCATACCGGCCCGGTGCTCGTGCTTCAGCCGTCCTGGGATCATGACTCGGCGGCGAAGTTCCTGCCTATGCTGAGCCTCGCCCCCGATCACGCCAACTGCCGCAAGCTCCCGAACGCCCTCGACGATACGCTCGAGCTCTGCCCCGTCCGGAAGCTCCCCTGATCGCGATAAATCCTGCATTTCAACCCCTGAAGTGCTATCTCAGCGCGACAGGAAACCCTGGAAGCTGACGTGAAAACCGCCGTCCTCATCCCTTGCTATAACGAAGAAGCCGCCATCGCCGCGGTGGTGCGCGATTTCCGCGCCGCGCTGCCGCATGCGGACATCTACGTTTACGACAACAACTCCAAGGATCGTACGGTCGAGATCGCCGCCGCCGCCGGCGCCATCGTCCGGCGCGAGACGTTGCAGGGCAAAGGCAACGTCGTGCGGCGCATGTTCGCCGATATCGACGCCGATGCATATGTGATGGTCGACGGCGACGACACCTATCACGCCCCCAGCGCCCCGATGCTGATCGACAAGCTTGTGACCGAACAGCTCGACATGGTGAACGCTCAGCGCATCTCCACCGGCGAGGCCGCCTATCGCCGCGGCCATGTGCTCGGCAACCGCCTGCTCACCGGCCTCGTCGGCGGCATCTTCGGCAAACGTACCGACGACATGTTGTCGGGCTATCGCGTTTTTTCGCGCCGCTTCGTGAAGACGTTTCCCGCCCTCGCGGGCGGGTTCGAGATCGAGACCGAGCTGACCGTGCATGCGCTTGAGATGCGCATGCCCTTCGCCGAAGCGCCCACGCCCTACAAGGAACGTCCGCCCGGGTCCGTCAGCAAGCTCTCCACCTATAAGGATGGCCTGCGCATTCTTTTCATGATCGGCAAGCTGGTGAAGGAAGAGCGCCCGATGCAGGCGTTCACCATCGCCGCTTTCGGTCTCGCGCTCGCCTCGCTCCTGCTGGCGGTGCCCCTGATCCTCACCTACATCGAGACCGGCCTCGTGCCCCGCCTGCCGACGGCGGTCCTGGCGGCGGCGCTCATGATCCTGTCGTTCCTGTCGCTCACCTGCGGCCTCATCCTCGATTCCGTCACGCGTGCGCGGCGCGAGGCAAAGCGTCTCGCCTATCTCTCCCTGCCGGCGCCAGGCGCGGAACGCGCGTGATGCCCGAGACGCTACGCGCCGCGTCTCACGAGTTCCTGCGCTTTGTGATCGTCGGCGCCGCCGGCTTCCTCGTCGATGCCGGCGCGCTCATGCTGGCCACATCCGTCTTCGGACTTGGTCTCTACAGCGGCCGCGTCTTTTCCTATTTGTGCGCGGCAACCTTCACCTGGATCTGCAATCGCCGCTTCACCTTCGCCGGGACCGGCCAGCCGGCCGTCGTACAGTGGTTGAGGTTCCTCGGCGCCAATGCCATCGGCGGCGCGGTCAACTACGGCGTCTATGCCGCGGTCGTGACCTTCAGCGCGCTGGGCGCCGCCTATCCCGTTCTCGGCGTCGCCGCCGGCTCCGCCGCCGGCCTTATCTTCAATTTCGCCGTCAGCAAATATTGGGTCTTTCGGCGCACCTAGAAGGAACTGCGTTTCCCGTCCTCTCGTTATGACACCGAGAGGTACATCATGACGCGTTTCATCCTACTTGCCGCGCTTCTGCCGCTCGCCGCCTGCGGCTACAGCACCGAGGAATATGCGCTCAACCGCAGCGCTCTTGCGCCCGGTGTCGGCGTCGTCGGCGGTCCCGTGAAAGACATCAATCCGGTCAGCGGCGAGATTGTCGGCAACGGCATCGGTGCGGGCTCGGGCATGCCCTCGCGCGCGCTCGTCAATCCCGCGCACGACAGATACGACCCTTTCCGTCCTTTCCGCCGCTAGGCATGCTTTGCCCCATTCCCGCCACACCTCCGCGAGATGGCGGCCACAGTGCCCGCGTTTCCCCTCTCGTTCTGGTTATTGGAGAGACATTATGAAAACTGGTGCATTGAAACATGCCGCGCTTGCTTCCCTCGTTGCGCTTGCTCTTGCCGGTTGCGGAGAGACACGCGGTGAACGCGCGCTCACGGGTGGCGCCATTGGCGCCGGTGCGGGGGCCGTTGGTGGTGCGATCCTCGGCTACAACCCGTTGACCGGCGCTCTCATCGGCGGCGCCGCGGGTGCCGTCGGCGGCGCGGTCACCAAGGGCCGCGAATGCGACGACGTCAACGACCGTCCGACCGGCCGCTGCTAATCTTTCAAAACGCGGGAGCGCGAAGAACTCCGCGCTCTCGCGTTTTGCTCGTTCGATTGCGGACGAGAATACCTTTTTCCCGCCATCGTTCCGCCGCAGCGCCCTGTCACATTCCTCTCATCGCCACGCTTTGGAAGGGAGAGAACGTATGACCTTTCGGACCTTGAAGTTCCTAACGCCCGCGCTTGCCGTTGCTTTTATCGCGAGCGCCGCTGCCACAGCCAACGCTGCGCCGGTGCAACGCGCCGCCTTGAACGGCGATCATGCGCCGTTCACGCTGGTAGATCATCGGGACGGCCGCGGACGCGGGGGCCATGACCGTCAGTGGCGTGGGCCGGATCGCGGCGGCCGCCATTACGGCCGCGATCATTATCGTCCGTATTATCGGGCCTATCGCGCACCGCGTTATGTCTATGCGCCGCCGCCGGCCTACTACTATCCGCCAGCTTATTATCCGTATGACGATTATTATTTCGGCTATCCACGCACCGGTTCTTTCAGCTTCTCCTCGCCGAACCTCGGTTTTTCGTTCGGCTATTAAGCGAAAAACTTTGTGACGAAAGGGACGCTCGCGATCAGTGAGCGTCCCTTTCTCGTGTTTTTTCATCGCTCTCCCGCGCGCGCCGCCTGCGCGCAACGCGCGTGTGGAACCAATCTCATCACGCAGGCGTTGGATTGGCACGCGAGGGAGCACGTTTTTTACACGCCGGCGTGCAGAAGCACGGCGGCGAGAACGTTGAAAAACGAAGAGACCGTTCAAGAGGTTTATCGATGCGTGCTCACCGCGTTTTGCTTGCCGCTGCTTCCGCGCTTTGCCTATTGTCGCTCGCAGCCTGCACGGATCCCGACACCGACGTTTCCTCCGATATCGCCGCGGCGCCGCCGCTTCCCGTCACGCGCATCGCCGTGACGCCCGCGGCCGCATTTCCCGCGTACAACGATGCGTCCAGCGAAGTCGCCGAAGGCGCGCGTCTGTTCGGCTACAAGCGGTGCGCGGAATGTCACTCCGACGCCGGCATCGTGCTCGGCGCCGGCGACGGCAATATCGACACGATCGCGACGGCGATTCGCGACGGCCGCCCCGGCGGCATGCCCGCCTATGCGGGCAAACTCACCGACCCCCAAATCTGGCAAATCGCAGCCTTCGTCAAAGCGCTCGATGCGCGCTCTGACAGTGAGACGGTAAGCGCTGGTATTGACCTTACCGCGACAAATTAAGTGCGCTGGACGAAATCGAACCCGCATAAAATCGCGACGCGATTTTATGCGACGCGCGAGCATCGCGAGCGCAGCTAACAAGACGTCGGTTCGATGCAGACGGCGCAAAAGCGCGGGCGTTTGTAGACGGATGCGGAATCAAAACAAAAAGGGCGCCCGAAGGCGCCCTTTTGTTTTTGATGGTGGAGCTGGACGGAATCGAACCGACGACCTCTACAATGCCATCGTAGCGCTCTCCCAACTGAGCTACAGCCCCATGCCCATCAAGCATCTCCTGCTCTTGTCGCGTCGCCTTGGCAAAAGGCGGAAGCAGGAACCGCGCGAAGTCTTTTTTGGGTCACCCCCGCGCGGGGTCTCGAAGCGTGGCGGAAATTAAGAACTCATCCGCGCCACGGCAAGCTAAATATTGGCCGTGGCGGGAGAATTACTCGTCTTTCTCCACTGCGACTTCCACGTCGTCATCGTCTTCGCCGAGATCCGACGTATCTTCAATGACGTCTTCATCTTCATCGTCGCTGTCGTCGGTGTCCACGTCATCTTCCGGCGCGGGCTTCGGCGGCACCTTGTGCGCGGCGGCGGCTTTCTCACGGTCTTCCGCGGACGGACGGCGCGAGGCCTTGAAGATCACGGGGCGGGCATTCGCCGTTCCGCACTTCGGGCAAATGCCGGGCTGCTTATTGAGGTCGTAGAAGCGCGCACCGCAGCTTTCGCAGGTCAGCTTCATTCCCAAATCGACTTTCGGCACGCTTCGCCCTCCGTTCTCGGATTTCGTCTTGTCCCCAGACACCTAACGCCGCTCGAAGGCGGTGGTTCGCGGGGCAGGGGCATTTGCCACGCCCTAGGACCTACGTCAAACCGAAAAAGCCTTGGAATTTCCGGGCCTGTCGCGCCGAAGCCCCGAAAGGGGCGGAGGCGGGAGGCGGATAGCCAGCGGCGGGCCGGAATGCTAATGACCCCGCCATCATGCATAGCTCCGCCGCGCCCCTTAAAGCCGTCTCCGCAAAGGCAAAACCGCTCACCGGCGCCATTACCGTGCCGGGCGATAAGTCCATTTCCCACCGGGCGCTCATGTTTGGGGCTCTAGCCGTGGGCGAGACCTCGATTTCGGGACTTTTGACGGGCGAAGACGTGCTCCGCACCGCCGCCGCAATGCGCGCGTTAGGCGCCGAGGTCGAACAGAAGGGGCTCCACTGGTTTGTCCGTGGGCGCGGGGTCGGCGGCTTCCGTGAGCCTGCCGATGTCCTTGATATGGGCAATTCCGGCACCTCGGCGCGGCTCATCGCCGGTCTTCTTTCGGCTTATCCGTTCACGAGTTTTTTGACGGGCGACGCCTCGCTCCGGAATCGGCCCATGGACCGGGTGATCAAGCCTCTCAGCCAGACCGGCGCGCGGTTCATCTCCCGCGCCGGCGGCCGCCTGCCCATGGCGATTACCGGGTCCAGTCTCGCCGCGCCGCTTTCTTATGTGTCGCCCATCGCCTCGGCTCAGGTGAAATCGGCCGTTATGCTGGCCGGCCTGCATGGCCCGGGGGTCACCACCGTCACCGAACCGGCCGCCAGCCGCGATCATAGCGAGCGCATGCTGCGCTATTTCGGCGCGAAGGTTGACACCAGCCAGGCGGCCGACGGGGTCTATACCGTTCAGCTCACCGGCCGGCCCGAACTCACCGGGCGTCCCGTGGTTGTCCCGGGGGACCCGTCCTCGGCCGCGTTTCCGCTGGTCGCTGCGATTCTGGTTCCGGGATCGGCGATAACCATCACGAATGTCGGGATGAATCCCCTGCGCACGGGCTTGTTCACAACCCTTCAGGAGATGGGCGCGGACATCACGATCTTGAACCCGCGCGAGGAAGCGGGCGAACCCGTTGCCGATCTCGCCGTGAAACACGCGTCCCTTCAAGGCATTACGGTACCGGCGGCGCGCGCGCCGTCGATGATCGACGAATACCCGATCCTGGCCGTCGCCGCCGCGTTTGCGTCCGGCGAAACGCGCATGGAAGGCCTGGCCGAGCTCAAGGTGAAGGAAAGCGACCGCCTTGCGGCCATGGCGAATGGGCTTCAGTCCTGCGGGATTACAGCCCGGGTTGAAGGCGACACTTTAATTGTCGCCGGCGGCAAGGCGCGGCCCGGCAGCGCCGCGCCCATCCCGGTGAACCTCGACCACCGCATCGCCATGTCCTTCCTGGTGCTCGGCATGGCGTCCGAAGGCGCGATTGCGGTCGACGACGCCACCGCCATCGCCACGAGTTTCCCGGGTTTCCTCCCGCTGATGAACGGTCTCGGCGCCGATATGCGGGAAATCCCCTAAAAATAAGCGCGAAAATTATATCTGATATAATTTCTGGAGCTTTTGCATGATTATCGCCATCGACGGGCCCGCCGCCTCGGGCAAAGGCACCATGGCCCGCAGGATCGCCAAGGACTTGGGCGTTCCTTACCTGGATACCGGCTCGCTTTACCGGGCGGTGGGGCTCTTTACCTTGCGCCGGGGCGGCAACCCGGGCGACGCCACCGATGCGATCGCAGCGGCTAATGCGCTGAATATAAATGATTTTACGCCCGCGGATCTGCGCGCAGAGGAGGCCGGCAATGCCGCTTCCAAGGTCGCGGCCATCGCCGGGGTGCGCACGGCGCTGCTCGCCTACCAGCGCGCCTTCGCCGCCCAGCCGGCCGGCGCCGTGATGGACGGACGGGACGTCGGGACCGTGGTCTGTCCCGAGGCCCACGCGAAGATCTTCGTCACCGCCAGCCTGGAGGTCCGGGT
The DNA here is from genome assembly GCA_050246995.1 of Rhodospirillaceae bacterium. GTDB lineage: Bacteria > Pseudomonadota > Alphaproteobacteria > Rhodospirillales > Rhodospirillaceae > SHVO01. The sequence continues at coordinate 229,343 of JBFWVA010000001.1, read as the reverse complement.
TCAGCGCCGGATCAAGGAGTTGCGGGATAAGGGCGAATCCGTTAATGAGCAGCGCGTCTGGGACGACATGGTGGCCCGTGATGCGCGCGATTCCGGTCGCAGCGTTGCACCCCTGAAGCCCGCGGACGACGCGTTCGTGCTTGATACCTCATCGATGAACGCTGATGAGGCCTTTGCACAAGCGAAGGCTTTTATTGTTTCAAAGAAGAAGACTTAAGGCGCGATCCGGAAAAGTGGGCTTCCGGTTTTCCGATCAGATCGCGCCTCAAATAAAAGAACTCGCGTAAATCGGGATGGTCCCGAAGCGCGGCCATGACCACGAAGACCTCCGGAACCAACCGGTGGCCTGGATCAAAAGACGACGAAAGGACTTTTAATGGCTCAAGCCCAAGCGGCGATGAAGGAAGATTTTGCCGCCCTTCTCGATGAATCCTTCAAGAAAAGCGCAAGCATTGAAGGCAGCGTGCTCAAAGGCAGCGTTGTGCGCATCGACGACGATTTCGTGCTCGTCGACGTCGGCCTGAAATCCGAAGGCCGCATCCCTCTGAAAGAATTCGCCCGTGGCGGCCGCGACATCGAATTGTCGGCCGGCGATCGCATCGACGTTTACGTCGAACGCTACGAAGACCGCGACGGTCTCATCATGCTCTCGCGCGACAAGGCGCGCCGCGAAGAAGCGTGGAACGTTCTCGAAGAGCAGTACACCAAGAACACCCGCGTCGAAGGCATCATCTTCGGCCGCGTGAAGGGCGGTTTCACCGTCGACCTCAACGGCGCCGTGGCGTTCCTGCCGGGCTCGCAGGTCGATATCCGTCCCGTTCGCGACATCACCCCGCTCATGGGTTCCCCGCAGGCTTTCCAGATTCTGAAGATGGACCGCGCGCGCGGTAACATCGTCGTCTCGCGCCGCGCGGTCATGGAAGAGACCCGTGCGCATGAACGTTCGAAGCTGATGGAAGATCTGAAAGAAGGTCAGGTCCTCGACGGCGTCGTGAAGAACATCACCGACTACGGCGCGTTCGTCGATCTCGGCGGCGTCGACGGTCTGCTCCACGTCACCGACATCTCCTGGAAGCGCGTCAATCACCCGTCCGAAGCGCTCTCGGTCGGCCAGCAGCTCAAGGTGCAGGTCATCCGCTTCAACCCGGAAACCCAGCGCATCTCGCTCGGCATGAAGCAGCTCGAAGCCGATCCGTGGGAAGGCGTCGCCTCCAAGTACCCGGTGGGTGCGAAGTTCACGGGCCGCGTCACCAACATCACTGACTACGGCGCGTTCGTTGAACTCGAACCTGGCGTCGAAGGTCTCGTCCACGTTTCCGAAATGAGCTGGACGAAGAAGAACATCCATCCGGGCAAGATCGTCTCCACCTCGCAGGAAGTGGAAGTGATGGTGCTCGATGTGGATCAGGAAAAGCGCCGCATCTCGCTCGGCCTCAAGCAGTGCCTGAACAATCCTTGGATCGCGTTCAAGGACAAGTATCCGGTCGGCGCGTCGGTCGAAGGCGAAGTCAAGAACATCACCGAGTTCGGTCTGTTCGTTGGCCTCGACGGCGAAATCGACGGCATGGTGCACCTCTCGGACATCTCCTACGCCACCGAAGGCGAAGCGGCCCTCAAGGAATTCACCAAGGGTCAAATCGTTAAGGCGAAGGTCCTCGATGTCGACGTCGAGAAGGAGCGCATCTCGCTCGGCATCAAGCAGCTCGGTGAAGATCCGTACGCCGCCGCCGCCGGCGATCTCAAGAAGGGCCAGGTCGTGACCTGCGTCGTGAAGTCGATCACCGACAACGGTATCGAAGTCACGGTGAACGACAACCTTCAGGGCTTCATCAAGCGTAACGAACTCGCCAAGGAACGCTCTGAACAGCGTCCGGACCGTTTTGCGGTCGGTGAGAAGGTCGACGCGCGCATCATCCAGATCGATCCGAAGAGCCACAAGCTCACGCTGTCGATCAAGGCGCGCGAAGTTGAGGAAGAGAAGCAGGCCATGGCCGAATTCGGCTCGGCCGACTCGGGTGCGTCGCTCGGCGACATCCTGGGTGCCGCTCTTAAGAAGAAGCAGGAAAGCGCGAAGAAGGACGACGAAGCTTAAAACCAACTCCCTGCCGTCACAGGAAGCGTTTTAGGACGTCGTTTTCGTTCGCGTCCCTTACCAAGAAAGCCCGCCGGCTCCCGCCGGCGGGCTTTTTCTTTGTCTGACGGTGGTGGAAATTATCTCTGATATAATTTTCTGCCTGTTTTTACCCAAAAATTATCTCTGATATAATTTCGGCATCTCAGGACTTCCGTGGATACCTTCTAAAAACGCCTGTCTTTTGAGTGGCTTATCCTTGACTTCGGGCCGGGCGGCCCTCATCCTCTCTAGACCTATAGTCCTTTGGGGGCTGGAGAGGCGCATGACCAAATCGGAACTGATCGCTCAGATCGCGACGCGCAACCCGCATCTGTATCAGCGCGACGTCGAGCGTATCGTGACCTCGATTTTCGATGAAATCTCAAAGGCCTTGGGCCGCGGAGATCGCGTCGAACTGCGGGGCTTCGGCGCTTTCTCGGTCAAACACCGCGACTCTCGCGTCGGACGCAACCCACGCACGGGCGCCTCGGTGTCGGTGGCGGAAAAGGCCGTGCCGTACTTCAAGACCGGCAAGCAGCTCCGCGACCAGCTGAACGTCTGAGCCGGCGCTCGCCCGGCCCCACCAGACACTCCGGCCGATCCTTGCGCATTCTCAACAGTCTCCTCGCCATCATCGTCGCCGTCCTGGTGGTGCTTTTCGCCGTCTCCAACCGCGCGCCCGTCGTGGTTGAGATCTGGCCGTTTCCCTATCAGCTGGAACTTGGCCTCTACGCCCTGATCCTGCTCGCCGTTTTCATCGGATTCCTGGCCGGGATGATTACGTCCTGGCTCACGGGCGGTAAGCGCCGCCGCGAGCTCAGGGCCCTGCGCAAGGAGACGCGCGACCTGCAAGCAAGCCTCGCCCGCGCGGCCGTCCTTTCTGGAGACAAAGACCTTCACCGCTAAATCCCCGGCCGTGATACAACCGCGCCCGTCTTGAAAGCTCGCGAGTGCCATGACCACCAAACTCCGCAATCCGATCTTCTGCGCCATCGACACGACCGAGGTTTCCGTGGCCACCAGTCTCGCCGCCAAGGTCGGTGACTGCGTAGGCGGCCTGAAGCTCGGCCTCGAGTTCTTCACCGCCAACGGCATCAAAGGCGTGCAGCAGGTTCAAAAAGCCTCCGGCCTTCCGATCTTCCTCGACCAGAAATTCCACGACATTCCCAATACCGTCGCGGGCGCCGTTCGCGCCGCCTGTCAGCTCGGCATCGCCATGCTGACCATCCACACCGCCGGCGGGCGCACCATGATGGAAGCCGCCGCCAAAGCCGCGACCGACGCGGCCCATGAGTTCCCGAAACCGCGCCCGATGATCATCGGCGTGACCGTGCTCACCAGCATGGACGACGCCGATCTTCACGCCACGGGCGTCAGCAGCCCGGTCAGCGATCAAGTGCGCCGCCTTGCCGCGCTTGCAAAAACGTCTGGCCTCGACGGCATCGTCTGCTCGCCGTTGGAAGCGGAAATTTTGCGCGCCGATCTCGGCCCCGGTTTCAAGCTGGTGACGCCCGGCGTACGCCCCGTGTGGTCGCCGGCGAACGATCAAAAGCGTTTCATGAGCCCGGCCGACGCGTTGAAGGCCGGCGCCGACTATCTCGTCATCGGCCGGCCGATCACTGCCGCCGCCGATCCCGCCGCCGCCGCCACGCGCATCGCTGCTGAAATCGCCCCGCACGTTACGCCCCTGACGTGAATGGCGGCATGAAGTTCAGCGTCAAGATTTGCGGCCTCAAGGACGCGCGCAGCCTTGCCGCCGCCGTCGAAGGCGGCGCGGCTTACACTGGTTTTGTGTTCTTTCGCCGCTCGCCGCGGTTTGTCACCGCCGAAGCCGCCGGGGCGCTCATCAATGAGATTCCGCGCAGCGTCACCTCCGTCGGCCTCTTTGTGAATCCCACGGACGCCGAGATCGATACCGTGCTCAGCCAAGCACGTCTCGGCATGATCCAACTCCACGGCGCCGAGACGCCGGCGCGCGTCGACAAGGTGCGCTCGCTCTCCGGCCTTCCGGTGATCAAGGCCGTCGGTGTCGCCACCGCGCGCGACGTGCTGGCGGCCAAGATCTACGAAGACCATGCCGACTGGCTGCTCTTCGACGCCAAACCACCCAAGGATGCGACCCGTCCGGGCGGTAATGCGCTCGCCTTCGATTGGCCGCTCCTCAAGACCTACGCCGGAAAGACCCCCTGGATGCTCGCCGGCGGCCTGACACGCGGAAATGTCGCCGCCGCGATCAAAGCGTCCGGTGCGCGGGCGGTCGACGTCTCCTCGGGGGTCGAGACCGCCCCGGGCGCCAAAAGCCCCGCTAAAATCAGGGCTTTCCTGAAAACCGCCCTGGCGGCGGCAGGCCGGAAATAGGGCTGTTATGGCTTTGTCCTGTCAGCGGATCGGGGTATAAAACGCCCGCCCCGCACTTGGTTTGGTTGCGGGGTCATTTTTTAGACGTTGAGTTGAGACGGACCCTTGGCGGAAGCGCGTAATACCTACAGGACCGGCGCGGACGAGAACGGCCACTTTGGCCTGTTCGGCGGACGTTATGTGGCCGAGACCCTGATGCCCCTCATCCTGGACGTGGAGCGGGCCTACAACGCCTGCCGCGAAGACCCGAAGTTCGCGGCGCAGCTCAAAGACCTCAACACCCACTACGCCGGCCGGCCGAGCCCGCTTTATTACGCCGAGCGTCTGACCGCGCACCTTGGCGGCGCGAAGATCTATTTCAAGCGCGAAGAGCTCAACCACACCGGCTCGCACAAGATCAACAACTGCCTCGGCCAGATCCTGGTCGCCATGCGCATGGGCAAGAAACGCATCATCGCCGAGACCGGCGCCGGCCAGCACGGCGTGGCGACTGCGACCGTCTGCGCGCGCTTCGGCCTGCAGTGCGTGGTCTACATGGGCGCGAAGGATATCGAGCGTCAGAAGCCCAACGTGTTCCGCATGCGCATGCTTGGCGCCGAGGTGCGCTCGGTCGACAAGGGCGCGGCGACCTTGAAGGACGCCATGAACGAAGCCCTGCGGGACTGGGTCGCCAACGTGCGCGACACCTACTACTTGATCGGAACGGCCGCCGGGCCGCATCCGTACCCGACCATGGTCCGCGATTTTCAGTCGATCATCGGCGAGGAAGTGCGCACGCAGATTCGCGAGGCCGAAGGCCGCCTGCCGGATTCGATTGTCGCGCCCGTGGGCGGCGGATCGAACGCCATCGGTCTGTTCCATCCGTTCCTCGACGATGCCGACGTGAAGATTTACGGCGTCGAAGCGGCGGGCCGCGGGATCGCCACCGGCGAGCATGCCGCGTCGATCACGGGCGGCGCGCCGGGCGTGTTGCACGGCAACCGCACTTATCTTTTGCAGGACGAGGGCGGTCAGATTCAGGACGCCCACTCGATTTCCGCCGGCCTCGATTATCCAGGCATCGGCCCCGAACACGCCTGGCTGCATTTCCAGGGCCGCGTGAACTATGTACTGGCGACCGACGACGAAGCGCTCGCGGCGTTCCAGCTTTGCTCGAAGCTCGAAGGCATCCTGCCGGCGCTCGAACCCGCTCATGCCCTGGCCTATGTGATGCGCGCGGCGCCGTCGCTGCCGGCCGATCATCTCATGGTCATGAACATGTCCGGACGGGGCGACAAAGATGTGTTCACCGTCGCTCATGCGCTCGGAGAAAATCTGTGAGCGCCGGCGTGAAGTCAGACGCCCGAACGGATGACCGTATCGCCGCGCGTTTCGCGCTTCTCAAGAAGAAGCAACGCCCCGGTCTCGTCACCTTCGTCACCGCCAACGATCCGACGCCCGAGGTTTTCCGCGAGATCCTGGAAGGCATGCCGTCGGTCGGCGCTGACTTGATCGAGATCGGCATTCCGTTCTCCGATCCCATGGCCGACGGTCCGTCGATCCAGCTGTCCAGCCAACGCGCCCTCAAGCACAAGACTAAGATCGCCGATGTGCTCGCGGCCGTGAAATCTTTCCGCGAGTCCGAGATCGACACGCCCATCATCCTCATGGGCTACTACAACCCCATCTATCACTATGGCGCCCAGGAATTCGCGCAGGACGCGGCCGCCGCGGGCGTCGATGGCGTGATCGTCGTTGATCTTCCCCCCGAGGAAGCCGGCGAGCTGACCGTGCACTTGCGCGCCAACAACATGCACATGATCTTCCTGACCGCGCCGACCTCGTCCGATCAGCGCCTTCCGGTGATCCTGAAAGAGGCTTCGGGCTTCGTCTATTATGTGGCCATCACCGGCGTCACGGGTACGGCCACCGCCGACGAGAATGCGGTGAAGGATGCCGTGGCGCGGTTGCGCCGTCATACCAATCTGCCGGTTGCCGTCGGTTTTGGGATCCGCACGCCCGAACAGGCCCGCGCCATCGCCGCGCATTGCGATGCCGCCGTGGTCGGCTCGGCCATTGTCGATATCATCGCCAAAGGCGTGGATAAGGACGGCGCGGTGGACCGCCAGCTTTCCGTTAAGGTGCTGGAATTCGTCAAAAGCCTGGCTACCGGCGTTCACGGCGCGTGGCCCTGACGCTTTGCTTCACTTTCTGTTAGAATACGCCCCTTCTTGGGTAGGAATATCTCCATGAACTGGTTGACGAATTTCGTCCGGCCGAAGATCCAGAAGCTCCGCAATAAAAAAGGTGCGGGTGCCGCCGCGACTGCCATGAAGGAGGTTCCCGATAACCTCTGGCTCCAATGCACCAAGTGCGGCGAGATGATGTTCCACCGCGAGCTGGAAAAGAATCTGCGCGTTTGTACGCATTGCGGTCACCATCTGCGCATGCCCGTGCGCGACCGCCTGCGCATGCTGTTCGACGCCGGCGCCTGGACCGAGATCGAACTCCAGCCGGTGGCCGTCGATCCCTTGAAGTTCAAGGACACGAAGCGGTACGCGGATCGTCTTAAGGCCGCGCAGGCCAAGACCGGTCTCAAGGACGCAGTTGTCGTTGGTCACGGCGCCATGGGAGGCCTCGGCGTCGTCATCGCCGCGTTTGAATTCGATTTCATGGGCGGCTCCATGGGCGCCGCGGTGGGTGAAGCCATCGTCGCCGCCGCCGAGCTCGCCGTGCTGCAGGAAGCCCCGCTCATCGTGATTCCGTCCTCGGGCGGCGCGCGTATGCAGGAAGGCATCCTCTCGCTGATGCAAATGGCCCGCACCACCGTCGCTGTGAACAAGGTGCGCGAGAAGGGGCTCCCCTATATCGTCATCCTCACCGATCCAACCACCGGCGGCGTCACCGCGTCCTTCGCGATGCTTGGCGATATCGCCGTCGCCGAACCCGGCGCCATCATCGGCTTCGCCGGCGCACGCGTGATCGAACAGACCATCCGCGAAAAGCTGCCCCAAGGCTTCCAGCGCTCCGAATATCTGATGGAGCACGGCATGGTCGACCTCGTGGTGCCGCGCCATGAACTGCGCGCCCAGCTCGTCCAACTGCTCGGGCTTCTCCTGCACACCAATCCCGCCGCGGATGTCGTCAATCTTCCGCCGAGCGCGCGCCGTAAGAAGCGCCGCGACGAGGAAGGCGGCCGCCTCGCGCCGCCCGATCCCACCGTGCCCGACGCCGACCACTACGATTCGGACACGCCGCCGGCGGAATAGCGCCTTATGGATGCTTCAGTAAAAGTCGATGCCGCGCTTGAACGGCTGACGTATCTATTCCCGAAACTTATCGATCTGTCGCTCGACCGCATGCACCGGTTGCTCGGCGATCTCGGCCATCCTGAGCAACGTATGCCGCCGGTCATTCATGTAGCCGGCACCAACGGCAAGGGCTCGACCGTCGCGACCATGCGCGCGGTGCTCGAGGCGAGCGGCTATAAGGTGCATGTTTATACCTCCCCGCATCTCGTGCGCTTCGCCGAACGGATCCGCCTCGTGGGCGATCTCATCGACGAGACTCTTTTGCTCGCGCTTCTCGAGAGGGTCGAGGAGGTCAATGCGGGACGTCCCATCACCTTCTTTGAAGTCACCACCGCTGTGGCGTTTATGGCTTTCGCGCGCGTTCCGGCCGACATCACGCTTCTGGAAGTAGGCCTCGGCGGACGGTTTGACGCGACCAATGTCGTCGCCAATCCGCTTGTCACGGTGCTCGCGTCCATCTCCATGGATCACATGCAGTACCTCGGCGATACCCTCGCGGCGATCGCCGGGGAGAAAGCGGCAATCATGAAACCGGGCGTGCCCTGCGTGAGCGTCGCACAGCGGCCCGAAGCGCTCGCGGTCGTGGAACAATATGCGCGCGCCATTGGCGCGCCGTTGAAACTTCAGGACCGCGACTGGCGTATCGCGAACCCGCGCGAAGGCGCGCTGTCCTTCGAAGGCGAGACTGTGCAATGGGCCGCGCCAACACCTGCGCTTCCCGGCCGCCATCAATATGACAACGCCGGCCTCGCGCTGGCGGCGCTCGAACAGACGCGCCTTCCTATTCCAGCCTTCGCCGTTAAGAGCGGCTTTCGCAATATCGAATGGCCCGCCCGGGCTCAACGTCTCAAGGAAGGCCCCCTTGCGCGTCTTCTCCCCGTGGGCTGGGAACTCTGGCTCGACGGAGGGCACAATGCGGGCGCGGGCGAGGTGGTCGCCGCGCTCGCCGACGAACAGTGGTCGGATGCGCCGCTCCATCTGATCTGCGGCATGCTCTCCACCAAGGCGGCTGCCGATTATTTACGTCCCTTGAGCAGCCGCGCCGCCAGTTTCACCGCCGTACCCATCGCCAACGATATGGCGTACAAGCCCAACGAACTCGCGGCCGCCGCGCTCGCCGCGGGGTTCGCGGCTCCCGATACCGCCGATACGCCCGAACAAGCCCTGCGCGCGATCATCGCCAACGGCAAGCGGCGCTCGCGCGTGCTGATTTGCGGTTCGCTCTATCTCGCGGGCGAGATTCTGCGGGAAAATAACTAGAGCCGGACGAAGAAGACGATCGTCACCACGGTGCTGATGAAGATGATCAGCGCCCGCAGGTATTTCGGGTTCAGCTTGCGTCCATAGTGCGCGCCGAAATAGCCGCCGATGATGGCGAACACCATCATGAACAAGGTCTGCTTCCACACGACGTTGCCGGTGAAAACAAACACGAACACCGACACGCCGTTGATGAATCCGGCCATCATCGCCTTCATCGCATTCATAGCGTTGAGGTTCGTCAGACCGAACAGGCTGTAGACCGCCAGCATCACGATCCCCATCGCCCCGCCGAAATAGCCGCCGTAGATCCCCACGCAGAATTGCAGGACCAGAAGGGTGATTGGACCGATATGGAACCGCTCGCGCAGTTTCGGGATGAATTTAGGACCCAAGGCGAAAACAAGGGTCGCCGCCAGCAGCAGCCACGGCACCAACGCGTCGAAAGTGGTCTCGGGCGTGGACACCAGAAGGACCGCGCCGATGACCCCGCCCACCAGACTCACGGCCACCATCGACGTGAACGACAGGTTCTCGACGTTCTGGAAGTCGCGCCGGTAAGCCCAGGCGCTCGCGAAAGAGGCCGGCACCAGGGCGACGGCGTTTGACGCATTGGCGATCACGGAAGGAACGCCGGTGAAAACCAGCGCCGGAAAGGTAATGAAGGTGCCCCCGCCCGCCAGCGCATTCATCACGCCCGCCAGGAAAGCCGCGCCCGCGAGCAGCAGATATTCCGTTCCCATGAACCCTGCCTACGTCATATCCCGCGGCCCCGCAAATTCTTTGACTGGCCTCGCGATTTATTGACAATGACGGCGCTGGGCCGCTTGGGAGAGGGTGGCCCCGGGCCGCTATGACAGCGGCTCTTTTTGGGGGGATCGATGATCGAAGTTGCGGCTCAGCCAATGTCCGACGAGACGCATCAGAAGCATCTGCGCCGCGCCGTGATCGCGAGCACGGTGGGCACTGCCATCGAATGGTATGATTTTTTCCTCTACGGCATTGCCGCGGGTCTGGTCCTTCCCAAACTGTTCTTTCCGCAGACGGACCCTTTCTCCGCAACCATCGGCGCGCTGATTACCTTTGCGGTCGGTTTCGTGGCGCGTCCCGTTGGCGCGGCCATCTTCGGCCACTACGGCGACCGCATCGGGCGTAAAGCCAGCCTGGTCGCCACTTTGATGCTGATGGGGATCGCGACGTTCGCGGTGGCCCTCGTGCCAACCTATGAAAGCATTGGCATCTGGGGCGCTGTGCTGCTCGCGCTTCTGCGCATCATCCAGGGGATCGGTGTCGGTGGCGAATGGGGCGGTGCGGTCCTTATGTCCATGGAGTGGACACGCACGAACAAGCATCGCGGTTTCGCGGCGTCATGGCCGCAGTTTGGCGTGCCGCTCGGCCTCGCGTTGGCCAACCTCGTGGTGCTCGGTGTCAGCCTCGCGACCGGTGACGATTTCTTCACGTACGGTTGGCGCATTCCGTTCTTTCTAAGCCTCCTGCTTGTCGGCGTGGGGATGTACATCCGCTTAGGGGTGGTCGAGACGCCGACCTTCCGCAAGCTCCAGGAAAAGAAAGAGATCGCCAAGGCGCCGATGCTCGAGGTCATCAAGCGCCATCCGCGCGAAATCCTTCTTTCGGCCCTCGCTCGCGTGGGTGAGAACGCGTCCTTCTATATCTTCACCACCTTTGTGCTCACCTACGGTACGCAAACGCTGAAGTACGAGCGCGAAACGCTTCTCGAAGCGCTGCTCATGGCCGCCCTCCTAGGGTTCGTATGGATTCCATTGGCCGGCTATCTCTCCGACCGGATCGGCCGACGTAAAGTGTATCTGACGGGCGTGGTCAGCACGGCTGTGGTCGGCTTCGTTTATTTCGCCGTGATGGGCACATCCGTAGCGGCTACCTACGCGGCCATCGCTCTTTCGCTGCTCGTCTGGGGCATGATGTATGGACCGCAAGCCGCGCTGATCGCGGAAAGCTTCACCGGCAATCTGCGCTACTCGGGCTCGTCCATCGGTTATCAGTTGACGGCCATCGTCGCCGGCGGCCCTGCGCCCATTGTTGCCGCCTATCTCTTGCGCGAAACCGGCAGCGGTTACGCGATTGCTGTCTATCTCGCGGTCTGCTGTGCGATCAGCGTTGTCGCGACGTTGATGTTGAAAGACCGGACCGGCCAGGACATTGATTAGAACCTGTTCCGACAAGAGCAGGAAGAAAAGAGAGTGAAGGAGTATCGCTGATGACCGATGCCGCGCTTTCCGAGCTGTCCGATGCGGACCACCGAAAGCAGCTCAATCGCGCTGTCGTGGCGAGTGCGATCGGCAGCACCATCGAATGGTATGACTTCTTCCTTTACTCAACCGTGACCGGACTGGTCTTCGGAAAGCTGTTCTTTCCCCAATCCGAACCGGTGATCGCGACGCTGCAGGCCTTTTCCGTTTATTTCGTTGGATTCCTCTCGCGCCCCCTTGGTGCGGCGATCTTCGGTCACTACGGCGACCGCATCGGCCGTAAAGGAACCCTCGTCGCGACCCTCCTCTTGATGGGCCTTGCGACTTTCGCGGTCGGACTTGTGCCCAGCTATGAAAGCATCGGCCTCTGGGGTGCGGTGATCCTCACGGCGCTGCGTTTCATCCAAGGGATTGGTGTCGGCGGGGAGTGGGGCGGGGCAGTTCTGCTCGCCATGGAATGGGCGAAAAGCGACAAGCACCGTGGCTTCATCACGTCCTGGCCGCAATGGGGCGTGCCCATGGGTGTGTTCACGGCAAACCTGGCTGTGCTTTCGTTCAGCGCGCTTTCGGGGGATGCCTTCTTCGATTGGGGATGGCGCGTACCTTTCCTCATCAGCATCCTTCTTGTCGGGGTCGGTCTTTACATTCGCCTTGGCATCCTCGAGACCCCGACGTTCCGCAAACTCGCGGCCGAGAACAAGATCGAGCGGCAACCCTTTATCCAGGCGGTGAAGGAACATCCGCGCGAGATCCTGCTCTCCGCCTTCGCGCGCACCGGCCAGCAGGCGCCGTTTTATATCTTCACGGCCTTCATCTTCTCCTACGGCACGGGGAAGCTCGGCATGGAGCGTGATTTCCTCCTGCAGGCCGTGATGGTCTGTGCGGCGCTGTCGTGCATCACCATTCCGCTGTTCGGTTGGCTCTCGGATCGGTGGGGCCGCAAGCGCACTTATCTCATCGGATGCGTGGTGAACGGTGCCTTTGGTTTTCTCTACTTTGCCGCGCTCGATACGATGATGCCCGCGTGGGCTTTCCTGGCCATCGCCGTCTCCCTCATTCCGCATGACATCATGTTCGGCCCGCAAGCCGCCTTGATCGCCGAAAGTTTCAAGGGACGGTTACGCTATTCAGGCTCGTCCATGGGCTACCAGCTCGCATCCGTGTTCGCGGGCGGCCCCGCCCCATTGATTGCCACCGCGCTCCTAGCTCAGTACAAGACAGGCTACGCCATCGCGTTTTACATGGCCGTGTGCTGCGCCATCAGTTTCGCCGCCACGTTGCTGATGACGGACCGCACCAACAAAGCCTTGATGGAAGACTGAGTTCATACCCGCCCCTTATGAACGGCCTCGATTTTAAAGATCTTTGCGCGCAGCTTGCCCGCGCGCCCCACGATCACGAGCTGCTGTACGCCGCTTGCGCGGCCGCGGGCGAGACCTACGAGGGTGAGATGATCGCCCTTCTCAAGGAGCGGCTGCGCACGCTCCCTGCCGATGCGCCTGTGCGTCTGCATGATATGCACATGCTCGCGCGCTACCAGGACAAACGCCGCCGGGCGGCGGCGGGCCTGTCATTAACCAATGCGACGAACCTCGCCGATCTTGACGTGCGGTTCGCGAGAGACGAGGTCATCGCGCTGATCCGCGAAGCGACCGCGATTTTGCAGCGAGACCGCCAGTCGTTCGCCGCCGCCGTGTTGCTCGCCGATGCCTACACGGCGCTCGGGTCCGTCGGCGAGGCGGAAAAGGTTTTTGCTCAATTGCGCCGCGCGAGCGGTGATCATCCGTCCTCGGTCACGAACCTCGATCCGGCGTTCCATGCGGGCCTGCCCGACAAAGTCCATCAGGCGGCAATGAAGCTGCCGCCGGTCCTGGTCACGCGCGACATCCCGTCCGGCGCGGCGCGCGCCATTCTCACGTGCGCGGACTATTTCTATTTTCAGAAATTTGGGTGGGGTCTGGTCGAATCATTCGCCGCGCACAATGGCCCCGCCGTCTGCCTTGCCTTGCATATCTTCGACATGCTGCCGGAGGAACGCGCCGAGGTGGCGCAGCGGCTCGCGGCCTATCCTCATCTTACCTGGAGCCTTTCGGGGGAATGGACGGGCTTGCGCGGCGGCGAGTCGGCGAAGGCCAGGGGCTACTATCACGCGGTCCGTTTCATCCGGTATTGGCAACTGCTTCTGGGGTCGGCCGCGGCCATCTGGATGGTCGACGCCGACACGATTTTCAAAGCGGACGTCGGCTTCATGTTCGACCTTCTCCAAGGTCACGACCTTGCGCTGTATTTGCTCCCCGGGCGCTTCGATGTCCGCAACAAGGTGGTGGCCTCTTGCATCGGCGCCGCCAATACATCCGGCGCGCGCGACTACCTGCGCGGCGTATCCGGCTACATTGCGCATTATCACGAGGAAGACCGGCTCTCCTGGGGGATCGATCAGATTGCGCTTTATGCGGCGCTGGTGATGCATACCCAGCCGTTGCGCATCGTCGGCGTGCCGGAAAAGGTGCTGAGCGGGCATCGCGATCCGGATCAAATTATATGGATCGCCAAGTAGCTAGTTTTTCTTCTCCACGAAGGTGAACTCGCAGCTGCGCGCCGCCGGACCGTTCGCGGCGAGTTTCAGGAACGTCAGCTTGTTGACCCGCGCACAACGGAAGTAACCGCCGAAACGCCAGCCGCCTTGACACTCGCGGACCACGGCGTGCGGCTCACCGAGCAACTCCGCCGTCGCCGACCACTCGTTCGAGATCTTTTCGCTGGCGCGCAGCAAATCGCGCAGCTCACGCGCGTTGGTGTCGAACGGCAGATCGGATTTCGGCCCGGGATGGAACTGGTAGCGGTCCTCGAATGTGATCAGCCCCGGCGGTGTGCCGAACAGCTTCTTGAGATCGGCGCGGTCCACCTTCCAGGTTTCCATCAGGCGGGGCGTCGTGTCGCCGCGATACCGCTGCAGGTAAAGGATGGTGTAGGCCGCCGAGGGATGTTCCGGCGCCAACGCGACCTCGGTGTATCCGTATTGATCGCTCGCCACGGGGCGGAATTTCAACGCATCGGGACGCGGGCAGGCCGCCTCGTCGAAGGCGCGGCACGGCGGCTCTGCGGCGATGCTCTCGGCCGCCGCGGCGCACAGCTTGTCGTCGGCCGCGAACGTGAGGGTGAGGTCCGGCACCTGCATTTCGGCCTCGGCCGAAAACGCCGGTGTGGACAGCAGCAGGGCAAAGAAGAGAATTGTTTGCCGGATCATCGCGGGGGCGCTCCCTCGCGTTTAGCCTTCCACGCTGATAACGCCGATTTCGGCAAGCTTGTCGAACATCGTCGTCTCGAGGGTGGCGAAACGCTGCTTCAGCAAATCCTCAGTCTCGCGCGGCGTCAATGTCTTATTGCCGATCACGATCTCGCCCACGTCGCCGCCGAGTACCTTGGCGGCATGTTTGACCGCCCCGTCCCGGCCCTTTTCGCAGCGCGCAAGCAATAGGATAGCGTCGATATTGCTGAGCTCCACGCCGGTTCCCGCGTAAGGCGCGGCGAGCGCGATCTTCGGCATCGATAGGCCAAGTTCCTTGATCATGCCCCTGTTGACGGCCGGCATGGACAACTTCGCGTCCCTGGCCGCTTTCACCGGCTTTGTCGAGGCGGGGAACGAGTGTACTTGGCCCCCGGCCGCGAGCAGACGGGCGGCCTCGAAGCGCGTCCAAGGGGAGAGGCCGGCCAGCGTGCGGTCGTTCTCCATCTCGCGGATGGAGATCCCGCGCTCGGCCACCAGCTTCAAAAGCCCCGCGAAGGGTTCGTTCTCGTAGCTGAGCTGAATGTCCCCGAAGGCGACCGTACGGTCGATCTTCGCCAATGGATCGACGGTGCCGAACACCTGATCCTGATTGACCGCCAGCCACTCTTCTTCGCTCTTCAAGGGTTCGCCCTTGATCCAGACGTCCCGGCGGAAGGTTTCGTTGCGGATGAAGTCGCGCTTGGCTTCCAACTCGGCGCGCGTCTTGACCGAACGGAACTCCTCTTGCAGCGCCTGTGGAACGGAAAGGTCCACCATATTCAGGAACAGGCGTGCGCAGCCCGCGAAGCGCAGGCCCTTGGCTTCCATCATGGCCTTTAGCTCGGCGAAATAGAAAGCGCGCAGATGCTCGTTGAAATACTCATGCGCCATGTAGCGCAGATCGAGACGCTCCAGTTCTTCGACCGCTTCGGCCAACGCGGGGTTATCGCGGAAATATTTGACCTTTGCGCCTTTCAACTTCTTCAGCCAATCGAGGCCGGTCTGCGCGCGCTCCAGCGAATTTTGCCCATCGCGCGAGAGTGAATAAACCATGTTGCGCATCGGCAGCTTCGCCGCCCAGCCGGGCATCGCGTTGGTGCCGGTCAGCAGAAGTCCGCCCGGCTTCAGGCGCTTCGCGGCGTCGTCGAGCACGGCGTTGCGCGTCGGATCGTCGATCCACGACAAGACGCCATGCATGACCGCGAAATCGAGCGCCGGGATTTCGTCCTCGCCGAGGTCGGTGAAACTCTTTTGGATGAAGGTCGTGTTTTGGAGGCCGCCGCGCAGCGACAGGAGTTCGGCGGTGCGGGTATGCGCCGGCAAGAAATCGACGCCGTAGAATTTCGCGTCCGGGAAACAGCCCGCCAGCACGTTCGCCGTGATGCCGTTGCCGCAGCCGTAGTCGCACCAAGTGAAAGCGCCGTCCAAGGGGCGCGGGCGATAGCCGTTCGAGGCCGCGATCAGGTTCATATGGGCGGGCGCGTGATCCCCATAGAACTCGGCCACATAGGCCGTGTCGGTCACATAGCCGCCGGTCGTTGATGTCATAAGGCCCTCATCCGCACGCGTTTTTAGGGGCCGGTCCTCAAAAAGGCAAAAGGCCCCAGCCGTTTGTCGGCTGAGGCCCTTAATTTTTCGCCAAGATGCCCTGATTTAGAGGGACTGCTGGATCCACTCTTTCAGCTTGCTCTCCGGCAGGGCGCCCACTTTGGTCGCCGCAACCTGGCCATTCTTGAAGATCATCAGGGTTGGGATGCCGCGCACGCCGAACTGGGTCGGGGTGTTCGGGTTGTTGTCGATATTGATCTTGGTGAACGTCAGCTTGTCCGACAGTTCCTTGTCCAGCTTTTCCAGGGACGGGGCGATCTGCTTGCAGGGGCCGCACCATTCCGCCCAAAAGTCCACCAGCACCGGGCCTTCGGCCTTCAGCACGTCGGTCTCAAAAGAGGTATCGGAAACGTCTTTCATAAGCGGGATTTCCTTGGATTTGGGCTAAAGCCCCAATGGGGAGGTGGGCTGAATCTAGGGAGGGGTCCGAAAGGCGTCAAGGACGCGAATCCGCTAGCTCCGCCAGCGGAGTATCACAGGCATGAGAGGGTTGCGCGCCGCGCGTCCCTCGGCTTGCGCGGTTAAGAATTCGCGTTTCAAGCGAAAGTACCAGCGGGTCTGCGTATCGGCGTCCTGGATCAGCATGGTGGATGGATTGAAGGCCAAACCTTCCTGCATCGCCATCACCGCGCGGCGATCCTGTTCCAGGAACCGCTTCGCCAGCGCGCGCACGACCGGTCTTAAAAGTGAACCGCCCGGCACATCCCAGTACATCACATGGTGCACTTCGGTTCGATCCGCCGTGATCGGCGTGCAGGCCGTCAGGCCGCAGTAATTGTACTTTTTCGTCTGTGCATGCTCGATGCGCGTCGCGGGAATGCGGTAGCTGATATCCGTCTCCGGCGCGCCGCCCAGGAAGATGCGGTAGGCGCGCGAATTGCGCGAAGCAGTGTGGCGGTCCATCCGCCAGCCCAGGCCTTCTTCTTCCGCCAGCGGCGAGAAGGCCTTTTGTTTTTCATGAATGCTGTGCTCGCCGCGCCAGAAAGCGGACCGGTGCACAAATGCGCCGTGCGCCGGGTCCATCAGGCCCGAGACCGCCACGTCGATATTGCAGGCGAAGATCGAGGACTCATGGAGTTGGAACTTTGCCCCCACTGCGGGCACCGCGGGCACGGGCGGAAGAGGGGCTTTCTGCGCGCCGATGTAGATCCAGATATTGCCGTCGCGTTCGGCCACACGGAACGCCTGGGTGCGGATGTCGTGGGCCTGAGGTTTTTGGTCGGCGAGCTGCGAGGGGATGGCCGTGCACTGCCCGTCCGTGCGGAAGCGCCAGCCGTGATAGGGGCACTGCACCTCGCGGCCGTCGAACGCGCCTTTCGATAAAAGCGTTCCGCGATGCGGGCAGGTGTCCCTTAAAGCAAAAGCCTTTCCGTCGGCGTCGCGGCCCAGCAGCACCGGCTCGCCCACGATGGTGCGGTGAACGGTCGCGCGCGTTTTCAACGCGTGTGACGGCAGCGCGTAATACCAACATTCGCGCAGCAGCACGCCGTCCACGTTCCGGACCTGTCCTGTATCGTCCATGGCTTAGATTAGGCCGGATGAGCCGAGCAGGTCATCCATTTGCTGCGCGGGCAGCTCCAATATGAAGGGCCCGTCGGTCCACAAGAAAAGGCAATGGACAGTGTGTTTCGGGTAGATGGCCTGCAAGGCCCGCCGGTAGGCCGCCATCTGATAGACATAGGCCTTGTCCACATTGATGGCCTCGTGCGGCGGCGGGCGATTGGTCTTGTAGTCGACGATCCACACCTCGTCGTCCGTCACCGCCAGCCGGTCCACCTGGCCGGACAGCGCGAACTTGCCCAGCAGCCCCGTCACCGGCACTTCCGCGCGCGAGGTCTCGGGCGCGAACAGCGGCACGAAGTCCGGGGTCTCCAGCACCGCCATGGTCTCGTCCACCAGCGCGGCGCGTTCGGCGTCCTCGAGTTGCCACGACGGCCGCGCGGCAAACGCCTCGGCCGCCTTGCGCCGTTTCGCGGGCGGGAGGTCGGGCAGGCTTTGGAGCAGGCGGTGGATGATGATCCCACGCTGGAACCGCGTGCGCGTGTCATTCAGCGGCGAGTTCACCGGCGGATCGTCCATGGCGACGCGCGAGGGCGCGAGCGGACGCGGCGGGATCGCTTCGGGCGGCGCGTCATGATGTGTCCACGCCGGAAGATCAAAAGAAGGGCCTGGCGCTGCGCGTTTAATTTTTGGTTGCGCCGGCTTTGCTTGAGGCGACGTAAGGCGCAGAACCTCGGCGCTGCCCAGCGTTCCATCTTCCTCAAGAAACGCGTCGGTCACCGTCTCCGACATCGATGCGGCAAGCCCCGCCTTGATCAGATCGTACCACGTCGGCGCGCCGCCGCGCGGACGGCGGTTCTGCCAGCCGCAGACATACAAACGGTCTTCGGCGCGCGTCATCGCCACATACAAAAGGCGCCGGTATTCGCGGTCCTGTGCGTCGGCCAGGGACTGGCGCACGGCCTTGGTCGCCGGATCGATCTCTGTCGCCGCCGCGCACCACAGCATCAGGGGCTTCTCGCCGCTCGTCCACAGCAGGCGGTCCTGGAATGTCGGCGTTTGCATGGTGTCCGGCAGGAACACGATCGGCGCTTGCAAGCCTTTCGCGCCGTGCACCGTGATCACACGCACCGCGTCGCTTCCGCTGCTGTCCAGATCGCGCTTGATCTCGGCATCGCCCGCCGACAGCCAATGCAGGAAGCCTTGCAATGACGGCGCGTGGTCGTCCTGGTAGGACAACGCGAGGCTCATGAATTCGTCGATGGGGTCTTCGGCGTCGAGGCCGAGCCGCGCGAGCAGCTTCTTGCGCCCTTCGCAAGCCACCAGCACATGTCCGTACAGTTCCACCGGCGTCAGATAGTCGGTCTTGGCAAGAAGATCGCCCAACACCGCGTGGGCCGTCCCAAACCGCGACGCGCTGCCCGCATGCGCCGACAGGACGTCCCACAGGCGTTTGTCGCCGCGCCCATGCGCGAGGGTGAACAACTCGTCTTCCGTCAGACCGACCAGCGGGCCTTTCAGCACGGTGGCGAGGGTGAGGTCGTCTTCCGGCAGCAGCAGGAATTCGCCCAGCGCCATCAAGTCCATCACCGCCATCTGATCGGTGAGCACCATGCGGTCCACCCCGGCCACGGGGACTTTCAAAGTCTTCAGATGGCGCACCAGGTCTTCGACAAAGCCCGTGCGCCGGCGCACCAGCACCATGATGTCGCCCGCCCTGATCGCGCGGCCGTGGGATTCCAGCGGCTCGCCGGTGCCGATCATCTTCGCGATGCGCTTGGCCACCAGCGCCGCCAAACGGGCGGGCGGCGAATCTCCGCGCTTGCGCTCCACCGGCGGCATCCAGGGCTGAACCTCGTCGGTGGCTTCGGGCTCAACCGGCGCCCAAAGTTCCACCAGCCCTGCGTTGCCTTCGCGCGCGGGCCGGTGCGTGATGTCCTCGTCGCCCACCGCGACGCCGTCGCGCGCGCCGGGTTGGCGGAAGACGTGATCGACCGCGTCCAGGACCGCCCTCGTCGAGCGGAAGGATACGAAAAGGTCCTCGCTCCCCCACGCCTGGTTCGCGGCGGTGGCGCGGCCCTCCAGCACCTTCTGCATTCGGTCGAACTCGTCCGGCGCCGCGCCCTGGAAACCGTAGATCGACTGCTTGCGGTCGCCGACCGCGAACACCGTGCGCGGGTTCACCGAGACCTGCTCGTGCGCGCCTTCGCCCGCGAAGAATTCGCGCGTCAGCGCATCCACGATCGCCCACTGGTCCGGGTTTGTATCCTGCGCTTCGTCGATCAGGATGTGATCGAGCCCGCCGTCCAGCTTGTACAGCACCCAGGCGGCCGCGCCGTCACGTTCCACCAAGCGGCGCGCGGTTTGGATCAAGTCGTCGTAATCCAACAGCCCGCGCCGCGATTTCTCCGCGCCGTAGATGTCCAGCATCCGCGCGCCCAGCCGCAGCAGCGCTTCCGTGTTGGCGGCCACGCGCGCGGCTCTACACTTCTCTAGGATATCGAGAACGCGAACCGCTTCACGCTGCAAGACGTCCAACGTGCCCGGAGAGCTCTTTTCCACTTTTTGGGTTGCTAGGGTTACTCGGATTTCAAACTTCGACGTAAGATAAAACTCTGTGTAATGGTCAAAGCGAGATGCACGCGTATGTTTTTCAGTTAGCCACGAGCGCAACTCAATGGCGCGTTTTTGATCAGCGGAGGATCCCCCACTCATCGCAGTGCCGGCAGATATAAGCCCTTCGTATTCGAAAGAAGTGTCAAGACACGCCTCGGCTAAGAGAGAGCCTTCCGTCGCATCTTCGGACAGACCCAACTTCCGCCGCAGCGCCTTCGCTACGTTGGCGAACCCTCCGTGTGCCTCGAACATGCGTGCGAGCTTGGTTCTGCACCCCGCCAGCGAGTCCATCAGATCCGCGAAATGCGTTTCATGCACCCGCGCCGTGATCAGCTTCAAAGCCTCGGCCAACGCGGCGTCGTCGCCCCGGTGCGCATGCGCGATGCACTGCTCCTGTGCCATCGCCAGGGCTTCGCGGGCGTCGCGCTCGTCCATCACGGTAAAATGGGGCGTCACCCCGGCTTCGAGGGGGAAGCGTTTCAACAACGACTGACAGAACCCGTGGATGGTCGAGATCGAAAGCCCGCCTGGCGCATCCAGCACCTGCGCGAACAAGCGCCGCGCGCGGTCCAGCAGCAGGCGGTCCGGCGTGTCCGGATGCAGGGCCGCCAGCTGATTCCACAGCGTGTCCTCGTCCATGGTCACCCAGGACGCCAGCCGCTCGTTGATGCGGTTGCTCATCTCGGCGGCCGCCGCCTTGGTGAAGGTCAGGCACAGGATCTTATGGGGAGCGGTGCCCGTCAGCAGCAGCGCCAGCACGCGGTCGGTCAGCACCTTCGTTTTGCCCGAGCCCGCCGATGCGCTCACCCACACGCTCTTGGCGGGGTGCGCGGCGCTTTTTTGAGTGCGCTCGGCGATCTGGATAGGCGAAGCGCCGCTCATGCGTCGTCCTCCCCGGCCGAGATCCATTCCTTCACCCGCGCAAGATGCAGGTAATCGCTATAGGTCGGCGCGATGTCCGGGTTGGGACGCGCTTCATAAGGCGTGTTCGGATCGTCGAAGGTCGCGATCAGGCGCGCGAGGCCCTCGTGCGCCGCCTTCGCGAGCTCCGCCGCATCGCCCTTCACGGCATTTGCGTTGCCGCCCTCTTTGCGTCCATGCAACGCCCAGAAAGCGACTTCATCCACCGCCGCGCGCGGCACACCCTCGAACGCGCCCGCCAGCGCCATCGCCGCTTCCAGCGGCAACTGCGGCGAATAGCCCGCATTCACCATCTTGTCTGTCGGCACGGCGCCGGTCTTGTAGTCGATCACCACCAGGCCGTTCGATGTCTCGTCGATGCGGTCGGCCTTGGCGGTGAGGGTGAAGGGCCCCGCCGGACCGTCGAGCACCATCTTCCCGCCGCGCTCCACGTGGGCGCGTTTCAGCACATCGCGCCGGGTGCTCTCGTGTTTGACGAACCAAGCTGCGATCCGCTCGAAGCGCGGCCACCAGAAAGCCATCACGGCGGGGCGCACGGTCCCCGTGTCGAACAACCGTTTGCCGATTCCGCATAGTTGCGCCTGTGCGTCATCGGGCAGGGCGTCTGAGGGATAGAGCGTGATGAAATCCTGCAGCGCTTTGTGAGTCAGCGACCCGTAGTCCGCCAGGCTCGCGTCCTGATCGAGGTCCGCCAGCGCCTCCAGGCCGAGCACGTGGCGCGCATAGATCCCATAAGGATCGCGCATCCAGGTCTCGATCTGCGTCACCGAAAGTTTGCGCGGCCGCGCGGCCACCGGCGGGCGCGGCGCGGGCGGTTTCGCGGCGGTGAACTGCGCCGGATGCGACAGCTCTTTCGCCCACGCCAGCCACGGCGCATTCGCCGCGCGCCATGCCGCTTCCAAGCCCGCCGCCTTGATCACCTGCTCCAGGCGCATCAACCAGCGCGACGGCACGGTCGGCGTGCCGTCCGTCTTCACCGCGCGCGTCATCACCACGCGCGGCGCGCACAAGGCTTGCGCCACATCGTGCGCCGCCAGTCCAACGCGCCTTTCCGGCGACGGCAACCCAAAGGCCGCACGCATCGGCCGGCTCATCCACGGGTCCGCCGGCGCATCGCCCGGCCATGTGCCCTCATTGAGCCCCGACAGGATCAACACGTCGAAACGCTGCAGCCGCGCCTCCAACGGTCCAAGCACCGCGAGCCGCGGATGTTTGCCGAACTTCGGGCGCACCACTTGGCCCGTGAGCAGCGCATTCAATACAGCCGGATAGAAGCGCGGCGCGAAACGCGGGACATAAGAGCCGTACTGCGCCAGCTCCGCCGCGAAGGCCGCCAGCGCTTCACCGTCATCGCCCGCCCACAGCCGCAGCGGTCCCGGTTTATCCGGCGTTTCGGCGAACGCCTCGGCGGCTTCCATATGCGCGTTCAGAACTTCGTCGAGCGCCACCTCGTCCTTCGCCATCACCGCGGCGAAGTTTTTGAAGCAAGCCTCCAGCCGTTCCGTCCAGCGCAAGACGTCGCGCTGATGATGGGTGAGGGTCGCGGCAAGACCCTTCAGGCCCTCGAGCCCCGCCGCCGGACGCGGGCCCCGCAGCATGAAGCGTTCCGCCGCGCGCGTCCCGGTGCGGAAGATCACCTCATCGAGGCCCGCCGCCGCCAAGGGATGTTTACAGGCCGCCAGCGCCGCTACCGGCGCGAAGTCTTCAGCCACCATCGCGGCGGTCAAGCGCAGGAACGTGCCGACCGGCGTGCGGTCCAGGCTCCGTCCGGCGGAATCGTCGATGTCGATCTTCCAGCGCTTCAGCTCCGCGTTCACGCGCTCGGCCAATCGCCGGTCCGGCGTCACCAGCGCGCAGGTGCGCTCCGGTGTCTCCAGCGTCTCGCGCATGATGAAGGAGATCACCTCGGCCTCTTCGCGCGCCCCCGGGCAGTCGACCCGCGCCAGCGCCGCGATGGCGTCCGCGCCGATCCCCGCCAGCGCGCGCCAGCTCTCGGTGGTCTCGGCCGGCCGCATGGTTTCGGTGATCAAGGTTTCGCGTGGCGTCTCGGCGCCCTGGGTGTCCGGCCACGGCCGCACGTTCTCACGCGCGATCCCCAGCCGTCCGAGCAGCTCTTTCATCCCATACTGCGGATGCGTTTCGTCGAGCGCGTCCCACCCCGCGTCGTCCAGCGCCTGGTCCAGCCCCGGCAGCACCACGCAGCCCTCGGGTAAATTGGCGATGGCCAGCAGCAAGTCCGCCGTCGCCGGCACGCTGCCGGTTGATCCCGCCGCGATCACCGGCCCAGGCGGATGCGCCGTCCAAGCCGCGGCCTGCGCCGCGAACACCTGATTGCGGTGCGCCACCGGATCGACGGTGCCGTCTTCCTTCAGCACGGCGGGCCACAGCGATGTGACGATCTCCAGGAACGCCAGCGTCTCTTTCCAGTGCGCGGCGTATGCATCGGGCACCAGGGTCTTCAACCGCTCGAAATCGAGCTGTTCGGTCTGCACCTGATCGATCAGCCGGCCGAGTTCGGCGGCCAGATGCAGCGCTTCTTCCAGGTGCGGCGTGCGTCCCGCCACGGCGCGCGATTGGATCAGGCGCGCGAGGAACAGTTGGCGCTTCAAGGGGGCGATGGCCGGCGGGATCGACGCCAGCGTCTCGGCCGACGCGAAACCGCTGAACAGTGCGTCCTCTTCGTCCAGGTCGTTCAGCGGCATCATGCGCGGCAGCAGCACCGGCGTGCCACCGCTCAACCGCAGGAAAGCTTCGCGCAAAGACCGGCACGCACGGCGCGTCGGCAGCAGAACGGTGATGCGCGTCAACGCCAGCGGATCGTCCCCGGCGTCGGCGAGGATGCCCCGCGCCAGCACGTCGACGAAGGCGAGGCGCGCCGGAATCGTGAACACCGCCGGTTTCGCGGCGGCCAACGCGCGCCAGCTTTCGCCCCCGCGTCCCGTCACGATGCGGCTTGCGCGAGAAGGGTTTCGGTCTCGCCGATCGCTTCGGGCGTTCCCACGTGATACCAGCGCCCGTCGTGCACCACCGCGCGCATGCGGTCTTGGGCGATGGCCGCGTTCCAGATCTTGTTCAGCGAGAAGGGCTCGGCTTTGGCGCCGGCGAAGACGCGCGGATGGATGATGAACAGCCCCGCGTACACATAAGGCGCTTCCGCCGCCGTGCCGCGCCGCGTCATCTTCCCCTCCGCATCGACAAAAAAATCGCCCGCGCCGTCGAACCCGTAAGCGCTCGCACGCGGATGCACCAGCATCAGCACATCCAGGGCATCGGTCCATGCGGCCGCGAGGCGCTCCGCCGCCGGCGTGCCGCCCGCGATGATGGCGTCGCAATTGCATACAAAGAAAGGCTCCGGGCCTAACAACGGCAGGGCCTTCGTCACGCCGCCGCCCGTATCCAGCAGCTGTTCGGTCTCGTCCGAGATCACGACCCTCGGCCGTGTCCGCCCCGCCAGATGTTTCACCATCAGCGGCGCCAGGTAATGCACGTTGACCACGGCCTCCGGCACGCCCGCGTCATCCAGCGCGTCCAAGGTCCAGTCGATCAGGCTTTTCCCGCCCACCTTCACCATGGGCTTGGGCATCACGTCGGTCACCGGGCGCATGCGCTGGCCCAGGCCCGCCGCCAGCAGCATGGCCTTTTGCGGCATCATGCGGCGACGGTCCGCAGCGCGGGCGGATAATGCGTGTCGAACCACGCCTTCAACTCACTCAAGGCCGGATGAGACAGGCAGACATCCATGTAGCGCCACAGGCGCGGCATATGGACAAGGTAGTGCGGCTTGTTATCGCGCAGCTTCAGGCGCGCGAAGGTGCCAATGACGCGCGTATGCCGCTGCGCCGCCATCACCGCCCACGACAGCTCGAAGTCCTCGCGCCGGATGTGCGGGAAGGCGGCCATGTAGCGCGTCTTCATCTCCGTCACCAAGCCCAGGTCGATATCGCGCCGCGCGTCTTCCAGCAGCGACATCAGATCGTAGGTCACCGGCCCCGCCACCGCGTCCTGGAAATCCAGGATACCGCAGGACCCCAACCCGCTCCGCCCCGGGATCAGCATCAGGTTGTCGATATGGAAGTCGAACAGCACCAGGGCCGTCGGCACTTTCCACGCCCGCGGCAGCACCTTCGCCCAGATCTCGCCGAACGCGCGCTCCACATGCGGCGACAACGGCGGCGCGCCGACCAGCTGGCGGTACCAGCTGTTCACGCGGCTCACTTCCTCCACCAGGCGCGGCATACCGTACGGGCTTACGCCGTCAGGAAGCGCGTCTTTCGGCGGCAGCTTGTGCAGCGCGATCAGCGCATCGATCGCCAGGGCGTAAAGTTCCTGCTCGTTATGCCCGCGCGCCAGCAGGCGCGTATAGGTGTCGTCGCCCAGGTCCTCCAGCAGCAACAGGCCCGCGTCATGGTCCTCGGCGAAAATCTCCGGCACGCCGAAGCCGTGTTTGAACAGATGTTTTGCGATGCGCACGAAGGGCCGCACGTCTTCATGTGGCGGCGGCGCGTCCATCAGCACCGCCGGACCCTTCGGCCCGTTGAGGCGGTCGTATTTGCGGAACGAGGCGTCGCCCGCCAGGCGCCCGCGCGCCGCGTCGTGCCAATCATGCCGGCGCAGGAAATCCGCGATCACGCCTTCACGGTTCTCAGTCATGTTTCATATCCGCGATCCGGTCCTTCCACTGCGCGCCGCCATGCAGCGCCGCGCGCCGTTCGTTGCTTCCCGGGATCGAACTCAGCACGACGTCTAGCCGGTGGCGCGGCAGCAGTGCGCCGAGGCGCTCCGGCCACTCCACCAGGCTGATCCCCCCGCTCAGGGCCTCATCCCAACCCAGCTCCAGCACGTCCTCGGCGCCGTTCAGCCGGTACAGATCGAAATGCCATATCGGCGCGCCATGGTCACTAGAGCTCGCGTCATACACCTGGACCAGCGTGAACGTCGGGCTCACGACATCCTCGTCCACCGTGGTCAGCGCCGTGATGAAACCGCGCGCCAGCGTGGTTTTCCCCGCCCCCAAGGGCCCGTTCAACGCGATCACATCGCCCGGCTGCGCCAGCGCGGCGAGCGCGCCGCCGAGGCGGACGGTGTCGCCCTCGGCGGGTAGATCGATCTCGGTCAGCAGCGGCAACTCGCTCATGGATTACGACGTCGCGGCCCGGGCGGATTTGCCGCCCGCCGGCAGCAGCACGCTCACCACCGTATCGCCGCCGTCGGCCTTGGTGGTCAGCTTGCCGCCGTGCAGGTCGGTGATGCGCTGGGCGAGATGGATGCTTAAAGCCGGTGCGCGCCCGTCGTGCGCCGCCGCGTAGCGGATGGCGAACACCACGCCGGACCCGTCACGCGTCACCATCATCGCCACCACCTCGCCGTGTGTGGTCTTCAGCGCGGCGATGACAAGGTGATACAGCGTCTGTTTGATGCGCGCGCCGTCGCCGACCATCCAGCCCGCGTCCGAGGCGCAATCCACGATCAGCTTCTTGCCGCGCTGTTTGAAGCTCTCGTGGGTTGCGATGGCGATGCGGTCGGTCAATGCGCGCACGTCGAAGGAATCAAGGTGCAGCGTCTGCTGGCCCGCGTCGATCCCCGACAGATCGCGCATGTCTTCCACCAGGATCT
Source organism: Rhodospirillaceae bacterium (assembly GCA_050246995.1). GTDB lineage: Bacteria > Pseudomonadota > Alphaproteobacteria > Rhodospirillales > Rhodospirillaceae > SHVO01. Next base: position 202,568 of record JBFWVA010000001.1, on the reverse strand, counting down.
TGAACACCCGCGCGCGCGACGGGTCCCTGTCGGCCGCTTGGGCCGAAGCTTCCAGTTCGACCAGGAAATTGCTCATGAAGTCCGAGCGCAGCTTGTCGGTGGCGGCCAAGGCCTCCGCGCGGCTGCGCAGCTGCTGCGCCACGCGTTCGGGCGCGGACACGTCGTTGTAGCAGAACAATGCGCCGCCGTCGGGCAGCGGCACCGAGATGAACTCCAGCACCGATCCGTCGCGCCGCACCACGCGCCCCTGCTGCGAGACGCGCTGGCGCTCGGCGTCGAGGGCGGCCAGCATCACCGCGCGGTGGCGGCTCCAGATCGCCTCGTCGTCGAAGAAGTCGCGGAACGCGTCGATCACCGCGCCCATCACCGGGCCTTCGCGCAAGACTTCGGTGCTGATGTTCCACAGCTCCGCGAAGGCCGGGTTGGCGAGGCGGAGCTGACCTTCCGCGCCGAACACCGCCACGGCTTCCTGCAGGTTGTCGATGGTCTCGCGCTGCACGGCGATGAGGGTGTTGTACGACCGTTCCAGCGCCAAGCGGTCGGTGATGTCTTCGTAGGTCGTCAGCAAGCCGCCCATCGGGTGCGGCGCGATCACACGGCGCAGCGTGCCCCCGCCCGGCAGATGCAGCACATCCTCCGTCGGTTCGATCAGGGAGTTGAAGCGCGCCAGCTCTTTTTCCTTATAGGCCGGGAAGTCGGCGACTTCCGGCAGGCGGCGTTCGCCGCGCAAGGCGTCCAGCACCGTCGCGTACGACGGGCCGTCCAGCAACCAACCCGCACTTAAGTCCCACAGTTGCGCGTAAGCCGTGTTGAAGAAAATCAGGCGCGTGTCCGGCCCGAAGATGGCGATAGCCGTGCCCAAGCGCTCCAGCACGTCGGCATGGGCCGCCGCTTCGCGCTTCAGGCGCACTTCCAGCTCTTCCTGGCGGGTGATGTCGTATGCGAGCCCCGCCGTCAAACGCCCGCTGCCGTCCGAGAACAACGGCGCGCTTGTCTGTCCGTTCTCCTCGCGCGGCGCCGGACTCTCATTGTCGACCGGCGTTTCGGTCACTTCCATCAGGCGGCGGCTGCCCTCGATCACCATGTGGAACGGCGTCCGGCGGGTCTCGCCGGAGGCGCGGGCCGCAGCGGCCAAGGCGCGCGCTTCACGGACCGCGACACGCGGCGCCAGCTCGCGGCCGCGCGCCACCACGTCCTGCGCGTCCTTGCCGTCCACGGCTTTCACATAAGCGGTATTGCAGTAGATCAGCGACAGGTCGTCGTCGCGCAGCCACACCGGTTCGGCGATACCGTTCAGCGCGGCTTTCAGCAGCGCGCATTCGCGCTTCAGCATGTCACTTTCGCTGGTCAGCGTGTCGACCGCGGCGGCGCCCTCGGTGACGTCGCTCATCCACACCACGTCGGCCATGGTCCGGTTGTCGGTGTCCGTCGCGCGGATGCCGCGCGCCTGGATGCGCCGGCCGGTGGCGTTGTGGGCAAGATCGATCTGGAAACCGTCGCCGCCGTTGCGCAATTGGTGGATGGCTTGGCGCAGCCGGTCCTGCGAGGTCTTATCGAAGCCCTCGGTCACGTCCTCGAAGCTGGCGTCCATGCCCCGGAAAAGATCGAGCAGCACCGCGAGGCGGCGCGAGCAATAGCCCGTCTCCTTGAAACGCGGCAGCGCGCGCGCGTCCTGTTCTTCGGCGGCGATGGGCTGGTGGAACCAGGCGAAATAGCCTTCGGGGGCGGTCTCAAGGGCGGCTTGGATCGCGGTCTGGCCATAGCGGGCGCGGCTCGCGCCGTGTTCCGCCTCGCGCCAGTACTTATGCTGGCGCCACAGCGCGAAGGCCGCCGGCGGCACCAGAACGATGACCGCGATCAGTCCGACCAAAACCGGCGGCGTTAAGAACTCAAGCGTCCCCGGCACCGTAACTCCTCACCCTACGCATCCGAGGAAGATACCGCCGGAATGGGCCGCTGTCGCCCCTTGGCGACAGCGGCTTAATCATTAATAGCGATAGGTTTCCGGCTTATACGGACCCTGCTGGGCCACGCCGATGTACTGCGCCTGCTTGGTGGACAGCTTGGTCAGCTTCGCGCCCACCTTCGCCAGGTGAAGTTCGGCGACCTTCTCGTCCAGGTGCTTCGGCAGCACGTAGACCTTCTTTTCGTACTTCGCGTTGTTGCTCCACAGCTCGATCTGGGCCAGCACCTGGTTCGAGAACGAGGCGCTCATCACGAAGCTGGGGTGACCGGTGGCGCAGCCCAGGTTCACCAGGCGGCCTTCGGCCAGAAGGATGATGCGCTTGCCGTCCGGGAACTCAATCTCGTCCACCTGCGGCTTCACGTTGTGCCACTTGAAGTTACGCAAGGCTTCGGTCTGAATTTCGGTGTCGAAGTGACCGATGTTGCAGACGATGGCGCGGTCCTTCATGGCGCGCATGTGATCGACCGTGATGACGTCGAGGTTGCCCGTCGCGGTCACGAAGATGTCGGCCTTCGGCGCGGCGTCTTCCATGGTCACGACTTCGTAGCCTTCCATCGCGGCCTGCAGCGCGTTGATCGGGTCGATTTCCGACACCATCACGCGGCAACCGGCGCTGCGCAAAGACGCGGCCGAACCCTTACCCACGTCGCCGAAACCGGCGACCATGGCGACCTTACCGGCCATCATCACGTCGGTGGCGCGGCGGATGCCGTCGACCAGCGATTCACGGCAGCCGTAGATGTTGTCGAACTTCGATTTGGTCACGCTGTCGTTGACGTTGATCGCCGGGAAGTGCAGGCGGCCGTCTTTATGCATCTGGTACAGGCGGTGCACGCCCGTGGTCGTTTCTTCCGACACGCCCTTGATGTTGGCCAGCACCTTCGCGTACCAGCCCGGCTGTGCCTTGTTGCGCTTGGCGATGCTCGCGAACAGCACTGTCTCTTCTTCGTTGGTCGGCTTTTCGATCAGTTTCGGATTCTTTTCCGCTTCGCTACCGAGCACGATCAGTAAGGTCGCGTCGCCGCCGTCATCGAGGATCATGTTCGGCGTGCCGCCGTCGGCCCACTCGAAGATCTTGTGGGTGTAATCCCAATAATCTTCCAGGCTCTCACCCTTCACGGCGAACACCGGCGTCATTTTCGCGGCGATGGCCGCGGCGGCCTGATCTTGCGTCGAGAAGATGTTGCACGAAGCCCAGCGCACATCGGCGCCCAGGTGCTTCAGCGTCTCGATCAGCACGGCCGTCTGGATGGTCATGTGCAGCGAGCCGGCGATGCGCGCGCCTTTGAGCGGCTGCTTCGGGCCGAACTCGCTGCGCAGGGCCATCAGGCCCGGCATCTCGGTCTCGGCAATGGCGATTTCCTTGCGGCCCCAATCGGCCAGACCGATGTCTTTCACCCGGAAGTCGTTGAAATTCATTGTTTTTCTCCTGTTTCCGGGGTCGCCGGGCAGAGTTGTGGATAAGGCCGCGCCATATACCAGTCGCCGCGCAAGGCGGCAACTCGGGGCTTACACGCGGGCTGATAGGCTTGGGAGGCGGGCCGCCGCCCGACGGCGCGGCTTAGATGTGAGTGAGCCCGTCGATGACGGCCTTGAGGCGGGCCGGATCGGACTCCGCCGTCATCCGGCGCACCTGCCCACTGACCGAGGCGAGCTTCAGCTCCAGGATCCGCTTTTTCACCCGGGGTAGGCTGGCCGGGTTCATGGACAGCTCGGTGATTCCGAAACCCAGCAGGATCGGCGTCATGCGCTCGTCCCCGGCCATCTCCCCGCACACGGACACGGGGATGCGCGCCGCCGAGGCGGCCTCGGCCGTGAACTGGATCAGCCGCAAAACGGCCGGGTGAAGCGGGTTGTACAGATAAGCCACCTGCTCGTCGGTGCGGTCGATGGCCAGGGTATATTGGGTCAGGTCGTTGGTGCCGAGGGCGAAGAAGTCCGACTCTTGAGCCAAGGCATCCGCGGCCAGCGCCGCGCCCGGGATCTCGATCATGATGCCCAGCGGCGGCAACGGGTCGGCGATCTTGATGCCCTTGCGCTTCAAGGTCGCGACCACGCGCGCCAGGATGCGCCGCACCTGTTTGATCTCATCGGCCGTGCACACCATCGGCAGCAGGATGCGCACCGGGCCGAAGGCGCTCGCGCGCAGGATCGCCGAAAGCTGGGTCAGAAAAAGTTTACGCCGGCTGAGCGAGAAACGGATCGCGCGTAACCCCAAGGCGGGGTTCGGACCGGGCTTCAGCCCCACCGCTTCGCCCAGTTTGTCCGCGCCCACGTCCAGCGTGCGCACGGTGACCGGGCGTCCGCCCATCTTCTTCACCACCTCGCGCAGTTCCTCGAACTGCTCTTCCTCGGTGGGCAGGTGCTCGCGGTTCATGAACATGAACTCGCTGCGGAGCAGACCGATCCCTTCCGCGCCCGCCGCCAGCACGCCCGGGATCTCGTTCGGCAGTTCGATATTCGCATGCAGGTGCACGCGGAAACCGTCGCGCGTCACCGCCGGTACGCTCTTCAGTTTCTTCAGGGACTGCTGCGAGCGTTGGAACGCCGCGCGGCGCTTTCTGTATTTCGCGAGGCTCAAAGCCCCGGGATTTACGATCACGCGCCCCGCCGTGCCGTCGATGATGATCTCATCGCCGTTCTCGGCCACGTCCAGAAGTTCAGGCGGCGCTACGACCGCAGGCAATCCAAGGCTGCGCGCGACGATGGCGGTATGGCTTTCCACGCCGCCCAGCACCGTGGTGATGCCTGCGACGCGTTTGGGGTCCAGAAGGGCGGTGTCGGCGGGCGACAGTTCATCCGCCACGATCACCGCGTTCACCGGCAGATCGTCAAAACCGGTCTCGATGTCTTTCCCGCCCAGACTCTCCACCAGCCGGCGGCCGACCTCGCGGATATCGGAGATCCGGCCCGCCAAATATTGATCGTCCATGGCCGCGAAGGCTTCGGCCATCAGGCCGATCTCTTTCATCACGGCGGCTTCGGCGTTGATGCGGTCCGTCGCGATTCTTTTCTGCACGCCGCGCACCAGGCGCGATCCGCTCAGCATCTGTTGATAGGCCTCGAGCAGATAACCGACTTCTTCACCGGCCGCGCCCGCCATGCGTTTCGCGCGGCTTTGCAGGGCCTCGATGCGGCTCGCCGCCTCGGCGGCGGCTTCCAGTACGCGGTGTTGTTCGGCGCGCACCTTCGCCGCCGTGATGCGCCGCTCGCGCACCTGCACGACGGCGTGACTGTCATGGCGATAAACGACCCCGAGCGCGACGCCGGCGCCCGCGGCGACGCCGTCGAAGACGTGCTCGCTCCGGTGGCCTGTTTCTTTCGTCGGCCTATTCTTCATCGAACTTGTTGTTCACCAGGGTCGTCAGGGCTTCCATGGCTTTTTCCGCATCGGGCCCGCTGGTGCGGATCTCGATCGAACAGCCGATTGCCGCCGCCAGCATCATCAACCCCATAATCGAGCTGCCCGACACATTGTTCTCGCCGCGTGAGACGCGGATCTCGGCCTCGAACTGGCCGGCGGTCTTGCAGAATTTCGCCGCCGCGCGCGCATGAAGGCCCTTGGTGTTGCGGATCTCCACGGTGCGCGTGAATTCGCTCATGCCAGTCCAAATCCCAAGAGTTGCGAAAAGGCCGCGCGGAAAAGGCGCTAGACCGACTTCTTGCGCGGGCCTTCCTGCGCGAGAAGCGAGGATGCCACGTTGATGTACTTGCGTCCGGCATCTTGCGCCTGCGCCACGGCGTTCTGCAGCGTCTCGGTGGCGCGCACCGACGCCAGCTTGATCAGCATCGGCAGATTCACGCCCGCGATGACTTCCACCGGCGCGGTGTCCATGATCGAGATCGCGAGATTCGACGGCGTGCCGCCGAACATATCGGTCAGCACCACGACGCCCGATCCGGCGTTGGTGGCTTCGACGGCTTTCATGATTTCGGCACGGCGTTTTTCCATGTCGTCCTCGGGACCGATGCACACCGTGGCGACCTGCGACTGCGGGCCCACCACATGTTCCATAGCGGCGACGAGTTCGAGAGCCAGACGCCCGTGCGTGACGAGCACCAATCCGATCAAGGGTTGCGAAACAGGCATGGAGGTAAGACGCGTATCCCTAAAACTTCAGAGCGGGTGCCGGCTTCAACCGGGAGCGGCGGGCGCGGATGGGCCGGGCCGTCGGGGTGTGAAAGGCGGCGCAGCTTAGCCAAAGGCCGGGCCGGAAGCGACATCTAGTTAAGGGCGTGATTGCACGCGCGTTTTAAGGCCGCGGCGAGACCCGCTCCGGCCGATTAAAACACGAGCGATCAACAATATAGAGTGCGTAGCGCTCTAGGTGGTTTTGGGCGCTGTTACGCTACCTGTGGGCGTGCCCGTCGGCGCATGGGTCTGGATGTCCCGGTGCCGGGCCTCGCTGGCCACGCCCAGGTCCGTCAGCCAGGCTTTTAATCGTTCCACGGTATAGACGGACCGGTGCTGTCCGCCGGTGCATCCAATCGCGATCGTGAGATAGCTTTTGCCCTCCGCTTCATACAGCGGCAGCAAGGGTTCAAGCAGCGCGGTCAGATGCGCCAGAAACGGCGCCAGCGCCGGGTCTTCCTCGATATACGCGCCGACCGCGCGATCGAGGCCCGTCTTCGGTTTCAGCTCCTGCACATAATGCGGGTTCTTCAGGAAGCGCACGTCGAACACCAAATCGGCGTCGCGCGGCAGGCCATTCCTGTATCCGAACGAGGTCAGGAAAATGCGTAAGGGCCTTTTGCCCGGCCCGCCGAACTGTCCCATCAGGATGCGCTTCAAGTCCGGCGTCGCCATGCGCGACGTGTCGATCACCAGGTCCGCCTGCTCGCGGAGCGAGGCGATCAGCCGGCGTTCGGTCTCGATGGCGACGGCGAGCGGAAGATCATCCGCCAGCGGATGCGGACGCCGCGATTCCGTATAGCGCTGCTGCAGGATCTCCGTGTCGCTGTCCAGGAACACCAGATCGATGGAGAGCGTCTCATCGCGCCGCAGGGCCGAGATGCGCGTCATCAGGGCCGGTCCGTCGAAGTCGCGTGTGCGTACATCGACGCCGATCGCCACCGGCCCGTGATCGTGGCCGGCCGCGAAGGAGCCCAGCAGCGCCAGCGGCAGATTGTCGACCGTCTCGAACCCGGCATCCTCCAGCGCGCGCAGGGCGAGGCTCTTGCCCGCGCCCGACATGCCGGTGACGATCACGACCTTCAAAGGTCCCCGCTGCTTTTTCTGCGTGTCGCTCATAGGGTGTTCAACTGCGCGGCGGCCATTCGTATTTTTGCGTCGGCGGACGCATGTGTGGGGTCGACCCTCATCCAACGCACCGTGACGCCGTTCAGGTCTTCGGTGGTTTTCTCCGGCAGGCGCTCGATCGCCGTGTGATCGGCAAGATCGACGATCAAACCGAGACGCGCCGACGCGCGATGCGCCACGGGCACGATTCCTAGTCCCCGCACTTCCATCCGCCCGGCGATGGTTGTCGGCGCCGACAGCACCACCGCGCCGTTCTCAACGGCCACATCGCAATAGTCGTCCGACACCAGCACCGCGCCCCGGTCGATCAGGCGCAGCGCCAGGTCCGATTTTCCCGCCCCTGAGGCTCCTCTGATCAACACGCCGGTCTCACCGATGCTCACACAGGTTCCGTGGATGGCCATCAGGCGAGGGTGAGGGCCGGGCGCTCCCCTGTCAATCACCGGCGGCAATGTGATAAGCCTTTCTTCCACTTTGCCTCTCGCGCAGCGCACCCCCCTTGCTTCAGCAAATTTTCACCATCATCGCGCCGGTCCTGATCATGGCCGCCATCGGCTTTGTGTGGGTGCGCCTGCGCATGCCGTTCGACAACAACACCATCACCGACATCATCCTCAATGTCGGCTCGCCGTGCCTGTTGTTCTCCACCTTGCTCACCCGCCGCCCGGAACCGGGCGCGCTGGCCGAGATCGCGGTGGTCGGCCTCAGCATGCTGGCCTGCGTCGGCGTCATCGCGGTCGCCGGCCTCAAGCTCGCGCGCATGGACCTGCGCACCTACTGGCCGGCGCTGGTGTTCCCCAATTCCGGCAACATGGGCCTGCCGCTGTGCCTGCTGGCCTTCGGCGAAACCGGCCTCTCGCTCGCCATCGCCTTCTTCTGCGCCATGACCATCGTGCAGTTCACCGTGGGGCAGGGGGTCGCCTCGGGCCGCATGCATCCGATGATCCTTCTGCGCAATCCCATCCTCTGGAGCATCGCGGTGGCGTTGATGTTGCTGTTCGCCGATGTGACCCCGCCCGATTGGATCATGAACACCACCGACACCTTGGGGCACATGGTCATCCCCCTGATGCTCATGTCCCTCGGCACGTCGCTGGCCCGGCTGCGCATCGTCACCTTCACGCGCAGCCTGGTGCTCTCGCTGCTGCGTCTCGGCCTCGGCTTCGCTGTCGCGCTGGGATTGGTCACCGCCTTCAACCTCGAAGGCCCCGTCCGCGGCGTGGTCCTCATCCAATCCTCGATGCCCACCGCCGTGTTCTCCTACCTCTTCGCCCTCCGCTACGGCGGCAAACACGAAGAAGTCGGCGCCATGGTCGTGCTCTCCACACTGGCGGCGTTCATCTTGCTGCCCGTCCTCATGGGCTTCGTCTTGCGCGGAAACTGAATTTGCACGCACGGGCGCAAGCGAAAATTATATCAGATATAATTTTGCGGACGGGGTAGGTGCATCACGCTCGATGGGAACGCGCGAATTTATATCTGATATAAATTTCGCGCCTTGCACCGCACTACGCTGATCCACGCACCCTAACCCAATATAACTTTCGCGGTTTCGCGTTCCGCGCCCGGAATCGGCCCTCCACCCCGTTACAATCCCCCGTCATCCACCCTTCCCCGCCCCCTCAAATCCGTTACAGTGCACCCCTGTTTTCCGGAGGAGGAGGGACCCCCATGCGACATCTTACTATGACCGCCGCGCTCGCCATGACGGCCGCTATGGCCATGGCCGCGCCGGCATTCGCGCAGAACGTTGTGTTTGAAGGCGGCCGCGTCATCGTCGGCGACGGCAGCGCGCCGATCGAGAACGCCACCATCGTCGTCGAGAACGGCAAGATCACCCAAGTTGGCCCCGCCGCGAGCGTGAAAGCGCCGTCCGGCGCAACCCGGGTCGACGCCAAGGGCAAGACCCTCATGCCGACCCTCATCGACACGCACGTGCACCTCAGCCAGACGAAAGACGGTATCGACGCCGACATGAAGCGCCGCGCCTACTTCGGCATCAGCGCCGCCATGAGCATGGGCGTCGACAACACCGAGCCGCCGTACCAATACCGCCTCGCGCAGCCTGCCGCGTCGCCGCGCTACTTCTACGCCGGCCGCGGCATCACCCGCCCGGAACCGGGCCGCGGCGGTGAAGCCTATTGGATCGACACCGCTGCCGACGGCATCAAGGCGGTGGATGAGCAAGCCACGCGGAAAGTGGATCTCATCAAGATTTGGGTCGACGACCGCGACGAAAAATACAAGAAGCTCACGCCCGAGCTTTACGGCCCCATTATCGAAGAAGCCCACAAGAAGGGCCTGCGCGTCACCGCGCATATCTTCGACGTTACCGACGCCAAGGGCCTACTTAAAGCGGGCGTCGACGCCTTCGCCCACCTCCCGCGCGACACCGATGTGGACGATGAGTTCATGACCCTCCTGAAAGCGAAGAAGGGCTTCGTCCAGAACCCGAACATGGGTGGACGCGGCGCGGTCGCCGACGTGGCATGGCTGAAAGCCGCACTCCCGGCCGCCGAATACGCCAAGGTCGAGGAAGGCAACAAGGCCAACGCGCAGGCCGCCACCGCGCACGCGATCCAGGCCCGCAACCTCAAGAAGATCGCCGACGCGGGCACCACCATCGTCATGGGCACCGACGGCAACACGCCCTACGCCCCGCACTTCGAAATGGAAGACATGGCGCTCGCCGGCATGTCCAATATGAAAGTGCTGGTCTCCGCCACGGGCGATGCCGCAACATTCCTGAAGATCCCCGACGCCGGCACGCTCGCTGTTGGCAAAACCGCAGACATCCTCGTGCTCGACGCCAATCCGGTCGAGGACATCAAGAACACCCGCAAGATCAACGCGGTTTACTTGAAGGGCGTGGCCGTGGATCGCAAAGCGTATCCGTAAGCGCTAAAGTCAGAGCTGAAATGGGAAACGCCGCGCGGGGTCACCTCGCGCGGCGTTTTTGTTTTTCGTTCATCGTCATCCTGGGCGCAGGCCCATAAGGCCACCAACCGCCGCGCCTAATGCGCCGCCGTCTCCGCCGGCTTTGAGTCCTTGAGCGCCAGCGCCAGCAACCCCGCGCTCAACGTCAAAACGGCCCCAAGCCCAAACGCCACCTGATATCCGCCATGCAGCGCGACAACCGCGCTCGCGCCGCTCGCCGTCAGGGCAAGCGAACGCGCCGCCGCCAAGCTCGCGAGCACCGCGAGGCCAAGCGCGCCGCCCATCATGAACGCGGTGTTCACCACGCCCGACGCGAGGCCGGACTCCTCGGGCTTCACATCGTTCATGGCCGCCAGCAGGATCGGGTTGAACGCCACGCCCGCGCCGATGCCCAGCAGCAGCATCCCCGGCAAGACGTGCAGCACGAATTCGCCTTCGACCGGCGCCAGCGCGAACGAAGCCAAGCCAACGGCGGCGATGATCAGCCCCGCCACCAGCGGCGCGCGGATGCCGAAGCGGTTCACCACCTTGGCCGATAATTTATACGAGAACGCGCCCATGATGATGTTCGACGGCAGAAACGCGAGCCCGACGTGTAGCGGGCTGTAGCCCAGCACCGACTGCATATAAAGCGCCGACAGGAAGAACCAGGCGAACATCCCCGCCGCCCACAGCACGCCGACGGTGTTGGACACCGACACGTTGCGCGAGCGGAACAGATGCAAAGGCATCAACGGCGCCGCCACCTTCGCCTCGATCACCAGGAACGCCGCGAACAGCGCGACGGCGGCCATGAGAATCGAGAGCGTCTGAACCGACGTCCAGCCCGCCGCATTGCCGCCGATGATCCCATAGATCGCCAGCAGCAGCGCCGCCGTGACGGTGATCGCGCCGCCGCCATCCAGCTTCGTACCGGAGCTCGACACCGTATCCGCCGGCAACAGGCGCAGCGCCGCCGCGAACACCAGCGCACCCACCGGCAGGTTGATCAGGAAAATCCAATGCCAGTCGAAAGCGTCCGTCAAAAGGCCCCCCAGCAGCACACCCACGCTGCCGCCGGCCGCCATGACGAAACCGAAGTAGCCCATCGCGCGCACGCGTTCGCCCGGCTCGGGGAACAGATTGGTGATCAACGACAGCGCGACGGCGGACACCACCGCGCCGCCCAGACCCTGGATCGCGCGCGCGACGATCAGCACCACCGCCGAGCCCGCGAGACCGCAGGCCAGCGATGCGGCGGTGAACACGCACAGCCCGATCAGGAACAGCCGCCGCTGCCCGTACAGATCGGCGAGCCGCCCGCCCAACAAAAGGAAACCGCCGAAGGTGAGAAGGTACGCATTCACCACCCACGCCAGCGATGCTTCGGAAAAGCCAAGCGCGTCCCGGATGCTCGGCAGCGCGACGTTCACGACCGTACTGTCGAGCACGATCATGAGATCGCCCAAACACAGGACGATGAAAGCAAGCCAGCGGCGATCCATGGAAAATCCGGTTGGATATGAGGGAAGGAGGGAAAGACAAAGTCGAGTGACGTCGGGGGAAGAGTACCAGAAAAAAATTGGGGTCAGACACCATTTCAGTGATGGAGTCTGACCCTGCTTCTTCCGCCCTCAGTCCTGCAGCGACTCTCCGCGCCCAAAAGCGCTCCAGCTCACATAAGCCGCACCGGCAATCGCCGCGATCCAGATCGCAATGAACACGGCCGCCGCCACGCGGCTCACGGGCCGCTCGGCCATCTCCGCCGCCTTGGCGCGCAGCTCCATCATGAGTTCGTCCGGCACAAGCGCCACCACCGCCATGATGCCGAGTGGCACGATTAGGAGATCATCGAGGTAGCCAAGGACCGGAATGAAATCGGGAATAAGGTCGATGGGCGACAAGGCGTAAGCCGCGACGAGCGCGGCCAGCGCTTTCGCGTACCACGGCGTTCTGGGATCGCGCGCGGCCAGCCACAAGGTGATCGCGTCACGCTTGATCGCCCGCGCCCAGGTTTTAGCTTTCGAAAGCGACATCTGCGAAAAGCCTCAGTCCGTGGCGTGCGTCTCGTGAACCTAGGATCCGGCGCCGCAGGGCGCAACGCCTCATCCGAAACGCTTTTGCGCTTCGCGCGTGAGACCCAGCGCGACGGAAAGGAAATCCGACCCCTCCGTGGCACGTGCCTCCGGCGCCGCGCGCATGATCGCGCTGCGCACCGCGGGCACGCGGCCCGAACCGCCGGTGAAGAAAATCGTATGGATGTCGGCGGACGTAAGGCCCGCATCCTTGATGCATTGCGCGGCGACTTTGTTCAGGCGCTCGGTTTTGTCCGCGATGGCCTTATCGAATCCCTTACGTGTCGCCAGTGCTTCCAGCGCCTCCTCGATGAAACCCAGCGGCAGCGCGGCGGTCTCGGTGTCACTGAGCGCGATTTTGGCGTCTTCGACCGCGAAGGCGATGCGGTGGCCCAGGCGATCGTGGATCACTTTCAGCAGACGCTCGACCTTCTCCGGCTCGCGCGCGCCCCGAATCAGCTCCTGCAGCAGGCGTTCATTCTTGAGCGTGTAGGCAAAGTTGATCGTCGGCCAATTGGCGAGCTCGATGTAAAGGCTGTTCGGCATCGGCAGGTTCTTCTGGATCAGCCGCGTGCCGAGCCCGAGCGTCGGCATCACGGCGTCGAGGCTGAGGAGGGCGTCGAGGTCCGTGCCCCCGATGCGCGCGCCGCCGTTGGCAAGAATGTCCGACGACCGGTCCACGCGCCGGCTCTGCTCCGGCCCGACGCGGATGATCGTGAAGTCCGAGGTGCCGCCGCCGATGTCGGCGATCAGCACGGTCTCTTCCCGGCGTGCCGTCTCTTCATAGTGATAGGCCGCGGCGATGGGCTCATAGACGAAGGCCACATTGCGGAAGCCGACTTTGTGGGCGATGTCCTCGAGCACCTTTTGCGCCCGCGCATCGGCGGCATCGTCGTCGTCGACGAAACGGACCGGCCGTCCATGGACGACGGATGTCAGCTCACGATCCGCGAACGCCTCGGCCTTTTCCTTCAGGTGGCGGACGAAAATCCCAACCACGTCCCGCAGCGGCACCATGCGGTTGCCCAGCGCGGTCTTCTCGTCGATCAGCGAGGACGCGAGGATGGATTTAAGCGCCCGCATCAAGCGGCCCTCGTGCTGGGCGATATAAGACGCGATGGCCTCTTCGCCGAACTGCACGCGGGTCTTGTGTTTGTTTTCGGTGTCGAAGAAAACCGCGCTCGGAATGAGGGTCGCGTCGCCTTCAACCGGGGCCAGCGCGGGCGCGTTACCCTTGATCACGCCGATGGCGGAGTTGGAGGTGCCGAAGTCCAGGCCGCAGGCGCTCATGAGAATCCCCGGGTGCGCATTGAAAGGGGACGTCATCTATTACGCTGGGGCTCGCGTTGCCAGACTATTTTCTTTAGGTCGAAAGACACGAAATTACCCACCCATGCCGCGCGCGCACCCCTGACCCGCCTCAACCAACGCTAACGCCCGTGTTACAAACCCGGTAATAAAGGCGTTCCAAAATTGATCCGGCGGCCGTTCCGTGCACTCCCGTTCGCTTCCCGTTTCACACATGCTGCTGATGCTCGCGGTGGTCGCCGTGTGGGGCACGAACTTCGTCGTCATCAAGACGACCCTCAATCATCTGCCGCCGCTCCTGTTCGCCTGCCTGCGCTTCGTGTTCGTCTTCTTCCCGGCGGCGCTGTTCATCAAGCGCCCCACCACCGTGCCGTGGAAGCAGCTCGCCGCCTATAGTCTCCTCATCAGCGTCGGCCAGTTCGGCCTCTTATATATCGCCGTGCAAAACCACATCTCGCCGGGCCTGGCTTCGCTGGTCGTGCAGATGCAGGTGTTCTTCACCATTGGCCTCGCGATCTGGTTCAGCGGCGAGAAGGTGAAATCCTATCAATGGCTCGCGCTGCTGGTCGCGGTCGCGGGCGTGCTTGTCATCGCTGTCTTCACCGACGGCAGCGCCACCATGCTCGGCCTGATGCTTGTGCTGGGCGCCGGTTTGAGCTGGGCGGGCGGCAATACCGTCGCGCGGCACGCCGGCAAGGTGGACATGCTGTCCTACGTGGTGTGGGCCAGCGCCTTCGCCGTGCCGCCGCTGATCGCTCTGTCGATCCTGTATGACGGCTTGCCAGCTATCCGGCAGGGTCTCGCTTCGGCGGACCTCATGACGTGGCTCGGCGTGCTGTGGCAGTCCTTCGGGAATACCTTGTTCGGCTACACCGCCTGGGGCTGGCTGCTCGCGCGTCATCCCGCGGCCTCCATCGCGCCGGCCTCGTTGCTGGTGCCGGTGTTCGGCATCGGGGCGTCGGTCGCGTTGCTCGGCGAAAGCCTCCCGATGTGGAAGATCGCCGCTTGCGGTCTCATCATCGCGGGGTTGGCGTTTAATACCCTCTGGCCGCGATTAGCAAAAGTGGGCACCGGTTTTGCGGCCAATCGCGGCCAATCCTAAAGAATCAGGCTTGATCCGATTCTCGGATCAAGCCGGCCAAAATTATTCACGCCGAAAGTCCCGGCGACCCCGTAAGATCGGCTATGACCGATTCTATTTCCGCCGCACAGCCCGAGACACGCTTCTCCGCGTTTGAGGTCTTTCTCGTTTTCCTGAAACTTGGCCTCACCTCTTTCGGGGGGCCGGTGGCGCACCTTGGCTATTTCAACGAGGAATTCGTCGCCCGCCGCAAATGGCTGAGCGCCGCCGCCTACGCGGAGATCGTGGCCCTGTGCCAGTTCCTGCCCGGCCCGGCCAGCAGCCAGACCGGCATGATGATCGGCCTCACGCGCGCACGCCTTCCGGGGGCGCTGGCCGCCTGGCTCGGGTTCACGCTGCCGTCGGCGCTTCTGCTCGCCGGCTTTGCTTACGGCGCGGCCGCTTTGGGCGATCTCGCGCACGCGCCCTGGCTGCACGGTCTCAAGATCGCCGCCGTCGCTGTCGTGGCCCAGGCCATCATCGGGATGTGCCGCAGCCTGTGCCCGGATATGCCCCGCATCGTCTTCGCCGTTCTCGCCGCGGCGGTCGCCATCTTCATGCCCACCGCGCTCGGTCAGGTCGGCGCCATCGTTCTTGGCGGACTCCTCGGCGGCCTGATCCTGAAACCCGCGCCCGGGGCGGCGCTCCCGGATCTTCCCGCCGCGCTCCCGAAACCGGCGTCGATCCTCGCGCTTGTCCTGTTCTTCGCGCTGCTCGCCGCGCTCCCGCTCGCCGCCTCGTCGGAGGGCCTCTTTGTCCGGCTGTTCGACAGCTTTTACCGCGCGGGTGCGCTGGTGTTCGGTGGCGGCCATGTCGTGCTGCCGTTGCTCGAGCGCGAAGTCATCCCGCCGGGCTTGATCGACCCTCAGATGTTCCTCGCCGGCTACGGCGCGGCCCAGGCCGTGCCCGGTCCGTTGTTCACCTTCGCGGCTTTCCTCGGCGCGGCGATCGCGGGCGGCTGGGGTGCGCTTATCTGCATCCTCGCGATTTTCCTCCCGTCGTTCCTGCTCATCATCGGTGTGCTGCCGTTCTGGAATGACCTGCGCCGTCACCGTGCCGCGCGCGCCGTCTTGCAGGGGATTAATGCCGCCGTCGTAGGGTTGCTTGCAGCCGCCTTCGCCACTCTCATCGTCCCCACCGGTATCACCAGCGGCATGGACGCCGCCATCGCGGTGGTCCTATTGATCCTCTTGGTGATTGTCCGCTGGCCGTCATGGCTGATCGTCGCCCTCGGCGCGGCGGCGGCCTCTGGCGCCGCTTTCATTTAGGAATCCGTGGCCGGTTCACGGCCGCTATGGATCTGCGGGCCGGACGGGCGTTCCAGAAGCGTCGTGCGGCGTCGACTCTTCGAGGCTGTTGATTAACGCTTTCATTTCACCGATCTCCCGGACCTGCGCCTCAATAATGCCGTCCGCGAGGTCTCGCACCCTGGGATCGCGGATGTGCGCGCGCGTACTGGTCATAATCGCGATAGAGTGATGGGGGATCATGGCTTTCATGTAGGAGATGTCGTCCACGCTCGCTTGGCTTCGCACCAGCCATAGAGCGAGGACAAATCCGAGAGCGCTGCCAGCGACGATGAGGGTATTGGCACGCTTGTTTTCGTACATGCTCCACATGAATAAGATCATGACGGCGGCCATTGCGGCGCCCATGATTACGGCCATCCAGGCGCGCGTCTGGCTGAAGAAAACGTGGTCGAGCGTGTACGTGTTTAAGTACATCAATACGTACATCATGGCCGTAGAGACGAGGACCATCGCCCCAAATCTGGCATAACTCATGGGCCTGTCCCTCAACGGATGTCTGCGGCCGAGCTCTCCCCTAAAATCACGCATGAGGCATATTGTTCCGGCGCGAAAGCGCCTCGGCCGTAATGCTATTTTTGGCGCGACCTAGGAAGGGACCCTGAGGGCAACGACTCGCCAAGGCACATATCCGATTTTTCGAATCATTAAATTTGACATCAGCGCAAATTTCGCTCGACGAAAAATCGGGCGCGAGCGCATCATAATGCGAGATGGGCTCTGCGCAATGCGGGCCTTGTCGCGCCGAAGCCGCGTAGCGGCGAAGGCGGATCTTTGACATTGTGAATCAGTGTGAAGTATCGGCGCGTCCGCGCCTGAATATCGAACGTGGACGCATGGCTCGCGTTCGATCTATGCCAAAACGCCTTGCCCGTCGCAAAGTGTCGCGCAGGTGTCGCGTGCGCTCAAAAGCGGCTAAGTCCTTCACCGCCTTGTGCGATTTAGAAAGTGTCGCGTGTCGCAGGGTGTCGCTTCAACGCGCGCCATAACGCATAGCTGCAGCGATGAGCTATGCGTTATCGGCTCGGCGGCGCCGCCGGCGCTGTTGAGGCTTCCGCCACGGGTTCTGCGACTGGCTCCGAAGCCGCGGTTTCCGCCGCCGGTTCGGGTTCGGAGGCAAGTTCGGCGGCCGGCGCGGCAACAGCGGGCGGCTTATCCATCAGCACCTCGGCCAACGGGATCTGCATGGTCACCGCGTTCAGGATGTTTTCTTCCAAAGGCTCGGGACGCAGCGCCGGCGGCGGTTCTTCCGCCTTGGCCACCACCTTCACGTCGTCGGTCTTCGGCTGGACGGTCACGCCCGGCGGAAGCGACAGAACAACTTCCACCTTCACCGGCTCGGCCTTGGCTTCTTTCTTCTCGTCTTTCTTTTCCTCGGCCGGCGCCGCCGCCATCTTCGGGTCCTGCGGCACGGAGTAATCGGGCACCACGCGGGCCTGCGGGCCCATGATCACGAGGACGCGCTGCGCGAGGCCGAGCGGCGCGGCTTCGCGCTGCGTCACCGACAACATGTCGCCGTTCTCTTTGCGGATGATGTATTCCCACCCGGTCGTATCGCGCGCGGCATGTTCCAGGGCGTTGCCGAGCATGCCGCCGATGGTCGTGCCGCCGACCGCAACCAGGGCCGAGTTGGCGTATTCGGCGCCAAGCACGCCGCCGACCGCGCCGCCGGTCACGGTGCCGACGGTGCCGTTGGCGCTGATCTTGACTTCGCGGTAGCCGATGATGGTGCCTTGCTCGACCTTATTGGCGAGCTGCACGGCGTTGCTGGAGTAGGTGTTCGGCGAGAACGCGTTGCTCGCGCACCCGCCCAGCGTGAGGAGGCATACACCCGCAAGTGGGAGAAGTTTCAAAACATGCATCGGAGATTCCCCCTTCCGTCATCGGCGTCTTCGAAGTTCATTACGCCACGTTCCGACAAGGCATGACGTTAAAAAGTGTCAATATTCCGGCGCGGCTTAAAAAGTGATAAGCGCGGCGCGCGTGCGCATCGTGCGCTTCGCTTCACGCGCGGGCCGGTTATCGCTGACGATACGCGGAATATCTGCGGCGATACGACTGCATGTCGTCGATCACGGCATTGATGATCACCGCGGCGGTCATCAGACCGATGAGCCCATGCGTGCGCGCATCCGGCGCATAAAAGGCCAGGAAAAGTCCTACAAGCAGGACGGCGATATATTTCATGGGACGCCCCCAAAGAATCGTCAGGGAGCGGACCTTCGCAGGCCTTCAAGGCGACATTAGGACGAAAAACAACCGACTATGGCGAAACTGTGCGCATGACCCGCTTGGCCGGCCCCGGAAGATGGAGCGGGCGGCTAGTTGCCGGCGGTCGTCGCCTGGTCTGAGAAGACGAGGGTATAAGTCGAAAGCATGCGGATCACGCCTTCGGTGATGTGCTTGGACGAAAGGGTCACGCCGGTGATGTACTCGATGTCACCCTTGATGCGCAGCTCGCCGTCCTTTTTGCCTTTGAACTGCGCGCGCCATTCCGGCAGGCGGACCTTAGAGTAAAGCTCCCAGCATTCCATGACCTCGATGCCCTTCACTTCGCCTTTGGGGCTGAGGGCGAGGCCGTAATACACC
The DNA here is from genome assembly GCA_050246995.1 of Rhodospirillaceae bacterium. Classification (GTDB taxonomy): domain Bacteria; phylum Pseudomonadota; class Alphaproteobacteria; order Rhodospirillales; family Rhodospirillaceae; genus SHVO01. Next base: position 184,027 of record JBFWVA010000001.1, on the reverse strand, counting down.
GTGTCGTCCTTGCCGAGCACATGGTCCACGAAGAACCAGTCGCCGTTCGAGGCGCGCCACGCGCGCACTTTGCGGTCCCGCAGTTCGATGCCGCTGAACTCGCGGATATCGCGCATCTGCTTGTCGGTCAGCAGGCGGAAGTCCTCGGTGAAGGTCGTGCCCTTGGGAAACAGCAACCCTTGCGCCTGTTCCGCCGTGAGGTACTGGGCGCCCGCGAACGCGGGTTGCACGGCGCCGGCCGTGGCGATGATGGCGGCGGGGAACAGAAGGAACTTGCTACGCATGGTTTAAACCTATCACAGCGCTATATGCCGGCTCATCACTAACCCGTCAGTTCCGCGGCTAGCTGCCTTTAGCTTTCGATTTCGACAGCCAATGAACGAAGAACACAATGATCGAGATCAATCCCAAGACCCAATGGATGATCGAGGTATAGGCCTTCCAGTCCTCGTTGATCATGTAGATGTAGTAGAGCGCGTAGCCGGAGATCGTCAGGGCGAAGAAGAAACCCGCCAGGGTGCCGCCCGACCAGCGCCGCCAGTTGGCGTTCCAGCCCCGCAAGATGTGCACGCCCCATAACAGGCCGAGGATGCCCACGGCGAAGAACGAAGCGCCCGCGTGGATGACTTTCCACCAGGGCTCCAGGGGATGGGTTTCCGGGCCGAAGCGGCCTTCGGTGGCCATGAAATAATGGTAGATCAGCCAAAGCACGCCCGTGATCCAGGTCACGAAGGACACGCCATACACCCACCAGCGGCGGGCCCGCGGCAACTTCAACGGGCCGCGTTCGACTCTCTCGCTCATGTATCTAAAACCCCCTACGCGCCTAACGTCACCCACCCGGCGCTTGGGGCATAGAAATAGGCGATTGCGCCGAAATGGCCAAGGATTGGTTCAGCCGCGGGACCGGCGGCCAGCACGACCTTGGTAAGGGCGTCCGCGGTCAGGCAATCGGTGGCGGCCACCGAGACGAAGTGGTCGGCCCCGACACTGGCGCCCTCGCGTCCCACATGCGGGCCCACCACGGCGTTCTGGAATGCTTTCAAATGCTCGCGGCCGCTGCTGCTGGCGAGAGCCCCGTCCTGGATCTCAATCACCGGCACCGCGTCCATTTCAATCGCCGTGCGCACCTGCACCGGCTCCGCGCGCGGCCCGGCGACCCGAAGATCGCCGCCCGCATTCACGTAGACTTGAACGTCCCGGGGCATGTCCATCGCCGCGATCGCCTGGTCCACCGCGTAGCCCTTGGCGATCCCGCCCAAGTCGATCCACAGCGGCGTCTTGAACCGTACGCGGTTCCGATCTTCGAGCACGATATCTTTCCAGGACCCATCCAAAGGAAGCGGGGCGCCTTCCGGCGGGGGCAGAAAGCCCCACGTCACCAGCCGCGCGCCGGCGGTGATGTCGAACAGCCCATCGCTGTGTTTTGAAAATTCCAGAGCACGGCGCAGCACCTCGAACGTGCGGGGATCGACCTCCACTGTTTGTGTGGACGCTTCGCGGTTCAAGCGGCTCACCTCGCTCCCGGCCTCATGGAAGCTCATCAGCCGGTGAACCTCGGCCACCGCCGCGAAGCCGCGGTCGATGGCGGCATTCGCGGCATCCCGATCCGCAAGCTCGGCGCGGATCTCCACCAGCGTGCCAAGCAGTGGTTTCGCGCGCGTGATTTTTTGTGGGACGGAGGACATGCCGCTAGAATATGGGTGTCATTCCGTTATTGGAAGAACACCATGTACCAGCCCGCCCATTTCATCGAATCCCGGACCGCGGTGAAGCATGACCTCATCCGCGCCCATCCGTTCGGCCTCATGATCTCGGCCGAGGGCGGTTTGCCGGTGGCGAACGCCATCCCGTTTTCTCTCGATGCCGCCGCCGCGCCGCTCGGTGTGTTGCGCGGCCACGTGGCGCGCTCCAATCCGCAGTGGCAGAGCTTGAAAACGGCCCCGGACGCGTTGATCGTCTTCCAAGGCGCGCACATCTACATCACGCCGTCCTGGTATCAGACCAAGCGGGAAACCGGCAAAGCCGTACCCACGTGGAACTACATCATGGTGCAGGCAAAGGGAAAGATGCGCGTGATCGAGGACCGCGACTGGCTGCACGCGCAAGTCACCGCGCTCACCGATACGCATGAATCGCCGCGCGCTGAACCGTGGCGCGTGACGGACGCGCCGCCCGCGTATCTCGACGCCATGCTCAAAGCCGTCGTCGGCCTCGAGCTCGAGATCACGTCGCTCGACGGTAAATGGAAGGTCAGCCAGAACCGCTCGCGCGAGGATATGACGGGTGTGATCGGGGGGCTCGAAGCGCAGGATCATCCCCACGCCCAAGAGCTTGCGAAGTGCGCGCGGGAGCGTCTGCCCTAGTCTTCGAGCTTGGTTTGATCGAGATGACGCGCCGCCTGATCCTTGGTTTTCAGGTCGCGTTCTTTCTCGCCCTTGGTCCGTCCGAACTTGGCGCGGTTCTCGGCGGCTTTTTCGTCGGCCGCTTTCCGGGCTTTCTGCTTTCGCGCGGTGCGCAGGTTGACGATGTCGGCCATCAGTTCGCAGCCGGCAGGAGCACCACGAAGCGGGCGCCCTTCACGCTGCCGTCTTCGCCGATGATGTTCTCGGCGTAGATCTGCCCGCGGTGGCCTTCCACGATGGTCTTGGAGATCGAGAGTCCCAAACCAGAGTGCGTGCCGAACTTCTCGCCTTCGGGGCGCTCGGAATAGAAACGGCTGAAGATCGTCGCTTCCTTGCCTTCGGGGATGCCTGGGCCCTGGTCTTCCACGGTCACGATCACGTAGCGGCCCTGACGGCCCGCGCGGATCGAGATGATGCCTTTGGGCGGACTGAACGAACTCGCGTTGCCGATGAGGTTGCGGAACACCTGGCCGATCCGGCTCTCGAGGCCGAAGACCGTCAGGTCGCCCTTCTGGGCGGGGTCTTCGACCACTTGGGCGCGCGGCGCGTCCGGATTGTCGTTGGCGTTCTGGACTTCCGAGAGCGCCTGCACCAGCGGTTTGATCTTCACCGGCGACATTTCGGCGCGCGACATTTCCGCATCGAGGCGCGACGCATCCGAGATTTCGGAGATCAGACGGTCGAGGCGGGCCACGTCATCCATGATGATGGACATCAGCCGTTTCTGTTGCTCGGGGTCCTTCACGCGGCCCACGGTTTCCACGGCGCTGCGCAGGCTGGTGAGCGGGTTCTTGATCTCATGGGCCACGTCGGCGGCGAAATGCTCTGTGGCGTCCATACGCCGCCACAAGGATTCGGTCATATCGCGCAAGGCTTCGGACAACTCGCCGATCTCATCGTTGCGCTTGGAAAGGTCCGGGATTGTGTGCTGGCGATTCTTGGAATCGCGCACACGTTTGGCTGACGTGGCCAGTCGCCGCACGGGACGGGCGATGGTGCCGGCGAGGAACAGCGAGGTGAGCACGGTCAGCGCCAGCACCCAGGCGAACATGCCGAGGATCGACCCGCGCACCGCGAACATGCGCTTGTCCACATTGCTGCCGTCGCGGGACACGAGCAGCGCGCCCACGATCTGTTTGTAGAACTGCACCGGCACGGCCACCGACAGGATCTTCTGGCCGTCGGCCCTGAGGCGCACCGAGTTGCCCGCTTCGCCCGCCTGCAGCGCGTTCATCACTTCCTTGATGTCAGGTCCGTTCGCGCGCATCTGGTCGTTGTAGGGCTCCAGCGTGCGGTCCTGGGTCAGCCGGCCGATGGTCTTGTCGTAGACCATGTGCACGAAACGCAGGACCTGGCTGCTTTCCATCGGCGGCAGGTCCTGCACCTGCACTTCGCCGCCGGGGCCTTGCAGCAGGCGCGAGTCCGCCAGCAGCTTGCCGTCGCGGTCGAACAGTTGAGCCCGTAAACGCGCGATCGTGCCCTGGCGGCGCAGAAGCTGACGCGCGGGATCCGGGTCGATGACGCGCATCGCCCCTTCCGGGGTGAACAGCGGAATGGCGTCGTTGTCGGAAATGATGACCGCGCCTTCGCCGATGGAGGCGGCTATCAGCTCGCCCTGGGTGCGCAAGGCATCGAGTTCGGCGGCGATCAGCGTGTCCTCGTACTGGTCGAGGAACAGAAGGCCGAGCACCAGCAGCACGGGCGCGGTGAGATTGACCGCGAGGATGCGTAACGTCAGCGGCGAGAAGATCCGGCGCAAGCGGCCGCGTTTGCCGGCTGCATCTTGTGCATTGGCATCCGTTCTCAAGCGTAGATCATCAAGGCGAATGTCGCCGCCGTCAGGATTCACGGCCGAAAACTCCCGCTACTTTCCGGCCGTGTCTCGCGTGGCCTATTCGGTCTCTTGCGAAGCCGCGCCCGGGCTGCTCGTCTCGTTATATTTGTAGCCGACGCCGTACAAGGTTTCGATATGCCCGAATTCCTTGTCCACTTCGCGGAATTTCTTGCGCAGGCGCTTGATGTGGCTGTCGATGGTGCGGTCGTCCACGTAGATATGTTCGCCGTAAGCCGCATCGATCAGCTGGTCGCGGCTCTTCACGTGGCCGGGGCGTTGGGCGAGGGCCTGGATGATCAGGAACTCGGTGACGGTGAGATTCACCGGCGCGCCCTTCCACAGGCAGAGGTGCTGGGCCGGGTCGAGCACCAGCTCGCCGCGCTTCAGTGATGTGGCCGACACGCCCGGCTGGTCCATCTGCTTCTGCGCTTCGAGACGGCGGAACACCGCGCGCACGCGTTCGATCAAAAGCCGCTGCGAGAACGGCTTCTTGATGTAGTCGTCCGCGCCCATGCGCAGGCCCAGCAGCTCATCCACCTCGTCGTCTTTCGACGTGAGGAAGATCACCGGCAGCGAGCTCTTCTCGCGCAGCTTCTGCAGCAGCTCGATGCCGTCCATGCGGGGCATCTTGATGTCGAGGATGGCGAGGTCGGGCGGTTCGGCCGAGATTCCGCGCAGGGCCTCGGCCCCGTCACGGTACTGGGTGACGCCAAAGCCTTCGGCCTCCAGCACCATGGAAACGGAAGTCAGGATATTGCGGTCGTCGTCGACCAGGGCGATGCGATAAGCCACGAAACCTCTCTGTTCACTGGGATCACGCGTCCTAACGCTTGTGATGGCCCCCAGGTTCTCCACCGTCTCAATATCATGCGGGTATTATGGCGAAAATATCGCGCAGGTATGTCCGGTTCGGGGAGTTTGCACTTATTAAGGGGCTAAGAGCGCTGTCCCAAACGGGCCAATTCGGCTTTGGCCGCCACGAATTCGGTGTGGCGGGTCATCCCCGTCGCGAGGGCCGCCTGAAAAAGCTTTATGGCCTGGCGGGCGTCCTTGGACAAAAGGGCCGCCTGGCCCAGGAAATAATACGACTCGCACGCCCGGCCCTTGGCCTCTTTGGGGTCCTTGGCGGCGGCGGCCAGCAGCTGGTCGCCCGAGATCCGGCCCAGGAAATAGTCGAGGAGGGGCGCCGGCCAGCTGTCGGCCGTCAGGGTGTCGGCGGTGGCTTTGAGGATGTCCGTCGGCTTGTGCCCGGCGCGGGCCTCGGCCACGAACCGCCACACGGTCATCTCGGCGGGTGCGTCCGGAAGGTCCATCGCGATGGTGAAATCCCGAGCGGCGGCCTCGAAGTCGCCCTTCATCATCCGGACATAACCACGGTTTGCCAGAGGCTGCGCCGCATCCGACACCCGGTCGAGGATGACGGTGAGATCGTCGTCGGCGCCGGCGAAATCGGCGGCGAACTGGCGGGCGATCGCCCGGGCCATCAACGCATCATGATCGCCGGGCCGGCGGCGCAGGACGGCGGTGAAGTCCTGGATCGCGCCCTCCGCGTTGCCGCTTTGCAGCCGGGCGTTGCCGCGCAGGAACGTCGCGGACAGATCGCCGGGGCGCGCGTCCAGCAGCAGCGTGAAATCCGCCACGGCGGCCGCATAGGCGCCGCTCTGCAATTCCGCGACGCCGCGGCTTTCCAGCGCCGCCATGTCCTTGGGATCGAGGCGCAAGGCCCGGGTGAAATCGGCGATGGCGCCGTCGTAATTCTGAAGCTGGCCGTAAGCCGTGCCGCGTCCGCGCAGCGCCATGCTGTTTGAAGTATCGACGGCGAGGGCCGCGCTGAACGAAGCGATGGCATCGGTTCCTTTGCCGGCGCGCAGCAGCGCGTAACCCAGCACCGTGTGCGCCTCGGCGTCTTTCGGATCAAGCGCGGTGGCTTGCTCGAGTTCGGCGATGGCCTTCTGGGCGTCGCCGCGTTCCAGGAAGTAGTTGCCGCGCGCCTTGAACGGGCCGGGATCTTTCGGGTTGAAACGCCGCGCTTCGCCGAGATCGGCCACGCCGGCATCCATCCGCCCCTGCCGCATGCGCACGGCGCCGCGCCGGGTGTAAGCCTCGCCGGTCACCGTGCTCTTACCCAGAGGATCGGCGGCGATGGCGGCGCTGTAATCGGCCTCGGCCTGCTTGAGATCGCCGGCTTCCTCTTTCAGCTTGCCGCGCGCCAGCCGTGCCACGGGATCTTGCGGTGTGATGGCGAGGGCGGCGTCGAAGTCCGCCATCGCCTTCTTGGAATCCCCGGCGGTGACGTACGCTTGGCCGCGCGTGATGAAGGCGAGGGAACGGGTGTCGGCCGCGAGGCCCGGACGGTTGAGCGCGGCGGTGCAGTTGGCGATGCGTTCAACGGTGTCGGCCTTGGCCGCGAAGCAGGAGAGAGTCGTATCCTGCGCGCTGGCGGGCATCGCCAGACCCAACACAGCACTGGCCGCGAGTGCGATTTTCACCCTGCGTGCGTACATACCACCCTTTACCCACATCGGCGCCCGCTTCTGCGGGACACCTCTTCCTGCCCCACAGGTGGGGCGGAATCATGGCCGTCTTCAGAGCCCTAGTCTTTTTAAGCAGTTAGTGAGCTTCCGCCCAGTTATGGCCGGAGCCGACGTCCACGGTCAACGGGACCGAGAGCTGCGCGGCTTCCTCCATGACCCTTTTGATCACCGGTTTGGCGGCGTCCAGTTCCCCGTCGGGCACCTCGAACACCAGTTCGTCGTGCACCTGGAGCAGCATGTCGGTCTCGAGGCCGGCGGCGGTCAGGGCGCCCGGCAGGCGGATCATGGCGCGCTTGATGATATCCGCCGCGCCCCCTTGGATCGGGGCGTTGATGGCCGCGCGTTCCGAGAAGCCGCGCATGTTCGGGTTCTTGTCGTTGATGCCGGGCGTGAAGATCTTGCGGCCGAAGAGCGTGGTGACAAACCCCTGGCGGCGGGCTTCGGCCTTCGTCTCTTCCATATAAGCGCGGATTTCGGGGAACTTGCCGAAGTAGGCGTCGATATAGCTCTGCGCCTCGCCGCGCGGGATGCCGAGCTGACGGGCGAGCCCGAAGCCCGAGATGCCGTAGATGATCCCGAAGTTGATGGCTTTCGCGCTCCGGCGGACCATCGGGTCCATACCCTCGATCGGCACGTTGAACATTTCCGAGGCCGTCGCGGCGTGAATGTCCTCGCCGTTCTTGAAGGCCAGTTTGAGCCGCTTCACATCGGCCACGTGGGCCACGAGGCGCAGCTCGATCTGGCTGTAGTCGGCCGACACCAGCGTTTTTCCCTTCGGCGCAACGAAGGCCTTGCGGATCTTGCGGCCGTCTTCGGTGCGGATCGGGATGTTCTGGAGGTTCGGGTCGACGGATGAGAGGCGGCCCGTGGACGCGATCGTCTGCGCGAAGCACGTATGGACGCGCTTCGTGGTCGGATTGATCACCTTGGCCAAGGCATCGGTGTAGGTGCTCTTCAGTTTGGACAGCTGACGCCAATCGAGCACGCGCGCGGGCAGGTCGTGGCCCTGCGCGGCCAATTCTTCAAGCACGTCCGCATCGGTGCCGTAAGCGCCCGTTTTGGCGCTTTTCTTGCCGCCCGGAAGACTCATGCGGTCGAACAGGATCTCGCCGAGCTGTTTCGGCGAGGCGATGTTGAATGTCTCACCCGCCAGCTTGTGGATCTCGGTCTCGTAGTCCGCCATGCGCTTGGCGAAATCCTTGGAAAGATCGCCGAGCACACCCGGGTCCACGAGGATGCCTTTGCGTTCCATCTCGCGCAGCACCGGGATCAACGGGCGGTCCATGGTCTCGTAAACCGAAACCAGATGATCGCCCACGAGGCGCGGTTTCAGTTTGGCGTAAAGGCGGCGGGTGACGTCCGCATCCTCGGCCGCATAGGCCGTGGCTTTATCCAAGGCCACCTTGTCGAAGGTGATCTGGTTTTTGCCGGTGCCGCAGACTTCGGCAAAGGTGATGGTCTTGTGGCTGAGGTGACGTTCCACCGCGTCATCCATGCCGTGACGCACCTGGGGGCTGGCTTCCAGCACGTAGCACATCACCATCGTGTCATCGACGGGCGCCACGTTGATGCCCTCGCGCGACAGGATGTGCATGTCGAATTTGATGTTGTGGCCGATCTTCATGATGCTGGGGTCTTCCAGGATCGGCTTCAGGATACGCACCGCCTCGGCCACCGGAATTTGCGGCGGGGCGTCCGTGGCGCTCGCATCCAGATCGAGCGTGCCTTGGGCTTTGCTGCCCACATGGCGCAAGGGGATGTAAGCCCCGCTGCCAACCTCGATCGACAGCGAAACGCCGACGAGATTGGCCTGCATCGGATCGAGGCCGTCGGTCTCGGTGTCGACCGCGATCCAACCGGCCGCCTGCGCGCGGCGCGCCCAGGCTTCGAGCGCCTGGGCGGTCTGGATCGTCTCATACTTGCTGCGGTCGACCGCGCCCGTCTGATCGGGCATATGCACCGGCGCGGACGTCATCGTCGGGCCCGCCGGACGCTCGCCGACCCGCTTCTGGAAATCGATCGCCGCCTGCTCCTTGACGCCGTCATTGGCGAGCTTCGCCGCCACGCGCGGGATCAGGCTCTTGAAGCCCTGTTCCATGACGAACTTCAGCAGCGCCTCGGCGTCGGGCTGTTTCCAGTGCAACTCATCGAGACCGACCTCGATGGGCACCTGGTCCTGGAGCGTGACGAGCTGCTTGGACAGCAATGCGAGTTCAGCGTGGGTCTCAAGGTTCTCGCGGCGCTTGGGCTGCTTGATCTCGGCGGTGCTCTTCAGCAACGTTTCTACGTCACCGTATTTCAGGATCAACTCGGCGGCGGTTTTGACGCCGATGCCGGGCACGCCTGGAATGTTGTCACTGGAATCGCCCGCGAGGGCCTGCACTTCGACGACTTTGTCCGGGGTGACGCCGAACTTTTCCTGCACCTGCTCCGGACCGATGTCGCGGTTCTTGATCGGATCGCGCATCGAAACGCCGGGCTTGATCAGCTGCATCAGGTCCTTGTCGGCGGAAATGATGCACACATCGATGTTCTTGGCGCGGGCAAGGCGCGCGTAGGTGGCAATCAGATCATCCGCCTCGAAGCCTTCCATCTCCACGCAGGGGATGTTGAAGGCCCGGGTCGCCTCCCGGATGATGGCGAACTGCGGTTTCAGCTCTTCCGGCGCTTCAGGCCGGTGAGCCTTGTAGAGTTCATAGATCTTGTTGCGGAAAGTGGCGCGTTTGGCGTCGAACACTACCGCGATCAGCTCATTCGACCCATGCTCGCGCAGGTCGTCCAGCAGCTTCATGAGCATGCTGGCGTAGCCGTAGACGGCGTTGACCGGCGTCCCGTCCGCGCGGGTCATCGGCGGCAGCGCGTGGAACGCGCGGAAGATGTAGCCGGACCCGTCGATAAGGTAGATGCGTTTGGCGGCGGTCATAGAGGCGTGACCCGGAAAAGTGTGTGCGGTTTTCCGATCAGGTCACGCCCAATCAAAATAAACCCGGATTAGTGCCCGTGATGCGCGTCCGCGCCCTCTTTGAGGACATAACGGCGTCCGCAATAGGGGCAGTCGATCTCGCCTTCCTGCGGCTTGATGCGCAGGAAAACCCGCGGGTGACCCAGCGAGCCGCCGCCGCCATCGCAGGCGACCGCGGGCGATTCGACGTGGATGGTTTCGGTGGGTTCGGCCATGGCGTAGTTCCCAGCTTCGTGAGCGGTTGGGGCGGTGAATAAGAACTATGTGTTTAGGCGGTCCCGGCGGGCCTTTCAAGGCTCCCAAAAACGCACTATTTATCGACAAGCATGACACATTCATCCGCCGCCCTCCCCGATCTCGCCGTCGAAATCACGGGACTCAACAAGACCTATACGTCGCGCAAGGGCACCAAGACCGCGCTGACCGACTTTTCGCTGCAAATCCCCCGGGGTTCGTTCTTCGGTCTCCTGGGCCCGAACGGCGCCGGCAAGTCCACGATGATCAACATCATGGCCGGCCTCGTCGCCAAATCATCGGGATCGGTGAAAATCTGGAATTACGATATCGACGCGGACGAGCGCCATGCGCGGCTCGCCATCGGGGTCGTACCGCAGGAATTGAACCTCGATCCCTTCTTCACGCCGCGCGAGCTCCTGGAAGTGCAGGCCGGCCTTTACGGCGTGCCGAAAAACGAACGCCGCACGGACGAGATCCTGGAAGTCATCGGCCTCGCCGACAAAGCCAACGCCTATGCCCGCGCGCTCTCGGGCGGGATGCGCCGCCGCCTCCTGATCGGCAAGGCCCTCGTACATACGCCGCCGATCATCGTGCTCGATGAACCTACCGCAGGCGTGGACGTCGGTTTGCGTCAGCATCTGTGGAAACACATGCGGCAACTCAACGCCATCGGCACCACGATCCTTCTCACCACGCACTATCTCGAGGAAGCCGAGGAGCTGTGCGATCGTATCGCCATCATCGATCACGGACGCCTCGTCGTCTGCGATACGAAGCGCAATCTGCTGCGGCAGCTCGACAACAAGTCGGTGACCTTCATCCTCTCCGAAGCCGTCGCCGATGTGCCTGAGCCGCTCAAGAAATTGGGGGCCACGCAGCCGTCTCCCACCGAAATCCATATCGCCTATCGTCCCAGCTCCAACGCGATGCGCGAGATTTTGGATGTCGCGCGCGCCTGCAGCCTGCCGATCGCCGATATGCGCACCGAGGAAGTGGAACTCGAAGACATCTTCCTTCAACTCACGGCCCGCGCGCCGGGCGAGCGCGCCGAGGTCTAGCGCGTGACCCCGAAAAGTGGATGCCGGTTTTCGGATAAGATCACGCGCGTAATAAAGCCCATGATGTGGCGGCGCCTTGTTGTCTTGATTGCCGCGCTCATGCTTGTGTCCGCGTGCGCGCCGAAAGTCGCGCCCGCCGGGACCGCCTCGGTCCCGGTTGCGCTGTCGGAAAGCGTGTTCAACACCTCCGATGGCCTTCAGCTTCCCGTCCGCCGCTGGCTTCCGGTGGACAACATGCCCAAGGCCGTCGTGCTCGCGCTGCACGGCTTCAACGACTACAGCAAAGCTTTCGATAAAGTCCCGGATGCACCCGGCGTCGGCCCGACGTTGGCCGCCGCCGGCATCGCCGTTTATGCCTACGATCAGCGCGGTTTCGGCCAATCGCCGCACCCGGGCCTCTGGGCCGGGCGCGATGCCTTGGTCGCGGACTTCAAGGATTTCATCGTCCTCCTGCGCAAGACATACCCCGGCGTGCCGGTCTATGCGCTCGGCGAGAGCATGGGCGGGGCTGTCGTGATCGCGGGTCTCGCGGACTCCGCGCCGGGGTTCGTCGACGGCGCGATCCTCGCCGCGCCCGCGGTGTGGGCGCGCTCGACAATGCCTGTCACTTACCGGATGGCGCTGTGGGTGGGCGTACGCCTCATGCCCGGCTTCAAGCCGTCGGGACGGGGGCTCGGGTATCAGGCCAGCGATAATATTGAAATGCTGCGCGATAACGGGCGCGATCCGCTGTTCATCAAGGAAACGCGCATCGATTCCATCTACGGCCTCTCCAACTTGATGGATGAAGCGCTGGCGCGGGCCGGCCAAGTGCAAGCGCGCACACTCTATCTCTACGGTCAGAAAGACGAGATCATCCCGAAGGCGCCGACGCAGGAAGCGCTCATGGCCATGGCCGGCGCAAATAGAAGGCCGCAGTTTGCCTTCTACCCGAACGGCTGGCACATCCTTTTGCGCGATAAGGAAGCGCCGCTCGTCCTCAAGGACGTGGTCGCGTTCATTACCAAGCCCAACACGCCGCTGCCCTCGCGCGCGGACGAAGACGCCATCCTGCGTCTGCAAAAGGCGGCGCGCTAAAGCCCCGTAAATGGCTGATTTTCAGTGATTTGCACCGGCCCGTCCGATGCCTTATGTTCCGCCTCACGTGCCCGTAGCTCAGCTGGATAGAGCGTCGCCCTCCGAAGGCGAAGGCCGGGGGTTCGAATCCCTTCGGGCACGCCATTCCCGTGCAAAACTGCGAAAGCTTGGCGGGTAGTGCGCGCAATGGCGGGCTCTACGTGAAGATGGACGCCCACCTTTTTGGAGGGGGCAGTAACGTCGGTTCCATCTCATTGGATAATAACAGGTTGCTTTTGGTGTCGTGATGGACGCGCTACTGGATTCCAACGTCGCCGCCGACATCAAGGCGTTTGCCTCCCACTGGCAATCCGCGAGATCCCAAACGTTGATCCCCTCTTTACCGGACTATTTGAACCTGCCCGCGTTCGCGCAGCAGAAAAATACCGCCATCGTCGATGTGCTGTCTCCCGGTGTCATGCGATTCAGGCTTTTTTGGACCGGCCTCAACGAGTTGTCGGGGGTGGAGTTGACCGGCGATGAGGTGCTCGCGAATTTTGATCCGAGCGCGCGATCCGAGGCGGCTCGCATTGCGTGGTCGGCGGTCCAGCAACCGTGCGGCTACCTCCTGCAGCGCACCATGACGAACGCCCGACGGGAAACGAAGGCGGATGGGATTGGGCTGCCGCTCCTTCACCCCCAGAGTGGTCGTATTGGTCTCGTTGGATTCACTTCTGAAGTCGCCAAACAAGCTCAATGGGTTTCTTCGGACGACAATCTATTCGTCACGGCTGTGAAAATGGGCCAGTGGATCGACATCGGCGCGGGCGTACCCGCGCGCTAAGTGATTGTTCGACACGACTAGGCTCGGTGTACGGACTTCACGCTTTCGTCACGGACGCCGCGCCGATTACTCAGGGTGACGTCTGTTCACGGCGTCCCGTACGCGCTGCTCGGGATCGCCGCGCAATCTATCGATCTGAGATTTTGAAAGACGCGGCTGAAGAGCCGCCGTGGCGCGAACCTTAGCACTGGGATCGTTCACCAGCCGCTCAAAGCTCTCCTCGGGCAAGCCATCGGTCCAGACGACGATATCGCGTACGCTGTCGCTGGAATCGGATGCCAGCCGGGTAAGGATGTCAGCCGGCAGCTCTCGATTGAAAGCAAGATAGAGGCGGACCATCTCGTCCGGATCGCCCGCCAGCTTCCCCGCGAGCGCCGGATCGATCGCATCGTTACGCGCCACCGCCGTGCGCCAATAAGGTTCTGCGGACGCCGCATATTCGGCGAGAAGTTCGCTGGGGCATTTGGGATTGCCAAGGAAGGCGGCGATCTCCCCGCGCGCGGCGTCGCCCGCGCGGATTTTCTGGACCAGCATCAAGACCTGCGCGTCCGAAATCGCGGGATTGCTTGCCTGGCGTTCCAGCGCGGCGCCGCGCAGCCCTGTAATATCGGTTCCAACCGCATAGATGATCACCCCCGCAAGAAGCGCGGGCAGGGCCCATCTGCCTACGGGCGCCGCCGGCGTCGCGCGGGCCGTCAGGAAGCACCGCCCCGCGGCATAAGCGAGAAGCGAAAGCGCGATCGCCTTTGCAGGAACGAAGGCCATGGTGATGCTGGCGCCGGTCCAGGCGCCGTCCGTCATCATCTGGCGGTATGTAACGAAGCCGCTGCCGAGAACCCACAGGACGAGGGCGGCCCCGAAAAGCAGCGGTAGCGCCGCGCGCGCGGCGGGTGATTTCCAGGGTCGTATCACGGCAAGGTCGACGCCGAGCACGACCGCGATCCATGCGCCCAAGATGGACAATGCTTCCATGATGACTACCTGCTATTGATCAGGCCTGTGGCGCCTCTGCTGCAATGCTAATTGATCGGCGCCGCGGGAGCCACGGCGAAGATCGTGGGTGGCGTGAGGAGGAGCGTTTTGGCCTTGAGCAACAGTAGTCCGGTTCGTCGGCACTCCTGGGCCAATGCTATGACGGCGGCCGTCTTTGTTCTTCTCGCGGCCGTCATTTTGCTGACCTTCCAGGACTACGGTATTTCGTGGGACGAAGAGCTTCACGTTCCATACGGCCACAAGCTTCTTGCCTACTATGCGAGCGGGTTCAGTGACCGGTCCGCCTTCGCTTTCATAAATCTCTATCAGTACGGTGGCTTCTTCGATCTCCTGAGCGCGCTCGTGTCGCATATCTCGCCATTCGGTGAATATGAGACGCGGCACTTGCTCGGCGGCGTGTTCTTCCTCGCCGGGCTTTTTGGCGCATGGAAGCTCGCGTGCCTGCTCGCGGGCGCGCGCGCCGGTCTCATCGCCGTCATATGCCTCGCAACCACCCCGCTCCTTTACGGGCACAGCTTCATCAACCCGAAGGATGCGCCGCTCGCCTGGCTGGGGGTGTGGGTCGCCTACTTTAGTTGCCGCGTGCTGGGCGAGGCCCGCGCCTCCTGGCGTTCCATTGCGGGCTTGGGGATCAGCCTCGGACTTGCGCTCGGCATGCGTTTCTTGGCCTTCGCTTTCATCGGTCAGATGGGTGCCGTGGTCGCGGTGAAAGCGTTTGGCCATCTGCTGACGGCGGATCTGCGCACCGCGGCGGCGCGAACATGGAAGGCCGCGCGCCCTTTCGCGTTGGCCTTGCCCCTCGCGTTCGTAGTGATGGCCATCGCATGGCCTTGGTCGGTGCAAGCGCCGATGAACGTGATCTCCGTCTTCACGGATTCGGCCAACCTGTATTGGCATCCGGACATGCTGTGGGCAGGCGAGATGATCAACTCCGCGCATCTGCCGGGCAGCTATCTCGTTGTGCTCCTCGCCGTGCAGATGTCGGAATACGTTCTGCTCGGGCTCGTCTTGGTCCTCGCGCAGATGTTCATGCGGGCGGGGTCGTTACGGGCTTCGTCGCTCACCGAACCGCGCGCCCTTCAATACCTTTATGTCGCCCTCACGGTCGTTGTTCCGTTGGCCGCCTTCGCGGTGTTCCGCCCCAGCACTTATAATGGGATGCGCCACTTCCTTTTCGTCGTGCCGCAGCTCGTCGTGCTTGCGGCCGTCGGCCTGGATTATGCGCTGGATTTATTGGAGCGGCGTGGCCGCCTGCTGGCGCTCGGTTTCGCGGCGCTCCTGGCCGCCGGTGTCGTGCGCGAAGTCGTGATGATGGCGCGCATCCATCCTTATCAGTACCTCGCCTTCAATGCCCTCACGGGCGGCTTGAAAGGCGCTTACGGCCGTTTTGAAATCGATTATTGGGGTGTTTCCTACAAAGAAGCCACGCTGCGCTTGGCGCAATATCTCGCGCAGGAGCGCGCGGCCGGCCGTCCGGTTCCCGAAAAAGCGCAGCTCTTTGTATGCGGCGCCAATACCTCTGCCGGTTATTATCTCCCTGACACTATCGGCCTGACGGACGATCGCGCGGCGGCGGACTTTTTCATGGGCGGCGATATCACCAATCCGCGTTGCCGCGTCAGGCCTGAAGCGCCGGCGGTCGTTGAAGTAAAGCGCCTGGATACCGTGTTGAGCTACGTCCTTGACCTCAGGAGCGCGCATCCGTGATCGCGGCCGACTTCACCGCTGCGCAAAAGCTCTATCGGCGTGAAGCGGCCGGCGTCCGTGCGTTTGTATTCGCGCGGCATATCCTTGCGCCGCTCGCCGCAATCGCGGCGCGCTTGCCCGCAACCGGCGCGGTGCTGGATGTCGGGTGCGGACATGGGTTGTTCAGCTTGGCTCTTGCATGCGCGGATTCGCGCCGCCGCATCGTCGGGATCGATCCGTCGCCGGCGAAAATCTCCGTCGCTTTGCGCGCCGGGCAGGGATTTCCCGCGATCGAGTTTCGCGAAGGCCTGGTTCAATCCGTGACGGGCGAGCAATTTGATACGATCGTGGTGCTCGATGTCCTCTATCTTCTTCCGGATCCGCTGAAGCGCAGCATTCTTGAAACATGCCGTAGACTGCTGACGCCGGGCGGCGTCCTTTTGTTAAAGACCAACGATACGCACCCGGCGTGGAAATACGCCGTGGCGCGGGCGCAGGAAAAGGTGATGACCGGCATCGGTCTCACCCTGGGCACGGGCGAACTTCATTTTCGCTCCTGTGCCGAGAACGCGGCCTTGTTGCGCGGCGCCGGCTTTGCGCCCGCGATCCACCATCTGGCGCATTGGACGCCGTATCCGCACACGCTTTTTGTGGCGCGTCCGGTTTAGCGCCGCCGCAGCCGTTTAATCAGCACCGGCAATAGTGCGAGCGCCGCCAGTCCGAGCAGGCCGCCGATCACCGTCGGTTCGCGCGCGGCCGCAAGCGGATCGTGTGCGCCGACTTCAAGCGCATCGCCGATGCCGGCGCCCAGGGTTGCGTAAACCGACGCGATCGGAATAAGGCCGAGGGTCGTCGCGGCCAAAAAGGTGCGCATCCTCACGCCGAGGAACGCAACGGCAAGAGTCACGAGGAAAAAGGGAAGGACCGGCGTCAGGCGCAGGGCGAGAAGATAGCTGAAGGCGTTTTCGTGAAAGCCGGCTTCGAGTTTGCGGATGGCCGGCGCCGCTTTAGCGCGCAGCGAATCCGTGAGCACGTAGCGCGCCGCAAGCACCACGACGGCGCCGCCCGACGTTGCGGCGAACACGACAATGGCCGCGCCGAGCGCCGGCCCGAACAAAAATCCTGCGGGAACCGTCAGCAGACCCCAGCCCGGAATGCTCAAGGCAACGCCCGCGAAATAGAGGGCTGTGAAGACGATCACCGCGAGCGTGTGATGCGCGGCCACGAACGCCAGAAGCTCGCTGCGGTGCGCGGCGAGCGCGTCGAGACTGACGTAGTCGGTGAGTCCCGCGGCCAACGAGAGGGCCACGACGGCCGGGATCGCAATCAGCAGCGCGAGCCGTGAGCGAGAAAGGCGGGTGGCGGTTGCCGATTGCTCGGACTCGGTCATGGATGTAACGGGCTGGCGAAAAGGTGCGCGGAGTATACACAGCCAGTCCTCGCCGCTATAGACTTGAGGCTGCTTTCCTCTCCGCGCGCCGGATTCCCCATGGACAATCTCGCTCATACACTCGCCGGCGCTGCGCTTGGCCAGGCTGGCCTGAAGAATAAGACCGGCCTCGGCATGGCGACCTTGATGATCGCCGCCAACCTGCCGGACATCGACGGCGTCACGATGTTTATCGAGCGCGGCAGCCTTTACTTCCGGCGCGGTTGGACTCACGGGCCCATCGCGCTTGTCGTTTTGCCGTTGCTTCTCGCCGCGGCGATGTTCGCCTTTGACCGGTGGCAGGCGGGGCGCGGCAAGCGGCCCGCGTCGCGCGCGCCCGTTCGCTTCGGATGGCTGCTCGGCCTTGCCTACATCGGGATTCTCTCGCACCCGCTCATGGATTTCCTGAACACATACGGCATCAGGTGCCTGATGCCGTTCTCCGAGCGCTGGTTCTACGGCGACGCGCTGTTCATCATCGACCTCTGGCTGTGGGGCGCGCTGGCGCTGGGGGTTTGGTTCTCGCGCCGGAAGGAGCGCTGGACGGGCGCCGCGCATCCGGCCCCAGCCGTGATCGCCTTGGTGGCCGTCGCCGTTTATGCGGGCGGCATGGGGATGGCGAGCGCGTGGGTCGAAAGATACGCGGCGCGCGAAGTCGCGCGGCAGGGGCTCGGCGATCCCCTCACGGTGGTTGCGAGCCCGGTCCCGGTGAATCCGTTCCGGCGCGATGTGATTTTCGATCTGGGCGGACGGTATGGATTTGGCGCCTTTGCCTGGGCGCCGGCGCCCGACCTTCAGCTCGATCCTGAACTTGTGCCGACCAACATGGAAGATCCGGCGGTGGCGCGCGCGGCCGCGCATGACGTGCATATCGCCGATTTCCTCTATTGGTCGCGCTTGCCCTTCGCTGAGGTGATTCACCGGGACGGTCAACTCGATGTGACCGTGGGTGACGCGCGTTACAATCGCCGGCCGGGCGAGGGACGTTTCATCGTGCGGACAACGTTGCCAGAAGCGCCGTGAGTTCCTACGATCCGCACGTACCCTAGGGGATGTATGCAGCTCCATCTTATCCAGACATTTCCATTTCAATCGCCGCTTTTTCAATACGTCAGCAATGTGACGTCGCAGAACGGCGAAGACGGGCTCATCGCGGAAATCATCAAGAGAATTGTACCGGCGCATAAGTATTGCGTCGAATTTGGCGCCTGGGATGGCAAGCTTCATTCCAACTGCCACAACCTTGTGAAAGCGCACGGGTGGGGTGGACTTATGATTGAAGTTCACAAAGAGCGATTTAAGGAGCTGACTGAAACTTACGCCGGCTTTGGCAACGTTGCCTGCGCAAATCGTTTTGTCGATTTCGAGGGCGACAATAAGCTCGACAATATTCTGCGCGAATATGGTGCGCCGCAGACGCCGGGACTTGTTTCAATCGACGTCGATGGGCCCGACTATTATCTTTGGGAATCCTTGACGCTCTACCAGCCCGAGATCGTGATTATCGAGGTCAATCCGACTGTTCCGAATGACGTCGTCTTTGTCCAGGATAAGTCCTTCGAGGTAAACCAAGGCTGTTCTGTCGCAGCTCTTGTTATGCTCGGCAGGCAAAAGGGGTACGAACTCGCGGTTTGCACGATGATGAATGCGATCTTCGTGCGGGCCGATAAGTTTCCCCTTCTTGGAATTCAGAATAACTCCCATCATTTGATGTATGCGCCGCTCCAGAACGGCCGGATATTTCACGGATATGACGGCACGATCCACGTCGTGGGATTTGACGGGCTGATGTGGAACGGCGCGCGCCGCGTAACGTCGGCAGCTTTTCAGCTCATCCCGGAAACCGAGCGTAAGTTCGATGGCAATTCGGAGAGAGATAAGTGGAGTGCTTTGCCCGCGGATCATTGAAGCTCTTGAAGCTTGGGCGCGGGCGTGAATTACTGTCGTCAATTGTCGATGTCTAAAAGGAGTTTCTCAATGTTGCGTCATTCGCTCGTCGCGGCCGCCGTGTTTTTTGTGTCGAACGCGCCGGTTGTCGCCGCCGATACACCCTCCGTGGCCGGCGCCCAGGTTTACATCATCGCGCCGAAGAACGGTGATACGGTGTCGGCGCCGGTGCGCGTGCAGTTCGGTCTGAAGGGCATGGGCGTCGCGCCCGCCGGCACCGAAACCGAAGGCACGGGCCATCATCACCTTGTCATCGACAAGGACGCCCCGCCGCTCAACACCTACCTGCCGATCGATGACCCCCAGGTCATGCACTTCGGAAAAGGCCAGACGGAGGTCGAGCTCAAGCTCGCGCCCGGTAAGCACACCCTTCAGCTGGTCTTTGCCGACAAAGACCACAAGCCGCATGCGCCGCCGGTGGTGTCGGAACGCATTACGATCACCGTGAAATAACGGCGCCGCCGATGCGGCGGCAGGGCAGGGGCGCAAATCGGTAAGGGCCGCGCTTTATAGTTGGTCCGGGCGACGGCGATGAGTGTAGAGCGTTCCGAGATCAGCTATCGCAACAAGAGGGGCATCGCGTTGGCGGGGCAGGGCGCGGTGGCCGCCGCTCTGACGGAGTTCGACGCCGCCCTCAAGCTTTGCCCGACGTTCGCCGAGGGGTGGTTCCATCGGGGCCTTGCGTTGCTTCAACTGCATCGCGCCGATCTCGCTTACGACGCTTTTGTACAAGCTGCGCACCTCGCACCTCATTACGGCGATGCGCTTGAACGGATCGCAGCGCTCGGTCCGCTCCTCGGTCGTCCGGCAAAAATTCTGACGCCGTGGATGCGCGCCGCCGCGCCGCGCCGTGCGGTGCGCCTTTATCACAAGCTGAAGAACCGGTGGGCGGCGGATGAGCCATTTGATCGGGCCGCCTCGCCACCGGAGGACGCGATAAGGCGGGCGCTGGACGCCGACCCGCGGTCGGCCGCGCTTGCCGATCAATTGGGGTCCGCGCTTCAAACCGAAGGCCGGTTCATCGAGGCGGAGTTGTTCTTCCGCTACGCCATGATGCTTGCGCCGTGGCGGGGCCGCCCCGCGGTGCATCTCTGCGTCTTGTTGGAGATGGTGAATCGGATCGACGAGGCGCGCGGGATTGCGGCCGCGGCGATGGCGGCTGGCGCGACGGATCCCCGCTTGCCAAGTCTCGCGCTCTGGTCGGCGATGTCGGTCGCCGATTGGGCGCATTATGATGAATGGCGGCAACGGACGCTGGTCGCCATGAAAGAAGATCCGCGCGCCGCGACAGCCCATGGCCTTTGGTTCACGGACAATCCGGAGGTTCTTTTTCACGAAGCCCTGGATCACTCCAAAATCTATGAGACCGGTATTGTTCCCGTGCCGGCGGACTTCCGGCGCACGAGCGATCGTCCGATCACGCTGGGTTATATCTCGGCGGACTTTCACGATCATCCTGTGGCGCGACTGACCGCGGAGCTGTTTGAGCTGCATGACCGCACGCGCTTTCGCGTTTATGGTTACGGCCTTGTGGATGTCCCGGGCTCGCAGATCGGCGCGCGCATCCGGCGGGCGTTCGATAAATACACGGACCTGTCGGCGCTTACGCCGGCGGCCGGCGCGGCGCGGATCGCCGAAGACGGCGTCGATATCCTGATCGATCTGACCGGCAACATGATCCACGGCCCAAAGTCGATTATCGCGCGCCGTCCCGCGCCTGTGCAGGTCCACTATCTCGGAACGCCCGGAACGTCCGGCAGCCGTCACATGGACTATGTGATTGCCGATAAAATCATTGTTCCCGATGAACAGCGGCAATGGTTCACCGAAGCGCTGGTGTATATGCCCGACTGCCACCAGGTGAACGACCGCAAGCGCGCCGTCGGCGAACCGCGCGCCCGGTCGGCCTACGGCCTTCCGGACGAGGGGGTTGTGTATTGCAGCTTCAACGAGACCAAGAAGCTAACGCCGGATGTATTTGACGCGTGGCTGCGGATCCTGGCGCGCGTTCCCGGCAGCGTGCTGTGGCTGGCGGCGCAACGCAAGGCCACGGTGAACAATCTGCGTCTGCGCGCGGCGGCCAATCGCATGGATCCGGACCGCTTGGTGTTCGCCGAGCGGGTGCCGGCGCATGCCGATCACATGGCGCGCTACCGCCTCTGCGATCTGTATCTCGATACATTGATCTACAACGGCCATACCACGGCGAGCGACGCGCTCTGGGGCGGATGTCCGGTACTGACGACGCTGGGCGCTTCATATCAGACCCGCGTCGCGGCGAGTTTGCTGTACGCGGCCGGCCTGCCGGAGCTTGTGGCGCCGTCGTTGGAAACCTACGAAGACCTGGCGGTGCGCATCGGGCTCGACGCCGGGTTCCGGGGGGCGCTGCGCGCGAAGCTGGAGGCGAACCGCGCAAGCTGCGCGCTGTTCGACACGCCCCGATTCACGCGCGGTCTCGAGTGGGCGTTCGAACACATGTGGGACTCCTATGCCGCAGGCCGCGCCCCCGCCGCTTTTGACGTCCCGGCAATAGCTGACTAGTTTCAGGCAACATTCAGGCGTCCGGAAAACTCCAGTGCCCCCCGACCAGGCTGAATCCAACGTTGACGCCGAACAGGCGCGGGCGGCCGTAAGGTACGACCAGGACGGAATCGCGCTCGCCGGCGGCGGCGATCTTGCGGCGGCGCTCGCCGCGTTCGACGCCGCCCTCAAGCTTTGTCCGACGTTCGCCGAAGCCTGGTTTCATCGCGGACTGGCGCTTCTCCAGCTTCATCGGTCTCCGCTTGCTTACGAGTCTTTTGCGCAAGCGGCGTTTCTTGCGCCGAATTACTTGGATGCGCTTGCGCAAATGAAAGCCTTGGCGCCGGCCGTGGGGCGCCCGGCGGAAATCGTGACGCCGTGGGCTGAAGTCTCGCCGGCCGGACTTCTCGGGCGCGCCTATCACAAGTTTCGCGAGCGGCTGGCGTCGGGCGAACGTTATGACGAGCCGATCGCCCCGTCGGAGCAGGAATTGCGGCGCGCGCTGGCGTCAAACCCGCGATCGTCGGAGATCGCCGACGACCTCGGGTTCATGCTTCAATTCCAGGGCCGCAGGGTCGAGGCGGAGTTGTTTTTCCGCTACGCCATCATGCTTGCGCCGTGGCGGGGCCGCCCCGCGGTGCATCTCTGCGTGTTGCTGGAAATGACGCAGCGCTGGGAGGAAGCGGAGGGATTGGCGGCGGCGGCAATAGCGGCCGGATCGGCCGACTCACGCCTTCCTGGTCTTGCACTCTGGTCCGCGATATTCGTCGCCGACTGGTCCCATTATCATGAGTGGCGGCAGCGTACGCTTGCCGCCATGAAAAAAGATTCGCGGGCGGCGACGGGCCATGGAATGTTATTCACCGACGATCCCGAGCTGCTCTACCGGGAAGCGCGCGGGCACTCGGGCGCGTACGAAAAAAGCATCACGCCGATCGCATCGGACTTCCGCCGCTCTTTCGATCGTCCGATCACGCTGGGTTATATCTCGGCGGACTTTCACGATCATCCTGTGGCGCGACTGACCGCGGAGCTGTTTGAGCTGCATGACCGCACGCGCTTTCGCGTTTATGGTTACGGCCTTGTGGATGTCCCGGGCTCGCAGATCGGCGCGCGCATCCGGCGGGCGTTCGATAAATACACGGACCTGTCGGCGCTTACGCCGGCGGCCGGCGCGGCGCGGATCGCCGAAGACGGCGTCGATATCCTGATCGATCTGACCGGCAACATGATCCACGGCCCAAAGTCGATTATCGCGCGCCGTCCCGCGCCTGTGCAGGTCCACTATCTCGGAACGCCCGGAACGTCCGGCAGCCGTCACATGGACTATGTGATTGCCGATAAAATCATTGTTCCCGATGAACAGCGGCAATGGTTCACCGAAGCGCTGGTGTATATGCCCGACTGCCACCAGGTGAACGACCGCAAGCGCGCCGTCGGCGAACCGCGCGCCCGGTCGGCCTACGGCCTTCCGGACGAGGGGGTTGTGTATTGCAGCTTCAACGAGACCAAGAAGCTAACGCCGGATGTATTTGACGCGTGGCTGCGGATCCTGGCGCGCGTTCCCGGCAGCGTGCTGTGGCTGGCGGCGCAACGCAAGGCCACGGTGAACAATCTGCGTCTGCGCGCGGCGGCCAATCGCATGGATCCGGACCGCTTGGTGTTCGCCGAGCGGGTGCCGGCGCATGCCGATCACATGGCGCGCTACCGCCTCTGCGATCTGTATCTCGATACATTGATCTACAACGGCCATACCACGGCGAGCGACGCGCTCTGGGGCGGATGTCCGGTACTGACGACGCTGGGCGCTTCATATCAGACCCGCGTCGCGGCGAGTTTGCTGTACGCGGCCGGCCTGCCGGAGCTTGTGGCGCCGTCGTTGGAAACCTACGAAGACCTGGCGGTGCGCATCGGGCTCGACGCCGGGTTCCGGGGGGCGCTGCGCGCGAAGCTGGAGGCGAACCGCGCAAGCTGCGCGCTGTTCGACACGCCCCGATTCACGCGCGGTCTCGAGTGGGCGTTCGAACACATGTGGGACTCCTATGCCGCAGGCCGCGCCCCCGCCGCTTTTGACGTCCCGGTGCAGCCGGCGTGAACCGCCGTAACTTTTGCCGGGGCAGAATCCTTCTCTTTCGCTATAGTCAAAGCCGTGGACTATCGCTACGAGAGTGAAAATGAACAGACGATACCGCCGTGCGAGCGCCAAGCAGGAGAAGGGCCAAGCCAATCCTGCAACGCCTTATGCGCCCGATGGCGTGACGCCAACCGTGCCCATCGTCGCGAAACAATCCTCGCCGGGTTTGTTTTTGCGCGTTGTGTCCCGCATTCTGCTGTCGGGATGGGTGCTCAAGCGGGTTCAGCACGGGCAGGTTCTGGCTCTGCTGGGCGATCTGGCCGGTCAGGTCGGTCGCACTGATGCGCTTATGCAGATTCATGAAAAGTTGCGCCAAAACCGTTAAGGTCGCTTAAGTTCATTCGATACGCCCCAGCGAACAGCAGACTCATGTCAATCAAACTGAATATCGGATCGCGCGCGAAAGCCGACGGCTGGAAGAACTTTGATATTTTGCCGGGGCCGGAAGTCGATTTCGTCGGCGATTGTGTGGACCTGTCTCAATTCGCGGATAATTCCGTCGAGACGATCTACGCCAGCCACGTGCTCGAACACATTTCCTATCAGAAGGATCTGCAAAGCGCGCTCAACGAATGGTTTCGTGTGCTCGCGCCCGGCGGCACGTTGATGATAAGCGTGCCGGACCTTGAGATGTTGTGCCGGCTTTATCTTTCGCCGACGCTCCAGGCCGAGCATCGTTTCCAAATCATGCAGATCATGTTCGGCGGCCAAATCGACGAATACGACTTCCATGCGGTGGGCCTGTCGTACGAACTCCTGAGTTACTATTTGAACACCGCGGGTTTCGAACAGATCAAAAGGGTCGAAAATTTCGGGCTGTTCCTGGATTGCAGCCTTGTGCAGGTGGCGGGCGTGTTCATCAGCCTGAATGTCACCGCGCGGAAGCCGTAGAGACATGCGGCGATGAGTGAGAGGGATCCCGCAGCCTTTTTTCCGCCGCAAGATTTCTCGATCGAGGAAAATCCCGAGTACACCGATGAGCTGAAGCGGGCTTTGCGCATCGGTTATCACAATAAGAAGGGCATCGCGCTCGCCAGCCAGGGCGCGCTCAGCGCGGCGCTGGCCGAGTTCGATGCCGCCATAAAAGATTGCCCGACCTTCGCCGAGGCCTGGTTTCACCGCGGGCTCGTGCTCGGCCAGCAAAATCAATTCGATCTGGCCTACCAGTCCTTCGCGCAGGCGGCGTTTCTTACGCCGCTCTATACCACCGCGCTGGAGCGGCTGGCGGCGCTTGCGCCGATCGTCGGCCGTCCCCCGGAAATTCTGACGCCCTGGGCCGGGGCGGCGCCGTCGGCGTTCAGGCGCGCGTATCATAAAATCAAGCAACGTTTTTCGGCGCCCGAGTCTTACGACAAATATGAAGAGAGCGGCGCGGCGACGGAAGACGGGCTGCGGCAGGCGTTGGCCGCCAACCCGCGCGCTGCGGGGCTTGCCGACAAACTGGGCCTTCTTCTCCAAACCCAGTTTCGGATGATCGAAGCCGAACACTTCTTTCGTTACGCCTTGATGATCGCGCCCTGGATGGGGCGCGTGACGGTGCATCTCTGTACGCTGTTGGACCTGCAGCACCGTTCGAGCGAAGCGCGTGGTCTGGCGCCGGCCGCCCTGCAGGCCGGCGCTACCGACGAACGGCTGCCCTGTCTTGCGTTATGGGCGACGCTGGGCACCGCCGACTGGTCGAACTACGAGGCTTGGCGCCGGCGGACCGTTGCCGCAATGCGCAAGGACCCGCGGTCCGGCGGCGGGTACGATCTGTGGTACGTGGACGACGCCGAATTGCATTACCGCGGCGCGTGCTCCCATTCGGCGGTGTACGAAACTGCAATCCCGCCGTTGAAGGTCGATTTTCGCCGCTCCGCTCAACGGCCCATAACCCTGGGCTATGTCTCGGCGGATTTTCGCGATCATCCGGTCGCGCGGTTGACGGCGGAACTTTTTGAACTGCATGACCGCAAGCGATTCCGCGTGTACGGGTACGGCCTGATGAGTGATCCGAAGTCGGGAATCGGCGTGCGCGTCAGGAAGGCCT
The DNA here is from genome assembly GCA_050246995.1 of Rhodospirillaceae bacterium. Classification (GTDB taxonomy): domain Bacteria; phylum Pseudomonadota; class Alphaproteobacteria; order Rhodospirillales; family Rhodospirillaceae; genus SHVO01. The sequence continues at coordinate 158,359 of JBFWVA010000001.1, read as the reverse complement.
TCGACAAGTACGCCGATATTTCTTCGCTGTCTCCACGCGCGGGCGCGCAGCGGATCATCGATGACCGTGTCGATATTCTCATCGACTTGACGGGCAACATGCTTTTTGGACCGAAGTCGATCATCGCGCGGCGTCCGGCGCCGATCCAGGTGAACTACCTTGGCTATCCCGGGACAACCGGCAGCCGGCAGATGGATTACATCATCGTCGATAAGATCATCGTTCCGCGCGAACAACAAAAGTGGTTCACCGAAGCGCTGGTGTACATGCCGGAGTGCCATCAGGTGAACGACCGCAAGCGCGCGGTCGGGGATGCACCGAAATCGCGCGCCGAATATGGGTTGCCGCCGGACGGCGTCGTCTATTGCAGCTTCAATGAAACCAAGAAAATTACACCGCAAAATTTCGATGCGTGGATGCGCATTCTCGCGCGGGTACCCGGCAGCGTGCTGTGGCTCCAGTCTCAGAAAAAAGGCACCGCGGACAATATTCACCGGCGGGCGGTGGCGTGCGGGATCGACCCAGCGCGCGTCATTTTTGCCGAACGCACGCCCGATCATAACGATCACATGTCGCGCTATCGCCGTTGCGATCTTTACCTCGATACCTTGCTGTACAACGGCCATACGACAGCCAGCGACGCGCTCTGGGCCGGGTGCCCCGTTTTGACGACGCTGGGCAACACATATCAGACGCGTGTCGCGGCAAGCCTGCTCGATGCGATGGGGCTTTCGGATCTGGTCGCGTCTTCGCTCGCGTCGTACGAGGATCTGGCGGTTCGCATCGGCCATGATGCCGACCTGAGGGCGTCTTTGCGCAAAAGGGTCGAGGCAAACCGGCCCGGCAGCGTGTTGTTCGACACACCGCGCTTTACTCGCCATCTGGAGGCAGCCTTCGAGCACATGTGGGACGCTTATGTCGATGGACGCGCCCCGGTCTCTTTCGATGTTCCGCCGCTGCCGCGTTAGGCGCGGCGACGGGAAAAGAGGCCTCTTGGCAACGCCTCATTGAGACAAAAAATATCCGGCGATCTCAACGACATACCGTCGGTTTTCGATGCTGCGCCGATGCTTGCTAGTCGCCGCGTATGCGTATAGGTTGGAGACTGATAGCCCGGCGGGAAACAGGGCGTCAAAAAGCGGAATAATTTGCGACGATTTTGGGGTGTCGCACGCGCTGCGAACGGCGTGTCGCGATCTGGGGCGATAGTCAATGAGCGTGCTCTACAAGGCCTTGCAGAAGGCCGAGAAAGAAAACGAGCTGCGCCAATCAGCGTCTTCGGAATCTGGTTTTGATCCACAGCGCCTTGCGGCGTCCGGTGCTTTGAAAGCCGCCGGCGGACGCGGCTTGATGTTCAACCGAATCGCGATGATCGGCATTTTTATCGTCGCGGTCGGCGGCGGCGTTGCATTTGTGATGTTCCAGGACAGCCTGATGCCGCCCGCCACGCAAGTCGCGAGCGCCCCGCCGCCGGCTCCGCCCGTGATGCAGCCACCCGCAGCCGCAGAATCCGCCGCGCCCAACGCCGCCCCCGCCGCAGCGTCTGTTGCCGCGAATGCGCCCGCAGCGCCAGCCACTGCTCCGGCCGCCGATGCGGTACCGCCGGCGCAACCCGCGGCGCCCGCACCCGCAACCGCCGAGGCTGCGGCGGCTCCCGCAGCTCCGGCCGAAGCAAGCTCCGCGGAAACGCAAGTTGCCGCGGCGCCGCCAGCCGCGGCCAAGCCTGAGGCGCCGAAATCCGCACCGCCGCGCACGCCGCAAAAAACCGAACCGATGCCCACGCTCGCGGCGGATTCGCCCGCGCGTATGCTCAGCCCGCCCATTTCCATCAGCCGTTCCGAGTTCGCGCTTGAGGGCGTCGGCAATCAGGTGTCCGTGCGCGAGGTTTCCAAGACCGCGCGTTCCAACGCGGCTGCGGGCTACGACGCGCTGATCCGCGGCTCTTACGAAATGGCGCTCGGTTTTTACGACGATGCGCTCAAGGAAGAACCGAACAGCATTCTTGCACTCCTCGGCCGGGGCGCCGCGCTTCAGAAACTCGGCCGCGGCCCCGACGCGCAGAGCGCCTATGAAGGCGTGTTGAAGCTCGATCCGGAAAATCGCGAAGCGCTCACAAATCTGACGACGGTGGCCGCCGAACGAACGCCGCAGGAAGCGCTCGCGCGCTTGCTCGATCTTGAGCGGCAGTACGCGACCTTCAGCCCGATCAAAGCCCAGATTGGCCTCGCTTACGCCAAGGTAGGTTCGCTGCAGCAGGCGCTCGATTATTTCCGCCGCGCGATCGCCCTCGCGCCGGATACCGTGATGTATCACTACAATATGGCGCTTGTGCTCGATCATCTGGGCCGCCGCGATCAAGCGGTCGCGAGCTATGAACGCGTGCTCGCGTCGATCTCCGGGGGCCGTGGTCCCAGCGAGTTGTCCGCGACCGAGATCGAACGCCGGGTGCGGTTCCTGCGGGCCCGTTAGGGGAGCGGGCGCATGCCATACCTCGGTCACTTCGGGCTGAAAGAACATCCGTTCACGCTCACGCCCAATACCAACCAGTATTATCCGACCGAGAAGCACACCGAGATCATCCAGTCGATCCTGTTCGGGATCGCGCGCAACACCGGCATCCTGAAAGTGGTCGGTGATGTCGGGACCGGCAAAACGATGTTGTGCCGGCTGTTGCTCCGCAAGCTCGTCGGCTCCAACGACGCGGTCGCCTACCTCAACGCGCCCCAGGTCGATCCCGAAAGCATCGTGACCCTCGTGTGCGCTGAATTCGGCATCGAGACGGGATCGCGCTCGCAGATGCTTCAGGGCCTCAACACATTCCTTCTCGAGCAGCATGCGCTCGGACGTAACGCCGTGCTGATTGTCGACGAGGCCCAGGCCTTGGGCGCCGCCGGCCTTGAGGCGGTGCGCTTACTGTCCAACCTCGAAACCGAGCGCAGCAAACTTCTTCAGATCGTGATGTTCGGGCAATCCGAACTCGACGAGCTTTTGCAGCAACCCAACCTGCGGCAAATCAATCAGCGTATCGGCTTTGCTTTCAATACCGGCCCGCTTAACGTGGCCGAAGCGGTGCACTACATGATGCACCGTGTGCAAACCAGCCGGCTCGCCGGAATCGAATTTCCGATCTTCTCGGAGGGCGCGATGGAGCGCATCGCGCGGGCGGCAAATTTTGTGCCGCGCGTCATCAACATTCTCGCCGACAAGGCGTTGCTGGTCGCCTACGGCGCGGGATCGATCCAGGTCACGGAAAAGCATGCCGATGGCGCCATTGCGGATAGTCCGCAGCTCGTGCCGAAAGTAAAGCGGCGCCGCTGGCCGCGCTCGTTTTGGTATGGCGTGATTGCAGCGGAAGTCGCCGCGGTCGTGCTTCTCTTCGCCTTCAGTACCCCGCTGCAGAACTGGGCGAAAACGGCTTACGCGCGGGCCCAGGACGCCTTTGGGCCGGCCGCTCCGGCGGCTTCGGCGGCGAGCCCGCCGGCGGCGGCCGCACCCCCATAAATGATCCCGATTCAAGCGTCATTGCCGCTCAGCGCCCTGCCCATCGTCGTCGTGCTGGGTTTGATTTTCGGAAGTTTCGTCACCGCGCTCAGTTATCGGCTGCCGCGCGGACAAAGCATCGCGAAAGGCAGGTCCGCCTGTCCTTCCTGCGGGACCACGCTCACGCCGAAGGATCTGGTGCCTGTGTTCTCGTGGCTGATGCACGGCGGAAAATGCGGCCACTGCGGCGCGCGCGTGTCGTGGCGCTATCCTGCGATCGAGATTTTGACGGCGCTGTTGTTCGCCGTCGCGGCGCTTGCCGTCGCCGATACGGCCCGGCTCGTTCTGGTCCTGGCCGCCACGCCCGTCATGATGGCGCTGGCCATCATCGACGTCGAACACCGGCGGTTGCCGAATAGCCTGCTCGCGATTCTTGCCATTCTGTTTGCCGCGCATCGCGCCGCCGGCGACGGCGATTATGTGACCGCAGCGATCGCCTGCGTCGTGGTCTTTGCGTCGGCCGTGGCGTTCGACGCCGCGGGGCGAAGGTTCATACGTCAGGGGCTAAGTATGGGCGATGCGAAACTAATGGCGGCGGCGGCCCTGGCGCTTCCGCCCATACCGCTTCTGACCGCCCTTGGTGTCGCGGGGGTGTTGGGGGCGGCGGTCGCCGTCCTGCCGTGGATGCGAAATCACCGGCCCGGGAACCATTTCGCCTTTGGCCCCGCGCTTTTGCTGGCGTTCTGGGGCGCCATCATCACGCTGTAATGTTGGGCTGGCGCAATCCGCGGGGTCGGGTTCCGGCCTTGGTTTGCAACTGTGCGCGTGCTACCTCTTAGATGGGCTGAGCCGTGCTTCAAGGGCCGCGCGAAATCGTGCGCCGGAAGGCGCCTCGCCGGCGGGGAATTAACGGATCGGCGGCGTTAGGCCGCACAGATCTACGATGGGTTTGGTACGGGGGATTTTTCATGATGGGCGCTGGAATTCTTTCGGCGGTCGTGGCCGCGAAGCGGCTGCGTTCAGGTGTCGCGCTATCGGCAATCGCCGCGATGCTCAGTTCGTGCTCCGGCGCTCACTTCAACGACTACGATACCGCCGGCAACATCGACAAGGCGGAGTACGCGCAGCTTCTGGGCCGCCGCGGCGCCGACAAGAAATCCGGCGACGCGGCCGGGGCCGAACCGCCGATCCCCGGTTTCCAATCCGTCGTCGCAGCGCCGTCGGCGCCCGAACTCGCCGATACGCGCCGGGTCTCCATCTCGGTCACTGAAACCACGCCCGTCAGGGACATTCTAATCGAACTCGCGCGCCGCGCCGGCGTCGATCTCGAAATGGATCCCCGCATTGCGGGCGGCGTCATCATGACGGCGACGGACCGGCCGTTCATCGAGGTGATCGACCGCATCTCGGAACTCGCCGAGCTTCGCTACAAAATGGAACGCAATACGCTGCGTGTTGAAATCGACGATCCGTACCTCGAGCAATACCGTATGGATGTGCTCGACGTGCAGCGCAATTCGAACTCAACGGCTAGTTCGTCGTCGGATCCTTCGACCGTCGCGCAAGCGCTGGGCGCGGCCGGCGGCGCGGGCGGGGGCTCGAACAAGTCGGAGACCAGCGTCAATCAGTCGTCGCAGTCCCATTTCTGGACGACGATCGGGACGAACATCCAGGAAATCCTGGGCAGCATTCAGTCCCGCCGCAGCCGCCAGCAAGCGGCCATCGATGCCAGCTTTACACCGCAAGTCGCAGCGCCCGCGTCCGCAGGCGCAACGGCGGCTGCCGGTGGTGCGGCCGGCGGCGCTGCGGGTGGTGGTGGTGGCGCCGGTGGCGCGGCGACGGCGCTCCCCGCGCAGGCGGCGGCGCTCCCCGCGCAGGCGGCGGCGCTCACCCAGAACCGCCAGCAGCAACTCGATGCGATGCTTCAGGAAGACCGGGGCGGCGCGGGCGCGGCGCAGAGCCCTGGCGCGCGGCAGCAAACGCAAGCGGACGTCGGCCCCACCAACAGCCGCTTCAGCCTCAATCCGCAAGCCGGTATCATCACCGTGTTCGCGACCCGCCGCCAGCACATGGCCATTGAAAGATATTTGCGCGACGTGCGCGCCGCGGTGAATCAGCAGGTTCTTATCGAAGCCAAGATCGTTGAAGTCACTCTCAACGATCAGTACCGCGCCGGAATCGACTGGAACGCTGTCTTCGGTCCGCAGGGCGATCTGCGGTTCCCCGCCACCAACGACAACTTGACCATCGGCACGAACTTCACGCGCGAAGTGGTTCCGGCGGAGTTGGTCGATCCAACTTTTACCGCCGCGTGGATGAACGACGGCGATCTCAGCCTCGCACTCCAGCTTGTGCGCCAGTTCGGCACGGTGCGTACGCTGTCCAGCCCGCGTCTCACCGCGTTGAACAACCAGGTCGCGCTATTGAAAGTGGCGAAGAACCAGGTCTTTTTTGACCTGCAGGTTCAGCTTCAGGAAGCAGCCCAAGCGGGGCAGCGCGACCGGCTGACCGTCGACAGTCAGATCAAGACCGTTCCCATCGGCATGATCATGAGCGTCCAACCCGCCATCGACCCGATCTCCCGGCGGATTTCATTGAGCCTGCGGCCGTCCATCACGCGTGTAACCGGGTATGTGAACGATCCCGGTGTCGCGGTGACCGTCGCTTTGGCGCAGGCCGCCAATAGCTCGACGCCCATCGTGTCGTCGCCGATCCCGATCGTTGAAGTGCGCGAAATGGATTCCCTGGTGACGATGGAATCCGGTCAGACTGTCGTCATGGGCGGTTTGATGCAGGAAGATGTCCAGAATACGCGCGAAGGCTTGCCTGGCATCATGGATGTTCCGCTCGTGGGTAAGGCGCTGTCGCAGGACATCAAACAGAACAGAGTGACCGAACTGGTCGTGTTCATTCGCGCAACGCTGGCCAACGCGCCGGAAACGATTTCCGACGAAGATATCCGCCTCTACAAGACCTTCACGCCGGATCCGCGGCCGATTGTATTTTAGGTTCCGCTGAACGGCATTCGGTGATCTGTTGAATCATGTGGGCAACGGTTCGCCTCGTCGCTCTGACGGCCCTTCGAAATCGTCTTTTCGCCGGACTCCTCGTCGCGCTGATCGGCGCGACGGCGACTGCGGTTTTCCTGGGTGGTACCGCGCTCATTGAGCAGGCACAGGCGGTTGTGGTCTTCGCGGCGGGGGCGGGTCGTATCGTTCTCGTAATCGGTCTCGTTGTCTTCGTGGCCTTTCATGTTCAAAGCATGATCGAAACCAGGGAAGTTGAAGGCATCCTGGCCCGCGCTTTGACGCGCGGCAGTTTCGTCCTTGGGTATTGGCTCGGCTTTGCCCTCGTGACTTGCGTCTTTGTCGCCGGTCTCGCGGCGGCGCTATGGTTCGTCGCGCCGGCGGCGTCCGGCCTTTTGGTGTGGGCGCTGTCCCTGTTGCTGGAATGTCTTATTATTGTCGCCGTGGCGATCTTCGCCGGCCTTATGCTCGAGCGCGCGACGTCCTGCGTGATTTTTTCGCTCGGGTTTTACGCCCTGTCCCGCTTGATGGGATTGTTCCTCGGTATTCGCGATTTCATGCCGGGCGTTCGCGAAGTCAGGGCTTCGGACTATGTCGTCGACGCCCTGGCGTTGATCATTCCGCGCCTGGACCTATTCGCGCAAACCGAATGGCTGGTTTATGGCCAGGGCGCGCCGCTGTTGTTGCCCTTCGCACAGGGCGCGGTGTTCCTGGGGCTGGTGCTTGCCGCATCGATTTTTGATCTGACGCGCAGGCAATTCTGATGTTTGGGACGTCAGACGTCGGCAAGGCTCCGCGGACGATCGCCGCGCTTTGCCTTGTGCTGTTGGCGGCGCACGCCGGTCTCGCAGGGCTTACCCGGAATATCCAGGGCGCCGCGCCGGTCCTGACCCCGCCGCCGGGGACAATCGCCCGCAAGGCGCTCGCATTCGGTGACGACCAGTTTCTCTATCGCCGCATGGCCATCGGGCTACAGAACGCAGGCGACGGGGGCGGCAAGGTCACGCCGATCAGTCAGTACAATTACAGCTACGTGTTGGGATGGCTGAACAGCCTCGCGGCGCTCGATCCAAACGCCGCCCACCACTTTATTCTCGCGAGCCGGTATTTTTCCTATACCCAGAACGAAAGCGATCTGCGGCGTGTCATCGACTTCGTCGTCGAAAAAGCCGTAAGCGATCCGCGCCGCCACTGGTACTGGCTGGTGCAATGCATCGATCTCGCCGACCACCGTTTGAAGGACACTGAATACGCGCTGCGAATTTCGCGGATTGCTGCGACGTATGACTTTCCCGAGGTCCCGCACTGGGTCTGGATGTTTCCGGCGCTGCTGCTGGAAAAGCTCGGCCGTCCGGCGGAAGGCTATTCATTCATGGAACAAGTGCGCAGTGAAAAGGGGCGCTTGTTAACCACTGAGGAAATCAATTGGCTGGATGAAATTTCCTATAGATTGAAAATGGGTCAGGAATAAAGCGCGGTATGGTTGTAATTTTTTCACCGTACTTACGCGCGACTTGCGATTATATACTCAATTGAAATGTAATAATAAATTGCCGTGAAAAGAGACTGGTGCAAAATATTGAACCTATGTTAGAAAGATATCAGATTCGGATATAGGGCGATCCGTTCGGACTGCGCTAGAAAAGCATTCAGACTTCGGGGGTTTCAACAATGCCAAGTTACATGTCGCGTGATCAGCGGGGCTTTACGCTGATCGAAATGTCGATCGTGCTGGTGATCATCGGGTTGATCGTTGGCGGGATCTTGAAGGGCCAGGAAGTGATCGAGAGCGCCCGCCAGAAAAATTTGGCGGCGATGTACGATCAGATCCGCGCGGCGCAGAATACCTTCGTCGATCGTTATCGTGCGCTGCCGGGTGACTTCGCCCAAGCGACAAGCAAGATTTCGGCGCAAGTTGAAAACGGCGACAACAACGGTTTCGTCGCAACGGCGGCGGGGATCGCGGCGGCCAGCGCTGCTGGGATCGCCGGGGTCAACGCCTCGCAAGGTGAATTCTACGGCTACTTCCAGAGCCTGGTGGCGTCGGGTCTTTACGGCGGTGGTCAGGTCGGCGCTTCGAGCGGCGTGTCGATTTTCTCGGGCGGCGCGACGCCGTCGCCGCTGCCGTCCGCGCCCTGGAGCAATACGGGTCTCACCGCGGCTTCTGGTACCCATGAAGGTGTCACGTCAGTCCCGGCCTCTAGGATGAGCGCGGTGTGGCTGCGCTTGGCGGCCACGGCCGGTGCGATCTCGGCGTCGAGCCAAGGCGCTTTGACGGCGGCCAGCGCCTTTCAGGTTGATCAGAAGTTCGACGACGGCGTGCCGGGCCTTGGCCGCATCAGAAACAGCGGTCTCACGACGGGTGTGTGCGGCGGTCCCGCCAATCCTTACACCGTTACCGCGTCGACCGAAAATCGTGAGTGCGACCTGTTCCTCGCGGTCGACTAGCATTCGATTTTCAATACGTGTCTTGAAGAGTGCGGAAGGTTTCCTTCCGCACTCTTTTTCTTTAGGGTCGGCGGTACCGTGGGGCGGTGCGCGATCTCTTGAAAACATCACAGCAGTATCAAGCCGGATTCAGCGGACTTCAGATGGTCATCGTCGTGGCCATTCTGGGTTTCACGTTCGTGATGGCGCTGAAGGGCCGCGACTTGGTGCATGCGATGCGCGGCCTCGCGACCATCAACAAACTGCGTGATTTTCAACTCGAGCTGCGCACTTACGAGGCGCAATACCGCGCGCCGCCCGGCGACGATCCGGCCGCGCCGCGACGCTGGGGCCGCGAAAATTCGATCTACATCGTCGGCGGCGTCGGCGTTTCCATGGCGGGCGACCAGCGCATCTCAGGTCTCCTGAGCGATTACGGCAACGCCACCGGCGAGCAATTCGATGCGTGGCGCGATCTTCGTTTTTCAGGGCTCTTGGACGGCGATACCGCCCTCGTCGGGCAGTCCGCTATGCCCGAGAACCTGTTCGGCGGCCACTTTGGCTTCGCCGAAGACAATTTCGGCCTCAAGAACGTCATCTGCACGACCCAAATTCCCGGCGACGTCGCCCAGAAAATCGACGAACGGCTCGATGACGGAACGATCAACGCGGGGGCTGTAAGGGCGACGTCGCGGTGGGACCCGATCGACGCGAAAAATCATTTCGACGCACCCGATGAAGCGCCGTATGACCCTTTAAAAACCTACATAATCTGCGTGCCGCAACGCGTCTAAAGCCTCGCCTTAAACAGCCCGGTCGTATAGAATTTACGACTGATTTTTTGCGGGGACGGGGGCTCGAATGGACGGCGATAAAGGCGGCGCTAAACCCGCACCGACAGCGCGTATTGGCGATCTTCTGGTCGAGCGCGGACTGATCTCGAAGGACCAACTCGAGGTCGCCTTCCAGGAAAAAGCGAAATCCAACAAGCTCCTCGGCGAGCTGCTCGTCGAGCTCGGGTTCATCACCGAACAGGCGCTGTCCGCGGTTTTGGCGGAAAGCTCGGGCTATCAACGCTTCGTTCCCGGCGCCACCGTCGTCGAAGCTGAAGCGCTCAATCTTCTTCCGAAGGAAGCCGCGCAGCGGTATCGCGCATTCCCGGTGTCCTTCGACGGCAAGACTCTTCGCCTGGCAATGGCGGACATTTACGACGTTCTCGCCATCGACAAGGTCAAGCGCTTCTTCCCCGCCGGCACCAACGTCGCGCCGCTGGTCTGCTCGGACACGGAAGTCCAGAAAGCCATCGACCAATACTACGGGCACGAGCTGTCCATCGAAGGCGTGCTCAAGGAACTCGAATCGCTGGAATCCGGCGAGGACGAGGAAACCCAGTACGTCGAACAGATGGAAGGGGGATACCTCCATCCGCTCGTGCGGCTTGTGAACGCGCTTCTGCTCGACGCCATCAAGACGGGCGCCTCGGACGTTCACTTCGAGCCGGAAGGTAACTTCCTGCGCCTGCGTTACCGCATCGACGGCGAAATGACGCAGATCCGTACCCTGCATAAGCGTCACTGGGCCGCGGCCTGTCACCGCATCAAACTCATGGGCGGTATGAACATCGCCGACCGCCTCAATCCGCAGGACGGCCGTTTCACCCTCGAAATCGGCAACCGTAAGGTCGACTTCCGTGCCTCTTCGTTGCCGACGATCCACGGTGAAAACGTCGTGCTGCGTATTCTCGACAAGTCGCAAGCGCTGGTGACGATCGACAAGCTGGGCTATACGCCGCACAACTTCGCGCTCATCAAGCGCATGGTGCAAAAACCCGAAGGCATCATCATCGTCACGGGCCCGACCGGCTCGGGGAAGACGACCACGCTTTACGCCATGATGGCGTACATCAACTCGCTCGACGTCAACATCATGACCCTCGAGGACCCCGTCGAATACGAACTGGCGCTCATCCGTCAGGCGCAGGTCCGTGAAGGCAGTTCGCTTAGTTTTTCCGAAGGGATCCGCACCCTGCTGCGCCAAGATCCCGACATCATTCTGGTCGGGGAAGTGCGCGATAGCGGGACTGCGACGATGGCGCTCCGCGCCGCGATGACCGGGCACCAAGTTTATACCACGCTTCACACCAACGATGCCGCCGGGTGTATCCCGCGTCTACTTGATCTCGGATTGAAGCCGAACCTCATGGCGGGCAACGTCATCGGTATCATCGCGCAGCGCCTGGTCCGTAAGCTTTGCGACGAGTGCAAGGAAATGCGGCCGGCGACGGAAGAGGAATGCCGTCTGCTGGCGGTGGACCCGGCCAATCCGCCGCAGATCGCACACCCGAAGGGCTGCGATAACTGCCGCAAGACCGGGTACCGCGGCCGCATCGCGGTCTCCGAGATTCTTCCGTTTAACGATGAAGTTGATGCGCTTGTCATAGAAGACGCCCCGCTGCCGGCAATTAAGAAAGCCGCCAAGGGTGCGGGCTTCGTCCCGATGGTCGATGACGCCACCACGAAGGTCCTGGAGGGCCGCACCAGCCTCAAGGCTGCGATGAACATCGTCGACTTCACTCAGCGTCTCGCGGTGGTTTAACGAATGGCTCAATACGCGTACCGCGCATTGAACGACGCCGGCCGCCAGGTTCGCGGCAAGCTGTCGGCCAATAACGAGACCGACCTCCATCAGCAGCTGGAGGAAATCGGCTTGATGCTGATCGACAGCAAGCCGGTGAAGGTCAGCGCGCTCTCCACGGCCATGGCCAAGGGCGTCAGCGCGCGGGAGAAAATTCAGTTCTTCGTGCACCTCGAGCAGCTTCAGGCCGCCGGCGTTCCGCTGCTCGATTCATTGACGGACGTTCGTGATTCCACCGACACGCCGCGCTTGCGCGATTTGACGACGACGATTCTCAACGACGTCCAAGGCGGCGCGCCGCTTTCGCAAGCCTTCGAAAAGCATCCGAAGGTCTTTGGCGACCTTTACTCAGCGCTTGTCGCGGCGGGTGAGGAGAGCGGCAAACTCACCGAATCCTTCCGCCACCTCACCAAGCACGTGAAGTGGGAGGACGCGATCCGCCAGCGCGTCAAGAAGGCGGCGCGCTATCCTGCGATCGTGATGGTGCTGATCATGGGGATGCTCGGCTTTATGATGGGCGTGGTCGTCCCTGGCATCGTGGAATTTCTGAAAAGCAACGGTACGGAACTGCCGCCGGTCACGTTGGCGCTGATTGCGACGTCTGACTTCGTGGTCAATTACTGGTCGGTAGTGCTCCTGACGCCGGCGGCGATCGCCGCGGCGCTGGTCGTCATGGTGAAGAGCTCTGAGACGATGCGCTACGCGATATCGTGCCTCTCGCTACGTGTTCCGGTCTTTGGGCAGCTCATTACCAAGCTCGCCATATCGCGCTTCGCGCACTTTTTCGCGGTCATGTTCCAAAGCGGCGTGCCCATCCTGCAGTGCCTCGAAACGGCGCAGCGCGTGGTGACCAATCGCTGCCTCGAGGAATCGATGAAAACCGTGCGCCAGCAGGTGCAAAACGGGGAGCCGCTTTCGCTCGCGATGCGCAACTCCGGTCAATTCCCGAGCCTGGTCTGCCGCATGGTGAAGATCGGCGAAGACAGCGGTAATTTGGGCGGCGTGATGGATAACGTTACAGGCTTTTACGACAAGGACGTCGATGAGGCGATCGATGCCATGATTGCGATGATTGAGCCTGCAATGACGGTGATCTCGGGCGCGATCATGGCTTGGATCGTCGCGGGCGTGATGGGACCGATCTACAACAGCCTTGGCAGCAGCTAACGGAAACGGCGGGTTGATATGGCCAAAGGTGGCGAATTCGTTCTGAGCATCGGCGACGACAATGTCGTCCTTACCCGCTTCGTTGACGGGAAGGTCGCCAATGCGTGGCTTGGCTCCCCCGATCCCGCGATGGCCCAAGAGGAATTGGGTGAAGCGCTGGCGGAAGATGCGCGTGGACGCTTGTCGGTTCTCATCGACACCCTCGATCAATCCTTCAAAGAGGAGGAAATGCCGCGGGTCGGCATCTTCGACCGGCGGCGCGTCCTCGCACGCCACATCAACATGGCCTTCCCCGGCCAGAGCCTGCGCGGCGCGCGGCTCATCGACCAGACATCGAAAAAAACCCTCGTTTATGAAATGGCGTCCGTGCCTCTCGAAGGCCGGATCACCGGTTGGCTGGACTTCATCAACAGCCTCCCCAACGAGAAAGGCGGCATCTACACGATCGCCACCGAGAGCGTTGATCTGATCCGTGAATTGGCGCCGAAGGATGCGCCGGAGGAGGCCGCTCCCGCTGCCGACGGAGCGGCGCCGGAAAAAAAGAATCACTGGCGACACCTCATCGGCATCAATGTGACTGGGGGCCTTCGTCAGATCATTGAAAAGAACGGGCGCTTGTCGCTGACACGCGTGACGCAGGCGCCGCCGGCCGATACGCCGCCGGGCGAATTCGCGGACATGATTATCCGCGACTTCAAGGCGACGATTACGTACATCCGGCGTCTCGGCTACCAAGTCGGCGAGCCGCTGGATGTGGTCGTACTGACCAGCGCCGAGAACAAGGCCGTTCTTGAAGACCTGACGTGGGACGGCGCGCGTTCGGTCAGCGTTTATACGCCCTACGAAGCTGGCGCGCTCCTGAACCTCGGTTCACTCGGCCGCCCCGACCAAGCGCATAGCGACGTTCTGCACGCCGCTTGGTTCGTCTCGAAGCGCAAGCCGTCTCTCCCGCTCAGCCGCTCCGCGGCCATGGGCGATACAGCCGACGATATTCGCGAAGTTGCCTACTTTGCCGCACCGTATGCGGCGGGTCTCCTTGTCGCCGGTTTCCTCGGATGGACGGGCTGGACCGGCTATGAGCTTTACGAGACAAGCATCCAGAACGAGACGCTGTCGGCGCAATTGAGCCGGCTTCGCGGCAGCCTGTCGGACGAAGAAAAAACGCTCGCAGCCGCGCCCCATCTCGCCGGGCCGATGCGTAACGTGATTGAAGTCGCCGACCGCCTCGACTCCAAAAAAGTGCCTTTGACGCCGGATCTGCACCGAATCGTTTCTGCGCTCGACGGCGACGCCGTTGTGATAACGCTGACCTTCGATAATATCGGCGCGCAGGCCACCCGGGCGCAGGCCGGCGGCGCGGCGAGCGTCTCCACGGCCGCTTACTCTCTTACAATAGACTTGAGATTGGCCGATGTAATTGCATCGGCGGACGAGGCGGTACAAACCGCGCGTGCGATCGAGCAGCGGCTGCGTACCGCGTTCGGCAGTAGCTACACCATCGCGGTGACGAAGGAGCCTGTAGGGGCTCAAGCCGCCGAAGAACTGAGCGGAGGTCTCGCGGGCGCCGAAGCCGAAGCCGCCGGCATCGGCGCGCGTGAAAGGTTCTATGCCGCGTATCGCATCGACAAGGTGGGAAAATGAGATCCCTCAAGGATATTCGCCGGATCATCGAGAACATCCCGCGCACGGCGCTTAGGGGGATAATCGTCCTTCTGGTTACAGGCGTGCTGTTCGCCCTGTCCGTCGTCTTTCTCGGCGGTGCGCGGGACGATGCGCTCGCGGCCGGCCGCCAGTTGAACAATGATATCACGACCATCACCAAGTCTATTAGTCAGGTTCGTCAGGACATCGAGTACGTCGAGCAAAACAAGGATCGTTACGAAGCGCTGACGAAGAGCGATAAGCTCATCCCGCACACGCGGCGCGCCGGTGTTGCCGCATTGCGCGATGCGGCCCTGCCTCATGGCCTCGAAAACTCCTTAAGCTTCACATTCAGCGCGGCGAGCGCCGGGTCGCTTGAATCGGCTGTCAGCCAGCCGACAAGCGGCGCCTACCGGGTCAATGTCGAGGCGGTCCAGTTGAAGGTTGAAGCGCCCTTTGACGGATCCATCTATCGTTTCCTTGATGACGTCACGACGAATTTCCCCGGCTCTCTCGCGCTTGAGTCGTTGAAGCTTTCGCGCCGGGCGGAAGTAAATGAATCCGCGCTGATGGCCATCTCCCAAGGCCGCGGCAATCTCGTGACCGGAGAAATCCTCCTGTCCTGGCGCACCGCGCAGAAGGAAGAGGAAAAAACAGCTGCCAATGCAGGAGCAGCGCGATGAGCTGGCTGCGCACAATATTGAAACTCATATTTGCGCTGGCGATATCCGTGACGCCCGCCCTGGCCGCGGCGCCCTCGCCCACGAGAGCGCCCATTGCGGGTGAAGGCGCGGGTCAGCAGATTTTCGATTCTCAAGCCCCCGAAACGTTGATGTTCAGCATTGACGAGTTGACGGAGATCCGTAATCGCATGGTCGAAGGCAGTTCCGCCAATGCCGGACGTAATGGCGGGCAGGGACGCGATCCCATCGAGGACGCAACATTGTATCTGTCGACCATCGTGTATTACGGACCTGACGAGTGGACGATCTGGATCAACGGCGTTCCTATCGGGCCGAAGCAGGAATTGAAGTCATTCGAGGTCACGGAAATCTCACCGGACCATGTCGATCTTCTGGTGCCCCTTAGCGCGCAAGGGATGCGTCCGGTGCGCTTGTCGCCGAATCAGACCTTCGTCACCAAGAGCGGCGCGGTTGTTGAAGGGCCATGGAAGTAAAAGAGCCCGGTTCCGTACCGCTTGAACTGACCCATGTCACCGCGGGATACGGCAAGAAAATCGTCCTGAACGATATTTCCTTCGCGCTGCGTCCGGCGGAGATTTTCGGTCTCGTCGGCGTCAACGGCGCCGGTAAAACCACCATGATCCGCTCGATCTTGGACTTACGCCGCGCCCAAGGCGCCGTGTCGTTGTTCGGCGAGGCGAATACAAGCGCGCGTTCGCGCCGCCACCTCATCTATCTGCCCGAGAAATTCCAGCCGTCCTCGCAGCTGAAGGGTTACGAGCATCTTTCGATTTTGCTCGCCTATTTCAATCAAACCCTGGATCGCGCGCGCGCCCGAACCGTCGCCGCCGCGCTTGATCTCGACCCTGAAGCTCTCGAGCGGACCGTGCGCACCTACTCGAAGGGCATGGGACAGAAATTGGGACTGGTGGGCTCGCTGCTCGTGAACGCGCCCCTCATGATCCTCGATGAGCCCATGAGCGGCCTCGATCCGCGCGCGCGCGTGCTTTTGAAAGATCAATTGTTGGAAGCCAAGCGCGCTGGCCGGTCCATTTTCTTCAGCTCGCACATCCTTGCCGATATCGAGGAGATTTGCGATCGTATCGGAATTCTGCATGGCGGCCGCATCATCTTCGTGGGTTCCCCGAAGGATTTCGTCGCCCAGTATGCGGCGCCGTCGCTCGAACGCGCGTTCCTTCTCGCGCTCGAGCGTACCGAAGCCGCTTAACCCAGCTTGAGCGCCGAGGTGTCGAGATCCTTGAGGCCGCCCTTGCCGCCGCTGGTCATCTGTTCCTGCTTGATCTTCATCTTGAGGTCACCGGCGTTATCGGCCTCGGCGATCGCGGTTTCCTCGTTGATCTGACCGGCCTTGAAGAGGTTCAGAAGCGCCTGGTCGAAGGTCTGCATGCCGAGATGCACGCTTTCCTCCATGATCTTCTTGATGTCCTTTACTTCGCCCTTGGCGATCAGGTCCTTCACATAACCCTGATTGAGCATGATCTCGAGCGCCGCGGTGCGGCCACCGCCGATCTTCGGCACCAAGCGCTGCGATATAATGCCGCGCAGGTTGAGCGAAAGATTGAGCAGGATCTGATGGTGCATCTCGTTCGGGAACAGGTTCACCACGCGTTCGATGGCCTGGTTCGCGTTGTTGGCGTGCAAGGTCGCCATCGCAAGGTGCCCCGTTTCCGCGATGTTGAGCGCGTGCTCCATCGTTTTCATATCGCGGATTTCGCCGATCAGGATCATGTCTGGATGCTGACGCAGGGTGTTCTTGAGCGCCGCATCGAAGGAGTCGGTGTCCACGCCGACCTCGCGCTGTGTCACGATGCACTTCTTATGGTCGTGAACGAACTCGACCGGGTCCTCGATCGTGATGATGTGCCCCGGCGCGGACTCGTTGCGGTGGCCGATCATGGCGGCGAGCGAGGTCGATTTGCCCGACCCGGTTCCGCCCACCATGAAGATCAGGCCGCGTTTTTCCATCACCATGTCGCCGAGTAACGCGGGCAACTTGAGATCCGCGAGTGACGGGATCTTTGAACGGATGATGCGCGCGACGAGGCCGGGCATGCCGCGTTGCTTGAATAGATTCAAGCGGAATCGCCCAACGCCTTCCATGACGGTCGCCATGTTGAATTCGCCGGTCGTCTCGAATTCCTTGAATTGCTTTTCGCCCATGAACGACTTGCAGATGCGCCATACCTCGTCGGTCGTGAGCGGCTTTTCGCGCAGGTTCTTGAACCCCGTGTCGCCGCGCCAGGCCGGCGGAGCACTGACGGTCACATAAAGATCGGATCCGCCCGGACCCGCCAATTCCTTCAGCCAGCCTTCAAACTCGGCGTCCATTGCCATGGAAATGCTCCGTGAAAGGCGCGCGGGGATACCGCACGCCTGGATTGATATCTAGAAAATCGAGCGCGACTTGCCGGCCGGCGCCGCGGCTGCTTGGGGCGCAGGCTGAGCCGCCGCGGCGGGCGCGGCCGGTTTCGAACCGGAGCTTTCGCCGCCCCCGTCACCCAATTTTGCCGACATGGCGGCCACTTCACTTATGTCCACGATGCCCTGCTCGACCAGCTTACGCATGGAATCTTCCATCGTCTGCATGCCGTAGCGTTGTCCGACCTGGATCATGGAATAGATCTGCGGAACCTTATTTTCGCGGATCAGATTACGCACCGCTGAGGTGCCCACCATGATTTCGTGGGCCGCGGCGCGTCCGCCGCCCTTGCGCTTCAGCAGCACCTGGCTGATCACGGCTTGCAGCGAGCCGGCAATCATCGAACGCACCATTTCCTTCTCGCCGGCAGGGAACACGTCGATGATACGGTCCACTGTTTTCGCCGCCGAGCTGGTGTGCAGCGTGCCCATCACGAGGTGGCCGGTTTCGGCGGCGGTTAGCGCCAGCGAAATCGTTTCGTGGTCGCGCATTTCGCCGACCAGGATCACATCCGGGTCTTCACGCAACGCGCTCTTCAGGGCCCGCGCAAACGACTGCGTGTGACGGCCGACCTCGCGGTGGTTGATCAAAGCGCGCTTCTTTGGGTGAACGAATTCGACAGGATCCTCCACCGTCAGAATGTGCATGTCGCTGTTTTCGTTCATGTGATTAATCATGGCCGACAGCGTGGTCGATTTGCCCGAACCTGTTGGGCCGGTCACCAACACCAGCCCTCGCTCGAATTCGCAGAACTGCTTGAACATCTCCGGCGCATTCAGCTGCTCCAGCGACGGGATCTTGGTCGGAATTTCACGGAATGCGGCCGCCGGGCCGGTGGTGGTCGTGTAGGCGTTGACGCGGAAGCGGGACTCGGTCCCGAACGCGATAGCGAAGTCGATTTCCTTCTCGGCTTCGTACAGCGCACGCTGCTCTTCGGTCATCACCGAATACAGCATGTTCTTGACCGTATCGGCCGCGAGATCGCCGGTTTTGATCGGGCGCAGGCCGCCGTCGATGCGCACCATGGGCTCCTTGCCGCCCACCAGATGCAGGTCGGAGGATTTATTCTTTTGCGCAAAGGCAAGAAGTTCAGTGATTTCCATGTGGTCCCCCGTTCGAAAGTGCGCTTTTGGTCTTAAAGCCGTGCGCGCAGATATTTGATGCGTTCGCGAATGCCGTCGACCGGCGTGTCCACGAAGGTTGGCTGACGCGTGAATAGCGCCAGGAAGCGCTCATAGTGTTCGACGGCCGCCGCCCGGTGATTGAGTTGGTCGGCCAGCACGCCGGCATTGAGTTGGTAGGCGGCGATGTCCGGCGCATTTTGCGCCGCATCGGTGGCATATTTGAACGCGGCCTCGCTGTCGCCCAGCGTGTTGGCGAATTCGGCCAAAGCCGAAAGCAAGCTCGGCTGTGTCACACCTGCGGCGCGAACCGCCTCAAGATCGGCGCGCGCTGCGTCGGGCGCCTTGCTGCTGGCTTTTTGAATGACGCGGGTCAGGATGGTTTCGTTCGTCGGCTCCGACCCGAGGTAGCGCGCATAAGCCTGCATCGCTTCCGGATCGCGGCCCAGTTCGTCGTAGCTCATGGCGACGCCGAGCAAGCCGATGCGGTCGTTCGATTTCTTGTCGACAATCGCCTGATACTTATCGAGCGATTCTGTATAGCGGCCGGCGACGAAGTCGCGGATCGCCTGGTGATAAGGAGTGTCGGTATCTTCGGCGAGAACGGCGTTCATTACGACATTGCGCGCTTCGCGGTTCCAAAGGGCCATGACTTTTTCGCGGTACTGTTCACGCCGGCCATCGTCGGCGGAGTGGTAGCGTTCGACAGCCTGCGACCATGAACCTTGCAGGTCATGCAGCGACAGCAGGAACCGCGCCGCATAGCCCATGTTGTTCATGGGATCGAAGGCGTCCTCGATGGTCTGGAAGGCGGTCGGGTGATAACGCAGATTTATCTGCGCGCAGCCGACGTCGATCGATCGCTGTCCGGAATCGAGAAGCTTACGCGTCTCAGCCACCGCTTCTTCCTTGGTGTCGAAATACCGGCCTTGACCGTTGACGTTGATTGTCCACGGCCACGCGGTCGTCTGGCCTGTCTCGCTGTTTGGACGCCCGGTTTCCGCAAGCGTAATGGCGGTAAGCAGGCCCTGAGGGATGCGCAGGCTCCGCTCGAAATTCTGGGAGTAGCGAAAACAGAGCATCTCGGGCGCCAGATCGGTCTCCTGGGCTTGCGCCGCCGGCACGTACGACATGGCCACGAGCGTTGCGGCAACAATCGCCACCATAGAACCCGATCGCTTCACTTTATTAGTCCCCCGGGAAGAAAGCGTTATGCGGGATTACCGCAGGCGCTATCGCCGCATTGTTGAATGATGAGATCCGCAGGCCGCCAGCGGACGAGGTCGTCGAATTGGTCGTTACCGGTTATGTCGACCGGATCTCCCTGTTGGCACGGGTTCGCCAGATTGCAGGCTTTGGTGGCGTTGTTCGCCTGCACGGTATTGCCCGCGGGCGCCGAGGCGTACGCCGTCCCGCCCGTCGTTCGCGCACCGTAGCCGTCTGGGCCGTGACTGATCACGACATAAGCCGCGGCCGTCGTCAGCAGACTGTTGGCACCTGCCGTTGTGGCCGGGTCTGCGTCTTCGACCCGCAAGGTCCCCGCAGGATAAGTGCTTCCGTTGCGCGTCATGCTGGTGCTGGTTGAGGCGAGGGCGGTCGTCACGACATAGGAGATACGATTGCCCCAGCCGTCCGTGGCGTCATTCTGAGACAGTCCCAACGACCCCCACGGAACAACTCCATCGGCGGCGGCCACCGTACACGCTCCGCAGCCCGTCGGGGCCGCCATGCCGCTGGCCGTCGCCACCGTGCCGTCGGCAGGGCACGGCAAGCAGCCGTTGCGGATCGTGTAAAGGACCAGCGCCTTCTCGATAAGATCGAGGCGCGCGTTTGTTTCTGTTGTCTTGGTGCTTTTCAGGACGGGCGTTAGCGCCATCAGTCCGCCGGACAGGATGAGCCCGATCACCACAAGCACGATGGCCATCTCGATGAGGGAAAACCCTCTCGCCAAGGCGCGCCAAAAGCTCATGTAGAAACCCCTCTGCAAGCCGATGCCCTAGGCCCGCTTAAACCCCAAGGCCGCCACGCGGGACAGCCCAACCGAAAGTACCTGATCCGCGCTTCCCGCGCACGCCTTAAGAGACCTCGCGCGAGCGTCCCATTTATCCACAATCTGGCCGCGCCGATCAATATTTATCATTGTCTCACAATGGGTTATCATCGCCCGCATGTGGATCGACATCATCGACCTCCGGGAGTTCTACGCCAGTCCCATGGGCCGCGCGGTCCGGCGGCTGATTGGGCAGCGGTTGCGCACCCTGTGGCCCGCGCAAACCGCGCCCACGCCCGGCCAGCGCATGCTCGGTCTGGGGTTCGTCACGCCCTACCTGAACCTGTTCGAGGGCGAGGCCAGCCACATCGTCGCGGCCATGCCCGCGGGGCAGGGGGTCATGTCCTGGCCCGATCCATCCGCCAACCGCGTCGCCCTCACGGACGAGCAGGCGCTGCCTTTTCCGGATCGTACTTTCGACCGGCTGGTCCTCGTTCATTGCATCGAAGGCTGCCCGGAACTGCGTGCGATGATGCGCGAGTGCTGGCGCGTGCTCGCCGACGGCGGCCGCCTGATCGTCGTCGTCGCCAACCGGCGCAGTTTATGGTCGCGCGTGGAAGCCTCGCCGTTCGCCCAGGGCCGCCCTTATTCGATGAGTCAGATCGCGCGGCTGTTGCGTGAAAACATGTTCGTACCCCTGCAAACGGCGACAGCGTTATTCATCCCGCCCCTGGGCTGGCGGATGTTCGGCCGCTTCGCCTACAGCCTCGAGAGGCTCGGCGCGAAGTGGTTTCCCACTCTCGGCGGCGCGCTCGTGATTGAAGCGGAAAAGCAGCTTTATGTGCCGCTGGGCGCGACGCCGGCGGTCAGCGGCGCCCGCATGACGGCGAAGGTCGCCGTCAAAGCCGCCGGAAACGTCAGGCGCGAGTCAGGACGAACAACGCCTGTTCGCTGAGGAGATTGGCTTTGCCTGCGGTGGCCTCGAAGCCTTGCCGGCGGCCCATTTGATCGAGCGCGAAGCTCTGTTCGATCTTGATGTTCATCGTGCGCGCGAGATCGATGAAATCCGAGATCGTGCACAAGTGGATGTTGGGCGTATCGAACCACGGGTTAGCCAGCACGCCCGTCACCGGCATGCGTCCGCCGAACAACAGCGAAAGCCGCACGCGCCAATAGCCGAAGTTCGGGAACGACACGATCGCGCGCGTCCCGATGCGCAACAACTCTTCCAGCACCAGCCGCGGATTGTGCGTGGCCTGCAATGTCTGGCTCAACACAACATAATCGAAAGCGCCGGTGGGATAGTCGGCGAGGTCCGTCTCCAAGTTGCCCTGGATCACGGGCAGCCCCTGACTTACCGCGGCGCGCACCTTGCTCATCGAAAGCTCGAGCCCGCGGCCGTCCACCTGCTTGAAGATTTTGAGATAGGCGAGAAGCGCGCCATCGCCGCAGCCGACGTCCAGCAAGCGGCTTTTCGGCACGACCAGATCCGCCACGTGTTGCAGATCGACGCGGATATTCTGGGGCGCGCTCATCGGTTTGTCGGCCGATAGGAAATGCCTCGCGCTTCCGCGGCGCCGGCCAGGAAACCTTCCATCGTCTGATGGAATTCCGGCTCATCGAGAAGGAAGGCGTCGTGTCCCTGCTGCGAGGCGACCTCGACGAAGCTCACGTTCGCGGCGACCGCGTTCAGGGCGTGCACGATGGTTTTGCTTTCGCCCGTCGGATACAGCCAGTCGGACGAGAAGGAAATCACGCAGAACCGCACGGGCGTGCCGCGAAACGCTTCAGCCAGCACGCCGCCGCCTTCGGCTTGCAGATCGAAGTAGTCGAGCGCGCGCGTGATGTAGAGGTACGAGTTCGCGTCAAACCGCTCGACGAAGGTGGAGCCTTGATGGCGCAGATAGCTTTCCACCTGGAAATCCGCCTCGAAGCCATAGGTCAGCGCTTCGCGGTTCTGCAGGCGCCGGCCGAATTTATTGTGAAGCGCGACTTCGGAGAGATACGTGATATGCGCGGCCATGCGCGCGACGGCGAGGCCGCGTTTCGGCTTCTTGCCCGCGGCGAGGTAATTGCCGTGCGCCCAATCCGGATCGGCCATGATCGCCTGGCGGCCGACCTCGTGAAACGCGATGTTTTGCGCGGAGTGACGATAAGACCCGGCGATCGGAATGGCGGAGAACACCCGGTGCGGGAACCGCACGGCCCACTCCAGCGCCTGCATCGCGCCCATCGAGCCGCCGAGGACGCAGAACACGCTTTCGATACCGAGGTGATCGAGCAGGCGCGCTTGCGCTTGCACCATGTCGCGGATGGTGATGACGGGGAACGTGAGGCCCCACGGCGCGCCTGTCGCCGGGTTGATTTCTTTTGGACCTGTCGACCCCATGCAGCCGCCAAGCACGTTCGAGCACACGACGAAGAACTTGTCCGTGTCGATGACCTTTCCAGGTCCGACCAGATCAATCCACCAGCCCGGACTGTTCGTGATGGGGTGCGTGCTCGCTACGAAGTGATCCCCGGTTAGCGCGTGGCACACCAGCACGCAGTTGGACCGCGCGGCGTTCAGCGTGCCGTAGGTCTCGTAGGCCAGCGTCACCGGCGACAGCGTGACCCCCGATTGCAGGGTCAAGGGCTCAGCTAACGTCAGGCTCTTCCCATAGGCGGGCGCGCCCTCCGGCCGGTTTTGCTGGGTTTTATCCAGGTTCATGCGCGGCAACTCAACGCCAAGCCGCCCATAAGTCAACGTTTTCTTTGATTTTGGCGGGGTGGGCCACTATAGGGTGAACCAGTGTAACGGGGCTGTTGTACAGCCCTTTCGGCCTGCATTGAGAGGCGTCCATGACGTTGCCGCAACCACGCCCCGGGATCATGGATATCGCGATCTACGAGCCGGGCAAGTCCCAGGTCAAAGGGGCGCGTCGCGTCGTCAAGCTGTCCTCGAATGAAGCCGCGCTCGGCCCCAGCCCAAAGGCGGTCGCGGCCCTCGCGGCTTCCCTGTCCGAATCCCACCGCTATCCGGCCGGCGATTCCGGCGAAATCCGCGAAGCCCTCGGCAAAGCGCACAATCTCGATGCGGCGCGCATCATCTGCGGCGCGGGCTCCGATGAACTCTTGGGTCTTGTCATGCGCGGTTTCGCCGGTGTGGGCGACGAGATCATCCATACCGCGCACGGTTTTGCGATGTACAACATCTATGCGAAGGGCGTCGGCGCCACGCCGGTTATCGCGCCGGAAAAAGACCTCACCACCGATGTCGATGCGATCCTGGAGCGCGTCACGCCCAAGACCCGCATTGTGTTCGTCGCCAATCCTAACAATCCCACCGGCACGTACATACCGGGCGCCGAGCTCCGCCGCCTGCGCGCGGGTTTGCGCGAGGATATCCTTTTGGTCTGCGACGACGCCTACGCCGAATTTGTCGACGCGCCGGATTATGAATCCGGTTTCGCGCTGGCCTCGGAAACCGAAAACACCATCGCCATGCGCACGTTCTCCAAAATTTACGGCCTCGCCTCCGTACGTTTGGGATGGGGCTTTGGCGCTAAAAATATCGTGGGTGTGATGGAACGCATCCGTTCGCCGTTCAACGTCTCGCGCCCCGCCCAATTCGCCGGCCTCGCCGCGCTCGCCGATCGGGAGCATGTCGCACGCACGAAGGCGCACACGAAGAAGTGGCTCGCGATCGGCCTGCAGCGCCTGCGCGGCCTCGGTCTCAAAGTCGGCGACTCTCACGGCAACTTCCTGCTGCCCGAATTTCCGAATATCCCGGGCAAGACGGCTGCCGAATGTGACGCTTTCTTGCAGGAAAACGGCATCATCATTCGGCGTGTCGATGGTTACGGTCTTCCCAACCATCTGCGTGTGACCATCGGCGATGAAGAGGAGATGACCATCCTCCTTGATGTCATGGCGGCCTTCATGGAACGTAAGTAATGGCTAAAGCGCGCAAGCCGAAACCGTTGTTCGAACGGGCCTGCTTTATCGGGATCGGCCTGATCGGCTCGTCCGTCGCGCGCGCCATGCGCCGCGCCGGCCTCGCGGGCGCCTTTGTGGCTTGCGACAAGAACCCGAAGCACGTGAAGGCCGCCGTGAAGCTCGGCGTCGCGGACGAGGCGACAAGCAACTACGCCAAGGCCGTCGCCGGCGCCGATCTCATCGTGCTCGCGACCCCCGTCGGCACGAACGGCGAGATCGCACGCGTCATCGCGCCGCATCTCAAGAAGGGCGCTATCGTTACGGATGTCGGATCCGTGAAACGCATGGTGATCGACGCCGTCGCGCCGCATATCCCGAAGGACGTTCACTTCGTTCCGGCGCACCCGATCGCGGGGACCGAGCATTCCGGACCGGAATCCGGTTTCGCCGAACTCTTTGAAAACCGCTGGTCGATCATCACGCCGCCCAAGCGCACGTCCGCGAAGGCGGTCGCGAAAATCGCCGAGCTTTGGCGTAAAATGGGCGCCAAGGTCGATACGATGGATCCGGACCACCATGACATGGTGCTGGCCATCACCTCGCATCTGCCGCATTTGATCGCCTACACGATCGTCGGTACGGCGACCGACCTGTCGGGCGATCTCAAGCAGGAAGTGATCAAGTACTCCGCGTCGGGTTTTCGTGATTTCACGCGCATCGCCGCGTCCGATCCGATCATGTGGCGCGATGTGTTCCTGAACAACCGCGAGGCGGTGCTTGAGATCTTGCAGCGCTTCACCGAAGACCTGACCGCCATGCAGCGCGCCATCCGCAAAGGTGATGGCGCGACGCTCGAGGATCACTTTGCGCGCACGCGCGCCATCCGCCGCAGCATCATCGACGCCAAGCAGGCCTAGAAAAAGGACACGCCATGCCGGAGCTTCACCTCGTTATCGGCAACAAGGCTTACTCGTCATGGTCGTTGCGCCCGTGGATCGCGATGAAAGCGCAAGGCCTCGCGTTCCGGGAGACCGTCGTGGGCCTGCAGCAGCCGGACACTACCGCTCAAATCAAGAAATACTCGGCGGCGGCGAAGGTGCCCGTGCTTATCCATGGCGCCATCACGGTGTGGGAATCCCTCGCGATCCTCGACTATCTCGCCGACACGTTCCCGGACAAAGCCTGGTGGCCGAAAGACGTGCCGGCGCGCGCGCAGGCGCGTTCGGTCTCTGCCGAGATGCACGCCGGGTTCTCGAACCTGCGCAGCCACATGACCATGAACATCCGCCACTCGGTGCCGCACAAAAGCCGCCCCGACGGCGTGAATGTCGACATCGCCCGGATCGACGAATTGTGGAAGGAATGCCGCGGCCGCTTCGGCGGCGAGAACGGGCCATTCCTGTTCGGCGCCTTTTCGAACGCCGACGCCATGTACGCGCCGGTGGTCACGCGCTTCAAGACCTACGGCGTTATCCCGACCCTCGATCCCATCAGCCGGGCTTATTGCGAAACGATCTTGAACCATCCCGCGATGAAGGACTGGTATGCCGCGGGGCTCGCCGAAGGCCCGATCCAGAAATACGAAGAAATGGCGTTGGCCTAGGGCACTTTCGCCGCGCGGTCCCAAACCACTTCGGGCATCTCCATCAGGGTCACCGGTCCAGCAGACAGCTTGCGGTCCTGGACGGTGATCGGGAGCGACAATTCAGGTTGGCCTTGCGCTGAGGGCCGCGCCAGCATGCCCAGCACGATCTTGGCCATGCTGGCTTCGCGCTCGTGCACATACCCTTTGGCCTGAAGCGCCGCGACGAGGTCGAAGAAGCCTTGGAACTTGATGGTCGCCGCGCCCATGGGCTGCAACGCGGGGTCGAGGGCGAGCGTGGCGGTGCCGGCCGCGCTGGCCGGTGGCCAATCAAGCGTGAAGGAACGCACTTCAACCGCGCCGCCCGCATCACGCCATGTTTCAAGTGCGCCGCGTAACGGTCCCACAGGAAGCGGGTCGACGAAATCAACAGCGATCTCCACACGGCGGATCGTTTGGCTCAATGCCGGAATAGCCTCCGGCAGGTCCACGCCTTCCATCCACCAGGTGAGATGGCCGCTGGCCAGCGAAAGATGCAGCGCGCTGTCCTTGATGGTCGCAAACGTTTCGGGCGACGCCGCGCCCGTGACCGTCGTGCCGGCCAGCTTAAGGACGATATTCTCCAAGGACCGGTCCTGCGCGAACGTTAGGCTGGCGAGGCCATGGCCCACGTTCAAGGTCCATCCTTCGTCGGGACCGGACAGAAATCCGGTGATGCGCTGGGCGCCGCTGAGGTCGATCACCGGGGCCGTCGGAGCTCCGGGATACAACCGGACGCTGACAGGCGCGCCTTGCCAATGCCAGCCGCCTTGCGCGGACGGCGCCGTGACGCTGAGGCTGGTCAGCTTCAAGCCGATATGTGCGGGAAACCCGACAAACAGCGGCGCGCTATGTTCAACCGCATAACCTCTGCCCGTCAGATCCGCGACAAAAGCATCCATGCGTGCGCGCAGCCAAAAGGCCGCGCCCAGCCATGCAGCGCCATAGATGAGCGCAAGGGCGACGAGGAGACCGAGAATTCTTTTGATCATGAACGGTAAGGGCCGGGAAGTGGGGCGGGAGACTCTAGAACTTTCGCGGCGCCTGTTTGGCTTTCAAATTCAAAATAACTTTTTCGATCAGCACCCAAAAGGCCGCGAGGCCAAGCACGAAAAGTGCGACATCGCCAGCCGATCGGACCCTGATGCCGCCCAGCGCCATCAGGATGAAACACCCGATGGCGAAAGCGAAAGCGCGGAACGCGGTAAACATTTGACGCTTCACGACCACCCCCGGCCACTGTGCCGACGTCAGTGACACAGACGCAGTGTGCCCGCTCCGCGTACGGCGATCAAGGAAGGTGGAAAGGACGGCGCCAGAAAGGGCGAGAGCCTCACCCGCGCTTCGGCGGGTGAGGCTCTCAGCGACCGGATCAGCGGGGGTGTGGGGTGAGGGATCCGATCGTTCGTTCGTGTTCGCTGAGGCAGATATCATCAACCGAATAAGGCGGATGAATGGCGCGATTGTGGCGCGGTTTAAGCACATGAATCCGCGCAACTAACGCGCGCGAATTGATTTCCGTTAGTTGCGCGCGCGGCTCATCAGTGACCGTGAAGGTAAGGGCGACAGACTTGCTTCGGGGTTGCAGGGATGTGCGAGGGTGCCGCCGCGCGCGAATCGCTGCGGCGATGAAAGAAGATGGCGGCGGCCAGAAGAGCAGGGCCCAACAGTGCGAAGCCCAACGTCAGAACGAACGTGATGACGCTGGATTTCAAGCCTTCCGCGGCATCAACCTGCAGCATCAAGGCCTCGGCGCCGCTATAGGTGAGCAACAGGGCCACGAGAACGGCGATAATGAATAAGAGGTGTTTCATGCTTCTTATCCTAAAGACCGGTTTTGACGCTCGTAGGGCAAGGTTGGGGCAAGACCAGGGCGCGGAGGTGCTGGTAAGCTCCAGCTATGATTGAGCTCGCGCTAACCGCCTTCGTCAACTTCATCGTCATTATCGACCCCATCGGGGTCGTGCCCTTCTTCATGAGTCATACCGCGCACCTTGATGCCGCGGACCGCCGGGCCACCGCGCTCAAAAGCATTACAATCGCCGCGGCGATCCTTCTGGTGTTCACGGTGATCGGCCAGCCGCTCCTCCACTATCTGGGCGTTTCCGTTGCGGCGTTCCGCATCGCCGGCGGCGTGCTTCTACTTCTATTGGCCGTGGATATGGTGCTGGTCAAAGAAAGCGGTATTCGCGCCACGACCCCCAAAGAGGAAGAAGAGGCGACCCATCGTCCGGACGTCGCGGTTTTCCCCCTCGCGGTGCCGTTGATCGCCGGCCCGGGCGCGATCACGTCCGTTATTCTGCTGCAGTCCCAAAACGCCGGCTCATTTGCGGGGCAGAGCGTCGTGGCCGGCGTTATGATCGTAGTCCTGCTTATCACCGGGCTCATGTTTTTGGTCGCCGGCCCAATCATGCGGATGCTGGGCGTCACGGGAATCAATGTCATGACCCGCGTCCTCGGCATCATTCTCGCGGCCTTGGCCGTCAGCAATATCCTTGAGGGCCTGCGCGCCAGTTTCCCGGTTCTTGGGGCATAATACGGCGGAGGATTCGCCGGGTTTCCCCGCTATACGCGGGGCCGGGCGTCGTGGCACAACTAGGCCTCTGTCCGCGGCGTATCATTCTTCGCAAATGACCACCTTCACCGAATTCCTGAAGTCACGCGCAAGCGGCCGCGCCGTGGCGGCAGCCGTGATCTTTGCGCTGCTGGTGGTTGTCGTTCAGCAATGGGTGCTGGTCCCGCACTTCCAGGCCGTCACGACTTTCAAGCCGTTCGATGTCCAGTTCCCGCTGACGCGCTACATGATCGCGATCCAGGTCGGCGCATACGAACGTACAGCGGGTCCTGCGTACCTTCCGTTCTTCGTCGTAGATCTTCTTCTCAGCTTCGTGAGCGCCGGCACGTTGATGCTGCTCTGGGCGTGGCTCTTCCGGCAGCCGAACCGCATTTCGGCGTTCCTTGAGCGCGGGGGCATTATTTTCGTGCCTCTCTACACCCTTGCCTGCGACATCGCCGAGAACATCGCCTTCGCGCGGCTTATCCGCGGCCCTACGGGTGAGAGCTTCGGCGCGACCGTCGAATTCGCTGTGACCGCGCACAGCATGCGCGGTGCGCTGCTCGACCTTCAGGTGATTTTAACGCTTCTGTTCGTTATTCTCTTTGGGCTGGGAATCGGCAGGGCGAATCAACCCGGTTCGCCTGAGCGGGAGACAGCGTCCAATGGCGAATAACCCGGCCTTATGGGACTACATCCATATCGCGCTGTTCGCCGTGTGGCTGTGCGCCGAGATCGGTGTCTTTACTTGCACCGCCGCCGCCAAGAACACGCAGCTCGCATACGAAGCGCGCGGGCGTCTTGTGGAGCTTGCGCGCAAGATCCACATCGTCTCGCGCGTGTGTTTCGCGCTAATACTCCCGGTCGGCATCGAGTTGACGGGCGCCATCAACGTCTATCCGCTTTCGCCTAATTTGCGTGTTCTATTCTGGTGCGCGGCCGTCGTTTGGTTGTTCCTGATTCTTGGCACCGTGCGCCGTGACTCGACGCCGATGGGCACGCTGCTGGGGTACGTCGAGATCGCGTTTCAAGCGCTGGCCGGCGCCGGCTTCGTGGTCTACGGCCTCAATTCCCTGGCCACGGGCTCTCCCATCGATGAACCCTGGTTCGCCGCCAAGCTGGCGATGTTTGGGCTCGCCTTTTGGACGGTGATCGCGATCAACGTCAGCTTTCGTCCCTTTTTCGCGCCCTTCGCCGAGATCGGCGAAGAAGGCCCGACGCCCGAACGCGAAGAGGGTGTCGCGCGCGCGGTCAATCACACCCTTTTCTATATGGCGCTGCTTTACCTGCTTATTGCGGGCATCGCCTTCCTGGGTAAAGTGAAGCCGCCCTTTTAGCGACCGGCGCAGCATGCTATCGGCTTGCCCATGACCTTAACCCTTTCGCGCATTACCGACCGTTCGGCCATGGTGGCCGTGATTGGCCTTGGCTACGTCGGCCTTCCGCTGGCGCGCGCCTTCGCCGAGAAAGGGTTCCGCACGCTGGCGCTCGATATCGACGCGCCCAAGATCGAGAAACTGAACGCCGGTCGCTCTTACATCGACCGTATCCCGGATGCGGCCGTCGCCGAACTCGTCAATGCGAAGACGCTCCTACCCTCCGCCGATTTCGCGCGCCTCAAGGAAGCGGACGCCATCTTGATCTGTGTCCCGACGCCCCTGACACGCCAGCGCGAACCGGACATGAGCTATGTGGTCAAGACGACCGAAAGCATCGCCGCCCACCTGAGGGCCGGCCAGCTGGTCGTGCTTGAATCGACCACTTATCCGGGCACGACCGACGAATTGGTGCGCCCCATCCTCGAGAAAACCGGGCTTAAAAGCGGTAAGGATTTCTTCCTCGCCTTTTCGCCGGAACGCGAGGACCCGGGCAACCCGAACTTCAGTGTCGCGAACACGGCGAAAGTCGTCGGCGCCGATGGTGAAGAGGCGCTTGCGCTGACAACCGCGCTTTACGGCGCCATCGTTCCGAAGATCGTTCCGGTTGCCGGCACTGCAACGGCTGAAGCCGTCAAATTGACCGAAAATATCTTCCGCGCGGTGAATATCGCGCTGGTGAACGAACTCAAGGTCGTTTTCGACGCCATGGGCATCGACGTGTGGGATGTGATCGAAGCGGCCAAGACCAAACCGTTCGGCTTCATGCCCTTCTATCCGGGACCCGGTCTCGGCGGGCACTGCATCCCCATCGATCCCTTCTATCTTTCATGGAAGGCGCGTGAGTTCGACGTCACCACGCGCTTCATCGAACTGGCGGGTGAAATCAACACCGCCATGCCGCACCTTGTCATCGAGCGCCTCGCCAAGGCGCTCGATGCGCGGTTTTCGCGGGGGATCAAGGGTGCGCGGCTGCTCCTGCTTGGACTTGCCTACAAGAAGAACGTCGACGACACGCGTGAAAGCCCGGCGCTGCGTCTCATCGAGCTTCTGGAGGAACGCGGCGCCGCGGTTGACTATCACGATCCTTTCGTGCCGATGATCCCGCTGACGCGCCACTACGGGCCTATCGCGGGCCGCGCGTCCGTCGCGCTGACGCCCCAGGCTATTGCGGGCTACGACGCGGTGGTGATTGTGACCGATCACGATGCGGTCGATTACGCGGCGGTGGCGCAGGCCGCTAAGCTCGTCGTCGACACCCGCAACGCCCTGCGTGGCGTGGCCGCGCGCGCGAATATCGTGAAAGCGTAAGGCCCTACACATCTATGTGAGCGCCTCTTGCGTTCCCGCCAAAAACAACGTTGTTACAGGATCTGTAAGTCGTTAGTATCGCGAAGGAATTCGGGCTCCGTGAGGGTGTGGACCTCGCGCCGAATCGTTTTCGAGTTGTGGCGGCAGCGCTCAAGTTTGGACGCAATTGCAGCACAATTGTTGCCGACATTGATCCTGTGCCGTGGCGGGTACTCAACTTTTATCAATGGGAGGAACGGACGCTATGACTGAATTCAATTTTACCCGGCGTAAGCTTCTAGCGCGCGGCGCGACTCTGCCGCTGGCCGGCCTTGCGGTGCTCGGCGCCTCGCGCGTGGCGTCCGCGGCCGATGCGATTTGCGCCGATCCTGCCAAGCTGGACAGCGGACAGATGAGCATCCGTGAGTCGCTCAACTACGTTGAAACCTCGAAGGATCCGACCAAGGTGTGCGGCGGTTGCGGTTTCCTCCATGAAGTCCAGGGCAACTGCGGCAGCTGCATGATCTTCAATGGCCCGGCGAACATTCATGGCCATTGCGATTCGTGGAGCATGAAGGCTTAGCGCCTTCTCGATCGCTTGAATGACAAACGGCGGCGTCTCGTGGCGCCGCCGTTTTCATTTGTCTGCCCGCGGCGCTATTAAATGAGCGCCCGGGCCTTCAGTTCGTCCTTGAGATAGGCGTAGTAGATCGGCGCGGCAATCAGGCCGGCGATGCCAAACCAGGCTTCCATCACCAGCATCGCGGCCAACAGCTCCCACGCGCGCGCCTTGATGCGCGTTCCGATGATGCGGGCGTTCACGAAGTACTCGAGCTTATGGATCACCACCAGGAAAGCGAGCGATCCGGCCGCGACCAGGGGTGCGACGCTCAAGCTGACGATGACGATCACGGTGTTCGAGATCAGATTGCCCAGCACCGGCAAGAGCCCCGCGATAAACGTCACCGCGATCATCGTCTTCAGGAGCGGGAGCTGAACGCCCACAAGCGGCAGAACCACGGCGAGGTAGACCGCCGTCAGGAAGGTGTTCAGGGCCGAAATGCGGATTTGCGAAAAGACGATGTTGCGGAACGCATTGCTGAGGAATTCAGTGCGGTCTTCCATCGCGCGCGCCAATGGTCCCAGTGCGGGGTTGTGCGTGCCGCTGTAGAAAGCCACCAGTCCGCCGATGATCATGCCGATGATGATGTGGAAGGCGATGCGCCCCGCATTCTGGCTGAACTGGCCAAGCTGACCTGCGTTCTCGCGCAACCACTTCGCGCCGGCGGCCTCGATGTCCCCGACGTTGCCGGGCAGATATTGCTGCGCCCAGGTCGGCAAATACTCGCGCGACGTGCCGACGATCTCTGCCATCCGGTGCATGAGTTCGACGAAGCTGTCGGGGCCGCTGACGAGGTCGATAATCTCAAGAATGCCAAGACCCACCGCAATAGTGACGATCAGGAGCGGCACTGCGAGGGCGACCGTCCGGCCGGCGTCGTGATTGAGGCCCATCCGATAAAAGGCCGGCGATATGAGGTTGACGACATGGAAAATCAAAAGACCCGGGAGGAGGGCGGCAAGCAGCCCGATCTGAAGCACGGCGTAAAGGCCGATGCCCATGATGACAATGGACGCTATTTCGATCTTCGATGTTTCAGACATAGTGGCCCGCATCCCCCAGGTCCGAACCTAGCCAACCCGCACCGTTTCGCAAATGGCTATTCTGGCGAAATCAGCTTCCGTTCTCACACCCGTTGCGGCTAAGAAACTGTTACCTCAGGAGCCGCGATGACCGTCAATACCTTCACCGCTCACAATATCCGCTTCGCCGACGGCAGCGAAACCTTGCCTGGGTACGCCGGCGGCCTGGTCGCGGACACCGCATGGTGCAAGGGCGCCAAGCGCCTTCTGCAGCTCATTTACGGCGGTAATTTCGCCGGCAAGCGCATCGCCGATCTCGGTTGTCTGGAGGGCGGTTACGCCCTCGAGTTCGCGCGCATGGGCATGGACGCCTTCGGGTTGGAAGTGCGCCAGTCAAATTATGACAACTGTCTCGAAGTGAAGCGCCGGGCCGGCCTTGCGAACCTGGAATTCGCCAAGGACGATTGCTGGAACATCGCGAAGTATGGACCCTTCGATGTCATTTTTTGTTGCGGCCTGCTTTACCACCTCGACCGCCCGGGTGAGTTCATCCATCTGATGGGCAAACAGGCGCGCGACGCCGTCATCATCAACACCCATTTCGCGCCACACGACTGGTACCCCATGACCGCGTTCAAGGATGTCATGGGTCCCCTGGAGAAGCACGAGGGGGTACCGGGCCGCTGGTACCACGAACACAACGGCGGCACGGTCGATCAGCTTGAACAGATGAAATGGGCGTCCTGGACGAACCAGCGCAGTTTCTGGCCGACCAAGGAAGCGCTCCTGCAACTGCTTCAGGATGCGGGCTTCGACCTTGTCATCGAACAGTACGACATTGTCGGCGACATCCACGAAACCCTGATGAATCCCGAGAACATCAAGCACCACCGGGGTGTTTACGTCGGGATTCGCTCCAAGCGCTGAACGCCTTAGTGTTCGGCGGCGGCCGCGACCGCCGGCTGGGCCGGCGCCGCGCCCGCGCGCTTCGGCACGCGCAACAGGAAAATCAGCGGCATCACCAGCACGATCGCATAGGCCATCAGGCGATAGTCGTTCAGATACGAGATCATCATCGCTTGTCGCGTCAGCTCGCCGTTGAGGTGCGCGATCCCCGAGGCCGCGCCGATCGACCAGCCCGCCTCGGGAACCAACGCCTGCAAGGCGCGGCTGAACGGCGTGATGTATTCTGCGAGGCTCGCATGGTTGATCTGCGTGTTCTGGGCCACCAGGGCGATCATGACGGAGATGCCCACGCTCGAACCCATATTGCGCGTCAGGCTGAAGAACGCGGCCGCCTCGGTACGCAAGTGCGGGGCGAGGGTCATGTAGGCGATCATCGAGAGGGGCGGGAACAGGAACCCGATGCCGACGCCTTGCAGGACGCCGGTGGCGATCATCTCAAAGCCCGACACATCGAGTGTCCAAGTGGACATGTGCCAGAGCGCCGCCGCCGTAAGCACCAGGCCGAAGAACATGATCAGGCGCGCATCCAGCTTGGTGACGATGCGCCCGACAAACGCCATCGCGAACATGGTTCCAATGCCGCGCGGCATCAGCACGAAACCCGTGTCGATGACGGAGTAATGCATCAGGTTCTGCAGCATCAGCGGCATCAGGGTCATGGTCGCGAACAACGTCACCCCGAAAGCGGCGCCGATGACCATGCTGACGCTATAGTTCAGGTCCCGGAACAGGCTGAGCGTGATGAAGGGTTTGTCGGTGGTGAGCACGTGCGCGATGAAGGCATAGAACGCCAGCCCTGCGATGCCGGCTTCGACGATGATCTCATAGGACTGGAACCAGTCCTGCGTTTCGCCCCGGTCCAGCATCAGCTGGAACGACGTCAGCGCGATCGCCAGCAATCCAAATCCAAGGAAGTCGAAATAGGTTTGCTTATTCGGCGGCGTTTCCGGGAGGAGCGCCATGACGCTCAATGTGCTGATGACGCCCAGCGGCGCATTGATGAAGAAGATCCAACGCCAGTTATAATATTCGGTGAGATAGCCGCCGAGAGTGGGGCCAAGGATCGGGCCCAGCATCACGCCCATGCCCCAGATCGCCATCGCGGGGCCTTGTTTTTCACGCGGAAACACATCGAGCATGATCGACTGCGACAAGGGCAGGAGGCCCGCGCCGAACAGTCCTTGCGCGACGCGGAACATGATCATCTCGGGCAGCGTCTGCGCGATGCCGCACAGCATCGAGGCGGCCGTGAAGCCGACGATGGACCCTATGAGGAGGTTCTTGGTGCCGAAACGCGAGGCCAGGAAGCCGGTCAGCGACATGCCGATCGCCGAGGCGATCATATACGAGGTCAACACCCAGCTGATCTGGTCCTGCGCGGCGCTCATGCTGCTTTGCATGTGCGGGAGGGCGACGTTCGCGATGGTCGCGTCCAAGGTCTGCATGATCATCGCCAGGGTGACGACGATCACCAGCGCCGAGCGGCGCCCCGGGTGGGCGTTGAAATACTCGTACATCTGCGCCATGGCGCGGATCCGATCCTGACGTGACGTTTACGGAGCCTGCGTGCCGTCGCTCGCCTGCGCCCCGAACCAGTGGGACGCACGGCGTGTGCCGGTGTCCACTTCGGCGATCACGCTCATGCCGGCGCGCAGCGTCGGGCCATTGGCCGGATCTTCGAAGGCGATGCGCACGGGGATGCGCTGGACGACTTTCACCCAATTGCCGCTCGAGTTCTGCGCGGGCAGCACGGAGAATTCAGCGCCGGTCGCCTGGCTGATGCTAGCCACTCTGCCGTGGAACTTGCGTCCGGGATACGTATCCACCTCGATGTCCACCGGTTGGCCGGTCTTCATCTGGGTGAGATCGGTTTCCTTGAAGTTCGCTTCCACCCACACACCTGACGTCGACACCAGCGACATGATCGGCGCCCCGGTACGGGCGAAATCGCCGACCTTCGGCACCTGGCTCACGATGCCGTCGAAAGGCGCGAGCAGGGTTGAGCGATCGACGAACAGCTGAGCGCTTTCACGGCCCACCATGGCCTGCTGGTAGGAGGAATGATCCTCCGGGCGGATATCGGGATTGCCTTCCAGCGTGGCGAGGATTTCGGCCTTTTCCTGTTGCAGGAGGCGCAGGTTCCGGCGCGCCGACTCCAACTCGTGCTGCGCTTGGTCCAGTTTCGCCGCGGCGACAAAATTCGCCTTGGCCAGTTGCGACTGACGCTGGAATTCCCGCTCGGCGAACTTCACGTTGGTCTGCATCAGCGCGATGGATTCTTCCTTTTGGCGATAGCGCGCCTTCGCGCTTTCAACGCTGGCGACAGCGGCGCGCATTTGCGCTTCGGCGCCGGCAAGGCCCACTTTGTAGTTGGTGGCGTCGATCGTCAGTAGCGGTTGGCCTTTGGTGACCTTCTGATTGTCCGTCACCATCACCTGCAGCACGTTGCCGGAGATCTCCGGCGAGAGCGAGGCGATGTCGGCCTTCACATAGGCGTTGTCGGTCGAGACGAAGCGGCCGCCGGCCAGGTAAAGCGCGCCCCCGACCAGGATCACGGTCAGGGGAATCCCCAGGAGCAGGACGCGGCGCAGGCCGCTCTTCTTCTCCGGGGTGGGCGCCGAAGACATCGGGGATTGAGTCTGGGTGTTCGTGGTGGCGTTCATGGTCATGGGTCCTAGGCGACGCTGACGGTGGTGTCTTGTTTGTCGAGATTGGCGCGCATGCGCTTCAGAATGTCGGATGCTTGGGTGAGCTCTTCGCCGGTCAGTCCGGCGATCGCGGTGGCCCGGAACTCATCGAGAATCTCGGTCAGTTTCGCGATCACCGGCCGGGCGTTCTCGGTCAGGTAAACTTGCGTGGCGCGGCGGTCGCTCGGTGACGGACGGCGCTCGATAAGGTCTTGCTCGGCCAATCGGTCCAGGGCGCGTGTCAGCGAGATCGGCTGGACCTCGAGCAAGTTGGCCAGATTGGTCTGAGTGAGGCCTTCGTTGCGCGACAGATGCCACAGCGCGCGCCATTGCTCCTGGGTGAAGCCCAGGCTGCGGGTCGCGCGGCTCAGATACTGCCGCATGGTGCGCGAAAGCTCATACACATCCATGACGACGGGAAAGTTCTTAGGGGCGCTCATGCGCTGGCTCCAAACGGTTCGGATCGGCGCACTTCAGGCCGCCCTTATACGAATCATATGATATTATATGATATGTATATAATATGTATATAATTGCAGACCTCCCTTGCAAAAAGCAGAGCAGAATTTGGGGGAATTTGGGGTCAGACTCCATTTTCTGCCGTCTACTCTGGCCCCATTTCACCTTCATTCAACCCACTGACTTCCCTCGCTTTCGCTGTGTAAGGTGACCTCCTTCGCCAGGAGGTCCGTCATGGCTAAACGCCCAACCAAGAGCGCCGCCAAGAGCTCCACCAAGAGCTCCGCAAAGGCGTCGTCCCGCGTCCTTGTAGGCATCGGCGGTTGGACCTTCGAGCCCTGGCGCGGGATCTTCTATCCAAAGGGCCTCTCCCAGAAGAAAGAGCTGGCGTTCGCCAGCCGCGCGCTGACCTCCATTGAGATCAACGGCACCTATTATTCCTCCTTCAAGCCCGTCACGTGGGCCAAATGGCGCGACGAGACGCCGGACGGATTTGTCTTCGCGGTCAAAGCCTCGCGCTTTTGCACAAACCGGCGCGTGCTGGCCGATGCCGGCGAGTCCGTCATGCGCTTCCTCACCCAGGGTCTCAGCGAACTCAAGGATCGTCTGGGCCCCATTAATTGGCAGTTCATGGGCACGAAGAAGTTCGATCCCGCCGACTTCGAGGGGTTCCTGAAACTATTGCCGCCTGAGATCGATGGCCTGCCGCTGCGCCATGCGCTCGAGGTGCGCAGCCCGACGTTCCAGGATGAGCGCTTCTACGACCTTGCCCGCAAATATAACGCCGCCATCGTCTATGCCGATGACGACGACTTCCCCGAGATCGACGAGCAGACGGCCGACTTCACATACGCGCGCCTCATGCGCACCAAACCCACCATCAAGACCGGCTATAAGCCGGCGGAACTCGACGCCTGGGCCAAACGCGCGAAAGCCTGGTCGAAGCGCGGCGACACGTTTGTCTATTTCATCTCCGGCGCCAAAGAACGCGCGCCCGCCGCCGCGCAAGCGCTGATCGAACGGGTGAAATAACGTCATGCGCGCCCCTGTGCTCTTCATTGGCCACGGCTCTCCGATGAATGCGATCGCGGACAATGAATACACGCGCACCCTTCAGGAATTGGGCCGTGAACTCGCGCGGCCTCGCGCGATCCTGTGCGTGTCCGCGCATTGGATGACGGAAGGCACCTGGATCACGCATCAGGCGCACCCGCGCACGATCCATGATTTCTACGGTTTTCCCAAGCCACTGTCCGACGTGCAGTATCCCGCGCCTGGAGATCCCGCCCTGGCCGAGGAGATCAAGGCGCGCGTCA
The DNA here is from genome assembly GCA_050246995.1 of Rhodospirillaceae bacterium. Taxonomy (GTDB): domain Bacteria; phylum Pseudomonadota; class Alphaproteobacteria; order Rhodospirillales; family Rhodospirillaceae; genus SHVO01. The sequence goes on along the minus strand of JBFWVA010000001.1, from coordinate 119,919 downwards.
CCGATATCACAATCAACCTCGACGATGAGCAGTGGGGTCTTGATCACGGCGCATGGTCAGTGCTCCGCCATATTTTTCCCGACGCGGACGTGCCGGTGCTTCAGCTCAGCCTGCACATGGAGCGTGACGAGCGCTTCCATTACATCGCCGGGCGGAACTTGGCGAAGTTGCGCGACCTCGGGATCCTCATCGTCGGCAGCGGCAACATTGTGCACAACCTGCGCCTCATCAATTGGGACGAAACCGCGGCGCCGTATCCGTGGGCGTCCGAATTCGACGCTTGGGTCGCCGACAAGTTGGTGGCGCGGGATGACGCGGCGCTTGTGCATGAGGCGCGCTCGAGCGAAGCCGGCCGGCTTTCCATCCCCACGGCCGAGCACTGGTATCCGTTCCTGTATGCGCTTGGCGCCGCAGACCCGGCCGAACGTGCGGAAACGGTTTATGAGGCGATGCAGAACGCCTCAATCTCCATGCGATGCGTGGGGTTCGGCTTATAAAGCGCCAACAATGGCGGCGACCGCAAGGTAGCGGCCCACCTTGGCGATGGTCACCAGCGCCACGAACATCGGCAGCGGCTCGCGCATTATGCCGGCCACAACGGTAATGGGATCGCCGATGAACGGTGCCCACGACAGCAGCAGCGACCACTTGCCATAACGCCGATACCATCCTTGCGCGCGCGCCAGAGTCTCGGCCTTGGCCGGAAACCAGGGCCGCGCCTTGAACCGCTCAATACCCCGTCCGAGCATCCAATTCACGACGGCGCCCAGCACATTGCCCACGCTTGCGACGATGATCAGCGTCATTACGGGTTGATCGCCGGCGAACAATAGCGCGGCGAGTGCGGCTTCGGATTGGGCGGGAAAGATCGTCGCGGCCAGGAAGGCGGCGGTGAAAAGGCCGGCATACGCCGCGAGGTCGCTCACGCGTGTCCCACTTCTTTACGGTTTCAAGCCGCGCCGCCGGGTAAGCCGCTGCGCCTCTTTGTTTTGTCCCCTTGGTACGAAAGTTGCAAAGCTTTGTTGTACTCGCGCACCAAGAGCATTTGGACAACCGTCATGCATCAGGCCTACCGCTTCTGTTTCTTCGAGGATGAAGTTGCCCATGCCGCCGCGGTGCTGGTTCTGCATTTTGCCTGCGATACGGCCGCGGCCGAGGAAGCGGTCCAGTTGCTTGCGGCAAGCGCTCTGTCACGGGTCGAGGTCTGGCGCGGAACGCGCCGGATCTGCCAACGCCGGCGTGCATGCGCCCGCGAAGCGCTTGCGGCCTACGCGTCGCACGTGTAGACAGGCGACCATGAAAAATGCCCGCCGCCTCTCGTTCGTGCATGCGCACCACCATCACCACCTGATGGGCGGGCCGTAACGCATTTCTGCGACTTCAATTGCGAAACCAGGCCCCTCCGACGGACGGGGCCATTTTTATGTCTCCTTCGCCGGTCGGCCATTCTGAAAGGAGACGTCCATGTTGCGCGGTACCAAAGTCCTGACGGGTGAAGAAGCCCGCCGGTATCTCGAGATCATCTCCGTCCTGCGGAGGGTGGTTCATCGAGGCGGGTTACTCTGAAATCGTACTGCCCTCCATTTGGGAGTCCGGCACGTTCCTTGGAAAAATCGGCCCCGACAAGGAAGCGCAGATGTGGACCTTCCGTGATCGCGGCAACCGTCCCGTCTGCCTCGTTCCCGAAGCCACCGGGATGGTGCAGGAGCTTTGGAACAACGGGTGGGCCGCCACTATGCCCAAACCTGCGCGTATTTTTTATGTCGCACGTTGCTACCGCTATGAACGCCCGCAGACGGGGCGTTACCGCGAGTTTACGCAGTTCGGCATTGAGGCTCTCGGTCCCAGCGTCAGCCGCGAGGAAGTTGTCTCACTGATGAAAGCTTGTCTCGACGAACTCGGTATTCCCTACACCTTCCATGACAAGGTGCGCCGTGGCCTCAGGTACTATATCGATGCGGGGTTCGAAACCGAATGTGCGGCCCTTGGCGCCGTGCGCCAGCTTGGCGGCGGCGGCCGCTACGCCGAAGGCATCGGGTGGGCCTTTGGGGTGGAGCGGCTTTTGCTCGCGCAAGCTCTTCGTGACGGCCGCGAGCGCCTTGCCGAAGTTGAGGAGACGGACTAAATGCTCGTCACGGGGCTTGTGGGCGATAAAGGGCATCGGCTATGCACCGCTTTCTTTTTCTTTTCCTTCTCGGCGCGTTCCCTGCGGGCGCGCATGCGGAAGAGGCTCCTCCGGCCTCCTTGTCGACCCATGAAGCGGCCTGCCCTGAAGGATATACGGGCCCCAGCGTTCTGGTCCGGGTGACGGGTTTCAAGGATCGGGAGGGGCAACTCCGCGTCGAACTCTACCCGGACGACCCCAACGACTTTTTGTCGCCGGGTCGCGCTCTGCGTGCGGCAGGCAAGGTGTTCCAGCGGATTGATGTCCCGACCCCACCGGAAGGCGACGGCGAAGTGTGCGTCGTCGTTCCGTCTGCGGGCAGCTACGCGGCGGCGGTCCTGCACGACCGCAACGGTGACGGCAAACTCAACCCCTTCAACGATGGTTACGGATTTCCGAATAACCCTCGCCTCGGCTACAGCAAGCCGAATGTAAAAGAAGCGGCCTTTTCGGTTGGACAAGGGCGGACAGTCATCGAGGTGGTTCTAAACTACTGGAGCGGCCTCTCCGCGCGCCCGTTGCAGCGGAAGTAGCCAGCCCCTGAAGGGGTCGATCTCCCGCCGTCGAACCGCCCTAAAAACACAAAACCCGCGAAGTGACGGCTTCGCGGGTTTTGAAATTCGTATCGGACGGTTGGCTAGAAGCCGAGCACGCCTTGCGGCTTCGCTTCGGCGACCGCATCCGCCGCGCCCTGCGCGACTTGCTTGGCCATTTCCATCGCTTTGGTGATCTTCTTCGCGACGCGCTTAGCGGCGCGCTTCACAACCTTCTTCACGCTGCGGGCGGCCGGCTTGCGCGCGGCTTTCTTGGCAACCTTTTTGGCGGATTTCTTCGCCGCCTTTTTCGCCTTCTTCACCGTCCGCTTCGCCGCAGACTTGGCGGCGCCTTTGCGCGCCGCCTTGCTGACGACTTTCTTCGCGGCCTTTTTCTTGGTCTTCTTACGAGCTGCCATTGTCCCCTCCAAATGGTTGTGGCGTTGCGTGGCCACACGCTAAACCGATTCCGCGCCTAAATGCTACTCGTTTCGGTAGCGTTTGCTGAAGTTCGTCGAAACAATCCCGGCGATAATCAGGATGAATCCCGCGAGGCGGAGAAGGTAAGCGTTCGCCTCCTCCTCCCGCTGCGTTACCTCCAGGCCGAGGATGGCCTGCTGGGCGGCAAACAATAGGAACGCGAAGGCGAACATTAAAAGCAGCCGCTGCCTGGTCCGGGCGTAAAACTTCAGGAAAAAGGCCGCCGCGATAAGGTTTCCGACCGTCAGCACGCCGTAAAGGAAGTGTTCCATGGTGCCCGCTCCCCTAGTCCGCTTCCCAAATGAAACCGTACAGAAGCACGCTGAGCGCGACGAGCGTCGTCAACTGGCGCCAGACGACCAAATTGACCTCGTCCGGCAGCACGACCAAGTCGATGAATAAAAGCAGGTTATTGAGCGCGAGGCCGACAAAGCAGATGGAACTCCACAAAAGCAATCGGACCCCCGTCCGGGCGTATCCGCGCGCGAGCAGGAGGAGACATAGCAAGCTGGTGATGGCGCACAGGAGGTAGATGGCGGATTGGAAGGTCATGGGGCGCCTGCTTCAGTCCTTTTTGAGCCGGAAGGCATCCACGAAGGAATGGATCTTCTCGTTCGGGGCCGACACGATTTGTTTGATCACGGTCAGAGGGCGTTCGGCGTACAGGCGGGTCAATTCGCTCGCCAAGGCGTCGACCTCCCCATTCGCCTGATACCGATATGTCCCGTCGGACGCCGAAACCACCAACCCCTGCCGGGCGAACGTCGCCAAAATCTCCTCGACCAGCGACGTCGAGGCCCGCAGGCGGTCGTTCAGGGTCGTAACCGTCCAACCCTGACCGGGCTCGTTCTTCATCAGAACGAGCAAGTCGAGGGCCCAGACACTCTTGATGGTCGTGCGGAGGAACGCTGCGAGATGATCGGGGATCATGAAAAAATGTGTCCGTGGCGGTCGTCGAACTCCCTCATGTCGTCTCAGCGATCCTCAATTCTAAAGCGGGAAACGGGCGATCCGCGACCGCAGCGGGTCTCGGTCGTGGCATGATGGACCTGTGCCCATTTGATTGGAAACAAAATTTGCCGCGACTTGATTTTGTAAGCGCGGCGGGAAGATCTATGATGGGTAACTGATTTCGTGCAACGCGTGAAAAATCCGGCCCATTTTCCCACCGTGAACAATCCTTTTTCCATGTTCGGCCGCGCGAACCGTTTTCTCTCCTTCGCCGAGACGGAATCAGTCGTCCATCTGGGAAACGCCTCGGCGGCGGACTTTGGCGCCACGATCAAGATGATCAGCTGGAACATGTTCAAGGCGCGCCGCAAGGGCTGTATGCCGGATCTCACCAGCATGAGCGCCGGGGTGGAGCTCGTTTTGCTGCAAGAAGCGGTCTTGCACGGCGGCATCGCGCAACCGTTTCACCTTGCCAGCGGCCTAGAATGGATCATGGCCGAAAATATCGGCGTTGGCGCGGGTGTGACGACGGGGCCCAAGACCGGAAGTCGAGTGCCCTCGATCTCAAGGCGTGTCGTGAAATCCCCCGACCGCGAGCCACTCGTTGCAACGCCGAAGACGTTTCTTATCACCAGCTATCCTTTTGCGGGACAGACGCTGCTGGTCTTGAACGTGCACGCGATAAATCTGGTCTCGACAGCCAAGTTCGCCCGTCAGATCGAGCAGATTATCGGGCCGGTGCACGATCACAAAGGGCCCTGCATCGTCGCAGGAGACTTCAACACCTGGAACGAATCACGCTGGCATCTTCTGCAGAAAGCCATGGGCGATCTTGGGCTGACCCGCGTTCCCGCGGCCGCGCCGCAGTGGCGGCATTTCAACCAAGTGCTTGATCACGTGTTCTATCGTGATTTGAAGCTGGTGAATTCCCGAGCGCTCCTCAATGTGAAGAGTTCGGATCACGTTCCGCTTTGGGCGGAGTTTTCCGCGGTCGTTTAACGGTCTAGAAAATCCCGGACGGACGCCGCGCTGAACACGGCCGCCGCGAGGGAAACGGTCGGCTGGCTCAGAAGGCCCACGGGCGCGGGCGCCGAAACGAGGATAAGTTTCCGAACGACGTCCGGCTGTTGGCGAGCCATTTCCACGGCGATTTCGCCGCCATCGGCAACGGCAAGGACATCGACCATGCCGAGGCCTAGTTCAGCGACGACTTCCAGCAGAGCGTCGGCAAGGGCGCCTGCGTCGCCCGCGCCTTTCAAGGCATCGGACATTCCCGTTCCCGGCAGGTCCGGTGCGATCACCGACCGCTCCCGGCCCATGTCGGACATGAAGGCTTCGAAGGTCTCTCCCCCGTTTTGGGCGCCGTGGATCAGCAAAAGCGGGCTGCGCGCCCCGGGGGGGCCGGAGCGGCGGTAATGAACTTGGCCGCCGCGTCCCCACGCATAGGCGCGGTGGACGCGCCCGGCGATCTCGTCTGAGCGGCTCATGACATGCTCCCTCAAATCCAGGATGGAGTATGCCTCGCTCTATTCCAGGCGTCATCCAGGGACTATTGTTACGCCGAGGTCTTAAGGACGTTTGACAGGGGATTTTCTGATGAAGCCATCTCACTCTTGGGCGGGCGCGCTCGCGCTGCTCACGCTCGCGGCGTGTGGGCCATCATCCGACGAGGAAAAGACCCTCAACCTCTACATCTGGTCCGACTATGTCGCGCCGGACACGCTCGAAAACTTCACCAAGAAGACAGGCATCACCGTGAACATGGACGTCTTTGATTCCTCCGAGTTGCTGGAGGCGAAGATGCTGGCCGGCGGCTCTGGTTATGACGTCGTGGTTCCCAACGGCCCGGTGCTCGCGCGTTTCATCAAGGCGGGAATCGTTCGCCCTCTCGATAAGGCGAAGCTCCCTAATCTAGCCAATATGGACGCCTCCATCACGCAGCACGCGGCGGCGTCCGATCCGGACAATACGCACGGGCTTGTCTACATGTGGGGGACCTCCGGCATCGGATACAACCCCGCCAAGGTGAAGGAAGCGCTCGGCGAAGACGCGCCGGTCGATAGTTGGAAACTGATCCTCGATCCCGCCTATGCCTCGAAACTGGCGGCGTGCGGTGTCTACGTGTTCGATTCGCCGGCCGATGTGTTTGAGTTGACGCTTGCCTATCAAGGCAAGGATCCGCATTCGACTGTGCCTGACGATTACGCGGGTGCGGCGGCGGCATGGCAGGCCGTGCGGCCTTACATCGCGAAGTTCCATAACTCCGAATACATCTCGGCGCTGGCGAACGGGGATATCTGCGTGGCCATGGGCTATTCGGGTGACATCTTCCAAGCCGCCGACCGCGCCAAGGAAGCCGATAAGGGCGTGGAGATCGCTTACAGTATCCCGAAGGAAGGCGCTGTTATGTGGTTTGACTTCCTGGCCATCCCGAAAGATGCCCCGCATGCCGGCGCCGCGCATGCTTTTCTAAATTATATCCTCGAGCCTGAGGTGATCGCGGCGATCAGCAACAAGGTGTTCTACGCGAACGCCAACGCGAAGGCCGCGCCGTTCATTTCGAAAGAGATCCTTGCGGACAAAAACGTTTATCCGGCGCCGGAGATGATGCAGCGCCTGTTCCCTGAAACCGCGCCGTCACCCGAAATCGAAACCTTGCGCACGCGGTTGTGGAACGGTGTGAAGACCGGCACCTGATGACCGCTGTGATTCGCCTCGAGGGTATCACCAAAACTTACGGCGAGGTCATCGCCGTCGACCATATATCCCTTGAGGTCGGCGCCAACGAATGTTTGGCGCTTCTGGGGCCTTCGGGATGCGGCAAGACCACGCTGCTGAGATTGATGGCGGGCCTTGAGACGCCGGATGTCGGCACGGTCGCGATCGACGGTGTCGATATGACCGGGACGCCGCCTTACGGACGCCCCGTCAATATGATGTTTCAATCATATGCGCTGTTTCCCCACATGACCGTCGCGGACAACGTGGCGTTCGGTTTGAAGCAGGATCGCCTTGCGCCCGCGGAGATCGAGGCGAGAGCAAAAGAGGCGCTCGCCGCCGTTGAGATGGAAGCCTTAGCGGCGCGAAAGCCGCATCAACTCTCCGGAGGGCAGCGCCAGCGCGTAGCGCTCGCGCGTTGCATCGCCAAGCGCCCCAAAGCGCTCCTGCTCGACGAGCCGATGGCCGCGCTCGACAAACACTTGCGTGAACGCACGCAATTGGAACTTCTCACGCTGCGCCGCCGCCTTGGCATCAGCTTTGTGGTCGTCACTCACGATCAGGACGAAGCCATGACGATGGCGGACCGCATCGCGGTCATGGACCGGGGGCGCATCCTGCAGATCGATACGCCGCGCGGTTTGTACGAGCGGCCCGCGCAGCAAGCGGTCGCGCGATTCTTTGGCGACATCAACCTATGGCCGTCGGGGCTCGCCGTGCGCCCAGAGCGGATCACGCTCTCACGCGCGCCCGGCGGTCTTGAAGGTGTCGTGACGGACATCATCTACCGCGGCACGGGCACAACCTATCTCGTATGCACGCAGGACATCGTCGTGCGCGTCTTGCGACCGAATGTTGGCGATGAGGTTGACGCGCAGAAAGGCGACAAGGTTTTCCTGAACTGGCCCGCCGCCGCGGCGCGGATGCTGCCGACGTGACCGGATCGGCCAAGACATCGCTTTTTGCCGTGTGGCTGTGGATCGCCCTCGCCCTTCTGCTGCCGTTCGCCATCGTTCTCAAGATCAGCTTCGCGACCGCGCAGCTCAGCGTGCCGCCCTATGGTCCACCCTCAACGGTTGGGAACTACGCCGCGCTCTTGGGGGATAGTCTCTACTTCAAGGCTTACCTCGGCTCCCTGCGGATTGCGCTTGTTTCAACAGGGCTCACGCTGCTCCTGGGTTATCCCATGGCTTACGCGATCGCGCGTGCGCCGCGGCATTGGCGGCAAATCCTCCTGCTGCTCGTTGTGCTGCCGTTCTGGACTTCGTTCCTTATTCGCATCTATGCGTGGATTGGCCTTCTGCGCCCTACCGGCCTGATCAACCTAGTTCTCGAAAATCTCGGTATCATCGCCGAGCCTCTGCGGCTCCTGAATACCGGCGGCGCGGTCTATCTCGGCATCGTTTACGCGTATCTTCCTTTCATGGTGCTGCCGCTCTACGCGCGGCTTGAGAAGCTCGACCCCATTTTGCTCGAAGCGGCGGCCGATCTCGGCGCAAAGCCGTGGAGCGCGTTCTTGAAAATCACGCTGCCGCTGTCGTTGCCTGGGATTGTCGCCGGATCGCTCCTCGTTTTCATCCCCGCTGTCGGCGAATTCGTGATCCCGGAACTTCTTGGCGGCCCGGACACCCTCATGATCGGCAAGGTCCTATGGACGGAATTCTTCACCAATCGCAACTGGCCGATGAGCGCGGCTGTTGCCGTGGTCTTGCTCGCGGTCCTCGTGATTCCGATCATGTGGTTCCAGGCGGTGGAGAAAAAGGAAGCGCTGGCATGATCGCGCGCGTCGCTCTCGGCGTTGGGCTCGTCTTTCTTTATCTGCCGCTGCTTGTGGTGATGGGGTACTCCTTCAACGCCTCGCGCCTTGTGAGCGTGTGGACCGGCTTTTCGCCGCAGTGGTATGGCGAATTATTTGCGGATCGCCAAATCCTGCGTGCGGCAGGTGTCAGCTTTACCGTAGCCGTGGTGTCCGCCAGCCTCGCGACCGTGCTCGGCACGACCGCAGGCTATGCGCTGGCGCGGTTTGGCCCGTTTCGCGGTCGCTCGCTCTTCGCCGGAAGCCTCGCGATGCCCCTGGTCATGCCGGAAGTGATCACCGGCTTAGCGTTGCTATTGCTCTTCGTGGCCGCACAAAGCGCGATGCCGTGGCTGCCGGGAAGGGGCGTCGGCACGCTTATTATTGCTCATGCCAGCCTGACAATGGCCTATGTGGCTGTGATCGTGCAGGCGCGCGTCTCGGGGATGGCGCGGGACTTTGAGGAAGCGGCGGCGGATCTCGGCGCGCGGCCCACGACCGTGTTTTTGCACGTGACTCTGCCGCTCATCGCCCCAGCGCTCGTGGCCGGTTGGCTTCTTGCTTTCGTGCTCTCGCTCGATGATTTGGTGATCGCGAGTTTTGTCTCCGGCCCGCAATCCACCACTTTGCCGATGGTGGTCTTTTCCAGCGTGCGTCTGGGCGTGAGCCCCAAGATCAACGCGTTGGCGACGATCTTGATCGTCGCGACTTTCGCACTCCTCACGGCGGCAGCGTTTTTGGGACGCAATCGCTCAAAATAGAAACGCCCTGCTTGGGCCCAGCGCGCGAAGGCGCGCGAACATAAAAATATCGGAGCACAAATAGAAACGCCCTGCTTGAGCCCAGCGCGCGAAGGCGCGCGAACATAAAAATATCGGAGCACAAATAGAAACGCCCTGCTTGGGGCAGGGCGTTTATCGAATTTCTTTTTTGCTCGTTCTGAACCTTGTTATCTCGCCTTCCTCCTATCGCTTTCCGTCGATCGAAACTTCGCCGCGTTCGATCTTTACGGTCGCATCTCCTTTGGCTTCGACAGACGTCGTGCCCGCAAGCACCACACAATCAGTGCAGATATTCGCGACGCTTTGGCCCGCGCCTACCTTGATCGTTTCGCTTCGACCGTCGCTGTGGTTGATGGTGATCTCACGCGCTGAACGGTCCCGGTTCCGCACATCGACGGCTTGCGCCGCCGAAACACTCGCCGCCGTTGCCGCTAAAATCACACCCCACACGAGTTGAACGCGCCGCACTCTTCCCGGCTCCGTCTCGCCCTCAAGCCCCAATGTTTGCAGTGCAATATTTTCCATGGCTTAACCATGCAATCAAACGAATTTAAGCACCTGGTATGTTCGATAAATTCGATATTAGATTGAATATCGCGTTTAACGGGTGTCTTCAGAAATTTCACTTAAGTCTTTGCAAAATATATAATTTAAGTGTCACCACTCACGAACTTCAGCGGGGTAACCGAATGACGATTCTCCTTCATGAACTGGCTCTCGATCGGGGAATCTTGTCCTCTCCTTACTGCTGGATGGTGCGTTTCGCTTTAGGCCATAAGGGACTCGACTACGCCGCAGCGGCCACCAGTTTCACCGGAATTCCCGCGATTGCCGGCGGTGGTCAGAAAATGGTCCCGGTGCTTGATGACGGTGGCAAGCTCATCGCCGACAGTTGGGCCATCGCGGAACATCTCGAGGCCGCCTACGCGGATCGTCCTTCGCTGTTTGGGGACGCGCAGGGAAAGAGCTTCGCCCGCTTTGTGCTTGCGACTTTCGGGGCCAACGTGATGCGCCCGGCCATGCGCGTTGTCATGAACGAGGTCTACAAGAAGGTGCAGCCGCAAGACCGCGCCTACTATCAGGAAAGCCGCAGTCAGCGCATCGGCATGTCGATCGAGGAGTTCACGTCCGCGCCGATCGCAGAACGTTTGGCGGGTTTCCGCACCGCGCTGGAGCCGGTCCGTGCGGTGCTGAAAAATCAAAAATTCCTGGCGGGATCGGCGCCGATGTATCCGGACTATATCGCCGCCGGCATTCTTCTATGGGCGCGGGCCGCGTCACCTGAGCACGTGTTGGCGAAGGACGATCCGATCCTGCCCTGGTTCGAGGCAATGCTCGCGCTTTACCCACGCATCGCCAAGGAGAGCACCCGTACGTGGGACGGGCCTTGAAGAAACTCTTCTCGCTCCTCTATCGCTGCACGCCGGTCTGGGTGACGCGAATCCTGCTGCGTAACGTCAACACCACCTTCAGCATGGGCGTGGCCGGCGTTTTCTTCGCGGCCGATGGAACCGTGCTCGTGCAACGCCACGTCTATCGGCATCAGTACCCCTGGGGCCTGCCGGCGGGGTTCCTCAATGCCGGAGAGGCGCCGGAGGATGGCGTGGTCCGCGAGCTCAAGGAGGAAGTCGGCCTGGATGGCCGCGCCGAAGGGGTCATCGGCATCTACCATATTCATCCCCGGCATCTTGAATTCGCGGTGAAGGGAACGGTGGATCGCACCCAACCGCCGCGCCTCAGCCACGAGATCTTCGAACTGGCGTTCGTTGCGCCCGATGCCTTACCGCAGGCCATGCCCCCCGAGCAAAAGGCCATGGTCCGGCGCGCAGCCGGTAAAGACCTTGCGCTCAGGACAGGTGTCGATTAGGTAGCCCGTCATGGCAAAGATCAACGTAACAACCCGCGCCGGGAAGGCGATCGCGCTCGAGGGTAGGGTCGGTCATACCCTCATGGAAAACCTGCGCGACAACGACCTCGACGTCGAAGCGGCGTGCGGCGGCTCCTGCTCCTGCGCCACCTGTCATGTCTTTATCGACGATGCGTGGCTGGACAAGCTGCCCCAGCGCACCGACGACGAATCTGAACTGGTTGAACAGACCACGTTCTACAAGGGCAAGAATTCGCGCCTATCGTGCCAAATCAAATTCACGGAAGCGCTCGACGGAATTGCCCTGACGGTCGCTCCGGCCGAGTAGCTATTCGCCGCGCCACCGGCGGTGCATCCAGAGCCATTGGTCCGGGCGCTCGCGGATCCAGTCTTCCAGCTTTCCATTGATCTGTTTCAGCGCGTTCAGCACGTCCGCGTCATGATCGTCCGTGGATGCGAAGCGCCACGGCTTTTCGATGCTGACCTTGAACCTCGCGCCTCCAAGCCGGATCACGCGGATCGGAAACACCGGGCAATCGAGACGCAGCGCGAAACTCGCGATAGCCGGCGCGGTGGCGGCGGGGCGCCCGAAGAAGGGCACATCGATGCCCGAACTCAGCTTCTGATCGACCAACATTACGACGTGGCCGCCCTGCTTGAGCTCGCTCAGTACGATACGCGCGCCGGCGGGGCCCTTTGGGGCAAGGCCCGCCACGCCGCGCAGGCGCACCTCGGCGATCATCTCGTCGACAAGGGGATTGTTCGCCTTGCGGTACACCGCCGTAATCGGCTTGGTGTGGATGCGCAACGCATCGAAGATCAGTTCCCAGTTTCCGAGATGGCCCGTCATCAGAAGGGCGGGCTTGCCTTCGCGCGCGAGGGCCGCGAGCTCTTCATGGCCGTCGACGACAACACGGCCCTCCAGTTTTGGAATGACCGCGTACTCCATCATCGTCCGCCCGAAATTCTCCCAGGCGCCCTTGAGAATTTTTTCCCGCGCCGGGGCATCGTGCTCGGGGAGAGAGCGTTCCAAGTTTCGCGCGGCGATTTTGTGCGCGCGGGTCAGCGGCCCTACGTTGCGGCCCAACCAGGCCCCGAAATTCGAGACGGTATCCACCGAGAATAACCCCAGCACCGCCAGCATGGTACGCGCGGCCGCTGCTTCGAGGCGGTAACGGATGGGGTGTTTTAATGGGGTCGACTGTTCGGACATTATGGGCGACTTATAACGTCTCTGAAGGTGCTGCGGGAGTTGGTAACGTGCGCCTGTTGCAAGTCCTCGCCGGCGGCCTCCACGGCGGCGCGGAACGATTCTATGAGGATCTCGTCGTTGGCTTGGCGAAAGCTGGCCTCGATCAGGCCTGCGCGATCAGGCCTTTCCCATTACGCGCCGCCCGTCTTTCGGCCGCGGGATGCCGGGTCAGCCAGTATATGTTCGGCGGATTCTTCGACATATTCACGCGCACTCGTTTGGCCAAGCTCGCCAAGCTCGAGAACCCGGACGTCATTCTCGGTTGGATGAACCGCGCCTGCGCCATTCTGCCCGAAGGCCCTTGGGTGAATGTTGGGCGCCTCGGCGGCTACTACAGCCTCAAGTACTACCGGCGTTGTCATCATCTTGTCTGCAATACGCCCGACATCCGCGACTATGTAGTCCGCGAAGGCTGGCCGGCGGCGCGCGCGCACTACATCCCCAACTTCACGCCGGTGGAAGAGGGGCCGCCGGTCGACCGGGCGGCGCTCAGCACGCCCACAGACGCCAAGGTTCTTCTGATCCTTGCGCGCTTGCACAAGGTCAAGGGCATCGACGTTGCGATCCGCGCCCTCGCATCCATTCCGGAAGCGATCTTGTGGATCGCCGGCGAAGGCGCGCTGGAGGACCATCTGCGGGATCTCGCCGACCGCGAAGGCGTCGCGCATCGGGTTCGCTTCCTCGGCTGGCGTGATGACCGCTCGGCGCTCTTGAAAGCGGCCGACGTTTGTCTGGTCCCGTCCCGCTTCGAGCCGTTCGGGAACGTGGTGGTCAACGCGTGGGCGCACGGTGTGCCGCTGGTGGCGGCCGCGAGTGAAGGGCCGGGCTTCCTGGTGCATGAGGGTGACGACGGCTTGAAAGTGCCGGTCGAAGACGCCGCGGCCCTCGCGGGCGCGGTCAATCAGCTGCTCGCCGATAGCGCGCTTTCGGGGAAATTGAGAGCGGGGGGCTTCGAACGGATCCGCAAGGAGTTCTCCGAGGACGCCGTCGTTCAGCAATATATGGACCTTCTTGCCACCGTCAGGCGTTGAGTTTGCCGGGCTTTTAAAGACAGGGCATAGTGGCGCCCGCATGCAGGCACAGGCGCAAGTACCCAGCGGCAAGACACCCGATGCGGACACCAAACCGCCAGGGGAGGAGCGCGATCATCTTTTGCTGATCGCCGACATGACCCGTGAGTTCGGCGCCGCCAACGACTACAAGGCCGTGGCCCACACGGCGCTTGAGCGCATCACCAAGTACATGAGCGCCGAGGCGGCCTCGCTCTTCTTGCTCAGCGATTCCGGCGACAGTCTGGTTTGCGTAGCCTGCTACGGACCGGTGGACATCACCGGGCTTTCGATACCCGCGACCACGGGCGTGGTCGGCCGCAGCGTGATTTCGCGCAAAGGCCTTCTGGTGCGCGATGTGTCCCAGGACGGTGACTTCGGCGCCGCCGTGGACACCAAGACGGGCTTCACCACGCGTTCGCTGCTCGTTGCGCCGCTGGCCATCGGCAAGGAATGCCTCGGCGCCATCGAGATCATCAACCGCACCGACGGCGACGGCTTGTTCAACGACGAGGATATGATCCTCCTCGAAACGCTGGCCCGCGCCGCGGCGCTCGCGATCAACAATTTCCGCCTCACCCATAAGATCGTCCAGCAAGAGCGCGACCGGCACGAGCTCGAACTCGCCGCCGAGATCCAGCGCGACCTTCTGCCGCAGGCTTCGACGCGCGATTTCCCGATCCATGGCATCAACATTCCCGCGCGCGCGGTGTCCGGCGACTTCTTCGACATCCTGACGCTGCCCGACGGTCGGATATGGTTCAACGTGGCCGACGTTTCGGGCAAGGGCATGAACGCGGCGCTGCTCATGGCCAAAACCTCGAGCCTGTTCCGCTGCTTGGCCAAAAGCGCTGAAAACCCCGGCCAACTCCTGTCGGCGATCAACAACGAACTGTGCGAGACCAACTCGCACGGCATGTTCGTCACGATGGTGGGCGGCCTGTTCGATCCCGCCATCGGCATGCTGCGTCTTGCGAACGCCGGCCATGAGCCGCCGCTGCTTTTCGACACACGCACCGAGCGCTTCACCGCGATTCAAGCCGATGCGCCGCCGCTCGGGATCGCGCCCGATATCGCGGGGGCCGACGGATTTCCGGTGCGCGAGATTTTCCTGGCCGGTGGAACGCTCTATGTGTTCACCGACGGGCTGACGGAGGCCACAACCTTCGGCGGCGGAATGCTGGGCATCGATGGCGTACGCGCCCTTATCCGCGATCACGCCGACCAGTCCCCGGATTTGCGGCTGAAAAGCATCTCCGGGGCGGTCAAACTCCCGGGCCAATCGCTCCGCGACGACCTTACCCTGCTCGTGGTCGAGGATGTCGCTATTGCCCCTCTGGGCGCCAAGCCGCCCGCCGCGTCTCTCGAAATCCCGGCGGACGAGCAAATCTTGCGAATCCGCGTTCCGGGCCGCGCCGACCGCTTGAAGTTGATACGCGGCGCGACTGAGCAGGCGGCGAAATTCATCGATGCCCCGGAGGCGTGGACCTTCGACCTCAAGATGGCGGTGGACGAGGCGTGCCAGAACATCGTGCGGCACGCCTATAGGAACAGCCCCGACGCCGGCGATATCGTCATCGACTTCCGCCGCCGCGGCGGCGTCCTCGAAGTGGACATCATGGACTTCGCCGAGGCGGTGAATCCCGAAACCATCCGCCCCCGCGACATCACTGAGGTCCGTCCCGGCGGCTTGGGGGTTCACCTGATAAAATCGGTGTGTGACGAAGCTAAATTCGTTCCCCCACCGCCCGGAGTCGGCAACTTATTTAAATTGACCAAACGCCTCCCACCCAAGGTAAAGTAGCGCCGGGGAAACGCATTAAATGTCCTACGAAGTCCAAAACGTGAATGGCGCCGCCGTGGTGGCGTTGACCGGTGACGTTGATCTGCAGACGTCGCCGCAAGTCCGCCAGAAGCTGCTTGAGAGCCTCGAGCAGTACAAGCGCATCGTCGTCGATCTCTCGGCGGTGAACTACATCGATTCATCGGGCGTCGCCTCGCTCGTCGAGGCTTTCCAGGTTTCGCGCAAGAAGGGTTCGACCTTCTCGCTCGCGAATGTTTCGTCGGCGGCGATGCGGGTGCTTTCGCTCGCCCGGCTCGACAAGGTCTTCACCATCCATCCGTCCGTCGAAGCGGCGCTCGCGCAGGGGTAATCCATGTCCGAGGCGGGGGATCGCGCAATACCGACGAGGATTGCAGAGACCCTCGATCGCATGGGCCGCTCCGCCGTCGGCGGTATTGCTGAGGTTGGCCTCGGCGCCGTCCTTCTCTGGCAAAGCCTCTACTGGATCGTCCTGGGGCGCCGCCGCGAACAGCCGGTGCGCATTGCGGCGACCTTCGAGCGCTGCATGGAGGTGGGCATTCGCGCGCTTCCCATTGTCACCATGCTGTCCGTGACCATGGGCGTCATGTTCGCCATCCAGGGGATTTATACGCTGCGTGTTTTCGGCGCCGAGGAACAGGTGACCATCGGCCTCGGCATCTCCATCGTGCGCGAATTCGGTCCGCTGCTGACCGGCATCATGGTGGCCGGCCGCACCGGCTCATCGCTGGCGGCGCGCATCGGCACCATGCGCATCAGCCAAGAAGTCGATGCGCTCGAAGTCATGGGCATCAATCCGGTGCGCTTCCTGGTGGCGCCCGCCCTCATCGCCATGGTGGTCATGGTGCCGCTCCTGACGCTCTGGGCCAATCTCATGATGCTGATCGGCGCCGGCTGGTATGTGTCGGTCGACATGGGCATGAGCTTCGCCGCCTATACGCAGCGCATCATCGATGTGGTGGAACTCAATGACCTGATCCACGGCCTTTCGAAGGCGACCTTGTTCTCCATCCTCATTACCCTTGTCGGCGTCATCAACGGCGCCAACGTCAAGGGCGGCGCCGAGGGTGTCGGTCGTATGACCACCCGCTCCGTGGTTCTGTCCATCAGCGCGATCATCGTCACCGACATGATCTTCGCTTTCATCACCACGCGCTCATGAGCAACGCGGCGGAAAAGCGCGACGACCGTCCGCGTCCGGATCTTTCGGGCGCGCCAAATGTCATCGAGGTGAAGAAGCTCGTCACCCACTACGGCACGCGCAAGATCCTCAAGAACATCGACTTCAGCGTCCGTGAAGGCGAGATCATGGTGATCATGGGCGGCTCGGGCTCGGGCAAATCCACGCTACTCAATGCGCTGCTGGGGCTTCTGCGCCCGACCAGTGGATCCATCCACATGCTGGGCGAGGACCTGACCCAGATCTCGGAAGTTGAGAAGACTTTGCTCCGGCGGAAAATCGGCGTGGCCTTCCAGGGCGGAGCGCTGTTCGGTTCGCTGAACGTCCTTGAGAACATCATGCTGCCGCTGCGCGAGCATACGCAGCTCGACGTCAATACAATGCGCATCATGGCCCGGCTTAAGATGCAGGTGGTCAACCTCGCCGGTTTCGAACAGCTAAATCCGTCCGAACTGTCCGGCGGCATGATCAAACGCGCGGCCTTCGCGCGTGCCGTGGTCATGGACCCCAAGATATTGTTTTGCGACGAGCCGTCCGCCGGTCTCGACCCCATCGTGGCCGCGGCCATCGATGAGCTGATCTTGAACCTCCGGGACGCCATGGGCATGTCCGTGGTGGTCGTGACCCACGAGCTGGAGAGCGCCTTCCGTATCGCCGACCGCATTTGTGTGTTGGATAAGGGCGATATTCTGATGACAGGTACGGTGGATGAGATACGATCCAGCAAGAATGAACGTATTCAGAACTTGTTGAACCGGCGGACCGAAACCGAGACGCTGGATCCAGAGGAATATCTGAAGCGCCTGACCGCGGCGAACGACTAAAGAGACCGCCGGGGGCGAGGGGACGAGATGCAAGATAGCCGGATCAATTACGTTGTGGTGGGCGCGTTCGTTGCGGCGATGCTGGCGGCGTTCGTGGTCATCATCTCCGTGCTGGCCGGCAGCACCGGGGACACCGACGAATACTTCACGGTCTACGACAACGTCGGCGGCGTGAAGCTCGGTACGCTGGTTTTCTATGAGGGCTATCAGATCGGCCAGGTCGACGAGGTCGAACCCCTCGGCGAAGGCGCCAACGTGCGCTTCAAGGTCGTCATGGCCGTCCAGGAAGGCTGGAAGATCCCCAAAGACAGCGTTGCACGCGCCCAGGTCTCGGGCCTTCTGTCCGCCATCGCCATCGACATCCAGGGCGGCAAAAGCGCCGAGATCCTGAAGCCCGGCTCCGAGCTCGAAGGCGTCGAGGGCACCAACATCTTCGCGACTCTGGCCGACATCAGCTCCGAGTTCAGCGATCTCTCCACCAATTCGATCAAGCCGCTGATCGGCAGCCTGAACAAATATGTGAACGAATTCGGCGCCACCACGATGGATCATCTGCCGGCGCTGATGAGCAACCTCGAAAAACTGAGCGCGACCCTCGAGCGGACATCGGGCATCGTCGAGAAGGATTTGCTGAAGCCGGAGAACCGCGAACAGTTTGACGCGATCCTCACCAACCTCACGCAGGTCTCGGGCGACCTCAAGGAAACCAGCGCGCTCCTCAACAAGTCGATCACCAACGTCAACGCGCTGGTCGAGAACAACCAGGGTAACGTGAACGAGGCGATGCGGAACCTGCGCTACACGCTCGACACCTTCTCGCGCTATGTGGACGACATCTCGCAGAACATCGACGCGACCGCGCGCAACATGAGCGAGTTCAGCCGCTCGATCCGCGCCAATCCGGGTGTTCTGCTTTCAGGTAAGGATGCGCCCGATCCGCCCCAAGGAGCGCCGAAATGAAGCGGCGTTTTGTGATCGCGGGGCTGGTGGCCGGCGCCCTTGCGGCTTGTGCGGGTGATCCGCCGCCGCCGGAGACCTTCTACCGTCTTGGCGCCCCGGCGCCGGTGCAACCGCTGGCCGGCGGCCCGATTAAGGGCATCGTCGATGTGGCCCAGGTGCGCACCCAAGGCGTGGTCGGCGGCCGGGCGATCCTGTACAGGAGCGCGCCCGACCAGGTGATCGCCTATCACTATCATGCGTGGCAGGAACCGACCGGCGTCATGATGCAGCGGGCGCTGCTCGATGCGCTGCGTTCCGCCCAGGCATTTGAGACCGTGGCGACGCCGGAGATGCGGCTCGACCGCAACTTCGAGCTTCAAGGCGATCTTCTCACCCTCGAACATGTGCTCGGCGGCGCCGGCGGAAGCGTGGTGGTCGAAATCGAGATCACGTTGCGCCGAATCGCGGGCAACCAGCAGCTCCTGATGAAGACCTACCGGGCCGAAGAGCCCGCCGGGGCCACCGTGGCCTCGACCATTCCGGCCTTCACCCGCGCGGTCGATAAGATCACAGCGAGCCTCCTGGCCGACCTCGCGGCCCTACCGAAATAGGCATAAAGCCCTGGAATTAGCGGCTTTTGCGCGGGTTGCCGGGCTCCGGCCCCCCGCGTAGTATCCGCGCGTTCTCGAATGGAGCTTTGCCTTTTGCGTTATGTGAGCACCCGCGGGCGCGCGCCCACCCTCGGTTTTGACGACGTCCTTCTGGCCGGCCTCGCCGCCGACGGCGGGCTTTATGTGCCCGAGACCTGGCCGCAGTTTTCCGCCGCCGATTTCGCGTCGTTCGCCGGCCTCGATTACCCGGCGCTGGCCGCGCGCGTCATGGCGCCGTTCGTCAAAGGCTCGGTGCTGGAACACACGCTTCCGGAACTGACACGCCGGGCTTACAGCTCCTTCGCCCACACCGCTGTTGCGCCGATGATCCAGACCGCGGCCAACGAATGGCTGCTCGAGCTGTTCCATGGCCCGACCCTTGCGTTCAAGGACTTCGCCCTGCAATGCGTGGGCCTGATGTTCGACCAGGTGCTGAAGGCGCGCGGCGCGCGCATCACCATCGTCGGCGCCACGTCCGGCGACACGGGCTCGGCCGCGATCGAAGCCACCAAGAACCGCGACGCCATCAACACGTTCATCCTGCATCCGGCGGGCCGTACGTCGGACGTGCAGCGCCGCCAGATGACCACGGTGGATGCGAAAAACGTCCATAATATCGCGGTCGAAGGCACCTTCGACGATTGCCAGAACATGGTGAAGGCGCTGTTCGCCGATACCAAGTTCCGCGACGACGTGCAGCTCTCGGCCGTGAACTCGATCAACTGGGCCCGCATCATGGCCCAGGTCGTTTACTACGTATGGGCCGCCGTGCATGTCGGCGCGCCGCACCGCAAAGTGGCCTTCGCGGTCCCCACCGGAAACTTCGGCAACGTGTTCGCCGGTTTCGTGGCGAGCAAGATGGGATTGCCGGTCGCGCGTTTCGTGGTGGGCTCGAACGCCAACGACATCCTGACGCGCTACTTCGAGACGGGCTCCATGACGGCGGCCGGTGTCGTGCCGACCTTGAGCCCGTCCATGGATATCCAGATCTCGTCCAACTTCGAACGCTTGTTGTTTGAAGCCGTTGGCCGCGACGGCGCCGCCGTTTCGCGCCACATGGATCAGTTCAAGCAGAGCGGCAGCTACACCGTGGACGCCAAAGCCCATGCCGCCATGCTTTCGCAGTTCTCCGGGCAACGCCTGGATGACGCCGGCACGCTGAAGTTCATCGGCGAGGTCTACAAGGCGAGCGGTTATGTGCTCGATCCACACTCGGCGGTTGGTCTGTATGCGGCCCGCAAAGCCGGGCTCGATTCGGCCATCCCCCGCATCGCCCTCGCCACCGCCCATCCGGCCAAGTTCCCGGACGCGGTCGAAAAGGCAACCGGAACAAGGCCTTCCATGCCGCCCGCGCTCGCCGACCTGTTCCACCGCCGCGAGCACTTTACAACGCTTCCAAATGACCTAGATCAATTGCGCCGATTGATCCGCGACCGGATCTCTCATTGAGTCTTCAGGTGCAAATGTCCGTTCAGGTCACCACTCTCTCCAACGGTCTGCGCGTTGTGACCGACTACATGTCCTCCGTCGAAACCGTGGCGGTGGGCGTGTGGGTGGCCGCGGGTACGCGCCATGAGACCGCCGATGTGAACGGCATCTCGCACCTTCTCGAACACATGGCCTTCAAGGGCACCGCGCGCCGCTCGGCCCAGGCCATCGCCGAAGAGATGGACAATGTGGGCGGCCAGCTCAACGCCTACACCAGCCGCGACCACACCGCTTATTTCGCGAAGGTGTTGAAGGAAGACCTCCCGCTCGCGGTGGATATCCTGTCGGACATCCTCTTGAACTCCACCATGGACGCCGAGGAACTCGCGCGTGAGCAGCATGTGGTGGTGCAGGAGATATATCAGGCGGACGACACGCCCGACGACATCATCTTCGATCATCATCAGGCGACCGCGTTCCCGAACCAGCCGATGGGCTGGCCCGTGCTGGGCAAGGAACCGATCGTGCGCTCGATCACCTCGGACCGCCTGAAGGCCTACATGGCCGGCAACTATGCCGCCGACAGCATGGTGGTCTCGGCCGCCGGCAACGTCGATCACGAGATCTTCGTGGCACTCATCGAAAAGGCTTTCGGTTCGCTGCCCAAGCATTCGGCGGTGAGCGAAGCGCCCAGCCTCTACAGCGGCGGCGACTACCGCGAGAAGCGCAAACTCGAACAGGTCCACCTTGTGCTCGGCTTCGGCGGCTTGGCCTACGACGACGCGGATTTCTACAACCTCGGCGCTCTCTCGACCCTTCTGGGCGAAGGCATGTCCTCGCGTCTGTTCCAGGAGATCCGCGAGAAGCGCGGCCTCGCCTATACGGTTTACTCGAACACGCAGTCGTTCTCGGATTGCGGCGTCTTCTCGATCTACATGGGAACGGGAAAGGGCGATGTGCCCAAGCTGATCCCGGTACTGTGCGACGAGATCAAGAAGATCCACGACGGCGTGACCGCCGACGAAGTGAAGCGCGCCCGCGCGCAGATCAAGTCGGGACTGCTCATGTCCCTCGAAAGCCCTTCCAGCCGCTGCGGCCAGCGCGCGCGCCAGATCATGATCTACGGCCGCCCGCTCTCGACCGATGAGATCATCGCGAAGGTGGAAGCGGTGGATGCGCCCGGTATCACCCGCACCGCAGGACGGATTTTCGCCAGCGCCCCGACGATGGCGGCCTTAGGTGAATTGAAGACGTTGGAAAGCCTTGAGGCTATTCGGGGGCGTTTAAATTAGCGTCATCCTGGGCGAAGCCCAGGATCCAGAGCAACACGCACCGACGTCTGGAACCCTGGACCCTGGGCTGCGCCCAGGGTGACCGAAAACGAAAAGTTTGCGGGGCGGCCCGTTCCGTGGCCGCCCCGCACATCCCATCACGCAAGCGAGCGAGCTCTTAGGGTCAGGCGTGTCCGACTTCGCTGGACAGGCGGTGCGCCGCGATGCCGAGGCGGGCGAGCGCCAGATCCCACTTATGGTCATAGCCGTCGGAGAACAGCAGACCAGAGTCGGAGGGCACGCATAACCAGGCGTTACGCTTGATCTCTTCGTCGAGTTGGTCCGGGCCCCAGCCGGCGTAGCCGAGGGCCATCAGGTTCTGGTGCGGACCATAACCTTCGGCGATGTCTTTCAGGATTTCGGTGGTGGCCGACAGTGCGATGTCGTCGTTCACCATCACGGTGCCGTTCTTCTGATAGTCCGCGGAATGCAGGACAAAGCCGCGCTGCACTTCGACGGGGCCGCCGCGGTGCACGTGGATTTGCGAGCAATTGGTCGAACGCGCCGTGATCTTGAGCTGCCCGAGGATATCGGTGAAGCGTAGATCGTTCAGCGGCTTGTTGACGATCAGGCCCATCGCGCCCTCGGACGAGTGCGCGCAGACGTAGATCACGGTGCGGTGGAAGCGGGGATCGGCCATCGTCGGCATCGCGACGAGGAGTTGGCCGGTCAGATAACCTGCGGTCTGTAACATTGCTCTACCCATGGCGTCCTCTAACTCATGCATCTGAGAGTCCTAACGCAGAGATGGGGGCTCGGTTCGCATCCTCAAGGAATGTCAATATTTTACCTTAATTGGTGCGAGTTTTGTTCAGGAGAATTGTGAGCGGAGGGTAAAAGGGCGGCGTTTAGGCGCGGAATTTCTCGGCTTCCGCGCGCGCGAGCATGTCGACACGCTCGTTTTCGATGTGACCGGCGTGGCCCTTCACCCACTTCCAGGTGACATCGTGCCCCAATCTTGCCGCATCCAGCGTCTGCCAGAGGTCGGCGTTCTTCACGGGCTTTTTATCGGCGGTCTTCCAGCCTTTTTTCTTCCAGCCGTGAATCCACTCGGTGATGCCCTTCAGGACATACTGGCTGTCGGTATAGACGATGACGGCGCAACCGCGCGTGAGCTTCGACAGCCCTTGGATCACGGCCATCATCTCCATGCGGTTGTTGGTGGTCTGCGCCTCGCCGCCGGACAACTCCTTCTCGGTGTCCTTGAAGCGCAGCAGCGCCGCCCAGCCGCCGGGCCCTGGATTGCCGAGGCACGCGCCGTCCGTGAACAGCTCGACGGTATTGGCAGCCGGCGCCGCCGCCTTCTTCGGCGTCATCAGGTCAATCCATACTCGCCGATACTTTTCACCTGACGGTGAAAGTTCAGCTTGCGCAGATATTCGCGCGGGTCTTTCGGCTTCACCAGCGCGCCGGGCGGCGTGTTCACCCAGTCGTAAAGGCGCGTGAGCATGAAGCGTAAAGCCGAGCCGCGCGCGAACAGCGGCATGAACTTCTTCTCGAGCGCCGAGAGCGGGCGCACCGCTTCATAGGACGCGAACATGCGCTTGGCCTTGGTGCTGTTGAACTCGCCGTTCGGTTCGAAGCACCAGGCGTTGAGGCAGATGGCGACGTCGTACGCGAGGAAGTCGGTGCAGGCGAAATAGAAGTCGATCAACCCCGAACACTTGCCGTCGAGGAAGAAGACATTGTCCGGAAACAGATCGGCATGGATCACGCCCGAGGGAAGGTCGGGCGAGGCGCGCAGCTTCGGCCACGCCGCGCTCAAGGTCTCGAGTTCGCCGCGCATGAGGCCCGGCAGGCTCGGGTCGAGCTTCGCCGCCGTCTCCTCGCTGATCTTGCCGACGAGGCCGCGCCAGCCTTCGACCGAGAGGTTGTTCGTCCGGCCGCCCTCGAACGACAGCCCGGCGTTGTGCAGCTTGGCCATGGCCGCGCCGAGTTCGGCGCAATGCTCGGCGGTGATGCGCCGGGGCCAGATGCCGCGCAGGAAGGTGATGATCGCGCCCGGACGCCCGGCGATGGTGCGGAGCGCCTGGCCGTCGCGGCCCTTGATCGGCACCGGGCAGGCCACGCAGCCCACGGTCGCGAGATGCTCCATGAAGCCGAGGAAGAACGGGAGGTCGTTCGGGTCCACGCGCTTTTCGTACAGCGTGAGGATGTAGGGCCCGCGGGTGGTCTCGAGCAGGAAATTGGAGTTCTCGACCCCTTCGGCGATGCCCTTGCAACCGACGATCTCGCCGATGTCATAGGCGGCTTCGAGCGCGGCGAGGTCGTCTTCGGAAACTTCGGTATAAACAGCCATATTTTGTTCAGATGGCCCCCATCGACGGGCGGGGGGCGGAAATACGTTCAAGTTGGGGCCATAGAATCACAAAACCGATGAAAAAGCGCACTTTTTTCGATTCGCTATGCATCTTCTGGCGCTTGCGCCGCTGGCCCCGGCGTGCAAATTTCGCCCCACTTTTTAAGGGTTCACGCATTCCCGGACTGGCTGCACTTATGCACATGTTTTCCGTTTCCCGCGTCCTTCTGGCCGGCGCCGGCACCGTTCTTGTGGGGGCGATGCTTGCCGCCTGCACGCCGGACCGCACCACGCCGCCCTGCCCGAATGTGCGCGTCGACAGCGTGACCGCGAACCTCACTCAATTCCGCGACGGGCCCGGCCGTGAAGTCAGCGATATCGCCTACCAGGCGGAGATCGTGAACTACAAAGGCACCTGCACCCAGGATCTCGACAAGAACAACGTCGAGGGCACCGCCGAGGTCGAAATGGAAATCGAGATGGCCATGGCGACCGGCCCCGCCGCCGCGAAGGGCGACGTCCCGCTCTACTACTTCGTCGCCATCCCGCAGCTGTTCCCGGATGCGTCGGGCAAGCAGATTTTCGAAGTCAAACGTCCGAGCCCGGGCGGCGCTTCGAAGGTCGAGCGCTGGACCGAACATGTCACGCTGACCTTGCCCGTGACCAAGGCCCGTCCGTCCGCCGGCTACGACATCTATGTGGGCTTCCAGCTCACCGATGCGCAGCTCGCGTTCAACCGCACCCGCCTGAAGTAATCCACCGCCGATTTCGGACGGTCATGCTGGAGCGGCATGGCTGTCTGCGTCCGCTATGCGTTTTAGCTAGCGTTTGCGCGACACCTCGCGACACGCGACACTTTCTGAATTTAGCAATCCCGGCAAAGCGATAAGCGCGTTTTGGGTCACGCGACACCTACGCGACACTTCGCGACGGGCACGGCGTTTGTGCATGGCGCGTGCGCGAGCCATGCGACCAGCGCGGGGAAGTCGTGATTCACGATGTCAAAGAGCCGCCTTCGCTGCTGCGCAGCGACGGCGCGGCAAGCCCCGCATGCGCGCGACAAACCTGCGTGAATGCTGCGCCGGACGCGTATTTTTCGTCGAGCGATATTTGAAGGCGCAGCGAAATTAATGATTCAAAAAATCGGAAGTGTGCATGCGACTCGCAGGGGAATGCGAGGGGGTGCGGAAACTCCATGCGTCACCCTGGGCGGAGCCCAGGGTCCAGGGTCGCAGATACCGGTGCTTGTTGCCCTGGATCCTGGGCTTCGCCCAGGATGACCAGAAATGGGAAAACAAACGTTTCGCTGGGCTTCGCGTCGCTCTCGCCAGTGCTAGCCGCAGCCTTCGACCAGTTGGACAGCCTCGGCGTTACCGGCGTAGGCGGCGGAAATCTTTCCGGCGGCGGTCACGTAGCGGATGGCGCGCTGCTTGTCGGGGGTGAAGATGGTGAGGTACTGGCTGCCCGCCTCGTAATCGTACTTGTGCGGCTGGACGTCGACTTTATCGCCGTAGGCCGCGTGGACTTTTTCGGCTGGATCGCCGAGGTGGAGGCCGTGTTCCAACGCCACGGATGGGTCGCGCGCTTCGATGCGTTGCACGACGCCGTCTTGAATCATGAACGTGAGCGCCGGGGCCGCGGGGGTTTGGACATAGAAGCAGCCGGCGGGATCGGCGTTCGTGGGCGGCTTCGCATCGAGGCCGGCGAGGGGCATGCCGATGCGATAGGGCGCGAGGCCGTCCGGACTCAACACCGGGGCCGCGGGCGCTTGGCCGCCGTCGCCGCAGGCTGCGAGGGCGAGCAGCGCGAAGGCGGCGAGAGGTCTCATGAAGTTATCCACAGGCGAAAGCTCATTTGGTTATGCACGCGATAGATATCCACAACATTCGGTGTGGAATGGAGGTCCGTCGATTGACCCTGCCTTCCGAATCAGCCCACACTCTCATCACCTTATCCCCCCGTGGAAGAGACCGGCATTGAACGTCCGCCGGCGCCGAAGGAGCAACCGCCCTCGGAAACTCTCAGGCAAAAGGACCGCGGGGGATTGGTACTCTGGAAAGCAGAACGCGGGACGTCGTCCCGGGGTTCTCACCGAAGATGTAAGCCGGTGCGTTTTCTTCCACGCGTGGGAGTGCGCGAGATCCGGTGAATCTTTCAGGTTTTCCGACAGAGGGGGGCGCCGCGACAGCCGGACTCTGAATCCCTTTCGGATTCTGTGTTGGCGCCCCGGCGTTGAACCTCTTTTTGGAGAACCGCGTGGCCGATCCTGCAAGTTCAAACCCGGGACCTTTGAAACATACGCCGCTCGACGCGCTGCATCTGTCGCTGGGCGCGAAGATGGTGCCGTTCGCCGGCTACAGCATGCCGGTGCAATATCCGCTGGGCGTGCTCAAGGAACATGTGCATACGCGCGAGCACGCGGGCCTGTTCGACGTGTCGCACATGGGCCAGGGCGAACTGTCCGGCGAGAATGTGGACGCGGCGCTGGAAGCCCTGGTGCCGGGCGACCTTAAAGGTCTGAAGCCGGGCCACATCCGCTACACGGTGCTGCTGAATGAAGACGGCGGCATCCTCGACGATCTTATGGTGACCCGCCCCGCCGAGGCGGGCAAGGAGCGCACGCTTTATCTGGTCGTCAACGCCGCCTGCAAGGATCAGGACTTCGCCCATATCGCCGCCAAGCTCAAAGGCAAGGCGATGCTGGTGCGTCACGAGGACGCGGCGCTGCTGGCGCTGCAAGGCCCTGCGGCGGCCAAGGTGCTGGCGAAGTTCATCCCGTCGGCCGCGTCGATGGGATTCATGACCAGCCGCGCCGAGACTTTTGAAGGCGTGCCGGTGCGCCTGTTCCGCTCGGGTTATACGGGCGAGGACGGCTACGAGATTTCCGTGCCCGCCGACAAATCGGAGCAGGTGGCGCGCCGTTTGCTGGCGGAGCCGGGCGTGGCCGCCATCGGTCTCGGCGCGCGTGATTCGCTGCGCCTCGAAGCGGGGCTTTGCCTGTACGGCAGCGATATCGACACCACGACGACGCCGATCGAAGCGGGGCTGTCGTGGGTGATCGGCAAGCGCCGCCGCGCCGAGGGCGGTTTCCCGGGCGCGGAGAAAATCCTGAAGCAGCTCAGTGAGGGCGCTTCGAAAACACGCGTCGGCATCCAGCCGCTGGGCAAGGCGCCCGCGCGCGCCCATACCGAAATCCAAGACACGAACGGCAACAGAATCGGCGAGATCACCTCGGGCGGCTTCGGCCCCTCGGTGAACGCGCCGGTGGCCATGGGCTATGTCGATTCCAAATTCGCCGCGAACGGCACCAAGGTGAATCTCATCGTGCGGGGCCAAGCCTTGTCCGCCGAAGTCGCGCCGCTGCCGTTCGCGCCGCATCGTTATTTCAAAGCTAAGGGTTAGGGGAGAGAGCTATGAGCGTTCGTTTCACGAAGGACCATGAGTGGATCAAGGTCGACGGCAATGTCGGCACGGTCGGGATCACTCAGTATGCGCAGGCGCAGCTTGGGGACATCGTGTTCGTCGAAGTGCCGGCGTCCGGCAAGGCGCTGAAAGCCGGCGGCGAAGCCGCGGTGGTGGAATCCGTGAAGGCCGCGAGCGAGGTTTACACGCCCGTCAGCGGCACCGTGAAGGAAGGCAACGCCGCGCTGCCCGACGCGCCGCAGACCGTGAACGAAGACCCGCAAGGCGCGGGCTGGTTCTTCAAGATCGAGCTGTCGAACCCCGGTGAGCTCGATGGGCTCATGGATCAGGCGGCGTATGAGAAGTATGTGGCGGAGCTGAGCGCTTAATTCTTTTCCCTCCCCTGAAAGGGGAGGGTGCAGGGAGGGGTCGTTTTCTAACGGCGATCTCTTCTGCAACTAACGACCCCCACCTTACCTCCCCCTTTCAGGGGGAGGGAGAGAAACCGAATGAGGGAACGACCGATGCGCTACTTGCCTCTTTCCGAGACCAATCGCCGGGACATGCTGGCCGAGATCGGCGCCGGGTCGGTGGATGCGTTGTTCAAGGATCTGCCGAAGAAGGCCCTGGCAAGCGCGCGGTTCGATCTGCCGAACACCATGAGCGAGATCGAGGTGGAACGGGCCCTCGGGACCATGGCCGCGAAGAACATGAATTGCGCCGCGAGCCCCGCCTTCCTCGGCTGCGGCAACTATCGCCATCACACGCCGGCTTCGCTCGACTACATCATCCAGCGCGGCGAGTTCCTGACGGCCTATACGCCGTATCAGCCCGAGATCAGCCAGGGCACCTTGCAGGCGATCTTCGAATTCCAGACCCAGGTGGCGCTCATCACCGGCATGGAAGTGGCCAACGCCTCCATGTACGACGGGGCGACGGCCTGTGCCGAAGCCGTCGCGATGGCGGCGCGCGTGACGAAGCGCAACCAGGCCTTGGTCTCGGGCCGCGTGCATCCGCATTATCGCGACGTCACCAAGACACAGATGAAGTTCCTGGATGTGGACGTCGAATGCCTGGCGCCGGACCCATACGGCGTCGAGGATTTGATCGGCCGCATCACGCCGGAGCTCGCCTGCGTAGTTGTGCAGACGCCGGGGTTCTTCGGCCATTTGTCTGATTACACAGTGCTCGGCGAAGCCTGCCATAAAGCGGGCGTGCTGCTGGTGGTGTGCGTGACGGAGCCGGTCTCGCTCGGCCTCGTGAAATCGCCGGGCGCCATGGGCGCGGATATCGTCGTCGGCGAAGGCCAATCCTTGGCGGGTCCGATGAGCTTCGGGGGACCAGGTGTTGGTTTGTTTGCGACGCGCGAGAAATTCCTGCGCCAGATGCCGGGGCGTCTCTGCGGTGAAACCACCGACGAAGACGGCCGCCGCGGCTGGGTGCTGACCTTGTCCACCCGCGAACAACATATCCGCCGCGAGAAAGCGACCTCGAACATCTGCACCAACTCGGGCCTCATCGCGCTGGCGTTCTCGGTGCATATGACGCTGTTGGGCGAGGCGGGCTTCAAGCGCTTGGCCGAACTCAATCACGCCACGGCCTGCGATCTCGCCGACAAGCTGGAAGGCGTGAAGGGCGTGAAGCTTTTACCGTCCGCTTTCTTCAATGAGTTCGCGCTCGCGCTGCCGAAACCGGCGGCGGAGGTTGTTGAAGCGCTCGCCAAGAAGGGCGTGCTCGGCGGCGTGCCGGCCTCGCGGTTCTATCCCACGTACCCTGAGCTCGCGAACATCATGATCGTCTGCGCAACCGAGACCAACTGCGCGGAGGATCAGGTCAAACTTGTGAAGGCGCTGACGGAGGTGCTGTCATGACGTTGCCGACAACCGCGAGCGGCCATAAGGGCCTCCAATTCGAACAAGCCCTGATCTTTGAACAAGACACGCCGGGCATGACGGCGGTCGATCTGCCGGCGCCGCCGACCGCGAAACAGCGCCTCGGCGACGTGAAGCGGTCGGGCGCGATTGGGCTTCCCGGGCTGTCCGAGCCGGAAGTGGTGCGTCACTACACGCGCCTGTCGCAGAAGAACTACTCGATCGACAGCGGTTTCTATCCGTTGGGTTCGTGCACCATGAAGCACAACCCGCGCCTCAACGAGAAGATGGCGCGGCTTCCCGGGTTTGCCGAAATCCATCCGTTCCAGCCGGTGTCCACCGTGCAGGGCGCGATGGAGCTGATCGACACCACGGCGCGCTGGCTCACAGAATTGACCGGCATGGCGGCGGTGGCGATGTCGCCGGCCGCGGGCGCGCACGGCGAATTCTGCGGCCTGATGTGTATCCACGCCGCGCACGACGCGAATGGTCAGGCGCAGCGCAAAGTCATCATCGTTCCGGAATCGGCGCACGGCACCAATCCGGCCACGGCGGCCTTGTGCGGCTATTCGGTGGAAGCGATTCCGGCGAACGGCGAGGGGCGCGTCGATATCGCGGTGCTGAAGGAAAAGCTCGCCGAGCACGGCGACACGGTCGCGGCGGTGATGATTACCAACCCGAACACTTGCGGTCTGTTTGAACGCGAGTGCATCGAGATCGCCGAAGCCGTGCATGCGGCGGGCGCGTACTTCTATATGGACGGCGCGAACTTCAACGCCATCGTCGGACGCCTGAAGATTGCCGATCTCGGCGTCGACGCCATGCATATCAATCTGCACAAGACCTTCTCGACGCCGCACGGCGGCGGCGGTCCGGGCGCGGGTCCGACGGTTCTCTCGGCGAAGCTCGCCCCGTTCGCGCCGGTGCCGATGGTGGTGAAGGCTGCTGAAGGTTATGCGGTGGAAGAACACGCCGGTTTCGGCGCGGCGAAACAGGCGCTTGGCCGTATGAAGGGGTATCACGGCCAGTTCGGCGTGTTCGTGCGCGCGCTGAGCTACATGATGAGCATGGGCGCGGACGGCCTGAAGCAGGCGTCGGGCGACGCAGTGCTGAATGCGAATTATGTGATGGCGCGGCTTGCGAGCGAACTGACGCCGGCGTTCGCAGGGCCATGCATGCATGAGTGCGTGTTCGACGACCGCTTCCTGAAGGGCACGGGCGTGACCACCCTCGATATCGCCAAGGCGCTGATCGACGAGGGCTTCCATCCGCCCACCATGTACTTCCCGCTGGTGGTGCACGGCGCGCTTCTGATCGAGCCGACCGAGACCGAGAGCAAGGCGGCGCTGGATCAGTTCGTGACGTCGCTGCTGTCGCTGGCCCGCAAAGCCAAGGAAGGCCGCGCGGCGGAATTCCAAGCCGCGCCGCAGCTCTCCCCGCGCCGCAGATTGGACGAGACGAAGGCGGCGCGCAGACCGGTGCTGCGCTGGACGCCGCCCGCGGCGGATGGGGCGAAACAGGCGGCGGAGTAGAGGCTCTCCTCCGCTCGTCACCCTGGGCGCATGCCCAGGATGACGAGAAAACAAAAATGCGTCTCAACAACGCGCTGTCATCCTTGCGGCCGATGGGCCGCGAGGATCCAGGGGTGTTTGGTTTTTAAAACAGAAAGCAGAAACCCCTGGGTCCTCGGCCCTGCGGGCCAAGGACGACGAGGGGGTGGGGCTTCGCCGCTGCGCGGGCGAAGGCCCGCCTCTTTTTGAATCGCGCACCTTCGCGCGCGGCAAGGACGACGAGGGAAGTTGAGACACGCGCTGTCATCCTGGGCGCAGCCCAGGATCCAGGGTTACCAACACGGGAGCTTGCGACCCTGGACCCTGGGCTG
>JBFWVA010000001.1:0-88600 GCA_050246995.1 Rhodospirillaceae bacterium | reverse complement strand
TTTGAATCGCGCACCTTCGCGCGCGGCAAGGACGACGAGGGAAGTTGAGACACGCGCTGTCATCCTGGGCGCAGCCCAGGATCCAGGGTTACCAACACGGGAGCTTGCGACCCTGGACCCTGGGCTGTGCCCAGGGTGACCAGAAAGAGAAATAGAACAGACACACCTGTCGTCATCCTTGCGGCCGATGGGCCGCGAGGATCCAGGGGTGGTTGGTTTTTAAAACAGAAAGCAGAAACCCCTGGATCCTCGGCCCTGCGGGCCAAGGATGACGTAGAGGGGGTGGGGCTTCGCCGCTGCGCGGGCGAAGGCCCGCCTCTTTTTGAATCGCGCACCTTCGCGCGCGGCAAGGACGACGAGGGAAGTTGAGACACGCGCTGTCATCCTGGGCGCAGCCCAGGATCCAGGGTTACCAACACGGGAGCTTGCGACCCTGGACCCTGGGCTGCGCCCAGGGTGACCAGAAAGAGAAATAGAACAGACACACCTGTCGTCATCCTTGCGGCCGATGGGCCGCGAGGATCTAGGGGTGGTTGGTTTTTAAAACAGAAAGCAGAAACCCCTGGATCCTCGGCCCTGCGGGCCAAGGATGACGTAGAGGGTGGGGCTTCGGCGCTGCGCGGGCGAAGGCCCGCTTTTTTTTGAATTACGCGCCTTCGCGCGCGGCAAGGACGACCAAAAAAGGGGACAACAAAAAAGCCCGCTGTCGCCAGCGGGCTTTTTCGGTTTCTTGCATCGAAGGCTTTTTAGTGAAGCTTACCAGCCAAGTCGCTGATGGCTTTTTCGGTGAGGGCGTCGCGCTTGGAGCCGTCGAGGGTCTTGGTGATGACGGACTGCGCCGCGGCCAGAGCCACGTCGACGGCCGTGTTACGCACCTGCACCAGCGCTTGAGCTTCGCTCTGGGCGATACGCTCCAGGGCCTGCTCCTTGCGGCGGGCGAGGGCGTGCTCGAGGTCTTTCTCGGCCTGCACCTTGAGACGCGCCGCTTCGGCCTTCGCGGAGGAGATGATCTTCTCGGCTTCGGCCATGGCGTCGCGCTGCTTGCGCTGGTAGTCGGCGAGCAGCGCCTGGGCGTCTTCGCGCAGCTTGCGGGCTTCTTCGATCTGCGTGCGGATCTTGGCCGCCCGGGCATCGAGACCGGACGTGACGGCGGCGGCGACCTTCTTGAAGGTCAGCAGAACCACCAGCACGAAGGCCAGCGCAACCCAGAACTCGGGATTGGAGAACATGTTACTTGCTCTCCTTCAGCGCCGCGGTCACGGCGGCGTCCAAGTCCGCTTGAGACGGAGAAAGGCCGGCCAGCTTGGCCACCACGTCCTTGGCCGTTTCCGCCGCGATGCCGCGCAAGGACGCGAGCGCGTCTTCCTTGGCCTTCACGATACGGGCTTCGGCTTCGGAGACCTGCTTCCCCACGGCTGCGGAGAGTTCGGCCGTCCGCGCTTCGGCGGTGGCTTTGGCTTCGTTGGTGACGGCGCGCATGTGCTCGCCCGCCTGATCGCGGGCGGCAGCCATGGCCTTCTCGTAGGCCTGCACCGCCTGATCGGTCTCGCCCTTCAGCGCCAGCGCCCGGTCCAGGTCTTCCTGGATGACACGGGCACGCTGGTCGAGAACCTCGCCGATGCGAGGCACGGCGATCTTCGCGACGACCCAATAAAGGAGCACGAAGGTCACCACCAACCAGAAGATCTGGGAGCTAAAGGTGGAGGGATCGAACTGCGGCATGGCGCCTTAGCCTTCTACGTTAGTTGTCTCAGTCCTGCCCGATTAACCGAACAGAATGATGAGCGCGATCACGAGCGCGAACAGCGAGGTCGCTTCCGAGAGCGCGAAGCCCAGGAACGCCGGGGTGCGGAGCGTGTCGGCCATCGACGGGTTGCGCGCAACCGCGTTCATGTACTGCGCCCACACCTGACCCACGCCGATACCGCCGCCGAGCACGCCGATAGCCGCCAGGCCCGCGCCGATCATCTTCGCTGCTTCTGTTTCCATGGTTAGTTCGCCTTTCGAGGTTAGTGAGTTGGTGTTGAGAGTGATTGGTAACGAGATTGGTTAGTGCAGGTGGATCGCATCGTTCAGGTAGATGCACGCGAGGAGCGCGAACACATAGGCCTGAATGAGGGCGACCAGAATTTCGAGCAAGGTGACGCCGAACACGGCGAGGAACGGCACCCAGCCGAACGCGAGCCCAAGCGCGATCACGAAGCCCGCGAGCACCTTGAGGAGCACGTGGCCGGCCAGCATGTTCGCGAACAAACGCAAGCTCATGCTGAACGGACGGATGAGGTAGGAGAACACTTCCAGCGGCACGAGGATGAAGGCCATCCACAGCGGGGTGCCCGGGGGCAGGAAGAGCGAGAAGAAGTGCAGGCCGTGACGGGCGAAGCCGATGATCGTGACGGCGAAGAAGATGAAGAACGCGAGGGCCGCCGTCACCGCGATGTGCGAGGTGAAGGTGAACGCGTAAGGCATCAGACCGAGGATGTTGCCGAACAGGATGAACAGGAACAGCGTGAAGATGAAGGGGAAGTACTTCATCCCTTCCTTGCCGGTGTTCGAGATCACCATGTCCTGCACGAAGGAGTACAGGAGCTCGGCGGTGGATTGCAGACGGCCCGGGACCATCGTGCGGGCCCGCGTCGCACCCCAGAAGAGGAGCGCCGACAGGGCGATCGCGAAGGTCATGAACAGGGCGGAATTGGTGTAGCTGAGGTCGAGCCGGCCGACGTGGATCGGAACGAGCGGCTTAATGGTGAACTGCTCCATCGGGCCGTGTTGTTCGTGGGCCGCTTCGGCGTGTTCAGCGCCGGCTTGTTGTCCCGCCATGTCGACGTGTTCTTCAGCCATCGTGTCCGTCTTTGCCTTATAGACCCAGCAATTATTCGTCCGGCTATGCCGGCTTACTCATCGTCGTCATCCCAGGCATTCGGCGGCGCTTTTGGCGTCTCGGCCTTACTGCCCGATGCGGCGTCCGCCGCTTCTTTTTCTCTCACCGCGCGGCCCAGGCCGATCTTCTCGTCGAGGCCCCGGCTGACGCGCAGCGTATTCATCACTCCGGCCGCGAAGCCGATGGACACGAACGCCAGCGTGAAGATCGGCGTCGTATCGAGCCAGTTGTCGAGCAGAAGTCCGATCCCGACGCCGGCCAGTACAGAAGCGAGCAGTTCGATGCCAACGCGCATCCCGAGGCCGAGACCTTGTCTCTGGTTCGCCTGCGTCGCTTCCTTGGCTGCCTTCACCGCACGCTCCTCGCGCACCACGGCAAGACGGGCCTCTACGCTCTCCAAACTGGGAGAAGACGGGCTCGGCTTGTCGTTACGGTCTGACATGGCTGAAGGGTCCTATTGAAAAGGCGGGCGCCAAACAAAGCCCGCCGTACATTCTGAACGCCCCCGCCACCGCCAAACCGCCGCCGGTTTTGTCAGGTCCCGGAAAGCCCCGGAAACGTTGATAAAAACGGCTCTCGCAGCGCGATAAGCGCGCGGAACATATGGGGTGGGGTGGGGGGTGTCAAGGACATAGGTGGCATACCTAACCCCTTGAAATCGCTTGGGTTACAGGCCCGGAAAAGGGTGGATTATTTCAAGGCGCCGGTTCGGCGGCGCACGAAAGTGTCCGTGCCGGGGCGCCGGGGTCCGCCTCAGGCCGCTCGCGTCTGTTCCGGCGGCGGGTCGGCCCGCTCCCCGGTTCCTTCATCAGCCCGTTCATCTGCGGCGGTTTCACGGTCGGCCGCGTCGGCCATCCGCGACCACAGGTCGGCTTTGCGCAGGAGAACCGCCCGCGCCGCCGGATTCTCGATGGCCCCGGCGATGACGCGCATTTGCGCGGCGCGGCTGCGCAGATTGTGGGCTTTCATTGACGGAAGTGATGTGCGCTTTTCGCGGGCCATGGGAGCCTCATGCTTCGCGGTGTGGCGGGAGCACAGAGAACTCTCAGCCGCCAGCGCCGGGAACGCCCTGCTGACGATGGCGGGACGCTACGCCTCTTGCCCGCGGGTAACAACGGGGGGTGGTATTCCCGCATTAAGATAGGCGCGTGTCACCCTCACGAAATCGCGGTACCGCCATTCGACAGCATCGCGAGTTTGCCGTCCGCGAACAGCTCCTGCGCGATCTGGACGATTGCGGCGTCGTATTTGGTGCCGGCGTTGCGCGTCAGTTCGTCGAAAGCCTCGGCGGTGCCGCGCGCCGCGCGGTATGGCCGGTGCAACGTCATGGACTCGAGCACATCGGCGACGGCGATGATCCGAGCCTCCAGGATGATTTCATCGCCTTTCAAGCCGCGCGGATAACCGCTGCCGTCCATACGCTCATGGTGCTGATACGCCGCCGCGGCGACGACGGGCGGGAGATCGACGTTGGCGAGCACGCGGTAGCCCGCATCCGGATGCTCCTTGATGAGCGCGAATTCGGTTTTAGACAGCTTGCCGGGTTTGTTGAGGATATCGGTGGGGATGGAAATCTTGCCGAGGTCGTGCAGCTGCGCCGCCCAATGCAGACATTCCAGACGCGCGGCGTCCCACCCCAAGCGCGCGCCGATCGCGGTGCAGATTTCCGCCACGCGGTGCTGGTGGCGTGAGGTGTAAGGATCGCGCAGATCGAGCACGTCCGACAACGCCGTGATCACCCCGCGCACAATCTTCTGATTGTGGTGCAGTTGCGCCGCGAGCTCGTTGCGGGCGGTGATGATCTCGGTGATATCCGAGGCGAGCACCGCCACGGCTTTGCGGCCGTTGAAGTCGATGCTGTGGGAGACGACCCGCACTTGAATCTCCGTGCCGTCGCGCTTGCGGTGGCGCCAAATCGCCGGTGCGCGAAAGCCGTCGGGCCGCGCGGTAATTTCGGCCTCAAGGCGCGGCACGTCCTCGGGCGGCCGGATGTCGCGGATCGTAATGGCGGCGAATTCGGCTTGCGAATAACCGTACTGGCTGATCGCGGCGTCGTTCACATCCAGGAAGCGCAAGGTCTCGCGGTCGAAAATCCACATCGGATGCGGATTGGCTTTGAACAGGGTGCGGAAGCGCTTCTCTTCGCGCGCCAGCGTGAGCGCGGCTTCCTTCTCGGCGGTGATGTCCGTGACGCTGCCCCAATACATGGGTTCGCGGAACTCGGGCGAGAGCAGGAGCTGAACGTCGTCGCGCACCCAAATGAGGCGCCCGTCGCGCCGGTAGATCCGGTATTCATAAACCGCGGGCTTGCCGCCAAGACGCACATTCAGGAACGCGTCCTTGACGTGGTCGATGTCGTCCGGGTGGACGGAATTGATCCAGAGCGTGCGGTCGCCCAGCCATTCCTCGCGCGTGTAGCCGAAGACCCGTTCGACGGCCGCATTGACGAAGACGGTCGCGCCGTTTTCGTCGGCGGCGGCGATATAAACGACGTTCGGCAGGCGGTCGAGCAGCGTGGCGAACGAGATATTGCGCGGGACGTACATGTGGGCCTCCGGTGGTTTGGCGGGCCGCGTAAAACGCGGCTTTGTTTGACGAAGATCGGCGGACCATCCGGCGCCGCTTGTCCTCAATGTCCCGCAAATCCCGGCGCCGCACACCTCCGTAGCTTTACGTAATCCTTTCGTTTAACGGGCGCTCCGTCTGGTTGGGGCGCGGGACGATATGGTCAACGCGCGATTGCCGCTTGCGGGCAACGCGCAAAGCGTTCCGCGTTAAGTCCCCGCCGTTATTTCAGAAAATCGCTCACCAAACGCAGGAAGGCGTCGGGCTGCTCCAGATAAGGGAGGTGCGCGGCGTTCGGGACGGTTTCCAGGCGCACATCCGGGATCATCACCTTCAAGGCCTCGGCCTGGCTGATGTTCTGCGGATCGTCGCCCGCGCCCATGACAATGAGAGTCGGGGCGCGCAGTTCAGCGATTCGTTTCATGAGGTCGGGCGCGGGACGTTGAAAGCCCTCGCCTTTATCGCTGGCGTCCTTGCCCATAATTGCGGCGAGGCGATCGCGCGCGGCCTGATTGTTGGGCGAGACCATGTGCGGATTGGCAGTGATGGCGGCTATGGCGCCCGTACGGTCGCCCTTCTGCTGCGCGTCGAGGAAAGGCTTCAAGCGGCCCAAGAACGCCGGCGACAGCGGATAGCCGGGGATCGCCGGACCCACGAGGATCAGCTTGTCGACACTTTCGGGCGATTGCAGCGCGAACGCGGCGGCGATGCCGCCGCCGGCCGACGCGCCGATCAAACTCACCCGCGTGGCGCCGACAAGTTTGATGAGCGCGGCGAGATCGTCGACCGGCGCATAGTCCGAGAAGGCCCGCGGCGAGCCGCCGTACCCGCGCCGGTCATAGCGTACGACGCGGTATTGTTTGCACAGCGCCGGCATGACGCCGTCCCACACCGCGGCGTTGGCGAGGCCGTCATGCAACAGCACGACAGTGCGCGGTTTCTCCTCGCTGCAGGTCGAGAAGGACATGAAGCCGCCGTTGACGCTCGTGGTTTGCGCATTGTCGGCCCGCACCGGCGCGGACGTCAGCGACACCAGCGCCATCACCACCGCAAGAACGGGCATGGAAAGACGGGGCAGGGAAAGGAGAGAACGAGTCATGGCGTGAGGTCTCTTATTGCAAAAAAGCGGTGACGATCTTCACGAAACCGTCGGGGTCCTCAAGATAAGGCAGATAGGCTTGGCCCGGCAGCACCTGAATTTTAGCGGCGCGCAGGCGCTGCTGCACCGACGCCGCCACCGCCTGGTTGTAGGGATCGTCGCTGGCGCCAACCAGCACCAACGTCGGCGCGTAAATCTCCGGAAGGCGTAGCGCCGTGTTGAAGGGGCGACGTTGGCGCGGGTGCGCGCCCAGATCGCCGGGGTTCGCGCGCAAGATGGCGGCGAGCTTCTCACGCGCCGCGCCGTTGCTGGGCCAGATGACATAGGGATCGGTGGTGATGGTTTCGACGATGGCGTCCATGTCGCCCTTCACCACGACGTCCTCGATCCTGCGCAGGCGCGCGACCAGGGCCGGTGTTGGTTGGTAACCGCTGATGGAGGGCGAGACGAGGACGAGCTTGTCGATGGCTTCCGGCTGATCGAACACAAAATCCACCGCGAGCCCCGCGCCCGCCGAGGACCCGATGATATGGGCGTGATCGAGCCCGGCCAGCTTCATGACGGCATAGAGATCGTCGGTCGGCGCGTGCGCGTCTTTCGCGGGCGGCGACTTGCCGTAGCCGCGCCGGTCGTAACGCACGACGCGGTATTGTTTGCAAAGGAGCGGAAATACGCCGTCCCATAGCGCGGAATTGGCGAGACCGTCGTGAACGAGGACGACACCTTGGGCTTTTTCGTCGCCGCAGACTTCGTAGGAGATTTCAGCGCCGTTGAGGATGGCGGTTTGTGCGGCGGCCCTTACGGGTGAGGGCGCGAGCGACGGCAGCAGCACTGCAAGCAACAGAAAGAAAAATCGCACGTTTGCCTCCCAGGCCAACGTGCGATTGTTTCATTGTCGGATGACGATGTGAAGCTATTCGAGAGCGATTGCCTTTTCGTGAATGCCCGGAAAAATCATTGAAAAGAACCGGGCGGAAATATCCTCCGGCGCACGACCCCGCTCTACACTATTGCTCACCAATTCATAGGCTGCTTGTATTTCACTTGAAGGAATGTCGATTTCTATTGGCGTTGCTTCGCAACCCGACGCGCCACACACCGCTCGTAATACCAAGCTCTTATTGAATGGTGGCTTAAGCACCACATTTATCTCTATCGGATGAAGCTGGGCCATGGGCGCAATTCGAACTTCTCTATGAGCGATTAGATTCAAAAATGCGCCCAACGTGAATCGCGACATCCAAGTATCTTTTGGCGGTGGCGGATCAACCGTCAGCTGACACTCTTGGCCAGGAGTGCCGACTAGATCGACGTTTAGGTATACGTCTTCGGCAATCCCACGGCCAAAATTTACAAGAACTAATCCGAGGCTTGTACTCACGCGATCCTTAATGTCTTTCGTTACGTGACCGCGAACGAACATGAAGTCCATTTGTGGTTGGGGTTTCCTACCGAACATTCCCGAGAGCACCGCATGAGGAACGGGAAGAAAATTTGACCCTGCGCGCATGTAATACCGCGACTCGCGTATCGTTTGATAAGGGGGCGTGGTTCCTTCGGGGATTAGCGTGACGACGTAGCCGCCACCGTTGGGATCAATAATGCATTCATGCCTGGCGCTCCCATAGGCCGGGAAGGTCAGACCTGCACTGGCCGATTCCAACAAGGATTTGAATCGTTCAGGATTTTCGATGGGTACTTTTCGGGAAGGAACGTCGCCTCTATCGGGATCGGGCCGACATTCCATTCCCCAAATAATCACTCCCCCAGCCGAGTTTGCAAACCCAGAAATTGCTTTTGAATAGTTCTTCTGGTCGCTTTGCCCGAGACTCTTCCCACAGCCTTCATTCGAGGTGCGCTTATAATCCAGGTACAGCTCTTCGGAGACTTTCTCCGCAATCATTCGATCTAGTTCGGCGACGCCGCCGTCTACAATTCTGTCGAATAATTCCCTGGCTCTATCCATTCAGCCCCGGCAATTGCTAGCTACGCCGCCACCGGCGTATCCACCATATCCGCCGCCGCTTTCAGGTCGACGGACACCAACCTTGAGACCCCGCGTTCGGCCATGGTGACGCCGAACAGGCGGTCCATGCGGGCCATGGTCATACGGTGGTGGGTGACGACCAGCACGCGGGTTTCGGTGATCTTGATGATCTCCGAGAGCAGGGTGCAGAAGCGGTCGACGTTGGCGTCGTCGAGCGGCGCGTCCGCTTCGTCCAGCACGCAGATCGGCGCCGGGTTGGTCATGAAGACCGCGAAGAGGAGCGCGATGGCGGTGAGGGTCTGTTCGCCCCCCGACATCAGGCCCAGGTTGCCGAGACGCTTGCCCGGCGGGCTGGCCATGATCTCGAGGCCGGCTTCGAGCGGATCTTCGGCTTCGGTGAGTTCGAGATGCGCGCGGCCGCCGCCGAAGAGTTTGGTGAACAGGTTGCGGAAGTGGCCGTCGACTTCCTTGAACGCCTTGGTGAGACGGTCGCGGCCTTCCTTGTTGAGGGTCGCGATGCCCTCTCTCAAACGAGCGATCGCCTGAACGAGGTCGTCGCGTTCGGTGACGAGGCCCTGGATCTGCGCGGTCAGCTCTTCGCTTTCCTGTTCGGCGCGCAGGTTGATGGCGCCGAGGT
Organism: Rhodospirillaceae bacterium; assembly: GCA_050246995.1. Classification (GTDB taxonomy): domain Bacteria; phylum Pseudomonadota; class Alphaproteobacteria; order Rhodospirillales; family Rhodospirillaceae; genus SHVO01. Next base: position 79,428 of record JBFWVA010000001.1, on the reverse strand, counting down.
TGTCGCGTTCGGAGACGAGGCGTTGGAGGCGCTTCTCACCCTGTTCAAGCGTCGGCGCTTCTTCGCCTTCGTCGAGCTTGGTGTGGTTGCGCACTTCTTCCGGCTCGCACTGGATCTTCTCGCGGATGGTCGCGTCCACGACTTCCAGGGTCTGCTCGCCCTGGAGGACAGAACCTTCGCGGCGCACGCGTTCTTCACGCGCGGCGGAGAGGGCGTGTTCGGCGTCCTTCAAGGTGCGGTCGGCGGTGGCGAGACCGCTTTCGCCGACTTGCAGCGCGTCGGCCGCTTCACGGCGCTGGCCTTCGGCGACCTGCAGCTGGTCCATGAGCGCGTTGCGCTGTTCGGCGATCTCTTCCGGGCGCGCGGCGAGCACGGCGAGTTCTTCTTCTTCGGACACGAGACGCTCACGCAGCGCCTGATCCTGCTCGATGCCTTGGTTCTTGCGCTGGGTCCAGGAGTCGGCGTCGGAGGCCAGCACCTGCAGGCGGCGGGCGCGTTCCTCGGCCTGACGGTGGAGGCTGTCGTACTGGGCGCGGACTTCCATCAAGTCCTGGCGCAGCTGACCGAGACCCGACGCCTTGCCTTCGGCTTCGGCGCGCAGTTCGGCGCCGTCGCCGAGTTCGCTCAGGCGTTCCTGCGCGTTCGCCACATGGGCGGCGGCTTCTTCCTGTTCGGCGGTGAGCTGCGCGCGGTTCTCGTCGAGCGCATTGATGCGGTTCTGCACGGCGGCGGCCTTCTGGCGCAGCTCGCCCACAGAGTCGCGCGCGCGGTTGCGCACATCTTCCGCGCCGCGCACGGCCTGACGGGTGCTCTGCTCGGTGCTCTGCGCGGTGCCAATGGCGTCCTTGGCCTGCTCCGCCGCCGCTTCGGCTTCGGCGAGCACGGCGCTGGAGTTTTCCATCGCGGTCTGAAGTTCCGTCAGGCGATTGCGCTGCTTGAGGCGCGTCGCCGCGGCGGACGGAGCGCCTGCCACAGCGACGAAGCCGTCCCAACGGAAGAGATCGCCCGCGGCGGTGACGAGACGCTGGCCGGGCTTCAGTTGATCCTGAAGCAGCGTGCCAGTGTCGGCGTCGTCGACGATGCCGACCTGCGACAGGCGGCGCGCGAGGCGGCCGCCAGCCTTCACCACATCGGCGAGCGAACGCACGCCATCGGGCAGCGGGTGATTCTCGGTGAAGGCGGGCAATTCCATCCAGCGCTTCGGAGAAACGTCATCGCCGGCGGCGGAGAGATCGTCGCCGAGGGCGGCGCCGAGCGCCGCTTCGAAGCCGGATTCGACGGCGACGCTGTCGATGATCGGGCTCCAATCGCCGCCGGTCTGCGGTTCGGCGAGCAGGTCTTCGAGGGCCGAGGCTTCCGCGGCCAACTTGCTGTGCTCGGCGCTGCGCGCGTGCAGCGCGTTGCGCGCGGCTTCGTAAGCGGCTTGCGTCTCGGAGCGCTGACGCTCGGCTTCTTCCCAGGCGGCGCGCGCTTCGGCCAATGATTCTTCGGCTTCGCTATAGCGCGCTTCCTCGGCGTCGATCTGCTCCTGCGGCAGCGCCTGCGCTTGGGCCGCTTCAAGCAGCTGCATGACGTCGGCGAGGCGGCGCTCGGCGCGCTGGCGGCGCATCTCGCCTTCGTTGAGCTGCTGGCGGGCGGCGGCGCGCGCGACATCGGCTTCGGAGAGGCGCTTCTGGAGGAGGGTGAGTTCCTCTTCCACGACTTCCACGGCCTTCGCGGCGTTGACGAGGGCGACCCGCGTCGTTTCGCGCTCTTCTTCCTGCGCGGCGATGGCTTCGTTGATTTCCTGCTGCTCGTCCGAGATGCGGGTCAAAGCGGCGTCGGCGTCGGCGAGGCGCGCGGCTTCGCGGTTCAAGTCTTCTTTGATGTGCGCGATGCGCATCTCGGCCGCTTCACGGGCGCGGGCGATGCGGGCGAGTTCTTCGTCGAGCTTGTCACGCGTGATGACGAGGTGCTGCAGGCGCGCGGCGGCTTCGGCTTCGGTGCGGCGCAGGGCCGGCATGGCGCTGGCGGCTTCGGCCTGCACGGTGGCGGCGTGGGCGGCGATGCCGGTCAGCTCGTTGACCTGGGATTCCGTCTCGGCGAGGCCTTCTCTAGCCTTGGCGAGATGGGTGATCGCTTCTTCGCGCTTGATGGTGAGGACCAAGGCTTCGGCAGTGCGGATGCTGTCGGAGATGGTGCGGTAACGCGCGGCCTGGCGGGCCTGCTTCTTGAGGCCTTCGAGCTGGGCTTCGAGCGCGGTGATGACGTCGTTGAGGCGCGCGAGATTGGTTTCGGCGGCCTTCAGGCGCAGTTCGGCTTCATGGCGGCGGGTGTGAAGGCCCGTGATGCCGGCGGCTTCTTCGAGGAGGTGGCGGCGCTGGGCCGGCTTGCCCTGGATGATCTGACCGATACGGCCCTGACTGACGATGGCGGTGGAACGCGCGCCCGTCGCAATGTCGGCGAACAGGAGCTGCACGTCCTTGGCGCGCACGTCGCGGCCGTTGACGCGGTAATTGGAACCCTTCTCGCGCTCGATGCGGCGGGCGACTTCGAGCTCGTCGGTCTCGTTGAATTGCGACGTGGCGCGGCGCTGGCTGTTGTCGAGCTGGAGGGAGACTTCCGCGATGTTGCGCGCCGGTCTGTCGCGCGTGCCGCCGAAGATCACTTCGTCCATGTCGCCGCCGCGCATCTGCTTGGCGGAGGTCTCGCCCATGACCCACTTCAAGGCTTCGACGAGGTTGGATTTGCCGCAGCCGTTCGGGCCCACAATCCCCGTCAGACCGGGCTCGATGTGAAGCTCGGTTGCGTCGACGAAAGACTTGAAGCCGGAAAGCCGGAGTTTAGTGAACGTGACCAAGGTCGCCCCTCTCGAAACATCCGCGCCCCGCGCGCGGTCCTAAGAACATTCGCCGGCGGCTTCCGTCCTGATTGCTCAAGAGGAAGCCGCCTGCGTCTCAATCGCTATTTGGCGGCCGCGATGGCCTTATCGATGGCTTTGGCCATGACTTCGAACGGCTGCGCGCCTTCCATCTTCTCTTCACCGATGAAGAAGGTCGGCGTGGATTCCACCTTGTACTGATTGCTGGCGGTTTCCTGCACTTCGCGGATCTTGTTCATGATGCCTTCGTTCTTGAGGCACGCTTCGACCGCCGCGTTGTCCATGCCGGCGAGCTGGGCGTAACCCTTCAAGGGCTCCAGCGGGCTTGGCGAACGGACCCACTCGGCCTGGTTCTTGAACATGAGGTCGATGAGGACCTTGCCCTTGTCGCCGGGCGCGCAGCGCGCCAGCAGCGCGCCGCCGGCGGCGAGACCGTCCAAGGGGAAGTCGCGGTACACGAACCGGATCTTGCCGGTGTCGATGTAGGCCTTCTTCAGCTCGGGATAGATCTCATCCTGGAAGTGCTTGCAGTGACCGCAGGTGAGCGAGGCGTACTCGATCACGGTGACTTTCGACTTCGGGTTGCCCTGGATGAACTCCCGGTAGACCGGCTCACCGGCTTTGGCCGGGGCGGCCGCGGGGGCGGCGGGCTTAGAATCGGCGGCGGACGCCGCGACTCCGGCTCCCGTGATCGCCAGAGCGGCGAGCATCAGAGCAATAGAACGTGAAACGGTCACTTTAGACCTCCCTCACAACATGATGGGGTTGAATACCAAGTACGACACTATTTGTGGAAAATTTAAGACCCACAGCCCTAAGCCCAAGGACCATCGCTCTTTTTTACAAACCATCCACAGCGCCTCGGACGGGGGACAGACGGGGCCGCCGCGAGACTCGGGATTTTACCCTAATTATTGCGGCGGTCTGGGGGCAGGTTTTTCGCGTGGTGGGGGTGGGGGATACGGGAGGGGTTTGTAACGGCGGAGGCCACCGGCGGCGCGACCGGCGCGTCCTATTCCTTCGCGGCGCGGCCTTCCTGGCGGCCGGGGGCCTGGGCCAAGAGGGCCTTCAGCGCGGCGTCGTCCAGTTCGATCATCTCCTGGATCTGGCAGCGCTCGGGGATGCCCGGGCCGTTGTCGACGATCACGGAATCCAAGGTGCACAGCCGGCGCGCGGAGCCGGAGCGCGAGAAGAAACCCACGCCGGTCGCGAACCTCAAGCCCTGACAGGGCGGCGTCAGCTGCACGTGATAGCTCTGCGTGCGCGAGGCCCACAGGATCAGGTTGGTGTTGTTGATCGGGGTCCAGTCGTAGAGGCGCGAGAAGAAGATGCACTGCGCCGGCGGCTGGTTCTTGGTGATGGCTTCGGGGGTGAGCGCGTCCTGGGCGAAGGAATCATGTGCGCGCCCGCCAAGCGCGAGCACGGCCAAGGCAGCTGCGTAGATCGTCGTTCCAACCCGTCGCGTCATACGTACATCCCGCGGCTTAAAGCCGTTCCGGTTTTCCGCCGGTTAACGGCTCGCACCGCTCGCGGTCCTGAAGCAGGGCCGCCCCTTTATTCCCATTTCCGGTGTGCACTTTGAATCGGGCGAATGTAGGGCAGCCCGGCCCAAGGCGCATGGAAGAGCAGTTACAATGCTCTGATTTAGAAGGAGTAAACCACAAAGGCCTGGAAGGCGAGCTGGTTGGCCGCGCCGCGCTGGCGCACCAGCGGGCTGTCGGCCGCGCCGCCGAGGAGGCGCTTGTAGCCGACGTTGGTGACGAGCGCCCACTGGGAGGCAAAGATGTAGTTGGCGTTCACTTCGGCGCCGACATCCTTGAAGCCCGACCCCGGGTCGAAGGCGGGAAGCCCCGAGGCCGCGGACTGCGCCGGTGAAATGCCGAAGTACGAGCGCATGTAATTGCCCGTGGCCCAGGTCGACGAGACGTTGACGCCAAGCGCGATGGGCGCGGCCTGGAAGACGGTGTAGGCGGCATCCAGACGCACAGTGCCGCCGCCGTGGCCGTCGATGATGTCGTGGCGGGCGCGGGCGCGCAGGCGCATGGGCCCCTGGGTGTAGGCGACGAACGCACCGAGTTCCATGCTGGTGTTGACGTCGCCAAGGCCGCGCAGATCGGGGCTTCTATCCTCATCGCGGCCGAAGTCTATCGAGACCGTCGGGCCGATGCGCAGATTGCCGCCGCCCACATTGCCGCCGTCGGCGTTGAGCAATTTGTTGAAGGCGATGACGCGCACTTCATTGTTGTTCACTTCGATGAGATCGCGCCAGCGCAGCGACACCGCCGGGATGACACTGAGGTCGTATTTATCGTCGCCCTCATAATACGGCGAGATCGACGGACCGACGCCCAAGCGGATGTTGGTGATGTCCTGGGGCAAGAGGTCGATGGCCGACTGGAGGGTGTCGGTCATGCCGGTGGCGAAGTCGTTGAAGTTGAAGTTCTGCGCGTGTGCGGGTGAACCGGCAAAGAGCACGCCCATGCAAAAGGCGAAACCGGCGCGCAGCGACATCTTGTTCATCTATAACCCCTATCCCTCTCAATGCCTGCCACTAACGCTTAGTCCTGGTCCGCAGTTCCACCGCCGCGCGCAGTTTTGCGAGAGCGCCGTCCAAGGTCGTGGGCGTTTCGCTGGGTGTGACGGCGGCCGGCGCCGGGCGGCGTTTGGGAAGGGGCCCCTGGGCCACCTGCAAGGACGCGACCGCGCCGTAGCCCATGAAGCCGTTCACGCGCGAGAGGATGGTGGGTGTTTTGAGGTGCAGCAGCGTGGCGGCCGCGCCGTTGGCGATGCGCAAATGGAGCACCGCGCCGGCGTTCTTGCCGCGCGGGAATTTGATCTCGATGGGGCAGGCGAAGGCCGCGAGCTCGGGCCCGACGATGGTGGGCCAATGGGTGAGGATCTCGGCGGCGGCGAAGCCGCGTTTGCCCAAGGCGGGTTTCGCCGCCTTTGCCGAAAGACTCGCGATATTGATGAAGCCGCGCGCGATGCGCGGCGGCGGCGTGTCGGCGGGGGCGGGAGGTTTGCGGGCGGCGGACATGGGCCCGAGGATGGTCCAGCGGCGCGGGGGCAGCAAGACAGTTGAACGTGCGGGCGCATCATTTCATGGTGCGCTTATGTCTTCTTCCCCTCTTCCGGGCCGTGCTGTTGCCCAAAAGACGCAGGCCAACGCGGCGGACTTGCTGGCCTGGTACGACCGCCACCGGCGCAAAATGCCCTGGCGCGCGCCGCCTGGCGTGACGGCGGACCCCTACGCGGTGTGGCTGTCCGAGATCATGCTGCAGCAGACGACCGTCACGGCGGTGAAACCTTACTTCGAGGCGTTCCTGGCGCGCTGGCCGACGGTCGCGGACCTGGCGCGCGCGAAGGTCGAGGATGTGATGACCGCGTGGGCGGGGCTTGGGTACTACGCGCGGGCGCGCAACCTTCATAAGTGCGCGGGCGTGGTGGCGGGCGCATACGCCGGCGTGTTTCCGGACACGGAAGAGGGGCTGTTGGAACTGCCGGGCATCGGCCCTTATACGGCGGCGGCGATCGCCTCGATCGCCTTCGACCGCCGCGCGGTGGTGGTGGACGGCAATGTCGAGCGCGTGATGGCGCGTCTGTTCGCGGTCACCGAACCGTTGCCGAAGAGCAAACCGACGTTGGTGGCCCACGCCGGTCGCCTGACGCCGCAGGCGCGACCCGGCGACTATGCCCAGGCCGTGATGGACCTGGGCGCGACGGTGTGCACGCCGAAATCGCCGGCCTGCGTGCTGTGCCCGTGGTCGGGCGCCTGTCTCGCCCGCGCGCAAGGCATTCAGGAAGAGCTTCCGGCGAAACTAAAAAAAGCCGAGACCCCGACGCGCTATGGGGTGGCGTTCTGGATGGCGCGCAAGGACGGCGCGGTGCTGCTGCGCCGGCGGGAAGCCAAAGGCCTGCTCGGCGGCATGACCGAAGTGCCCTCGACCGACTGGCGCGCGAAAAAATGGACGAAGGGCGATACGAGCGCGGCGCTGCCGTTCGCGAAAGGCTGGCGCATCCTGCCGGGCGTGGTGACGCACACCTTCACACATTTTCACCTGGAGCTGACGGTGATGGCCGCCGATCTCACCGCCGCGCAGGCCAAGAAACTGGACGGCGGCGCGATCTGGACCCCCTTGGAGCGCATCGGCGACGCGGGCCTGCCGAGCGTGATGGCGAAGGTGGCAAAACACGCGATGAAGGGAATGGGGTAGAGGCAACGCGATGCGTCGTCCTTGGCGCGTAGCGCCGAGGACCCAGGGGTTTACCAGCGGTTTTTGTTTATCACAGAAACTAGAAACCCCTGGATCCTCGCGGCCTCATGGCCCCAAGGATGACGGGGAAATTCACTGTCAGGCACCGTTCGGTGGACAAGACCTTCTACGTCTACATCCTCACCAACAATCGCAACGGCACGCTTTATATCGGTGTGACCAATGATCTTGTACGGCGTGTGTATGAGCATCGGCAGGGCGCCGTGTCCGGGTTTACGCGGCGATATGGCCTCCACGATTTGGTGTATTTCGAGCAGTTTGATGATCCGGAGAATGCCATTCAGCGGGAAAAGCGGATGAAGCATTGGCCACGGCAGAAGAAGATCGCGCAGATCGAGAGCGCCAATCTGCTCTGGCGGGATCTTTATGAGGAGATCGCGGGCGGATGATCAGCTCCACGGTCATCCTTGCGTCCCAAAGGGACGCGAGGATCTAGGGGTTTGTCGTTTTGCGATAAACCAAAATACCCCTGGGTCCTCGGCCCTTCGGGCCAAGGACGACTGAAAAACCGAAAAACAAAAATCCCCTGCACTTGATTCCCTTTGGGTTCGCGGCGCGATACTGTGGGGGATCATTCGTGGGGGAAGAGATGCCCGATACCGGAACGCCGGGACCTAACACCGACCTGACTGAAGCCGCGCTGCAGTATCACCGTGAGCCGACGCCGGGGAAATTGTCCGTCGTCGCCAAGAAGCCGCTCGTCAATCAGCGCGACCTGGCGCTGGCCTATTCGCCGGGCGTGGCGGCGGCGTGCAACGTGATCGTCGAGGATCCGCGCGAGGTGGACACGGTGACGGGGCGCGCGAACCTGGTCGGCGTGATCACCAACGGCACCGCCGTGCTCGGTCTTGGGGCCATCGGTCCCCTGGCCGCGAAGCCGGTGATGGAAGGCAAGGCCGTCCTTTTCAAGAAGTTCGCCAATATCGACGTGTTCGACATCGAGATCGCCGAGCAGGATCCGATGAAGCTGGTGGACATCATCGCGAGCCTGGAGCCGACCTTCGGGGCCATCAACCTCGAGGACATCAAGGCGCCGGACTGCTTCATCGTCGAGAGCGAACTTCGCAAGCGGATGAAGATCCCGGTGTTCCACGACGACCAGCACGGCACCGCCATCGTGGTCGCCGCGGCGGTGATCAACGGCTTGTCGCTGCTCGGCAAGGACATCTCGAAAGTGAAGCTGGTGTCGACGGGCGGCGGCGCGGCCGGCATCGCCTGTTTGAACCAGCTCGTCGATCTTGGATTGAAGCGCGAGAACGTCATCCTCTCGGATCATAAAGGCGTCGTCTACAAAGGCCGCACCGAGGACATGACGGATCAGAAGCGCGCCTACGCCGCCGACACCAATACGCGCACGCTCGGCGAGGCGATCATCGGCGCCGATGTGTTCCTGGGCCTGTCGGCGCCGAAGGTGCTGACGCCGGAGATGGTGCGGTCGATGGCCAAGGGGCCGTTCATCCTCGCGCTCGCCAATCCGGAGCCGGAGATCATGCCGGCGCTCGCAAGAGAAGCCGCGCCGGATGCGATCATCGCGACGGGACGCTCCGACTATCCGAACCAGGTGAACAACGTCCTGTGTTTCCCCTACATCTTCCGCGGCGCGATGGATGTGGGCGCGACCACCATCAACGACGAGATGAAGATCGCCTGCGTGCAGGCCATCGCGCGGCTGGCGCGCGGCGCCTCGAGCGACGTCGTTTCGGCCGCCTATGGCGGCGATCAGCTGCGCTTCGGGCCCGAGTATCTGATCCCGAAACCCTTCGATCCGCGCCTGGTGTCCGAGATCGCGCCAGCGGTGGCGAAGGCGGCGATGGACTCAGGGGTCGCCACACGCCCCATCGCGGACCTCGACGCGTATAAAGAGCGTCTCGAGCAGTTCGTTTATCGCTCGGCCTTCGTGATGAAGCCGGTGTTCGAAAAGGCGCGCGCCAATCCGAAACGCGTGGCTTTTGCGGAAGGCGAGGACGAACGCACGCTGTTCGCCGCCAAGCAGCTCATCGACGACGGGATCGCCAAACCGATTTTGATCGGACGCCCCGGCGTGATCTCGCACCGCGCGCGCAAACTTGGACTGGGGCTTGTGCCGGGCAAGGACTTCGAGATCTGCAATCAGGAAGACGATCCGCGCTTCGGCGATTATTGGCGCCACTATCACAATCTGATGGAGCGCAAGGGCGTCGCGCCCGATACGGCGCGCACCATCGTGCGTACAAATGGAACGGTGATCGCGGCCCTGATGGTGGCGCGCGGCGACGCCGACGCCATGATCTGCGGGACCTACGGCGAATATCAGTGGCACCTCAGGTATCTCACCGACATCTTCGGCATGGCCAAGGACGTCCATAAGACCACCGCCTTGAGTTTGCTCATCCTCGACGACGGCCCGGTGTTCTTCTGCGATTCCTACGTCGCCGAGGACCCGGACGCGGACGACATCGCGGACCTGACGCTGCGCGCGGCCCAGAAGGTGAGCGACTTCGGCATCGCGCCGAAGGTGGCGCTGATCGCGGCGTCGAACTTCGGCGCGCGCCCGACGGCGGCGTCGCGCAAGATGAAGCGCGCGCTGAAACTGATCCTCGCGGAAAAGCCCGACCTCGAAGTGGAAGGCGAGATGCAGGCCAACGTGGCGCTGAACGAGGAGCTGCGCCTGCGCATCTTCCCGAACTCGCGCCTCAAGGGCCGCGCCAATCTTCTGGTGCTGCCGACGCTCGAGGCCGCCAACAGCGGCTTCAATCTGGTGCGCACGCTCGCGCACGGCTTGCATGTGGGCCCCATCCTGCTGGGGATCGCGAAACCGGCGCATATCACGACGAACTCGGTGACGGCGCGCGGGCTGGTCAATCTCGCCGCGCTTGCGGTGCTCGACGCGCAAGTGGCGGGATAACGTGGACGCACGCGGGACGTGGACCTGCCCGTCGTGCAACACCTTCGTCGTCGCGAAGCACTGTCCCGCGTGCGGTGAAAAGCGCGCCGACGCGCGCGACTTCACCGCCGGGGCCATCGCCAAACTGATGTACGAGGCCTTCAGTCCGGTGGACGGAAAGGTCATACGCACCTTCCGCGCGCTGGTGTCGAACCCCGGCGCGTTGACGGCGGCCTTTGTGCGGGGTCTGCGCACGCCCTTCATGGGGCCGCTCCAGCTGTTCATCCTGGCGAACGTCCTGTTCTTCTTCATCCAGTCGTTCAGCGATATGCGCATCCTGACGGCGGGGCTGGATCCGCGCCTGTCCACCCAGGACGGCAGCGCATGGGCGCGCGCCCTGGTGGAGGCGCGGCTCGCGGCCACGGGACGCACGCTGGCCGAATACAAGCCGGTGTTCGATCAGGCGGTCGCGGTGAACGCGAAGTCGCTGATCGGCCTCATGGTCCCGCCGTTCGCGCTGTTGTTGCCGCTGGTGTTCATCGGCCGCTCCAAGCCCATCGGCGTGCACGTGATTTTCGCCATCCACTTCTATGCGTTCGTGCTTGTGCTCCTGTGCGTTCCGCTCGGCGTGATGATCCTCGTCAAGATGATGGGCGGGCCCGGCGTGCTGTCGCCCTTTGCGGATGATCTGATCTCGGCGGCGATCGCGGTGGTGTGCGGGGTCTACCTCTTTGTCGCCATAAAGCCGGTCTATCACGTGCAGGGCTTCGGGCATCTGGCGCGTACCGCGATCCTGACGGCCGCCGCTGTTTACATTTTCCTCGGCTACCGCTTCGCGCTGCTGCCCATCACGCTGTACACGACGTAGATGAAAAGACTTTTCGCTTTTGTGGTTGTCCTGCTGCTGTGCGCCCCGGCGGCGTTCGCGCAAACCCTGAACCGCGCGGGGCGCGGGGAGCCGGGCTCGCTCGATCCGCACAAAGCAAGCACGCAGTATGAGCAGGCGCTGGTGCTCGATCTGTTCGAGGGGCTCTTGGCGTTCGATATGAACGGACAGCCCGTGCCCGGGATCGCGGACTCCTGGGCGGTGTCGCCGGACAACCGGCGCTATGTGTTCAATCTGCGGCCCAATCTGGTGTGGTCCGACGGCGCGCCGCTGACGGCGGAGCAGGTGGTCGCCTCGTTCCGGCGTCTGCTCGATCCCAAGACGGCCGCCCCGGCGGCGGCGCAGATGTATGTGATCAAGAACGCGCGGAGCGTGAACACCGGGAAGATGGACGTCTCGGCCTTAGGCATCACGGCGGCGGCCGGAACGGTGGCGATCGAACTCGAAGCGCCGGCGCCGTATCTGCCGTCTCTGTTGGCGGCTGCTTTTGCAGTGGTGGTGCCGCCGCAAGCCTTCGCCAATCCCGACAGTTGGACGCGCCCCGGCGTGATGGTCGGCAACGGCGCCTTCGTCCTCGAAGGCTGGGAGCCGCAGAGCCACATCACGCTGGCGAAGAACACGCATTATCGCGACGCGCCGAACGTGCAGCTGGCGCGCGTCGTCTATCATCCGGCGGGCGACACCACCGCCGCGCTGGCCAGATACCGCGCCGGCGACTTCGACATGGTGATGGAGTTTCCGTCGGCGCAGACGGAGCAGCTGATCCGCGAGATGAAAACCGAGGCGAAGCTGACGCCGTCGCTGCTCACCTATTATCTCGCGCTCAATACGCGCGAGCCGAAGCTCAGTGATCGGCGTGTCAGACGCGCGCTGTCGCTTGCCGTGGACCGCGATACGCTGGTGGGCAAAGTTGTGCGCGGCGGTGCGCTGCCGGCCTCGACCTTCGTGCCGCCGGCGACGGCGAACTACACGCCGCCGGTCATCGATCTCGACGCCGCGCCCTATGAAACGCGCCTCAAGGAAGCCCAGCGCCTTTTGGCCGAAGCGGGCTACGGTCCGGACAATCCGTTGCGCCTGACGTATGCGCATACGGCGAACCAGGAATTGCGGCGCATCGCGGTGGTGATCGCGGCCATGTGGAAACGCGCGGGCGTGGAGCTCTCGCTGCTCAACACGGAAGGGCGCGTGCATTTCTCCAATTTGCGCCAGGGCGTGTTCGAGGTGGCGTTTGTCGCCTGGCTCGCCGACTTCAACGACGCGGCCAATTTCCTCTCGGTGCTTGAATCCACCAGCACGGCGTCGAATTACGCAAAGTATGACAGCGCCGCGTACGATAATTTGTTGCGCCAGGCCGCGCAGACCTCAAATCTCGGTGAACGGGCGAAGGTGCTGAAGGAGGCGGAAGCCCTGATGCTGACCGACCAGCCGATCATTCCGCTGTACACCGGCGCGACGCGGAATTTGGTGCGGCACAAGGTGAGCGGATGGCGCGGCAACGCGACGGACGTGCACCTAAGCCGCTATATGAGCCTGGAACAGGCCGCTAAGTAGGTTTAGGCCTCGACCTCTTCGTCTTCGCCTTCGTCCTCGGGCGCCAGCGGTTTCAGCGCATAAAGGATGACAAGAAGCGGCGGCAGGAGCGCGCCGATGACGCCCCAGCCGAGGACATTCCGGTTCCGGGCGAGGGCCATGCGCCGCGCCAGCCATACAAAAACGGCGATAGAGATCAGGGTCAGAAGCGGATAAAAGGCCGGCATATGGGTCATCCTCCAAACCGCGTCGTTTATTTACGTCCCAACTCGCCCTTCGGTTGCCAAGTGGGGGCGCGCGCGCAGACTTATCCGTTGTTTTATTCCCAGGCGAGAGGCCTAATACGCCTTAAGAATGCGCGGATACGCGGGATCGGGGGCCGCAACCGTCGATGAAGGCCTTGTTGTATCTGCCGCGCACCGTCCTGCACTGGTTCTCGGACGGCGTATTGCGGCGCACCTTCAAGAATGCCGGGATGCTGCTGACGGGCCGCGCCACCAACGGGCTTCTCAGCCTGGCGACGCTGTCCCTGCTGGCCCACTCGCTGGGCATCGACCGTTTCGGCATCATCGTGCTGGTGCAGACCTATGTCCTGGTGCTGATCGCCTTCGCGACCTTCCAGTCGTGGCAGGCTGTCATCCGCTACGGCGCGATCTGCCTCGAGCGCAAGGACATCGCGTCCTTCCAGTCGCTCATCAAGTTCACCTTCATTCTGGACGTGGTCGGCGTGCTGTTCGGCTTCGCGCTGGGCTGGTTCCTGGCGCCCATCGTCGGTCCCTATGTGGACTGGTCGCCGGAGGTCATCCGCTACGCGCAGCTTTATAGCTTCCTCATCCTGTTCACGATGATCGCGACGCCGATGGGCATTTTGCGCCTGTGCGACCGCTTCGATCTCCTGGCGTGGCAGACGGTGCTGACGCCGCTGTTGCGCCTTGTCGGCTGCGCGACGGTGGCGTTGGTCGATGGTCCGTTCTGGGCCTATCTCCTGGCGTGGTTCATCGCGGGCGCCGCCGGCGGGACCTTGCTCGTGTTCCTCGGCTGGCGCGAAGCGATCCGCCAGGGCTTCCTCAAGGACTGGACCTGGTCGCTCAAGGGCATCACCAAGGGGCACCCGGGCCTGTGGAAATTCTCGATCATCTCGACCCTGCACGCCTCGGTGCAGATGATCCCCTCGCAGCTCTCGACCTTCATCGTCGGCTGGGTGGCCGCGCCGGCCGCCGCCGGCCTGTTCAAGGTGGGCCGCGACGTGGCGACGGCGCTCTCGAAGCCGGCGGAGCTTTTGAATCAATCGATTTATCCGGAGTTCGCGCGCCTCGGCAGCAAGGGCAGCTGGCATGATTTCGCCAAGCTGATCCTGCGCGGCGGCGCCATGGGCGGGGGCGCGGCGATCGTGCTGCTCCTGATCGCGCTGGCGTTTGGAAGGCCGTTCCTGACCGTGTTCTTCGGCGCCGCGTTTGCCGACGCCTACTGGCCCTTGGTGATGCTGATTGGATCGGCGGGCCTGACCATCTGCGGCTTCCCGATGGACCCGGCGCTGTTCGCCATGGGCCGCCCGGGCATCGCGCTGCGCATCGGCACGGTGGTGATCATCGTCCTATACCTGCCGCTGCTTGTGGTGATGACCAAGCATTACGGCGCCGTCGGGGCCGCGGGCGCGACGCTGCTCGCCGCTTTGATGACGCTGACCTCGATGAGCCTGTTCACGGCCGCTCAGCTCCGCCGGCAGGCCGCGCTCAGCGAAAAGTGTGAAACTGCCCCGCCGGCGGAGCCGGCGCGGTTATAGACGCGCACCTTCGCGCGACGCGGCCGGCGGCGGCCTATCTTAAAACAGCAGGCGCGATTTCATGGCGCCTACGGCTGCGGTTTGCGCGGCGTCTTCTGAGGGTGCAGCACCGCAATCCGCGCTTTCGTGAGCGGGGCGGGATCGAGCTTCCAGTCGCGGTAGCCTTGCGTGATCACGGTCACATATGCGATTTCAGGAGGGGCGAGACCGTCCGCGTTCATCACATACGCCATGGCGTCCTTCATCTCGCCGCCGACATCTACGCTGAGGGTGATCTTGCGGTAGAGGGTGGGGACCTCTTCATATTCATCGAGCGCGCGCTCGCAGGCGGGCGTGATCTCATAGACCGCGCCCCAGACCGTCCCGGCCTTGTCGGGCACGATGTCGATGAAGCGGCGGAAGACGAGTTTGTAACCGTCGAGCCGCGCCACGCTCATGGGCGTGGCGCGCGGGGCATGACGCTTCATGCGCCGCAGATTCAAATTCGATCCATAAGCGAAATAGAGCATGTGCCCTTATTGCGGCGCGCGCCGCCCGCTTCAAAGAAAAAAGCGGCGGATGCGGTGATGGGATCCGCCGCCCCGCGCGCGCGAAGGCGCACAAACCAAAAAGAAAGCGGCGGACCTAGGTGATAGGCCCGCCGCAGGTGGCTGGGGTGAGTGTGGGGAGGGAGGATGTATGCCCCAGCGGATGGGCGATCCTTGCGCCGCCGCGTTAACGACTGGTGAATCTTGGTTAACAGGTGCACGGAAAAAGAGTCCTGAGCCGCGCCGCACAACCTCCAGGAAATTATCTCTGATATAATTTCTGGATGATCTAACCCTTTGGCGCAAAAGAAAAAGGCCCGATCTCGCGATCGGGCCTTCAGCTTCGTGTGGTCCTCGCCGCTTATGCCGCGGCTTTGATGTCCAGCGGCAGTTCGAGCTGCGCTTCGTTGTCCTGTCTGCGCAGGATATTCAGGCGAATCGCCATCAGTTCCTCGGCTTCAAGCAGCGCCGCGCTGGGGGTGCCAACCAAGTGCGCGCGGGTCAGCGCCGCATGCGTTTCATCGGCGAGGAATGTCAAAAGAGCGTGGCGATCGGTCATTTCTTGTTTTTCCTTCCCTGGACGCCCACTCCGGGGGGCGTTTCGTTGGCCGGAAGATGCTGCATTGCACTCGTTTCGGCAAACAAGAAGGTTTCATTTCAGCTGTGCGTTTCTTGCATGACAATCGCGGGTGCGACGCAGCGACGCGTCGCATGTATAGTTTCCCCGATGCGTCAATCATCTAAATCTTGTGGTTGGGTAAGTTTCCGCGTTGCCCTGCGCCCCCAATCGGATGCACCATATCTCGTAGCAAGGTTGCTCTTGGTCCACCGGATCTAGAGCGCCGAGGGGAATTCAGGAAATCCAACGCCGGCCAGGGGTGGTTCAACCACCCTCTGCCCAAATCAGTTAAGTCAGCGCTTTCAAAGACTTAGCGTTCGGGCCCGGGAGACGATTCTCTGCCTTTCGGCAAGCCATGCGATGGGGGCTTAGGTCGTACGAGGGGTAGTCTCAATGAACGTTGCAGTCGAAGTCGCTTCTAAAGTTTCCGCCCACCAGTCCACCGTCCAGCCGGTCCCTCCGGCCCCCGCCCCTAAATCCAGAGATGCAGCCGCCCTCGAGGTGGTCCCGTCCATCCGGATCGACCGGTCGCGGGACGCCCTGCTCACCGATTTTGGCAAGGCGACCCTGGAAGACCGTTACCTGCTCGCCGGCGAGTCCTACCAGGACATGTTCGCCCGCGTCGCCACGGCCTACTCGGACAACCTCGAGCACGCCCAGCGCATTTACGATTACATTTCCAGGCTCTGGTTCATGCCGGCCACGCCGGTCCTATCCAACGGGGGCGCCGGACGCGGCCTTCCGATCTCCTGCTTCCTGAACACGGTGAACGACAATCTCGACGGCATTGTCGGTACCTGGACCGAGAACGTGTGGCTCGCCTCCAATGGCGGCGGCATCGGCACCTACTGGGGCAAGGTCCGCTCCATCGGCGAGAAGGTCCGCAACTGCGGCGCCACCTCGGGCATCATCCCGTTCGTGCGCGTGATGGACAGCCTCACCCTCGCCATTTCCCAAGGCTCGCTGCGCCGCGGCTCGGCCGCCGTGTACCTCGACGTGCATCACCCGGAAATCGAAGAATTCCTGGAGATCCGCAAACCGTCCGGCGACTTCAACCGTAAGAGCCTCAACCTCCACCACGGCCTGAACATCACCGACGAGTTCATGCAGTGCGTGCGCGACGACACGCCGTTCGGCCTGCGCAGCCCGAAGACCAACGAAATCCTGAAGACGGTCAACGCGCGCGAGCTGTGGCAGAAGATCCTCGAGACCCGCCTCAACACCGGCGAGCCGTACCTGATCTTCTCCGACACCGTGAACCGCCAGATGCCCAAGCATCAGCGCGATCTCGGCCTGAAGGTCACCACGTCCAACCTCTGCAGCGAGATCATGCTGCACACCGGCCCCGACCATAACGGCGTCGACCGCACCGCCGTGTGCTGCCTGTCGTCGCTGAACGTCGAGACCTGGGACGAGTGGCACACCGATGAGCAGTTCATCCCGGACGTGATGCGCTTCCTCGACAACGTGCTCGAGGACTTCATCCAGCGCGCCCCGGCCTCGATGGAACGGGCGATCTACTCGGCCAAGCGCGAGCGTTCGGTCGGTCTCGGCATCATGGGCTTCCACAGCTTCCTGCAGCAGAAGGGCATCCCCTTCGAAAGCGCCATGGCGAAGTCGTGGAACCTGAAGATGTTCAAGCACATCCGCCGCTACGCCGACGCCGCCTCGGTGGCCTTGGCCGAAGAGCGCGGTCCGTGCCCGGACGCCGCGGAAACGGGCGTGATGGCCCGCTTCTCGCACAAGCTCGCCATCGCTCCGACCGCCTCGATCTCGATCATCTGCGGCGGCACGAGCCCTTGCGTCGAACCGATCCCGGCCAACATCTACACCCACAAGACGCTGTCCGGTTCTTTCTCGGTGAAGAATCCGTACCTCACGAAGCTGCTCGCTTCGAAGGGGCTCGACAATCCGGCCACCTGGAACTCGATTCTCGAGCGCGAAGGCTCGGTGCAGCACCTCAATGGTCTCACGCAAGATGAGAAGGACGTTTACAAGACGGCTTTCGAAATCGATCAGCGCTGGGTCGTCGAGTTCTCGGCCGACCGTTCGCCGTTCGTGTGCCAGGGCCAGTCAATCAACTTGTTCCTGCCGTCGGACATCGACAAATGGGACCTGATGATGCTGCATTGGCGCGCCTGGGAAACCGGCGTGAAGAGCCTTTACTACCTGCGCTCGAAGTCCGTGCAACGCGCCGCGTTCGCAGGCGTTGAAGCGGATAACACCCGTGCGTGGCCCGAAAAGGCTTTGACGAGCAATCGCACGGACTACGAAGAGTGTCTGGCTTGCCAGTAATCTGAACGACCCTCACCCCCTCTCTCCCCAAGGGGAGAGGCGCCGGTGGTGGGGAGAAAAAAAGACGACGCTTCAGGGACTGCCTGCCATGAACATCATCGCTCCGAAGACGCTTCCGGGTCTCATGACGCCGTCGCACGGCTATAAGCCGTTCCGTTACCCGTGGGCGCACGACTATTGGAAGCGCCAGCAGCAGATTCACTGGATGCCCGAAGAAGTCCCGCTCGGCGAGGACTGCAAGGACTGGGCGACCAAGCTGAACGACAACGAGCGTAGCCTGCTCACGCAGATCTTCCGTTTCTTCACCCAGTCCGACGTGGAAGTGAACGACAACTACATGGAGCGCTACGCGCGCGTGTTCAAGCCGACCGAGATCAAGATGATGCTCGCGTCGTTCTCGAACATGGAAACCATCCACATCGCCGCCTACGCGCTGCTCCTGGAAACCATCGGCATGCCGGAGACCGAATTCTCGGCCTTCATGCAGTACAAGGCGATGGCCGACAAACACAGCTACATGCAGAAGTTCGGCGTCGAGACCGACGCGGACATCGCGCGCACGCTGGCGATGTTCGGCGCGTTCACCGAAGGCCTGCAGCTGTTCGCCTCCTTCGCGATGCTGCTCAACTTCCCGCGCCAGAACAAGATGAAGGGCATGGGCCAGATCGTCTCCTGGTCGGTGCGCGACGAATCGCTGCACTGTGAAGCCATCATCAAGCTGTTCCACACCTTCGCCCGCGAAACCAATACGCTGACCAAGAGCGTGAAGGACGATATCGTCGACTGCTGCAAAACGGTCGTCGGTCTGGAAGACAACTTCATCGACCTCGCCTTCGACATGGGCCCGGTCAACGGCATGACGCCGGACGATATCAAGAGCTACATCCGCTACGTCGCCGATTGGCGCCTCGGTCAGCTCGGCCTGCCGGCCGTGTTCGAGATCAAGGAACACCCGCTGCCGTGGCTGTCGCAAATTCTTAACGGCGTTGAACACGCCAACTTCTTTGAAGCCCGTGCCACCGAATATTCCAAGGCCGCCACGCAAGGCGTCTGGCACGGCGCTGACGGCGTCTGGTCTCATTTCGATAAAATGATGGCCACGCGTCAAGGAAACGCCGAGATCGTCGCAGCGGAGTAAAACTCCCGCGCCGACTTCCCGGCCCCGAGGCTGTCCTTTATCCTACGCCCCAGCTTGCAACCCAAGCTGGGGCATTTTTTTATGAAGTGGGTTCTCGGTGCCCTCGGCGCATGCTGCGCCGTCGCGCTGACCATCGCGGCCTATAACGCAAGTCGCGGAGAATACGACGCGGGCGTGCCGGTTCCGGCCCCCATTGCGCAAACCGAGCAACCGGCGGCCGCCGTTCGGTCCGCACCGCCGCCATCTTCGGCATCGCAGCCGACGCCAAAACAAGAGGCCCCCGAACCACCGGAGGTCCGCGATGCGTATCAGGCTTTCGGCGCGGAAGATTATGCGGGGCTTTTCAGCCGGACCGAAAAAGCGCTCACGAGGGCCGAGCTCAGCGTCGCCGACAAAACGACGCTGCGGCTGATCCGGGCGGCCGCCCTTCTTAAGCAACAGCGCGCCGACAAAGCCGCCGCCGAACTCACGGCCGCCGAAAGCCTCGATCCCACATCCGGCCGCCCCGCGGGCCAGCTTGCTTATCTTTTCCAGAGCGAGAAGAAGTACGAACAGGCGCGGGCGGCTTACGACCGGGCGTTAAGCAAATCCATTCAAGATGAGCTTGCCCTCGAAGCGGTGAAGCTGGAGTACGGCTGGTTCTTGGCAACCTGCCCGGACGGCGGGTACCGCGACGGCGCTCGTGCGGTCCAATACGCCGCGCAGGCGTTGATTGCGCTTTCGGCGGCAAAGCCCGAGGCGCTCTCCGGCACGACACGCCTGCTGCGGATTTTCGAAGTTCTTGCCGCCGGGCATGCGGAGGCCGGCGACTTCGATAAGGCTGTCGCCGCGGCGAATCTCGCCGGGAATTACCGCGATTCGATCAAAAGAATTTTTCCCGACACCGATCCCGGACGAAAGGGTTTCGATCAACGCCTCGCGGGTTACAAAGCCAAGAGGCCGTGGCGGGATTCGGAAGGATGATCTTGTTGTGACCCGCTGACGGGCCGCCGGAAAATATGCAAAACTCGCTCAGGCGAGATTAGCGGGGACTGAAATGCTCTTGAGGAACATCATCATTTTGGCGGCGCTCGTGGCGGCCACGTCGGCCTCGGCGCAGCGGCCGAGCGATAAGTTTCCCCTTATCATCGGGCATCGGGGCGCGAGCGCGGTTCTGCCGGATCACACGATCGAGGCGTACGAACTCGCCGTGGCGCAGGGCGCCGACTATATCGAGGCGGATTTCGTCGCCTCGAAAGACGGCTACCTGTTCGCGCGTCACGAACACGAATTGAGCCAGACCACCAACATCGCCGAAGTCTTCCCGGAGAAAAAAACCAATAAGGTGATCGACGGGAAGATCATCGAGGGATGGTTCAGCGAGGACCTGACGCACGACGAGTTCAAAAAACTCCGGGCCCGTCAGCCGTTCAAATTCCGCGATCAGAGCCACAACGACAAATACGAGATTCCGACCCTGGCGGAGGTGCTGGCCTTGCGCGCTGCGCTGTCGCGCGAGCATAAGCGCCGCGTCGGGTTCTTCCCTGAGCTGAAGCACGCGGACTACTACCGGGCCATGAACTTCCCGGTGGAAGGCTGGACGGTGCAGATCATGGAGGCCTGGGCGCTGGACCGCGCCGGCTCGCCGCTCATCACACAGTCTTTCGATAAGAATAGCGTCGCGAAGCTGAACGAGATGATGCCTAACATCCAAGCCGTTCAGCTTTTGGACGCCAAAGCGGACGTTTCGGACGCCGCGCTCGCGGCCATCAAGAAGTACGCCGACGGGATAGGTCCGCCGAAGGAGTTGATCGTGCCGGTGAAGAACGGCCAAGCCGGAAAGCCCACGGATCTTATCGCGCGTGCCCATAAAGCGGGGCTCACGGTCTATCCCTATACCTTCCGGCCGGAAAAACAGTTCCTGCCGGCGAGCTATGGCGGCGACGCGGCGAAGGAATATTGTTTATTCGCAAGCCTGCAGGCCGATGGGATCTTCACCGATGCGCCCGATCAGGCGTTGAAAGCCTTCCACGAATCCTGTCCAATGCCACGGTAACCACATCCGCGCCGTCTGTGTTTTCGCGTCATGGACATTGCACTTGAAGTCGTCTGCTATGTGATTCACCGCGCCCGTGAGCTGGTCGCGGACCTGAATCCCTTGGGCGATGAACCGGGCAAACGCGCGGTCGATGACACCGCCGACGAACTGCCCGAGGACGATGACGACGGCGGCCTCTCCGACTCTCCCGAGTACGAGGAGCTGAAGGAGTACATCCAGAATCTGAATGAAGACGAGCAGGTCGAGCTGGTGGCCCTGACCTGGATCGGCCGCGGCACTTATACGGCCGATGACTGGGACGAAGCGGTGGAAATCGCGCGCGACGAACACGCCAAGAACGCGGCGCGCTATCTTCTGGGGCAACCTTTGCTGGCCGACGAACTGGAACAAGGCCTGGATGAATTCGGCCTGTCCTGCGAGGACGTGGATACCTGATCCGGTTCCCGGGTCCATGGATCGCCCGGTTAAACCGGGCGATGACAGAGGTGGGTGTGGTTAAAGCAGCGCGCCCAAAATCTTATCGAAATCCGCATCCGTTGCCCGCCGCGGCAATGTCGCGACCGTGACGCCGCCGGAAAACTGGGCGATGGTTTCGGCGGTGTCTTTCAAAGGCACGGTGCTGTTTTCGGTCTCGTTGACGATGATGCATGCGACAGTGAGGTCGCGGCGCATCACGACATCGAGCGCGGTCAGCGTGTGGCTGATCGTGCCGAGGTAACTGCCGGTCACCAGGATAAGCGGCAGGCGCAGCGCGGCCATCCAGTCGGCCACTGTTTCGCGCGCGTTCACGGGCACCATGACCCCGCCCACGCCTTCGATGAAGACCGTCTCCTGCGTGGCGATGGCCGCACGGCAAAAGCCTTCGACGTCCTTCATATCGATTTCTCGGTTTTCACGGGCCGCGGCCATGTCGGGCGAGAGAGGCGCGGCGAACCGCCACGGCGAAATGCGCTCCAGGCTGGTGACGGGAAGATCGAGCGCTTCCATCAGGGCATAAGGATCGCTGCTTTCCGGCGACAGGGGATCGAAACCGCTGACCACGGGTTTCAAGGCGGTGACGGCGCTGTTCTTGCGGCGGCAGGCGCGGATCAGGCCGGCGGTGACATAGGTCTTTCCGATATCGGTGCCGGTCGCGGTGACGAAGAAGGAGGGCATTAGGCGCGTCCCACGTAAGGCGCGATTGCTTCGGCGAGGCGCTGCACGTCATCGCTGGTGTGATTGGCGGTGAAGGCGACGCGCAGGCGCGCGGTATCTTTCGGCACGGTCGGGGGACGGATCGCCACGACGAGGAAACCTCTGTCTTCCAAATCCTGTGAGGCTTTCAGCGCCTTATCCGCCGCGCCGATGACGATCGGCACGATGGGGCTTTGGGCTTCGGGAAGATTGAGCGCGCGGGCGAAAGTCCGCGCGTGGTTCAGCGGGCGGTCTATGTATTCGGGATTCGCTGCGATGAAATCGAGCGATGCGATTGCCGCCGCAACCGATGACGGCGGCAGGCCGGTCGAATAGACGAAGGACGCGGCTTTGGTTTTCACGAGATCGATGACCGATTGCGAACCACAGAGGTAGCCGCCGTAACCGCCGATCGCCTTCGAGAGCGTGCCCATCTGCAAGGGAACATGCGCGGGCGCGGCGTGCGCAAAAGTCGAACCGCGGCCGCCGGCCATGACGCCGATCCCGTGCGCGTCGTCGGACAAGAGCCATGCGTCGTACTCGTGCGCCAGCGCCGCGAGGGCGGGCAGGGGCGCAAGATCGCCGTCCATGGAGAAGACGCCATCCGTGGCGATGATCGCATGCCGGTGCGCGCCGCGTTGGGCTTGCAGAATTTTCCGCGCGTCCGCGAGATCGTTATGGCGGAAGCTCGCAACGGTCGCGCCGCTCATCTCCGCGCCGGCCCAGATGCAGGAATGCGCGCGTTCGTCGACCAGGACGAGGTCGGTTTTGCCCGCGAAGGTGGGAATGATCCCGATATTCGCGAGGTAGCCGGAGCCGAACACGCACGCCGCGTCCGTGCCCTTCAGCGCCGCCAGGCGCGATTCGAGTTCGGCGAACAACGGATGGTTTCCGGTCACGAGGCGCGAGGCGCCCGCGCCGACCCCATACGCGCGGATCGCGGCGATGGCCGCATCCTTCACCGCCGGATGCTGCGAAAGGTTGAGATAGTCGTTGCAGGAAAAGGAAAGCAGCCGACGCCCGTTCCGCGTCACCCAAATCCCATCCTCGCGCGCGGTGTCGACCAGCCGGCGGCGCAGGTGCTTATGGTCGAGCCGGGCCAGCTTTTCGGCGGCAAAGGTGTCCAGGGCGGGCATGCACTTTATATATAGAGGACGATAGAGGGCGGCTTTCACCTTGACCCCGGGGTGGGGTAGCTTTACCCCCGAGCCACGACAATGCCCCTATAGAAGAGGCCTTCGCTTCATGTCTACACCGGTTGCCACCTTCGCGTCCCGCTCCGTCGCGGCTCCTAAAGCCGTTCAATATCAATTGGGCGCCGTCCGCAACGACTGGACGCGCGAAGAGGTGAAGGCGATTTACGAACTGCCGTTCCCGGACCTGATGTTCCAGGCCCAGACCGTCCACCGCATGAATTTCGATCCGACCGAAGTGCAGATCTCGACCCTGCTTTCGATCAAGACCGGCGGCTGCCCCGAGGATTGCGGCTATTGCTCGCAGAGCGCCCATCACGACACGGGCCTCAAGGCCTCCAAACTGATGGAAATCGAGAAGGTGCTGGCCGAAGCGCGCAAGGCGAAAGAGTCCGGCGCGACCCGCTTCTGCATGGGCGCCGCGTGGCGTTCGCCGAAGGACCGCGACCTGGATACGGTCTGCGCGATGATCGAAGGCGTCAAAGCCCTCGGCATGGAATCCTGCGTCACCCTCGGCATGCTGTCGCCGCAGCAGGCGATCCGCCTGAAGAAGTCGGGTCTCGACTACTACAATCACAACGTCGACACGTCGCCCGAGTACTACGACAAGATCATCACCACGCGCACCTTCGCCGACCGTCTCGACACGCTGGCCAGCGTGCGTGACGCGGGCATCAATGTGTGCAGCGGCGGCATCGTCGGGATGGGCGAGGGCGAGGAGGACCGCATCGGGATGATCCATTCCCTGGCGATCCTGCCGGAGCATCCGCAAAGCGTGCCGATCAACATGCTGATGCAGATCGAAGGCACGCCGCTGAAGAACGTGAAGAAGCTCGATCACATCGACTTCGTGCGCACCATCGCAACGGCGCGCATCACCATGCCGAAATCCATGGTGCGCCTGTCGGCGGGCCGCGAGCATATGAACGACGAAGCGCAGGCGCTTTGTTTCCTGGCCGGCGCCAACTCCATCTTCTACGGCGAAAAGCTGCTGACCACCGCGAACCCGGACCAGAACCATGACATGGAGCTTCTGGACCGGCTCGGCATGCAGCCGATGGCCTAACGCAACGTGACGCGCAGACCGCCAGCCTGGTTTGAGGCAGGTCTGCCGCACATCTGGGCTCCCTATACACAGATGAAGACCGCCGCGCATCCGCTTCCGGTGGCGCGCACCGACGGCGTACGTATAACGCTGACCGACGGGCGGCATCTGGTCGACGGGATCGCGTCGTGGTGGACGGCGTGTCACGGTTATAACCATCGCCACATCCGCGACGCGGTGATGCGCCAGCTTGAAATGATGCCGCATGTGATGTTCGGTGGCCTTACCCATGAACCCGCGCTGTCGCTGGCCCGCCGCCTTGCCGCCCTTCTGCCCGGCGATCTCAACCGCGTCTTCTTCACGGACTCAGGGTCCGTCGCCGTCGAGGTCGCGCTCAAGATGGCAGTGCAGTACTGGCTCAACAAAGGGGTGCGCGGGCGCACCAAGTTCATCGCTTTCAAGGGCGGGTATCACGGCGATACCACCAGCGCGATGGCCATCAGCGATCCTGACGAAGGGATGCACAAGATGTTCGCGGGCCTTCTGCCTGAACACTATGTGCTCGACCTGCCGCGCGACGAGGAAAGCGCGAAGGCGCTTGATGATTTTATCGCCGCGCACGCCGGCGCACTTGCGGGCGTCGTTGTCGAGCCCTTGGTGCAAGGCGCCGGCGGCATGCTGTTCCACGCGCCCGCGGTGCTTCAGAAACTGCGCCGCCTCGCCGACAAGCACGACCTGCTTTTGATCTGCGACGAGATTTTCACCGGCTTTGGGCGGACCGGCGCGATGTTCGCGAGTGAAGCCGCGGGCATCGTCCCGGACATCATGTGCCTTTCGAAGGCGCTGACCGGCGGGACAATGGCCCTGGCTGCGACCGTCGCGCGCGACCATGTGTTCGCGGCGTTCTGGTCGGATGAGGCGTCGCACGCGCTCATGCACGGGCCGACGTTCATGGCCAATCCGCTGGCCTGCGCGGCGGCGAACGCCTCGCTTGATCTTTTTGAAGAAGAGCCGCGCCTCGCACAGGTCGAGGTCATCTCACGCGCCCTCGCGCAAGGGCTCGCGCCGTGCCGCGCGCTTCCCGGCGTGAAAGATGTGCGCGTGCTGGGCGCGATCGGCGTCGTGGAGCTTGCGCGCATCGAGGACATGAGAGCGCTGAAGGCCAAGTTCGTCGATGCCGGCGTGTGGGTGCGCCCTTTTGGAAATATTGTCTACCTGACGCCGGCCTTCACGATTTCGCCGGACGACCTCGCGCGGTTGACCGGCGCGGTGGTCAAAGTTCTGACGCCTTAATCTTTACGTCTTGATCCTTACGTCTTAATCGTGACGCCGTAGGCGACGTGATAGGTCACGGTGATGCCGTGATCGAACTTGCGCAGGAGCTTGCGCATGGTGCCGGGCGTGAGCGGCGCGCGGCTCGTATCGGGCACATGGGTGCCGATTTCCTTCCAATGGGCGAGGAAAGCATGCGCGTTGCGGTAAGACCGCGCGACGGCTTCGGCTTCCAGATCGACATAAGCGCCTGTGGGAATCATGCGCGCGAGCTCGCGGACCGTCGGATAACCGCGCACGGCCGCGCGCGCGCCCAGTTCATGATGCGCCGCCCGCCATTCAGGAAAACTTTCGGCGGTCAGGGTCGTGAAGGCGAGCGCGCCGCCGGGCGCCAGCAGGTCGGTGAGCTTCGTCAGAGTCCCCGGCAAATCCTCGAACCACTGAAACACCAAACTGGCGCAAATGAGATCGAAGCTGCCGGGGGCGAAGGGCGGGCGCTCGCCGTCCGTCACGGCAAATTGCGCGGTGCGTCCGGCGGGACCGGAACGGGCACGCCGCACCATGGCCTCGGAAAGATCGGTCAAAAGCCAGCTCGCATCCTTCAGGTCGGGCGCGAGCGCCTGGTACAGGAACCCCGTACCGCAGCCGATCTCCAAGACTCGCGGACGCGGCGCCAGGGTCAATGCCGCGATCCGGCGCGCCAGGCGTGAAGCCACCTCGCGCTGCACGTCGGCCGCGCTGTGGTAAGCGTCGGCGGCGGCGCCGAAGGCGCCCGCGAGAGCGCCTTTAAGGTTGGAAACGCGCGTCAAAACCGACGTCACTCCGGCTTATAAAGGGCGGCCAAAGCACCGGTTTTGACCCGCCCTGTCAAGGTACGATACCATTTGGGCAGACACGCGCTGGAGTTCGAACGTCATGTCCATCAAGGCCGCCGTCCGCAAATCGCGCGGGCAAATTCCCGATACCATTTCGGCACTTAAGGCCTTTTTGGGCGACCGGCTCTCGACCTCGCCGTCGATCCTGGAGCGCCACGGCAGCGACCTTTCGTATCACAAGCCCGCGCCGCCCGACGCGGTCGCCTTCGCCAATTCCGTCGAAGAGGTCGTGCGCATCGTGAAAGTGTGCGCCGCCAACGGCACGCCGGTCATTCCCTACGGGACCGGCACCTCGCTCGAGGGCCACGTCATGGCCGCTGAAGGCGGGATCAGTCTTGATCTCATGCAGATGGATAAGGTCCTGCAGGTGAACGCCGAGGACATGGACGCCGTGGTGCAGCCGGGAGTCACGCGCAAGGCCTTGAACGCTCATATCCACGACACCGGTCTTTTCTTCCCGATCGACCCCGGCGCCGACGCCTCGCTTGGCGGTATGGCCGCGACGCGCGCGTCCGGGACCAACGCCGTGCGCTACGGCACCATGCGCGAGAACGTGCTCGCGCTGCAGGTGGTGACGGCGGACGGCAATGTGATCCGTACCGGCGGGCGGGCGCGCAAATCCTCGGCCGGCTACGACCTCACGCGTTTGTTCGTGGGCTCGGAAGGCACGCTCGGCGTGATCACCGAAGTCACCGTGCGCCTGCACGGCATCCCGGAGAAGATCGCCGCCGCCGTCTGTTCCTTCGACAGCCTGGCGGGCGCCGTGAACACCGTGATCCAGACCATCCAATCCGGAATTCCCATCGCGCGGATCGAGTTGCTCGACGATATCCAAATGAAGTGCGTCAACGATTACTCCAAGTTGACATATCCCAATAAAGACACGCTGTTCATGGAGTTCCATGGGACGACGGCCAGCGTGAAGGAACAAGCCGAGCTGGTGCAGGCCATCGCGGCCGAGAACGGGGGCGGCAACTTCTTCTGGACCGCGCAGACCGAAGACCGCGCCAAGTTATGGCAAGCGCGCCACGATGTGGTGTGGTCGGTGAAGTCCGCGCGTCCGGGGTGGGAGCTTTTCATCACCGACGTCTGCGTGCCGATCTCGCACCTGACGGACGTAATCGTCGCCACCAAGGCGGATATCGACAAGGAAGGTTTCCTCGCGCCGATCGTCGGCCATGTCGGGGACGGCAATTTTCACCTGGCGGTGGCGGTCGATCCGAACGATCCGTCTTATCTGGCGCGTGTCGAAGCCATGAGCGACCGCATGGTCGAACGTACGCTTGCCGCCGGCGGCACCTGCACCGGCGAACATGGAGTGGGGCTTGGGAAGACCAAGTTCCTGGCCGTAGAGCACGGCCCGGAAGCCGTGGCGGTCATGCACGCCGTGAAGAAGGCGCTCGATCCGCAGAACCTGATGAACCCCGGGAAGATTTTCCCGGAGGGTTAGCGCTTCGCTGCTCGCCCCGCCCTCCTCTTGTGGAGAGGGTAGGGGGAGTGTCCAGGGTTTACCTTCCGTAACCATTTGGAAAGCGTTTGGAAATATTTTCCAATCGGGGCCGTGGCTTTTCACGGGCCTGGTTCCGTATGAGTTGGGGGCGGCGTGAAGCGCATTATCGTGACTGGGGGAGCTGGTTTCATCGGCTCCCATCTGTGTGAAAAGCTGATCGCGGCGGGCAACGAAGTCCTGTGCGTCGATAACTTCTTCACGGGCCGCCGCCAAAACATCGTTCCGCTGCTCTCGAGCCCGTACTTCGAGCTGATCCGGCACGATGTGACCTTCCCGCTCTACGTCGAAACCGACGAGATCTACAATCTGGCGTGTCCGGCTTCGCCGGTGCATTACCAGTTCGACCCCGTGCAGACGACCAAGACGAGCGTCCACGGCGCGATCAATGTGCTGGGCCTGGCGAAACGCACCAAGGCCAAGATTTTCCAAGCCTCGACCAGCGAGGTTTACGGCGACCCCAGCGTCCACCCGCAGGTCGAAAGCTACTGGGGCAACGTCAATCCGATCGGCATCCGCGCCTGCTACGATGAAGGCAAACGCTGCGCCGAGACCTTGTTCTTCGACTATCATCGCCAGCACAAGCTGCGCATCAAGGTCGCGCGCATCTTCAACACCTACGGCCCGCGCATGCTGCCCAATGACGGCCGCGTGGTGTCGAATTTCATCGTGCAAGCGCTAAAGGGCGAGCCCATCACCATCTACGGCAAGGGCGATCAAACCCGTTCGTTCTGTTTCGTGAGCGACCTGGTCGAGGCCTTTGTGCGCCTGATGGAAACCGGTGACGACATCACCGGTCCGATGAACCTCGGAAACCCCGTGGAATCGACGATTCTCGAGCTTGCCGAGAAAATCATCGCGCTTTCGAAATCGAAGTCGACCATCGTCAACAAGCCCTTGCCGCAGGATGATCCCGTGCGCCGCAAGCCGGACATTTCCTTCGCGCGCGCGGCCCTGAAGTGGGAGCCGAAGGTGCCGCTGGAGGAGGGTCTTTTGCAAACCATCGCCTATTTCAAATCCGCCCTCGACGCCTGAGGCACCGCAGATGAATTCTCTCAAGACCCAGCCGCCAAAGAAGTTCAAACCCGCCGCGCCAGCCAAGACGGCGACGGCTGTCCCCGGCGCCGCAGGCCTGCCCTCGGCGGTCAAGAACCGGGCCGAACGCCGCGCGGAGACGGCGAACAAGATGCCGGCAGCGGTGCAGGAATTCGTGAACACCTTCAATGCCGGCCTCGAGGCGCAGCGCGCGGGCAACTTGACTCTCGCCGAAGCGTGCTACCGCAAGGCCGAGGAGATGAACCCGAACGACGCGATGTTGCTCAACAATCTCGGCGTCTGTCTTTACGAGCAGAAAAAGACCGCCGAGGCCATCGAGGTCCACAAGAAGGCCATCAAGCTCGATCCATCCCGGCCGATGGCCTACAACAACCTCGGCGTCGAATTGAATTCCATGGAGCGCCATGAAGAAGCGCTCGCCGCCTTCAAAAAGGCGGTCGAGATTCAGCCGATCAATCCCAAGGCCATCAACAACTACGGCGACTCGCTCACCAAGCTGGGGCGGTTCGACGAGGGCCTCGCGATGCTCGACCGGTCCATCGCGCAGGAGCCCGACTATGTCGACGCCCACAGCAACCGCGGCATGGCGCTGTGGGGCCTCGCGCGTTTCGATGAAGCGATCCAGTCCTTCCGCCGCGCGCTGTCCTTCAAGATCGACCATGCGTCGGTGCGCAAGAACCTGGGCCTGGTTTCCCTGTTGATGCAGGAATTCGCCACCGCGTGGGAAGACTACGAATGGCGCTGGCTGGCCGACAATCTATTCCAGCGCAGCAAGAAGACGCGTTGGTGCGGCGAGGACGTGCGCGGCAAGACGATGCTGGTGTGGAGCGAGCAGGGCGTCGGCGACGAAATCCTGCACATGAGCATGGCCGAGGATCTGCTGAAGCGCGGCTGCAATGTGGTGTGGGAGTGCGACTACCGCCTTGTGCCGCTGTTGCAACGCTCATATCCGATGATGAAGGTGGTCCCGCGCGTCGGCGTTCAGCCGCCCCGTCCGGAAACCATGACAGACGACATCACCGTGCAAAGCCCGTCGGCGAGCCTGGGGCGGTTCCTGCGCAACGACATCGCGAAGTTCCCAAAGAACCGCTCGCGCTACCTCCTGGTCAATCCGGCGAAGTCGAAGTTCTTCCGCGCCAGCATGAATCTCGCGCCGGGTGAGAAGCTGGTGGGTATCTCATGGATCAGCAAGAACCAGACCATCGGCAGCAACAAGACCATCAACCTCGCCGACTGGATCGATATCTTCCGCACTCCGGGCATCAAATTCGTCGATCTGCAGTATGGCAACACGGCGGCCGAGCGCGCGGAGTTCGAGAAACGGTTCGGCATCACGCTTCACCACATTGAAGGGCTCGACCTAAAGGAAGACATAGACGGCCTCGCCTCGCTGATCGGCGCGTGCGATCTCGTGATCTCGGTGTCCAACACCACCGCGCACATCGCGGGCGCCGTCGGGGTCGAGACCTGGGTGCTGCTGCCCGCCAAGCTCGGCAAGTTCTGGTACTGGGGTTACGAGGGCGAGCGGTCCTTGTGGTACGACAGCCCGCGAATCATCCGCCAATCGCATAACGACGCTCACGACTGGGGTCCGACCTTGCGGACGACGGCGGAGCGACTCAGGGCCAAGTTCGCGGGCCGGTGAGAGCCTTAACGAAAACTTAACGGGAAAATCCTCAAGCGTTTCAACAGGCCACGGCCGTGTTCTTTTCGCCGGCATTTCCGCTTTGCTATAACCGCACCGGTTTGGCGGGTTCTTAACCTTTGCAAACCATAAACGCAGAATGAACCATATTCCTGATGTTCAGATGGCGCCGCATTTGACGGCGCTTCGGTGCCTGTTCCTGGTGGCACTGCATCATGGCGTCCAGGTTCCGCCGGAAAAATTGGCCGAGGCCGACGAGTCCGACACGGTCGGCTCGGTGCTGCGGCTCATGGCCGATCTCAGCATCTCGGCGAAGGTTCTGAAGAAGCGGTCGTGGGAAGATCTTCTCGCGCTCGGCAGCGCGTTCCCCGTGATGGCGGAACAGAAAACCGGCGGCTGGGTGATCGTCGCGAGCACGCTGCCCACCAACGACGGCGGCCACCAGGTGGCCGTGCTCAACCCGGTGACCGAGGCGACGGGCGTACAGCTGCATCGCCGCGAACGGTTCGAGGAGAGCTGGACCGGCCGCCTGATCCTTTGCAAGAAAAAATACAAGCTGGTCGATGAGACCCAGAAGTTCGGCTTGCTCTGGTTCATGCCGGAGATTCTCAAGCACGGAAAATATTTCCGCGACATCGCCGTCGCCGCGGTGATGACCAGCCTGATCGCGTTCGCGACGCCGCTGTTGTTCCAGATCATGATCGACAAGGTGATCCCGCATCACAGCTATCAGACTCTGATGGCCGTGATTGTGGCCTTCGTAGTCGCGCTGATCTTCGACAGCGTCTTCCAATACATGCGCATGTACCTGACGGTGTTCGCGACGAATAAGGTCGACGCGCGTCTCGCGTCGCGCACCTTCGCGCATCTTCTCCGTCTGCCGATGAATTTTTTCGAAAGCACGTCCGCGGGCGTGCTCCTGCGCCACATGCAGCAGACCGAAGGCATCCGCAACTTCCTCACGGGCCGCCTGTTCCAGACGCTGCTCGATACCGTGACGATGCCGATCATGCTGATTGGCCTGTTCATGTATTCAGGCACGCTGACATTCGTGGTGCTGGCCTTCACCGCCGCCATGGCCGCGGTGATCGCGGGCCTGCTCCCGCTGTACCGGCGCTACTTGGGCGAACTTTACAGCGCCGAAGGCGCGCGCCAGGCGGACCTGGTCGAGACCATTCATGGCATGCGCACGGTCAAATCGCTTGCGCTGGAAACGCCGCGCCTGCGGTCGTGGGACAATAAAGTCGTCGCCTCGGTTCGCCGCCGCGCGGCGGTCGGTTATTTCGGAGCGGCTGCGGGCGTGTTCACGAATGGGCTGCAGCAGGTCATGCAGATGACCATCCTGGGCCTTGGCGCATTCCAAGTGTTCGAAGGCAACATGAGCATGGGCGCGCTGGTCGCCTTCAACATGCTTTCGGGCCGCGTGACGGGTCCCTTGCTGCAAATCGTGTCGCTGGTGAACGAGTACCAGCAGACGGCGCTGTCGGTGAAAATGCTGGGCAAGGTGATGGATCACGCCGAGGAGCGCGATCCCAACTTCCGCGGCATCCGTCCGCTCATCACCGGCAAGCTCGAGCTTTCGAACGTTACCTTCAAATATCCCAACACCGTCACGCCCGCGCTCGACCGCGTCTCTTTCACGGTGGAAGAGGGCCAGTACATCGGCGTGGTCGGCCGTTCCGGCTCGGGCAAGACCACCATCACGCGCCTGATCCAGGGCATCCATACCGCCCAGGACGGCTTGATCCGCCTGAACGGCACCGACATCCGCCACGTCGATCTCACGCACCTGCGCCGCTCGATCGGCGTCGTCCTGCAGGACAACATGCTGTTCCGCGGCACCATCCGCGAGAATATCGCGGCCGGTAAACCCGACGCTTCGCTGCATGAAGTCATGGAAGCCGCGCGCATGGCCGGCGCCGACGAGTTCATCGACCGGCTGCCGCTGTCCTATGAATCGCTGGTCGAGGAAAGCGCCACCAACTTCTCCGGCGGCCAAAGACAACGTATCGCGATCGCGCGCGCGCTGTTGATGCGTCCGCGCCTGCTTCTGTTCGATGAAGCCACCAGCGCGCTGGACCCGGAAAGCGAAGCGATCGTGCAGCGTAACCTGGCTGAAATCGCGCGCGGACGTACGCTCATCGTCGTGTCGCACCGCTTGTCGTCGCTGGTGAAAGCCGACGCGATCCTCGTGCTGGAGCGCGGCGCGGTGGTCGACTTTGCCCCGCACAGCGTGCTGCTTGAACGCTGTGCGATCTACAAACACCTGTGGGACCAGCAGATGGGGCATCTTGAAAATGCTTAAGCTGCTTGCCCCTCCTCTAAAAAACCTGACCGACCGCGCGCGGGAATTACGCCGCCGCGCGCTGGATCAGGCGGGACTGTTGATCGAGAGCCCGGCGGTGCTGCCGGACGCGATCGCGTACCAGGAGCCGGTGGACGAGATCGCCGAGGAATTGCCGCCCAAGGCGATGCGCTCGATTCACTACATCATGGTGGGCATGTTCCTGCTGACGCTGTTTCTGGCGGCGATCATCAAGGTGGACATCGTTGTCGTCGGAACGGGCCGCCTGCTCACCGAAGCGCCGCCCATCGTCATGCAGCCGATGGACCGCACGATCTTGCGCGAACTCAAGGTGCGCCCGGGCGACACCGTGAAGAAAGGCCAGCTTCTCGCGACGCTGGACCCGACCTTCGCGCAGGCCGATTTGGGCGCGCTGACGGCGCAACAAAGAACATTGGTCGCCCAGGTGCGGCGTCTGGAAGCCGAACTCAACGGCCAGCCATTCACGGCATCGGGCAATTTCACGCAGGAAGATCAGCTTCAATTGACGCTGTATAACCAGCGCCAATCGCAATACGCCGCGCAGCTCAAGGTCTACGACGAGGAAGTCTCGCGCCGCGAAGCCAACATCCGCACCACCGAGGACCAGCGCGAATCGCAGGCCAAGCAACTCGTGATCGCCAAGGAAGTCGAATCGATGCGCTCGCAGATGTTCGCCAAGGAAGTCGGCTCGCGCCTCAACTTCCTGAACGCCCAATCCGCGCGCATGCAGATCGAACAGGCCGTGCAGGACGCGGCGAATCGGCTGACCGAGCAAAAACACGACCTTCAATCCAAGCGCGCCGAACGTCAGGCTTACGTCGACGGCTGGCGCCAGAAGATCCTGGAAGACCTGGTGACCGCGCGCACGAGCGCCGAACAGGTGGGCGAGGGCATCTCGAAGGCCGGCCTTCTCAATGACCTCGTGACGGTGACGGCGCCCGACGACGGCGTGATCGTCGACATCCCGAAGCGCTCGGTCGGATCGATCATGCGCGAGGGCGAACCGCTCATCACCATCGTGCCGAGCAACAGCAAGATGATCGGCGAGATCATGGTGAACTCGAAAGACGTCGGTTACGCCAAGCCGGGCGACCACGTGGTGATCAAGGTCGACAGTTTCTCCTACCAGCGTCACGGGATGCTGGAAGGCAAGCTGGTCTCGGTCAGCGAGGAATCCTATATCGGCGGCGCGGTGAGCAATTCGAATGCCGTGGTTCCGCCGGCGACGTCGGACGCCAGCGGCGCTTTTCACAAAGGCTTCGTCGAACTGACCAAGACAGAGTTGGAGGATTTGCCCGAAGGTGCGCGCCTGATTCCCGGCATGACAATGAGCGCGGAAATCAAAGTCGGCTCGCGCAGCGTGCTCGGATACTTCCTGAATCCGATCACGCGCGGCCTGAGCGAGAGCATTCGCGAGCCGTAGGGTACGTAAGTTTGTGACTTGAAAGCCGAGTCGCGTTTGAGTGCGTTTGTGGTAGCCGAATCGTGCGCTCTGGGGTGAGGGAGCGATTCGGTGTTTGAAGCGGGGATTTTTCATCGTTCTGCCAGGGTTCGGACAGCTGACGTATTCGCGCAATAGGGCGACTACATATGTGCTTTGAACCCAAAGCATCCCCCAACGTATTGAGTAAGAGATGTTTTTCGACGGAGTTGAAAACAGCGTCGAATGGAACAAAAACGCGTTCAACTTTTGCTTGTCGATATTCTTGTGCTGCGCTAAAACAACTACGGGTGACAGAAGGGTGAAATGCCCTTCATTAAGTTTGAAGCGTCTCTAGAACGGAGATTGGGGTATGTCTGACGTCACGCATTCCGCGTTCGCGCGGAGCAGCCTTTGCGCGCTGCATTTCCCGCAATCTGGTGCCGTTCTCTCACACGCTTCGCAACGGAGTGACGTGTAATGGCTACTCTTGCGATGAATTCAACGCAGATTGCTGCGTTAACCACGACGGACATCACCGCCCTCACCACTGTCTTCATGGCGGGCCGCACGTCGACAGAACTCGGGTACTTCTCGACCCTGCAGTTCGCCCATTTCACGTCCACACAGCTCAGCGTGATCGATCCGGCGGAAATCGTCGGGTTCACCACCACGCAGCTCGCGGGTCTTTCGACCACGCAGCTGAGCGGCCTGAGCTCCACGCAGCTGACGGCGTTCACGGCGACCCAGATCGGGGCGCTGAACACCACCGTGATCGGTCACATCTCGACCGGCCAAATCAGCGGTTTCACCAGCACTGATATCGGCAACCTGACGACCGTCCAGTTCACCGCCCTCAGCACCACGGTCCTTGCCAGCCTCACCAACACGCAGCTCGACGGCGTCAAGACCAGCCAGATCGCAGCGCTGTCCACCACCGCGTTCCGCTCGTTCACGTCGGCGCAGCTCGGCGGCCTGACGACCGCGCAGATCAACGCCTTCTCCTCGACCACGTTCAGCCATATCTCGACCACGCAGCTTTCCGGCCTCTCATCGGCGCAGATCGGCGCGCTCGCGACCGGTACGGTGAACGCGCTGTCGACCACGACCTTCGCGCACATCACCACGACGCAGATCAGGGGCTTTACCACCGCCCAGATCTCCAACTGGTCGACCACCGCGTTCGGTTCGCTGTCGTCCACGCAGCTCGGCAGCCTGACGGTCACGCAGTTCGCGGCGATCACGACGACCAACTTCGCCGGGCTGACGACCAGCCAGTTCTCGGGCGTCACTTCGTCGCAGCTGGGCGCAATGAGCCCGGCGCAGCTGAACGCGCTGACAACCACCATCATCTCCGGCCTGACAACGTCGCAGCTGTCCGGCTTTGCATCCGCTGACATCGCCGCATTGTCGACCGCGCAGATCAATGCGCTGACCACCGTTCTGATCTCGAACCTCTCGACCACGCAGATCGACGGCCTGTCCGCGACGCAGATCGCCTCGTTCACGACCCAGAATTTCGGCGCGCTGCGCTCCTCGCAGATCAGCGGCATGACGGCGACGCAGTTCGCGTCGTTCTCGACAACGGTTCTTGCCGGTCTCACGACCAGCCAGCTTTCGGGCGTCTCCAGCTCGCAGCTCGGCGCGCTGTCCACCGCGCAGATCAACTCGCTGACGACCACCGTGCTGTCGAATATCACGACCGTGCAGATCGACGGCCTGAAGACCACGCAGATCGCGAACCTGACCACCACGGCCTTCGGCGCGCTCACGTCGACCCAGCTCGGCGCGATGACCGTCACGCAGATCGCGGCGATCAGCACCACCAACATCGCCGGCCTGACCACGAACCAATTCAGTGGCATTTCCTCGACCCAGCTCGCCGGCATGACCACCAGCCAGCAGCAGTCAATCGCGACGAACCTGATCGCGGGCATGACGACCGGTCAGCTCTCGGGCCTGCGCTCGAGCGACATCGGCGCCCTGACCACCGCGCAGTTCAACGCGCTGACCACGACCTTGATCGCGCATTTGTCGACCACGCAGCTCGACGGCATGACCACGTCGCAGGCCGCCTCGATCACCACGACGAACTTCGGTGCGCTGACGTCCTCGCAGTTCGCGGGCATGACGGCGACCCAAATCAACAACTTCTCGACCACCGCGATTGCCGGTCTGACCTCGGTCCAGTTCTCGGGCCTGTCGCAGACCCAGATCGCAGGCCTTTCGACCACGACCATCAACGCCTTCTCGACCGTCATTTGGCGCAGCTTCACGACGTCGCAGCTTGACGGCCTGACGGCTTCGCAGATCGGCGGTCTTTCGACCACGGCCTTCGCGGCCCTGTCGTCCACGCAGCTCGGCAGCTTGTCGAACACGCAGCTGAACGCCATCAGCACGATGAACATCAGCGGCCTGACGACCAGCCAGTTCTCGGGCCTGTCGTCGACCCAGATGTCGGCGCTGACCAACACGCAGCAGGCGCATCTGTCGACCACCGTGCTCGCGGGCCTGACCACCGGCCAGCTCTCGGGTCTGAAGGCGACGGATATCGGCGCGTTCACGACCGTGCAACTCAACACGCTGTCCACCACGTTGATCGCGCACCTATCGTCAACGCAGCTCGACGGACTGACGACGGCGCAGGCCGCGTCGCTGTCGACCACCAACTTCGGCGCTTTGACGTCGACGCAATTCGCCAGCCTGACCGCCACGCAGATTTCGGCGTTCTCGACCACGGCGATGTCGGGTCTGACCACGTCGCAGTTCTCGGGCATCACCGGCACGCAACTCGCCGGATTGTCGACCACGACGATCAATGCGTTCTCGACCACCATCTTCGCCAACATGACGAGCACGCAATTGCGTGGTCTGACGACGGCGCAGGTCAACAACCTGACGACCACGGCGTTCGGGGCGCTCTCGTCGACGCAGCTCAGCGCGCTGACCACCAGCCAGCTGACGGCCATCAGCGCGACCAACATCGCGGGTC
The DNA here is from genome assembly GCA_050246995.1 of Rhodospirillaceae bacterium. Lineage (GTDB taxonomy): Bacteria > Pseudomonadota > Alphaproteobacteria > Rhodospirillales > Rhodospirillaceae > SHVO01. Next base: position 42,111 of record JBFWVA010000001.1, on the reverse strand, counting down.
TGACGACCAGCCAGTTCTCGGGCTTCAGCTCGGTGACGCTGGCCACGCTGACGAACACGCAGCTCCAAGCGCTGTCTTCGACCGTGCTGTCCGGGGCGACCACCGGCCAGCTGTCGGGCCTGAAGTCGAGCGACATCGCGGCGTTCACCACGGCGCAGATGAACTACCTGACAACGGCGCAGATCTCGAGCCTGTCGACCACGCAGCTCGATGGCCTGACCACCCAGCAGGCGGCTTCGCTGTCGACCAACCTGTTCGGCGCCCTGACGTCCGCGCAGCTTGGCTCGCTGTCGGCCACGCAACTCTCGGCTTTCTCGACCACATCCCTCGCGGGTATGACCACCGCCCAGGCGAGCGGCCTGTCTTCGACGCAGATTGGCGGGCTGACGAACACGGCGCTGAATGCGCTGTCGACGCTGGTCGTCTCCGGCCTGACGACGAGCCAGATCGACGGCCTGAAGGCGACGCAGATCACAGCGCTCAGTTCCACGACGCTGAGTGCGTTCACTTCTGCGCAGCTCAACAGCCTTACAGTGACGCAAGTCCAGGCGTTCACCACGTCCTCGATCGCGCAGCTCAGCACGTCGCAGTTCTCGGGGATCTCTTCCTCGCAGCTTGCGGGCATGCACGCCACGCAGCTGGCGGCGCTGTCATCGACCATCATGGCGCACCTGACCACATCGCAGCTCTCCGGCTTCACGTCCGGCGACATCTCGGTGCTGACCTCGGTGCAGATGAACTCGCTGACAACTACGCTGATCGCGAGCCTTTCGACCACGCAGCTTGACGGTCTTACCACGCAGCAGGCGGGCGCTCTGTCCACCACGCTGTTTGGCGCCCTGACCTCCACACAGCTCGGCAGCTTGACGGCGACCCAGCTCAGCGCCTTCACCACGGTCGCGCTGGCCAGCATGACCACCGCTCAGTTCAGCGGCATCACATCGACGCAAATCGCCGGCATGACCGGGACCGCGATCGGCGCGCTGTCGACCGTGATCTGGTCGAATATGACGACCTCGCAGATGGACAGCCTGACCGTCGCCCAGCTCGGTGCGATCGGCTCGACCGTCTTCTCGGCGCTCAGCTCGGCGCAGATCAACAGCCTGACGAACACGCAGATCGCCGCCATCAACGCGACTGTCTTCGGCGGGATCACGACCAGCCAGTTCTCGGGCGTGACCTCGACCCAGTTCGCGGCCCTGACGAACTCGCAGCAAGCGGCGATCTCGACGGCCGTGATCTCGGGCATGAGCACCGCTCAGCTCTCGGGTCTCAAAGCCGCCGACATCGGTGCGTTCACGACCGCGCAGCTCAACTCGTTCACAACGACGTTGATCGCGCACCTGTCGTCCACGCAGCTTGACGGCCTTACCACGCAGCAGGCCGGCTCGCTCTCGACCACGCTGTTCGGCGCGCTCACCTCGACGCAGATTGGTAGCCTTACCGTGGCCCAGCTGTCGGCCTTCTCGACCACGACTCTCGGGTCCATGACGACGCCGCAGCTTTCCGGCCTCACCGGTACGCAGCTCGGCGGCCTATCGACCACGGCGATCAATGCCCTCTCGACGGTGGCTTGGTCGAACCTGACGACCGGCCAGCTGGACGGCCTGACCGCCGCGCAAATGACGTCACTCACGACGGTCAACTTCCGTTCGCTGTCCTCGACCCAGCTCAACAGCCTGACGGTGACGCAGATCGTCGCGATGTCGACGGTCAATTTCACAAACATGACGACCAGCCAGTTCTCGGGTCTCACCTCGACCCATCTGAACGCGCTGGGCGGCACGCAGTTATCGGCGCTGTCGACGCAGATCATCGCCGGCCTGACCACGTCGCAAATGTCCGGTCTTACCTCGGCGGATATCGCGGCCCTGACCACGGCGCAGATCAACTCGTTGACAACGACGGTGCTGTCGAACCTCTCGACCACGCAGCTTGACGGTCTCACCACCGCGCAGGCGGCCTCGCTGTCGACGCTCGCGTTCGGTTCGTTCACCTCCAGCCAGATGAACGGCCTGTCCGCGGTGCAGCTCAATGCAATGGGCACGACGCTGCTTGGCGGAATGACCACCGTCCAGGCCAGCGGCCTGAGCTCGGTTCAGATCGGCCAGTTGAGCACCACCTCGATCAACGCGCTCTCAACCTTGGTGTTCTCGAACCTGACCACGGGCCAACTCGATGGCCTCAGCGCGACGCAGATCGCCGCAATCATCACCACCAAGTTCTCGGCGTTCACCTCGACGCAGCTCGGCAGCCTGACGAACACCCAGATCGCGGCGATCGGCACGGCCAACCTCGCGGGCCTGACCACGAACCAGTTCTCGGGTCTGTCCTCGTCGCAGCTCTCGGCTCTTACCAACACCCAGTGGGCGGCTTTGACGACCACGGTGCTGGCGGGTATGAGCACCGCGCAGCTGTCGGGCCTGAAGTCCGCCGATATCGCGGCCATCACGACCTCGCAGTTGAACGCGCTGACGACGACGCTGATTGCGCACCTGTCGACCACGCAGCTTGACGGCCTGACCACGACCCAAGCCGCCGCGCTGTCGACGACGGCCTTCGGCGCGCTCACGTCCTCGCAGCTTGGCGGTCTGACCACGCTGCAGCTCAACGCGCTCAGCTCGATCAACCTTGGCGCGATGACCACGGTCCAGCTCAGCGGCCTGTCGTCCACGCAACTGGGCGGCCTGACCGCCACGACGCTGAACTTCCTGTCGACGCTGTCTTGGCGCAGCCTGACGACGTCGCAACTGGCGGGCCTCAAGTCCACGCAGATCGCGGCCATCAGCACGCTGAACTTCAGCGTCCTGAGCTCGACCCAGCTGGGCGCCTTGAGCGCGACGCAGATCGCGGGTCTGTCGGTGACCAATATCCAGGGCCTGACGACGAGCCAGTTCTCGGGCCTATCGTCGACCACGCTGTCGGGTTTGACCACGACCCAGCAGGCGGCGATCTCGACGACGGTGCTGTCGGGCATGAGCACGGGCCAGCTGTCGGGCTTCACCCGCACCGATATCGGCGGGCTGACGACCTCGCAGCTCAACTCGCTGGGGACGACGCTGTTGTCGCACCTGACGTCGACCCAACTCCTGGGCCTGACAGCGACGCAGGCCGGCTCATTCACCACCAACGCGTTCGGCGCGCTGACGTCGACGCAGCTGGGCGGCCTGAACTCGACCCAGGTGAAGGCTCTGTCGACGATGGTGCTGTCGGGTATCACGACCCCGCAGTTCAGCGGAATTACCTCGACACAGATCGGCTTCTTGACCGCGCCGCAGGTTGCAAGCCTGTCGACCACGTCGATCGCCGACCTGTCGACGGTTCAGTTCCGCGGCTTCACCTCGACGCAGATCGGCGCCATGGGCACCGCTCAGTTCGCGGCCTTGACCACCGTGGTCCTGGGCGCCCTGACGATCACCCAAGTCGACGGCATCACCGCCACGCAGATCCAGGCGCTGTCGACCACGCAGATCACCGGACTGACGACCACGGCCCTTGCGTCGATGACGCAAACCCAGGCCCTGGCCTTCACAGGCCCGCAGGTCGATGCGATGACGATCCAGCAGACGATGGCGCTCTTCGGCGGCTAATCTGCTAACCAAATCTTAAAGCGAAAGGGCCAAACCTTAACCGGTTTGGCCCTTTCTCTTTTTGGACTGCCTTGCTCGCATGATCGCCGACGTATTTGCCAATGCGCTGAAACGCGCGATGGAAAAGAAACTCACGGTCATGGAGCTGCTGCGGACCGTGGGCGAGCTGCAGGGCGCCAACGAGAATGCGCTGGCCGTCGCGCTGTACCGCGAGTGGATCAGCCACAATCACGACAGCCCGCTGATCTATGCCGTGTACTTCAATTATGGGGTGCTGCTGACCGGCGCGGGTGAGCTGGCCGGCGCCAAGGCGGCGATGCTGGACGCGATCCGCGTCAATCCGAATTTCTATCCCGCCTACATCAACCTCGGTCACGTGTGCGAACGCATGGGCGCCGCCGGCGAGGGGGTCAATCACTGGTTCGCACTGGTGAACCGGCTCGAACAGGTGACCGGCGAGAACGTGGACTTCAAGACCGCGGCCCTCAAGCAGGTCGCGCGCGTGCTGGAACGCTATCAGGTCGATCCGAAGGCGGAAGAGGCGCTGAATATGAGCCTCACGCTGAACGCTCATCAGCATGACGCGCTGCAGCACTATGTGAGCCTGCGCCAGCGTCAATGCCGCTGGCCGGTGATCAAACCCTGGGCCAACGTCACCCGGGCGCACCTTCTAAACGGTATCTCGGCCTTGTCGCTGGCGGCGCAGACGGACGACCCGCTGCTTCAACTCGGAAACGCCTACCGCTACTGCAAGGCCCAGATCGGCCAAGGCAAGATCTCGCTCGCGAGCCGCCATGCGGTGTTGAAGGACGAGAAGGGGCCCTTGCGGATCGGCTATCTGTCGTCGGACTTGCGCGAGCATGCCATCGGGTTCCTGACGGCCGAGATGTACGCCTTGCACGACCGTAAGAAGGTCGAGGTTTTCGCCTACTACTGCGGCCCCGCGCTGACCGACAGCACCATGGACCGTATCAAGGCGGGCGTGGACCACTGGATCGATCTCACGGGACTGAACGACGAGCAGGCGGCGCGCCGCATCGCCGACGACAAGATTCAAATCCTTGTCGACGTCAACGGCTACACCAACAGCGCGCGCACCAAAGTCCTGGCGATGCGTCCGGCGCCGATCCTGGTGAACTGGCTGGGGTTCCCCGGTACGATGGGCAGTCCTTATCACCACTACATCGTGGCGGACGACTACATCATCCCGAAGGGTTCCGAGCGCTATTACACGGAAAAGGTTCTGCGCCTGCCGTGTTACCAGCCAAACGACCGCAAGCGGGCAATTTCAGACCACAAGCCGGGCCGCGCCGAAGCGGGACTTCCCGAAGACGCGTTCGTGTTCTGCTGCTTCAACGGCATTCACAAAATCACGCCGTTCACGTGGCGGCGCTGGATGGACATCCTCAAGGCCGTGCCGAACAGCGTGCTGTGGCTTTTGGACGGCATGCCGCCCACCAATACGCGCATCCAGGAATTGGCGGTGGAGCACGGGGTTGCGGCGGACCGCATATTGTTCGCGAAAAAGAAGCACAATCCCGACCATCTCGCTCGATATCCGCTAGCGGACCTGTTCCTCGATACCTCGCCTTACGGCGCACATACCACCTCGTCCGATGCGTTGTGGATGGGGGTGCCGGTGCTGACATTCCCGGGCCGCAGTTTCGCTTCGCGCGTGTGCGGCAGCCTCGTGAGCGCCGCGGGATTGCCCGAACTCGTGTGCAATGGCCCGGACGAATTCGTCGCCCGCGCCATCGAACTTGCGACCGACAAAGCCAAACTCGCAGCCGTCCGCGCCAAGCTCGAGCGGAACCGCGCAAGCTGCGTGTTGTTCGATACACCGCTCCTCGCCGCGAAATTCGAGGAGCTTTACCGCGAAATGTGGGCGGATTTCATGGCCGGGCGCCTGCCCAAGCCGAACCTCGCCAACCTCGAGATCTACAATGACATCGGGGTGGAACTGGACCGGGACGACGTCGAAATGCTTGCGGTTGCGAACTTCGAGGAGCTCTATAAAGAAAAGCTCGCGCACAAGGCGGACTTCTATCATCTGTGCGACGACAACCGCTTTTGGCCCGCCGCGCCATGACCGACGCCGCGCTCACATTCCAGTTCACCCAGGATTGGTTCGTCCAGCACGTCCCGATCTGGGACAAGCTGGTGCCGCGCCATAAACCGCAGCGCATTCTTGAGATCGGATCCTACGAGGGCCGCTCAGCCTGCTATTTCATCGAGAAATTCGCGGCCCAGCATCCGATCGAGCTGCACTGCGTCGACAGCTGGCAGGGCGGGATCGAGCACAATGCGCAGGCGATGACGGCGGTCGAGAAGCGTTTCGACTATAACGTCGCGCTCGCGCAGCGCCGCGTCGCGCACCCCGTGAAACTGATCAAACACAAGAGCCTGTCGCATCCGGCGCTGGCCAAACTGATCGTGGTCAATCCGGCCCCGGTGTTCGATGTGATCTATATCGACGGTTCGCACCAGGCGCCGGATGTGCTGACAGATGCGGTCATGGCATTCCAATTGCTCCGCGTCGGCGGCTTGATGATTTTCGACGATTATCTCTGGAGCATGGAAGCCTTGGGTCAGCAGGACCCGCTCAACATGCCCAAGCCGGCCGTTGACGCGTTCATGAACATGTTCCAGCGCAAGATGTTCGTCGTGCGCGGAGCCCCGGTCTACCAGTTGTTCGCGACGAAGGCTTTCGCCTAGACCGCCTCGGCCGCCGGCTCGCCGCTCAGGCGCGCCCGCAGTTGGGTCCGGTCCAGCTCCTTTTCCCAGTGCGAGACGACCACGGTGGCGACGCCGTTGCCTATGAAATTGGTCAGCGCGCGGCATTCGCTCATGAAGCGGTCGATGCCGAGGATCAGCGCCATGCCTTCGATGGGGATCGTAGGCACGACGGCGATGGTGGCGGCCAAGGTCACGAAGCCCGAGCCCGTAACGCCCGTGGCTCCTTTCGACGTAATCATCGCGACGCCGAGCAAGGTCAGTTCCTGCGTCAGGGTAAGGTCGGTGTTCGTCGCCTGGGCGATGAACAGCGCCGCCATGGTGATGTAGATATTGGTGCCGTCGAGATTGAACGAATAGCCGGCGGGGACCACGAGGCCCACCACGGACTTCGAGCACCCGAGCCGTTCGAGCTTGTCCATGAGCGACGGCAGCGCGCTCTCGGAGGAACTCGTGCCGAGCACGATGAGCAGTTCTTCCTTGATGTAGTTGACGAACCTGAAAATGCTGAAACCCACGGCGCGCGCGATCAGGCCGAGCACGATCACGACGAAGAGCACGGCCGTGAGATAGAACGAGCCGATCAGCTTTACCAACGGGAGCAGGGCTTCAAGGCCGTAGCGGCCGATGGTGAAGGCCATGGCGCCGAACGCGCCGATGGGCGCGATACGCATGATGAAGTTGAGGATGCGGAAGATCACGGTTGAGACGGAATCGATGCCGTCGCGCACGCCGGCGCCGCGTTCCCCCAGCGCCGACAGCGCGAAGCCGAACAGGATGGCGAAGAAGAGCACTTGCAGGATGTCGCCTTTCGCAAAGGCGTCGACCACCGTGGTCGGAATGATGTTGAGGATGAAGTCCATGATGGACTGATCGTGCGCGCGCGCGGTGTAGCCGGCGATTTCCTTGGTATTCACATGGGAAAGGTCGGCCTCGAAACCCGCCCCTGGGCGCAAGGTGTTGGCGACGATGAGGCCGATGATGAGCGCGAAGGTGGAGACCACCTCGAAATAGAGGATCGCCTTCCCGCCGACGCGCCCCACCTTTTTCGTGTCGTTCATGCCGGCGATGCCGGAGACCACGGTACAGAAGATGACCAAGGGAATGATCATCTTCACCAGCTTGATGAAGCCGTCGCCGAGCGGGCGCATGGCTACCGCCCAATCGGGGCTCATGACGCCAAGCACGATCCCGATCGCGATTGCGATCAGGACCTGAACGTAAAGGATGCGGTAGAATGGCCGGCGCAACGTCGTTCCCCCCCAATATTCCCCCCGAAACCGTAGCAGGATTCGGGGCGGTCCTGGCTAAGATACTTATAGACGCCATCATTAGACGCACGATGACCCCGGCTCCCGACACACTTCTGCGCATGTTGTTCGACGTCGCCGTCAGCGCGGCCGGGGCCGGCGCCGCGGTTCCGCGCCATCTGCCCCCGCCGCCCCGCGGCCGGACGGTCGTGATCGGGGCGGGCAAAGCCGCCGCCGCCATGGCCGCCAGCGCCGAGGCGCATTGGAAGGGGCCGCTCGCGGGCTTGGTGGTGGCGCCGTACGGCCACGGCGCGCCGACCTCCCGCATCGAGGTCCTTGAAGCCGCCCATCCGGTTCCCGATGCCGCCGGAACGCGTGCGGCCGAACGTATTTTCGAGGCCGTGCGCGGGTTGACCGCGGACGATCTGGTGCTGGCCCTGATGTCGGGCGGCGCCTCGGCGCTCCTCGCCCTGCCCGCCGCGGGGCTTACGCTCGACGATAAGCGTCAGGTGACAAAAAGCCTCCTCCGGTCCGGCGCCACGATTTCGGAGATGAACTGCGTGCGCAAACACCTGTCGGCCATCAAGGGCGGACGCCTGGCCCTGGCGGCCGCGCCCGCGCCGGTGGTGACCCTCGTGATATCGGACGTGCCGGGGGACGATCCGTCGACGGTAGGCTCGGGCCCGACTATCGCGGATCCCACCACCTTCGCCGATGCCCGCGCGATCCTGGCGAAGTACCGCATTCCGCTTCCGCCCGCGGTGGCCCGCCATATGGAAGCGGGCGCCGACGAAACGCCGAAGCCCGGCGATGCGCGCCTCGGGGCCGCGCGGTCCGTGATCATCGCCGATGCCAAGAGCGCGCTTGCCGCCGCCGCGCTCAAGGCGCGGGCCAGCGGGATCGAGACGCTTGTCCTTGGCGACGACATCGAAGGCGAAGCGCGCGACGTGGCCGCCGCGCACGCGGTTTTGGTGCTTGGCGAGAAACGCGCGCGCCCCTTCGTGGTGATCTCGGGCGGGGAAACCACCGTGACCGTGCGCGGCAAGGGGCGCGGGGGACGCAACAGCGAGTATCTGCTGGCGCTCGCGGTGGCTCTAGACGGCGCGCGCGGCGTTTACGCCCTGGCGGCGGACACGGATGGTATCGATGGCGTGGAGACCAACGCGGGCGCCGTCATGAGGCCGGACACGCTCTCCCGTGCGAGGGCGCTCGGGATCGATCCCGCCGCGCATCTTGCCGACAATGACGCGTTTGGATTCTTCGCCGCGCTGGGCGATCTCGTTACCACGGGCCCGACGCGTACCAACGTGAACGATTTCCGGGCGATTTTGGTGACTTAGAAATCCGCGGCGAGGCGCATGATGTAGCGCCGCGCGGGCGAGGGATTGAACTGGCCGGACGCGCCGTTCACCGTCCAGACATATTCATCGGTCAGATTCTGGACGTCGAAGCGCACCGAGGCGAGCGTATCGTAGAGGCTAAAGTTGTAGCGCGCGCCGAGATCGACGGTGGTAAGGCTTTTCACACGCAGCGTATTCAAGCGGTTCGCGAATTGACTGTCCTCATAGTTCACCTGGCCGCTGATGGAGAAACCGCGCCAGGCTTTCGGGCCGTAGTTGGCGTTGATGCGCATGGTGCCAGGCGTGCGGCCGGGCGGGACTTCGGCGATCAAGCCCTGATCCACGGTGAAACCCGACACGCGCGCTTTCAACAGCATCGCACCCGCGACGACCTTCAGTCCCTCGATGGGCTCGCCTGACAGCGATATCTCGACGCCGCGATGCGACAAGGCGCCGACCTGGGTGAACACATTGATCGCGTCGCGGTCGAAATAAGGCTTCTTCACTTCGAAGGCGCCGAGTACGAGCGTGGTTTTGGCGCCAATCTTGTAACGCAGGCCCGCGTCGATCTGCTTCGTGAGGCTTGCGTTCAACGCTTCGCCCGGGTTCGCGGCGTTCTCGGGCGCGATGCCGGAATCCTCGAGGCCGCGCGTGTAGCCCGCGTAAAACGTGAGCGCCGCGTTCACATAAGCCGCAAACGTGGCGTTGTAGAGCCAGGGATTGGTGCGCGTCTCGACACGTCCCCGCACGGGATACTCCACCTCGCGGCGATAGAAGGCTTTCTGCACGCCGGCGCTGATTTCGCCGACGCCCTGCCACAAGCCGACATAGCTCGCGCCCGCGGTGCCGTGACGCACGTCGTCGCGGCTTTGCGGGCCGAAGGTAAACACCGGCTTCGGGACGTCATACACCGTGCCCAAAGCGGCGCGTCCCGCGCTGGCATTTTGGTCGGCGCCGAACAGGCGCTCTCCCAAGCGCCCCCTGAAGGAGAAATGCACCGTGTGGCGGCGTTCGTTTTCCGTGAAGATGCCCGATGCGCGCACCTCGCCGGACGTCGAGGCCAGAAGCGGGGCGGGACGCGAACGGATGACGACATCGCCGATGCCGTTCGGCTGCACATCGCGGTAGAAGACCTGCCAGTCGTTCTCGAGATAATTGACCGAGTGGAACAGGCCGGCTTGAAGGCGCCAGGCATCGCCGAGGACACTGCGCGCGATGAGGCCATAGTTGTTCTGCTTGCGGTGACGCTCCTGATCGAAGCGCGGCCCGAAGATCTCCGTACGGTCGTAGAGCGGCGGCAGGAAGGCGCCGGCGGTAAAGATGGCCGGACCTGACTCGCCTTTGCTCGCGTTGCTGCGTTGGCCGAAGGCGATCACCTCGGTGCGGTCCGTCGGCGTAAAGCGCACGAGGCCCGCGTAATCGACGTAATAAAAGACGCTGTGAAAATCGAGTTCCTTCTGCCCGCCCGCGACGCTCAGGAAACCACTGAGCTTGCCCGCGACGAGGGGGCTCTCGACGTCGGCTTGCGTGCCGTAAGCCGCATAAGGCCCGTAGTAAGCCGATACGCTTTTCACGGTCTTGTCACCGGGAAGGCGCAGGCGGAAGTCGGCGATGCCGGTCGGGGCCGGGAAGGCATACGACTGCGCCGTCAACCCGACGCGCATCGTGGTCGAGCGCGTGATCTGGTTCGTGAACCCGAAACTGCCTTGCTGATCGTAGTACAGCCCTTCAATGCGCATGTTGCCCGCGTCCTTCGGGCTGAAACCGCGCGCGTCGGTCGAACTGTAGAGTCCGATGCTTTCATTGCCGATGGACGAGCCGAAAGCGTCCTCGGCGTTGGCGACGACGTTCTCGGAGGCGCGTTGCGCCAAGGCCGGCCCGCTCAAGAGGCACACGGCGGCGACGGCCGGACAAATACGGAATAGGTGGGTCAAGTGGACGGATGCCCTTGCGCCGGCCCGAACATCCCCCCATGAGCGTTACCACCGGCTGACGGGAGGATACCTAACTCCCGGCCCCTAAACCACAGGCCTTGAGGCCGGCCCAGGTCACCTTGGTCACCGCGGGCAGACGTTTGACCTGCGCGGCGAAGCTCTCCGCCGATGTCGAAGAGAGCCCGCCCAGCACGAGATCGATCTTGAAGGAGGCCCGTTCGGCGGCGCGCGTGAATTCCCAGGCGGGTTCGGCCCGCGCATAGAAGGCGGTTTTCAGAATCCGGCCTAAGGCCTGGAATTCAGAACAGTGGACCGTGAAACGATGGAAGTGGGACGAACGGGAGACGGCGACCATGGGAGACCTCGGATGCGATACGAGTACGCGGGCAGATGCGAACAATCCGGCCCGTAAGTCGGGCCGGCTTGGTAACTCGCACGCTCGTAATTCGCAGAAAGGTCATGGCGTCTGGTTCGTGGTTTTCCCGCCCCAAAGGCAGGCGCGAGGGAACCTGCGCGATTCCCCCGGGCCGGGCAAGAGGCGCGGCCAAAAAAAGAAACTTTATTAGCGAAGATCGCTAAGGGGTCTGTTTGTCGCGGACCTTTTTCATGACCTCGGCCGCCACCCGGCTCCCGTAAGGGTTCGCGCGGGCCAGACGGGAATAGTAGTCGAAGGCCGCCGCGGAGGCCGCGCGCACCGTGTTTTCATTGGCGGTCCCGAAGCTGGTCATGATGACGAAGATGTAGGGGCGGTCCGGAACGCTAACGATGCCCCAGGCGTTCGAAACGCCTTCGAGCCCGCCCCATTTGAACGCGATGGGGATGTTCGCCGGGATCGGATCCTTGCCGGGATGCGGCGGCTGGGGAATCTCCATGATCGCGCGGAGGCGCGCACAGGACTCCTTGCTCACCGGCAGATCGCATTTTGCGATACGCAGCATCAGGGCCGCGCCGTCGGCGGCGCTGGCGATATTCTCGCGGCCCATCGCTTGAGACTCGCGGTCGAGCATCTTCCGTTGCAGGCGCATGGTCTTGAGGCCCATGACCGCCGTCAGTTTGTTGACGCTCTCCATCCCCACCTCGTCGATGAGGATGTTGGTCGCGTTGTTCTCGGACAGATTGATCATGAGCTTGGCGATGTCCTCGAGCGAGAGCATCGAATCCTTGCCGATCAAATTGGCCATACCGCCGCGCCCGAAACCGTCCGAAACGTCATAGGAGTGCTGTTGCTTCAGGTATCCGGGTTTCGCATCCTCGCGGCGGAACAGCTCGACCAGGATCGCGACCTTGATGGTGCTCGCGGTCGCCAGCACCATGTTTGGGTTAATCTCCACTTTGGATCCGTCCGTGAGGTCGATGAACACGGCGCTGAACGCGCCCTCGAAGCCCTCATTGATATCGCCAAGCTTGGCCTCGAACTTCGCGCGCAGGTCCTTGTGGGGGTCCGCCTGGGTTTTCGCGTGCGCGGGAAACGACAGCGCAATCGCGATCGCCGCAATCAACGTTTTCATCGTGCAAATCCCCTTCAGCCCTCGACAAGGATATTTCGCTTTTCCGGGCTTCGCCAGCGGCGCTTTACTAAAGCAGGGCGGGCCCTTCACACTGCCCATACCTTCGGAAGGGGATTTTCTATGGCCCAGGGACTCATCATCACCGGCGGCGGGCGCGGCATCGGCGCAGCTACCGCGCGCCTCGCCGCGCAGCGTGGTTACGCGGTGTGTGTGAACTATGCGCGCAATCAGGCCGCCGCCGAAGCCGTAGCGGCGGAAATCAAGAGTGGTGGCGGCACAGCGTTCGCGGCCCAAGCCGACGTCGGCGACGAGAAGGATGTCGCGCGGCTGTTCGACGCCGCTGAGAAGGCCTTCGGTCCGGTGCGATATCTGGTGAACAACGCCGGCATCACCGGGCGCATCGGCAAGTTCGCCGACCTCGACATCGATGTCATGCGCGATGTGTTTGAGACCAACGTGGTAGGGAGCATGTTGTGCGCCCGCGAGTTTGTGCGCCGCTGCGCTGGAACCGGCGCGATCGTCAACGTGTCCTCGACCGCCGCAACGACGGGTTCGCCCGCTGAATATGTCCACTACGCCGCGTCGAAAGCCGCGATCGACAGTTTCACCATTGGGCTCGCCAAAGAGATGGCCCCGCAGGGCATTCGCGTGAATGCGGTCGCGCCGGGCGCGACGCTCACGGATATCCATGCGGCCGGCGGCGAACCCGGGCGCCCCGACCGCATCAAAAGCCGCATTCCCATGGGGCGGCTGGCGGAACCGGAAGAGATCGCGCCTGCGATTCTATGGCTTCTGTCGGACGAGGCGTCCTACGTGACCGGGGCAATCCTGCGCGCCGGAGGCGGTTTTTAAAGCGCCGTCGACCATTCGATCACGCGGTCCGGCAGACGGTCGAGGATCGCGGCCTCGAGCTGCCGATCCGTTCCCGTCAGGATCGCGACGCCAATTGTCAGCAGCAACGCCGCGAGCACACGTTTTCCGGTTTGACCCGTGGACATCATGCGGGCGCGCCAGCGCGCGAGCAGGGTGCGCGTGAGACCCGCGAGCACGAGAAGTACGGCCGCGATACCGAGGCCGAATGCAAGCATCACGGCGGCGACTTCCCCGAGGTTCTTGCCTTCGGCGGCGAGAACCGTAGCCGCGCCCAGCGTCGGTCCGACGCAGGGCGCCCAGACGACGCCGAGCAGCGCACCGACGGCGGCCTGCCCCGCAAGTCCCGTGCCGTCGAAGTCCGCCTGACGTTCGCCTGCCCAGGCCGCCAAAGGCGCAGCCATGCCCGCAAGCCGGTCTTGTAGAAGCGGCGTAAGCAACACGACCGCCGCGACGCAAAGAACGGCGGCGCCTATCTTGCGGACGAGCAGGGAGTCGAGGCCAATCGCCGCACCGAAAGCGGCGACCAGGAAACCCACACTAGTGAAGGCGATCACTAGTCCTGCGGCGAGCGCCAAAGGGCCGAACCGGTGGCGCTGGGCGGCCGACGCAAGGACGACTGGGACAAGCGGCAGGACGCACGGCGAAAGGATCGTTAAAGCGCCGGCGGCAAAGCCGAGTGCGGGATGGAGAGCGCCTGCCATAATTCGGCCGATCCCTATTTCAACGTCTGGCGCAGAATGTCCGTCACGGCGGCCGGTTCGGCCACATGCGCGATACGGCTGCGTTCCTTCGCGCCATGGAACGCGATCAGCGTGGACTGCATCGTGGCGCCGAACCGCTTCCACAAATCCGGTTGAGTATCGTAGTCGATGCGGAAGATCGCGAGGTCCTTATACGCAGGATCGGCGGTGATCTGGTCGATCGTCTTCATCTGTGCCTTACACACCGGGCACCAGGGGGCGTGCACAAACAGGAGGATCGGCTTGTCGGCGGCTTGCGCCTTCTCGAATGCCGCCTGATCGTAGGCGGGATAGTCGGCAGCCGTCGCGGTCGTCGCGCATATGGCGGTGAGGACAAAGATGAAAGCGGTGATCAGCCGGGAAAGAGCGGAGGACATTGGCAACCCCTGTTGAAGAGCGTTCTGGACGGCATGAAACCTCTGCCCCTAAAATTGGACTTACAAGTCCATTTTAAATCCATCACTCTGATCTCGCCTTATGAACAAACGCGCAGTCCATGTCCTGACCAAACGCGGCGCCGCGACGCGCCAGCGCATCGTCGAGATTGCCGCACGCCTTGTGTACGAACGCGGTGCGCGCGGCACGAGCCTCGACGATGTGATGGAAAGCAGCGGTACCAGCAAGTCTCAGCTCTATCACTACTTCGACAATAAGGACGCGCTTTTGCGCGCCGTCATCCAATGGCAGACGGCGCGTATTGTCGGCGCGCAGACCGAAGCCTTCGAACGCCTCGACAGCTTTGGTGTCCTGAAACGCTGGGGGGAGGCCGTGGTCGCTTCGGTGGCCCGCAGTGAGGGCCGCGGCGGGTGCCCGTTGGGCTCGCTGGCCAGCGAGCTCGCCGACTATTCCGAAAAAGCCCGCATGTTGTTAAGCGAAAGCTTCCAGCTTTGGGAACGTCCCATCGCGGATGGACTGCACGCCATGAAAACGCGCGGTGAACTTGTGTCCGGCGCCGATCCGGACGCGCTTGCGACCGCCGCCATGACGGCGCTTCAAGGCGGCAAACTGCTGGCGCAGACGCATCGCAGCGCGCGCCCCTTGCGGCTCGCGATGGAGATGGCCCTGGCCAATATCGCATGGAATCTGAAATCGCCGCCGGGCCGGCGCGCACGGTAGGTTTCGCGATCCCGTTACAAAACCGCCGCACACGAACTGTCACACAACCGCCTGCAAAGCTTCGCGGGAGTGACAAGCCGCTGTCACGGTGTACGGTTTAGTTATTGCCCTCCAAAAGGGAGCCTGCGTCCCGCGGCTCCGCGCACAGGGGGACTTTCCATGCTGACCGACGAACGGCCCGAGGGCTCAAACACCAGTCACAACGAAGCGATGCGCGATGTCATCGCCATGTCACGCCGGGCTGTGCTCGAGGGCGGCCTCGGCGCCGGAACGCTCGCGTTCCTCGGCGCGAGCGCAACCGCGCTGAACACTGCGCCCGTGCAGGCGCAAGTCGCGTCGCGCGCCGCGCTTGGCTTTGCCGCCGTACCGACCAGCGATGCCGATACGGTTGTCGTGCCCGCCGGATACACCGCTGAAATCCTGATCCCATGGGGTCAACCGTTGCTTTCCACAGGGCCGGCCTGGAAAAAGGACGCATCGAACACCGCGGCGGAGCAGGAGCAGCAAATCGGCATGCACCACGACGGCATGCATTACTTCCCGCTGCTGGACAGCAACCAGACCAGCCAGCGCGGCCTCCTGGTACTGAACCACGAGTACGTCGACCCGGTCCTGCTCTATACGGACGGCGCCGCGAGCATGACGCAGGAAAAGGTGAATAAAGCCCTCGCCGCGCATGGCGTGACGGTGATCGAAGTTGGTGTCGTGGGCAACCGTTGGCAGACCATTGATAGCCCCTACAATCGCCGCATCACCGGCAATACAGACGTGGCTTTCTCCGGGCCGGTGTCGGCCAGCCACCCAATGCTCCAGTCCGAACTGGGCAACATGCCGAAGGGCACACTGAACAACTGCGCCAATGGTTGGACGCCCTGGAACACCTATCTGACGTGCGAAGAGAACTTCAACGGCTATTTCGGAACCGCCGACACCACGTGGACGCCGACGGCGACCGAAACGCGCTATGGCGTAACGGCAGCCGGTGCGGGCTACCGCTGGCACTTAGCCGATCAGCGCTTCGACGTCGCCAAGAACCGTAAGGAGGTCAACCGTTTCGGTTGGGTCGTCGAGATCGACCCGTTTGCCCCAAACTCGACGCCTATCAAGCGCACCGCTTTGGGCCGTTTCAAGCACGAAGGCGCGACGTTCGCCGAAGCGCGCGGCCGGGCGGTTGTATACATGGGCGACGACGAAAACGGTGACTATTTCTACAAATTTGTAAGCGCCCAACCGTGGCGCGACGTTACGAAGGAGTGGTTTCACAACACCGGTACCGGCAGCAGCCTCAGCACCGGCACCATCGCTAACCGCCGCAGTCCGCTCGATGAAGGCACGCTCTATGTCGCCAAATTCGCCGCGAACGGCACCGGCACGTGGCTCCCGCTTGTGCACGGACAGGGTGCGCTAACGGTGGCAAACGGTTGGGCCGATCAGGCGGACGTGTTGATCCGCACCCGCCAGGCCGCCGATGCGCTCGGCGCCACGAAGATGGACCGCCCGGAATGGTGCGCCGTGAATCCGCGTACGCAGAATGTGTACGTCACCCTCACGAACGGTTCCGGTTGGGAAGCTCCAAGCAGCCCCAATCCGCGTGCGCCGAACCCCTATGGCCACATCCTGGAAATCACTCACGAAGGCGGTGATCACACCGCCGTGACGATGCGCTGGAGCGTGTTCCTGCTTGCGGGCGATCCGGCCTTCGATCCGCTTGTGCAGTTGAACGCGTCGAACATTTTCGGTTCTCCAGACGGTCTGTGGATCGATAACGACGGTCGCTTCTGGATCCAGACGGATATCTCGAACGGATCGCAGAACCGCACCAACTACGCCAA
Source organism: Rhodospirillaceae bacterium (assembly GCA_050246995.1). Taxonomy (GTDB): domain Bacteria; phylum Pseudomonadota; class Alphaproteobacteria; order Rhodospirillales; family Rhodospirillaceae; genus SHVO01. The sequence goes on along the minus strand of JBFWVA010000001.1, from coordinate 25,195 downwards.
CATCAAAAACAACATGATGCTGGCGGCCGATCCGGCCAACGCAGACCTCAAGCGCTTCCTGACTGGTCCGCGCGGCGCCGAAATCACCGGCATCGCAACGACCCCCGACCAGAAGACGATGTTCGTGAACATCCAGCACCCGGGTGAATCCACGACCGCTTGGGGCGCGCCGACGCCGGAAAACCCGCGCGCCGTCAGCAACTGGCCGGATTTCGATCCGGCCGGACGCCCGCGTCCCGCGACGGTCGTCATCCGCCGCACCGACGGCGGCAAAGTCGGCGCCTTCTAAAGGAGGGTTTCACGAGAGAGAAAAGGGCGCCCCGTCAGGCGCCCTTTTTTCTTTGGAGTTTCAGTATCTGATTCCGCCGCCGCCGATGGGCAGCCCGCCGTTATTGTCGGGCAGAAGCGGGTTCACGGCGCAGTATCGGTCATGTTGATCGACATGGAATCTGCGTTATTCACAATCGTCTGACTGAGCAGGATTTGCAGCCGCGCGCCGGAAGTGTCCGTGACGATCAAATGCGCGCCTAAGAGCTCTTACTCCGGGTCCGCGGCGAGGCCATGTCCATCGTCATTTGGGCCTTTCGGCTCCCACCTCTCAACAAGCAGGTCGAACGATTTGTCGCACGGGCGGTCAGAGCCAATAGCATTGCTAGGGGTGTCTGCGGCCTACCATAAACCGGGTAAGAAACCCGTCGGAAATCGCTCATGGCGACTGGCTGCACGTCTACCCCGGATCAGCGCGGGCCTATCGCAGCGATTAGCGGGAACAACTGACGAAGTACGACCGTTGCGTGAGGTGGGTTGCTCCTCCTACGCCTCAGCGCATATGGTGCCATTGACAGGGATCGATAAACGGCAAGGAGAAAATAATTGTCCGATCTGTCTACCCCGTCCGCGTTGAATCGCGACGCCTACTCCTTCGGAATTGAGGAAGAATATTTTATCGTTTGCAGGAAGACCGGTCAGCTTGACGACCGCTCGAAAGGTACGCTCCTGAATGAGGCGCGTGAAAGTCTGGGTGCATCCGTCAATAGCGAAATGCTCCAGTCTCAGATCGAAATTGCATCGAGTATTCTTTACGACATGCAAACGGCCCGTGATGAGCTTACGCGCGCGCGGCGTCTGCTTTCGAAAATCGCCGCGGATCATGGATTGGGAATTGCCGCTGCCGGAACGCACCCTCTCGCCGTATGGAAGGAGCAGCGCATTACGGAGCGAGACCGTTACGTGAAAATGCAAAATGAGCTGCAGATCGTAGGCCGGCGCAATGTTTTGTGCGGCATGCATGTGCATGTGCAGCCGCCCCTCGGAAGCAGCCGTATTGATATTATCAACCGGGTGCTCCCGTACCTTCCGGTACTTCTCGCGTTAAGCACGTCATCGCCTTTCTGGCAGGCGCAACGTACGGGCATGAAGGGCTACCGATTGGCCGCTTATGATGAGTTGCCGCGTACGGGCTTGCCGCCGATCTTTCGCAACGACGGGGAATACAACATCTTCATCAATGCGCTGGTGTCGTCGGGCGCTATACCGGATGAAAGCCATATTTGGTGGGCTATGCGGCCATCGTCACGCTTTCCCACTGTGGAGTTGCGAGTCACCGATAGCTGCACGCGTGTGGAGGACTCGTTATGCTTGGCCGCGCTCTTCCGTTGCCTTGTGCGATGTGCGGTCCGCATGCCCGAACTGAATGCTCAAATCGATTCCGTGACGCGCCACGTCGTTGAAGAAAATCGGTGGCGGGCCCAGCGATTTGGCGTAAAGGGGTCGCTCATCGATATCAACGAAGCCCGCTTAGTCCCTCTCCCGGAAGCCGTCGACCGCCTTATCGCACTGATACGCCCGGACGCGGAAGCGTTGGACTGCCTAGCGGAGGTCGAGTATGCGCAGGATATCGTAATCCGCGGTACGAGTGCAGACCATCAAATCGCGATCTATGATGAAATACGTGGTCAAGGCGGCTCGCGCCCCCAGGCTTTGCGGTCCGTGGTGAACTGGCTCATGGAGACCACGGCGGCGGCCTAGCGGCCCAAGCGCAGCGCGAAGTCATATCTATGTCTCGCGGCGCGCAAGGGCGGCCGAGAGAAAGGCCTCCATTAACGGATTGGAAGCAAGCAAACCGGGGCATGCCGCGAGGTTTCCGGCTGTGTGAAACTCTGGATGCCACTGTACGCCGAAAATGAAAGAGGGACCGGTGCCGCGCACGGCTTCGATAACGCCGTCCTCCGAAGTCGCCTCGACGGTTAAATTCCGCCCAAGTGTCTTGATGCCCTGGTGATGGATTGAATTCACGCGCGGGTGGAGGGCGCTGGGATAAAGGGCGCTTAACCAAGAATTAGGCGTAAACGTGAGGCCATGCGTATGGCCGTCATAAGCTTCAGAGGTGTGGGGAAATTCGGCAGCCCCTTGATGCAGAAGGTCCTGAAAAAGCGTTCCGCCATAAGCCACATTGATAAGCTGCAACCCCCGGCAGATCCCAAAAACAGGCTTTCCCGTGGCCACAAACTCCCGAACCAGCTCGAGTTCAAAGGCATCGCGAATGGCATCGACGGGTCCTAGAAGCGGCAGCGATGCCTCGCCGTAATGGCCAGGATCTATATCCGCGCCGCCTTGGAGGATCAGCCCATCGAGCGCGCGAGCATAGTCACTCACGTCGATCTGAGAGCGCCCGATGAGGCCCCCGCGCTCCACTGTCGGAATCATCACCACAAGCTGGCCAAGGGACATCACCCAGTGTGCGACCGACTGTTCAAGATATTGAAGCGTCTTGCCTGCGAAACCGAGGCGCCCTGGCGGGTCACGAAGAATGCGAGGTGAAATGCCGATAAGAAGGCGGTCGGGGTTTGGTGACATGCGGTTAGTCATTGCTGCAAAGGGCCGTCCTTGTAACTCCCGATGTGAAATAAGGTTTCTCGATCAATTGCAACGGTTGGGCGAAACGCCGGGGTCTCATTCCTTGCATTTCTATTTGTTCGATATGGACCCGGTGGGCATCTCCGCCTTGCGGTCGACGGCGCCAATATCCAGCACGGGAGAAGCATCTAGGAAGGTCGCATTCATGAGAGCGGCGACGCGTTCGAGCGCCGATAATATGTAAGTTTGCTCCCAATCGGCCAGTCGCGAGAAATTCTCCAGGAAAACCGCCTGCAATAGCTTAGGCGCCTGTCCAAGCACATCACGACCGCCCGCCGTCAGGCGCACGAAAACTTGCCGGCGATCTTGTCTCCCTTTGTGACGCTTCACGAGATGACGTTCTTCCAACCGGTCTACGATCGTCGTGACCGTCGCCTGATTAAGATTCACTTGTTTCGCGATATCGCCAATCTTCATTTCGCGATCAGCTTCAAGAAGCTGAAGCACAAGGAGCTGCGAGGTTGTCAGTTCCGTTTTGCGCGCGAGATTCTTAGCGCTGAAGTCGGTCGCGCGAATAATTTTTCGAAGCGCTGTAAGTGCCGCGTTACCCGTTTCCATTATCAACTCTTTTGGTTGCATCGTTTATATATCGAATATTGAAATAAATAAGGTGGAACAGCTAAGGGACTCCCTTACACAATTCCCTTATTATTATGGATAAAATGGCCATTCAAGGTTGACACCACTCTAGCGCAAACGTATTTTGCATTGACGGTTAAAATAAATATGCCGCCATCGCCGGCATTTGTGAAAGTGGGCTGCCGCATTGCACGAGGAGGCGTTCCCGATGACGAAAGATCTTCGTGAAGCCCTGACGTCATTGCGTTGCTGTGCTGGCTACCTATCTACAGCAGCGCATTTCACCGCCGCCCGCGATCGGCGCACCCAATTAATCCGAACTATGTGCTGCCGGCGTTAGCTCGCACGAGCGCTGACGTCTTTAGGTAATCGCCCACCGATTTTCCGGTGTGGCTCAGATTTTCTTTGGGATCATCGATGGCGAAAATTGTAGGAGTTTCAGCAAGCATAGGCTTCTTGTTGAGCGTCCTGATGCTTGTGGGCGTGGCGTGGTACGCGACGGTATTGCGCACCGCTCTGGCGGAATGTCGTGCGGCACACGTCGCCGCGAATAAGGCCCTCCTCAAATCTGAGAATCACCGTGGATCGTTGCGTGAAGAGCTCGCGAACGCGGCGCGCGAGATTGACGGAGAACACCGCAAGATAATCGCGCTTGAGTCGCGCCTGGAAGCGGCGGGCGCCCTGCGTCGTTGCGTCTCGCGTGACGGGGCGCTTCGAGGTTGAGCATGAACGATATCTTTTCCTTGCTTCAAGCTGTTCCGGATTGGGTGGCTGGCGTCGGTATCGCGATGCTTGCCATCGCCGTCGGGCTTTTGATCTATGCGCTGATATCTCGAGCAATTCTGGCCGCGACAAACGGAAAAACGACCTACCTGCGCTCGCTCTTTCTGCGCGCGCGCCGGCTGGGATGCTTGACGCTTGTATTAATCGCGCTGAATTTTGCGGCGCAACTGCCCTATTTTCCAGAGCAATTCAGCAGCCCCACATCCAAGCTTCTTAGCGTTGCAGTAATACTTTTGCTGGGATGGGCGGCGACAATCGCTATCGACGTCGCGAGCGGGTTCTATCTGAGGAGATATCAGCAGGCGAGTGGGGAGAGCCTTGAGGCGCGGAAACATTTCACGCAGGTTCGTATTTTGCGGCGCGCGATCGACCTCTTGGTCGCGTTAATCACAATTGCCGCCGCCTTGATGGCATTCGAGCCCGTACGCCAGTTTGGCATCAGCCTTTTTGCGTCAGCGGGAGCGGCCGGCCTCGTCGTTGGCCTTGCCGCCCGGCCTGTACTTTCAAATCTGATCGCAGGCATACAGCTTGCGATCACGCAGCCCATCCGAATCAACGACGCTGTTGTAGTTGAAGGGGAGTGGGGCTGGATCGAGGAAATTACCAGTACATACGTCGTCATTAAGATTTGGGATCTTCGTCGCCTCGTGGTGCCGCTTTCGCACTTTATGGAAAAGCCTTTTCAAAATTGGACGAGAGAGGCAACGCAGATCCTGGGGACGATTTATTTGCAGGTCGACTACTTGGCGCCTGTCGACCTTTTGAGACGAAAGCTGGAAGAGATTGTGCGCGGTTCCAGCCTTTGGGACGGCACGGTGGTTAATTTGCAAGTGACGGAATTCAAAGACTCGACGGTAGAGCTTCGCATGCTCGTGAGCGCTCGAAATAGTTCCGACGCGTGGAATCTGCGCTGTGAGGTCCGGGAGAAGATGCTTGGCTTTCTTCAGACCGAGCATCCGGAAAGCCTGCCGCGCGACCGTATCGAGTTTTCCGCGGTTGTCTCCAATGATGATGAAGACGCGAGCCGCGAATTCCAGGCAAAGCCGTCGACCCACAGCAATGGAAACCGTCGTTTGTAGTACACCGCATCGCCTGGCCCCCTGTTTTGCAGATATCCAAGCGAGAGCGACGTAAGCGAAAGTTCGCAGTTGTAAGAATGGGGATGTGACGCCGTGCTGAATCCGCCGCCAATACCATTGGGCGTACAAAGCCGCTGGGCGCTATTTCTCGATATTGACGGGGCTTTGCTTGATACCGCATCGCGCGGGCTACTCCCCATTTTAGATGGGCTGTTCTCCAAACTCGATGGCGCTTGTGCTCTTGTGAGCAGTCGGAAGCTGCTATTCATAGATCGTGTTTGCGAATGGAAGGGGCGCGACGCCGCCGGGTGCCATGGCGAACAGTGCCGTTTCGACGGCGATGTTCTGAGCGCATTGCCGCACGCAAGAGCCGTTTCAAAGGCGGCGGATCAACTTTTGCGGCGTGCCGCAAAAATTCATAGGGCATTTGTAGAAATTAAACCGCAGTCGCTCGCATTCCATTATGGCGCATCCGATTTAACACCATGCCAAGCGGAGGTGCTTGCTGAAGAAGCGGCCATACGCGGCCAGGGAGTGCTTAAGATCCTTAGGATCAGGAATGGCTTTGAAATCAAGCCACGTGGCGCCGGAAAGGATCTCGCTATCGCACGATTCATGCGGGAAAGCAGATACGCGCGCCGCATTCCTGTCTTCGTGGCCGATGACGTCAGCGACGAAGCGGCCTTTAGAGAAGTAAATGCGCGGGGAGGTATCTCCATTTATGTTGGAAAGGAGAAAGCTGCGGCGGCTCGCTTTGGCCTGCGGTCGCCGGCTGAATTGAAGGAGTGGCTCCATTGCCTGCTGACAGATCGCATTGGACACCTGTCATTAGTTGAGCCCTGCCATTAACCGGCGCTCCTGTGCCGGCGCCTGATATCCGAGATTTCATTCGCACGGTTATAAAGACAGCGTCGGCCTGGGAGGTGCATCTCACCATGATGTCAGCCGCGCGCGCCCGGGATGCGGCGGAATTAAACGCTGAACTCCGGCTCTATTCCCCTCAGCGTAGACGTGCCCGCGAATTTCGAACGCGCTGGTATCGTCAGTGCCCGGTTGATTGAAAAGCCCGACCGGATAAGACGCCTCCCCCTAGCCATAACTGCCGGTTCGTTTAGAATCTCCGAAAAAGATATTCCCCAGGAGCGTCTAAATGGATAGGTCGCCGCATTCGCCGTCCACATCGCGTACCGATGCCGCGTGGCTGAGCGCCCATTGGATGCCCACGACGGGCAATCGGGAATTCAAGACCAACCCTCGACTGTTCACAGCGGCAAAGGGCGCTTACTTCACCACGGACGACGGGCGTCAGGTGTTCGACGGCTTGTCCGGCCTGTGGTGCACCGGCCTCGGCCATGCGCGCACGGAACTCGTTAAAGCCGTGAGCAATCAAATCGCGATCCTCGACTACGCGCCGCACTTCCAATATGGCCATCCGTTGTCGTTCGAACTTGCCAACCGCATTGTCGAACGCATGCCGGAGGGACTGGCGCATGTATTCTTCACCGACTCCGGATCCGAGGCCGCCGACACCTCCTTGAAGATGGCGCGCGCCTATTGGAGCGCGAAGGGAAAAGCCGGCAAGACTCGCTTCGTGGGGCGCGCGAAGGGCTATCACGGGGTCAATTTCGGCGGCATCTCGGTGGGCGGCATCCCGGGGAACCGCAAAATCTACGGGCAGGGGATCGAGGCGGATCACCTTCCACATACCCAACCGCCTAATGGGTCGTTCTTCCGCGGCCTGCCGCCGCGCGACGGCGGTCACAACTTCCCAGGTGTCGGCCTCGCCGATGAATTGCAGAACATCATCAATGTGCATGACGCCTCGACCATCGCGGCCGTGATCGTCGAACCGTTCGCGGGATCCGCCGGCGTCCTCGTGCCGCCGGAAGGGTATCTCCAACGCCTGCGCGAGATTTGCGACGCCAATGATATTCTTCTGATCTTCGACGAAGTCATTACCGGTTTTGGCCGGTGCGGCACGTGGACGGCGGCGGAATCCTTTGGCGTCACGCCCGATCTCATCAACTTCGCCAAGCAGATCACGAATGGCGTCCAGCCGCTCGGCGCCGTGGTCGTTAAGAAGGAGATCTACGAGACGTTCATGGCGACGAGCGCGCCCCACTACATGCTCGAGTTCCCGCACGGCTATACCTACTCCGCGCATCCCGTCGCTTGCGCCGCCGCGATCGCGACCTTGGATTTGCTGGAGAGCGATAACTCCATGCAGCGCGTGCAGGAGCTTGCCCCACACTTTGAACGCGCCGTGCATGGACTGCGCACCGCGAAGCACGTGCTCGATATCCGCAATTACGGGCTAGCCGCGGGGCTCACGATAGCCTCCGCCCCGCACGAGCCGGCGAAGCGGCCCTACGAGGCCGCCATGGCAATGCTCAAGAAGGGCTATTGCATTCGCTACGGCGGCGACACGATTCAACTCGCGCCGCCGTTCATCAGCACGGAGCAGGAAATCGACGGCCTGATGAGCGCGCTGGGGGATGCGCTGCAGGATATTGAGTGAGGTGAAGGCCGGTGCGGCATGCTGGCTTAAGGCGTGAAAGAGCCCGATCACCACGAGGGCGCCACAGGATGCTTGTGAGTTGGATTACGACTCACAAAGGAATGGGCAAATAAGCGCAGCAAACGAAAAGCGACAGACAGCACCACGTTATCGCCACGGCGTCGGGAATTATTGAAAGCATAACTCACCTGGGACGACGGCTGCTGAAATTGATGATAGCGGGCAGGCGGGCGGGGCGTTTAACGACCCCGCCCGGATCGTAATTACGCGGTTAAGGCGTTCGCTTTGATCTTCCTGCGAAGGCCGACACCGAGTAGCCCTGCGCCAAGGAGCAGGAGCGACGTCGGCTCCGGCACGCCGGTTGGTTCTTCCGCTGGTTCTTCCGCATCCATTTGGAAGGTGACAACCATATCGTCGTAATCGTCGTCGTCGCCGAAGACGCCACCGAAGCCGCCACCCGCGTCATCGAAGAAGAATGCCCACTTGCTCATCGCAGCATTGAAGAAAATGTCGATGCCGCCCTGTTCTTCACCTGGGAAAGATCCGCTGTCGTAACCATCGGTATACTGACGGTTATCATCGGAGAAAATGAAAGCGTCTGCTCCATCGGCTTGGAAATAGAACAGGTACGACGGGTCGTAACCCGAGACCGCCATGCTAGCGCCGGCACTCGCGCTATTGCCAAACACAGAGGTACGGCCGCCGTGACTAAGATTTGAAAAGCCAAAACTGTTTGAATAGGAGGAGGCGCGGCTGATTAGCGTCGCCGTGCCACTGCCTGAAAAGGCACCCGCGCTTTGGCCAGAATATGTCCAACCGCTCGCACTGCCAATCGTCGAACTGAAAAGTGAGCTGTCGACGTTGCTTCCCATAATCGGCGCGGCAGAAGCGACGCTAGCCCAGAGCATCGCGGCGGTAACGGCAGTCCCAAGTAGCGACTTACGGCCCATCATCATCCAATCTCCTTTTTGCACTCCGGCATTGGCGCCGAAGTGCATCGACAGTTGCAACTCTCGTGCCACCTCTCCTTTTCGGTTGCTTACTGAGGTTTCTGCGCAGGGCGTTCAAAAAGTGTCAAAATTCTGAGAATCCGCGGCAGATCCAAGGCAGCCGGTTGTAAGAACTTTTGCCAGGACTTCTGAAACGAATGACGGGAAAGCTTGGCGGAGCAATGACGCTGTAGGCCCCGGCGACCCCAATAATATGGAGGTGTTTACGCAGCGTATTTATCGAGGCGCGAGTTTCTTTGATCGCGGCTGGGCTGGCCGCTGCCTATTCACAAGATTCATAGCGATGTTGACGAAACCCACGTGTGTGAAAACGTGCGGGAAGTTTCCAACACGATGGCCCCCATTCGATGTCGAACTCCTCACGTAGAAGCCTTGTAGAAGCCTTGCGTCGCTGGCTAAGAGTCCCTCAAAGAGCTCCTTCGGTAAACTGCGGATCCTCTGCCTTAACAAAACCCAGTTGGGGCCTGACTTGGCCAGACTATGTAAAGAAGCTCGTTTCCGGCCGACGAGAAGCTTTAGCGGCGTGACCTATCCGCATTACGTGGCCGGTGTTTGCATGCTCATACGCCAGATCCTTTCGCTGGCGGGCCTGCGACCCTGTAACTAGCAACGTCACTGGCGATGCGGCTGCTTCTAGAACGTTCTTTGTGCCCGGAGCATCACACTGCGCTTTAAGTGGACCGCAGGGCCATTCGCTACGAATTCGACATGGCGCGCATGCAGCATGTTTGCGCCCAAAAGAGCCAGACGGAGGTCGTCGGTAATCTTCCAGCCGATGCGGGCGGTAAGTTCCACATACGACGGTAACGCCGGGTTTGGCAGGGCGCCAACTTTGCGAACTTCCGCATCCAGAGTCACGTCGTGCGGCAGCACCATGGACGAGCGCACGGAAAATTGGTGGGACGTGTCGTTACCCGTAAATCCGATGGCTTGGCTCACAAGGAGCGGAGCGACCTGTCTCTCGAAGTCTGCCAAAGGTCCATTCGAGATTGGGATATCGAAGACCAGATCCTGGTCGCGGACTTTGAATCCCGCCGCAAGGGTCCACCAATCCGCCAGTGTATAACTCCCCCAGACCTCGACGCCGTACGTTTCTCCGCGCGCGGTGTTGGTGAACTCGATTGGGAAAAAGGTTGCCGTGAATCCTTCGCTGCGCATCGATGTGTAGCGATTATAGTATCCCGAAATCGAAAGCGATGTGTCGTCGGTCGGCTGGCCGCGGTAGCCGGCCTCATACGCGACGAGTTTTTCCGACTGGAAATTTGCGCCGCCGACGAGAAGCGCAGGCGGGCCGCCGGCCTGGAGGGTCCGGTCGAAGGGCGTCGGTGCTCGCACCGCCCGTGACACGGCGGCCCACAGCATGTGCGTCGGCGCGAATTTCCAAGACAAGCGTACGCTGGGAAGGGGTTGCACCCCGACATAGGCGTCCTTCTCAATCTTGACGCCCGCCATCAGCCGCAGTGTGTCCGTCAATGAGATGGTGTCTTCGGCGAACACGTTCCAATAATGAAGCGTGTCGCGGCCCGGGTTGAAAAAGAATGCCGGTTGGCCCTCGAGCCTGAATTCATCGATCCGCTTGCCGCCGCCCAAGACGACCGAGTTCCAGCTGTTGAGGTCAAAACTGTATTGCGCGTCGATGTCGTAGCTCGTGAGATAGTTGCCTTCACCGGCGGCGCCGCCGGGAGACGTCCGGCGCTCCTCGTCATAGTATGCTTGTATCTGCAAGGCGGAGCCGCCTGCGAAATCATGTGTCCAACGTGTAAGCAGGTTGCCGCCCGAAATTTTTGGATCGTTTGGGCCGGCTTGATTCTTGCGGCCGTCAAAAAGGTCGCCCTGCAGCGTGATGAGGTCTCTGTCCCGGCTCCAGTCGGCCCGGAAGCCGCCCTGGCCCTTTTGCCACCCATCACCCGCGCTTGTGCCGTCGGCGAAGTCGTTGTGAAGGATCGCGGAAAAATCTCCATAAAGGCGATACGTCAGGCCTTCGTTGATGCGTCCGCCGTACTGGATATCGGCAAGCCGGTTCTGATTGCCGAAACCGACGTCGACCACGCCACCCTGCGTCGCACGCGAGGAGCGTGTGATGATATTGATGACGCCGTTCACGGCGTTTGCGCCCCACAGAGTGCCGCCGGGACCGCTGATCACCTCGATGCGTTCGATGTCCTGGCGCGGGACATACTGCATGTCCCAATAAACGCCAGCGAAGATCGGCGTATAGACCGAACGGCCGTCGATAAGGACTAATAATTTGTCGGCAATGTTGTTGTTGAAGCCGCGGGAGGAGATCGCATACTCGCTGGCGTTTATTTGCGCCACGTCGAGGTTGGGCGCGAGGCGCAGCATTTCGGGGATGGTCGCCGCCCCGGAGCGCACAATATCGTCATTGGTGATGACGTAGACCGCCGCGGCGGCGTCGCTGATGGGTTGCACCCTCTTGGAGACGGACGACACCTCAAGACCGGCGAGCTCTTCTATGGAAAGATTTTTGAGATCGGCAATGGAGCCGAAATCCGATCCTTCCGCCACACCGGGGACCAATAGTGGCAGCGCTAGCGCGCTCACCAGTGCCGGTCGATAAGCACGCGCGTACATACGTTCCATCCCACTTTAACTTTGGCGCCGTTGGTCGGCGACCTTGATTGTGTGGGGAAAAACTCGCACACAACAGTAAGGTCGTCAAAAGTTGCAAGCGTGACGGGAGTCGCTGTCCCGTGCTACTTGCGAAGGCTCTCCTCTACAACGTTATGGGTCGCGAGAAAGTTCCCCGGCCTTTTCGCTAGATACGGGTAGACGTGGGCAGGCTGTAAGGTAGGCGCTTTCAACCGCTTTACCAGATCGGCGAAAGGACCTAAGGGCCGTAGTCGCAATGGATCAGGGGCGTTGAGCAGAGATACAGAAAAGAAACGGGGCGAGGAGGCTCGGCCAGCTCTTGCGTTGTCGGCGACGTGTGGCCGCCGGGGCACTGAGCGTTTGACGGCTACATGGCGCTGGCAAGCCCTTTCGGCTTTGCTTTTTGGCGCTGCTGTGATTTCGGCCCTATGGCCCCCTCGCGCTTACGGCGCGGACCCGCTCACCCGCGAATACCAGATAAAAGGGGCCTACCTTTATAAGCTTGCCGATTACGTTGAATGGCCGGCCGCGGCTTTTGCCTCTCCCGCCAGCCCACTTACGATCTGTGTTGTGGGAAGAGATCCTTTCGGCGGAGCGCTGGATCAAGTCACCGCCGGCGAGCGCGTCGCGGGGCACGTCATCGAGATCAAACGTTTGGCGGCAGCGGACCCGTCTGTCTGCCATGTCGCGTATTTTTCGGGGCCCACGGGAGCAGTCTTGGATACGCAGCTCGCCGGCTATGATGGAAAGTCCGTCCTCACCATCACCGACGGGATCGGTGAAGGCGCTCGGCGTGGCATTATTAATTTCGTCTTACGTGACGACCGCGTGCGGTTCGAAATCGACGAACAGGCCGCCTCGGACGTGAAGCTGGCCATTAGCTCAAAGCTCTTGAGCTTGGCGACGACCGTCCGCCGGTCGCGGTAGGAAAGCTCATATGAAACCTCTGAAATTTCTTTTCGATCACGAAAAGTTGTCGTCCGCCGCGGGCTACATCCTTGCCGGGGCATTCCTTGCCGCGGGCGTGGCGCTCTCCGTGTACGATGACCGTCTTTACCGTGAGCAAGCGCTGAGAGAGGTGAGGCTCCAAACGGAAATCCTCGCGGCCAGCGAAGCCGCCTCTCTGGATTTCGACGATAGGAAAGCGACCCAGGAATATCTCGACGCGCTGAAGGTCAATCCGGAAGTGGTTCAGGCCGCGGTCTACAATTCTGCCGGAGCTCTTGTCGCTCAATACATCCGCAGCGGCGAGCAACCCGTGCCGGTGAGCCCGCCGCCGGATTCATATGCGCACGACTCCGACTTTCTGACGGCCGTCGTTCCTGTCGAGCATAACGCCAGAAGAATTGGGACAGTCTATTTGCGCGCCATGACTGAACCGCTCGCGCGCCGGCTGCCGCGCTATGGCGCTGGCCTTCTTCTGCTGAGCATGGCGGCTTTCGTCGTGGGCGTCCTCGGCACTGCCCGCGCGCGGCTATCGGCCGCCAATGCCAAGCTTCTCGCCGAGATGGAAGAGCGCGGCAAAGTCGAGGAAGCGCTCAGGCAGAGCCAAAAGATGGAAGCCGTCGGTCAACTCACAGGCGGCATTGCTCACGACTTCAATAATATGCTCGCGATCGTCATGGGCAGCCTCTCGATCCTTAAGCGCCGCATCGCCGCCGGGGGCGCGGAGCTCGAGATGTATGCGGACAGGGCGATGGAAGGGGCTCGCCGCGCCGCCAATTTAACGCAGCAGCTCCTTGCCTTTTCCCGGCGCCAACCGCTGGCGCCGGTCCCGCTTAATGTCACGACGTTGATCTTCGAGATGTCCGAACTCATGGGCCGGACTCTGGGCGAGCTCACGAACTTGGAAATCATCAATTCCCCCGGCACTTGGCACGTCTATGCCGACAGGGTGCAACTCGAGACGGCGATCCTTAATCTCGCGGTGAATGCAAGGGACGCCATGCCGGGCGGTGGTAAGCTCGTTATTAAGTCGACAAATGCGCGTCTGACCGACGCTGAATTGAAAGGGCCCGACGCTCCGCCGCCTGGGGATTATGTGGCCATCAGCGTTGCGGACACCGGGCAAGGGATGAGCCCCGAAATTCTTGCCAAGGCGTTTGAGCCTTTTTTTACGACGAAGGCCGTGGGTAAAGGCACTGGTCTGGGCTTGAGCCAGGTTTACGGTTTCGCCAAGCAGTCCCGTGGCCATCTCGAAATCCAGAGCGCGGTCGGCCAGGGGACGACAGTGACGATCTTTCTCCCGCGTCAGGCACAAACGGAAGCCGTCATCGCCGCGGACGCGACCGCGCCGAAGGTGGTTCCACAAGGGAAGCCGGAGGAAGTTGTCCTCGTTGTCGAGGACCAGGACAACGTACGCCGCATGACCGTGGATACGCTGCGCGAGCTGGGGTACTCGGTGCGCCACTGCGAGGGTGTGCGCACCGCGTTGCGGTATCTGGAAGACCACCCGGACGTAAGTTTGCTTTTTACCGACATCGTGATGCCCGACGGCAGCGGCAAGGTGCTCGCCGATGAAGTCCAGCGTAAGTACCCACACATCAAGGTGCTTTTCACGACCGGCTATACCAAGGACGCGATTGTGCATGACGGGATGCTCGATCCCCATATCCAAGTCGTGATGAAGCCCTTCACGTTTGAACAACTCGCCGAGAAAGTCAGAGAAATTCTTGAGCAGCCGTCGCGTGAGCCGCATCGGCCCGAAATCAGACGTTTACATTGAAGTAAACGTCGCGGTCTTCTGGTCACGACACATACGTGGCGCTTTGGATTGTTGCGTACGAGTAGGTCGCTCGACTCACGAACTTTCGCGCTTGTGAGGACGCTTTTTGACGGTTTTGACCTGACCTAGGCGCTGAAGCTCGAATGACGGTCTGACTTTCTCCAAAGCTAGAACGCTCCAGAGCCTGACCGCCACCTTCCAGGTGTTGGCTATCTCTTCAAGAATGGCGTCGGTGGGGATTCGAAGTCGTCACCAAGTCCCACAGTTTGTCACTCCCGCCGCCTTCCGAACACGCGGTGCGGAGGTATTGGTGAGTCACCTTAAATGCGAATGGAGGGTGTCGTTTGACGAACCGTCACTCATCGGCGGCGAGCATATCGATCGCTTCTTTTAATTCCGCACTCTTCTTCGCCGCTTGTTCAATCTCGCGGTACCGGTCGAGAGTTAGGTCCTCGAGTCCGACAGCGATTTCGATTTCATTGTCGCGCACCCCTTGCAGGACCTCGCGAGCGCTCGAGCGTTCAATTGATTCTGCCCAGAATGCTGTGATTTCATCAACCTTCGCCTTAGCTTTGGCGAAAGATTCGAGCTCCTGATCCGATATACTCGCTTCTTCGGATGTTACTATAGCCCGCTCCGCAGCGGCGGCCGTAGTGCTGATGACACTGAGGGCGTCCGCGACGTTATGAAAAGCGAGCGAAATCCCCACCAATACGATCCAGGGCTGGGGAGATTGGATTGCCGCCATATGCATATGTATGCCTCCGTAATCTGCGTCGGCGCAGCGCGAGATTACGCAATACGAAAGCTGACGGTCAAAGGCGCCGCGGAGCTCGTCGCGAACATTTGAAACCCGCCGAAAGCCGATATTGCGCGCGGTGAAAGACGATACTGTGGCACGATGCGGACTTCGCGCTCACCTTCGTTTATGTTTGTGGTGTTATGGCTGGAACGATTCGGCACAGCGTATTTTCCGTTGTGCCCCAGCCAGCCACGTTACGCACAGTGAGAACGGCGCGTGCAATTCATGCCTGATCGCTTTGGCCTGCGATCGCATCTGATGCCGTAAGGTGTTGAAGAAAACGAGGGAGTCCGCATTGGCAGGCGACTATGAGCATCGCACTGAACAGCCCGCCCCGGCGGCCAACGTCAAACTCGCGGTCGCCGCGTCCGCGATCGGCAATGCCACGGAGTGGTTTGACTATGGCATTTACGCCTATGGCCTGACCTACGTATCGCAAGCGCTATTTCCAGGAAACACCCAGGAAGCGACGCTCTTCGCGCTGGCCACGTTTGCTATTTCATTCCTTGTGCGGCCACTCGGCGGACTCTTCTGGGGAACGCTCGGTGACCGCGTCGGGCGTAAGTCGGTGCTCGCGATCACGATTTTGATCATGGCCAGCGCCACTTTTTTCATTGGTCTCGTTCCATCTTACGACACCATCGGAATTTGGGCGCCGGCCCTGCTCATTCTGCTGCGCATTGCTCAGGGATTCTCAACCGGTGGCGAATACGGCGGAGCGGCAACCTTCATGGCCGAGTATGCGCCCGATCACCGGCGGGGCTTCTTTGGCAGTTTCCTCGAGGTCGGCACCCTTGCCGGCTTCAGTGCCGGGGCGCTTCTGATGCTTGGTTTTTCAGTCCTATTGGGCGACGAAATCATGCACGAATGGGGTTGGCGCCTTCCGTTTCTCGTCGCCGCGCCTCTCGGAATCGCTGGGTTATATCTGCGCGCGCGAATCCAAGACACCCCTGTCTTCCGAGAGATGGAAGCAGAGGTCGATCATACGTCGGTGCAAATCGGGATTACCCAGATTATACGCTTCTATTGGCGGCCGCTCGTTGTGATGGGCGGTCTCGTCACCGCGCTCAACGTCGTGAATTATACGCTGCTGAGCTATATGCCGACTTACCTTGAGCGTCGTCTTGGCCTCTCCACCCAGGAGGCGCTTTTCGTTCCCATCGTCGGTATGCTTTTCATGATGATCTTCCTGCCGATCGCGGGCGCGGCGTCCGATAGATTTGGAAGGAAGCCTCTGTGGTGGGCCTCTCTGATAGGTCTCTTTTTTCTCGCCATTCCGCTCTACCATCTCATGAGTCTAAGCTTGGTCGGAGCCGTCGCGGCGTTCTTAGTGTTGGGGTTGCTCTATGTGCCGCAGCTGGCGACGATTTCGGCTACCTTTCCCGCCATGTTTCCCACGCCGGTGCGGTTCGCGGGCTTTGCCATCGCCTATAATGTCGCAACGTCGGTCTTTGGCGGCACCGCGCCAGCCCTTAATTCATGGCTCATTACGCGCACCGGCGATCAGATGATTCCGGCGTATTACATGATGGGAAGCTGTGTCGTCGGCATGGTGGCCTTGTGGTTCGTGGCCGAGACCGCCGGCAAATCGCTCCGGCACATCGCGATCACGCATCGTCGCTAAACGCATGATAGGCGCGGTTTCTCGTCCTCAGCCCGCGGGCGAACGGACCTCGTCTTCGACAGGTCGGTCGATAACCCCGACGTCCAACAGCGGCGCCGCATCAATATCCGTCGCATCCAGTAGTTCGCCAAGCCGTTCTAAAGCGGCAAGGATCATTGCCTGCTCCCAGGGCGGAAGGCGCTCGAATCCCGTCTGAAATCGCGCCTGCAAAGAATCCGGCGCCTTTCCCAATAACGCTTGGCCTTCGCCGGTGACGCGAAGCAGCATTTGGCGTTTGTCGCGCTCATTGCGCTGACGAGTCGCCAGGCCCGCCTCTTCCAGCCGGTCGACAATATTTGTCACCGTCGCCTGGCCGAACTGCAGGTGCGTCGCCACAACGCTGGGCGTCGTCTCGCCGCGCCGCTCGATCTCCTGAAGCACGATCAGTTGCGAGGGCGTCAGTCCGGTGGCCGCCGCAAGCCGGCGCCCACCCTGGTCGGTGGCGCGCAGCACGCGTCGAATCGCCATCAGCACAGCCTGGGTGATTTGTCGGTTCATAGCGCGAAAATACTCGCCGTCGGCCACATTAGGCACGTCCGATTATTCTTCGGAAACAGAATTATATTATAAACTTAGCAGGAGTTTTGCCTAAACGGTCAGAGCCTGAGGTGCGCAAAATTACCATATTTTTCTTGCATATCATGGCCATGGCGCTTACAACCCACACCCTAATCGCTAGAACGTCCGCAATTATACTTCGGAGAGCGAATCATTATTCACCCGGCGAGTCAGCCGTACATTGAGGAAATCCCCTCTTCGCCCGCGCCGGCTTTGCCCGCGCATGACGAAACCCTCAGATTGCCCACCAGCGCGGATGCTGCCGACGTCGCCCGGCTGATTGCCGAATGCCCGCCGCTTGATACCAACTCACTCTATTGCAACCTCTTACAGTGCAGCTATTTCGCCGAAACCTGCGTCGTCGCCGAACGCAGCCGACGTCTGGCGGGATGGATTTCCGGTTTTCGCCCCCCCGACAAAACCGATGAACTTTTTGTCTGGCAGGTCGCCGTCGCCGCCCACGCGCGCGGAACCGGTCTTGGCGGCCGAATGCTCGATCATTTGATCGCGCGCTGCGCCGGCCGCGGCGGCGAACCGCTGCATATCGCGACGACGATTACGGAAGGGAATGCCGCCTCATGGGCGCTTTTTGGCGCCCTGGCGCGCCGCCACAACGCTTCATTCGCCCGGAAGCCGCTGTTCGAGCGCGTAGCCCATTTTGGCGGGGCACACGACACCGAGCATCTCGTCTCAATCGGCCCTATCGCCATCACCTCGTTGACGAGCCCTGATACGAAAATCGACCCAGGAGAGATTACATGAAACTCCATCCCCTACCCACACCGACCGCGCCCGATACGTCCGTGTATGAACGGCTCGAATCCCGAGTTCGAACGTACTCGCGCTCCATGCCACGGCAATTTGGTCGGGCCGAAGGCGTATGGATGTACGATGACCGCGGGGGGCGCTACCTGGATTTTCTGGCGGGCTGCTCGACGCTCAACTACGGTCACAACCATCCCGTCTTGAAGCAGGCGCTGCTCGACTATATTTCAAGCGACGGAATCGCGCACGGTCTCGACCTGCATACCGAAGCGAAGGCGGCATTTCTCACCAGCTTTGAGTCGTGCATTCTAAAACCGCGCGGCCTTTCCTATCGCATGATGTTCACCGGGCCCACCGGTACGAATGCCGTCGAAGTCGCGCTCAAACTCGCGCGCAAGGTGACCGGTCGTCAAAACGTGATCGCCTTTACGAACGGCTTTCACGGCATGACGCTCGGGGCCTTGTCGTGTACCGGTAATGCCGCCAAGCGGGGCGGCGCCGGTATTCCGCTCACGCACGTCAGCCATGAGCCATACGACGGCTATTATGGTCCGGGCGTTGATACCGCCAAGCTTCTCGACCAGCGGCTTTCCGATCCGTCGAGCGGGCTCGACGCACCGGCGGCGATCATCTTGGAGACGGTGCAGGGCGAAGGCGGCCTGAACGTCGCCTCGCCGAAATGGCTGCGCAATATAGCCGCCGTGGCAAAAAAGCACGGTGCACTCCTGATCGTCGATGACATTCAGGCCGGCTGTGGGCGTTGTGGCGGATTCTTCAGCTTCGAGGAAGCCGGCATTAAGCCGGACATCGTCACGCTTGCGAAATCCCTCTCGGGCATGGGGCTTCCGTTTGCGGTCACGCTCTTCTCGCCGGATCTCGATCAGTGGTCTCCGGGCGAGCACAACGGTACATTTCGCGGCAATAATCATGCGTTCGTGACGGCGGCTGCGGCACTGAACCATTTCTGGCGAGATGGGACGTTCGCCGGCGAAGTCAAACGGCGCGGTGAATTTTTACGTCAGCGCCTCAGCCAGATCGCAGCGAAACACGCGCTTTCGATGCGTGGCGCCGGGATGATGCAAGGCCTGAATACCGGTTCGGGTGAAATCGCCGCGCAGATCACATCGAAAGCGTTCGAACTGGGGCTCATCATCGAAACGAGCGGCCCGCACGACGAGGTGGTGAAAGTTCTTGCCCCGCTGGTGATTGAGGAGTCCGAACTCTCCTTGGGACTCGACATACTCGAACGGTGTGTGCGCGAAACCCTCGGAGCCCGCAAGGCCCAAGCGGTAGCATAAGGATCAGTTAAATGATTATCCGCACACTCGGCGCGATCCGCGCCTCCGACCGTAATGTGGTAACCCCGGGCTGGGAGAGTGCGCGCCTCCTGTTGAAGGACGACGGAATGGGTTTTTCATTCCACATTACGACGATGTACGCAGGCAAGGAGTTGCGCATGCATTATCGGAACCATTTGGAGTCCGTGTTCATCCTCCAGGGAAGCGGAGTGATCGAGGACCTCGGGACCGGTGAGACCCATACGCTTGAGCCGGGCGTCCTCTACGTTCTCAACGATCACGATCGTCATGTCGTAAGACCCGCGACCGACATCGTCGCCGCTTGCGTCTTCAACCCACCGGTAACCGGGCGCGAAGTTCACGACGAGACTGGTGCCTATCCCATTGAAGCGGACCCCATTCTAGGCGTCGCTCACCATGCCTGATCCGATTGTCCATACTGTGCAAGATTATTACCCCTCGCGCCGCGCGCCCCAGCCCTACCGCCAGGCGCGCAGAGATCCGACGGTGTACCGGGCCTGGAGTCCGGCGGCGCCGCTAAGCCGCGAGCAAACGGACCACTTTGAGGCGAATGGCTATCTGGTGCTACCGGATCTATTCACTGCAGATGAAGTTGGCCATCTCCAGGCGGAAGCTCAACGGCTGCTAGCGCCGAACTCTGGCATCGATTCCGAGACAGCGATCCTAGAGCCCGGGGGATCGGATATCCGCTCTATTTTCCGTGTTCACCGACAGAGCACCCTCATCGCCCAGCTCTCGTCCGACGAAAGACTCGTGGGCATGGCTCATTTCCTACTCGGCGATGACGTATACATCCACCAGTCGCGTCTCAATTATAAACCGGGGTTCCGTGGGAAGGAGTTTTATTGGCACTCCGATTTTGAAACCTGGCATGTGGAGGACGGAATGCCGCGCATGCGGGCGATTTCGATGTCGGTTCTCCTTGCCGAGAACACTGCCGCCAACGGCCCTTTGATGCTGATTCCGAAATCGCACCGCACCTTCATCAGCTGTGTCGGCGAGACGCCGGCCGACCACTACAAATCGTCACTCAAGAAACAAGAGTATGGTGTGCCCGACGAGGAAAGCCTTGCTGACCTCGTTCGCGAGAACGAGATCGTCACGGCCACGGGCACGTCGGGCACGGTCATTCTGTTTGACTGCAACATGATGCATGGATCAAACGGCAATATCACGCCGTTCCCTCGCTCGAATGTATTTCTTGTTTATAACGCCGTATCAAATCGACTCGTATCGCCGTTTGGCGCGCCGGTCGCGCGGCCAGAATTCATCGCCGCGCGCAGGGTTGAGCCTCTCCCGTTGAGTGCTGGAAAAATGTCGCTGGATCAACCCCTCGCCCAGACCGGGTGATTGGTGAAAAACGCGGACGGGGTGATGCGGAGCGGGCGCCGAATTTGGTCGCATAACCTCCGCGCCGGCGAACGTCGTTTCTCATGCTGCATAACCTAACCATACGCCGCGTCGCTCATTTCCCGTGGATCAAGATACCGTCGGTCCGGTGACACCGCTCCAATCCCACGGTCGCGGCGCGCCGCTTCTCACTCGGTCGTCAAGGCAGGATCAAGGGTGCAGGCGCTGATCGACCCGCTGGCCGTTGAGGGCCTTTATCGCCAACATTCGAAAGAGAACTATGCCGCACCCAATTCGTATTTGGTCTCCATAACTAACTGGTATCATGCCAGGGACTACCGAAATTGCCTGGGGTGGCGTTGAGGCGGCCGATGCGAGTGAACTCCATCCATGAGACGTGCAGGCTGGGAGACCTGCAAGCTGGCAGGCGCGACGAAGCGTGAGCCGGAGATCAGTCTGGAGGAAACATGGCAACTGCTATCCAAGACGCAACACTAAGAGTCCGAAACGCGCGGCTGACGGACCTGCCGCAGATTCAAGACATGATGATTCGCGCATATCCTGGAATGCCAACTTATTCCGACGATATGTTGCGCGGGCAAATATCGCGTTTTCCGGAAGGGCAATTCGTCACGATATTTGACGAACGTGTCGTCGGCTATTGTGCGACGTTTCGGATTCCTGAGGCGGTGGCGTTGGCTGACCACAGCTGGCGCGAAATAACCGGCGGTGGGTTCGCCGCGCGGCACGACCCCGACGGCGATTTCCTCTACGGCATGGAAATAGCTGTCGATCCCCAGATGCGAGGCCAACGGATTGGTCAGCGTCTTTACAATGAACGCAAGCATTTGTGCGAACGTCTAGGGCTGAAGGGAATCGTTTTCGCTGGGCGCCTTCCGGGCCTTTCGCGCCGGATTAAACAGGTTGGGAGCGCCGAGGCGTATATTAAAGACGTTCAATCGCGAAAGCTGCGCGATCAAGTCTTGTCATTTCAACTTAGGAATGGGTTCGAAGTCCTGCGCGTCATGAGGGACTACCTGCCCTCGGACACGGCATCGCTCGGTTGCGCAACCCTCATGCTCTGGCGAAATTCACGCTGGCAATCGCCAGCGCCTGCCACCGATTTCGCGACGCGGTCCAAACGTACTGTCCGAGTGGCCGTCATCCAGTATCAATTGCGCCGCGTCGGTTCTTTCGAGGAATTCATGGAAAACGTCGAGTATTTTGTCGACGTCGCGGCGGACTACAAAGCCGATTTTGCGGTGTTCCCGGAACTCTTTACTCTCCAACTCCTGTCCTTCATGCAGGAACGGTTATCACCAGAGGATTCGATTGCCGAGCTCACGAAATTCACCGCGCCATTCAAGGAGGCGATGACCAAGCTATCGATGCGTTACAACATCAATATTATCGGAGGGTCTCATCCGTCGCGGCAGGAAAATGGAGACATCCAGAACATTGCGTACGTCTTCCTTCGCGATGGCGCCATTTACACGCAGCGAAAGATCCATCCGACCCCCAACGAGCGGTACTGGTGGAATATTCGGGGTGGAAGCAGAGTTTCTGTGATTCCCACGGACTGCGGACCGATCGGGGTGCTCGTTTGCTACGACTGTGAATTTCCTGAACTTCCACGTCACCTCGTCGATCAAGGCGCTCAGATTCTGTTCGTTCCGTTCTGCACGGATACGCGCGAATCCTATAATCGCGTCAGGTACTGTGCCGCGGCCCGAGCGGTCGAAAACCAAGTCTACGTCGCGATGGCCGGCAATGTCGGCAATCTGCCGAACGTCGCGAATCTCGACATTCAATATGCGCAAAGCTGCATCTTGACGCCTTGCGATTACGGATTCGCACGCGACGGAATCGCGGCGGACACGACGCCGAATACGGAAATGATTGCCGTTGCCGATCTACGACTTGAGGACCTGGACGTGGCCCGCCGGAGCGGGACGGTACGAAATCTAAGCGATCGGCGGTTCGACCTATACTCGGTAGCGTGGCGGCACAACGTGAATGCGTCGGAGGCGGAGAGCCTATCCGGCCCGCTTAAACTGTCTGATGCAGAGCCGGCGAGGGGGGCGGCTATCGATCAAATTGATCGAAAAGTAGAATGAAAGACGCGTCGCAGAGACGCCTCGACGACAGTTTGCTCTCATTTTCTCTTTTTGGTAGCCGCTGCGGCGATGCTCCTCGTCGTGATAAAGGCATCTCCTCGGCACGCTCCACAAGATTTTCCGCGAGATGGCCCAGCTCCTGCGTGTCGCAAAAACTGCAGCGTCGGCCCTTCGCCGCCAGAGGACGTTTCTGCGAAGGAGCGCTCGGCTCGTGGAAGAGCGTGAGCGCAAAAAATCTAGGGCCTTTTGGCTATTCAACATAAACTCAGTAGATCCTAGAAGACTAAGCGGGGCGGGACCCGGCCTCCCGCAGGAAACTTTGGCCCATCGCGCAAGGAACCTCGCCGTCGCAGGGCCGTGCGGGTCGAAGCCTATTGGATATGAAATTTGACACGCTCGCTGGCCACTCTTCTATTCGGCACCGCACTTCTGATTCTGGGTCAGGGATTGATGCTTGGACTGGTGCCGTCAAGCATGAGCGTGCGCAGCTTTGGCGCCGCTTCCGTAGGCATCGTCGGCGCAGCGTATTTTCTCGGTTTCCTAGTGGGTGCGTGGCGCGGCGGTGCGCTGATCCGCCAGGTCGGGCACATCCGAGCCTTCGGTGGTCTGATCGCGCTCATCCTGATTTCGGTTCTAGCGCTGCCGCTTTTCCCGACTCCCTGGGCGTGGAGTATCCTCCGCTTCGTTCATGGCTTCGCCGCCGGCGGGGCCTTTCTGGCAATCGAGGCGTGGCTCAATGGCGCGGCTGGGACGAAGTCTCATGGCCGGCTGTTAGCGATCTACATGGTCATCACTCTGGGTGGGCTGAGCGGAGCGCAACTCTTGGCGGGCATAAGTGCTGCGACCACGCCGGTTCCATTTCTCTTCGGCGGAATTCTTTTCGCCGCCAGCATTCTTCCAGTGATGCTGACACGCATCGACACGCCGCCAATACTGAAGGCCGAACGCATGGCGTGGCGCGAGGTTTATCGCCATTCCCCGTTTGCTTTTACCACGAGCTTTGCCGCCGGCATGAGCGTCGGGGCATTCTGGACGTTCGCGCCATACGTCGCGCGGGATATTGGGTTATCGCTCGAGCGCACGAGCACGCTTGTCGCCGCGACCGTGTTCGCGGGGCTATTGTGGCAGTGGCCGGCAGGATACGCCTCCGACCGGTTTGACCGACGTCAAGTCGTCGTCGTCGTTACCTTTGTCGGTACGGCCGCGGCGCTCGCGCTGCTCCTGACGATGAACCCAGCCCGATCAGCGGCGCTATACGCCAGCTTCGCGCTGCTCGGCGGATTCTTTTGTCTCTACCCGTTGACGGTCGCGCACGCGCTTGATCACGCCCCGGATGCTTCCCGGACGCTGGCGCTCTCCCAGGGCCTATTGATGTCGAACGGGCTGGGCCAAGGCATCGGCCCTCTGGTCGCGGGTGTGCTGGTTAGTAATGTCGGACCGCGCGGACTGCCGCTCTATTTCGTGATTATGCTCGGGGGCGTTACGGCCTTTACCTTATGGCGCCTCCGGGCCGGCTATCCTGTGGCGCCGCAGGAGCAAGGCAAACACGTCTTCGTACGAACGATTACACCAGCCGGCGCCGCCCTCGATCCGCGCCTGCCGGAGTGATTCGAGAGCGAGGGTGAATCCGTTGCCAACAACGTGTTAATACTGGCGCGCGTGACTAGTCGGACATCCTCTACCGCGTCGGCACCGATGACTTCGCGGGCGACCGACGGCAGAGAAGGGCCGCGAATGATCGAACTACGCTTTTTGAGCAACTTGCGAAAAGTCGGAAGCTGCCGCTGATCCTGACCGCACGAACGCCACCCCGCGCGATATTCACACCTTGCGGCAAATGCCCGCATATACTTGTCGGTACGAGGAAAAAATGACGAACGCCGCTGACGACGCTAAAAAGTCTGGCAAGGTTGTCAGAGAATTGGCGCTGAACGAGATCGACGGTATTGCCAGGAATAATGTGGCCGACGATGCGGACAACTGGGGTGATGAGGTCGATATCCCGGACCTTCCCAGATCGGTCGCGGACCTCGATGCCGTCGCCGAAATTCACGTGAAGATTTCG
The DNA here is from genome assembly GCA_050246995.1 of Rhodospirillaceae bacterium. GTDB lineage: Bacteria > Pseudomonadota > Alphaproteobacteria > Rhodospirillales > Rhodospirillaceae > SHVO01. The sequence goes on along the minus strand of JBFWVA010000001.1, from coordinate 336 downwards.
GCCGTCCTGGGCAAAACGAACATGTCGGTCAATGATGTCTTGAAGCTTGGCCGGGGGGCGGTGATCGAACTCGAACGCAAAGTCGGTGAGCCGGTCGACGTCTACCTCAACGACCGCCTCGTGGCGCGCGGTGAAGTCGTGGTCGTGGATGACAAACTCGGCATAACGATGACTGAAATCATCAAAGCGAATAAGAACAAATAATCCGGGCGGAAGGTCGAACTTTCCCGGGGTAAGCCTGGCGACGGACGTCGCGCGCGGCGCTGACCTGCGCACCGCGGTTCGGTGAGATGCGCCCGGAAGGTCATATTTCTCTAGAATGTGCGAGGCTGGCTG